>JAGIAR010000009.1 GCA_017744735.1 Novosphingobium sp. | reverse complement strand
CGGTGATCGTGACCGGTCCCGAGCTCAAGCTGCACCAGTGCGGCCTGCCGAAGAAGATGGCGCTCGAGCTGTTCAAGCCCTTCATCTACGCCCGCCTCGACGCCAAGGGTCTCTCGATGACCCTCAAGCAGGCGAAGAAGTGGGTCGAGAAGGAGCGCAAGGAAGTCTGGGACATCCTCGACGAGGTGATCCGCGAGCATCCGGTGCTGCTCAACCGCGCGCCGACGCTCCACCGCCTCGGCATCCAGGCGTTCGAGCCGGTGCTGATCGAAGGCAAGGCGATCCAGCTGCACCCGCTGGTCTGCTCGGCCTTCAACGCGGACTTCGACGGCGACCAGATGGCGGTCCACGTGCCGCTGTCGCTGGAAGCCCAGCTCGAAGCGCGCGTGCTGATGATGTCGACCAACAACATCCTCTCGCCCGCCAACGGCAAGCCGATCATCGTTCCCTCGCAGGACATGGTCCTCGGCCTCTACTATCTCTCGATGGACCGCGAAGGCGAGCCGGGCGAGGGCATGCTGCTGTCGGACATGTACGAAGTGCACCAGGCGCTCGAGGTCGGGGCGGTGACGCTCCACTCGAAGATCATCAGCCGCGTGCCGCAGACCGACGAGAACGGCGTCGAGCAGATGGTCCGCTACGAGACCACCCCGGGCCGCATGCTGCTGGGCGAAACCCTGCCGCAGAGCCACAAGGTGCCGTTCGACGTGGTCAACCGCCTGCTGACCAAGAAGGACATCGGCGACGTGATCGACGAGGTCTATCGCCACACCGGCCAGAAGGACACGGTGCTGTTCGCCGACGCGATCATGGCGCTGGGCTTCCGCCACGCGTGCCGCGCCGGCATCTCGTTCGGCAAGGATGACATGATCATCCCGGATTCGAAGACCGAGCTGGTCGATCAGACCAAGGCGTTGGTGGCCGATTACGAGCAGCAGTACCAGGACGGCTTCATCACCCAGCAGGAAAAGTACAACAAGGTGATCGACGCCTGGAGCCGTTGCGGCGACCAGGTCGCGAACGCCATGATGGACGAGATTCGCGCGACCCCGAAGGACGAGAACGGCCGGCAGAAACCGATCAACTCGATCTACATGATGAGCCACTCCGGTGCGCGCGGTTCGCCGACGCAGATGAAGCAGCTCGCCGGGATGCGCGGCCTGATGGCCAAGCCTTCGGGCGAGATCATCGAGACCCCGATCATCTCGAACTTCAAGGAAGGCCTGACCGTTCTCGAGTACTTCAACTCGACCCACGGTGCCCGCAAGGGCCTGGCCGACACCGCGCTCAAGACGGCGAACTCGGGTTACCTGACCCGCCGTCTGGTCGACGTGTCGCAGGACTGCGTGATCGTCGAGGAAGACTGCAAGACCGAACGGGCGCTCGAAATGCGCGCGATCATCCAGGGCGGTTCGACGATCGCCTCGCTGGGCGAGCGCATCCTCGGCCGTACCGCAGCGGAAGACCTGATCGACGTCAAGACCGGCGAAGTGCTGGTCAAGACCGGCACGCTGATCGACGAACCGATGGTCGCGGCGATCGAGGCGGCCGAAGTCCAGTCGGCCAAGATCCGCTCGCCGCTGGTCTGCGAAGCCGAACAGGGCGTCTGCGGCACCTGCTACGGGCGCGACCTCGCGCGCGGCACGCCGGTGAACATCGGCGAGGCGGTCGGCGTGATCGCCGCCCAGTCGATCGGTGAGCCGGGCACGCAGCTGACGATGCGGACCTTCCACATCGGCGGCGCGGCGCAGGTCAACGAAACCTCGCATCTCGAAGCGATCTCGGACGGCACGATCCACTATCGCGACATGCCGACCATCACCGACAAGCGCGGGCGCCTGCTCTCGCTTGCCCGGAACGGCGAGATCGTGGTCATCGACGCCGAAGGCCGCGAGCGCGAAATCCACAAGGTGCCCTACGGCACGGTGCTGATGCACAAGGATGGCGACAAGGTGACCATCGGCGAACGTCTCGCCGAATGGGATCCGTTCACCCTCCCGATCATCACCGAGCAGTCGGGCGTGGTGCGCTACCAGGATCTTGCCGACGGCAAGACGCTGACCGAGCAGACCGACGAGGCGACCGGCATGACCAGCCGCGTCGTCACCGAATATCGCGCGACCGCAAGCCGCGCGAAGAAGGAGGATCTGCGTCCGCGCCTGACCCTGTTGGGCGAGGAAGGTGCCAAGAAGGGCGAAGAAACCGAGGCGGCGCGCTACATGCTCGCCCCGGGCACGCAGCTTTCGGTCGAGGACGGCCAGCAGGTCGAGGCGGGCGACATCCTTGCTCGTGCGACCCGCGAAGCCGCCAAGACCCGCGACATCACCGGCGGTCTGCCGCGCGTCGCGGAGCTGTTCGAAGCGCGCATCCCGAAGGATAACGCGATCATCGCCAAGGTCTCGGGCCGGATCGAATTCGTCCGCGACTACAAGGCCAAGCGCAAGATCGCGATCATCCCGGAAGAGGGCGATCCGGTGGAATACCTGATCCCCAAGACCAAGGTGATCGACGTCCAGGAAGGCGACCACGTCAAGAAGGGCGACAACCTGATCTCGGGCAGCCCGAACCCGCACGACATCCTCGAAGTGCTCGGGGTGGAGGCTCTGGCCGAATACCTCGTCGCGGAAATCCAGGAAGTCTATCGACTGCAGGGCGTGAAGATCAACGACAAGCACATCGAGGTGATCGTTCGCCAGATGCTGCAGAAGGTCGAGATCACCGACGGCGGCGACACCACGCTGCTGCCGGGCGAACAGGTCGATCTGGAAGAGATGAACGAGTACAACAGCAAGCTCGCCAAGGGTCAGAAGCCCGCGGAAGGCAAGCCGGTGCTGCTCGGCATCACCAAGGCGTCGCTGCAGACCCGCAGCTTCATCTCGGCGGCCTCGTTCCAGGAAACCACCCGCGTGCTCACCCAGGCGGCGGTCGAGGGCAAGAAGGACTCGCTGATCGGTCTCAAGGAGAACGTGATCGTCGGGCGCCTGATCCCGGCCGGCACCGGCGCGGGCATGAACCGCATCCGCGTCGCCGCCTCCGGGCGCGATGCCGCGCTCCGCGCGCAGTATCGCAAGCTGCAGGAATCGCTGATCGCCCCGGCGACGGCGGCCGAGGAGCACGAAGCCGAACTCAAGCGCGACGTGCTTGACGACACCGGCAACGACGCCCTGGCTGCGGTCGAGGGCGAGACCCACGGCACCGACGCCGATGCGGGCGACTACCTGAACCCCGAGGCGGCCGACGGCGAATAAGCCGCCGGCGCCGCCAAGGGCGAAACGAAAGGCCCCGCCGGAGCGATCCGGCGGGGCTTTTCCTTGGCCGCGATAAGGCGTTCAGACCGCCTTGGCCTGCTTCTTGCGCGCCTTGAGCGTTTCGGGCGAGGGGATCAGCTGGCTCAGTTCCGCGATGACATCGGCGGCGGAAAGGAATCGGCTGGCTTCGGCGCCCGCTTCGGAGCGATCGACGAAGCGGACCCAGGCGGTCGCCACCGGGCCGTAAGCCGTCTTGCTGCTGGGCGGCAGCATCACCAGCGTGAAACCTTCCTTGCCCTTCGCCTTCGCCTGGAGCGCGGCATGGAGCACGATCGAATCCGCCGCGGTCTGCACATTGCCTGCCGAGAACAGCCGCCACATCCCGCTGTCCTCGTCGGGCTTTTCGGCCATCATCTTCGATTTCGCGACACGCCAGGTCACATTGGACCGGTCCTCGAAATCGTCGATCTTCGCGTAGGGCAGGATCAGGTTGAACAATTCCTTGTTGTCGGTGTCGGACTGCAGCTTGACCGCGAGCTCGGCATCGCGGCGTTCCTGCCACAGGTCCTCCGGCGCCTTGGCCAGCGCGCCAAACAACTCCTCGGTCGAGGCGCCTTCGCGAAGCCTGCGGTCGGCTTCCATCACCTGGCCGAGGCTCGGTTCGACCCATTGTGACCGGGCGGCGAAGCTCCGCCTGGCCTGCGGGGCCTGTCCATCGTGTTCCAGCCGCAAGACCTCGTAGAGATCGAGCAGTTCGACGATCCGCGAACTGTCATCGTCGGGCACACCCCGCGCGCGGCGATCGGTCATGTTGCTGCGTGCGAAATCCGCCCGCTCCTTCGCCCGGTCCCATTCGCCGGCCAGCGCGTGGGCGATGGCGGCGCGCGCATATAAGGACGATTCCTTCTCCTTCGCTTTGAGGCTCTCGATCGTCGCGATCATGGCTTCGTACTGGACGGCCGCATCGGCAAACCGGCCGACTTCTTCCAGCCGCGCGCCATATCCGAGCACCATTGGGGCGAGGATGCGTGCGGTAGCGGCGTCCACGCGCTCTTCTTCCGGCCGGAGTTCGCGGTTGAACCCCGCATATGTGCGGGTCAGCAGCAGCGGGACGAAACCGTAGGTAATGTCCCTGATCTGGCTCAGCGAAGCCGCCTGAGCCCCCGCCGGATCGCCCATCCGCAAGCGCGCCTCGGCTTCGACCCTGCCGAAGGAAAGCCCCATCGAGCGGTCGAAATAAGGATTGCCGATCAGGCCCAGTGCGGCAGCCTCGGCGCGCGCCTTCGCGACATCGTCGAGGGCGGCCTGATAGTTCTTAGCCTCGATCTGGTGCAGGCCGCGGGCGAGGATCAGCGGCAGGCGTCGCAAACCATTGCCCTCTGCCTTCTCGCCGTCGATCAGCCTTGTGCAGGCATCAACCCCTTTTTCCGCGAACAGGCGCTTGGACGGATCGGGAGATTCGGGCGAGGGTGCGAACAGTGCCAACAGCGTGACCGCCCCCAGGAAGCGCGCGAAGCTCTCGCCGTCGGTCATGTTGTTCGGCTTGCCGTCGCAGCGCAGGTAGAGCGAGCCGAGCTTCTTCTCTTCCTCTTTCTGCGCCTTATCCTTTTCGAGCTGCGCTGCCTTTTCCTCGCGCGTTTCGGCGAGGGCCGCAGACGCGTTGAAACTCATCGCGGCGGCCGCCGCGCCCAGCAAAAACCTCTTCATGAAAAGAACCCCCAGACCCCTGATCAACACAATCCCGGGGTGCAGGGTATGCGGCAATCGCGCCGCTGCGCAATATACGGAGAACACGGACCGTCGCATTTGCAGGATTCCCGGCGGGCCGGGAAAACAACTTCCCGCTTTGCGATCCTATGGGTTAGAGCCTGCCCATGGCTGACAGTCTCTCGATCACCCTCGCCCAGCAGAACCAGAACGTCGGCGATATCGCCGGCAATGCCGAGCGGATGCTCAAGACCCGCGCGGAGGCGGGCAAGACCGATCTCGTCGTGTTCCCCGAGATGCATTTGATCGGCTACCCGCCCGAGGATCTGGTGCTCAAGCCCGCGCTGGTCGAGCGCGCGGCTGCGGAGATGGAACGGCTGGCTTTGTGCACCGGCGACGGCGGGCCGGCGATGCTGGTCGGCAGCGTGTTCGTGCGCGACGGGGCGCTGCACAACGGGGTCGCGCTGCTCGACGGCGGACGGGTGACCGCGACCCGCTTCAAGCACGAGCTGCCGAACTACGGCACCTTCGACGAGATGCGCTTGTTCACCCCCGGCCCGCTGCCCGAGCCGGTGCTGTTCCGCGGCGCGATGCTGGGCCTGCCGGTGTGCGAGGACATCTGGCACCCGGACGTTTGCCGCCATCTCGCCGATTTCGGCGCCGGCCTGTTCGTCTGCGTCAACGGCAGCCCCTACGAGATCGACAAGGACGTGCTGCGGATCGACGAGATCGCCCGCCGCCGCGCGGTCGATACCGGGATCCCGATGGCCTATCTCAACCGCGTCGGCGGACAGGACGAGCTGGTGTTCGACGGGGCGAGCTTCGTGATCAACGGCGACGGCAGCCTCGCGGTGCAGATGCGCGACTGGGAAGAGGAAGTCGTCGAGACCAAGTGGACCAAGATCGCACGCGGGTGGAACTGCAACCGCGGCGAGCTCGAATCGCTCACCGACAAGAGCGAGGAGACCTATTGCGCGATGGTCCTCGCGCTGCGCGACTACGTGAACAAGAACGGCTTCCCCGGCGTGGTGCTCGGCCTCTCGGGCGGGATCGACAGCGCGATCTGCGCGGCGATCGCGGTCGATGCGCTGGGCGCCGACCGGGTGTGGTGCGTGATGCTGCCGAGCCGCTTCACCAGCCAGGCGAGCCTGGACGACGCGGAAGCCTGCGCCAGGGCGCTCGGCTGCCGCTACTCGACCATCCCGATCCAGCCCGCGGTCGACGGCTTCGACGCGATGCTGGCGGACGATTTCGCCGATACGAAGGTCGATCTCACAGAAGAGAACATCCAGTCGCGCATCCGCGGGGTGACGCTGATGGCGCTCAGCAACAAGTTCGGCCCGATGCTGCTGACCACCGGCAACAAGAGCGAGATGAGCGTCGGCTATGCGACGATCTACGGCGACATGGCCGGCGGCTACAATCCGCTCAAGGACGCCTACAAGATGACCGTGTTCGGTATTTCCCACTGGCGCAACACCGCCGTGCCCAAGATCGGGCTGGGGCCGGGCGGCATGGTGATCCCGCAGAGCATCATCGACAAGCCGCCGAGCGCCGAGCTGCGGCCCGACCAGAAGGACGAGGATTCGCTGCCGCCCTATCCGGTGCTCGACCGGATTCTGCTGGGTCTTGTCGAACACGAGAAGAGCGTCGACCAGCTCGTCGCCGAAGGACTCGACCGGGCGACGGTCGAGCGGATCGAGAACCTGCTCAATATCGCCGAGTACAAGCGGCGTCAGGCGCCCCCGGGGGTCAAGCTCGGCATGCGGAACTTCGGGCGCGATCGGCGGTATCCGATTACGCACAAATTCAGGAGCAAGTGATGCGCCTCTTCCCGCTGATCCTCGCCGCGGCGCTGGCCGGCTGCCATTTGGGCGGGGCCGACAGCGCCAGCCGCTTTCCCGCGCTCGAGACGATGAAGCCCTTCACCGCGCCCGGCCAGCTCAGGGGCAGCTACCGGGTGGCCGGAATCGACGGGACCGAATTCACCTCGCTCAACCAGGCCCACCAGGTGACGATCTCGGACAGCCTGATCGCGGTGCCCGGCGATTGCACCCGCAACGGCTGGAGCTACCGGTTCGAGGGGACGGCGCTGGTTACCCAGGCAATCGAGGGCCCGGCCTGCCGCCGCGCGGAAACCGCGGAGGAGGCCGCGCTTGCCCGCGCGCTCGCCGGTGCGACCAAGGCCAGCCCCACGCCGTGGCACGGGATCATGATCGAGGGCACTGGCGGCACCGTCACGCTGGTCGCGGACTAGTCGCCGGCGGCCTTCTGGGCCGCGTCGCCGACTTCGTCGGCCGCATTGCCGACCGAGTTCGCCGCCTGGCTGACGGCGTTGTTCTTCGCGGCGTTGCTATCGACGTAGCGCATCGCCACGATGCCGCCCACCACGACTGCCGCAAGCAGGATCAGGGCGATCAGCCAGCCGCTTCCGCTGCTTCCGCTGCCGTCCTTGACCACAACCACTCTGTCATCGCTCATCGTCTCGCTCCTTCCATCGTTGCCGATGGCTAGCAAACGGGCGAAGCGGCGAAGGGTTGCGCATGCATAGTCCTTTGCCGCGCGGACAATCTGCGTTAGCGCGCGGGCGATGAGCGTAGTCACCCGTTTCGCCCCGTCGCCCACCGGGCGGCTCCATGTCGGAAATATCCGCACCGCGCTGCACAACTGGCTGCTCGCGCACAAGGCGGGCGGCCGTTTCCTGCTGCGGATCGACGACACCGACGCGGAACGCAGCCGGGAGGAATATGTCGAGGCGATCAAGGCCGATCTCGCCTGGCTCGGGCTTGGCTGGGATGGAGAGGAGCGCCAGTCGGCATGCTTCGCGCTCTACCAGCGGAAGTTCGACGAACTCGCCGCAGCCGGGCGGATCTACCGCTGCTACGAGACCGCGCAGGAGCTCGAGCTCAAGCGCAAGGTGCTGCTCGGCCGCGGCCTGCCGCCGATCTACGACCGCGCGGCGCTGGCGCTGACCGAAGCCGATCACGCCGAGTTCGCGGCGAAGGGCGTCGCCCCGCACTGGCGCTTCCTGCTCGATCGCGAGGTGCCGATCGAATGGCACGACGGGGTGCGCGGGCATCAGCGTTTCGAGCCGGCGACCTTGTCCGACCCGGTGGTGCGCCGTGCCGACGGCTCGTGGCTCTACATGCTGCCGAGCGCGATCGACGATATCGAGATGGGCGTTACCGACGTCCTGCGCGGCGAGGACCATGTTTCGAACACCGCGCTGCAGATCCAGATGTTCACCGCGCTCGGCGCTCCACCGCCGCGTTTCGCGCATGAGGCGCTGCTGGTCGGGAACGAGGGCAAGCTCTCGAAGCGGCTCGGATCGCTCGGCAGCGATGCCTTCCGCGAACGCGGGATCGAGCCGGCGGCGCTGGTCGCCCTGCTCGCGCGGCTCGGCACGTCGCAGCCGGTCGAACCGATCGCGGACCGCGCCGTGCTGGTCGAGAGCTTCGATCTTGCGACGTTCGGCCGCGCCCCGGCGCGCTTCGACGAGACGGAGTTGGAACGGCTCAATGCCGCGATGCTGCACCAGGCTTCCTATGCCGAGGTCGCAGAGCGCCTTCCCGCAGGCATGGGCGAAGACGCGTGGCTCGCGATCCGGCCCAACCTCGCGAATCTGGGCGAGGCGGCCGAGTGGTGGCGGGTGGTCACCGGGCCGATCGAACAGGGGGAATTCGACGAAGCGGACCGCACCTACCTCGCCGAGGCTGCGCGGCTGCTGGTATGGAGCGACGACCCGTGGCCCGCGCTCACCGCTGCGCTGAAGCAGGAAACGGGCCGCAAGGGCCGCGACTTGTTCCACCCGCTGCGACTCGCGTTGACGGGAAAGGATTCGGGACCCGACATGAAGGCGCTGCTGCCGCTGATCGGCGAGGCCGAGGCAAGGGCGCGGCTGGAGCGGGCTTCGGGCTTGTAATTCCGAGCCTCTGCCTGGGCAGGGTCTCGGATCAATCCAGGGTCAGCTCCCGTGGCTCGCCAATTCGTCGCCGGTCAGCGTGACCACGTGCAGCAGATTGGTCGAACCGGGCGTCCCGAAGGGAACACCCGCAAGGATCACCAGCTTCGAGCCGGCCCTGCCGAAGCCGTGGCGCAGGGCCATGCGCTTGCCCTTGGCGACCATCTCTTCGAAATTGCCGATGTCCTTGGTCGCCACCGCGTAGCAGCCCCACAGCAGCGCGACCCTGCGCGCGATCGCGACCGACGGGGTGAGCACCATCAGTTCGACCGCGGGCCGCTCTCGCGCGACGCGGCGGGCGGAGGAGCCCGAGCCGGTATAGACCACCAGCGCCGAGACCGCGACGGTGTCGGCAATGGTCATGCAGGCATGGCTCAGCGCATCGGCGGTGGTGGCGTCGGGCGGGGTCTCGTGGAAGCGGATGCGGGTGCGATAGCTGGCGTCCCCTTCGACCTGGCGCGCGATCCGGCTCATCATGCTTACCGCTTCCTCGGGCCACTGGCCCGCGGCGGTCTCGGCCGAAAGCATCACCGCATCGGCTCCGTCGTAGACCGCGTTGGCGACGTCGGAGACTTCGGCGCGGGTCGGGGTGGGGCTCTCGATCATCGATTCGAGCATCTGCGTCGCGACGATCACCGGCTTGCCCAGGCTGCGCGCGGCATTGACGATGCGCTTCTGCAGCGGCGGCACTTCCTCGGGATTGAGTTCGACGCCCAGGTCGCCGCGCGCGACCATCACCGCGTCCGACAGTTCGAGGATCTCGTCGAGCCGGGTCACTGCCGCGGGCTTCTCGATCTTGGCGCAGAGCGCGACCTGCGCGCCGCCCGCCGAGGTGACGAGCTTGCGCGCCTCGGCCATGTCGTCGGGCCGCTGGACGAAGGAGAGCGCGATCCAATCGGCCCCGTGCTTGACCGCGAAGGCCAGGTCGGCGCGGTCCTTGTCGGTCATCGCGGGGACCGGGACCACCGCGTCGGGCACGTTCACGCCCTTGCGGTCGGAGATCACCCCGCCGACCTCCGCGGTGGTGACGATCCGGTCGGCATCGGCGCTGATCACCTTGAGCTTGATCTTGCCGTCGTCGATCAGCAGCCGCTGGCCCTTCTCGAGGATGCCGAACAGCTCGGGATGCGGCAGGCACACGCGGCTCTCGTCGCCCGGCGCAGGATCGCGGTCGAGGGTGAAGCGGCTGCCGTGGCGGATCACCACCCGCTCGCCGGTGCGGAAGGTGCCGACGCGCAGCTTCGGCCCCTGCAGGTCGCACAGGATCGCGATCGGGTGGGCGAATTCCTTCTCAAGCGCGCGGATCGCCTTGATCGTTGCCTCGTGGGTCGCGTGATCGCCGTGGCTCATGTTGACGCGGAAGGCGTCGGCGCCGGCGCGAAGCAGGCGCCGGAGCATCTCCGGGTCGCGGCTCGCCGGGCCGATGGTTGCGAGGATCTTGACCTTGCGGCCGCGCGGTTCGAGCTTTGCCATTGGGATGTGCCTATGTCAGAGGCGCGCGACAATTCAAGGATAGAACACATGGCCGAAAAACCCGACCCGCTCGACGCACTGCCCGACGACATCGCCGCGGCCGCCTTCCGCCGGCTGGTGCGCCATCTGCGCAACCGCCACGACGCCCAGAACATCGATCTGATGGGCCTGGCCGGCTTCTGCCGCAACTGCCTGTCCGACTGGATTCGCGATGCCGGCTATGCGGGCGACAAGGCCGCCGCGCGCGAACTGATCCACGGAATGCCGCAGGACGAATGGAAGGCGAAATTCCAGACCGAGGCCACGCCCGAACAGCTCGCGCGGATGGACGAAAGCCTGAAGAAGAACGGCGGGGCCCACTGAGCCCGGGAGAAGTTTTCCACCCCGCCTTCACCGCTCCGGCCAGCCTCGCTATCAGCGCGGCAACCCGATTCTGATTTCCACGGAGCTTACCCAATGGCCGAAACGACCGACGACCGCCTGCGCCTCCTGATCGAGCGCGTGGAGCGTCTCGAGGAAGAGAAGAAGGGCATCGCCGACGACATCCGCGACGTCTACGCGGAGGCCAAGGCGGTCGGCTACGACGCCAAGATCATGCGCCAGATCGTGCGCCTGCGGAAGATGAAGCCCGACGACCGGGCCGAGATGGAAGCCATCCTCGACGTGTACAAAGCGGCGCTCGGCCTCGGGTGACCGGGCCGATCCGGCTTGACTAGCCGGGGCAGTCTCGCCCATTTCCGCGGGCGAAGGGGAAGGGCGTGCAACAACCCACCACGGTTCTGCGGATCGGTGCCTGGCTGATGCTGTTCGCGCGCGGCGCGAGCTGGCTGGGCGTGCTGGCCTACTTCCTGCTGTTCGCCGGAGCGAGCTTCGCGATCTCGGCGCTCGTCGCCAGCCCGGCCGGGGCCTATGCGCTCACCGGCCGCTACACCTTCCTGCTCGCCTCGATTGCGCAATATGCGCTGTGGGCGCTGATCGCGCTGTTCCTTGCCCGCAGGTTGGGAGAGGGACCGGCGCGCACCGCCTGGGGGACCTGGGCGGCTCTCGCCGCGGTCTATTTCGTCGTCGGGATCGTTCCCCCCGGCTTGGCCCAGGGCGTGATCGCCGAGCGGCTGCAGGACGATCCGCAATGGGTGTTTCCGGCCACCACCGGCTTCACCCTGTTCTGGAACGCGGCGGTCTTCCCGTTGCTGGTCTGGCTGATCGCCGCGGCGCACGGCGGGCGCCGCGTCGGCCTGCGGGGGATCGTGACCTGGCTGGCCGAGCCGGGCTTCGGCCTGTGGGCGCTCTATATCGTCTTGTTGCTCGCCTCGCTGCTGCTCGATCTCGCGGTGACCCATGTGCTGGGGACCGAAGCCTCGACGCAGGCTGGCATGCTGGCAGGCCAGTTCGTCGCGGCGCTGCGCACCGCAGCGACGGTGCTGTTCGCGATTGCGGCCTGGCGCGAGTTCGCCGCCGCCGGATAGGGTTCAGCCGAAGATCGGACTCAGCAGCAGCACGGAGGCGTTCGAGCAGATATGGGCGAGGATCGAGCCGGGCAGGCCGATCTTCATCCGGATATAGGCCAGCACCGTCCCGATCCAGAGCTGCGGCAACACCAGCGGCAGGACTACCGGCGACCAGTGACCGTAGTTCGTGACGTGCAGCAGCGCGAAACCGACGGTGACCAGATAGAAGATCGCCGGGAAGCCGCGCGCAAACCAGTGTGGCGCCGCCTTCTTCTTCCGCAACAGGAACCAGCCGATCCCCGCGGCCAGCACGATCGCCAGGAAGCCTATCCCGACCGCGAGCGGCGCGAGCTTGTAGGTGCTGGCGAACAGCAGCCCGATCGCCGCCACCGTGCACAGCAGCAGCCACAGTGCGCGCGGCCGGCCGGTCAGCCAGCCGCGGAAGAACGTCTCCTCCAGCACCGGGGCAAGCGCCACCGTCAGCAGCACCAGCATGGCCGGGGGCAGCTTGTCGAAAGCGTCGGGCCCCGACAGGGCGAAGAGGTTCTGCCATGCCGCGACCGCGGGCAGGACGATCGCGATCAGCACCGCGAACTGCAGCGCGAACAGGATCGCCCATTCCTTCCAGGCGGCCCGGCTGCGCAGCCCGCTCGGCGCGATCAGCCGCGGATGGCGCAGGTAGGCGGGAAATGCGCGGAGGATGGCCGGCACGGAGAGGGGTTCGACTTCGCTCATTGGGGCTCCTTCAAGGGCAGGCGCGATAGCATCAAGGAGTAAACAAGATCGTCCGCCGACGCCCGGATTGCCCGCCGGGGCTGGCTGGGCTAGGGGGCAGCGCAACGCAAACCGATACCAAGACGCGAACCATGGCAGGCCATTCCAAATTCAAGAACATCATGCACCGCAAGGGTGCGCAGGATAAGAAGCGCTCGGGCCTCTTTTCCAAGCTCAGCCGCGAAATCACCGTCGCCGCCAAGATGGGCATGCCCGATCCCGACATGAACCCGCGCCTGCGCGCGGCGGTCAATGCGGCCAAGGCCCAGTCGATGCCCAAGGACAATATCCAGCGCGCGATCGACAAGGCTTCGAAGGGCGACGCGGAGAACTATGAAGAAGTGCGCTACGAGGGCTACGGCCCCGGCGGCGTCGCGCTGATCGTCGAGGCGCTGACCGACAACCGCAACCGCACCGCGACCAACGTGCGCACCGCCTTCAGCAAGAACGGCGGCAACCTCGGCGCCTCGGGCGCGGTGAGTCACGGCTTCGACCGGCTCGGCCTGATCGAATATCCGGCGAGCGCGGGCGACGAGGAGAAGGTCCTCGAGGCGGCGATCGAGGCCGGCGCCGACGATGTCGAGAGCGACATGGGCGAAGAGGGCAGCCACTCGATCTGGACCAGCGTCGAGAACCTTCACGAAGTCGCGCGCGAGCTCGAGAAGGTGCTGGGCGAGGCCGAGGCGGTGAAGCTCGCTTGGCGTCCGACGCTGAAGGCAGAGGTCGGTGAGGACGATGCCGGGACGCTGCTCAAGCTGATCGACACGCTCGACGACGACGACGACGTCCAGACCGTGTGGGGCAATTACGACATCTCCGACGCGGTGATGGAGAAGCTCGGCTGATCCGATGCTGATCCACCCGTGCTGATCCTCGGCCTCGATCCCTCGCTGTCCTGCACCGGATGGGGGATCGTGCGGTCGGAGGGCTCGCGGCTGACCCACATCGCCAACGGCCAGATCCCGACCGACGCCAAGGCCGCGCTGCCCGAACGGCTGCGCGCGCTGCAGGATGGGCTGGCCGAGGTGATCCGCGCCTACGGCCCGGACCGCGCGGCGGCGGAGGAGATTTTCCTCAACAAGAATCCGCAATCGACGATCAAGCTTGCGCAGGCGCGGGGCGCGGTGCTGGCGGCCTGCGGCATGGCCGGACTCGAGGTTGCCGAGCACGCCGCACGTGCGGTGAAGAAGGCGGTGGTGGGCACCGGCGGCGCGGAGAAGGCGCAGGTGCAGGCAATGCTCAAGATCCTGCTGCCCGGTGCGCAGATCGCCGGCGCCGACGCTGCCGACGCGCTCGCGGTGGCAATCGCCGATGCGCATCTTGGCCAAAGTTCACGCCGGGGGCGCTGATGTACATGAACGTCTTCCGCAGCCGCAAACGCGCCGACATCGATGCCGCGGCCTATGCCGAGGACGCTGCGCGGATGGAGGCCCTTGCCCGCGAGCAGAAGGGCTTCATCGCCTATCGCAGCTACAAGGCGGAGGACGGCGAGACCCTGTCGATGTCCGAATGGGAGAGCGAGGCGGACGCCCGCGCCTGGGCCCGCAACCTCGATCACGCCGCGGTGCAGGGCAAGGGCCGCGCCGACTATTACGAGAGCTACACGGTCTATTCCTGCGACGATCCGCGGGTGACGACCTTCGACAGGAGCAACGAGTGAGTATTTCCCTCTACGGCATCCCCAATTGCGACACGGTCAAGAAGGCGCGGCGCTGGCTCGATGCCAAAGGCATCGCCTACGCCTTCCACGACTACAAGAAGGAGGGCGCCGATCCGGCAAAGCTCAAGGCCTGGGTCGCGGCGAAGGGATGGGAGACGATCCTCAACCGCACCGGCACCACGTTCCGCAAGCTCGACGAGAGCCAGAAGCAGGGGCTCGATGCCGACAAGGCAATTGTCTTGATGCTGGAACATCCGTCGACGATCAAACGCCCGGTGGTCGAATATCCCGGCGGCTTGCTGGTCGGCTTCAAGGAGGCGGAATGGGCCGCGGCGTTTGGCTGAAATTCTTCCTTGCGGCGCTTGCCGCCCTGGCCGCGGCGCCCGCCGTGGCTGAGGTGCCGCTGACCGTGATCGCGCATCGCGGCGCGAGCGGCGAGCGGCCCGAGCATACGCTGGCCGCTTACGAGCTGGCGATCGACTACGGCGCGGATTTCATCGAGCCCGATCTCGTCTCGACCAGGGACGGCGTATTGGTGGCGCGGCACGAGAACGAGATTTCCGGCACCACCGACGTTGCCGCGCATCCCGAATTTGCGAGCCGCAAGGCGACCAGGACGATCGACGGCCACGCAGTCACCGGCTGGTTCACCGAGGATTTCACCCTCGCCGAACTGAAGACGCTGCGTGCGCGGGAACGCCTGCCCGAACTGCGCCCGGCCAATACGAAGTATGACGGGCAGTTCGAAATCCCGACCTTCGCCGAGATCCTCGCACTGGTGAAGCGCAAGGAGGCGGAGACGGACCGGCGGATCGGGATCGAGCCCGAGCTCAAGCACCCGAGCTATTTCGCTTCGCAAGGCTTCGCGCTCGACGACATGGTGCTGCAGCAGCTCGCCGAAGCCGGTTATTCGAAGAAGGACGATCCGGCGATCATCCAGTGCTTCGAGGTCGGCACGCTGGCGAAGCTTTCGACCAAGACGCAGCTGCGGCTGGTGCAATTGCTCGAAGCCGGGACCACGCCGCCCGACCTGCCCGGCGTCCCCACCGCGGCGATGGTCACCCCGGCCGGACTCAAGGGGATCGCCGCCTATGCCGATGCACTGGGCGCGGATGTGCGGCTGGTGCTCAACCCCGACGGCAGCCCGACCCCGCTGGTCGCCGATGCGCACGCAGCGGGGCTCGAGGTGCAGGTCTGGACCCTGCGGCGCGAGAACGCCTTCCTGCCCGAAGCGCTGCGGATCGGAAGCGATCCGGGCGCGCACGGGAACTACGCGGCGCTGGTGAAACTGCTCGAAGCGGCGGGGGTCGATGCGGTGTTCACCGACAACCCGGCGGATGCTATCGCCGCGCGATGAGCCCGCTCGAAATCGTCGGGACGGTGTTGGGTTTCGCCAACATCGTGCTGCTGATCCGCCGTTCGATCTGGAACTTCCCCGCCGCGATGGCGATGGTGACCTGCGTCGGCTTCGTGCTGTTCGAGGCGAAGCTCTATGCCGAGGCGGGGCTGCAGGGGTTCTTCTTCGTGGTCAACGCCTATGGCTGGTGGCTGTGGAACCGGGCGAAGGGCGCGGGCGAGACCGCGGTGCCGGTGGCATGGCTCGGCTGGCCGGCGCGGCTCGCCTGGCTCGCGGCGACCGTTGCGGTCAGCCTGACCCTCGGTTTCGCGCTGCACAGCTACACCGATGCCGCCTTGCCCTTTGCCGACAGCGCGGTCACCGGCGCGAGCATCGCCGCGCAATTCCTGCTCTCGTACCGGCGGATCGAGAACTGGGTGCTGTGGATTGCGATCGATGTCGTCTCGGTCGCGCTTTACGTGATCCGCGACCTGCCGCTGCTCGCGGTGCTCTATGTCGCCTTCGGGCTGCTGTCGGCGCTCGGGCTGCGCGAATGGATACGGGCTGCAAGGGGGGCTTCCGCATGATCCGCATTTGTTTCCACGGCGCCGAGAGCACCGGCAAGTCGACCGTCGCCGAACGGCTTGCGCGCAATCTCGATATTCCGGTCGTGCCCGAATTCGGCCGTGAGTGGGCGGAAACGGTCGGCACCGATTTCCCGATGGACGTGCTGCTGGCGATCGCCGACGGGCAGGACGCGGCGATGACCGCCGCGGCGGCGTCGAACCCGCCGGTGCTGTTTCTCGACACCGACCCGCTGATGACCGCTGCCTGGGCGGCGATGCTGTTCGGCGAAGTGCCCGAGATCATGCTGCGCTACGCGAAGGCCGAGCATTATCTGCTGTTCACCCCGGATGTGCCGTGGTTCGACGACGGGACCCGCTTCTTCGGAACCGAGAAGGAACGCGCCCATTTCGCCGGGCTGGCCGAGGGCATCCTGATCGGCACCGGCGTGCCCTACACCCGCATATCGGGCAGCTGGGCCGAACGCGAGGCGCAGACCCGGGCGGAGATCGCGCGGCTGACGGGAGTGACCTGAGCGCGCGGCTCTTGCGCTCGCCGGAACGAAGTTTATTCAATCGGGTATAGCTGCCCGCGTGAGCCGGGCTGCACCCATCAGCAGGATATTTCCATGGCTCCCCCCAATCGCCCTCCGCCGCGCCGTTTCGAGGTCCTCTCTGCCGAGCGCCTGACCCCGTCGATGCACCGGGTGACGCTGGGCGGCGAGGGGATGGACGGTTTTCCGGCGGGCCAGCAGGGCGGCTACCTCAAGTTCCGGGTCGAGCCGGAAGGGTCGGAAAAGCCGATCGTGCGTACCTATACGATCCGCCGGCAGCGCGCCGACGCGCTCGACGTCGATTTCGCACTGCACGGCGCAGGCGGCGGCGACGCCGGCCCGGCGACCGAATGGGCGCTGTCGGTTGCGGGCGGCGAGGCGATCCTGGTCGGCGGCCCCGGCATGGCCAAGCCGCTGCCCGAGGGCGCGGACTGGTACATCGTCGCCGGCGACATGACCGCGCTTCCGGCGATCGGCGTCAATCTCGAGGCCCTGCCGCGCGACGCGAAGGGCGTCGCGGTGATCGAGATCCAGCACGAGGACGACAAGCAGGCGATCGACGCGCCGGCGGGGGTCGAGCTGCACTGGCTGGTCAATCCGCGGCCCGGCGCCCGTCCGGAGATGCTGGCCGACCATGTCCGCTCGCTCGGCTGGCGCGAAGGTCGGGTCTACGGCTGGGTCGCGAGCGAATTCGAGGCGATGCGGGCATTGCGCGGCTATCTGCGCGAGGAGCGCGGGCTCGGCCCGGCCGACCTGTATATCTCCAGCTACTGGAAGAAGGGCGCCAGCGAGGATGCGCACAAGGCGATCAAGCGCGACGACGCCGAAGCAAGCGCCGCCTGATCGGGCTTCAGCTTAGGTAGTAGTCGGTCGCCTTCATCGGCGCGGGCGGTTCGATCCCGAGGTGCGGGGCGAGGCTGATCTCGACTGCGCGGCAGATCGCGTCGAGCGGCAGCGCGTTGGGCGTGGTGCCGAACGGCTGCGCGAGGTCTTCGGTCACTTCGGCCAGGCCGAGGAAGACATAGGCTACGATCCCGACGAACACCGGCGTCAGCCAGCCGGCAGGATGCACCAGCGCGAGCGGCAGCAGCAGGCAGTAGAGATAGGTCGTGCGGTAGATCAGCAGCGAATAGACGTAAGGCAGCGGGGTCACCGCGATCCGCTCGCACCCGGCCTGTTGCAGCGTGATGCTGGCGAGCCGTTCCTGCAAAGCCTTGGCGCCGAAGCCGTCGAGCGCACCCTGCGCCCGGGCATCGCGGATCTCGGCGGCGATCCGGTCGAGCGCGGCGTCGGGCGGATGCGGCGCATCGGCCATCGCGCCGCCCAGTTCGCGCGCGCGCGGATCGTCGGGTATCTGGCGCAGATTCGCGCGGTGAAGGTGGATGAAAGCGAGCGAATGGCGGATGATGCTGCACCACCGATCCTCGTCGGCGATGAACAATTGTGCCTCGCGCGCGAAGCTCCTGAGATCCGCCAGCAGCCCACCCCACAATTTGCGCGCTTCCCACCAGCGATCGTAGGCGGCGTTGTTGCGGAAGCCGAGGAACAGCGACAGCGCGATGCCGAACACGGTGAAGCCGATCGCGTCGATCTGCGGGAAACCGGCGATGCGCCGGTCGAGCCAGACCATCAGCGCGGCGAACAGCATCAGCATCGCGATCCGCGGGGCAATCACCGGAACGATCGATCCGCGCACCGCGAAGGCCAGTTCGCGCCAGTGCGGGCGGTCGCGGACGATCATCAGCCGGTTCTGGCGGTGACGATATAGTTGAGCGCGCGGTCGTCCGAGAGGTGCAGGCCCTTCATCGGCGAGAACCCGATCCCGCGCGGTTCGCCCATCGTCAGCCCGGCATGGGCGAGCAATTCGCGGAGCTCGTCTGGGGTCGCGAAGTCTTCCCAGTGGTGCGTGCCCCGCGGCACCATGCCGACCGCCTCCGCCGCACCGATCAGCAGCAAGCGCGATTGCGGGGTGCGGTTGGGGGTCGACAGCGCCATCAGCCCGCCGGGCGTGAGGTGCGCGGCAAGTTCCGAGACGAAGGCCTGCTTGTCGGCAACGTGCTCGAGCACTTCCATCGCGGTCACCAGGTCGAACTGCCCGAGGCCGAGCGACGCGAGCTCGCCGGCCCGGTATTCGATCGCAAGGCCGGATCCCGCCGCATGCGCCTTCGCCGCCGCAATGTTCTCATTCGCCGCATCTACCCCGGTCACCGCCGCGCCGAGCCGGGCGAGCGGTTCGCACAGCAGCCCCGCGCCGCAGCCGACGTCGAGCGCGGTCTTGCCGGCGAGCGGCTTCACGCTCTCGCGGTCGCCGCGCCAATGTTCATCGATCGCTTCGCGCAGGAAGCCCAGCCGCACAGGGTTGAGCTTGTGCAGCATTGCAGACGAACCCTTCGGGTCCCACCACTCCTTCGCCAAAGCGCCGAAATGGGCAGCTTCCTCGGGCCGGATGGTTTGACCTCCGGCCGACTTCGTTTCCGATGCTACAGTTGCATTGCTCACACCGCCCCCCTAACAGCGCGCCAGACTTGATTCCAGCGTGCAGGAGCTAAGATTTCGTGGCCCGGATCGTGATGAAATTCGGCGGGACGTCGATGGCGGGGACGGAGCGTATCCGGCGCGTCGCCAATATCGTGCGCCGTCAGCAGGCCGCCGGTCACGAAGTCGCCGTGGTGGTCTCCGCCATGGCGGGCGAGACCGACCGGCTGGTGAACTTCTGCCGCGAAGCCAATCCGCTGTTCGATCCGGCCGAATACGACGTGGTCGTCGCCTCGGGCGAGCAGGTGACCTCGGGCCTGCTGGCGCTGACTCTGCAGGCGATGGGGTGCAAGGCGCGCAGCTGGCTCGGCTGGCAGCTCCCGATCCATACCGACGAGGCCTATTCGAAGGCACGGATCGAGGGCTTCGACAGCGAGGCGTTGCTCTCCTCGATGGCTGCAGGCGAGATCGCGGTGATCCCGGGCTTTCAGGGGCTGAGCGGGGAGAACCGCATCACCACGCTCGGCCGCGGCGGGTCGGACACGTCGGCGGTTGCGGTTGCGGCGGCGATCCATGCAGATCGCTGCGACATCTACACCGACGTCGACGGGGTCTACACCACCGATCCGCGGATTGTGGCCAAGGCGCGCAAGCTCAGCCACGTCACCTATGAGGAAATGCTCGAACTGGCCTCGGTCGGCTCGAAGGTCTTGCAGACCCGCTCGGTCAGCCTCGCGATGAAGGAGAAGGTGCGGGTGCAGGTGCTGTCGTCCTTTGTCGACGACGATGCGCCCGCGGCGGACACGCTTCCGGGCACGATGATCGTAAGCGACGAGGAATTGGCCAAAATTCAAGAGGATCTGGATATGGAACGCCAACTGATCACCGGCATCGCGGCCGACAAGAACGAAGCCAAGGTCACCCTGACCCGCATCGCCGACCGGCCCGGCGCGGTGGCGACGATCTTCGGCCCGCTCGCCGCGGCGAACATCAATGTCGATATGATCATCCAGAACATCGCCAAGGACAAGGGCGAGACCGACGTCACCTTCACCGTGCCCAAGGCCGACCTGCTGCGCACCCAGGCGCTGCTCGAAGAGCACAAGGACGCAATCGGCTTCTACCGCATGATCAGCGACGACAAGATCGCCAAGATCAGCGTCGTCGGGGTCGGCATGCGCAGCCATGCGGGCGTCGCCAGCACCATGTTCAAGGCGCTCGCCGACCGCGGGATCAACATCCAGGCGATCTCGACCAGCGAGATCAAGGTCAGCGTGCTGATCGACGAGGACGAAACCGAACTCGCGGTGCGCGTGCTGCACACCGCCTACGAGATGGACGCCACGGAAGCGGCCTGAGCCGCTTCCGTGAGGCAGCAGCGGTCCGGACCCCGCGACCATGGCCCAGTAGAGATCGCGATCCTGCCCATCTTTTCCTCCGGTTCCTAACGGCCTGCCGCAAAAGGCTGGGCAGTGCGCCAAAAAGAACATATCATGAACAAATGGACCGTCATGCGATTGCCTACCGGCTGAAAATCCTTGCCGATGCTGCCAAATACGATGCTTCCTGCGCTTCTTCGGGCACCGCCAAGCGTAACAGCAAGGGCGGGAAGGGGATCGGTTCGACGGAGGGAATGGGCATCTGCCACGCCTATGCGCCCGACGGGCGCTGCATCTCGTTGCTGAAGATCCTGCTGACCAACCATTGCATCTTCGATTGCCACTACTGCATCAACCGCAAGAGCTCGAATGTCGAGCGGGCGCGGTTCACCCCGCAGGAGGTCGCCGACCTCACCCTGTCGTTCTATCGCCGCAACTATATCGAGGGCCTGTTCCTCTCATCGGGAATCGTGAAAGGCTCCAACCACACGATGGAGCAGCTGGTCGAGACCGCGCGCATATTGCGCGAAGAATACGATTTTCGCGGCTATATCCATCTGAAGGCGATCCCCGAGGCCGATCGCGAACTGCTCGACGCGGCGGGGCGGCTGGCCGACCGGGTTTCGATCAACGTCGAACTGCCGACCGAGACGGGGTTGAGCCGGCTCGCGCCCGACAAGTCCGCGCCGCAGATCGAGCAAGCGATGGGGGGCCTCAAGCAGGCGATCGCCGAGGCGCAGGACGCGAAGAAGCGCTTCCGTTCGGCGCCGCATTTCGCGCCGGCCGGGCAATCGACCCAGATGATCGTCGGTGCGGACGGCGCATCGGACGTGGCGATCATCGGGCGCGCGAGCGGGCTCTACCGGCTGCACGGGCTGCGCCGCGTATACTACTCGGCCTTCAGCCCGATCCCCGACGCCAGCGCGGTGCTGCCGTTGAAACGACCGCCGCTGATCCGCGAGCACCGGCTCTACCAGTCCGACTGGCTGATCCGCTTCTACGGCTATGGCGCGGAAGAAGTGCAGGGCGCCGCCGAGGCGGACGGAATGCTGCCGCTCGACATCGACCCCAAGCTCGCCTGGGCGTTGCGCTTCCGCGACCGCTTCCCGGTCGATGTCAATCGTGCCCCGCGCGAGGCGCTGCTGCGCGTTCCCGGACTGGGGGTGAAGGCGGTCGATGCGCTGCTCGCGGCCCGGCGTCACCGGACCGTGCGACTGGAGGATCTCGCGCGGCTGACCGTGTCGGTCGCGAAACTCCGCCCGTTCATCGTTGCGGCCGACTGGCGCCCTACCGCGCTGACCGACCGGGCCGATCTGAAGGCGCTGCTTTCGCCATCGTCGCAGGAGCAGCTAGAGCTGTTCGCGGCGTGACGCCGGCGCTCGCCCTCGGTCGTTTCATCGCGCTCGAGCGTCCCGACGATTTCGAGGCGTGGCGCGACGCTGCGCGCGCCTGCCTGATGGCTGGCCTGACGCCTGACGCGGTGAGCTGGGCCGGCGATCTCTTTGCCGGCGAGAGCGGCGCGCCGCCGCCCCTGTCGGACGCGTCGCAACCCAGGGTTTCGCGCGCCTTTCTCCAGCTCGCGCAAATGGCGATCCTCCACTCCGAGCCGCAGCGCTTCGAACTGCTCTACCGCCTGCTCTGGCGGCTCCAGCGCGATACGCGGCTGCTGCAGGATCGCGCCGATCCGCAGATCCGCCGGATCGAAGCCCTCGCGCGCGAAGTGCGGCGCGACATCCACAAGATGCGCGCCTTTGTCCGCTTCCGTACGGCCGAGGACGCGGAGGGTGAGCGCTTCGTCGCGTGGTTCGAGCCCGAGCATCACATCCTGCGCCGCAACGCGGCGTTCTTCGTCAACCGCTTCGCCACTATGCGCTGGTCGATTTTGACTCCGCGCGGATCGCTGCATTGGGATGGGGAAACGCTGCAGGAAGGCCCGCCCGCTCAGCGCGGCGACGCACCGCAGGACGATCCCGCGGAGGCATTGTGGCGCGACTATTATGCATCCACTTTCAATCCCGCGCGTTTGAAGATCGGCGCGATGCTCAAGGAGATGCCGCGCAAGTACTGGAAGAACATGCCCGAGACCGCGCTGATCCCCCAACTGGTCGCGGGCGCAAGGGCGAGGGAGCTTGCAATGGTCGATGCCGGAGCCGATCTCTTCGCGGATGAGCAGCGGCCCGCCAGCCTGGGCGCGATCGCGGATGCGCTTCAGGCATGCCGCCGCTGCCCGATCGGCTGCAACGGCACGCGTGCGGTTGCGGGCGAGGGGCCGCGCAATGCCGCGCTGATGATCGTCGGCGAACAGCCCGGCGACGTCGAGGAGAGCGAGGGTCGCCCCTTCGTCGGGCCCGCCGGCCGCGTGCTGATGGAGCATCTGGAGCACGCGGGGATCGACCGGGCGCGAACCTACGTCACCAATGCGGTCAAGCACTTCAAGTTCGAGCAGCGCGGCAAACGCCGGCTACACAAGACCCCGACCGCAAAGGAAATCGACATCTGCCGCTTCTGGCTCGACGGTGAGCGCGGGCTGGTGAAGCCGAAGCTGATCCTTGCGCTCGGCGCCAGCGCGGTGCGCGGGGTGCTCGGCAAGACGGCCAGTCTCGAGGCGCTGCGCGACACGCCGCACACGCTCGATGGCGGCGCCGAATTATGGGTGACGAACCACCCGTCCTACCTGCTGCGGCTGCAGGACGGGCAGCGGCACGAGGCGGAGCAGCGCTTCGCGGCCGATCTGGCGCGGGTGGCGAAGCGGCTTTGACGGAAAAGCGCAGCGCTTGCTCTCGCATGGCAAGACGGGAAGAGGCGCGAGTGCCCGGCGGCGTCAGTCCTCCCAGCCTTCCGGCGCGCCTTTCGGTCCGAGGATCTCTCGCTTCAGGATGAGCCACTTGCCGCCCCGCTTCACGAAATGGTCGAATTCGCGGCCCATCGTCAGCACGCGCGGGGCATCGCCCTCTTTTTCGACGATGAATTCGGTGAAGACCAGGCGGGCGGTGGCGGTATCGCCCTTCACCACGACCAGCGGATTGCCGATCAGGATGTTCAGCGCGAAAGACTTGCGCTGCGGCGCATCGGCGGGGACCGAGGCGTACATGCCCTTGATCGCCTCGATGCCCTTGTAGTGGGTGGTGCCGAGAATCATCTCGCCGTCTTCGGCATAGAACTGCGAGAGGTGATCGCCGATCGCCCCGCCGAAATCGTTGTAATAGCGGGTCAGCATATCTTCGATCTCGGCCCGGTCGGACAGCGCTTGCGGGCCCATCTCTTCCGCCAGAGCCGGCGCTCCGATGGCCAGCGCAATAACCGCACCCAATCCCCAAACCAGATTTTTCATGTGTTCCTGCTCCCTTGTCTGGAAACGAACCTAGAGCCGCGTCACGAAAAAGAAAGCGATTGTGCGGCACGCAACCGGATGATCTCACAAAAGAAAACCTCCCCGCCATGAGACGGGGAGGCTTTGCTGGCCGCCCCATAAGGGAAGGCGGACCGGGTATCCTTCCTCAGGCGAAGCCGGCGTTCATCACCTTGGTCCAGGCCTTGACGAAGTCGGCGACGAATTTCGCCTCGCCACCCTTTTCGGCATAGACTTCGCACACGGCGCGCAGCTCCGAGTTCGAACCGAAGATCAGATCCGCCCGCGTCGCCCGCCAGACCTCGTGGCCCGCTGCGCGGTCGGTCGCGACATATTCCTCCTCGTCCGATCCTTCGACCGCCTTCCAGACATTGGTCATGTCCAGCAGGTTGACGAAGAAGTCGTTGGTGAGCTGGCCGGAACGCTTGGTGAAGTGCCCGTGGCCGCGCTCGCCGTGGTTGGCGCCCAGCACGCGCAGCCCGCCGATCAGCACGACCATCTCGGGCACCGACAGGCCGAGCAGGCTGGCGCGGTCGAGCATCAGCTCCTCGGTCTTCACCGCCAGCTTCTTCGGCAGATAGTTGCGGAAGGCATCGGCCTGCGGCTCCATCACGGCAAAGCTTTCCGCATCGGTCTGCTCGTCGGTCGCATCGCCGCGCCCGCCGGTGAAGGGCACGTTCGGGGCGCCCGCCTTTTCAAGCGCGACCACGCCCCCGAGCACGATCGCATCGGCCATCGACAGATTGCCGCGCAGCCCGTCGAGCGTGTCCAGCACTTTCGCCAGCACCGCCGGTTCGTTGGCGTCCCAGTCCTTCTGCGGCGCAAGCCGCACCCGTGCGCCGTTGGAGCCGCCGCGGAAATCGGACTTGCGGTAGGTTGAGGCCGAGGCCCAGGCCGTCTTGACCAACTGGCTGACGGTCAGCCCGCTGGCCGCGATCTTGTCCTTCACCGCCTTGACCTCGGCGTCGGAGGGCTTGGTCCCGGCCGGAATGGGATCCTGCCAGATCAAATCTTCCTGGGGGACTTCCGGACCGAGGTAACGGCTCTTCGGGCCCATGTCGCGGTGGGTCAGCTTGAACCAGGCGCGGGCGAAGGCATCCTTGAACGCCTCGTGATCGTCGCGGAACTTCTCGCTGATCTTGCGGTAAACCGGATCGCGCTTGAGCGCCATGTCGGCAGTGGTCATCATCGTCGGGACCTTCTTCGAAGGATCCCACGCCGCCGGGGCCATGTCCTCTTCCTTCTGGCCGATCGGCTGCCACTGGTTTGCGCCCGCGGGGCTTTTCACCAGCTCGTAGTCGTAATCGAGCAGCAGGCGGAAATAGTTCTTGCTCCATTCGACCGGGGTGTTGGTCCAGGCGCCTTCGATGCCGCTGGTCACGGTATGCTCGCCGATCCCGCCGTGCTCCTCGCCGCTGACCCAGCCGAAGCCCTGCGCCACGAGATCGCCGCCGGCGGGTGCCGCGCCAAGGGTGGAGGCGTCGCCATTGCCGTGGGCCTTGCCGAAAGTGTGGCCGCCGGCGGTCAGCGCGACGGTCTCCTCGTCGTTCATCGCCATGCGCGCGAAGGTTTCCTTCATGTCGCGCGCCATGCCTTCGTCGTCATGCGGATTGCCCTGCGGCCCTTCGGGATTGACGTAGATCAGCCCCATCTGGATCGCGGCCAGTGGGCCTTCGAGCTCGTGAAACCCATGCTCGGGCGCGATGCGGGTCTGTACGCCCTCGTTGACCCACTTGTCTTCCGAGCCCCAGTAGATGTCGCGCTCGGGCTCGAACACGTCGGCGCGGCCGCCGCCGAAGCCGAAGGTCGGGCCGCCCATCGATTCGATTGCGACGTTGCCGGTGAGGATGAACAGGTCGGCCCAGCTGATGTTCTTGCCGTACTTCTGCTTGATCGGCCACAGCAGGCGGCGGGCCTTGTCGAGGTTGCCGTTGTCGGGCCAGCTGTCGAGCGGGGCGAAGCGCTGCTGGCCGCTGTTGGCGCCGCCGCGGCCGTCCGCGGTGCGATAGGTGCCGGCGGCGTGCCAGGCCATGCGGATGAAGAACGGGCCGTAATGGCCGTAATCCGCCGGCCACCACGGCTGGCTGTCGGTCATCAGCGCGGTCAGGTCGGCCTTGAGCGCCTTGTAGTCGAGCGCGTTGAACGCCTCGGCATAGTCGAAGTCCTCGCCATAGGGATTGGTCGCGCCATTGGGATTGAGGATCTCGGTTGCCAGCATCTCGGGCCACCAGTCCTTGTTGGTCCGGCCGAGCAGTGCGCGCACTCCGCCGTCGCCATGGCCCATCGGGCATCCGCCGATCGATCCAGTCTTCGCGTCCATGATCTTCTCCTCTCGTGTGATTCTGCGCTGTGAGACTAGTGCCGCCTTTGCATCGACAAAAACGATGAACCTTCGTCACTAAGTGCGGAAAATCCGATTAGTGGAGCGGCGCTTCGCGGGGCTTGCCGCCCGCCTTCCGGCCTTTTAAGCGCGCAGCATGACAGTTTACCCCAAGACCTCCGCCCTCATGCGCCGTGGTGCCGAGTTCTTCGGTTGCGAATACGCGATCCTGTGCGGCGCGATGAGCTGGGTCAGCGAGCGCAACCTCGTCGCGGCGATCAGCAATGCCGGCGGTTTCGGCGTGATCGCGTGCGGCGCAATGACCCCCGAACTGCTCGATGCGGAGATCGCCGGGACCAAGGCGCTTACGAAAAAGCCCTTCGGCGTGAACCTCATCACGATGCACCCGATGCTGTTCGAGCTGATCGAGGTCTGCGCCAGGCACCGGGTAGGCCACGTGGTTCTCGCCGGCGGCATCCCGCCCAAGGGCAGCGTCGAGGCGATCAAGGCCTTCGGAGGCAAGGTTATCGTGTTCGCGCCGACCATCGCGCTGGCGAAGAAGCTGCTGCGCTCGGGCGCCGACGCTCTGGTGATCGAGGGGATGGAAGCGGGCGGCCATATCGGTCCGGTCGCGACAAGCGTGCTGGCGCAGGAGTTCCTGCCCGAACTCGCCGAGGACTATCTGGTGTTCGTCGCCGGCGGGATCGGCCGGGGCGATGCGATCGCCGCCTATCTCGAAATGGGCGCGGCGGGCGTCCAGCTCGGCACGCGCTTCGCCTGCGCCACCGAAAGCATCGCCCATCCGGCGTTCAAGCAGGCCTTCTTCCGCGGCAATGCGCGCGATGCGGTCGCCAGCGTCCAGGTCGATCCGCGCCTGCCGGTGATCCCGGTGCGCGCGCTCAAGAACAAGGGCACCGAGGAGTTCACCGCCAAGCAGCGCGAAGTCGCCCAGCTGCTCGACGAGGGCAAGGTCGACATGCTCGAGGCCCAGCTCCAGATCGAACACTTCTGGGCCGGTGCTTTGCGCCGCGCGGTGATCGACGGCGACGTCGAGAACGGCTCGCTGATGGCCGGCCAGTCGGTCGGCATGGTCAAGCAGGAAGAACCGGTCGCGACAATCATGGCCAGCCTGATGCACGAATGCGAGGCGGCGCTGAGCCGGCGATAGCGATGGCCGAAGCGGTTCGCATCAGCCAGGCTGCCGCGGGCGACATCGACGGCGTCGCGGGCTTGTTCGATCTCTACCGCCAGTTCTACCGGCAACAGTCGGATATCGCTGGCGCCCGCCGTTTCTTGGCCGAGCGGATTGCGCGGGCTGAGTCGTTTGTCTTCATCGCGGAGGATGCGACGACGGCGCTAGGTTTCGCGCAGCTGTATCCGTCTTTCACATCCGCCGGGATGGCGCGGATTTTCATCCTCAACGATCTGTTCGTAATCCCCGCCGCGCGCGGCAGAGGCATCGGCAGTGCCTTGCTGCGCCATGCCGCCGAATTCGCGAAGGAGGCGGGAGCGGTGCGGCTGATGCTTTCGACGGCGGTCGACAACCGCACCGCACAAGCGGTTTACGAGCGCGAGGGATGGGAGCGCGACGATGCTTTCCTGACCTATCGGCTGGCGCTGTGATCGTCCTGGTCCGGCGCTGAAACCCTTTGCGGCGCCGACCGTTAGAGCAGCGGGCGGGAAGATCCATCGCAACAGCGAGGTACGCATGTCCCGCATTTTTCAGCCCAGCATCAGGATCGCGCGCGTGCCGCTGCACGCGATGCTGGTGCCGTTTCCGATCGCCTGCTTTACTGGTGCGATGATCACCGACGTGGTCTATTCGCGCATCGGCGTGATGCAGTGGAGCAATTTCTCCGCCTGGCTGCTCGCCTTCGGGCTGCTGTTCGGCGCCCTCGCCGCCCTGTTCGGACTGCTCGATTTCCTGCTCGGCGGTCGCGCCCGCCCGGCAATCGGCTGGTTCCATCTGGTCGGCAATGCCGCGGTGCTGATCCTCGCTTTCTTCAACAGCCTGGTGCATGCACGCGACGGCTGGACTTCGGTTGTGCCGACCGGGCTCACACTGTCGGTCATCACGGTGGTGCTGCTGGCGGTCACTGGCTTCCTCGGCCATCGCATGGCCTACGCCTATGTCGGGAGGGACCGGCCATGAAAACGGGCCTTCTTTTCGCGGCATGCTGCCTCGCCGCGCTGGCGGGCTGTTCCAAGCCGATCGCCCAGCCGGAAATCCAGTACGGCGCCAATCCCAAGCTGCCCGCGCCGAAGCAGTTCCTGTTCCCGCCGATGGGGGTGACCGCGGCGGTGGGGTGGCAGGGCGGTGCCATGCCGACCGTCCCCGCCGGGTTCACCATCCAGCCCTTCGCCTCCGGCCTCCACAGCCCGCGCAACGTGCTCGCCCTGCCAAATGGGGACGTGCTCGCGGTCGAATCCGGCGGCCCCAATCTCGAGCCGGTCACGCGCCCGAAGGACCTGGTGTTCGGGATCGTCATGGCGAAGGCACACGGCCCGACCAAGCCGGGCGACCGGGTGCTGCTGCTGCGCGACACCAACGGTGACGGCAAGGCCGACGTGACCAAGGTGCTCGCCGACAAGCTCGATTCGCCGTTCGGGATCGTCGCCAGCGGCGGCTATCTCTATGTCGCCGAGACCGGGGCGCTGCTGCGCTATCCCTTCAAGCCGGGCGACGACGCGGTGGGCCCGCCGGTCAAGTTGACCGATCTCCCTGAGGGTGCGATCGACCATCACTGGACCAAGAGCCTCGCGATCAGCCCGGACGGCAGCAGGCTCTACGTCGGCGTCGGTTCGAACTCGAACATCACCGAGAACGGGATGGACGCCGAGCGCGACCGCGCGGCGATCTTCGAAATCCATCCGGAAGACGGCGCGATGCGGCTCTATGCAAGCGGGCTGCGCAATCCCAACGGCCTGACCTTCAATCCGCAAACCGGGCAATTGTGGTGCGTGGTCAACGAGCGCGACGAGCTCGGCAACGATCTCGTGCCCGATTACATGACCTCGGTAAAACCCGGCGCGTTCTATGGCTGGCCCTGGAGCTACTACGGCCAGCACGAGGATATCCGCGTGGTCCCGCGTCGGCCGGACATGGTGAAGAAGGCGATCCCGCCCGACTATTCGCTCAGCTCGCACGTCGCGCCGCTGGGGCTGGTGTTCGAGCAGGGCAGCGGCTTCCCTGCCGGCTATCGCGGCGGTGCCTTCATCGGCGAGCACGGCAGTTGGGATCGCCAGAAGCCCAACGGCTATCAGGTGGCCTTCGTGCCGTTCGCCGGCGGCAAGCCGAGCGGACCGCCGCAGACCTTCGTCGGTGGCTTCCTGCGCAAGGACGGCAAGATGCAGGGGCGGCCGGTTGGCGTCGCGTTCGAT
This sequence comes from Novosphingobium sp., assembly GCA_017744735.1. Lineage (GTDB taxonomy): Bacteria > Pseudomonadota > Alphaproteobacteria > Sphingomonadales > Sphingomonadaceae > Andeanibacterium. The sequence goes on along the minus strand of JAGIAR010000009.1, from coordinate 160,676 downwards.
CCCACCGGCGCGCTGCTGATCGCGGACGATGTCGGCAATGCGGTCTGGCGGGTCGCGCCGGCCAAGTCCGCGCCGGTTGCGGGCGGCCCTGACGCGCCTGTGCGGGGCTAGCTTACTCCGCCAGCCCCAGCAGCACCGCGCGGGTCAGCGCCGGGTCTTCCTCCATCACGAAATGGCTGGTCGCCGTCTCGTGGTAGACCCACCCTTCCGCCTTCGCCTGGTCCGCGAAGCGCGGGAAGGGGGTCGGCTCGTAGCCGGTCGCGAGGACATAGGCGCGCTTGGGAATCTTCGCTTCCTCGCCGGTGTAGCGCACCGCTTCGAGCAGCGTGAGCAGCGGGTGATAGCCCACCATCCCCGGCACCGGCTCGAACTCCTCGGGCGTCATTAGCGGACGGATCAGGCCGGGGCGGTTCTTCTGCGTGTCGATGTACCAATTGTGCTCGAACGCGCCGGTGATGTCCCACAGCGACTGGTTGTCGCCGGGCAGGAACGCGTCGAGATAGGCGATCGCGTCGATCCGCGCGCCGAGCTTCGTCGCCACCCCGGTGATCACCATCCCGCCGTAGGAATGGCCGGCGAGGATGAAACGCTCGAACCCGGCCGTCTCGATCTGCTCGAGCACCGCGTTCACATGATCGCCCAGCGTGATGCCCGGGTGGAGTTCGTCCTGGCGCGTGCCGAGCCCCGGGAGCGTCGCGACCAGCACCTGGTGGCCTTCCGCACGCAAAGCATCGGGCACTTCGCCGTAGGTCTGCCCGCCGCCCCAGGCGCCATGGACCAGCACGTAATTCGCCATTCGGTTCTCTCCTCTTGTCCGTCGTGATTGCCTCGGAACGCCGACAAAGAAAAGGCCCGCGAACCTTGCGGTCGCGGGCCCGATCTTTAGCCGTTGGCGAAGGGCTTAGGCCTTGCGGCCCGAGCGCCAACCCGCCTGGTAGGTGTCGCCAGCCATCTGGCTGTACGGAACCGGCGAGACGATCGCACGGACGTTGAGCTGCTTGTGCGGCTCGACGGTGGTCTTCTTGGTGCCGCCGTTTTCCTCGCCCCACACGACGTGGAGTTCGGTGCCGAGCGGGATCTCGTGGTCGATCGTGCCGAGCGACAGCGCCTTCTTCTCGTTGAACGAGAAGCCGGTGAACAGCGACAGGCCGACGTTGTTGCCGTCAGCATCGACGACCGAGTCGTAGTTGCTGTTGGCGTAGTTCGCGAGCGGCAGGTCGAAGAACTTGTACTGTTCGCCCTCGGGCTCGAACAGCGAGGAGACGATCTTCTGGATGTCTTCCTTGTTCCATTCGAGGGTGACCTTCTTGCGCTGGGTCGCCGGATCGATCTTCTTCAGCGCGTCGGCGCCGATGAAGTCGTGGTCGAACTTCACGAACGGGCCGTAGCCGAGTTCCCACGGGTTCAGGTAGTAGTCTTCGATCGACTTGCCGACGAAGGAACCGCCGATCGCGCCGGTGGCTTCATAGCTGTCGGCACCGAGCCATTCGCGGTAGTCGGTCAGTTCGTCGCCGGTGTAGACCGGGGGCAGCGGGCTCGGGATCCAGCCCGATTCCAGCGTGTTCGACGGATAGGCACGCGAACCGACCGCGATCAGGCCGAATTCTTCACCAGCCTTGAGGATCTCGTCGCGGATGTAGTCCTGCTCTTCGTAGGGACCCCAGATTTCGAGGCCCGGCGAGCCGGCCATGCCGTGGCGCAGGGTGCGGACGGTCTTGTTGCCGATCTTCATCTCGCTCATGTTGAAGAACTTGAGCTTCTCGAGGCTGCCGCCGTTGAGCTTCTCGATCACGTTCCAGGCCTGCGGGCCCTGGATCTGGAAGCGCCAGCTGATGCGGTTGACCGGCTTGCCCATCGGGCGCGAGGGCGAACGCGGATCGTTGATGATCTCGACGTCGTACTTGCCCTTCTCGGCCTGGAAGCGGAGCCAGTTGGCGGCCGGCGCGCGGCCGACATACACGAACTCTTCCGGGGCGAGGTAGAAGATGATGCCGTCGCCGATCACGTGGCCGGCGGGGGTGGTCGGAACGTACTGCTTCGCCTTGTTGACTTCCCAACCGGCGGGCGAGTTGACCATCGTGTCCGAGAGGAGCTTGAGCGCGTCCGGACCCTTGATGTAGAGGTCGAACATGTGATGCGACTGGTCGAACAGCACCGCGCTGTGCTGCCAGGCCCACTGTTCCGAACGCCAGTTCGAGAACTCGGGGGCGACGACCGGGTACACATAGGCACCGATCTGCGAATTGCGGAGCGTAGCGACGATGTCGCTGCTGCCCTTGACGATTTCCTCAAGGTTCTTGGCCATCAAACTTCCTCTCACTTATGAAAGAATCATATATGCGAAAATAGTATGCGGCACATACAATATCGGGCTATGGCTGCAAGCGAAAACAGGCGGAAATACACAGGAGAAGGACCGCATGAACGTCGAAGCTCTGGACCATGTGAACATCATCACCGACCGGCTCGACGAGACCGCGGAATTCTATGGCAAATTGCTCGGCCTGGTGCGCAAGGATGCGCCGCCGCCGCTGACTCCCGAGACCGCGACCTGGATGTTCGATGCCGAGAATCGCGCGATCATCCACATCAATTCGCTCGACTGCTACCGCACCTACGATCGCGAGGTCACCCCGGGTGAACTGACCGGGGCGCTGCACCACGTCGCGCTCAAATGCGTCGGCTACGAAGAGGTCAAGGACAAGCTCGACACGATGGGCGCCGACTACCAGGAGAACCTCGTCTCGGCGATCAACCTGCGGCAGATCTTCACCGCCGATCCGAACAACGTGCTGCTGGAACTGAACTTCTTCGCCGATTGAGCGCGGCGGCGCAGGGTTACACAAGTTACACCCTGTAACCCGTGTGTTTTGGCCCTGAAGTCCGCAGGAATCCTCGGTTTTTGGCGCGTCCGGACAGGGTGACAGTCCTGCGGAGTAAAACCGCGCGCGCGGATTGGGGGCAGGGAGAGTTTCTGCGTAGGCCATTCCCAGCATAAGCCACATTCGGGTGGCTGTAGGAAAATGGTTTTTGGGGAGTTCCTTCTCCCATTGATGGGAGAAGGATAGCGAAGCTTGCTCCGGAACGGAGCCAGCGTCGCTGGGATGAGGGCTGGTTTCTTTCTACCCTGCGGCCGATGTCGATCGGCACGACCAATCCTCACGCGCAGCGCCTTCGGCGTAACGCAACCGACGCCGAAAACGAACTCTGGAGGGCCTTGCGCGGTCGCCAACTCGGCGGATTGAAGTTTCGCAGGCAGGTGACGGTCGGGCGATCCATTCCCGATTTCGTATGTCCCCTCAAGCGGCTGATCGTTGAGGTCGATGGCGGGCAGCATTCGGAGGAAGCGGATGCAAATCGAACGTTGCGGCTCGAAGCATCCGGCTATCACGTCATCCGCTTTTGGAACCATGAGGTGAGCGAAAATATCGGCGGTGTGCTGGAGCGCATCCTGGCCGTTGCGGAGACGTTGCCTTCGCACTTCAAGCAAAGGCAGCCCTCATCCAACTGCGGCTAGGCAGCAAGCTGCCAAGCCTGCGTATCCTTCTCCCGTCAACGGGAGAAGAAATTCGTCACCGATCCAGCGCGCCCTTGCCCGACATGATCTTGCCGCGATACTTCTCGATCCGCGCGAACCGGGTGACCGGGTTCTTCGTCGAATTCAGCGCGAACACATAGCTCTTTTGCCGTCCGGGAGTCAGCGCGTGGAACGCCTCGGCCAGCTCGGGATCGCCGTCGAGCACCTCGACCAGCTCGTCGGGCAGCTCGAGCTCGACCGCTTCCCTGGCCGGCACGATCCCCCGGTCGGCATAGTCGATCGCCTCGGCCAGATAGGCGCGGATCACCGGCTCGAGCCCGGCGACCTGGTCGTTGCGGGTGAAGCGGATCATGCTCTTGTGGCGCGCGTTGGGCCCGTTCGGCTCGAGCACGCCCGCGGGGTCTTTCATCAGCGCCGGATTCATGAAGCTGAGGCGGAAATCGCCGCGGAAGGCGCCGAACAGCGCGATGTTGCGCTCCCCGCGCATGTAGCAGGGATGGCCCCACTTGGCGGTCTCGGTCAGCCCCATGTCGAGGCAGATGCGGCGCAGATCGTCGAGCCCCTGCCGCCACAGGCGGGCCGAGCAGTCGGGCGTCGCGAAGCGGTCGCAGCGCCCGCAGCCGCGCATGAAGAACTCCTCCGGGTCGGCGATCATGTGCCGGTCAGGGGCCAGCTCAGGCAGCGGCCTCGACCTTTCCGCCGGCGGTGGTGGTGCGGTACATTTCGCGCCGGAAGCCGTCGTAGTCGTTGGGGCCGAGGTGCATCGCCGCGCGGTTGTCCCACAGCGCGACCGTGCCCGGTTCCCAGCGCAGCCGGCAGGTGAACGCCGCCTGGGTGCAATGGGCGACGAGGAAGTCGACGATCGGCTTGGCTTCCATCGTGGTCATGCCTTCGAAACCGACCGTGTAGGTGTCGCAGATATAGAGCGATTCCTCGCCGGTCTCGGGATGCGCGCGGACCAGCGGGTGAAAGCGGCCCTCCAGCCCTTCGCGCCGGGTCTCGTCGTTCGAGAACTGGATCGCGGTGCCCAGCAGGGTCTCCTGCGTGAGGTAGTTGTTGCGCGCCGACATGTGCACCTTCAGCCCGCGCAGCATGTCCTGGTAGGTCTTGCTCAAATGGCGGAAGGCGAGCGCGCAATTGGCCCAGCTCGTGTCGCCGCCGTAGGGCGGAACTTCCACCGCGCGCAGCGTGGTGATCGCGGGCGGCTCGGCCAGGAACGGGCTGTCGGTGTGCCAGCCGCCGCCGAACAGGCTCGCGACCCGCGTGTCGGCTTCCTTGATGATCGGGTGGACGTCGCGGTGGCCGGGCACGCCCTGCGTATAGGCATCGACCGCGAAGGGCCCGAGCCGCGCGCCGAACGCCTCATGCTCGGCATGGCTCAGGTGCTGGTCGCGCATGTACAGCATCTTGTGGTGATACAGCGCCTGCTTGAACGCCTCGAACGCCTCGTCCGACATGTCCGGCAGGCGCGGGCCGACGATTTCCGCGCCCATCGCGCCCGACAGCGGCTCGACCCGGAAATGATTGGTCTGGTACGGATGGTTGTCGAAATCCCCGCAAGGGGTGACGCGCACTTCCCACATGGTCTTGCAGCCTCTCAGGCGGCGCCGGTCTTGCCCGGCGCGGTTTCCTTCAGGAACAATGCCGCGAAAGCCGCCACCAGCGCAAGGCCGATGCAGATCACGAAGATCGCCTGAAGCCCGAACATGTCGGCGGCGCGGCCGGCCAGCGGCGGCACCACCACCCCGCCGAACAGTTCGGCAAAGCCCATCGACAGCCCGACCGCGGTGGTGACGAGGCCGGGCCGCACGCTCTCGCTCGGCACCGCGGCGCAATAGAGCGGCGCGATCCCCAGCGGCATCCAGCCGACCAGCACGCCGATAGCGAGCAGCACCGGATCGGAGGGCAGGACCAGCATCGCGATCGGCCCGAGCGTCGCGGCAAGGCAGCCGAGCACCAGCACCGGCTTGCGCCCCACCCGGTCGCTGATGGTCGGGAACAGGATCCCGCCGACGAAGGCGCCCCAGCCGCCCATGCCGATCACCCAGCCCGCGGTGGTCGGCGCGAGGCCCTTCACGCTGGTCAGGAACAGCACCAGGAAGCTGCTGTTGAGCACCAGCCACGCGGTGACGAGGCCGGCGATCGCGAGCGAGGCGCGCATGTTGCGGATCTTCAGCAGCTCGCTGAAATCCGCGATCAGCGCGCCCTTCGGTTCCGCCTCGGCCGGGCGCTGCTTCGGATCGGGCCGGATCAGGAACACCATCATCGCCGCGACGATCAGCCCGGGGATGATCGAAAGGAACATCGCGGTGCGCCAGCCGTGCGCTTCGCCCAGCTGCGTCGCGACCACCGGGCCGATGAAGCCGGCGATCCCGAAGGCGCCGACCATCTGCATGAAGCCCATGTTGAAGCCGCGCCATTTCGGGCTGCTCGCGCGCAGGATCATCGCCTGGCTGATCGGCACGATCGGGCCTTCGGTGGCGCCCAGCGCGAAGCGGCACAGCAGCAGGACCATGAAGCTCCCGGCGAACCCGCTCACCCCCGAAAGCAGCGAGAACAGCAGCGTGCAGGCGACCAGCACGGCCTTGCCGCGCCCGCTGCGGTCGGCCAGCTGGCCGCCGACGAAGGACGACAGCGCGATCGCCAGCGACAGCGCCGCGGCGATCGAGCCGATCTGCGTGTTGTTGAGCCCGAGGTCCTTGACGATGAACGGCGCGAGGAACGAGACGGTCTGCCGGTCGAACCCGACGATCCCGTTGCCCAGCGTGAGCACGAGCATCAGCCCGAGCATGTAGTTGAGTTCGCTCTTCGGCCGAGCCGCCGCCTGTGTCGCCATTGCCGTCCTCTCCCGGACCGGCCCGTTTATCCGAGCTCGATCACCGTCTTGGAGAAGCTATCCGGTCCCCACGCATGCGCATAGGCCTCTTTTGCGGAATCGAAGCCGAAGCTCTTGCCGATCACCGGCTTGATCCCGTTGACGTCGATCGCCGCGTTGAGCGCCCTGGCCATCGCCACCGAGCCGACGAAGATCCCGCGCAGGCTCCCGGCGGTCATCATCAGCGCGCGCGGGTTCGGCCCGCCTTCGGGCGAGAGCACCCCGATCATCGCGACTTCGCCCTGGGTGCGCAGCGCCATCATCGATTGTTCGGCGGTGCCGGCGCCGCCGACCTCGACCACCTTGTCGACCCCGCCGAGCGCGCGGCCGATATGCGGGCCCCATTCGGGGGTGGTCTTGTAGTTGACGCCCTGCGACGCGCCGAGCGCCTTGAGCTGCTCGAGCTTTTCATCGCTGGAGGAGGTCGCGAAGACCTCGCAGCCGCTCGCCCGCGCGATCTGCAGCGCCAGCACCGAGACGCCGCCCGAGCCGAGCACCAGCACCCGGTTGCCCGGACGCAGCGCGCGCGGGCCTTCGTGCAGCGCGTTCCATGCGGTCACGCCCGCGCAGGGCAGGGTCGCGGCTTCGGCATAGCTGAGGCTCTCGGCCATCGCGACCACGCCGGTTTCGGGCAGCACGACCAGCTCGGCCAGCATCCCCGGGCCCATGCCGTCGCCCAGCGCCATGCTCATCCGCGGCGGGCCTTCGACCCAGTTGGTGAAGAACGCGCCCTGGACCTTGTCGCCCGGCTTGAACTGGGTGACGCCCGCGCCGACCGCGACCACTTCGCCCGCGCCGTCGGACAGCGGGATCGCCGGCTGCTTGAGCACGCCGCCGAAATAATGGCCCGAAGCCACCGCGAAATCGCGGTAATTGATCGACCAGGCCTTGGGCGCGATCAGCACTTCGCCCGGGCCGGGCGTCGGATCGGGCAGCGTATCCTGGTAGAGCTTGTCGAAACCGTCGGAACCGGCGGGCAGCAACCATGCGCGCATCGAATATTTCCTCCCAAATTCTTCGTCAGGTGAGATCCATGAAGGGGTTGTAGGCGACTTCCCACAGATGGCCATCGGGATCGGCGAAATAGCCGGAGTAGCCGCCCCAGAAGACGTCCTCTGGAGCCTTCACCGACGTCGCGCCGGCGGCGAGCGCCTCGGCGAAAACCGCGTCGACCCCCTCCTTGCTCGGTTCGTTATGGGCAAGGGTGATGCCGCGAAAGCCCGAGCCTTCGGCCGGAACCCTGGCATCCTTCGCCAGCTCCTCGCGCGCGAACAGGCCGAGCCATGTCCCGTCGAGCTTGAAGAACACCACGCCGGCCTCGGGGTCGTAGTCGTGGGTCGGCAGGCCGAGCCCGTCGCGGTAGAAGGCAAGCGAGCGGGCGAGATCGGCCACGCCCAGCGTGACGAGGCCGATCCTGGGCGTCACCGGTCGCCGCTCCAGGTGCGCAGGCCGGGCGCGGTGCGGTCTTCGCTCGCGAGCGCTTCCTTCACCGCCGGGCGCGCCTTGACCGTCTCGCGCCATGCGACGAGCTTCGGATAGGTCGCGTCGACATTCAGTTCGGGGAACATCCGGTCGACCATCGCGCCGCAATGGGCGAAGAAGTTGATGTCGGCGAGGGTGTAGCTGTCGCCGGCGAGATAGGCGGTCTCGCCGAGCTGCTTTTCGATCTTGGTCAGCGCGTAGACGATCTTGTCGGTCGCATTGGCGAGATCGGCCTCGGAAAAGCCCGAGCGCGCGGTCGCCCATTTCTTGCGCTGGTCGGGCAGCGGGATGTGGCTCAGCAGTTCCTCGAAGGTCCCGTCGTCGATGTTGCGCGCGATCACCCCGACCAGCCGGTGCCAGCCGTGCATCGAGACGTAGTTCATCACGTGCTCGTCGATGAACTTGTTCCAGTAGCGCATCTTCGCCGCGCCGACCGCGTCCTTCGGGCGCAGCGGGCCGCTCGCGGGCTGGGCGTCGGGAAAGACGTCCTCGAGATATTCGTTGATCACCGTGGTGTGGGTGATGATCGTCCCGTCATGGTCGAGCACCGGCACCTGGCCTTCGGGATTGATCGCGACGAACCAGTCCGAATGCTGCTCGAACTTGTGCAGGTCGACATAGATGCTCTCGTAGGCGAGGCCCTTTTCCTTCAGCGGCAGCATCGACTTGAGCGAATTCGCCAGCGGTTCGGCGTGGTAGTATTTCAGGGCCATCTGCTCTCTCCGGTTCTTTGTTATGCGGCGACGGGCTCATCGTTCGAGCGGCCTGACCGGCCGTGACGAAGAGCCTGGTTCAGCGCGAGGGATATTTGCAGGCGAAGATAGTCCGCGCGGTGTTCCTCGGGCAACGGCAGGCCAATGCTCACGATCTTCTCGACCGTGTGCGCGGCCCATTCGTCGTAAGTGAAATGGCCGTCCGGGCCCATCGCGTATTCCTTAGACTTCGATGCTTTCCAGCACCCCGCCGTCGACCGCCCAGTCCTGGCCGGTCACATGGCTGGCGGCGTCGCTGAGCAGGAAGGCGGCGACTTCGGCCAGTTCCTCGACCGAGCCCATCCGGCGCATCGGCACGCGGCCCTCGATCTTGCCCTGCTGTTCGGGCGGGATCCGGTCGAGCGCCTCGGTGCGGATGAAGCCGGGGATGATGCAGTTGGCGCGGATGTTGTGCGGCGCCATCTCGACCGCGATCGCGCGGGTCAGGCCGAGCACGCCGTGCTTCGATGCGACATAGGCCGGGTTCATCGCCATGCCGCGCTTCGAACCCATGCTGCCGGTGACGAGGATCGCGCCCTTGTTCGCTGCGATCATCGCCGGGATCACCTTCTGCGCGGCCCAGAACACGCTGGTCAGGTTCACCCGCAGGGTCTGTTCGAACACCTCGGGATCGAAGGCGGTGAAGGGGGTGAAGCCGCCGGTCAGCCCGGCATTGGCGAACAGCGCCTCGACCGGCCCGAAATGCGCGGCCGCCGCGTCGATCGCCGCGTCGAGCTGCGCCTTGTCGCCGACGTCGGCGGTGAAGCCTGCGGTGTTCGCGCCCAATTCCGCCACCGCTTCGTCGAGCAGTTCCCTGCGCCGCGCGATCAGCGACAGGCGCGCGCCGCGCGCTGCCAGCAGTTTTGCTACGCCCAGGCCGATCCCGCTCGATGCCCCGGTGACGACGATATGCTTGCCCGCGAAATCCATTCAGGTCCTCTTTGTTATCAGCGCCGCCCATTTCGGTGCGGAAGGGTGGTCGTGCGTGGCGGGCGACCATTGCCGCTCCATCAGCGCACGCGCCTCGGGCTCGGCCATGCCGCGCTCGAGATGATAGCGATAGAAGAAGGCCGAGACGCGCCAGTTCGCGATGCAATGGACATGCGCGGGCGCCGCGCCGCCCTCGAAGGCCTTCACGAACGCCTGATAATGCGCCTCTTCCGGCGCGTCGAACGGCACCGGGATATGGGTGTAGAAGATGCCGTGCGCGGCCAGCTTGGCGCCCTCGTCGGCCAGCGCATCGGGATGATCGTCCAGCGCGAGGTTGATCACGTGCGCGACGCCGAGCCCGGCCAGCCGCGCAATGTCCCTGTCCTCGAGCCGGCCCGAAGTGGTGACGCCCGGCGACAGGCGCTGCCAGCCGCGGATGTCATCCGGGTCGCTCACGCGAGCCCCAGCACCTTCGCCGCATTGTCCTTCATGATCAGCGGCATCACCTCGTCGCGGAAGCCGACCTCGGCCGCCGCGGCCATCCACTTGTCGGGATGGATCAGCGGGAAGTCGGTGCCGAACAGCATCTTGTGCTTGAGCTGGGTGTTTGCGTACTGGATCACCTGCTTGGGGAAATACTTCGGGCTCCAGCCCGACAGGTCAATGTAGACGTTGGTCTTGTGCAGCGCCATCGACAGGCTCTCGTCGACCCACGGCCAGCTCGGATGGGCGAGGATGATCTTCATGTCGGGGAAGTCGACCGCGACGTCGTCGATCAGGATCGGCTGGCCATACTTCAGCCGCATGCCGCCGCCGCCGCGCATCCCGGTGCCCATGCCCGAATGGCCGGTGTGGAAGATCGCGGGCAGGCCGTATTCGGCGATCACCTCGTAGATCGGATAGGCCATCCGGTCGGAGGGGTGCGCGTTCTGCGCGATGCCGTGGAACTTGAAGCCCTTGACCCCATAATTCTCGATCAGGTCGCGCGCCTCGCGCGCACCGTACTTGCCCTTGTGCGGATCGATGCTGGCGAAGGCCATGCAGATGTCGTCGTTCTTGAGCGCCTGCTCGGCGACTTCGTAATTGCTCACCCGCTTCGCGCCCATGCCGCTTTCGCAGTCGACCGTGAACAGCACCAGCGCGATGTTGGTCTCGCGGTAGAGCTCGATGATCTCGGGCATCTTGGGGCGTTCGCGCGGCGCCTTGAAATAGGCGCTGGCCGCGTCGAAATACTGGCCCATCACCGGGTCTTCGGGATCGTGGCATGAGACTTCGGCGTGAACGTGGACGTCGATCGCGCGGATCTTGGTGAGGTCGATGGGCATAGGACTTCCTTGTGGTCCGCTCCTCTCCCTTGACGGGAGAGGATACGGAGGCTTGCGAGTTCACTCGCTAGCCGTAGTTGGAGAGGGTGGGAAGCGCACGCAACGTTGCGTCAATCACCCTCTTCCAACTTCGCCTAGGCCGCACGCGGCCAAGGCTGCGTATCCTTCCCCCGTAAAGGGGGAAGGAACGTTCCATCAAAGCTGGATGATGACGGTCTTGGTTTCCTGATAGGCGTCGAGGCCGGCCTGGCCCTGCTCGCGGCCGAGGCCCGATTCCTTGTAGCCGCCGAACGGCAGCGCCGCGTCGATCGCCGCGTGGCAATTGCCCCACACGGTGCCCGACTTGATCTTGGATGCGAGGCGATGCATCGCGCTGACGTCCTTGGTCCACACCCCGGCGCCGAGGCCGAAGCAGGTGTCGTTGGCGGCCTTGGCGACCTCGTCGAGATCCTCGAAGCGCTGGGCGACCACGACCGGCCCGAAGATCTCTTCGCGCACCACGCTCATCTGCGGGTTCACGTCGGCAAGGATGGTCGGGTTGACGTAATAGCCGCCCGGGCTGTCGCCCCCCATCACCACGCTGGCGCCGTCGCGCTTGCCCGCGTCGATATAGCCCATGACCTTGTCGTACTGCTCCTTCGAGACCAGCGGGCCCATGTGGGCGGCGGGATCGAGGCTGGCGCGCGGGGCCCAGAAGTCGGCGGTCTGGGTCATGCCTTCGAGCACCTGGTCGAACACCGACTTATGCGCGAACAGGCGCGAACCGGCGACGCAGACTTGCCCCGAATTGAAGAAGATCGCGCCGGCAACGCCGGGGGCGGTGGTCGCGACATCGACGTCGGGCATCACCACCACCGGGCTCTTGCCGCCCAGTTCCAGCGTGACGCGCTTCATCGTGTCGGTCGCGTTGCGGTTGATCACCTTGCCGATCTCGGTCGACCCGGTGAAGGCGACCTTGCTCACGTCGGGGTGCTTGACCATGCGGTCGCCCGCGGTGTGGCCGTTGCCGGTGATGATGTTGATCACGCCCGCCGGGAAGCCGGCTTCCTGGACCAGATCGGCCAGCTTGAGCGCGGTGAGCGAAGTCTGCTCGGCCGGCTTCAGCACGGTGGTGCAGCCCGCGGCGACCGCCGGGGCGATCTTGAGGCAGGCCATCAGCAGCGGGAAGTTCCACGGCACGATCTGCGCGCAGACGCCGACCGGCTCCTTGACGGTATAGCTGAACACGGTGCCGGTGGGCATGGTGTAGGGCTGCAGCACCTGGCCGCCGCTCTTGCTGGCCCAGCCGGCCATGTAGCGGATCTGGCTGATGGCGCCGGGCACGTCGACGCCCGCGGCCATGCCCTTGGGCTTGCCGTTGTCGATCGCCTCGAGTTCGGCGAACAGGTCGGCGTCGCGCTCGAGCAGATCGGCGAAGCGGTGCATGATCCGTTCGCGCTGCATCGGCGGCAGGCCGTACCAGCGGTTGTCGTCCAGCGCGGCCTTCGCCGCGGCGACCGCCCGGTCCACATCCTTGTCCGACGCATCGACGATGTGGCCGACGATCTTGCCCGACGAGGGATCTTCGACTTCCAGCACCTTGTCATGGCTGGAATCGACCCATTCGCCGTTGATGAAAAGCTGCGGCTTGCGCGCGAGGAATTCCTTCGCGGCGGCCGAATATTCCCGCTGGGTGCGGTCGATGGTGGTCATGTCGTTCATCTCAGGTCCTTTCCCGAAGCGAATCTTTTTGGCGTTGTTCGCAAACTAGCAAATCCGCGGGTCGCTCGCCAAACGAAGGCGCGGTATCGTAACGATCGTTATAATCTAGCGCGATTGCTGTCGAATCCAATCTCTCCCTGTCACGGTCCGCCGAGCGCCTTGTCCTCATTGGCGCGTTTGATCACATATTGGCGGATTGCCTCGGCATCGTCGGGGCTGACCACCTGCTTCCACGAGATCATCCCGCCCTGGTGCAACGCGCCGCCGATTACGATCGCCTTGAACGCATCGGCATGCTCGATCGCGCCCGACCGGCGCAGATCGGGATTGAGCGCGCCGGCGATCGCGGCGTCGCCGTGGCACACCGAGCAATAGCGCCCGTAGACGTCGGCTCCGTGCGCGGCCTGTGCGTCCGTGCCGGTGAAGGCGGGCGGATCGAGCACCAGCTTGTTGAGCGGCGGTGCCGGCGGCAGCTTGGCGGTGCCGCCCAGCTTGAACACCAGCAGGCGGCTGATGTTGCGGGGAATGCCCGATTTGGACGAGAGCAGGCCGGGCGCGATGTCCCATACGCCGCCCCAGCCGGTCAGCACCGCGACATATTGCTCGCCGCCGATCGCATAGGTCATCGGCGCCGCAATCACGCCGCTCTGGGTCGGGAAAGACCACAGCAACTTGCCGGTGTCCGCGGTATAGGCGGCGAACTGCTCGGCCGCCGTGCCCTGGAACACCAGATTGCCTGCGGTCGCGAGCGTGCCACCGTTCCACGGGCCCTTGTAGGGCACCCGCCAGGCTTCCTTCTTGGCGACCGGATCCCAAGCGACCAGCGCGCCGGTGGTCGCGGCAAGGGTCTGCTGGCGGACCGCCTCGATCGCCGGCAGCGCGACCGCTGCCGAATCCTGCGCGGTCTGGAAGCCGATCGGCGATTCCTTCCAGTTCTTCGCCGCCATGTAGGGGAAGCCGGCGACGTTGGCCGGAAGATACATCAGCCCGGTCTTGGGCGAATAGGATTGGGGATGCCACGAATGGGCGCCGCCCGCGCCGGGAAGCGAGACCCACAACTTTCCGGTCTGTTCGTAACGCGCATCCGGGTTGATCGTGGGCCGGCCGGTCTTGGGATCCATCGCGGTCGACCAGGTGATCTGGGTCCAGGGCGTGGCCGAGAGGAACTGGCCGGTCTTGGCGTCGAGGATGTAGAAATAGCCGTTCTTCGGCGCGTGCATGATCACGTGGCGCTGCCGGCCGTCGATCGTCAGCTCCGCGAGGGTGATCTGGGCGTCGCTGTCGAAGTCCCACCGGTCCTCGGGCGTCTCCTGGAAGTGCCAGACGTATTCGCCGGTGTCGGCATTCACCGCGACGATCGACGAGGTGTAGAGATTGTCGCCGTTGGCGGCATCGCCCACCTTGTTGCGGCCGTTCGCGCCGGGGTTCCACGGCTCGGCATTGCCGGTGCCGAACAGCACCAGATTGTCCTTCGCGTCATAGGTGATCGCGTCCCACACGGTACCGCCACCGCCGAGCTTCCACCAGTCGCCGCCCCAGGTCTTGGCGGCAGTCTCCATCGCCTTGTCCTCGAAGCCCTTCGCCGGATCGCCGGGAACGGTGTGGAAGCGCCACAATTGCTTGCCGGTCGCCCAGTCGTAGGCGGCGATGAAGCCGCGGGCGCGGTATTCCGCGCCGCCCGATCCGATCAGCACCTTGCCGCCGGCAATGCGCGGGGCGCCGGTGATGGTGTAGCTCTGGTGGTCGGGCACGACTTCGCTGCGCCAGGCGACCGAACCGTCCTTCTGGTTGAGCGCGACGAGATAGCCGTCGAGCGTCGCGATATAGACCTTGTCGCCATAGAGCGCGACGCCGCGGTTGACCGCGTCGCAGCAGGCCACCGGCAGCGTCTCGCGCGGGACCTTGGGATCGTAGGACCATTTGAGCGCGCCGGTCTTGGCGTCATAGGCCTTCACCATCGACCAGGCGGTGCTGACGTAGAGCACCCCGTCGTGCATCAGCGGCGTGGCTTCCTGCCCGCGCGCCGTGTCGAGATCGGCCGACCAGGCGAGGCCGAGCTTGGATACGGTCTGGTCGCTCACCTCGGTCAGCGGGCTGAAGCGCTGTTCGGCATAGTCGCGGCCGTAGCTCAGCCATTCGCCCTCGGGCGGAGCGGCGAGCATCGCGTCGGTCACCCCCTCGGTCGGGAGCGCCGAGGGTTTGGTGTCCGCTCCGCAAGCCGCCAGCAGCAACGATGCGGCGAGTGCCGCGACAAGACCCAGACGCATTCTTCCTCTCCCGTCGCTGCCGATCAGCCCCAGCGATTGATTTCCGGCCCCGGCGCGAAGCTGCGGCGGGGGTTGTCCGTCTGCGCGCGGGCGAGCGCCTTCTGCACGCTAGGGCGTGCCGCCACCCGCTCCATCCAGGCGGCGAGCGCCGCCTTGCCTTCGAAGGCGGCCGGCTCGAGCTCCTGCGCGCCGATCAGCCAGGCATAGGTTTCGAGATCGGCGATCGAGAACTCGCCCATCAGCCAGTCGCGCCCGTCGGCCAGCTGGTTCTCGGTCCGCTCGGCGAACTGGGCGATCTTGGCGCGGCTGTCGGCGGCCTTGCCCTCGTCGATCGCGCCGTCGCGCCAGTCCTGCCAGCGGGCGCGAAGGTCTTCGCTCGCAATCGGACTGAGCCGCGCTTCGCTTGGCGCATCACTCGCGAAGATGCCGAGATAGGCGACTGCCGGGCTCAGCCGCTCGGTCGCCTGGCGGCACCACATCAGCATCTGCCAATGGGCATAGGGGTCTTCCGGCTGAAGCCCGGCACCGCCCGCCTGCTCGTCGAAATACTGTGCAAGGAATACCGCTTCGCTCATCGCCTCGCCGTCTACGACCAGCACCGGGCCTTCGCCCTCAACCGCCATGTCCAGCGCAACGGCATCGGTTACGCCGGGAAGCGCGTGCCGCTCGCCCTTGCGCAGGTCGATGTGCCGGGTCTCGATATCGAGCCCGCTTTCCTCCAGCGCCGCCAGCACGCTCAGCGAAGGCCCGTTGGGCTCGCCGTGATAGAGCACCGCGCTCATGCGAATTCTCCCATGATCGCGTTGAAGCGGTCGGTGAACCGGCCCGAGCCCATCGCCCAGGTCCGCTGCACCGCCGGGCGGCGATAGACCGTCTTGAGCCAGCGCCACAGATTGGGGGTCAACTCGGGGCTGGTCAGTTCGGGATTGCCGACCGGGAGCATGTAGGTCGAATTGAAGATGTTGATGTCGGCGAGCGAATACTGGTTGCTGCCGATATAGGCGCGCTTGCCCAGCTCTTCCTCGATCATCCTCACGCCCAGAGCGATGCGGCGCTTGCTCTCGGCCAGTTCTTCCTCGCCGAACTCGGCGAACATCGCCTTGCGCCACGCGACCCGGCGCTCGGGCAGGGGGATGCGCGCGATCATCGCCTCGCGTTCCTCGGGCGACTTATGCGCGAGCGAAGGGCCGACGAAGGTGCACCAGCCGATCATCGAGAAGCTGGGCCCGAGCCACTGGTCCATGAACTTCATCCACCAGCGGATACGCCAGCGGTCGCGCGCGTCGGACGGCATCAGCGCCGGGCCGTCGAAGGCCTCGTCGACATATTCCATGATCGCGGTGCTTTCGGTCAGGATCCGCGTCCCGTGGAACATCGCCGGGATCGTGCCCTGCGGATTGACCGCGAGATATTCGGGCTGGTGCTGGTCGAATTCCAGCATGTTGATGTAATGGCTGGCGAAGGGCACGCCCTTCTCGACCAGGGCCAGCATCGGCTTGCCCGAATTGGCGTTCGGCTCCCAGTGATAGAGCTTTACCTCGGCCATCCGACTCTCCTGCAGGCGGCCTTTTCCGGCGCCGATTTTGTAAGCGATGCTTACTTTCCGCGGGCGAGTCCGGTCAAGCGCGAAGCTGCAGGAATATTCCAAATGAAAAGGCGTCTTGGATAGGCAATAAAGTATACAATTTCAGTGTGTTGCCTTGATCGGCGCAATCGCCATATGTGGCTCGTCGGACGAGCGCGAGCCCGCGTTATGACCCTGGCTTAGCAACCATCATCGCTAGCTACAGGACTCATATATGAGCGCCCAATTGCCGTCCCGCGCCGACCATGTCGGCTCGTTCCTCCGTCCCGCAGCCGTGCTCGACGCGCGCGATGCCTTCGCCCGCGGCGAACTGCCCGCGGAGAACCTCCGCTTCATCGAGGACCAGGCGATCCGCGACATCGCGAAATACCAGGAAAGCCTCGGCCTCAAGGCAATCAGCGACGGCGAGTTCCGCCGCAAGTTCTTCCACACCGACTTCCTGCTCCAGCTCGACGGGGTGGCGGAAGAAGGCGGGATGGAAGTCGCGTTCCACAATGCCGCGGGCACCGACGTCCATTTCGCGCCGCCGCGGATGGTGATCGACGGCAAGATCGCGCACGCCAGGCCGATCGAGCGCGCCAATTTCGAATATCTCAAGAGCGTGGTGAGCGAGACCCCGAAGGTCACGATCCCCTCGCCGACGATGCTGCACTTCCGCGCCGGGCGCGACGGCATCCCGGCCGACGTCTACCCCGAGATGCAGCAGTTCTACGACGACGTCGCCGCCGCCTATCGCGCCGAAGTCGCCGACCTCGCCGATGCCGGCTGCCGCTATCTCCAGTTCGACGACACCAACCTCGCCTATCTCTGCGACGAGACCCACCGCGAGAACGCCCGCAAGCGCGGTGTCGATCCGGACGAGACCCCGCGCGCCTATGCCGCGCTGATCAACGCCTCGTTCCGCGACGCCCCGGCCGACATGCTCCGGGCGATCCATCTGTGCCGCGGCAATTTCCGCTCGAGCTGGGCGGCCGAGGGCGGCTACGAGCCGGTCGCGGAGATCATGTTCAACGAGCTGGAGATCGACGCCTTCCTGCTCGAATACGACGATCCGCGCTCGGGCGACTTCGCCCCGCTGCGGTTCCTGCCCAAGGGCAAGGTGGTGGTGCTCGGCCTGGTGACCACCAAGCTCGGCGAGCTGGAGACCAAGGACGAGATCAAGCGCCGGATCGACGAGGCGCTCAAGTTCACCTCGCTCGACCAACTCGCGCTCAGCCCGCAATGCGGCTTCGCCTCGACCCATCACGGCAACGACCTCTCGATCCAGCAGCAGTCGGACAAGATCCGCCTGGTGGTCGAAGTCGCGGAAGAAGTCTGGGGCTGAACCGCCAGCCTCGAGCCGCAACCCGAAAAGAAAAAGGGCGGCCCCGCGGGGCCGCCCTTTCCGTTCGAGCCCGGGCTCGGGTCAGAACGACTTCTTGACCGAGATCGCCCATTCGCGCGGGCGCCCGACGTTCGAATAGACCGTGCCGGCGGTCGCGTAGAGCGCCGAGAAGCGCAGCGGCAGCAGGTAGTACTTGTCGAACAGGTTCTGCACCTCCAGCGAGACCGCGAGATCCTCGTCCTTGTCCTTCCAGGTCAGGCGGGCATTCGCGAGCGCATAGGCCGGGTTGTAATCCAGCGGCGAATTCAGCGTCAGGCGGCCGAGGCTTTCCTTGCTGAGCCCGTTGATGTCGAACCGCGGGGTGAGCGAGCCCGAAGCGCCGAGATCCGCCTTGTACTGGATGCCGAAGCTCCAGCGCCAGTTGGGCGTGGTGATCGGGTCGCCGATCTTGATCGAACCGCCGACCACGTCGTCGATCCGGTCCCACGCACCGTCGATCCAGCTGAGCGTCGCGTCGATGTCGAGCCCGTCGATCGGAGTGGCGTTGAACTCGAACTCGGCGCCGTACATGTGCCCGTCGCCGGCATTGGTGATCGCCGCGCAGGTGTTGGTGTCGGTACCGGCCGGGACCTCGTCGAGGATCGAGCAGTCCGAGATCGGCAGCTGGATGTTCTTGTAGTCGTTGTAGAAGGTCGCAAAATTGGCGTGCACGCGGCGGCCGAAGAACGCGGTCTTCACGCCGAATTCATAGGCGGTGAGCGTTTCCGGATCGAATGCGCCGTTGACCGCCTGGTTGCGGGTGAACGGCCGCGCGACCACGCCGCCGCCCTTGAAGCCGGTGCTGACCGTCGCATAGGCCATCACGTCGTCGGTGACGTGATAGTCGGCCGAGATGCGCCAGTCCACGCGGTGGCCGTCGTAATTGGCGACCGTGCCGTCGAGCAGCCCGACGCCGAACGGATCGACCAGCGTGCCGCCGTCGAGGCTCTTGCGCACGAAGGTGTAGTCCTTGTGCTCCTTGGTATAGCGGATGCCGGCGGTGATGTTCAGCGCCGAGGTCGGGTGCAGGATCACCGTGCCGAACACCGCCTTGCTGTTCGCATTGACCGGGTCGTTGCCCATGAACTGCAGGTAGAAATCGCCGGTGGTCGGGGTCTGCTGATAACCGTTGATCGCGTAATCGATGTAACGGATGTCCTGGCGGGTGAAATAGGTGGTCTTCTCGTCGTTGTAGTAGCCGCCCACGGTCAGGTCGGCGAAGCTGCCGAGCTTGGCGTTGAGCCGCAGTTCCTGGCTGAAGAAGTGGAACTTCAAATCGTCGTAACCGGCGCCGGTGATGTTCGGATCCGGCGTGTAGTCGTCGTCGGTGCCGAAGGTTTCGTGATAGGCGCGATAGGCGGTGATCGACTTGAGTTCGATGTCGTCGTTGAGCGAATAGGTCATGTCGCTCGACACGCCCCAGCCTTTGAACATCGTCTTGTTCGGCATGTAATAGGGCTGGTCGACCTGCCCGCCGGCCGGCACGTACCAGTTGGCATAGGTGCAGTACTTGCCGCAGATGAAGTTCACGCCATCGGTCTTGCTGGTGTCGTCCACCGTCAACACGCCGGCGGAGGCGGTGCGGTTCTCGTAGGTGTAGTCGCCGGTGACGGTCCAGTCGAGCTTGTCGTCGGGGGTCCAGCGCAGCGCGCCGCGCAGGCCGGCGTAGTTCTTCTCGCCCAGCTTGTCGGTGACGCAGTCCTTGCCGGTCGAGGGATTGGCGGTAATGCCGAGCGAATTGCCCGGATTGGCGCAGCCGTAATCGACCTGGTCGACGTAGCCGTCCTGGTGCTTGTAGACGCCTGCAACGCGCGCGAAGAGATTGTCGGTCAGCTTGAAGTTCATGCTGGCGCGCAGGTCGGTGCGGTCGCGCGAGCCGTAGGCCGCTTCGATGCTGCCGCTGTTGTCCGCATCCGGCTTCTTCGAGAACAGCTTGATCGCACCGCCGATCGAGTTGCGGCCGGTCAGCGTGCCCTGCGGCCCGCGCAGCACTTCGACCCGGTCGAGGTCGAGCAGGTCGAGCACGTTGCCGGTCAGCGTCGCGTAGTAGACGTCGTCGACATAGAGGCCCACGCCCGGCTCATAGGCCGGGTTGAAGTCGTACTGGCCGATGCCGCGGATATAGGCGGCCATCGAAGAGCCGAAGGCGCCGCCCATCTGGGTCAGCTGCACGTTCGGCGCCTGGGCGGCGACCTGCGACAGATCGGTCTGGTTGCGCGCGGCGAGCATGGCGGAATCGACCGCGGTGATCGCGAGCGGGGTGTCCTGCACGTTCTGCGCGCGGAACTGGGCGGTCACGATGATCTCGTTACCGGCGGGGCTGTCGTTGCTGGCGGTGTCGGTCGTGCTGCCGCTGTCCTGCGCGAAGGCGGGGGCTGCGGCGAGCAGGGCGATACCGGAGACGGCCGCGGCCAAAGCACGGCGTGCGGCCGCAGAGCGGCTGAAATGCGGGGGCATGTATCTCTCCAAATGCGTGGGTGCGAACCCGGGTTTATGACCAGCCCCCCGACCCTCAGGTCTTCCCGGCCGTTAGTATCGGCCCCCGCGGACGGGCAAGCACCTTGACCACATTTGCGGTTCGTTCCGGAAAAAGTGATACATAAAATCAACAGATTGTATCATGAAGTTGAGAAAATCGCATCTACGCTCGTAGAGTTTGGCGGGTTTTTGTCAGGCATGAAAAAAAGGGCGGCCCTTGCGGACCGCCCTTTCCCTTGCCCTGTGTGTGGACGCGGCGGGTCAGAACTTCTTCTTGACCGAAACCGCCCATTCGCGCGGCCGGCCGGGCTGCGCCTTGTCGAGCCCTGCGCCGGCATCGCGCAGGTCGAACAGGCTGACGTAATAATATTTGTTGGTCAGGTTGGTGCCCTCGAGCGAGACTGAGAGGTCGCCGCCTTCGTTCATCCAGGTCAGCCGTGCGTTCACCACCGTGTAGCCGGCAATATATTGCGGCGAGCCGCCGAACTTCGATCCGGTATAGACCTTCGACTGGTAGCTCGCATCGACACGCGGGGTCAGCGTTCCGGTGGATCCGAGATCCGCCACATATTGGCCGCCCAAGGTCCATTTCCACGTCGGCGAACCGGCAAGCGGATCGTCGAGCGAGGCGCCCGCATTCGGATTGAGCTTGGTGTAGTAGAAATCGAGATAGCTCAACGATCCGTCGAAGCTCAGGCCATCGACGGGCTGCGCGCTGAATTCGACCTCGACACCCTTTTCCTTTGCATCGCCGCCGTTGACCAGCGCAGCGCAGGGGGTGGTGCCGTCCGGACAGACCGACACGCCGATCTGGAGGTTCTTGAGCTGTCCGTAGAACACGTCCGCATTCAGCCGCAGGCGGCGGTCGAACAGGTCGCTCTTGAAGCCCAGTTCGTAGTTGGTCAGGTTTTCAGGATCGAAGCTGATCGCCTGGCTGGCGTAGAACGGCCGCGGGTTTGCGCCACCGCCCTTGAAGCCCGTCGCGACGCTTGCATAGACCATCACGTCGGGCGTGACCTTGTAGTTGATCGCGCCGCGCCAGTCCCACCGGCTGCCCTTGTATTTGGCCACCAGGCCGGTGAGGGCCGTCACGATATCGTCGGTGTGCCCGTCGCCCAGCGGGCCGAACGCTCCAAGCCCGGCCGGCGAGACATCGAGCGTGTCGGGTCCGTTGTAGCCTGCGCCGTAATAATAGCCGACCGGATCGAGGTAGGGGTTGATGGTGCCATCCGGATTGAGCCGGAAGTAGTGATACTCCTTGCTCTCCTTCGTGTAGCGGATGCCGCCGTCGAAGGTCAGGTTGGGGGCGATCTCCCAGCTCAGGTTCGCGAAAACGGCTTTGGCTTCCGCCGGGGTCTGGTCGGGCTGGATGAACTGCAGCGGATAGACCGGGACGTAACGCAGATCCTGATAGGAATAGTAGTTGGTTTGCTGTTTGAAGTAGTATCCGCCGATCACCGCGGTGATGGTGTCGCCGATCTTGGCACTCAGACGCAGCTCCTCGCTCCAGTTCCAGTGGGTCAGGCTGTTGTACCCGCCCGACAGCGGAATCGGCGACAGGTCGTCGTCCACCCCGAACTGGGCCTTCCAGTTCTGATAGGCGACGATGTTGTCGAGCGAGAAGGTGTCGCTCAGGCCAAGATGGATGTTCGCGGCCAGATTGTAGGCCTTGTAGACGCTCTGGTCGGAATTGTTCGTGGCCAGAAGCGGCTGCCCGCCGACGGGCAGGTTGTCCGGCACGAAGGGGAATTGCTGGAACACAGCTGCCGGGGAGGAATAGGACGAGAAGGTGCAGAACTTTCCGCAGATGAAGCGGTTGTCGTAAGGCACGCCGGGTGCGCCGCCCGCATACTGTGCCGCATTCGTGCCCTGATTGGTGTTCACCCCGTCGATCAGGCTGGTTGCAGCAAGCACTTCGCCCGCTGCGGTGTGTGCGTCGTGGATATATTCGCCGGTCAGGTTGATATCGACGTCGCTCGACGGATTGTAGCGCAGCGCGCCGCGGACCGCCTGATACCCGACTTCGCCAAGCTTATCGATCAGGCAGGCGCCCTGCGGGCGGGTGGCGGCGATGCCGCCGGCCGGATTGATTTCCTTGGTCGTGCCGTCGTTGGCAGTGAAGGTGGCGCCGCCGCCGGCAGGATAGAGGCAGCCGAAATCGTAGCGGTCGACGTAACCTTCCTGGTGCTTGTAGACGCCCGAGATGCGGCCCGAGATATCGTCGGTCAGCTTGAAGTCGAAGCTGCCGCGGAAGCCGATGCGGTTGCGGCTGCCGTAGGTCGCCTCGAGCGAGCCGGTGTTGCTGCCTTCGGGCTTCCTGGTGAACATCTTGATCGACCCGCCCTCGGAGTTCCTTCCGGAAAGCGTGCCCTGCGGACCGCGCAGGATCTCGACGCGGTCGAGGTCTAGCAGGTCGAACACCGCGCCGGTCAGCTGCGGATAATAGACGTCGTCGATATAGATGCCGACGCCCGGTTCGAACGCCGGGTTGAAGTCGGCCCCGCCGATGCCGCGGATCGAGACCGCGATCGACGGGCCGAAGGATGCGCCCTGCGGTTTCAGCGACACGTTCGGTGCGCTGTCTGCCACCTGGGCCAGGTTGGTCTGGCTTTTGGCTTCCATCGTCTCCGCGTTGACGGCGGTGATCGCCAGCGGCGTATCCTGCAGCCGTTGTTCGCGAAACTGTGCGGTGACGATGATCTCGTTGGAATCGGAATTGTCCGCTGCGGCGGTCTTGGCATCGTCCTGCGCCAGCACCGGGGTACCGGCCAGCAGCGCGATGGTGGAGACTGCAACAGCAAGCGAGCGGCGCGAAGCCGCGGTTGGAATGGCAGACATCTCGTTCTCCGTATCTCGGGTTCTTTGACCCGTTGAATGCAATCAGCCCTGCCCGTGTGAGAGCGCGACAGTGGTTGCGGAGACGAGGGGCGGAGGCAACGGATTTTGCGACAATTCGATACAAAACGTTACAACGTGATGCACGGATTCAACAGCCGCTTGCGCTGGATGCGGGAAGAGTTCGTTTTGCGACAAGTTCTTCGTCCGTATTCGATAGCCGGCTACTGAATTGCCGCGTCGGGCGGCATGTTCGGGAAAAGCGTCCGCCAAAAAAAAGGGCGGCCTTTGGGGCCGCCCTTCTTGGGTTTCCGTATCGGTCGTTCGGCCGGTCAGAAGGTCTTCTTGAGCGAGACCGCCCATTCGCGCGGACGCCCGGGTTGGCCCGAGACGATCCCCGCCCCGGCCCCGGTCAGGTCGAAGCTGGTCAGGAAGTAGTATTTGTCGAACAGGTTCGTCACTTCCAGCGCGACCTCGAGATCTTCCTTCTGGTTGCGCCAGGTCAGGCGGGCATTCGCCAGCGTGTAGCCGTCGATGTGGTTGTTCGGGCCGTTGACCGCGTTCGACCATACTTCCGACTGGTAGCTCGCGTCGAAGCGCGGCGTCAGCGAACCCGCGTTGCCCATGTCGACCTTGTACTGGATGCCGACCGCCCACTTCCACTTGGGCGTATAGGGCGGCACCATCCCGACCTGCACCCCGGCCGGCGACGAGGGGCCGCCCGCCTGCGGGTTGATGTCGGTGTATTTGAAGTCGAGATAGGAAACCGAGCCGTCGATCAGCAGGCCGTTGCCCGGATCGATGTTGGTTTCCAGCTCGAAGCCCTTGATGTGCGCGTCGCCGGCGTTCTGCGGCAGGGCGCAGGGACCGGGGCCGCCGAACTGCGGGCACGACAGCAGGGTAAGCTGGATGTCCTTGTAGTCCGAATAGAACACCGCGCCGTTGAGCCGCACGATCCGGCCGAACAGGTCGGTCTTGAAGCCGGCTTCGTAGGCGGTGAGCGTTTCGGGGCCGAACGGCCGGACCTGCTCCGGAACGAACGGCCGCGGGCCGATGCCGCCGCCCTTGAAGCCGGTCGAAACCTGCGCGTAGGCCATCACCGAGGGGCTGAAGCGGTATTGCAGGTTCGCGCGGTAATCGACGCGGTCCCCGTCGTAGTTGCCGGTCACCCCGTCCAGCGCGCCGAGGAAGGGATTGACCGTCCCGTCCTGATTGCGGCGGCTGAAGGTGTAGTCCTTGTGCTCGTCGGTATAGCGGATGCCGAGGTTGGCGGTGAGGTTCGGCACGAACTCCCACGACAGGTTCGCGAAGGCCGCCTTGGTGTTGGCATTGACCGGGTCGTTGCCCTGGAACTGCAGCGGGATCGGCGCATAGCGCAGGTCCTGGAAGGTTGCGTAGGTCGAGCGCTGGTCGAGATAGAAGCCGCCGATCGTCCAGTTCAGCCGGTCGTCCAGCCCGCTGCCGTTGAGCCGCACTTCCTGGGTGAAGCCCCAGTAGTCGAGGTCGCCGAAGCCGTTCGAGATGGCGAGCGGCGAATAGTCGTCGTCGTTGTTGAAGTGCAGCGTGTACTGGCGATAGCTGGTGATCGACTGGAGCTGGAGGTGGTCCGAAAGCTCGAGATCGACCTGGCCCGAAACTCCCCAGCCCTTGAACTTGGTCCGCCCGTTGCCGCTGGTCTCGACCAGCGGATAGCCGCCGAACGGCGCGCTCGGATCGCCCGAGGTGCTCGCGGGCGAGAAATAGCTGCCGTAGTTGCAGAACTTTCCGCACACGAAGCGGCTGTCATAGGGCACCGCGGGCGAATTGCCGCGCACGTTGGGGTTCGCATTGTCGGCCGAGATCAGCACGCCGGCGGCGGCGTTGCGGTCGTCGTGCGTGAAATCGCCGATGATGTTGACGTCGATCCGGTCGCTCGGGTTGTAGCGCAACTGGCCGCGGATCGCCTGGTAATCGACGTCGCCGTCATGCGCGACGACGCAGTTCTTGTCGCCGCCGCCGGTGGGCGCGACGCCCCCGACTGCCGGGTTGTTGGCCGATCCCGGCGGGTTCGCGCAGCCGAAATCGACGCGGTCGACATAGCCGCCCTGCTTCTTCGCCACGCCTGCCACGCGCAGGAACAGATCCTTCGCCAGGGTCACGTCGGCGCCGGCGCGCAGGTCGAGCCGGTCGCGGCTGCCGTAGGTGCCCGAGACGTAGCCGCTGCCGTCGCCGGTCGGCTTCTTGGAGAACAGCTTCACCGCCCCGCCGATCGAGTTCTTGCCCGCCAGCGTGCCCTGCGGGCCGCGCAGGACCTCGACCCGGTCGAGGTCGAGCAGGTCGAAGATCGCGCCGGTCAGCGTCGCGTAATAGACATCGTCGACGTAGAGGCCGACGCCCGGTTCCAGCGCCGGGTTGAAATCGTACTGGCCGACGCCGCGGATCGACGCGGCGAGCGAGGGGCCGAAGGCCGAGCCCTGCGGCTTGAGCGTCACGTTCGGCGCCTGCGCGGTGATCTCGGCGATGTTGGTCTGGCTGCGGGCCTCGAGCATCGCCGAATTGACCGCGGTGATCGCCAGCGGCGTGTCCTGCAGCTTCTGTTCGCGGAACTGGGCGGTGACGACGATTTCGTTGCTGTCGCCCGCAGCCGATGCCGTGCCCGTGTCGTCCTGCGCAAAGGCGGGAGCGGCAATCGCCAGAGTGGCGAGCGAAGCGGATACCATGAACGGAGCGCGCGCACGAATGCGCTGCAGGAACTTTGCCATCGGAACATCCTCTCATCTTGGCCGCCGTTTGTCCGGTCGGTCCAATTTGTATGTCTGACTTACATTAACGGTCGTTGCAATTTCAGACGATGGCAATCTGTCAAATGCGGCAACGGTGATGCAATTCGGCGACACACTTGGCGGGCTGGCTATCCGGGCAGGTTGAATACCTTCCGGGCATTGTCCTCCATCAGCATTTTCTTGTGTTCGGGGCTCAAGGACATGCGGTCATACGCCGCGACCTCGTCCGAGCTCTGCTGATAGGGATAGTCCATCGCATAGAGCACGCGTTCGGGACCGAGCTGCTCCATGCAGAACTTGATCGCCGGCTCCCACGCCACGCCGCTGGTGGTGATCCAGATGTTGTTCTTGAAGTAATGGCTGACCGTGTGCTGCAGCTTCACCGGCGGCTGCCCGCCGCGCAGGCCCGCGCGGTTGTCGGCGTTGCCCTGCATCCAGTCGAAGCGGTAGAGCTGCAGCGGCATGCATTCACCCATGTGGCCGATCACCAGCTTGAGCTTGGGGAAGCGGTCGAAGGCACCCGAGAAGATCAGCCCCATCGTGTGCAGCCAGACGTCGTGCGGGAACCCGCCAAGCGCGCCGAAGAACCCGCGGGTCTCGTAATGCGGCGCATTATAGGGCGCGGTCGGATGGATGTAGAGCGCCAGGTCGTGCGCCTCGAGCGCCTCGAGGATCGGCCAGTAGTCCTGCTCGTCGATGTAGCGGCCCTGGAAATGCGAATTGAGCACCGCGCCGCGAAGCCCGAGCCCCGCGGCGCGGTCGATCTCCTTGACCGAACCCGCCACGTCGCGCGGATCGAAGGCGACCGCCGCGCTGAAGCGGTCCGGGTGCCGGGCGCAGGCGTCGGCGGCGATGTCGTTCGCTTCGCGCGCCAGCGCGGTGCCTTCGCCGGGCTTGACCACCTGCACGCCCGGGGCGGTCAGCAGCAGCAACTGCCGGTCGATCCCGAACTCGTCCATATGCGCGATGCGCAGCTCGCCGAGGTCCTGCAGCATCCGCTGGAGGCTGGGCATCTTCGAGAACATGCCGGCCATCTTGAGCGAATCGTCGTTCGGCGCGGCGCCGCTGGCGAGGTATTTCACCTGGGCTTCGACCAGCGCCGGGAAGGTCCAGGCTTCCTCGGTCGCGATCCGCTTGTAGGGCGCGTCGCGGTCGATATGCCCGGCGCGCGGGGCGAGCCCGATGCGGGTGCGGTGGCTGAAGTCTTCCTCGAAATGGCCCTTGAGGCCCTTTTCGCTTCCATCCGGCAACAGCGGCATCAGGTGCGTCCTTTTCTCAAAACATCGAATTGGCGTTCTTCGCCGTCTCCGGCACTTCCTGCATCACGTCCCAGTGCTCGACGACATAGCCGTCCTTGATCCGCATGATATCGACCACCGCCCAGCCGCGTTCGCCCCTGGTGCGGCGGAAATTGTGATGCACCACCACCATGCCCTCGGGCCCGTCCATCCCTTCGCCATAGATCACCCGCTTCACGTCATGGGTCAGCTCGGGATTGTTGCGCACCGCAGCTGCCAGCACCTCCAGCGTCGCATCGCGCCCGCTTGGGGCGTTGGGGTTGTGCTGGATATAGTCCGGGTGGACCCAGGCGTTGAAGGCGTCGACCACATTGTCCTGGTGGTGGAACAGCTCGACGAAGCGTTCGGCCACCTGGCGGGCGGACAGGGTCTCGCGGCCGGAGGTGTCGCGCGGATCGAAGTCCATAGGTCAGAACATCCCGTTGGGGTTGGCCGAGCTCTCGGGCACGCGCTGGGTCACGTCCCAATGCTCGACGATCCTGCAGTCCTTGACCCTGAGGATGTCGACCGCGGCCGCGCCCGGATCGTCCGGGCCGGTCTGCCCGCGCAGATGGACCGCGAACAGGTCGCCGTCGACCAGCACGCGATAGACCGTCATTTTGTGGGTCGGATTGCGCTGGTAGAACGGCTCGAGGAACGCGATCGCCGCATCGCGCCCGTCGGTCGCGTTGGGATTGTGCTGCTTGTAGTCCTCCGCGACCCAGGTCTCGTAGGCTTCGCGCACCTTGCCCTGCTCGTAGAACAGCGGGATGAACCCGTTGGCGACATCGCGCGTGGTGCAGCCCTTCGCAGGCGCGGGCCCGGCCGCCGCGGCGGGCACGGCCGCAATGGCCAGCAGCCCGATCGCGGCGAGCCGGGCCGGCCTCACTTCTTTTCCTGACCCGCCAGCAGTGCGCCGAACCTGGGATGCGCGAAGTGCATCGGCACGTCCTGGCGATAGGGCCAGGTTTCGCGGTGCTCGGATTCGGGCAGCAGGAAGTCGGGACCGATCGGATCCTCGGGATAGGTCTTGCCGGCGGGCTGAAGGTGCGCGGTGGTGTGCGCCCAGCCGCCTTCGTAGTCGCCCTGCCACTGCATCATGTAGTTCAGGCGCTTGATCCGCCACTGGCCGTCGACGCGGACATAGTCGTTCTCGTAGATCCCCGCTTCGAGAAACTGCTGCGGCATCATCTCTTCGCGGGTCTCCTGGAAATCGTCGTGCCAGCCGCCCAGCAAAATGCCGTGGAAGCGGCCCTTGGCGGTCTGCCGGTCGGGGGCGACGGTGATGATGTCCTGCATCTGGAAATGGTCGAGCAGCAGGCCGTGGACCGGGCCGGGACGGCCGCCGGTGAAGCGCTGCTGGATCCAGTCGCCATAGAGGCGCTTCACGCCCGCATGGCCGACGTATTCGCCCGAGAGGAACACCACCGAACCGTCCTCCGCGAACAGTTCGGCGACCTCGTCCGGACGGTTGAAATCGATGTAATAGCCATAGGCCCAGTGCAGGCGGCGGATCGCCTGGACGTCTTCCAGGATGCCGACCTTCTGCTCGAGTTCGGCCAGTCGGGTTTCGACATCGCTCATTTGTTCTCTCCCAATTCGCGTTCGACGCGTTACTAACGACCGTGACAATTTTGGCGAGAGGATTTTCGGATATGAGCAACCCAGCGGACGCATGGCAGGGGCGGGTCGCCTTCGTTACCGGCGCGGTCACCGGGATCGGGCTGGGCGTGGCACAGGCCTTCGCCGATGCCGGGATGCGGCTGGCGCTGAGCTACCGCAACGAGGACGACCGGGCGCTGACCGCCGAATGGTTCGCCGAGAAAGGCTACGAGCAGCCGCTGTTCATCAAGCTCGACGTGACCGACCGCGCCGGCTTCGCTGCCGCGGCGGCGCAGGTCGTCGATCATTTCGGCGAGGTCCATGTGCTGGTGAACAACGCCGGGGTCTCGGTGTTCGGCCCGACCGACGAGGCGAGCTACGACGATTACGACTGGATCATGGGGGTCAATTTCGGCGGCGTGGTGAACGGTCTGGTCTCGTTCCTCCCGCGGATCAAGGCGAGCAAGGGCCGCCGCCACGTGGTCAACGTCGCCTCGATGGCGGCGTTCCTGCCGGGGCCGCAGGCGGGCATCTATACTGCCAGCAAATATGCGGTGCGCGGGCTGACCGAGAGCTTGCGCTACAACCTCGCGCCGCACGGGATCGGCTGCTCGCTGTGCTGCCCGGCGCTGACCAAGACCAACGCCTGGGCAAGCGCCAAGAAGCGCCCCGACGCCTTCGGCGAAAGCGGCTTCGCGCCGGTGCGCGAGGGCGAGCTCGAGCAGTTCGGCACCGCCTTCGACGAAGGAATGGATCCCTATGAAGTCGGGACCAAGATCCTCGCCGGCATGACCGAGCAGAAGGGCCTGATCCTGACCCACCCCGAGCACGGGCCGGACTTCGAGGAGATCCACGCGGCGATGATGGCCGCGCTGCCGGTGGAGGAAGCGCCGCCGGGGCGGCTCAAGATCGAACAGCTCCGCCGCGAGGCGATGAAGGCGGCGGAAGCCGGCCTGGTGATCAGCCTCGACGACCTGACCTGACCTCCGGCCATGGAGCCGCAGCGGCCGAGCCGCACCGCCTGGGGCGCCGCGCGCCACCGCGCGATGCACCAGATCGTCGAAGGCGGCCGGATCTTCCGCGATCCGCTGGCGGTCGCGATCCTCGGCGGGGTCGGCGAGGCCGAGGACGAAGGGCTGGTGTTCGAGAAGGACGACGAGCCCGGCGCGAAGATGCTGCGCTTCTTCATCGCCGCCCGCAGCGCCCATGCCGAAGCCAAGCTGGCCGAGGCGGTGGAGCGGCGCGGCGCTTCGCAACTGGTCGTTCTCGGCGCGGGCTTCGACACTTTCGCCTGCCGCAATCCCTTCGGCGATGCGCTGCGGGTGTTCGAGGTCGATCACCCTGCGACCCAGGCGTGGAAGCGCGAACGGCTCGCGGCGATGGAGATCGAGCCGCCGCGATGGCCGACTTTCGCCGGAGTCGATTTCGAACGCGAATCCTTCGCCGAGGCGCTGGTGCGCGCCGGGTTCGATCCGCAGCGGCGCAGCTTCGTGTTCTGGCTGGGCGTCTCGATGTATCTCAGCCCCGCGGCGATCGACGCGACGCTGGCGGCGGTCGCGGGCTGGCCGGGCGGGGGCGAGATCGTGTTCGATTATGCCGAGCCGCAGCACGACGGGATGTCCGAGCAGGGCAAGGCCGCGCGCGCGGCCTTGCAG
This sequence comes from Novosphingobium sp., assembly GCA_017744735.1. Taxonomy (GTDB): domain Bacteria; phylum Pseudomonadota; class Alphaproteobacteria; order Sphingomonadales; family Sphingomonadaceae; genus Andeanibacterium. The sequence goes on along the minus strand of JAGIAR010000009.1, from coordinate 130,249 downwards.
GCGCGCGTCGCCGCGGTGGGCGAGCCGATGATCGGCTGGCTCGAGCCCGAGGCCCTGCATGCCCGGCTTGCGGCGCTGGGCTATCGTGCGGTCGAGGACCTTGCGGGGATCGACCTTGCCGAACGCTTCCTCGGTCCCGAGATCGCAGCCGCGGCGCGCGCGGCGCGCGCGGCCGGGCAACGGCGGGGCGGGGGCCATGTGCTGTTCGCGCGGACCTGAAAAACGCAAACCGGACTAAATCAACCACTGGACGCGGCGGGCGGGCGCGCTATCTTCCCGCCCCGAGAGTAGGATAGCCCCAGGGAGGCATAAAATGTGCGATGAACATACGCTCGAGGCGGATGAACGGAACCTCGCGAAGCGCGGCTTCAGCCGCCGCGAATTTGCCGCGATCACGGCAGCCAGCATGACCACGCTTGCCGCGGGCACGCCGGTCTTCGCGCAGCCCGCCCCGCCGAGCGCAAAGCCCGCCGGCCCGGTCCCGACCAGCGAGATGGCCGTCACCGTGACCACGCCCGACGGCAAGATGGACGGCTTCTTCGTCTATCCGACCGAAGGCAAGCATCCGGCGGTGATCATGTGGCCCGACATCGCCGGCCTGCGCGACGCCTACAAGGTGATGGCGCGCGAACTCGCGGCGAGCGGCTACGCGGTGCTGGCGGTCAACCAGTACTACCGCAGCGCCAAGGCGCCGGTGATGAACACCATCTCGGACTTCTTCCAGCCGGGCGGGCGCGACAAGCTTGCGCCGATGATGCAGGCGATCACCAACCCCGGCATCGCCAGCGACGCCAAGGCGCTGGTCGCCTGGGTCGATGCCCAGCCGCAGGTCGACACCGCGAAGAAGATTGCGGTCGAAGGCTATTGCATGACCGGGGGTTACGGCGTGCGCTGCGCCAATGCGGTTCCGGGCCGGATCGGCGCGGCCAGCTCGTTCCACGGCGCTGGCCTCGTCACCGGCCAGCCCGACAGCCCCGACCAGCTGATGAAGGGTACCACCGCGCTGTATCTGTTCGCGGTCGCGCATAATGACGACATCGCCCGCCCGCAGGAGCGCGACCAGCTGCGCATCGCGGCCGAAGATGCCGGCGTCGGCGCGCGGGTCGAACTGTTCGCGGCCGATCACGGCTGGTGCACGCTCGACGCGCCCTCCTACGACAAGGAGGAGGCCAACCGCGCCCGGCTGCTCTCGCTGTTCAACTACAGCAAGATGGGCTGAGGCGCCGCGCCCCGCACCGACATGAAAAAGCCCCGGCCTGCGACAAGCAGACCGGGGCTTTTTCGTTACCTGCCGCGCGGGGTCAGGTCACTTTCTTCGCCGCGAACGCGCCGAGGAGGAGGAAGACCACCACCAGGGCAACGCCGAGGAAGAAGAGAAGCTTGGCGATACCGGCCGAAGCGCCGGCAATGCCGCCGAAGCCGAGCAGCGCGGCAACCACCGCGATGACGGCGAAGATCAGGGCCCACTTGAACACGAGCGTTCTCCTACTGCTTGCCAATGATGACTAAACATCTGGCAAGGCGCGGAGTTCCCCGGTCGCGCGGGGATGGGGAGCCCTAGGGAAAGTTCTTGCGCGCGATCGTAGCGTCGGGATCGCGGCACAAGTTGCAATCCTCGCCGACAAAGCTGGCTTTCGCCTTCGCGTCGCCGCGCAGCTGCCATTCGAGCCAGTCGATCACGATCCGCGCTCCCTTTCCACCCTCGGGATCGTTGTAGGTACCGCCATGGCCGGTCGGGATGTTGACCAGCACGATCGGCACGCGGCCGATCCGCGCGAAGTCGTCGGTTCCGTTGGGGTAGGCGATGTCCGTCGGTCCGCCGAGCAGATAGAGCACCGGCGTATGGAGGCGATCGAGCGCCTGCTTGCCCAACGCCATGCTGCCGCCCATGCGCGATGCGCCGGTGTTGAACAGGCCGCTGTTCTGGATCACCACAGTGCGGATGCGCCAATCGCCCGAGACGTCGATCGCCTGCGCTCCGCCGCAGCTGTAACCACCGACCGCGACCGCCGCGTGATTTACCAGGCCGGCGTATTTGCTGCCGGCGCGCCCATCTTCGCCAAGTGCCCAGTCGAGCGCCTTGCGTAAGTCGTCGGCGGTGGTCGGCAAAGGGGGGAACGAGCCGTCCGGATTGGGTCCGCCGCCCGCTACGCGCGGGTCCTTCGCGTTCGGGCCGCTGCGCCATTTGCCGGGCGCGATCACCAGATAGCCGTAGGACGCGATTTCCGAGAGCTGCTGGCGCGAGCTTGCGCCGTCGTCGACGCAGCCGCCGTTGCCCCAGACGAATACCCCCAGCTTGCCCGGCCCGACCATCGAGAGGTCGGCCGGCCGGTAGACCACGTAATCGCCCAGCGCCGGATCGACTTCCATGATGGAGGGGTAGGGGCCATCGCCGGCCGTGTCGGGCATCTTGTCCCACTCGGCTTGCTGCTTCGCGAAATCCGCGGGAGCAGCCGGCTGAGCGCCCACCTGTCCTCCCGTGGCAAGCGCCACCGCGGCAAGGATCGCCGCACCGTATACCCTGCCTGTCATCTCCGTTTCCCCCCGCTTTCCAACTATTCGTACCAATAGGCGGTGCCGCGCATCTCCAGGCTCACCCGCGGCGGCGCATCCTTGTCCGCCAGCGGGTTGTCGAAGGCGCCGTGCGGCATCAGCTGCGCGCGCTCCGGGTCGCTTTCGCTGGTCTTGAACACGATCGCCTCGTCGGGCCGCATGTCCGAATAATAGTACCAGCGGTGCGCCGGATTGTGCTGGATCACGTAATTGCCGAAGCTCCACTCGGGCGCGCCGCCCGGCGGGTCGAAGATCGCGTCGCAGTCGAGCAGGTCGCCGTCCTGGATGCTCGGGAAGGCGCAGAGCGCCAGCGGCACGTCCTGCGGCGGGTCGGACAGCACGCGCCAGACATTGTACTGCGCGCTGCGGACGATGGTCTTTCCTTCCGGGGCGCCCTGCGCGCGGGCGCCGGCCGCGGCTTCCTTCGACATGTCGACATGGGCGAAGCGCGCGGGATGCGAATTGTCGTGCGCGTCGTTCTGGCCCAGCCGCTCGGAGAAGCGCAGGATCCCGCGCGGCATCATCGCGACGTGATCGGCGCCGGTGACCTCCTTGAGCATCCGCTCGACCTCGCCCGCGTGGACCGCGGCGACCGCCGCGAGATCGGTCAGATCGTCGACCGCGCTCTTGTGCCGTACCAGGATGAAGCCCTCGCGATCGAGCGAGGTGTCGATCCCGCGCGCGTCGGCGATGTCCATTTCGGCCGGCTTGAGCGGGACATAATCCTTCTCATGCGCATTGGCGTAGAAATACGGCTTGCGGCCGGTGTCCTCGGTATAGCCGATCTCTGCGCGCACGTTTCCCGCCGGCATGGGTTCTCTCTCCTCTGACCTGGTTCTTAAGCGAACTCTTCGGTGTCGATCGTCGGCTTGATCGCATCGTGATAGCGATGGCCGGCCACGGTCGAATGATTGATCAAGGCGTCGGCCTTGTCGAGCACATCCTGCGCGATGCCGAGATCGGCCGCGTTGTAATTGTCTTCCAGGTGCCTGAGGCTGGTGGTGCCGGGGATCACGTGGACGTGGTCACCGCGGCTCAGGACCCAGGCCTGCGCAAGCTGGCCGGGAGTGACGCCCGCGCTTTCGGCCAGCGCGACGAACCGTTCCACCAGCGCAAGATTGTGCGGCCAGTTCTCGGCATTGAAGCGCGGCATCTTGGTCCGCAGGTCGCTTTCCTCGAGCGTCGAGGGATCGCGGATCTCGCCGCCGAGCGCGCCGCGCCCGGTGGAGGAGAAGGCGACGAAGGCAATGCCGAGCTCGCGGGTGGTCTCGAGCACGCCGAGCTCGACGTTGCGGGTCCATAGCGAATATTCGGTCTGCACCGCGGCCACCGGGTGGATCGCATGGGCTTCGCGGATATGGGCGGCGCTCCATTCGGACACCCCGTAGGCGCCGATCTTGCCGGCATCGATCGCATCCTTGAGCGCGCCGACCGAATCCGCGATCGGCACCTTGGGATCGAAGCGGTGCATGTAATAGAGGTCGATATGGTCGGTCCCCAGCCGCTGCAGGCTGCCGTCGAGCACGCGCCCGATCGAGGCGGGGCTGCAATCGACGCCGCGTTTCGGCCCGTCGACCACGATCCCGCATTTGGACGCGAGGAAGAACTGCTGGCGCCGGCCCTTGAGCGCTTCGGCAATGAGTTCCTCGTTGTGGCCCTCGCCATAGATGCTGGCGGTGTCGAAATGATCATAACCGAGGTCGAGCGCGCGCTGGAGCAGCTTGATGCCGTCCTCGCGCGAGGGCGGCGTCCCATAGGCCCAGGACAGGTTCATGCAGCCGAGGCCGACGGGATGGACGGGGCGATTGGCAAGCAGGCGCTTCATCGGGGACTCGCTTTGTGGGGTTCGCGCGCTGTTTAGGCAAACCCCGGAAGAGGTCAATGCGCCCCTAGTGCACCCGCAACGCCTTGCGCGCCCACGAAAGATATTCGGCGATGCTGCCGTGCACCGCCCTGGTCGAATCGAGATATTCGCTCCGCCGCCGGTTGATGTCGTCGATCGTCCATTTGGACTGGTGGCTGGCAAGCATCCGTCGGATCACCGCAAGCCGATCCTGGAATTCGGTAAACACCTGCGGCCGCGCGGCCAGCCGTTTCTCGCCCGGCAGCAGGCCGATCAGATTGCCGGTCTCGGTGGCGAAATCGTGCCGCAGGGTGAGAATCTGGCGATTGCGTTCCTCGCCCACCATCCTGACTGCGATCAGCATGCGGTCGTTGATCTGGTTCATCGCACCGAGCACTCTTTCGAGTTCCGCCATGTCGTCATCCCCGATATGCCGGTGAAGTCCCGGCAGCGGCCCCGGTTTTTCTTTTATCTGGCCGGCTATTCTTATCGGCTTGTGTAACGACTAAACGGAAAAGGGCGCCCCTGACAATCAGGAGCGCCCTCGATAGCTGCGGATATGTGACGAATGGCTCGAAGCTCAGGACCAGCCGTCCTGCGCCTCGAGGCTCGCGGCCAGTTCGCCGATCACGCGGTAGCAATCGAGCACCTGCGCGACCGAGCTGTTGGGCTCGCGGCCCTCGCGGATCGCGGCGATGAATTCGCGGTCCTGCAGCTCGATCCCGTTGTTCGAAACGGTCACGCCGGTCAGGTCGATCGGCTCTTCCTTGCCGGTGACGAGATCGTCGTAGCGCGCGATATAGGTCGCGCTGTCGCCGATGTAGCGGAAGAAGGTGCCGAGCGGGCCGTCGTTGTTGAACGACAGCGACAGGGTGCAGATCGCGCCGCTTTCGCTCTTGAGCTGGATCGACATGTCCATCGCGATGCCGAGTTCGGGATGCTTGGGTCCCTGGATCGCATTGGCGGTGACGATCTTTCCGGCCTGGTAGGCGAACAGGTCGATCGTATGCGCGGCGTGGTGCCACAGCAGGTGATCGGTCCACGAACGGGCTTCGCCCTTCGCGTTCATGTTCTTGCGGCGGAAGAAATAGGTCTGCACGTCCATCTGCTGGATGTTCAGCTCGCCCGCGACGATCCGGTTATGCACGAACTGGTGCGAGGGATTGAAGCGGCGGGTGTGGCCGACCATGCAGACGAGGCCGGTCTCCTGCTGCTTCTTGAGCACCGCCTCGGCATCGCCCCAGCTGTCCGACAGCGGGATTTCGACCTGGACGTGCTTGCCGGCTTCCATGCAGGCGATTGCCTGTTCGGCGTGCATCTGGGTCGGGGTGCACAGGATCACCGCGTCGACGTCGTCGCGCTCGAGCGCTTCCGAAAGCTCGGTGCCCGAATGCTTCGCGCCGTACTTGGCGGCGACTTCGGCGGCCTGTTCGGCGCGGCGCGAGATGATCGAGACGATTTCGACCCCGTCGATGTTCTTGAGGCCGTCGAGATGCTTTTCCCCGAAGGCGCCGGCCCCGGCGAGTGCGATACGCATGGATTTGTTCTCCAGGTTCCCCTCCCGCGCGCGGGAGGGGCTAGGGGAGGGTCTATCGTTTCCGGCGGAGGGCTGACCCTACAAGCCCTCCCCCGACCCCTCCCGCAAGCGGGAGGGGAGATCGAAGTTACGCCGTCAAACTATGCCCGCTCATCACCCGGCGCGGATCGAGCGCTTCGCCGGCAGTCTCTTCCGGCTGCAGCAGCAGCGCGCCCAGCGCGGTGTTCGAGGCGGGGATGTGGTAGAAGGTGTAGAGGTCCTTGACCTTCTCGCCCAGCGCGCCGCGCATGATCAGCCACATCACCAGCTCGATGCCTTCCGAGCCCGCTTCGCGCAGGTATTCGATATGCGGCATCTTGCTGAGCACCTCGGGGTCCGAGATGATCTTGTCGATGAAGTTGAGGTCGAATTCCTTGTTGATCAGGCCCGCGCGCGGACCCTGCAACTGGTGGCTCATCCCGCCGGTGCCCCAGACGTGGACGTTGAGGTCTTCGGGGAAGCTCTCGACCGCGGCCTTGATGCTGTCGCCGAGGTTGAAGCAGCGGCGGCCCGACGGCGGCGGATAGGTCACCACGTTGACCGGGAAGGGAATGACCTTGCACGGCCATTTGTCGACTTCGCCGAACATCATGCTCAGCGGCACGGTGCAGCCGTGATCGACGTCCATGTCGTTCATGATGGTCATGTCGAAATCGTCGAGGATCAGGCTCTGGGCGATGTGCCAGGCAAGATCGGGATGGCCGATCACGTCGGGCACCGGGCGCGGGCCCCAGCCCTCGTCGGCCGGCTTGAACTTCTCGGCGCAGCCGATCGCGAAGGTCGGAATGATGTTCATGTCGAACGCGCTGGCGTGGTCGTTATAGACCAGCACGACGACGTCTGGCATGTTGCCGGGCTGCTGAAGCCAATCCTTGATCGGCTGGTAGCCGTTGAACACGGGGCCCCAGTAATCGTTGCCGGAGGTACCGGTCTGCATCGCGGCGCCGAGCGCCGGAATGTGGCTGGACGTGATGCCGGTGGTTACGCGGGCCATCTCAGAAACCTCCCTTGATCGAACGGACGCCTTCGGGCGAACGGCCGCCCTCGATCATCATCTGCGCATATTCTTCCTGGGTCATGCCGGTCATCGAGCCGGCGGCGAACTGGAAGCTCTTGCCGTCGGTCGAAAACAGCTTCGACAGGAAATAGACGTTGCCGCCCTCGTCGATCATCGCGTTGTAATCGCGCGCGAGCACGGCCTGCTTCGCGGCTTCGCTCATGTCCCATTCGTCGAGATAGGCCTTCTCGTCGGCGAGGAAGCGTTTGCGGTTCTCTTCCTTCATCAGGCTCATCGCGAACTGGTTCAGGTGATAGCCCTGGCGCGCGCGCTTGGCGGTGAACACCCGGGTTCCCGGGATGTCGTCGAAGGCGGCGAGGTAGGAGTGGATGTCGATCCGCTCTTTCTTGTCGGTCATTGCTCTTTCCATTCGTAGGTCAGCGGCGCCTCGCGAAACGCGAAGCGGTCGAGATGTTTTTCAAGCACGCCGCGCATGCGGACGTTCTCGTCATGGTCGGCAGTGGTCAGGGTAATACCAATGCCATTGGGCAGGGCTTGCATCACCGCGGTGGTGAGATCGGAAAAGGGGAATGCAGCCACCGGATCGTTCCAGGTCGCGGCCATCTTGTGGCTCCAGTGGCTCACCAGCTGCTGGAGATAGCGCGCCGGCTTCTCGCACGGGGCGAAGCCGATCGAGATGGAGGCGGTTTCGGTGCTCAAAGGCCGCGTTCTTTCAATTTCGCGTCGAGCCGCGGGAAGACCTTGCGGGCGTTGCCGGCGAAGATCGCGGCGCGTTCGGCGTCCGAGATGTCCAGCGCATCGACATAGCGCTTGGTGTCGTCGAAGTAGAAACCGGTGGTCGGATCGATCCCGCGCACCGCGCCGACCATCTCGCTGCCGAACAGGATGTTCTTGTTCGCGATCACGTCGGCCAGCAGGTCGATGCCTGGCTGGTGATAGACGCAGGTGTCGAAGAACACGTTGTTCATCAGATGGGTGTCGAGGCTCGGCTGCTTGAGCATGTCGGCCAGGCCGCGATAGCGCCCCCAGTGATAGGGCACCGCGCCGCCGCCGTGCGGAATGATGAAGCGCAGGGTCGGGAAGTCGGCGAACAGATCGCCCTGCAGCAATTGCATGAAGGCCAGCGTGTCGGCCGCGATGTAATAGCCGCCGGTCGCATGCATCGAGGGGTTGCAGCTCCCCGAGACGTGGATCATCGCCGGCACGTCGAGCTCGACCATCTTCTCGTAGAACGGATACCAGTAGCGGTCGGTCAGCGGCGGATGGCTGAAATGACCGCCGCTCGGATCGGGGTTCAGGTTGCAGCCGATGAAGCCGAGCTCGTTCACGCAGCGCTCGAGCTCCGCGATCGAGGCGCTCATGTCGGCCTTCGGGCTCTGCGGCAGCATGCAGACGCCGACGAAGGTTTCGGGGAACAGGTCGACCACGCGCGCGATGAGGTCGTTGCAGCGCCGCGCCCATTCCTTGGCGACCGCCTCGTCGCCGACATGGGGGGCCATGGCCGAGGCGCGCGGGCTGAAGATCGTCAGGTCCGCGCCGCGCTCCTTGATCAGGCGCAGCTGGTTGGCTTCGATCGTCTCGCGAATCTCGGCGTCGGTGATCTCGGGATAGGGCGGGCAGGGGGTGCCGGCCTTGAACGCCGCGACCTGCTCCTCGCGCCACGCGTCATGCCCCTTGGGGAGCACCGTGTAATGTCCGTGGCAGTCGATCACCATGCTCATGCGGCTTCGTTCCTCTTGGCTTTGTTCTTCGCTGCAGCGTCGCGCTGCCGGATCACCGTGCCGCGCGTCATAACCGGCTCGACGCCGAGGTCCAGCAGGGTCTTGGCGGATTCTTCCATCTCGGCCGCGCGCCGTGCGCCGTGGTGCTCCATCCGCTCGCGGTTGTAGGCGAAACGCTCGGCCCAGGGGGACTGCTTCTCGCTCGCATCGAGCGAGGCGGTCACTTCGTCGAGCACGCCCGCCGCCCGCGCGGCCTCGGCGCATTCCCAGCTCAGCGCCTCGATCCCCTTGACCATCACCGAGCGGATCATCTTGATCGCGCTCGCGCGGCCGATCTCGTCGCCGACGATGCGCGTCTTCGCGAAGCCGAGCGCGTTGAGCAGGTCCATCGCCTCGCCGGCGGCGGGCCCGGCCAGCAGCAGCGGCACGGACAGCGCGGCCGGATCGACCGGGGCCATCACCGCGACGTCGACATAGCGTCCGCCGGCCTCCCCGATCGCCTTCGCGGCGCCGCGCTTGGTCTCGGGCGCGACCGAGTTCATGTCGCACCAGATCGCCCCCGGGCGCAGGAACCGGGCATAGTCCCGCGCGGCGTCGAGCGCGGTGTCGGCGGTCACCAGCGCGAGCGCGAGCGACGCCCCGGCCAGCGCCTCCTCCGCGCTCGCGGCGGCGGTTATGCCGCACTCCGCCATCGCGGCGCGGCGCCCGGGCAGGACGTCCCAGCCGCGCGCGGCATCGCCCCATCCGCCCGCGCGGGCGAAGGTGGACCCGGCTTCGCCGAAGCCGATCAAGGCGAGATGAGGCAGCGGTGCGCTCATGATTCGGGTACGAAATCCTCTCTCCGGGCGGCCTACAGAATGTAAGTGTTGCTTACAAGTTTGCGAGGAGCCCGGGCCGCGGCCTGTTGCGGCTTGACGCGGAGCCTCTAGCGGATGCAAGCGCCCGACACCATTTAGTCCGGGAGAGCACGAAATGCACGGAGTCGTCGTCCAGAATATCCAGCGCGCGCCGCGCGAGGTGGTCGAGGGGCTTGGCGCCTGCGGAGTCGCGACGGTGCACGAGGCGCAGGGCCGCACCGGCCTGCTCGCCAGCTACATGCGCCCGATCTATTCGGGCATGCGCGTCGGCGCGAGCGCGGTGACGATCAGCGTGCCGCCGGGCGACAACTACATGGTCCACGCCGCGATCGAGCAGTGCCAGGACGGCGACATCCTCGTGATCGCGCCGACTTCGCCGTGCGAAGACGGCTATTTCGGCGATCTCCTCGCGACCTCGGCGCAGGCGCGCGGCTGCAAGGGCCTGATCATCGACGCCGGCATCCGCGACGTGCGCGACCTGACCGAGATGAACTTCCCGGTGTGGTCGAAGCGCGTGTTCGCGCAAGGGACGATCAAAGCCTCGCTCGGCAGCGTCAATGTGCCGGTGGTCTGCGCCGGAGCCTATATGGAGCCGGGCGACGTGATCGTGGCCGATGACGACGGGGTCTGCGTGGTCCGCCGCGCCGATGCCGAGGAGGTGCTCAAGAAGGCCCAGGCCCGCGAAGCCAACGAGGGCGACAAGCGCCAGCGCCTCGCCTCGGGCGAGCTCGGCCTCGACATGTACGGCTTCCGCCAGAAGCTGATCGACATGGGGCTGAAGTGGATCTGATCGGATGACCCAGACCTCTGCTCCGGTGATGTGGATGCGCGGGGGGACGTCGAAAGGCGGCTACTTCCTCGCATCGGACCTTCCTTCGGACATCGCCGAGCGCGACGCCTTCCTGCTCGGCGTGATGGGCAGCCCCGATCCGCGCCAGATCGACGGGATGGGCGGGGCCGACCCGCTGACCAGCAAGGTCGCGGTGGTGAAGAAATCCGCGCGTGACGGGATCGACGTCGACTATTTGTTCCTGCAGGTGTTCGTCGATCAGGCGATCGTCACCGATGCGCAGAACTGCGGCAACATCCTCGCCGGGATTGGCCCCTTCGCGATCGAGCGCGGGCTGGTGGCGGCCACCGGCGATGAAACCAGCGTCGCGATCTTCATGGAGAACACCGGCCAGGTCGCGGTCGCGACGATCCAGACGCCTGGCGGTGTTCCCACCTACAAGGGCGACGCGCGGATCGACGGGGTGCCGGGCACCCATGCGCCGGTGCCGCTCGAATTCCGCGACACTGCCGGTTCGTCCTGCGGCGCGCTGCTCCCCAGCGGCAACGTGGTCGACGAAATCGAAGGCGTGCGCTGCACGCTGATCGACAACGGGATGCCCTGCATCGTGTTCAAGGCGGAAGACGTCGGCGCGACCGGTTACGAGACCCGCGAGGAGCTCGAGAGCGAGGCTTTCGCCGCCCTGCGCGCCAAGATCGAGGCGATCCGCCTTACCGCCGGGCCGCTGATGAATCTCGGCGACGTGACCGAGAAATCGGTCCCCAAGATGATGCTGGTCGCCCCGCCCAAGGATGGCGGCGCGGTCTGCGTGCGCAGCTTCATCCCGCACCGCGCGCATGCGACGATCGGCGTGCTCGGCGCGGTCAGCGTCGCCACCGCCTGCCTGATCGAAGGCTCGCCCGCGGCCGAGGTTGCGGCGATCCCCGCGGGCAGCCGCAAGACGCTGAGCGTGGAACACCCGACCGGCGAGATGAGTTGTGTGCTCGAGGTCGATGACGCGGGCAACGTGGTCAGCGCGGCGCTGCTGCGCACCGCCCGCAAGCTTATGGATGGAGTTGTATTCGCGTGACCGCCGAAACCGACAAGCGCATCGTCAGCTGGCACTCGCATCCCTCGAAGCCGCGCTTCGTCCCGCCTGCAGGCGCGGTCGATGCGCATTGTCACGTGTTCGGCCCGATGGCGCGCTTCCCGTTCAGCGCCAAGGCGAAATACCTGCCCGAAGACGCCGGCCCGGAAATGCTGTTCGCGCTGCGCGACAGGCTGGGCTTCGCCAAGAACGTGATCGTCCAGGCGAGCTGCCACGGCACCGACAATTCGGCCACGCTCCACGCGATCGCCGCCTCGCAGGGCAAGGCGCGCGGCGTGGCGGTGGTCGACCCGGCGATCCCCGAGGACGATCTCTACCGCCTGCACGACGGCGGGATGCGCGGCATCCGCTTCAACTTCCTCAAGCGGCTGGTCGACGATGCGCCGAAGGACAAGTTCCTCGAAGTCGCCAGGCGCCTGCCCGAAGGCTGGCACGTGGTGATCTATTTCGAGGCCGACATCCTCGAGGAACTGCGCGGCTTTATGGATGCGATCCCGGTGCCCCTGGTGATCGACCACATGGGCCGGCCCGATGTGACCCAGGGCCCCGACGGCGCCGACATGAAGGCCTTCCGCCGCCTGCTCGATTCGCGTCCCGACATCCACTTCAAGCCGACCTGCCCGGACCGGCTCGATCCTTCGGGAGACCCGTGGAATGCCTTCGCGGCTGCGGTCGCGCCGCTGGTCGCCGATTATCCCGACCGCTGCATCTGGGGCACCGACTGGCCGCATCCGAACATGCAGGACAAGATCCCCGACGACGGCCACATCGTCGACATGATCCCCCGCATCGCGCCGACGGCGGAGCTGCAGCGGAAGCTGCTGGTCGACAATCCGAACGCGCTCTACTGGGCCGATCTGGTCGGCGACGCGGTGCCGCCTCCGGCTTCCTGATTTTCCTCCCCCTCGCAGGGGGAGGGTAGGGTGGGGGTGCTCGGCCTTTCCGGGAGGCGGTTCCCCCTCCCCTCGATCCCCTCCCCGCCGGGGAGGGGAGGAAGTCACTCAGCCGCGATCGCCGCCAGCTCGTGCGCGTCGAAATCGCGCCAGTCCTCGTCCTTCTTGAACGGGAAACTCACCGCGCGGATCGCCCCGAAGTCGATCTCGTCGCCGGCGAACGACAGCTCGCCGGTGTCGCGGAAGCGCTTGACCGCGTCGAGCAGCAGCATCCGCGCGCGGTAGATCACGCGGTCGCAGGTGCCGAGATATTCCTGGGTCCGGTCGACGATCGGGCCCATGCTCTCCTGCACCGCGAAATCCTCATAGGCGTTGCCGCGCCCGATAATCCCGCTCCAGTGCCCGTCCTTCATCGCCTGGCGATCCTGGTGCCAGAGGTTTTCCGGGCCGCCCATGTCGGCGTTGAAATGGTCGGGATCGCCCGAGGTCGCGCCGAAGTCGGTCAGGATGTTGCGTTCGAGCGGGCCGTCGGTGTCATAGGCGATATACCACTGTGCGGTGGTGCAATCGTCGATCGGGATCGAACAGCACACGATCCGCGATCCGGTCGGCGCCGACGGAATGAAGCTGAAGAACGGCAGCGAGACCTCGCGTACCCGCGCATAGCTGCGGTCAGGCCCTTCCTGCCGGATCGCGCCCTCGCGGAAGCCATAGGGCTGCTCGACGAATTCGAACACCGGCGCCCCGTCGTTGAGCATGTAGTCCGATTCCTCCTTGAACAGCGCCTTGCCGAGCGCGCTGCTGAGGTTGGCCGAGTGGAGGAAGCCGACATGGGCGGAATCGAGCAGCGCCTCGAGCCCCTGCAGCCAGTTGGTGCGGATGATCCCGCGGGTCGGCTGGATGTTCTCCGACGGCAGGGCGGTGAATTCGTATTCGGGGAACCGCGGCGGGGTCGCTCGCTTGCCCATGTAAACCCACACCAGCCCGCCGGCCTCGTGGGTCGGGTGGCTGCGCACCGGCACGCTCTCGGCGAATTTCGCGCGCTGGCCGCCCGGCTCGGTCGGCGCGTCGACGCACTTGCCCTCGACGTCGAATTTCCACCCGTGGAAGATGCAGCGCAGGCCGCCTTCCTCGTTGCGCGCCAGCGCCAGCGAGGCGCAGCGATGCGGACAGCCTTCCTGCATGAAGCCGACCCGCCCGTCGGTTACGCGGAAGGCGACGAAGTTCTCGCCGAACAGGCGGATGCGGGCGGGCGCCCCGTCGGCCTCGAGCGTCGCCGAACGGCAGGCGGGCACCCAGTATTCGCGCAGCATGTCGCCCATCGGGGTGCCGGGGCCGACCCGGGTCAGCAGATCGTTGTCCGCCTGGTTGAGCATCGCCTTCTCCTTCGATCCTGCCTTGGCCTGCCTCTGGAATGACGCCTCGCTACCGGCCCGGACTGACCCGCAGCATCGCGCCTTCCTTCTCGTCTGTCAGAATGTAGAGATTGCCGTCGGGGCCCTGGCGCACATCGCGCAGGCGTTGTTTCAGGTCTTCGAGCAGCTTTTCCTGATGTCCGTCCGGATCGCCGCTTGCACCCATGCCGGCGCGGACCAGCGACTTGGTCATCATCGCGATGAACAGGCTGCCGTCCCACCCGGGGAAGCGCTTGCCGTGATAGAAGGTCAGGCCGCCCGGATTGGCCGAGTTGGGGTTGGGCAGCCACACGATCAGCGGGTCGGTCATTCCCTGGACGCCCTTGACCCCCTTGGCCGGGGTCTTGTCGTAATGCTCGCCCTGGGTCACGTCGATCCAGCCGTAATTCGCTCCGCGCTGGATGCGGTTGACCTCGTCGCCGCCGTGCGGGCCGAACTCGGTCTCCCACATCTCGCCGTATTCGGGATCGATCGTCAGCCCGGTCGGGTTGCGGTGGCCGAGCGTCCAGATTTCCGGTTTGTAGTCCTTGTCGCCGACGAAGGGATTGTCGTCGGGAATGCTGCCGTCGTCCTTCAGGCGCAGGATCTTGCCGAAATCGTTGTCGGTCTTCTGCACCATCTCGCCGTAGTTGCGGTCGCCGCTGGTGACGAACAGATAGCCTTCGCTGTCGAAGGCCATGCGCCCGCCGAAGGATCCGCTCGCCGGCCCCTGGCCGCAGCAGCGCTGGGGCAGCGGTTCCTTGCCGAACCAGGCGTCGGCGACGAAGATGTCCTTCACTTCGCTGAGCTGGTGGCTGCCGTCCCACTTGGCGCGCAGTACCGCCAGCGTGGTGTTCTTGGGGTCATCCGCGCTCGGCTTGGAATAGGTCAGGTAAATCAGCCGGTTCTTGGCGAAGTTCGGGTGCAGCTCGACGTCCATCAGCCCGCCGATGCCGGCGGCGGCGATCGCGGGCAGGCCGGCGATCGGGGTCGGGTCGAGCACGCCCGCCTTGCTCACGATCCGCAGGCGGCCGGGGCGTTCGGTCACCAGCATGTCGCCGTTGGGAAGGAACGCCATTCCCCAGGGGTGGTCGAGCCCCTTGGTCACCACCTCGACGTGGATCTTGTTCTTCTCGGTCGTGTAGTCCCACGGGCCGTCGCCCAGCGGCACGGCGAGGAACGGGCTCGGCGCCGGGGTTGCGGGGGCTGGCGCCGCAGGTGCGGCCGGGGCGGGGCCGTCGGTCTGTGCCCAGCCCGCCGCTGCGGACATGGCCAGTGCGCTTCCCAGGGCCAGGGCGATCATCCGTCTCATGCAAGTCTCTCCCGTTATGATCCGGCCCGCGGTTTCGCGGTGCCTTTGCTGAGCACACTAAGCACTTTGCCCAGCGCCGGGCAATCGCCGGAGTGTAACAGCGGGCGGGCATGCGCGATCGTGCCCGGACGATCCGGCCTCCCCTTCGCCGAGATACCGTTCGAATGCTGGTTTTTCCGGGGCCGGCGGACGTCCGGTTTTGCTTGCCCGGCGTCTCTCCAACGCTAACATGCCGGCTATCTAGAGGAGGGTCGGTTCGATGGGCGCTTTCGCGATCGCGCTGCTGGTTGTGGCATTCATTTTCCTGATGATGGGCGTGCGCGTGGTTCGGCAGGGCTACGTTTACACGATCGAGCGGCTGGGCAAGTTCACCCTCGCGGCCGAGCCGGGCCTGCACCTGATCATCCCCTTCGTCGATCGCGTCGGCCAGAAGGTCAATATGATGGAGCAGGTGCTCGACGTGCCGGGGCAGGAGATCATCACCCGCGACAACGCGATGGTCGGGGTCGATGCGGTGGTGTTCTTCCAGGTGCTCGACGCGGGCAAGGCCGCCTATGAGGTGCACAGCCTCTATCTCGCGATCATGCAGCTCACGACCACCAACCTGCGCACGGTGATGGGCTCGATGGACCTCGACGAGACCTTGTCCAAGCGCGACGAGATCAATGCGAAGCTGCTGGTGGTGGTCGACCATGCGACCGCGCCCTGGGGGGTGAAGATCACCCGGGTCGAGATCAAGGACATCCGCCCGCCGATCGACATCAGCGAAGCGATGGCGCGGCAGATGAAGGCCGAACGGCTCAAGCGCGCCGAGATTCTCGAGGCCGAAGGCACCCGCGCATCCGACATCCTGCGCGCCGAGGGCCTCAAGCAGTCGCAGATCCTCGCGGCCGAGGGCCGTCGCGAATCCGCCTTCCGCGACGCCGAAGCCCGCGAGCGCGCGGCCGAGGCCGAAGCCCGCGCGACCCAGGTCGTGTCCGAAGCGATCGCGACCTCGGGCACCCAGGCGCTCAACTACTTCGTCGCGCAGAAATACACCGAGGCGGTCGCGGCCTTCGCGACTTCGCCCAATGCGAAGACGATCCTGTTCCCGGTCGAGGCGACCCAGCTGATCGGGACGCTCGGCGGGATCGGCGAACTGGTCCGGGATGCGGTCGGCAATCCGCCGCCCGCCGCGCCGAAAGCTCCGGCCCCGCCGGCCCGCGGCCGCAGCGTGCCGCCGGCGGGAGGCGGCCAGTGACGGCCTGGCTCAACGATATCGAGCCGCACTGGGCCTGGCTCGCGATCGGGCTGTTCCTCGCCGCCGCCGAAATGGCGATCCCCGGCGTGTTCCTGATCTGGCTGGCCGGCGCGGCGCTCGTCACCGGGCTGACCGCGATGGTCCTGCCGATCGGCCTGCCGGTGCAGATCGTGATGTTCGCGGTGCTGGCGGTGGTCGCGGTGTTCCTCGGCCGGCGCTATCTCCAGGCCAATCCGATCGAGGAGGCCGATCCGAACATGAACCACCGCACCGCGCGGCTGGTGGGCGAAGTCGCGGTGGTGACGCAGGCGATCGGCAACGGTTCGGGCCGGGTCAAATATGGCGACAGCGAATGGCTCGCCAAGGGCGCCGACGCCGCTCCGGGCGCGCATGTCCGCATCACCGGCAGCGACGGGGCGGTGCTGCTGGTCGAGCCGGTCGAGCCGCCGCGGCTCGAGGCGCAGCCCGCGGCCTAGCGCGCCGCGCTGGCTGCGGGGCCGAACCGCCCATGCTTGCGGAAGCGCACCATCCACTTGTCGAGGAACAGCTCGAGCGGTTTGGGTGCGATGCCCAGCGCCGTGAGGCCGGGATACTTGCCCGAAGGGGTGCTGCCGCCCTTGAGCAGCTGCCACTGGTCGGAGTTCATCGGGGTCAGCGGCAGCGCGGCGAACAGCGCGCTCGCGGCATCCGGCAGCTCGATGAACAGCGGGCTGCGCTGCTGGCCGGCCGCGATCATCCGGTTGAGCGCGCCCATCGTGATCGGCTCGGGCCCGGCGATCTCGTAGGTCTTGCCGCCATGCTGCGCCGGATCGGCCAGCGCGCCCGCGACCGCTTCGGCGGCATCGTCGACCCACAGCGGCTGGAGCTTTGCCCGGGCGCCGAACACCGGGATCGCGGGGAACGAGGCGATCAGCCCGGCGAAGAGGTTGATGAACTTGTCGTCCTCGCCGAACAGGGTCGAGGGACGCAGCACCGTCGCGGTCGGGAAGGCGGAGAGCACCTGGCGCTCGCCATCGCCCTTGCTGCGGGCATAGGCGATCTCGGAATCGGCATCCGCGCCGATCGCCGAGACATAGGCGAAGGCCTTCGCCCCCGCGGCGGCTGCGGCCTTGGCGGCGGTGCCCGCGCCGTCGGCCTGCAGCGCCTGGAGATTGCCCTTGAACGCGCCGACCAGATAGACCGCGGCGTCGGCCCCCTGCATCGCGGCGGCGACCGTGGCGGGCTTGGTCACGTCGCAGGGGACGAACTGGATCTGGCCCAGCCCGGCCAGCGGGCGCAGGCGGAAGGCACGCTCGGGGTGCCGGCTTGCCACCCTCAGGCGCGCTCCGCGGGCCAGCAGGGC
The DNA here is from genome assembly GCA_017744735.1 of Novosphingobium sp. GTDB lineage: Bacteria > Pseudomonadota > Alphaproteobacteria > Sphingomonadales > Sphingomonadaceae > Andeanibacterium. The sequence continues at coordinate 112,623 of JAGIAR010000009.1, read as the reverse complement.
CTGGGCGATATGCGTGCCGAAGAAGCCGCTGCCGCCGATGAGGACCACCAGTTTGCCGTCGAGCGAAGCCTGAGCCGTCATATGTGTCGGAAAACCCTGAATTGGAGTCGAATGCTGCTTCGGCCAATGCCGCAAGACCCGGCAGGCCGCAAGGTCGCTCTGGCGGAACGCTCGCCCGTGCCGGAGGTTGCCTTGGGGTGAGCCGCGAAGGAGCCATGACCGAACGATCCCGCCGCGGGCATCTCAAAGAGAACCTCGTGCTCTACGGCGCGCTGGCGGCAAATGTCGGGATCGCGGTCGCCAAGTTCGTCGCGGCCGCGATCACCGGCTCCTCGTCGATGCTCACCGAGGGCGTGCACTCGCTGGTCGACAGCGGCAACCAGCTGCTGCTGCTCTACGGCCAGGCGCGAGCCAGGCAGCGGCCCGACGCGCGCCATCCGTTCGGCTATGGCCGCGAACTCTATTTCTGGACCTTCGTGGTCGCGATCCTGATCTTCGCGATCGGCGCGGGCGTGTCGATCTACGAGGGCATCCTGCACATCCGTGCGCCCGAGCCGCTGCGCAATCCGCTGGTGAACTATGCCGTGCTCGCGATCGCCTTCCTCCTCGAAGGCGCGTCCTGGACCCTCGCAGTGCGCGAATTCAACGCCGGGCGGGGCGATGCCGGCTGGTGGCAGGCGGTCAGGGATTCGAAGGACCCCGCCGGCTTCATCGTGCTGTTCGAGGACAGCGCGGCGCTGTTCGGCCTGGCGGTCGCGGCGATCGGTGTGTGGGCCAGCCACCACTTCGGCCGGCCCGAGCTCGACGGGATCGCCTCGATCGCGATCGGTGCGGTGCTGGCGGCCGTGGCGCTGTTCCTGGCGCGCGAGGCCAAGGGGCTGATCATCGGCGAGGCGGCCGACCCGCAACTGATCGAACGGTTGCGCGCGGCGATCGAACGGCGGCCCGAGATCACCTCGGTCAACCATGTCCGCACGATCCACACCGCGCCCGATTCGATCTTCGTCGCGATCAGCGCGGATTTCGACGACGCGCTGCCGCTGGGCGAGGCGGAACGGCTGATCGAGGAGATGGAATGCGATCTGAAGGCGATCTCGCCAGCGGTGTCCTCGGTCTACATCCGCCCGGAAAAGCGCGCCGACGCGCTGCTCGACCGGCCGGGCTGAGCGCCGCTCAGGCGTGCGCCTCGTGGATCACATCGGTGTCCCACTCCAGCGCGCCGAGGTCGGCCCGGGTGAACAAACGGATCGCACCATAGTCGCGCGCTTCGAGTTTCTTCACGAAATCGGGATCGCCGATCAGCGCACGGCCGACCGCGACGAGGTCGAACTCGTGCGCGGCGATCCGCGCCTCGAGGTCCTCGACCGCTTCGGCCACCCGCGGCTTGGCATCGCGCCCCTCGATGAAGGTGGTCATCACGTCGGTGTCGAGCCCGACGCTGCCCACGGTGATCACCGGCAGTCCGCCCAGCGCCCTGGTCCAGCCGGCGAGATTGCGGCGGTCGCCGTCCCATTCGGGTTCCCAGAAGCGGCGGGTGGACGCGTGGAGCACATCGACGCCGGCCTGTTTCATCATCCCCGCGAACACCGCCAGCTCGTCGGGCGTGCCGGCCACCCGAGCCGCGTAGTCGACTTCCTTCCATTGCGAGAAGCGTAGCGAGATCACGAAGTCCGGCCCGCAGGCCGCGCGGATCGAGGCGACGATCTCGGCCGGGAAGCGCGCGCGCTGGGCGATGTCTGCGCCGCCGTAGCCGTCGTCGCGATGGTTGATCCCGGCCCACAGGAACTGGTCGAGGAAATAGCCGTGAGCGGCGTGCACCTCGACCCCGGCGGCGCCGGCGTCCTGCGCGATCAGGGCCGAGCGGGTGTAGGCTTCGATCAGTTCGGCGATCTCGTCGAGCGTCGCCGCCCGGCCGTTGGCCTTGCCCGGCTGGACGTAGCCCGAGGGGCTGATCGAAAGCCCGTCGTCCTTGCGCACCGCGCCTTCGTGCCACAGCTGGATCAGCATGTGCCCGCCGGCCTTGCCGACCTCGTCCACGCAGTGCGCCCAGGCGTCGCGGGTGGCGTGGGTGATCCAGGCGGAGGTCGGCTGGCGGGTCGCGGTCTCATGGTCGATCGCCGCGCTTTCGCCGACGATCAGCTTGACCCCGCCTTCGGCGCGGCGGCGGTAATAGGCGGCGAGCTCGGGCTTGGGGCTGCCGGCGGCGCACATGCCGCGCTGCATCGCGGGCATCACGAAGCGGTTGGGCAGCGCGAGCCCCTTCAGGCGGTACGGCGTGAAAAGCGGCGACGACTCGGGGGCGGCACTCATCTTGATCTTCTCCCTGCGGCGACGCCATAAGGCTCGGCATGGAACTCGACTACCAAGCTTACGAGGCGCTGTTCAACACCGGCGACGACGAAGCGCTGGTCGAGCGGTTCTTCGCGCCCGATTGCCGGATGGTCAGCGCCAATGGGGTCCGCGAAGGGCACGAGGGGCTCAAGGCGTTCCTCGCCTGGGCGCATGACGGCGTGCGCGAAGTGATGCGCCCGCAGCGCGTGCTGTCCGAAGACGGAATCCTGTTCGCCGAGGTCGACATGGATTTCCACGCCACCGGGGAACGGCCGGACTTCCCCTTCGGACACATGTTCCCGGGCGACCTGATCACGGTGAAGTTCTTCGTCACCTACACGCTCGACGACCAGGGCCGCATTCTCGAGCTCAAGAGCATGACCTGGCCGCCGGAAAAAGGCGTGACCAGGCTGCCGCGGCTGGGTGCGCATCCGAGCCAGGTCGCTGCCTTCCTCAGCTATGGCTCGGCCTTCTCCAACGCGGACTTCGAGCGCTGGCCGAAGTTCTACACCGACGATGTGGTGTTCAGCCTGCACGCCTTCGGCACGTTCGAAGGGCGGCAGGCGATCGTCGACTTCTACCGGCCGATTTTCGCCTATCTGCGCGAGAGCGTGGAGTTCGAAAGCATCGAGGCCACCGACCACCATATCCGCGCGGTCGCGACCAGCCGCTTCGACGTGCTGCGCGACGAGCCCGACAGCGTGTTCGGACCGATCCGCAAGGGCGACGCGATCGTGGCGCCGGTGATCGCGGATTATACGCTGCGCGACGGGCTGATCTGCCGGATCGAGGTGGTGCGCAACGGCGAGCGAAGCTTTGCGCGGAACCGATAGTTTCGGGGCTAGATCTGCCCGCACTTGAGATCGATGCTTTTCAGCTCGAGCCGGCTCGGCGCCCTCCCGGCCTTCGCGATCTCCTCGTCGAGGCAGCGCTGGCGCGACGTGCGCTTGTCGGGCTTGTAGAGCTTCTTCTCGCGGGCGTAGTCGTCGAGCGCCTTGACCTCGGCGAACTCCTGCGGGCTGAGCTGCGCGAGCGCGATCTGGCCGCTCAGAACCCGCTCGTAATTGCGCTGCGCCCGCGCGGGGTCGAAGGTCCAGTTTCCGGGGTTGGGCTGGGCCGGCGGATGCGGCTCGGAGGTGCTGCCGTATTGCGCCACCGCGGGGGCCGAAAGCAGGATCGCTGCTGCACAGAGGGCTCGCTTCATGGTTCGTCTCCCGATCGCGAAAGGCCCGTCTTGTGACGCAGGGCGGGGCTCCTCTACAATGACACGTGTTTACAGGGATACGCTGGGAAAGGCCAAGGTGATTCCATGAGCGACAAGCGCGCGATCATCGCCGAGGCGCTGCTCGACGGGGCCGATCCGCGCGAGCGGCTGCTGGCGGCGGGCGCCTCGCCCAAGACCGCGGACTACGAAATGGGCCGGGCGGAGAAGGACCCGCTGTTCCAGGCCGCCGCGCGGCTGCGGCGCCAGATCGCCAAGCGCGACTGGACGCTGCGACTCCACGGGCAGCTTGCCGCGGTGCGCGCGGACTGGCCCGCCATCCCGCGGATCGAGCGGATCGATCCAGCCTGCTTCTTCACCGAATTCTATTCCGCCAACCGCCCGGTGGTGCTGACCGGGCTGGTCGATCACTGGCCGGCGCTGGAAAAATGGACGCTCGACTATCTCGAGGCGACGGTCGGCGATGCAGTGGTCGAACTGCAGGGCGAGCGCGACAGCGCCGCGGACTACGAGCTGGCCAAGGATCGCCACCGCCGGATGTCGCCGATGCACCGGCTGATCTCCGCGGTGCGCGGGGTCGAGGCCTCGAACAATTTCTACGTCACCGCCTATAACGACAACGCCAACAAACAGGCGCTGGCGCGGTTGTGGGACGATCTCGGCCCGGTGCCGATCCTGACGCAGCAAGGTGTGCGGGACGGGTTCTTCTGGTTCGGCCCCAAGGGCACGCTGACCCCGTTCCACCACGATCTCACCAACAACCTGCTGGTGCAGGTGATGGGGCGCAAGAAGGTGCTGATGGTCCCGTCATGGGAGGTCGGCCGGATGAAGAACGCGGTCCACTGCTTCAGCGGGCGCGAACCCTCGGACTGGGAGGGGGAAGATCCCGCCCTGCTTCCGCCGCGACTCGAATGCACGATCGGCCCGGGCGACGCGCTGTTCCTGCCGATCGGCTGGTGGCATCACGTCGAGGCGCTCGACGTCTCGATCTCGATGAGCTTCACCAATTTCGCCGCGGACAACGATTTCTTCAGCGCCTATCCCGCCGACACGCGTTTTTAACCACCCGCCGCATCGGCATTGCGTTAGCTTGCCATTCAGCGCTCTTATCCTACATTGTCCGCTGAAAGGACGAATGCACGCATGAACGATCAGGATCCGAACCGCGACCCCGAGCGGGAGGGCGGCAATCCCTGGATGAAGAGCCTGCTGGTCTGGGGAGGAATTTTCGTCGCCCTGCTGCTGGTGGTCTCGATGTTCAACGCGGACACCACGCCCGCGGGCAGCGCGATCCAGTATTCCGATTTCCGCACCCGCGTCACCGAAGGCCGGGTCGCCGAAGTGCAGATCTCGTCCGACAAGATCAGCGGCAAGCTCAAGAACAACGAGAGCTTCACCACCATTCCGGTCCCCAACGACACGACCCTGCCCAAGCTGCTGGAGGACAACGGGGTCAAGTACAGCGGCACCGCTCCGGACGAGCCGAACCTGCTGTTCTACATCCTGGTCCAGTCGCTGCCCTTCATCCTGATCCTCGGCGTGGCCTATTTCGCGCTGCGCCAGGTTCAGAAGGGCGGCGGATCGGGCGCGATGGGCTTCGGCAAGTCCAAGGCCAAATTGCTGACCGAGCGCCAGGGCCGCGTCACTTTCGACGACGTCGCCGGCATCGACGAGGCGCGCGAGGAATTGCAGGAGATCGTCGAATTCCTCAAGGATCCGCAGCGCTTCTCCAAGCTCGGCGGCCAGATCCCCAAGGGCGCGTTGCTGGTCGGCTCGCCCGGCACCGGCAAGACCCTGCTCGCCCGCGCGATCGCGGGCGAGGCGGGCGTGCCGTTCTTCACCATTTCGGGCTCGGATTTCGTCGAGATGTTCGTCGGCGTCGGCGCCAGCCGCGTGCGCGACATGTTCGAACAGGCCAAGAAGAACGCGCCCTGCATCGTGTTCATCGACGAAATCGACGCGGTCGGCCGCCACCGCGGCCACGGCCTCGGCAATTCGAACGACGAGCGCGAGCAGACGCTGAACCAGCTGCTGGTCGAGATGGACGGGTTCGAGGCGAACGAAGGCATCATCATCATCGCCGCGACCAACCGCCCCGACGTGCTCGACCCGGCGCTGCTGCGCCCGGGCCGGTTCGACCGCCAGGTGGTGGTGCCGATCCCCGATATCGACGGGCGCGAGCAGATCCTCTCGGTCCACATGAAGAAGGTGCCGCTGGCGCTCGACGTCAATGCGCGCACGATCGCGCGCGGCACGCCGGGCTTCTCCGGCGCCGATCTCGCCAATCTGGTCAACGAGGCGGCGCTGCTCGCTGCGCGGCGCAACAAGCGCCTGGTCGCGATGAAGGAATTCGAGGACGCCAAGGACAAGGTCATGATGGGTGCCGAGCGGCGCAGCATGGTGATGACCGACGACGAGAAGAAGATGACCGCCTATCACGAGGCCGGGCACGCGCTCGTCTCGGTTTACGAGCCGGCGTCCGATCCGATCCACAAGGCCACGATCATCCCGCGCGGCCGCGCGCTGGGCATGGTGGTGCGCCTGCCCGAGCGCGACAGCTATTCGTTCCATCGCGACCAGATGCACGCGCATCTCTCGGTCGGGATGGGCGGACGCGTGGCCGAGGAACTGATCTTCGGGCACGACAAGGTGTCGTCGGGCGCCTCGTCCGACATCCAGGGCGCGACCTCGCTGGCGCGCAACATGGTCACCCGCTGGGGCATGTCCGACAAGCTCGGCCCGCTGCAGTACGAAGAGACGCAGGAAGGCTATCTCGGCTATGGCGGCTCGCAGCGCACGATGATGTCGTCCGAGACCAACAAGCTGATCGATGCCGAGATCCGCAAGCTGGTCGACGATGCCCATGCGCGCGCGACCCAGCTGCTGACCGAGCATCGCGACGAGCTCGAACTGCTCGCCCAGGCGCTGCTCGAGTTCGAGACGCTGACCGGCGAGGAGATCGACGAGCTGCTCAAGACGGGCAAGATCGACCGCCCCGAACAGCCGAGCGGCCCGTCGTCGGTCCGCCCGGTGCGCGGCTCGGCGATCCCCAAGGCGGGCAAGCGCTTCACCGGCGGTGCGGCCCCCCAGGGAGCCTGATAGCGGCGCGGCAGCGCGCGCTTGCGGAAACAAATCGCCCTCCCTAACCGTTGATCGGCGGGTGCGCGCTTCGCCGCTTCGGAGCCGGCGCGCCCGCTGAGCCATCCCGCACGGGAAAGGGAGATTGCGATGAAGAAACTTCTGCTCGCCGGTGCCGCCCTCACGCTGGGCGCCGGCCTCGCCGCCTGTTCGCAGGAAACCGCCGACAAGGCCGATCAGGCCGCCGATGCCGCGGGCGACACGATCGAATCCGCCGCGAGCGACGCCTCGACCGCCGCCGCCGATGCCGCATCGGACGTCACCAGCGCGATCGATTCGGCCGAAAACAAGGCCGAGGCCAAGGCCGATCAGGCGGCCAAGGACGCGAAGAAGGCGGTCAACGACGCGACCGACAACGATCCCAACACCTGAACGGCAAAAGGCGCGGCACCCCTGCGGGGCCGCGCCTTTCGTGATTTGGTCAGCAGGCGAATCCGGCCGGGAACGGTCCCCGGCGGCGGATCCTAGCCGTCGTAATCCGAACCGATCGAGGTCGAGCGGGTCGGGGCCGCCGCGGTGATCCGCAGGGCTTCGGCCGACTGGCTGAGCGAACCGATCTCGTCCGCTTCGTCCTCGTCGTCGGGCAGCACGCGCTGCAGCGACTGGGTCAGCGATTCCTGCAGTTCCTTGGGCCGGACGGTGGTCTCGGCGATCTCGCGCAGGGCGACGACCGGGTTCTTGTCGCGGTCGCGATCGAGGGTCAGCTCGGCACCGCCCGAAATCTCGCGCGCACGCTGCGCGGCAAGCAGGACGAGATCGAAGCGGTTGGGAACCTTGTCGACGCAATCTTCGACGGTAACGCGCGCCATGGGCACTCCGGAAAACTAGAGCTTCAGGGAAGCCGGCCAGATAGGCGGGGGACTCGCCAAAGTCAAGGAAATGCGGCGCTTGCCCCGCAGCGGCGGCTATGCTCTTTGGCCGGCGATGGAGAGCGACGACCAGTCCGGCCCCAAGTCCGAGGGCGCAGCGCCCTATGCCGACCCCGAGCCGTTCTCGATTTCCGCCCAGGGTCTCGACCTCACCTTCTACGCTTCGGGCAAGGACCGGCTGGCCGCGCTGCTCGATACGATCGGCGCGGCCAGGGCCTCGCTGAAGCTCTATTTCTACATCTTCTCGACCGACGAATGCGCGAAGCTGGTCCGCGACGCGCTGGCCGATGCGGCGCGGCGCGGGGTCGAGGTGATCCTGATCGTCGACGATTTCGGCTCGAGCGCGGACCGGCTGTTCTTCCAGAGCCTGATCGATGCCGGCGGCAGGGTCCAGCGCTTCGGCGCGCGCTGGGGCGCGCGCTATCTGATCCGCAACCACCAGAAGCTGCTTATCGTCGATGGCGAAGCCGCGATCATCGGCGGGTTCAACATCGCCCAGGCCTATTTCGATCCGCCGGAGAAGGACGGCTGGAACGATCTCGCGGTGCGGGTCGAAGGCGCGGCGGTGAAGCATCTCACCGACTATTATGCGATCCTCGTCCGCTGGACCGACGGGCGCAAGGTCAAGGTGATGGAGGCGCGGCGCCAGATGCGCGACTGGCGGTCGGGCCGCGGCAGCGTGCGCTGGCTGGTCGGCCGCCCGGGCAACCGCCTCAGTCCCTGGGCCCAATGCATCATCGGCGACATCAAGCGCGCGACCAAGCTCGACATGATGGTCGCCTATTTCTCGCCGCGCTGGGGGCTGATCAGGCAGATCGGCCGGGTCGCCGAGCGCGGGGAGGCCAAGCTGCTGCTCGCCGCCAAGTCGGACAATGCGGCGACCGTCGGCGCCGCGCGCACCTCCTATGGCAGGATGCTGCGCAGCGGCGTCGAAATCTACGAGTTCGAGCCGGCCAAGCTCCATGCCAAGCTGATCGTGGTCGACGATGCGACCTATATTGGCTCGGCCAATTTCGACATGCGCAGCCTCTACATCAATCTCGAGCTGATGCTGCGGATCGAGGACGCGGCGCTGGCCGAGCGGATGCGCGCATTCATCGCCGGGCACCTGCCCCATTCGACCGCGGTGACGCCCGAGCTCTATGCGAAGCGCCGCACGCCGCTTCACCGGTTGCAATGGATCGTGAGCTGGTTCCTGGTGACGGTGGCGGACTATTCGGTGGTGCGGCGGCTCAACGCCGGGCTCTAGGCGGGGTTCGCCCGTTGAAGCGGAACGGGGGGTAAAGTGTCGGCCGCAACCCCGTCTCATCGCGCCGCACCCCGGCGCCCGGGATAGGCGGCGCGCATCCGTTTCAGGAAGCGCAAAGCCGCAGGATCGCTGGGTTTCCGCTCGCTCGCGACAAAGCGGCCGCGCCGCATGCGGACCGCCAGCGGCCCCGTCAGCGCCAGTTCCGGGAGCTCGCGGAACGGGACCTTTCGCACCGGTATCGCGCTACCGCTCCACACGGCGCGCACCACGTCCCACGCATGGGCGAAGCTTGCGCCTTCGGGATCGCGGCGCAGGCGATAGGCGGCCCCGGCGCTCATTCCCGCCCGGCGCGCGGCCTCGGCTACGCAGCCGGTCTCGGCGAGATGGCCGAGGAAGCGCGCCTGCCGCTCCGGCGTCCACCCATCCACCCTTGCGCGCCGTGGCACCGGCAGGAACGGCGGCACGCGCAGGTAGGCAGGCCAGCGGCCGGGCTTGTTCGAGTTGGGCGGATCGGATGCGGGCATCCGGCCAGTCTGACGAGCGGCGGGCGTGTAGGAAAACGGTTTTTCGGGGTCGTGCCGCGGCGGTTGGCTGCGAGGGCCCCTACCCCCGGCGATGCCCGTCCGAGCGCGGCAGGAACGCGGTGGCGAAGCCCAGCAGCGGCAGGAAGGCGCACAGCCGGTAGACCCATACGATCCCGTGCACGTCCGCCAGGTGGCCGAGGCCCGCCGCGCCGATCCCGCTGATCCCGAACATCAGCCCGAACATGATTCCCGACACCAGCCCGACCCGGCCGGGCACGATCTCCTGCGCATAGACCACCAGCGCCGAGAAGGCCGAGGACATCACCAGCCCGATCGCGACCGCGAAAATCGCGGTCCACAGCAGCCCGACATGCGGCAGCGCCAGCGCGAAGGGGGCGACGCCGAGGAACGAAATCCAGATCACCGCCTTGCGCCCGATCCGGTCGCCCACCGGCCCGCCGGCGAAGGTCCCGGCGGCGACCGCGGCCAGGAAGCAGAACAGGTAGAACTGCGATTCGCGCGCGGTCAGGCCGAAGCGCTCGATCAGGTAGAAGGTGAAGTAGTTGGTGAAGGCGCCGATGTAGATGAACTTGGCGAACATCAGCACGCCGATCACCGCCAGCGCGCGGGCGATTTCGCCGCGGCCGCGATGCGCGTGCTCGGGCGGCGCGGGCGGCGCGATCTTCGCTTCGGGATGGTGCAGCCGCCAGCGGGTGACGCCGGACAGGATCCAGATCGCCGCCAGCGCCGCGAGGGCGAGCCAGCCGAAGGCGCCTTGGCCGAACGGCAGCACCAGTGCCGAAGCGACCAGCGGGCCGAGCGCCGAGCCGGTGTTGCCGCCGACCTGGAACGCCGATTGCGCGGTGCCGAAGCGCCCGCCCGACGCCATGCGGGCAACGCGCGAGGCTTCCGGATGGAAGGTCGCCGAGCCGACCCCGACCACCGCCGCGGCGGCGAGCAGCGCCGGGTAGCTGCCGGCCTGCGCGATGCACAGGATGCCGACCAGCGTCATCGCCATGCCCGACGGCAGCAGCCAGGGTTGGGGGCGCTTGTCGGTATAGAGCCCGATCCACGGCTGGAGCAGCGAGGCGGTGAACTGGTAGACCAGCACGATCCAGCCGATCTGCCCGAAGCTGAGCCGGTATTTCTCCTTCAGCATCGGGAAGATCGCCGGCAGCACCGCCTGGATCATGTCGTTGAGCAGATGCGCCGCCGCGACCGCGGCGACGATCCGCAGCACGAAACGCGCGCGGGTGGGGGTGGGAACTGCGGGTGGCACGGCGGCGGCGGATGCGGCAGGCGGGGTCATGGTCGAAGGTCCGTTTGTGTTTTTGGCAGCTCGCCGATAGAGGCAGGGCGCATGGCCTGCTTGGCCATATGAGCCATTCAGTCATGCGAGTGGGACAAAGATGGAGTTCTATCCCGACGAGAACGATCATGTCGCGCGCCCGCTGATCGCGATCGGGCACGATTACCCTGCGTCCTACGAGCTTGCCGAGCACCGTCACCGCCGCAGCCAGTTCCTCTACGCGGCGAGCGGGGTGATGGCGGTGAGCACGCCCGACGGCGCCTGGGTCGCCCCGATCGAGCGCGCGGTGTGGATTCCGGGCGGGACCTCGCATTCGGTGCGCATGGTCGGCGCGGTGCAGACCCGCAGCGTACTGGTCGAGCACGGCCATTGCCCGGGCCGCGGCGCCACCTGTCAGGTGGTCGGGGTCAGCCCGCTGTTGCGGCACCTGCTGGTCGCGGCGGCCGGCGTCCAGCCCGAATACGACGTCGAGGGCCGCGACGGGCTGGTGATGCGGCTGCTGCTGGCCGAGATCGACCGCGCGCCGACGATCCCGCTGGCGGTGCCGTTTCCCGCGCATCCGGCGCTGGCCGCGCGCTGCCACGCCTTCCTCGCCGCGCCCGAGGCCGGCGCAACGATCGACGGCTGGGCCGATGCGCTGGCGATGAACCGCCGCACCTTCACCCGCCTGTTCCGCCGCGAGACGGGCATGAGCTTCGCCGAATGGCGCCAGCAGGCGTGCCTCTCGGTCGCATTGCCGAAGCTCGCCGCGGGCGAGCCGGTGACCACCGTGGCCTACGATCTCGGCTATGACGGGCCGGGCAGTTTCTCGGCCATGTTCAAGCGAGCGCTCGGGGTGTCGCCGAGCAGGTATCGCGCGTGACCCAACTTCTTCTCCCGTCTACGGGAGAAGAAGCTCAATCCTCGAAATCGTAATTGCCGCGGTAATCCTCGGCGAGATCGGAGAAGCGCGTGATCCGCGCCTCGAACTTCAGCCGCACCTTGCCGGTCGCGCCGTGGCGCTGCTTGGCGACGATCAGTTCGGCGAGCCCGTGGACCCGCTCCATCTCGGCGACCCAGGCGGCGTGCGCCTCGTGGACCTTGGCGTCGTCGGAATCGACCGGGACCTTGGGCTCCTTGCCGGCGACGTAGTAATCCTCGCGATAGACGAACCACACCATGTCCGCGTCCTGCTCGATCGAGCCCGATTCGCGCAGGTCGGAGAGCTGCGGCCGCTTGTCGTCGCGCTGCTCGACCGCGCGGCTGAGCTGCGACAGCGCGATCACCGGCACCGCCAGCTCCTTCGCCAGCGTCTTGAGGCCGCGGCTGATCTCGGAGATTTCGTTCACCCGGTTGTCGTTCGCGCGGCCGGTGCCCTGCAGCAGCTGGAGGTAGTCGACCACGATCAGCCCGATGTCGTGCCGCCGCTTGAGCCGGCGAGCGCGGGTGCGCAGCGCGGCGATCGACAGCGCCGGCGTGTCGTCGATGTAGAGCGGCAATTCGGCCAGCCGCTGGCTGGCGTAGGACAGCTTCTGGAACTCGTCGCGGCTGATCTTGCCCATGCGCAGCGCTTCGGACGAGATCCCGGCCTGCTCGGCGAGGATACGCGTGGCGAGCTGGTCGGCCGACATTTCGAGGCTGAAGAAGGCGACGCCCGCGCCGACGCTCTTCTCGATATCGTCGGCACGGTCGCGCAGCAGGCGGTCGGCGGCGTTGAAGGCGATGTTGGTCGCGAGCGAGGTCTTGCCCATGCCGGGGCGCCCGGCGAGGATGATCAGGTCGGAATCGTGCAGCCCGCCGACCTTCTCGTTCACGCTGGTGAGGCCGGTGGTCTTGCCCGAGACGTGCCCGCCGGAATTGATCGCGGTCTCGATCATCCCCAGCGCCTTGTGCGTCGCCATGCCGAAGCTCTGCGCCTCGCTCTGGCTCGAGGCGCCTTCGGCGACCTTGAACAGCGCCGCCTCGGCCTCGGCGATCTGCTCCATCGGGGCGACGCTTTCGGAGGTGTCGAGCGCGCCTTCGACGAGGTTGCGGCCGACCGTGACCAGTTCGCGCAGCAGCGCCAGGTCGTAGATCTGCCCGGCCAGCTCGCGCGGAGCGAGCAGGCCCTGGCCGTCGGCCGTCAGCCGCGCGAGATAGGCGACGCCGCCGAGTTCCTTCAGCGCCTCGTCGCCTTCGAAATAGGGCTTGAGCGTGACCGGGGTGACCACCGCATTGCGATCGAGCAGGGTGACGATCTTCTCGAACACCCGCTGGTGGACCGGCTCGAAGAAATGCTCGGGCCGCAGCGGCGTGGCGAGCTCTTCCATCAGCCGGTTGTCGATCAGCACCGCGCCGATGAACGCCGCCTCGGCCTCGATATTGGCCGGCAGCGCACGCGCCGCGCCGATCGCCGCGGGTGCGGCGGCGGCAGGGGACGCGGGACGGATCAGAAGGTCTTCGTCGGGCATCCAGCCTCCATGCGCCAATGGGAGTCGCGTGGGAAGGGGTTCCGCCGGAACGGGCCTTGTGGACAGCGGTGGATATCGGGGACGGCGCAAATTTCTTGCCCGCCCGTGCTGCGGGTGCGAAACGCACAGGTCCATGGACCAGCCCGCCGATCAGCCCGACGACGCTCATCGCATCATCGCCATCGCGCTCGACGAATCGACGATCATCGCGCGCAATGCCGATATCGAGCAGGAGCGGCGGGTGGCGATCTTCGACCTGATCGAGGAAAACCGCTTCAAGCCGCTGCGCGCGGCGGAGGCGGGCCACGCCGGCCCGTGGCGGCTGCATCTGGCGGTGCAGGACGGGCGACTGGTGCTGGCGGTGGCCGACGAAGGCGGTGCTCCGGTCGAGACCCTGCTGCTCGGCCTGGCGCGCTTCCGCCGCCCGGTGCGCGACTATTTCGCGATCTGCGACAGCTACTACTCGGCGATCCGCAAGGCCTCCGCGCAGGAGATCGAGACGATCGACATGGCCCGCCGCGCGATCCACGACCAGGCGGCGCGGCTGCTGCTGGAAGTGCTCGAGGGCAAGGTCGAAACCGATTTCGCCACCGCCCGGCGGCTGTTCACCTTGATCTGCGTGCTGCATATCAAGGGCTGACAGGCGAGGGCGTTTTCCGATGGGCAAGAAAAAGCGAGTGGTGACGCGCTGGCGGCTGCTGGGCGCACTGGTCCTCGCCGCGATCGGGGTCGGCGGCTACGAGTGGTGGCAGTTCATCCACTGGACCCCGTCGCGCGTGCAATATCCGACCCAGGGGGTGCTGGTGGGCGCGCGCGACGGCCGCGCCAGCTTCGTCGCATTCAAGGCGATAGGGGCCGATTTCGCCTATCTCGAGGCGTCCGACGGGGCCGAGGGGCGCGACCCGTGGTTCGCGCGCAACCTCGAAGCGGTGCGCGCGGCCGGGCTGCCGTTCGGCGCGCTCCATCGGTACGATCCCTGTATCCCGGCCGATCGCCAGGCGGCCAATTTCGTGACCGTGGTCCCGCGCGACGACACGCTGCTGCCCCCCGCGATCGAGCTCGATGCGCTGGCCGACGATTGCCCCAAGCCGGTCAGCGACGCGGCGGTGGAAAGCGAGCTGACGACCTTCGTCAACCAGGTCGAAAGCCACGCCGGCAAGCCGGCGATCCTCAAGATCTCGAAGCGGTTCGAACAGCGCTATCACCTCGCCACCGCGATCGACCGGACGCTGTGGCTCAGCCGCGACCGGTTCGAGCCGACCTATGCCGGGCGCCCATGGGCCTTGTGGACCGCGAATTCGCAGCTACGGTCCGAAGCCGGTTCGGAGCCGGTGCGCTGGATTGTGGCGCAACCCTAGGAGGCATGCTGCGATGAGCGACGATTCGAATCGTGACGAGCTGGTGATCGCGGCGCGCCGCGCGCGCGAGAATGCCTATGCGCCCTATTCCGATTTCGCGGTCGGGGCCGCGCTGCGCTTCGCCGACGGAACCGTCGTGACCGGCGCCAATGTCGAGAATGCGAGCTACGGCCTGTCGCTCTGCGCCGAGGCGGCGGCGGTCGTGCGGGCGATGAACGAGGGCCATCGCGGCGGGCTGGAGGAGGTGGCGGTGATCGGCTCGGGCGCCGATCCGGTGACGCCCTGCGGCCGCTGCCGCCAGCTGCTGTTCGAACTGGCCGACCTCGGCGGCACCGACCCGGTGGTGTGGTGCGCCAGCGACGAGGAGGCGGTCTCCGCCCGGCTCTCGGACCTGCTCCCGCGGGCCTTCGGGCCGGGCAGCCTGGGATGATCCTCAATGCGCCGAGCCCGCTGATCGGGATCGAGCCCGAGATATTGCTGCGGCTCGGCGTGGCCGCGGTCCTCGGCCTGCTGCTGGGGCTGGACCGCGAGGTGCGCGGGCGCGCGGCGGGAGTGCGGACCCACGGGCTGGTGTGCTTCGCCGCGGCCGCGATGACCGTCTCGACGCTGTCGCTCTATCTCCAGCTCGCCGCGGACGGCGGGGCCCAGCGGATGGATCCGCTGCGCATCTTCGAAGCGACCGGGGCCTTCATCGGCATCGTCGGCGCAGGGCTGATCGTGTTCAGCAAGGGCCGGGTGCACAATCTCACCACCGCGGCCAATCTCTGGCTCGCCGCGGTGATCGGGATCGCCTGCGGCGCGGGCCAGTGGCCGCTGGTGGCGGTCTGCGCGATCGTCAGCCTGGTGATGATCACGGTCGTCCGGCTGGCGGAGAAGAAATTCGAGGGCCGGCACGAGCCCGGCTCGCCCGGGGAACGCGAAGCGCCGGAGCCATAATCGCAGTCGTGCGTTATCGGCCGGAGGGAACCCGCTTCGCATGACACTTCCGCAATGGCTTTCGATCCTCACCCTTGTCGGGATGATGGGCCTGTTCCTGTGGGGACGCTTCCGGCACGACGTGACCGCGGTGATCGCGCTGCTGGTGGCGCTGGCGCTCGGAATCGTGAAGCCCGCAGACGCCTTTTCGGGCTTCGCCGACGACATCGTGATCATCGTCGGCTCGGCGCTGGTGGTCTCGGCCGCGGTCCAGCGCTCGGGCGCGATCGAACTGCTCCTGGGCCTGATCTCCAAATACGCGCAGCAGGTCGGCACCCAATTGCTGCTGCTGACCACCTCGGTCGGCGTCCTCTCGGCACTGATCAAGAACGTCGGCGCGCTGGCGATGCTGATTCCGGCGGCGATGCAGCTGTCGAAGAAGAGCGAGACGAGCCCGGCGATGTTCCTGATGCCGATGTCCTTCGCCTCGCTGCTCGGCGGGCTGATGACGCTGGTCGGCACCTCGCCCAACATCATCGTCAGCAAGGTGCGCGAGGACATGACCGGTCACCCGTTCCGGATGTTCGACTATTTCCCGACCGGTTTCGGGCTGCTGGTGGTCGGGCTGATCTTCCTGCGCTTCGGCTATCGCCTGCTCCCGGCCGACCGGCGCGCGGCGCCGACCCTGGGCGAGGCGCTGAACATCACCGACTACGTCACCGAATGCACCGTCGCCGAAGGCTCGCCCGCGATCGGCCAGACGATCGACGAGTTCCTCGACCGGCACGAGCACGCGGTGACCGTGGCCAGCCTGCTGCGCGGCGATCTGGAAGGCACGGTCAGCGGCTGGGTCCATCTGCGCGAGGGCGATCTGCTGATCCTCGGCGGCGAGCCCGATGCGCTCGAGCGGGTGATCGCCGGCGACCGGCTGGTGCTTGCGGGCGAGGACAAGGTCGCCGCCGGCGGCGACGACATCGGGGTGATCGAGGCGGTGATCGCAGCCGAATCGGCGCTCGTAGGCCGCACCGCCGGGCGGCTGCTGCTGCGCGAACGCTTCGGGATCAACCTGATCGCGGTGTCGCGCTCGGGGGAAAGGCTCACCCGCCGGCTGGGCCAGATCGTGCTCCAGCCGGGCGACGTGATCGTGCTGCAGGGGCCGACGGGCCTGCTGCCCGACCGGCTGGCCAAGCTCGGCGCGCTGCCGCTGGCGCAGCGCCCGATCCGGCTGGGCATGAGCAAGCGCGGCTGGCTGCCGATCGCGATCCTCGCGGTTGCGATGGGCGCGACCGCAAGCGGCTATGTCCCGGTGGCGGTGGCCTTCTTCGCCGCTGCCGCGCTGATGGTGGTGACCGGATCGCTGCCCGCAAGCGAGGCCTACGAGACGATCGAATGGCCGATCCTGATCATGCTCGCCGCGCTGATCCCGGTCAGCGCCACGCTGCAGACCACCGGTGCCTCCACCGTGATCGGCAACGAGCTGTCGCATATCGCCTCGCAGCTCCCGCCGTGGGGCGCGGTGATGCTGATCCTCGTCACGGCGATGGCGGTCACGCCGTTCCTCAACAACGCCGCGACCGTGCTGGTGATGGCGCCGATCGCCGCGGTCTTCGCCAAGGACCTCGGCTATCGCCCCGAACCCTTCCTGATCGCGACCGCGGTGGGCGCGGGCTGCGACTTCCTCACGCCCATCGGCCACCAGTGCAACACGCTGGTGTTCGGGGCCGGCGGCTACCGCTTCGGCGACTATGCTCGGCTCGGCGCGCCGCTCTCGCTGATGGTGGTGGTGGTCGGCACGCCGCTGATCCTGTGGAGCTGGCCGGTCTGAGGGCGGACGGCCACAGCACAGGAGGAATAAAGAGTCGCCCGATTTTGCCCGGTTGCACTCTCCCGCGAGCACGATAAAAGTCATTGAACGCTCAATGAAGCGACGGGAGGGTTTCCAGTGACGCGATTCGTCCGGCTTGCAGCAATCGCCCTTGCCGCCACGGCGGTCTATGCCACCCCGTCCTACGCCGCATCGGACGTCGCCGGGACCTGGACCATCGCCGCCGATGCGCAGGGCCAGCAGTTCAAATCGACGCTGACCGTCGCCGAGGGCGACGGCGGCGCGTTCACGGTCGATGTCCAGCCGCTCGGCGAAAGCCCGATGGGGCCGATGAAGAGCACGATTTCCGAAGTGAAGGTCGACGGCGAAATGCTCAGCTTCAAGCAGCATCTCGATTCCGACCAGTTCAAGATCGATCTGACCTATACGCTCACCGTCAGCGGCAACTCGCTGAGCGGTGAAGCCAATTCCGATTTCGGGCCGACCCCGATCACGGGCACGCGCGCCGGCTAGGCGCGCCCGGGACCGGGCGTCGGGGGGCGCCCGGTCCCGCATTCCTGCGTCAGGCTGCGCGGGGAGTCAGTAATAGATGAACACATAGGTGTAGCGGATCGACACCGGCTTGAAGAGCTGCAGCCGGAACGGCCGCAGCACCGCGACGTCCGCCTCGCCCGCCTTGGCATCGACCCGCGAGACCTCGACCTCGCCGCCCATCACGTCGTTGAAATAGGCCGGATAGGGCACCTTCTTCGGATCGGTCACGAAGCGCGGGCGGGTCTCCCGCGCCTTGCCGCCTTCGACCGTCATCAGATAGTCGAACGGAACCTCCTTGCCGCTCTCGCTCAGGAACAGCTTGAGCTCGAGCTTGTCGCCTTCCGGCCGCTCCAGCAGCTTCGAAACCCTGAGTTCGAGCGCGGCGCCCTCGGGATCGGGTTGCAGCATGCGCGACGCATAAGGGGTCGGCGGGATCTCGATCGCCCCCTGGTCGGCCTTGTCCTTGGCGCCCGCGAGGAAGGCATGGTCGAGCTTGCGGTCGCCGTCCGTGTCGACGAAGCAGAAGCGCACCACGCTCTCGTATTTCGAGAACCAGTCGCCCAGCATCGCGTCCATGAACTTCGACCGGGTGCGCTGGTCCTCGCCGCAATAGATGCGTCCGTCGGTGCCGGTGAGCTTGGTGGTCTTCTTCGGCACCAGCACGGGGTCGAGCTTCGTCCCGGCCTCGATGTCCTGCGAGAATTTCGCGATCGAGAGCGAAAGCGGCGCTTCCAGCGTGACCACCTCGGTATCGTAGACCAGGCCGCGCATCACCACGTCGCCTGCGTGGACGGTACGCATCGTCCGCAGCTTCGGCGCGGCGGAGTCGGGCGCGACCGTCTGCGGCAGCGGTGTAACCGAAGTGCGCGCGGCGCATAGCAGCAGCACCATGGGCAAGGCCGCGGCAACCCGCAGCCCGCGTGTCTCGATCGGCATTGCAAAAGCCCCGTTTCCCTCGCGGCAGATTGCACGGCCTCGGACGGCGCGCAATCGCGAAAGCCGCCTTGCGGCGAATACGGATCGGCGCCGCTAGCCCTCCAGCCACTCCGCCAGCGCGGCGAGGCAGTCGCGCCCGAGCGTCTTCGAGCGTTCGGGGCTCCACGCCTGGTCCGGATCGGGCAGGTCGTCATTGTCCTTGAACGGCATTTCCAGCGTCATCGCGCAGGCGCCGAAGCGCTCGGCCAGCTGGTTGGTCGACATGGTCAGGTTCGCCTGGCCGGGCCGCGCCACCGGATAGCCCTTGGCGGTCTGGAAATCGGGCGTGCGGCGCTCGAGAATCCGGCGATAGCGGTCGTAGGCCGCGCCGAGTTCCTCGGTCCACGAAGGAATGCCTTCGAAGCCGGCGAGGAACACCGCGGCGATCGCCTCGTCGCCATGCACGTCCATCGCAAAATCGACCCCGGTGGCATCCATCGCAGTGCGGATCGCCAGCACCTCGGGGCTCTTGTCCTCGCTCGGCTCGTGCCATTCGCGGTTGAGATTCGTGCCAACCGCATTGGTTCTAAGATGGCCACGGAACGAACCGTCCGGGTTGCAGTTCGGAACGATGTGCAGCCGGCACTTCCGGCGCAGCACCCGCCCGACCGGATCGGCGGGATCGGTCAGGCATTCGAGCGCGCCCTCCATCCACCATTCGGCCATGCTCTCGCCTGGATGCTGGCGGGCGTAGAGCCAGACCTGGGTGTCCCCCTCGCCCAGCTCGAGGCAGTCGATCGGCTGGCGGTCGAGCGAATGGCCGAGCACGCGATGGGTCACCCCTTCGGCCAGCGCCGCCTCGCTCACCAGATCGTGGTGCCGCTCCATCGAATAGGGCGCGAAATAGGCGAACCAGGCGAGATTGCCTTCGGGCGTGTAGCGGATCGTCAGCGTGCCGCCGTCTTCCGCCGGGTCCCATTCGGTTTCGGCGCGCGCCCAATAGTCGCGGTCTTCCGACACCGCCGCGCGATAGCCGGGCCACCCGCCGGGATAGGCCGAATTGGCGAGCCCGGTGATCTTGAGCTCGAGCGTGCGGCCTTCGGCGCCGGCGACGCGGAAATGGAACCACTGGAAGAAGTCCGACTGCCGGTCCTTGCGGATCGCCAGCCGCGCGCTTGCGCCTGCGACCGAAAGCACTTCGATATTGCCGGCGTCGAACGCCGCGTCGATGCTGATGGGATTGCTCACTGGACCTCTATCGTCTCGCCGTTGCGGCCGGGGAAATTCTGGAACAGCGCCGCGGCCATCTTCGGCGCGCCGAGCGAGGTGGTGGCGAGCGGCGCGTCGGCCTGCACGGCAAAGCTCGCGCGGCCTTCCCAGACGGTCTTTCCGCTTGCGCGGTCGCGGATCATCACGCTCAGCCGGGTTTCGGTCTGCGGCTTGGGCTTGCCCGACAGGTCGATTCCGATGCCGAGACCCACGCCCGAGCCATAGCTGCCGGCCGACGCCCCGCCGCCGACGCTGACCGGGCCGTGATCGCGCTCCGGCTGGACGGTCTGCCGCTCGACCCGCACCAATGCGACCTGCGCGCCCTGGCCGTCGGCCGCGGTCTGATAGCCGAGCCGGACCAGCTCGCGCGCGACCGCTGCGGTGTAGCTGCCCAGCTCGAGCGAGTTCGGGTCCATCCCGCTCGCGGGCTCGACCGCGATCGTGCCGTGGCCGAGCTGCGGCAGGGCGGCGGGCTCGACGAAACGGGTCACTTCGACCGGGCCGATCGGCGCCATGCAGCCGGACAGCGCGAGCAGCGCCGCGAGGGCGGCGGTCGCCGGCAGGAACAATCCCGGTTTCATGCGTCGCTCTCCTCGTGCGCCTGGGCGGCGAGTCTGGGCGCGGGGGCGCCGCGATGCAAGCCTCTAGCGCCCGGTACAGGCTCTAGCGGTTGGGCTTTTCGGTGCTGCCGGGGAAGGGCTTGAACAGCGCCTGGGCCAGCTTGGTGGCGATTTCCTGGTCGCCCCAGTCGTCGTCGCCGTCGCGGGTGGCGATGTCGGCACGGCCTTCCCACAGCACCTTGCCGCTCGCCTTGTCGCGGATCCGGGCTTCGAGCCGGGTCGAAAGCAGCGCCTTCAGCGGCTTGCTGAAATCGAGGTTGATCGCGCCGCCGACCATCGTTCCGCGGTTGGAGACGCCCATCTCCATCTCGCCGCTGACCGGCTTGTGCTTGGCTTCGGGCGGCACCAGCACGCTGCGCACCAGGTTGAGCTCGACCACCTGGGTCTCGCTGCCGGCCGGGCCGGTGGTGTCGTAGCCGGCGCGGACCATCTGGTCGATCACCGCCGCTTCATAGGGCGCGCCGGGGACCGCGGGCGGGCCGTCCTGCCTGAGCAGGCGGAAATCCTCCTGCGGATCGGGCTGCGCCGGTGCAGCGAGCTGGACCGCGACGCGGCCCTTGCCGAGCGCGGCGGCGGCATCGCCGGGGGCGACGAAGCTCGCGGTCTCCACCTTGCCTTCGCGGTCGTCGCGGCCGTTGCGCATCCCATAGGGCGAATTCCAGCGCGAATCGGCCCAGTCGCGCGCGCTCCAGCCCCCGTTCCACCCGTCGTCCCAGCCGGGGCTGCCCCAGCCGCCCGGGCGGGCCGAGGCGGCGGTGGCGAGGCTCAGGGCAATGAGGCCGGCGGCGAGTTTGGCGGGAAGGGGCATGATACGATCCGGAAGCAGAGAGGTTGGCGGAATAGGACGGGCTTGCTTGCACCGCTATGAATAACGCACGGTGGCGTTTAACCATTCGCTCGCCCAATCCTGTTAGCGAGCGCCGCATGACCTCCAAGCTTCCCGTTCTCGTTACCGGCGGTGCCGGCTATATCGGCAGCCACGCGGTCCTGGCGCTGCGCGACCGCGGCTGGCCGGTGGCGGTGATCGACAACCTGACCACCGGCTTCCGTTTCGCCGTGCCCGAGGGCGTGCCGCTCTACGAAGGCGACATCGAGGACGGGGCGCTGCTCGCGCGGATTTTCGCCGAGCAGGGGATCGGCGCGGTGATGCATTTCGCCGGTTCGATCATCGTGCCCGAATCGGTCGAGAACCCGCTCAAATACTATCACAACAACACCGCCAAGAGCCGTGCGCTGATCGCCGCCGCGGTGGAGGGCGGGGTGAGGCATTTCATCTTCAGCTCGACCGCCGCGACCTATGGCATTCCAGAGGTCTCGCCGGTGAGCGAGGACAGCCCCAAGCTGCCGATCAATCCCTACGGCATGTCCAAGCTGATGACCGAGATCATGCTGGCGGATACGGCGAAGGCCCATCCGCTGAACTATTGCGCGCTGCGCTATTTCAATGTCGCCGGGGCCGATCCGGAAGCCCGCAGCGGCCAGTCGACCGCGGGGGCGACCCATCTGATCAAGGTCGCGGTCGAGGCGGCGCTGGGCAAGCGCGAGAGCGTGGGCGTGTTCGGCACCGATTACGCGACGCCCGACGGCACCGGGGTGCGCGATTACATCCATGTCTCGGATCTTGCCGCCGCGCATGTGCTGGCGCTGGAGGAACTGATCGCGCGGCCGCAGCAGTCGCTGACGATGAACTGCGGCTACGGCCGCGGCTATTCGGTGACCGAAGTGCTCGACGCGGTCGACCGGGTGACCAACCGCAAGATCGGCCGCGTGCTCGGCCCCCGCCGGGCGGGCGACCCCGATTCGCTGATCTCGGACAATCGTCGGATCAAGGAGACGCTTCCCTGGGTGCCGCAGCACGCCGATCTCGACACGATCATCGGCCACGCGCTCAATTGGGAGCGAAAATTGACCGAACTGCGCGGCGACGGTTGACTTCGCGGGCCTTCGTCCGTAACGGCCCGGCTTCGATTTCCGGCGCCGAGAGTCATCGAGCGCGCCAACACGAGATAGAGCCATGAAGATTCGCAACAGCCTCAAGTCCCTCAAGGGCCGTCACCGCGACAACCGCGTGATCCGTCGCCGTGGCCGCACCTATGTGATCAACAAGACCAACCGCCGCTTCAAGGCGCGCCAGGGTTGATCTGCTGCGCGCCGTTCTGAGGAACGGCCGCATCAACAAGGGAGCCCCCGCCAAAACGGGGGCTTTTTCTATGCCCGAAGTCAGCGCAGTGGTGTTCGATGTCGGCCGCGTGATCGTCCAGTGGGACATGCGCCGTTTGCTTGCCCGCGTGATCGCCGATCCGGCGGAGCTCGAATTCGTGTTCGCCAACGTCGTCAGCGAACAATGGCATTTCCGCCACGATGCGGGCGAGGAACTGGAAACGCTGGTCGCCGAGCGCAAGGCCGAGTTCCCGCAGCACGCCGCCGCGATCGACGCCTATGCCACGCGCTTCAACGAGACGATTCCCGGGCTGGTCCCCGGCACACCCGCATTGATCGACCGGCTGGCCGACCGGGGCATACCGCTCTACGCGATCACCAATTTCGCCGCGCCCTTCTGGGATGCGTACCGCCCCACCGAGCCGCTGTTCCGCCACTTCCGCGACGTGGTCGTCTCGGGCGTGGAGAAGATCGCGAAGCCCGATCCGGCGATCTACCGCCTGGCCGAACGGCGCTTCGGCCACCCGGCAGACTCGATGCTGTTCATCGACGACAATCCGGCGAACATCGATGCCGCGCGGGCGCTCGGCTGGCAGGCGCACCTGTTCGGCGACGCGCAGGAACTCGAAGCCGATCTCACCGCGCGCGGCCTGATCTGATCCAAAGAAAAGGGCCCCCGCGTTTCGGCGGAGGCCCGATGATCCCGGCGCTGGAGTGTGGGGGGGACGGGCGGCCGGGATGCAATCCTATCCGTTGCAGCGCGCCAGCGCGCTCTCGTCGAGCGCCTCGTCGCCGCGGGCGAAGCTGACGATCGCGCCGACCTTCTGCGACAGGCGCTGGCATTCGAGCAGCGCGCGGCTGCCGCCCTTGGTGCCGGTGCACGCGCTTCCGGCGCAGTTCCACAGGATCCCGTTGAGCACTTCCTTGCGCGGCGCGTCGAGCGGCGCGGCCAACTCGGCGCGGTAGAAGGCGGTGCCCTGCGCGGCGAGCGCGGGGGCCGGAGCGAGGCCGGCGAAGGCGCCGGCGACGGCAAGCGTCGCGGCGAGGAACGTGCCGGCGGCAGTGCGGTTGGTGAAACGGGTCATGGCGAGGTCCTTCCTGTTTCCGGGTTCGGTCCGAGCCTCGGGAGCATCAAATGCCCGCTGGACTTTCGGTTGCGAATCGCTACTTACCTTAATAGGTTTTTAGTAGCAACTAGAAACGTATTGCGCTTTTGCGACCCTGCGTGTGTGCTGCGCAGCGGAGAGAGCCGGAAAGGACCCTTTTGCGCGAACCTCTGGCCAATGCAGTGGAATGCGGCTTGCCGCAGGCGCTCGAAGTGATGGGCGAGCGGTGGTCGTTCATGATCCTGCGTGCCGCGTTCAACAAGCTCTACCATTTCGAGGAATTCCTCAGCGAACTGGGGATCGCGCGCAACATCCTCTCCAACCGGCTGGCCAAGCTGGTCGAGCACGGCGTGCTCGAACGCACCGCCTGCGCCGACGACCGGCGCAAGATCGAATACCGGCTGACCCAGAAGGGCCTCGACCTGCTTCCCGCAATGCTCGCGCTGCGCCAGTGGGGCGAGAAATATTCGAGCGGCGTGCTGTCCAACCCGGTACTGGTCGACAGCCGCGACTGGCAGCCGATCCGGGGGGTCGCCATACTCGCGCACGACGGGCGCAGCCTCGACTATTCCGAACTGCGCTGGCAGGACCGCGACCGGCTGGGCCAGAACGGGGACGTCGCGAAGGACCAGGCGGCCTAGAGCATCCGCTCCGTCACCGGCGCCTCGACATCGCCGGTCACCGGAACGGATTGGCAAGTCGTGATCGAATAGAGGATGTCGGTGTCGAGGAACGACCTCAACGCCGCCGCTCGTATATCTCGTCCCGACTCATGCGGTCGCCGGCGCCGAACCCTTTGATCTTTTCCCGCAGTTCCATTCGGGGTTCCCGTTCAGGCTCTGGGAGCCTGCCGGCGATAGCTCAGCGCCTCCGCCACGTGGATCCGCCCCACCTCCGCCGTCCCGCCCAGATCGGCGATCGTCCGGGCGACCCGGAGCATCCGCGTATAGCCGCGTGCCGAAAGGCGCATCGCCTCGGCCGCCTGGAACAGCAGCTTGCGTCCCGGCTCGTCGGGCGTGGCGAACCGTTCCAGCGCCTCGCCGTCCAGCTCGGCGTTGGTGCGGGCGCCGGTCTCTTCGGCGCGGGCGGTCTGGATCGCGCGGGCGGCGGCGACCCGGGCGCCGACCTCGGCCGAGCCTTCGGCGGGCGGGGGAAGCGCCAGGTCCGCGGCGCTGACCGGGTCGACTTCGACATGGAGGTCGATCCGGTCGAGCAGCGGGCCCGAGACCTTGCTCTGGTAATCGGCCGCGCAGCGCGGCGCGCGCGAGCAGGCGAGCGCCGGATCGCCCAGATGCCCGCAGCGGCACGGGTTCATCGCCGCGACCAGCTGCACCCGCGCGGGAAAGGTGACGTGGGCATTGGCGCGCGCCACGCTGACCTCGCCGGTTTCGAGCGGCTGGCGCAGGCTGTCGAGCACGCTGCGCTGGAACTCGGGCAATTCGTCGAGGAACAGCACGCCCAGATGCGCCATGCTGACCTCGCCCGGCCGGACCCTCAGGCCGCCGCCGGTCAGCGCCGCCATCGAGGCCGAGTGGTGCGGGGTGCGGAACGGGCGGTTGCCGCTGATCCGTCCGCCTTCCAGCTCGCCCGCGACCGAGGCGACCATGCTCGCCTCCAGCGCCTCCGGCATTATGTAGCAAACGCACCAATGCGTAGATGGTTATCATCTGCGCTGGTGGCGCTTGTCATCGTTTGCGCGTTGTCATTTGTCGCGGGGGATCATCTCTCCAGCCCGCAGCACCATAGCCGTATTGGTGGGGCTGAGGTTGCCGTTCAGGCTCCTAGATTCGACCCCTCTCCAAAAGCGCGCCCAATGGGAAATCGTCTCAACCTCCTTCCCAAAGACATCTTCGCCAGTGACTTTAAGTTCGACCCACGCGCATTCCAGAGTTTGATATTGATTAGGGAAAAACCTAGCGAGGGCTTCATCTCTAACGAAGTCTTCCACCGCTTCGGTTTGCTTCGCGGAGACATCATTCACAAATTGTTTTCGCTCAATAAGCGTGCTCTCCGCGAGGGATGTGCCCTGCATCCATCTGACCTGATATTTGAGAGTCAGTTTAATTGCGGGCGAATTACCTGTGTTTACCAAATCGAATGTCAGCAGGAATCCAGGCTCTGCAATCGCGGGAGACATCGATGCGTTTCGGATTGTCAGATATGCCCTCGTTTGGGCTTCGCCGATGCGTTGGTTTTCTGCGATGGCGCGCTCGGTAGCGTCAGCATTCAATTCCGCAGCCTTGGCGTTCTGCCTTGCGATCTCAAGAGCGGCCTCCGTTTCCTTCGCGCTGGCGATGGCGCGCCTTGTAGACCTTGCCGCACCTTTCGCAGCAATAAGGTTTCCTCTTCTCGCTTCGCTCAAGGCGCCGCTTGTCTGCCACAGGGAATAGATAAGACCCAAAACAGTCGCCAAACTCAGGAAGGTTGCAAATATCCCCCAACTGGTTGCACGCCCGGCTTCCTGCGCTGCTTTTTCAGCAGCGATGGCGGCGCGCCACTGAGCGCACAAATCGGCGGCGTCATGATTTTGGGCGCTATAGCAGGGATCGGGACTGTAATTGGGATAGGGCCGGTAGGGCGCCTCCGCCGGTGGGGATGGCGAGGCAATCGGCGCGGGCGCGCCCTGTTCCTGTTGAGCGCGGCTGTCAGTCTGAGCGTGTTCTTTTGGCTGATGAGCCGCAGCTAGGACTAATCCCGCAAGTGCAACGAAGAAACGCCGATAGCCTCTAAGCATTGCAGCAAGAACACCCCCGTGAATTTCCCACGGCTGATCTTGTTACGAATATTCGGCTCGGAGTCCATCACTCCAATATCAGCCAGCTTTCCGACTAGCTGCGCATAGGTAATATCCCGGCGTTTCAGCTCTGCCTTGAGCAGCCCCTTTACCCGGTTTTCCCATTCCTTTTCGGCGACTGGCATTATCGGCTCCTATGATGCGAAAAACATCATATGCGATACGTTTGCCATTGACAAGGGTGCGCAATATCATCATAGAAAGTGCATAAGCACTGGAAACGATGACATGCAGCACTTTCTCCTCTCTGCCAAAGCCCGCACTCTCTCGCTTCGGACGGTGTTCCGGATGAGCGAGGACGAGGCTTACCGCACGTTCTGCGATCTGCGTTGGAGCGATACGGACGGCGATGCTGTGTGCCCGCGTTGCGGCTGCGTGGAAGTTTACAACATCAGCACCCGCCGCAAGTTCAAGTGCGTTGGCTGCCATCACCAGTTCAGCGTCACCAGCGGGACGATCTTTGCCTCGCGCAAAATGTCGTTCGGGGATCTGCTGGCAGCGATCGCTATCTTCGTGAATGGCGCAAAGGGCGTGGCTGCGCTCCAGCTTAGCCGCGATCTGGATTGCCAGTATAAGACCGCCTTCGTCCTTACGCACAAGCTGCGCGAAGCGATGGCCCAGGAACAGGCGAGCCTCCAGCTCAACGGGATCGTCGAAATCGACGGCGGATACTTCGGCGGTCATGTGAAGCCGGAGAACCGCAAAGAGGACCGCAAGGACCGTCGCCTCAAGGCGAACACCAGCGGCAAGCGCCAGTGTGTTGTCATCATGCGCGAGCGCGGCGGGAAGTCACTTCCGTTCGTTGTGAAGAACGAAGGGGACGCGGTTCCGTTCGTTCGCGATCACGTTGGCACTCTCGCCACGATCCACGCCGACGAGGGCACGGGCTGGGATGCACTTCACGCCGGTTGGGATACGAAGCGCGTCAATCACTCGGTTGCGTTCATGGACAACGGCGTCTGCACCAATCAGGCCGAAAGCTATTTCAGCCGCCTTCGCCGCATGGAAGTCGGAACGCACCATCATATCGCCGGACCCTATCTCCGTTCTTATGCTGGTGAAGCCGCATGGCGCGAGGACAACCGCCGCGTCGATAACGGCAATCAGACTGTGCTGGTGGTTGAAGCCACGATGGATGCGCCGGTTAGCCGCCAATGGAAGGGCTATTGGCAGCGGGAGGCTTAAGCAGGCGGCTGCTCATTCTGCCAATATGAAATCTGCACTTGAAGCAGCCTTTGCATGTGCTGGCTAAGGTGCCCCAGAATTGGAGTAACGCGACCTTCGTGGGCATCGAAGTAATCTGGACCCCATGGCAATTCCGCATGCCGAGCAAGGCAGAAACGGGTGGCGCATTTCAGGCCGCACATGTCCATGTCGGGCAGATTGGCAATGGTGAAATATTCAAGGCCGTTGCGGAATGGGTCGACTGAGGTTCCGTAAACGACCCTAACCCAAGGGTTTCCATCTTGATCGGCGAAACTTTGGCGAATCAATCCGGGGTGATGCTCAGGCGCGGGATGATCCGGTTGCTCATCATATGGAAACCGGCACCATACTGTGTCGTATGGTGCCGGCGAAGTAGATAGCGGATAGAACCTGAGCGGTTCCAATTACCACCCAGCTTCGCTGATTGGGGTGAGGCGGAAGCCTTTCGGCTTTTGGGCATCTACCGCCCGCTGCATCGCCTCGATATAGCTTTCGCTAATCTCCGAATGGTAATTCGGTTGCATCCGAATTTTGGGCGACCCATGGGCGGCGGTTGCTTGGCTCCGCGCATTCTTGGGTTGACGCATTTGAACTCCTTTACGAGACCGGCCCTAGCAGGCCCTAGGCTCATTTCAACGGCAGATGGCCTGTCGTAGATCGCTATACAACCAGAATCTTACTTGATTCCTGCTGAACGCAGCATTCCAATCGATGAAAGCCGATTGCCAAAATTATCGTGCTAAATTTGCTACGTTTGCGCACTGCGCCAGTTCCCCCTAACGCGACGATGAGCGTTTCATACACGTCATTGCGTGTATTCTGCCAGCAATTTTGTCGTCAAGTAAGGAGATCAAACACCGTCCGCACGATCCAATACCCTGCTGGCACGATCATGCAGAACGCAACGATGCCAAACTCAAGGCGTATGCGGCCATCATCCTTCATGCTGGGGATTTTGGCCCTAATGCCAGCGTGTAGGAAAGCATAATCGCTTTCACTCGGAAACGCCAGCCAAGTTCCCCTTATCCTTCACGGGTGACTCGCCCTCAAGTCCATGCAATAAGCCAGTCACCACATGGGCCTTGGTAAGCCCGTGAGGTGCACTGTGACGTGCTGAGCGCGGTATCCGCCTTGTCGGGCGGCCCGCCGAATACAAGACCCGCAAGGGGAATAGGCGGGGCGTGCTCCGCTACCGCGCTCGCGCGTTACCAACCACCCGGCTCCGGCCGGGAGCGCGGGGGCATTACATGTTACGAACAGCATTGATCGCGGGATTGGCCATGCTCGTTAGCGGCTGCGCTCCCGGCGAAGATTATCAGACATCGGATGCCGATCCTTCTGCCAGTGCGGTCCTGAAAGCATATGACGGTGATAACCCTATCTCCAGGAACACCATTTTTACCTACCTGAATGGCGTCAATGTAGGTCTTGGTTATGCGAACGCGGCCTTGGTGCAGGAAGGTCGGGCGCCACTGTTCTGTCTGCCCAAAGACTACTCTGGAACCGGCGAGCAAGACGCGATGATGGTCAAGAATCTGGTGGGGGAGCACCCGGTCCTTGGGAACTCTCCCGCATCGGCGATTTTGCTCACCGCCTTGAAGCAACGCTATCCTTGCGTGGGAGACGACTTAAGCGCTCCCGCCAGCGTTGCGCCGAACCATGCCGATCAGCCTACCCTGACTCCACAAGAGGCGAGAAAGCAGGGTTACGTTCCTTTGGACGAATACAACGCGAACGCCCAATGAGGTTTATTGCGAGTTGGAAGCGGCAGGCTTCTTGATTTGCCACTCCAGCCATTGGCCGCCCCGCGTAGGCGCATTCTCGACCAGTCCTTGCTCCCTGCGATCCCGTAGGCATCCGGAGACGCGTTTAGTCATCAGATTGAGCAGCTTGGGCGTAGCGGCCAGCCCACGGTCCACGATCAACTGTGCGGCTATCTCTCGGCTGCACATGGGCTTTTGAGAGAGCCGGAGCATGGACAGGACGAGCCGGGACATTTCCCCGCGCTTGCTCCAATCGTCTGGCGGCTTCACAAACTTGGGAGCGATGGAAGTAACTTCCAGTTCCGGTGCGACGATCCGCAAGGCATTATCCAGCGTCTCTAGGTCGCGGGCCATTTGGGCCATGCGCTCTTGCGTTGCCTTCATCTCGCCAGCCAGTGCGGCACGGCGCTTGATAAGGCCTTCTACCATGTAGTCTGTCATCGTGCGCGATACATAGCGCATAACTGGCGATTACATCTATCTAGCTCTTGGTGCGTTTACTACATAATACCGAGCGCCTCCGAAGGCGTCATGTCGGGGAGAATGCCGGGCAGGCAGGCCGCCAGCAGGCTCTTGCCCGCGCCCGGCGGGCCGATCATCAGCAGATTGTGCCCGCCCGCCGCGGCGATCTCGAGCGCGCGCTTGGCGGTCTCCTGCCCCTTGACCTGCCTGAGGTCAGGACCGTGACGGCGCTCCTCGATCTCTCCCGGCTGCGGCTCGGGCAGGCGCTGGGTGCCTTTCAGATGGTTGAGCAGGCTGATCAGGTCCGGCGCGGCGCAGACCGGCACCCCGCTGGCCCAGCGCGCTTCGGGGCCCTGCTCGACCGGGCAGATCAGTCCCTTGCCCTCGCCGCTCGCATGCAGCGCGGCGAGCAGCACGCCGGGGGAAGCGACGATCCGCCCGTCCAGCTTCAGCTCGCCCACCGCGATCCAGTCCGCCAGCACCTCGCGGTCGGTCACCCCCATCGCGGCGAGCAAGGCCAGCGCGATCGGCAGATCGTAGTGACTGCCCTCCTTGGGCAGGTCGGCCGGGGAGAGGTTGATCGTGATGATCTTGGGCGGCAGCGACAGCCCCATCGAAGCGAGCGCCGCGTGGACCCGCTGGCGGCTTTCCCCGACCGCCTTGTCGGGCAGGCCGACGACGTGGAACTTGGGCAGGCCCGAGGCGAGCTGGCACTGCACGTCCACCGCGCGCGCCTCCAGCCCGAGATAGGCCACCGTCGAGACCGATCCGACCATTGCCCGTGTCCCCCTTTTGTTCTCCATACCACAGGCGGTGGGAGAGTCGAGCGCGGCAATGTGGTGAATCGGCCGGAAAGTATTTCTGCTTAGATTCGCGCAGGACGAATCGCCGCAATTTCGGCCCATGGGGCGAAGCTACCTTCCTTTTCTGGCATGCCTTGCGGCCTGCATCGCTGCGCCTGCGCAGGCGCGCGCGGTGCAGGTCGAAGAGTGGACCGAGGTCGAACAGGCCGCGCCCGCCATCACCTCCAGCGGCGCCGCGGAACGCCTCGTCTCGGGCGTGCCGCTGGAGGAGCTGGCGGGGGTGGCGACCTACGGTCCGTTCCGCGTGACCGACGGAAGCCACGCGGCGCTGGTCGGCATCACCGACGCGCACAGCCCGGCGCAATTCGCGGCGATGCTGCACGACTATCCGCAGATCGCCACGCTCGATCTGGTCGAATGCCCCGGCACGTTCGACGATATCGCGAACCTGCGGCTGGGGCGGATGATCCGCGACGCCGGCATCGCCACCCGCGTGCCCAGGGGCGGCTCGGTCCGTTCGGGCGCGGTCGAGCTGTTCCTCGCCGGCGCCCGCCGCGAGATCGACGACGGCGCGCGCTTCGCGGTCCACGCCTGGGAAGACGACACCGGGCGCCAGGCGAGCGACTATCCGCCGACCGCGCCCGAGAATGCGAAATATCTCGATTTCTACCGCGCGATGGGAATGGATGCCGATCGGGCGAAGGCCTTCTATGCGATGACCAACTCGGTTCCGTTCGAGCGCGCCCGCTGGCTCGACGCCGCCGAGATGCGCGGCTGGGTGGCGAACGAGACCGCTGCGGCGGTATCCGGGCCCGATGCTGCGCCCGCGGATCCGGCCCCGGCAATTGTTCCCGAGCCCGCCCCGCGGCTCGCTTTTCTCGCACTCGATCTTGACTTGGCGGGCACGGTCCACTAGTCGCGCGCCCATATCGGGGCCGCCTTGACTGGCGGCTTTTCAGTTTTTTGAGGACTTCGCCATGAAGCGCACTTTCCAGCCGAGCAATCTCGTTCGCGCTCGCCGCCACGGTTTCCGCGCCCGCAAGGCCACTGTCGGTGGCCGCAAGGTGCTTGCCGCCCGCCGCGCGCGCGGCCGCAAGAAGCTGTCGGCCTGAGCGATTCGGTTTCCGTCGCGCCGCCGCCGGCGGTGCTGACCAGGCGCTCCGACTTTCTGGCTGCGAATCACGGGCTGCGCGTTGCGCGGCCCGGTTTCGTTTTGCTGGTCCGCGCGAATGGCGGGCAGGGCAAGCGCTACGGCATCACCGTCACCAAGAAGGTCGGCAATGCGGTGGTGCGCAACCGGATGAAGCGCCGCTTCCGCGAACTGCTGCGCGCGGCGCTGCCGCTTGAAGGCCTGCCCGACCATGACCATGTTCTGATCGGCCGCGACGGCGGGATCGAGCGGGACTTCGCGAGAATGCGCGACGAACTCGGGATCGCGCTGGCCCGGGCGGCCGAAGGCAAGGGAGACGCGCCGCGCGGACAGCGCGGCAGAAGGCGATGAAACGGCTGTTCATCCTGATCGCGCGCGGCTGGCAGATCGGCCCTTCGCGCATCCTGCCGCCGAGCTGCCGCTACATTCCGTCGTGCTCGCAATATGCGATCGAGGCGCTGGAAAAGCATGGCGCGATCAAGGGTGGATGGTTGGCGACGAAGCGTCTATTGCGCTGCCACCCTTGGGGTGGGCACGGCTACGACCCGGTGCCCTGACACCCGGCGGTATCGAATTTCAGGGCCGAAGGGATCGGACGTAAGTGGATAATCAGCGCAATCTCATTCTCGCCGTGGTGCTCAGCGGTTTGCTGTTCTTCGGCTGGGAAGCCTTCTCGAGCTGGTATTTCCCCGCGCCGAAGCAGCCGGTGGCCGCGCAAGCCCTGCCGACGGCCGGGGCGACCGAAAGCGCCGAGGACAAGAGCCTGCGCCATTCGCGCACCAACCGCGAGGGTGGGCTGCACGACGCGGCCGACATCGCGCTCGAGACCAAGGACCTCGCGACCGAGCTCGCCGCGCCGGGCCGGGTCAAGATCGCCGCGCCCGACCTTGCCGGCTCGATCAACCCCAAGGGGGCGCTGCTCGACGATCTCAGCCTGACGCATTATTCGCAGGGGCTCGAAAAGGGCAGCGAGCCGGTTCGCCTGTTCTCGGTCCAGGGCTCGCCCGCGCAATATTTCAGCCAGTTCGGCTTTTCCGGCGACGGGGTGAAGACGCCCGATGCCAACACCGTGTGGCAGACCAGCGGCGGTCCGCTCGCACCCGGCAAGCCGGTCACCCTTACCTGGGACAACGGCGCGGGCCAGCTGTTCACGATCCGGTTCTCGGTCGACGATCACTACCTGGTCACCGCCGAGCAGACCGTGGCCAACACCGGCACCGCGCCGGTGGTGGTGCGGCCCTATGCGCAGGTCAACCGCACCTCCAAGACCGCCAGCGGCGATTCGTGGAACATCCACTCCGGTCCGATCGGCGCCTTCAACGGCGCGGTCCAGTTCGGGCCGAATTACGACGATCTCGCCACCGCCGGGACGATCAGGAGCGAGGGCAAGACCGACTGGATCGGCTTCACCGACATCTACTGGCTCTCGGCGCTGATCGCGCAGGACGGGCAGAAGCCCGATTCCCAGTTCGATTCGCTCGGCAATGAGAATTTCCGCGCGGCGATCGTCTACCAGCCGGTCACCGTGGCGCCGGGCAAGGCGGTCACCCGCAGCACGCGCCTGTTCGCCGGGGCCAAGGAAAGCGGGGTGCTCAAGGCCTACGAAGACCAGGGCATCTCCAATTTCAGCAATGCGATCGACTGGGGCTGGTTCGGCGTGATCGAGAAGCCGATCCTGTGGCTGCTCAAGCACCTGTTCGCACTGGTCGGCAATTTCGGCATCGCGATCATGCTGCTGACGGTGATCGTGCGCGGGGCGATGTTCCCGGTGGCGCAGCGCCAGTTCGCCTCGATGGCGGGGATGCGCGCGGTGCAGCCCAAGATGAAGGCGCTGCAGGAACGCTACAAGGACGACAAGCAGAAGCTGCAGCAGGAAATGGGCGCGCTCTACAAGGCCGAAGGGGTCAACCCGCTGGCCGGTTGCGCGCCGCTGATCCTGCAGATCCCGATCTTCTTCGCGCTCTACAAGGTGCTGACCCTGGCGATCGACATGCGCCACCAGCCCTTCGTGCTGTGGATCAAGGATCTCTCCGCGCCCGATCCGCTGCATATCCTCAACCTGTTCGGCCTGCTCGACTTCACCCCCACCAGCTTCTTCGCGATCGGGCCGCTGGCGGTGGTGCTGGGCTTCACCATGTTCCTGCAGTTCAAGCTGAACCCGGCCCAGATGGACCCGATGCAGCAGCAGATGTTCATGTTCATGCCGTGGATCATGATGTTCATCATGGCGCCCTTCGCCTCGGGTCTCTTGCTCTACTGGTGCACGTCGAACCTGCTCACCATCGCCCAGCAAGCCTATCTCTACAGCCGCCATCCGCAGCTGAAGGCGCAGAGCGACAAGGCGAAGCAGGATCAGGAGCGGGCCAAGGCGCGCGAGAGTAAGTGAGCGAGGACGCCGAGGATCTGGCGGAGCGCGCGGGCAAGCTCTTCTCGGGGCGGGTGGACTTCCTCAAGTCCGCCCCCGAGCTGCGCTTCCTGCCCGATCCCACCGCGGCCGAGATCGCCTTCTGCGGGCGCTCGAACGTGGGCAAGAGCTCGCTGCTCAACGCGCTGACCGGGCGCAAGGCGATCGCGCGCGCCTCGGTCACCCCGGGCCGCACGCAGGAGCTGAACTTCTTCGAGGTCGGCGAGCCGACCCTGTTCCGCCTGGTCGACATGCCCGGCTACGGCTTCGCCAAGGCCCCGCCCAAGATCGTCGCGAAGTGGAAGGCGCTGGTGCGCGACTATCTGCGCGGGCGCCAGGTGCTCAAGCGCACTTTGGTGCTGGTCGATGCGCGCCACGGGCCCAAGCCGGTCGACATCGAGATGATGGACATGCTCGACGATGCCGCGGCGAGCTATCGCGTGGTGCTGACCAAGGCCGACAAGATCAAGGCCAGCGAACTGGCCGAAGTGCTGGCGAAGACCCAGGCCGAGGCGCGCAAGCATTCGGCCGCGTTCCCCGAGGTCCACGTGACCTCGGCGGAAAAGAAGATGGGGATCGACGAATTGCGCGCGGCCGTGCTGGGCGACGTCGAGCTGTGATCGCGCGCGAGCTGATCGACACCGCGCAGGTGCCCGGCGGCGAGGAACTGCGCCTGTTCCGCCACGGCCGCGATTTCATGATCGTGCTCGACCGCAACGAGCTGATGAGCTCGCGGATGAGCGGCTCGGAGGAGGCGCTGGCGACGATGAGTCTCGAGCGGATCGCCGGGCACAAGCGCAAGCACCTGCTGATCGGCGGCTACGGCATGGGCTTCACCCTGCGCAAGGCGCTCGAAACGATCGGCCGCGACGGGCGGGTGACGGTGGCGGAGCTGGTGCCCAAGATCGTCGAATGGGCACGCGGGCCGATGAAGGAACTCGAGGCCGGCTGCCTCGACGATCCGCGGGTCGATCTGGTCGAAGCCGATGTGGCGCTGATCATCGCCGGGGCGCGCGCCGAGTTCGATGCGATCCTGCTCGATGTCGACAACGGCCCCGACGGGCTGGTGCGCGACGAGAACGGCCAGCTCTACTCGCGCGCCGGGCTGCTCGCCGCGCGCGAGGCGCTCAAGCCCGGCGGGGTGCTGGCGATCTGGTCGGCCGGCCCGGATCCCGCCTTCGCCACCCGGTTGCGCAAGGCCCGGTTCGACGTCGACGAGGTGCGGGTGCGCGCGCGCAGCAACGGCAAGGGCGCCAAGCATGTGATCTGGTTCGCCCGCAACACCGTGGGCTGAGGCGCGCCGCGCGAAAAATTGCCTTGGCGCGATGACATTCGCCCGCGCGCGCGGTAGGGGCGCCGCCAGATGTTCGACCTGCGGCGAATTCTCCTGCGGCAAAACCGCCTCGCGCTCCTGCTGATCGCGCTCGCCCTGTGCCTGAAGGCCGCGGTGCCGGCGGGCTTCATGGCGGAGGCGGCGAACGGCAGCATCACCGTGCGGATCTGCGACGGGCAGAGCCACGGCACCGGCACGGTTGCGTTGCCGCTCGCGCCGGGCGCCGGCAAGCACGACGGACGCACGCATGGTGCCGACGGCGTGCCCTGCGCCTATACCGCACTGTCGCTCGGGGCCCTCGGCGGCACCGATCCGCTGCTGCTCGAAGCGGCGATCGCATTCCTCCTGCTGCTCGGCCTCGCGCCGCTGGTCTCCCCTGCGCTGCGGCGCATCGCCTTCGCGATCCCGCCGCTGCGCGGGCCCCCGATCCCGGCCTGAGCCTGCCCGGCGCAGCGAGCGCCGCGGCGGCCTGTTTGCGTGCCGGTGCCCTGGCGGTGCCGGAGCCTTCATGCCAGCCCCTTGCCGGGGCACACGGGATCGATTCACATGACTTTCACGATTGCCTATCGCGCCGCGCTCGCAGCCGGCTGCTGCCTGATGCCGCTCACCTTAGCCACCCCGGCGTTCGCCGGTGAAAGCGAGGAAACCTCCACCGACCGGCTCGACGTCTCGCGGATCGTCGTCACCGCGCAGCTTGCCGGTGCCTCGGCCGACCGCAGCGCCATCGCGCGCAAGCAGGCCGGGTCGAGCGACACCGCCGAACTGCTCACCGATCTGCCGGGCGTCAGCGCGGCGACCGGCGGCGGCTTCTCCTCGATGCCCGCGATCCGCGGCCTGTCCGAACAGCGCCTAACCGTGCTGGTCGACGGCCAGGCGATCGACGTCGCCTGCCCCAACGACATGAATTCCCCGCTGTCCTACACCGATCCGCAGACCGTTGCTTCGGTCAGGGTGCTGACCGGGGTCGCGCCGGTCAGTTCGGGCGGGGACAATATCGGCGGGGTGATCGCGGTCGATTCGACGCCGCCGCAATTCGCGGCCGGCGATGGGCTGCTGTCCACCGGGGAGGCTTCCACCTTCTATCGGTCGAACGGCGACGGCTTCGGCGGCGCGCTGCGGCTGACCGTGGCGGGCGAGAACGTCAGCGCGACCTATACCGGATCCTACACCCAGTCGGACCAGTACCACGGCGGCGGAGACGACGGCGAGGTCCGCTCGACCGAATACGCCAAGACCGACCATGCGCTCGCGCTCGCGGTCCGCAGCGGAGCCAGCCTGTTCCAGCTCAAGGGCGGCTATCACTATGCGCCCTACGAGGGCTTCCCCAACCAGTACATGGACATGGTCGACAACCGCAGCTGGTTCCTCAACGGCTCCTACCGCGGCGGGTTCGATTGGGGCACGCTCGATCTTGCGGCATCCTATCGCGAGATCCGCCACGCGATGAACTTCCTCGAGGACAAGCTGCCCGGCTCGATGCCGATGAACACCCGGGTCCACAGCTTCGACGGCTCGGCCAGGCTCGAGCTGCCGGTCACCGCGCGCGACACGCTGCGGCTGGGCGGGGAATATCACCACGAATGGCTCGACGACTACTGGCCGCCGGTGGCCGGAAGCGCGATGATGTCGCCCGACACCTATGTAAACGTCAACGGCGCCACGCGCGACCGGCTGGGGGCCTATGCCGAATGGCAGCGGCGCTGGAGCGACCGCCTCTCGACCACCGCCGGGGTCCGTTACGACCGGGTGGCGATGAACACGGGCGACGTCCAGCCCTACAATCCGCTCGATCCGATCCCGTCGATGGGCATGGACATGGACACGGGCATGGGCGTGGGCATGGGCATGGGCAATCCCGACGCCGGGGCGGCGGCCGCGTTCAATGCCGCCGCCCACAAGCGCACCGACGGCAACTGGAACGGCTCCTTCCTGCTCTCCTGGCAGGCCTTCGACGGCGCGGAGATCGAGCTCGGCTATGCCCACAAGGCGCGCTCGCCGAACATCTACGAGCGCTACAGCTGGGGCACGGGGGCGATGTCGAGCCAGATGATCGGCTGGTTCGGCGACGGCAACGGCTACATCGGCAATCTCGACCTCAAGCCCGAACGCGCCGACACGGCCAGCCTGGCGCTGGCGCTGGGCGGCGCCGACCGGGGCTGGTCGCTCAGGATCGCGCCCTATTACACCCATGTCAGCGACTATATCGACGCGGCCTTCGTCCGGGTTCTGCCGGACATGATGGGCATGCCCTCGCCCTTCGTGCAACTGCGCTTCGCCAATCAGGAAGCCGAATTCTACGGCGTGGACCTGTCGGGCGCGGTCGATCTCGCGCGGGGCGCGAACGGCAATGCCACGCGCCTGACCGGCAAGCTTTCGTGGCAACGCGGCACCAACCTCGCCGACCACGGGCCGCTCTATCGCCAGATGCCGCTCAACGGCCGGCTGGCGCTCGAGCACCGGCAGGGGCCGGTCGAACTGTCCGCCGCGCTCGCATGGGTGAGCGACAAGACCCGCGTCGATGCCACCCGCAACGAGCCGGCGACCCAGGGCTATGCGCTGATCGATCTCGGCGCGGCCTACACGGCGGGCCGCGTGCGGTTCAGCGTCCAGGCGGAAAACCTGCTCGACAAGGCCTACGCCCTGCCGCTCGGGGGAATGTCGCTTGGCGACTACGGGGCCACCGGCGAGTTGCGCGTGGTGCCGGGCCGCGGACGCTCGATCAATTTCGGGCTCAGCACCAGCTTCTGAGCTGGGCCATGAAAAAGACCGGCCGTCCCGCTGGGCCGGCCGGTCTTTCCTCGCAGCGGCGAGGCCGGATCAGCGCTGGTCGCGCCGTTCGCTGCCTTCGCCCTGCTGGCGGCTGCTACCGCGATCGCGCTCCTGCTCCTGCTGACGATCGCGGTCCTGCCGCTGGTTCTCACCCTGCTGGCGATTGCCGCCCTGCTGGTCCTGCTGCTGCTGGCCCTGCTGGTTGGGCTGGCGGTTCTGGCCTTGCTGGTCGTTCTGTTGCGGGCGATTTTCCATTGTGGGATCCTCTCTCAAGCCTCCGGGGGGTGGGGGCATTGAGTCAAACGCACAGCGCGCCGCGCGTTCCGGCCCCCGCGCCGGAGCGATGCCTTGGACCGGCAAGATGTGAGGTTTTGCGACGAACCGAATTCGCCGCCGGGGGCCGTTCATTCTCGACACTCCGCGCGTGAATGGTTAGGCGAAGGCGCATGAAGCTCATTGTCGGTAACAAGAACTATTCGAGCTGGTCCCTGCGCGGCTGGCTCGCGGTCAAGCAGTCGGGCCTCCATTTCGACGAACTCACCGTCCCGCTCTACGGCGAGGACTGGGAGGCGATGAAGCGCAAGCAGGGCGAGTTCCAGCCTTCCGGCGGCAAGGTCCCGGTGCTGTGGGACGGCGACACGGTGATCTGGGACAGCCTCGCGATCCTCGAATATTGCGCCGACCGGGTCGGGCGCGACCGCTTCTGGCCCAAGGACGATGCCGCGCGCGGCATGGCCCGCTCGATGGTCGCCGAAATGCACTCGGGCTATCTCCCGCTGCGCCGCGCGCTGCCGATGAACATGCGCCGCCGGTTCCAGACCCCGGCGATCGACGAGGAGGTGCGCGGCAACATCGTGCGCATCCTGACCCTGTGGGCAGAGGCGCGCGCGCGCTTCGGCAAGGGCGGGCCGTTCCTGTTCGGCACCTTCTGCGCGGCCGACATCTTCTACGCCCCGGTGGTGAGCCGCTTCATCACCTATTCGATCCAGGTCCCGGGCTTCGCCGACGCCTATATGCAGGCGCTGATGGAGCACGAATGGCTGCAGGCCTGGATCAAGGCGGCCGAGGAAGAGGACTGGACCATCGCCCAGTGGGAAACCCAGCCGCCGGTGAAGTAGCGCCTAGAACCTGCTCCCGTCCTTGCGGCGCTGCTCCCCGACCTCTGCCGACAGGTGCATGTCGATATCGGGGTAGTAACAATCGCTCGCCGCCGGCCGTCCGATCGCGACATAGACGCATGGCGCGTCCGAGCGGTTCTGCAGCACATGGCCGTTGCCGTCGTTCTTG
This sequence comes from Novosphingobium sp., assembly GCA_017744735.1. Classification (GTDB taxonomy): domain Bacteria; phylum Pseudomonadota; class Alphaproteobacteria; order Sphingomonadales; family Sphingomonadaceae; genus Andeanibacterium. The sequence goes on along the minus strand of JAGIAR010000009.1, from coordinate 72,879 downwards.
GGAAAGGCGGCGATGTCGCCCGCACGCATCGGCCGCTCGCCGTCGTTATCGACCAGCACCGCCTCGCCGCTCAGCATCACCACCAGCTCGTCCTCGCCGACGTGCCAGTGGCGCTGCGACGACCAGGCGCCGGGCTCGAGCACCACATGGCTCGCGCCGAAATCCTCGAGCCCCGCGGCGGGGGCGAGGCGGCGGTACCAGCGGCCCTGCACCACATCGGCATAGGTCGGCGGATAGCCGGTGGCGTTGGTCTGCGGGATCGCGTCGAGATCGAGCTTGGGCATGGCGTCTCCTCCGCCGCGGGAGTAGACCGGCATCCCGCGGGACGCAAACTCGGGAGGGGCGCGTGGCAAGCTGGAAACTCTACGCCTGCATCACCATCGGCTGCTGGTGGGCCTTCATCCTCGTCTGGGCCGCGATGGCGCGCAGCGCCAAGCGCAGCGTGCGCGAGGAACGCCGGGCCGACCGGCTCGCCTACAATCTGCCCACCGCGGCCGGCATGGTGCTGATCGCAACCAGCTCGCCGGCGGTCTGGGGGCACGAAAACTGGCTGACCGCACTGGCGCTGCCGCGCGGCCTCGGGTTCGCGATCGCCAGCGCGGCAGCGGCGCTGGCCGGGCTGGCTCTCGCGGTCTGGGCGCGGGTCACGCTGGGGCGCGACTGGAGCGTCAACGTCACGCTCAAGGAGGGGCACGAGCTGGTGACCGGCGGGCCCTACGCCCGCATCCGCCATCCGATCTACACCGCGGTGATCCTGCTGGCGACCGGGCTGTTCCTGCTGGTCGAAAGCGTGGGGGCGCTGCTGGGCGTCGCGCTGGTGGCGCTCGGCTGCTGGATCAAGCTGCGCCAGGAAGAAGCGCTGATGACAGGCCAGTTTCCCGACAGCTACCCCGCCTATATGGCCCGGACCAGGCGGCTGATCCCGTTCCTGCTGTGAGCGCGCGGCTTCCCTTGGCGCGAGCCATTGGTTAGGGCCGCGGCATGGCTTCTCCTCTCGATCCGGTCGAACTTGCCGAGGCGCTGATCGCCTGTCCCTCCGTGACGCCCGCCACCGGCGCGGTGTTCGACCGGCTGCAGGCCATGCTCGAGCCGCTCGGCTTCGCGATCCACCGCTTCGTCAAGGGCGAGCCGCCGGCGGGCCCGGTCGAGAATCTCTTCGCCATCCGCAAGGGGCCGGAAGGCTCGCGGCATTTCGCCTTCGCGGGGCACGTCGACGTGGTGCCGGCGGGCGAGGGCTGGACCAGCGGGGCGTTCGAGCCCGAGCGGCGCGGCGCCTTGCTCTACGGCCGCGGCGCGGTGGACATGAAGGGCGCGGTCGCGGCGATGATCGCGGCGATCCCCGAGATCCCGCAGGAAGCCGGCACGATCAGCCTGATCATCACCGGCGACGAGGAGGGCGAGGCGATGTACGGCACCCGCGCGCTGATCGAACTGATCCGCGCGCTGGACGAAGTGCCCGACCTCTGCCTGGTCGGCGAGCCGACCTCGGTCAACCGGCTCGGCGACATGATGAAGATCGGCCGGCGCGGTTCGGTCAATGCGTGGTTCGAAGTTGTGGGGCGCGAGGGCCACGTCGCCTATCCGCACCTGGCCGACAATCCGATCCCGCGGCTGGTTGCGCTGCTGGGCGAGCTCGACGCGATGCCGCTCGACGAAGGCAACGCCTGGTTCCAGCCGTCGAACCTCGAGATCACCGATGTCGAGGTCGGCAACCCGGCGACCAACGTGATCCCCGCGCGCGCCAGGGGCCGCATCTCGATCCGTTTCAACGACAGCCACACCGGCGCCGAGCTGTCGCGCCGGGTGACCGAGATCGCCGAGCGCCACGGCGGCACCGCGCGGCCGGTGATCTACGGCGAGCCCTTCATCACCCCGCCGGGCGCCTTCTCTCAGCTGATCGCCGCGGCGGTGGAGGCCGAGACCGGCGTCTCGCCCGAGCCCTCGACCACCGGCGGCACTTCGGATGCGCGCTTCCTCAAGGATCTGTGCCCCGTGATCGAGTTCGGCCTGCCCAACGCGACGATGCACAAGCGCGACGAGGCGGTCGCGATCGCCGATCTGCACGCGCTCACGCGCATCTATGGCCGGATTGCATTGGCCGCATTGCAGAATCCGGCTTGAGGCCCGCGGCTGGCGCTTTAGAAAACTTTCTGGAACTGTGCTCCGGCGAAGGCAGGGGCGCTTGCGCCGGTGGGGACCGGCTCCGATCGGGAACCCTGCGCGCGCAGGGAAAGCTGCTGCAAGGGGACTGACATGAACGACGCCGCCGAAATCGCGCGGGAAGCCGCGCCGCCGGGGCACAGCCGCCTGCAGTGGCGCATCCTGATCGGCTTCGTGCTCGGGCTGGTGCTCGGGCTCGCGACCTACAGCCTCGCGGGCGAGGCGGCCTGGGTCGACACGGTCACCACCTACGTCACCGGGCCGATCGGGCAGATCTTCCTGCGGCTGCTGTTCATGCTGGTGATTCCGCTGCTGTTTTCCGCGCTGGTGGTCGGGATCGCCGAGATGGGCGAGATCCGCGCATTGCGGCGGGTCGGGATCCGCACGCTGGTCTACACGCTGGTGGTCTCGGCGATCGCGGTCGCGGTCAGCCTCGCGGCGGTCAACATCCTGCGCCCGGGCGACGGGGTCGATCCGGTCGCCGCGCAGCAATTGCTCGCGCAGGGGGCGGACAATGCGAAGGGCATCCTCGCCAAGTCGCACGAGGCGGCGGGCGGGGTCGATGCGGTGGTCGCGATCGTCCCGTCGAACGTGATCAGCGCGATGAGCGGCAACGACATCCTCGCGGTGATGTTCTTCGCGCTGTTCTTCGGGATCGGCCTGCTGCTGGTCCAGACCCCGCGCAGCGCAACGCTCAAGGACGCGATCGAGGGGGTGTTCGAAGTCTCGATGAAACTGATCGGGCTGGTGATCCAGCTCGCGCCCTTTGCGATCTTCTGCTTCATGTTCAACCTCGCCGCGCAATTCGGCTGGGACCTGATCGTCAAGCTCGCCGCCTATGTCGGCGTGGTGCTGCTGGCGCTGGCGATCCAGATGTTCGGCGTGTTCCCGCTGCTGCTCGAGTTCATCGGCCGCAAGAGCCCGGTGGCCTTCTTCCGCGAGACCCGCGAGGTCAGCGTGATGGCCTTCTCCACCGCGAGCTCGAACGCCACCCTGCCGACTTCGCTGCGGGTCGCCGAGACCGAGCTCAGGCTGCCGCGGCAGATCGCGCGCTTCGTGCTGACCATCGGCGCCACCGCCAACCAGAACGGCACCGCGATGTTCGAAGGGGTGACGGTGCTGTTCCTCGCGCAGTTCTTCGGGGTCGACCTGTCGCTGTCCCAGCAGCTGTTCGTGATGCTGGTGTGCATCCTTGCCGGCGTCGGGACGGCGGGCGTTCCGGCCGGTTCGCTGCCGGTGATCGCGCTGATCATGGACGGGGTCGGCGTGCCGCCCGAGGGGATCGGGCTGATCCTCGGCGTCGACCGCTTCCTCGACATGTGCCGCACCACGCTCAACGTGGTCGGCGACCTCGTCTGCGCCCAGGTCATTTCGACCTTGAGCGAGGGGGATCCAGCACCTTCTGCCTGAATTCGCACTGCCCGATCACCGGGCAGCGCCAGCACTCGGGCGTGCGCGCCTTGCAGGTGTAGCGCCCGAGCAGGATCAGCCAGTGATGCGCATGGACCCGGAACGGCTGCGGCACCCGCTTCTCCAGCAGCGCCTCGACCTTCTCGGGGGTCTTGCCCTTGGCCAGCCCGGTGCGGTTGCCGACGCGGAACACATGGGTGTCGACCGCGAAGGTCTCCATCCCGAAGGCGCAGTTCATCACCACGTTCGCGGTCTTGCGCCCGACCCCGGGCAGGGTGACCAAAGTGTCGCGGTCCTGCGGCACTGCGCCGCCGAAATCGCGCACCAGGATTTCGCTGAGCGCGATCACGTTCTTGGCCTTGGAATTGAACAGGCCGATCGTCTTGATGTGCTGCTTGAGGCCGTCCTCGCCCAGCGCGACCATCTGCGCCGGGGTCTCGACCTCGGCGAACAGCCTGCGGGTGGCCTTGTTCACCCCGGCGTCGGTCGCCTGCGCGCTCAGCACCACCGCGACCAGCAGCTGGTAGGTGTTGCCGAATTCCAGCTCGGTCTCGGGGTTGGGATTGAGTTCGGCGAGGATGCTGAAGAACTGGAAGATCGTGTCGCGGTTCATCGCTTGCGCTGCTCTTCCTCTTTGACCAGCCGGTCGACCTCGGCATCGACCTTGCGCTCGACCTCGGCCTCGATATGCGCGGCGATCTCGCGCTCGCGCCGCTTCTGCATCGATTCGCTGAAGGCGGCGGCCATGATGCCCGCAGGCATCGCGACCAGCACGATCCCGCTCAGCGCGACGAAGGATGCCAGCACCTTGCCCAGCGGGGTGATCGGCACGACGTCGCCATAGCCGACCGTGGTCAGGGTCACGATCGCCCACCACAGGGCCCGCGGGATGCTGCCGAACTTGTCGGGCTGGACCTCGCCCTCGGCCCAGTAGAGCGCGGTCGCGCCGAACAGCAGCACCACCCAGCCGAGGCCGATGGTCACCGCAAGCTCGTAGCGCCGCTCCCAGATCACGTCGGAGATCTCCTCCACCGCGTGCGAGAAGCGGTTGAACTTCACCAGCGCCGAAAGCCGCGCGAGGCGGACCACCCGCAGGATCGCGCCGTTGCCGATGAAGAAGGGGATCAGCGAGATCACCACCACGAACAGGTCGATCAGCGCCAGCGGCGTGATCGCGTAATGCAGCCGCTTGGCCATCGCCGAGCCGGCGCCGGGGCGCTCGGCCACGCTCCACAGCCGCATGCAATATTCGGCGAGGAAGATCACCCCGAAGCCCATCTCGGCGCCGATCAACAGGTCATGGTGCCGGTGCGCGATCGTCGGTTCGGTGCCGATAATCGAGACCGTGATCGCCGCCAGGATCACCACCACCAGCACCAGATTGGTCTTGGACAGGCGCCCGTGGTGCTCGGTGCCTTCGAACAGGCTGTGGTAGACCCGCTTGCGGAAGGGCGGCGCCGGGCTGGGGTCCGCGCTCAAGAGCCTAGAGCCCCAGCACCTGCGGCATGGTGTAGCGGCCGGGCTCCCGGCCGATCAGCCATTCGGCCGCCCTGACCGCGCCGCGCGCGAAGATCGCCCGGTTCTCGGCGAGGTGCGACAGCGCGAGCCGCTCGTTGTCGGCGAGGAAATAGACGCTGTGATCGCCCGCCACGCTGCCGCCGCGCAGCGCGGCGAAGCCGATCGCGCCCGGCGCGCGTGCGCCGGTGTGCCCGTCGCGCCCCCGCTCCGAATGCGCCGCAAGCTCGATCCCGCGCCCCTCGGCCGCCGCTTCGCCCAGCAGCAGCGCGGTGCCCGAGGGCGCATCGACCTTCATCCGGTGATGGGTCTCGACGATCTCGATGTCCCATTCGGGCCCGAGCCGCGCCGCCGCCTCGCGCACCAGATGGGCCAGCAGCGTCACCCCGAGCGAGGTGTTGCCGGTCTGGAGCACGGCGATCGTCTGTGCCGCGCGGTCGATCGCCGCGTGATGCTCGGGCGCAAGGCCGGTGGTGCCGATCACGATCGGGATGCCGGCGTCGAAGGCCGCAAACAGATTGGCATCGAGCGCGCCAGGGGCCGAGAAATCGACCAGCGCGTCGCTCAGCGCGGCGAGCGGGGCGGGATCGCCGCCGCGGTCGATCCCGCCGGCGACTTCGTGGCCCGCCGCAAGGATCGCCGCAGCCAGCGCCTGGCCCATGCGTCCCTCGCTGCCGATGATCCCGATACGCGCCATTTGAACTCCCGTTGGTGGCGTGCTTCATGGGGGAGATGAACAATATCCGCAATATCGTGATCCTGACCGGCGCGGGGATTTCCGCCGAATCGGGCCTCAGGACTTTCCGCGCGGAAGATGGCTTGTGGGAGGATCACCCGGTCGAGGAAGTCGCGACCCCCGAAGGCTTCCGCCGCGATCCCGAACTGGTCCAGCGCTTCTACGACGAGCGGCGGCGCAATGTACGCGATGCGCAGCCCAACCCCGCGCACGCGGCGCTCGCGAAACTCGACCGCGAGTGGGACGGCGAGTTGCTGATCGTCACCCAGAACATCGACGATCTGCACGAGCGTGCCGGAGCGCAGCGCGTGCTGCACATGCACGGCGAGGCGCTGTCGGTCTGGTGCCGGGCCTGCGACGCGCGGCATCCCTGGGAAGGCACGCTGCTCGACGGGCCGCCATGCCCCGCCTGCGGCGCGGTCGCGCTGCGGCCCGACATCGTGTGGTTCGGCGAGATGCCCTACGAGATGGACCGGATCTTCGCGGCGATCGCGCGCGCCGACCTGTTCGTGTCGATCGGCACCTCGGGCGCGGTCTATCCTGCGGCGGGCTTCGTCCAGCAGGCCGCCGCCGCGCAGGCGCGGACGCTCGAGCTCAATCTCGAACGCAGCAACGGCTCGCACTGGTTCGACGAAACCCGGCTCGGCCCGGCGAGCGTATTGGTGCCGGAGTGGGTGGACGAGGTTCTCGCATGACCGTCGAGCATCAAGGCAGCTGCCACTGTGGACGCATCCGGCTCACCCTGCGCGAGACCCCGACGGATGCGGGCGATTGCAATTGCTCGATGTGCCGCAGGCGCGGCGCGCTGTGGCACCATTGCCATCCCGAGCTGGTGAGCGTCGAAGGCGAGGGCACCGGCTATGTCCAGGGCGATTGCCTGCTGACCACCTGGCACTGCCCGGTCTGCGGCTGCACCACCCACTGGACCTCGCTCGATCCAAGCTACGAGCGGATGGCGGTCAATCTGCGGCTGTTCGAACCGGAGCTGTGGCGCGATCTGCCGCGGCGCTTGATCGACGGCGCGAGTTTCTGATGCTGCGACAGTGCTCCTGCGAAAGCGGGAGCCCAGGGCGGGAATGCCGAGCGCTCGGGCTGTGGGTTCCTGCTTCCGCAGGAACACGGCTTCAGCCCCCGCACCCCCCGCACTCCATCTTCGTGTCTTCGTGCCTTTGTGTGAGAAAATGATACTCACACAAAGGCACGAATAGATCGCGGTGAGCGAAGCAAGCCGATCCGCGGCATATGAGTTGAAACCCGGAATCTGAGGCGCCAAACAGCGCGAATGTTCGCTCTCCTTGCAATGCTTTCTGCTGCTTCTGGCAATATCGGACCCCTGCTTCAGGGGCAGGGATTCGTCGGGCCGATCAACGGTCGAGAGAAGATCGAGTATGTCGGCCATATCGCGCAGGGCCGGAATGACTATCGCATTTATGTGTACCGGGGCGTCTTTCGTGCCGCCGTCGTCGATCACGGCGTGAACAAGATAATCGTAATTCTCAACCGCACGGCATTCCTTGGAGACTACAGCATTCCTTGGCCCACCCACTGCAAGCTTCGTGGGAAAAAGGTGATCTGCAAGGCGCGGGATCCGGCATTTCCGGCCGTCATCGAGTTCACGAAGCACGGGCCGCCCCGACGGGTCTGGTTCGACGGCGAAGTCTTCGATTTCAGCTTCGGGAACAAGTTTGCGGCGCTTAGGCGCCCTTACACCCCCGGCACTCAGCGTCCTTGGCGATCGTCATCGTCCGCATTCCCGGCGCCAGCCCGTCGAGCAGATGCAGCTTCCCCCATTGCGGATCGCCCATCGCGCCGCCGAGCAGCACGCGGATCGCGGTGAGCGCGGCGAAGGTCCCGGCCCAGCCGGCCATCGCGCCGAGCATCCCGTCGGCCGCGCAGGTGTCGCAATCGTCGGCGTCGAAGGCATCGCCGACGAAGCAGCGGTAGCAGCTCTGGCCGTCGAGATGCCCGGCGAAGGCTGCGACCTGGCCCTGGAAGCGCCCGACCGCGGCGCTGACCAGCGGCACGCCCGCGGCGACGCAGGCGTCGGACACCGCGAGGCGGGTCGCGAAATTGTCGCAGCCGTCGAGCACCAGGTCGGCACCCTGGATGAGGGCAGAGGCGTTTTCGGCGGTCACCCGGATCGCGACCGCCTGCACCTGCAGCGCGGGATCGAAGCGCGCGACCCACTCCTCCGCCCGCTCGGCCTTGAGCTGGCCGAGGTCGGTTTCGGCAAAGATCGTCTGGCGCTGGAGGTTGCTGGCATCGACCCGGTCGTCGTCGATCAGCGTCAGCTTTCCGATTCCCGCCGCTGCCAGATATTGCAGCGCGGGCGAGCCGATCCCGCCCACGCCGACCAGCGCGACATGCGCCTTCGCCAGGGCCAGCTGCCCGGTGCCGCCGATCTCGGGCAGCACGATGTGGCGGGCGAAGCGGTCGAGGCGTTCGGGCGTCAGGCTCATCGGCAGGGGCTCACGCGCGACTCACGGGGTCTCGCCGTCGGCCGGCGCGGGGCGCTCGCGGGTGAAGCCGTTCAGCCCGAACCACCATTGCGCGGCGATGATCGCGCCCTTGGCGGGCTGGAGCAGGCCGTACATCATAACCCCCGCCAGCGGCACCACGATCGCCAGTATGGCCAGGATCGAAAGCTCGGTGCGGGTCGCCAGCCCGATCAGGATCGGCGCGAGCACATGGCCGGTGACGAGGATCGCGACATAGGCCGGGAAATCGTCCGCCCGCTGGAGCGACCAGTCCTGCCCGCAGGCGGCGCAGCGATCGACCGGCTTGAGCCACTTGCGGAACAGCGGGGCTTCGCCGCAGCGCGGGCAGCGGCATCGGATACCGCCGCGAAACGCGGCTTCGGCATAGGTTGCGGGCAGGGCGGGAGCGAGCGGGAGACTCATTGCTTCCGCCCCTTAGACCCCGCACCGCCGCGTTGAAAGCATCATGTCGCGCGGGGACAAGCCTGTGCAAAGCCCTGTGCAAAGCCTTGTGGACAGGCTGTTGAGCGACAGTGTGCCGAAGGGGGAAAGTCTGGGGAGAGGGGCGGTAAAACCGCTCAGCTTTCCAGCTGTCTCAACAGGCTGCGCACATCCCCGTCCATGTCGGCGTCGCGCTTGCGCAGGTCCTCGATCAGCCGCACCGCGTGGATCACGGTCGAATGGTCGCGCCCGCCGAACTTGCGCCCGATCTCGGGATAGCTGCGCGGGGTCAGCACCTTGGCGAGATACATCGCGACCTGCCGCGGGCGGACCACCGCGCGCGCGCGGCGCTTGGAGGACATCTCCGAGCGGTCGACCCGGTAGAACTGGCACACGGTGCGCTGGATCTCGTCGATCGTGATGCGCTTGCGGTTGGCCGAGAGGATGTCGGTCAGCTGTTCTTCGGCGAGCTGGAGCGACACTTCCTGGCCGGTGAGCTGGGCATAGGCGATCAGCTTGTTCAAGCCGCCGACCAGCTCGCGGACGTTGCGGTTGATCGTGCGCGCGAGGAACTCGATCACGTCGCCCGGCACTTCGAGCGGCGCGAAGCGGGCAAGCTTCGATTCGAGGATCGAGCGGCGCAGTTCGATGTCGGCCGGCTGGATGTCGGCGACCAGGCCCATCGACAGGCGGCTGAGCAGCCGCTGCTCGACCCCGTCCAGCGCCTGCGGGGCCCGGTCCGCGGCGAAGACCAGCCGCTTGCCTTCGGCCAGCAACGCGTCGATCGTGTAGAGCAGTTCTTCCTGCGCCGAAGCCTTGCCGATGATGAACTGGATGTCGTCGACCAGCAGCAGGTCGAAGCCGCGCAGACGCGCCTTGAACTCGATCATCTCGTTCTGGCGCAGCGCCGAGACGAACTCGACCATGAAGCGCTCCGCGCTGCAGTAGAAGATCCGCGCGCGCGGGTGGGCCTGGAGATAGGAATGGCCGATCGCGTGGAGCAAATGCGTCTTGCCCTGGCCGGTCGCGGCCTTGAGGTAGAGCGGCGAGAATTGCGGCGTCTCGACCTTGGCCATGCGTTCGGCCGCGTTGAAGGCGAGCACGTTGGCGGTGCCGGTGACGAAGGCGGCGAAGGTCAGCGACGGATCGAGCCCGACCGAGGCGGTGAAGCCGGCATCGCCGATCGTCCCCGCGGCATGGGCGCCGGCGGCCTCGAGCGCGCCGTCGTTGGCCGCGCCGCGGCCGAAGCCGTCATGGCCGTTCAGCGTGACCTCGGGCAATTGCCGGCGGCCCGGGTGGACCTGGATGCGCACGTTGCGCACCTCGCTGCGCGCGATCTTCCACGCCAGCGAGAGCCGGTCGGCGAAGCGGTCCGCGACCCAGTTGGCCGAGAATTCGGTCGGCAGGAACAGGTCCAGCGTACCGGTTTCCTTGCAGAAGCTGCCGACCTGGATCGGCCGGATCCACTGGCTGTGGAGCTGCTGGCCCAGGTCCTTGCGCAGGCCCTGGCTGATGTCCGCCCAGTCTGCGGCCAGGTCCAATGCTTCCTGGTCTTCGGTCATGTCGCCCTCGCCCTTGCCGCGCCGCGAAGATGCCCGGTCGCCGTGTGGTCCCATTCGAATCATGTTTTGCCCCGCCCTCGTTCGGTGCCGAACCCCATCGATGGCTGCAGGACGCGGAACGCAAAGCTCCGCACCGGCCCGATCCCCACGATTCGGGTCTTCCCAATGCCATCGTTCGAAATGTGAAGCCCTGCGCGGTATCGCCCCGGGCTGATCTGGATTTATGACCCCCTCGCCCGATTGGGCAAGGGCCGCCCGGTAAAAAAATTGAAATAAACCGGGTTGACTCGCCGGGGGGCGGCAGGCCTGCGTGGAAATGGCTGAAAACCAACGTTTTTCCGGTCGTCAGCAGACGAATCGTGGGATTACCTACACTTACATCAAATTGTCATGTTACATTTTGCGGACGCAAAAAGAGCCGGCGTTTGGTACGCCGGCTCCGTTCGATTTCCGTTCTCGAAATGTGACATCGGACCCGCCGGGGCGCGTCCGAATCGCCCAATCTCAAAGAGCGGCGATTCGCTTCGAGAGGCGCGACATCTTGCGCGCGACCGTGTTCTTGTGGAGCACGCCGCGGGCGACGCCGCGGGCCATTTCCGGCTGGGCCGCCTTGAGCGCCGCGGCCGCCACTTCCTTGTCGCCGCCGGCGATCGCCGCTTCGACCTTCTTCACGAAGTTGCGGATGCGGCTGATGCGCGCACCGTTGATCGCGGCGCGGTTGGCGTTGCGGAGAATGCGCTTCTTGGCTTGCGGCGTATTGGCCATGTTCGTCCTGTCAAATCCGTGCAAAATCGCGGCGCCCGGACGGTCCGGACACGCGGAAAGCGCGGCCCTTAGCCGCCCAACCCCGAATCGTCAACCGATTGGCTCACTTCTGGCACTTCGGGCAGTACCAGGTGCTCCGCCCGCCCTGGACGATCCGCCTGACCGTTCCCCCGCAGCCGCCGCGGCAGGGTTCGCCCTCGCGGCCGTAGACGTCGAAGCGGGTCGCGAAATAGCCGAGCTCGCCGTCGGGGCGCGCATAGTCGCGCAGGGTCGATCCGCCGTCCTCGATCGATTCGGTCAGCACCGCCTTGATCGCCGGGACAAGCCGGTCGAGCATCGGGCGGGTGACAGTGCCTCCCGCGCGCAGCGGCGAGATCCGCGCGCGGTAGAGCGCCTCGCAGACGTAGATGTTGCCGAGCCCGGCGACGATCCGCTGGTCGAGCAGCAGCAGCTTGATCGCCTGCTTGCGACCTTCCAGCGCGAGCCTCAGATAGGCGGGGGTCAGCGCCTCGCCGAGCGGCTCGGGGCCGAGCGCGGCGAATTGCGGCCAGGCGTCGAGCCGGCCGGTGTCGAGCAGGTCGACCGAGCCGAAGCGGCGCGCGTCGTTGAGCGCGAAGCGGTGCGCCTCGGTCTCCAGCACCAGGTGATCGTGCTTGCCCAGCTCGCCCGGATCGATCCGCCAGCGCCCGCTCATGCCGAGGTGGAACACCATGGTCTGGCCGCGGTCGGTATGGATCAGCCCGTATTTGGCGCGGCGGCCCAGCCCGGTGACCGTGGCGCCGGTCAGCGCCTGGACCAGATCGGGCGGGAAGGCGCGGCGCAGATCGGCGCGGTTGAGCGCCACCCGCTCGATCCGTGCTCCGTCGAGAAAGCGCGCCAGGCCGCGCACGGTGGTTTCGACTTCGGGAAGCTCGGGCATCTGCCTCTCGCCATAGAGAAGACCCGGCCCTAAGGGGCGGCATGGCTCCCGACAAGCATCAGCATCATACCAAGGCCTTCGCCATGCTCGGCGTGGTGATGCTGTTCTGGGCCGGCAATTCGATCGTCGGGCGCGCGGTGCGCGACGACATCCCGCCGCTGGTGCTCGCCTGCGTGCGCTGGAGCTGCGCCTCGCTGATCCTGCTGCCCTTCGCCGCCAAGTCGCTGTGGCGCGACCGGGCGGCGCTGCGCGCAGGCTGGAAAGCGGTGCTGGTGACGGGCGTCCTAGGGGTCGGGACCTTCAACGCGGTGCTCTACGAAGGCCTGCGCTACACGCCCGCCACCAACGCGCTGCTGCTGCAGGCGGCAATCCCGCCGCTGGTGATGCTGCTCGACCTGCTGATCTTCCGCACGCGGGCCCCGGCGTTGCAGGCGCTCGGCGTATTGCTGTCGATCGTCGGGGTGGCGACAGTGGTGTTCCGGGGCGATCCCTCGGCCGCCTTGCGGCTCCATTTCGGGTCCGGCGACGCGCTGGTGCTCGCGGCCTGCTGCGTCTGGGCGCTCTATACGGTGCTGCTGAGGCTCCGCCCGAAGATCGCGCCCGAGAGCTTCGTGCTCGCGACCTTCCTGATCGGCGTGGTGTGCACCGGCCCGCTTGCCGCGTGGGAGCTCGCCGCGGGCGCCGAAGTGCGCTGGAGCCTCGGCACGCTCGGGGCCTTCGCCTATGTCTCGCTGTTCCCCTCGCTGATCTCGTATTTCATCTACAACTGGGCGACCCACGAAGTCGGCGCGGCGAGTGCGGGGCAGGCGATCACGCTGATGCCGCTGTTCGGCGCGCTGCTCTCGGCGCTGCTGCTGGGCGAGGTGCTCTATCCCTACCACTGGCTGGGCATGGCGCTGATCCTCGCGGGGATCGCGCTCTCGGCGCTCGCGCTGCGGCGCAAAGTCGCCGCTGGCGCGGTTCCGGTCGCGGGGCTAGAGGGTCAGGCATGACCGACACAGTTTCCTTCGGCTACGAAGACATCGACGCGAGTGAGAAGACCGAGCGCGTCGGCGCGATCTTCTCCAATGTCGCCGCCAAATACGACATCATGAACGACGCGATGTCGGGCGGCATGCACCGCCTGTGGAAGGACCGCTTCGTGCGCCGGGTGAAGCCCCAGCCGGGCGAGCAGATCCTCGACATGGCCGGGGGCACCGGCGACATCGCCTTCCGCATGCAGGCCCGCGGGGCGACCGTGACCGTCTCCGACATCAACCAGGAGATGCTCGACGTCGGGATCGAACGGGCGATGGAGCGCGGGTTGGACGATCTCGTCTGGTCGCGCCAGAACGCCGAGGAGCTGAGCTTCCCGAGCCGGTTCTTCGATGCCTACACGATCGCCTTCGGCATCCGCAACGTGACCCATATCGACAAGGCGCTGGCCGAAGCGCACCGCGTGCTCAAGCACGGCGGGCGGTTCTTCTGCCTCGAATTCTCGACCACCGAATGGCCGGGCTTCAAGGAAGTCTACGATCTCTATTCGCACCGGCTCGTGCCGCAGATCGGCAAGGCGATCGCGGGCGACGCCGACAGCTATCGCTACCTGATCGAATCGATCCGCCGCTTCCCGGCAATGCCCGAGTTCGAGAAGATGATCCGCGCGGCGGGCTTCAGCCAGACGAAGGTCGAGCCGATCCTGGGCGGCCTGGTCGCGATCCATTCGGGGTGGAAGACGTAACGCGTTGACCCAGCCGGCGACCCATATCTTCCGGCTCCTGAAATGGGGCCGCACGCTCGCGAGGCATGGCGCGCTGCGCGGGATCGAGCGCGATCCGAACACGCCCGCCCCGGTCCGCCGGCTGGCGTGGCTCGCGCGCTTCGGCACGATCCAGCCGAAGCAGGCCGATTACGCCAGCGCCTTCCGCGCGATCGGGCCTGCGGCGATCAAGCTCGGCCAGTCGCTCGCGACCCGGCCCGACATCGTCGGCGACGTGGCGGTGCAGAACCTGCTCACGCTGCAGGACCAGCTGCCGCCGTCGCCCTTCGAGACGATCCGCGCCGATATCGAGGCGAGCTTCGGCGCTCCGCTCGAGGCGCTGTTCGCCGCAGTCGATCCCGCGCCGGTCGGCTCGGCCTCGATCGCGCAGGTCTATCGCGGCACGACGACCGACGGGCGCACCGTGGCGATCAAGGCGCTGCGGCCCGGCATCCGCCGCCGGTTCGAGAAGGACATCGAGACCTACCAATGGGCCGCGGCGCATCTCGAGGCGCTCGGCGGCGAGGCGGCGCGGCTGCGCCCGCGGCTGACGATCGAGAACTTCAAGCGCTGGACCGCGCGCGAGCTGGACCTGCGGCGCGAGGCCGCTTCCGCCAGCGAGCTTGCCGACGCGATGAAGGGCTTCGAAGGCTATCGTATCCCGGCGATCGACTGGGACCGCACCAACGGCCGGGTGCTGACGGTGGAATGGGTCGACGGGATCAAGATCAGCGACACCGAAGCGCTCAAGGCCGCCGGGCACGACTTGCCCAAGCTGGCCGAGCGGCTGGTGCTGGCCTTCCTGACCCAGGCGATCGGCGCGGGCTTCTTCCACGCCGACATGCACCAGGGGAACCTGTTCGTCACCGCGGACGGAACGATCGTCGCGGTCGATTTCGGGATCATGGGGCGGATCGACCGGCGTGCGCGCCAGTGGCTGGCGGAAATCCTGTTCGGCCTCACCACCGGCGATTACCGCCGCGTGGCCGAGATCCATTTCGAGGCGCAATATGTGCCGTCGCACCATTCGGTCGACGAATTCGCAACCGCGCTGCGCGCGGTGGGCGAGCCGATGCGCGGCAAGCCGGTCAGCGAATTGTCGGTCGGCCAGATGCTCGACGGGCTGTTCGCGATCACCCGCGATTTCGACATGCAGACCCAGCCGCATCTGCTGCTGCTGCAGAAGACCATGGTGATGGTCGAAGGCGTCGCGACCCAGCTCGATCCGCAGATCAACATGTGGGACGTCGCCGCGCCCTTCGTGCGCAGCTGGATCCGCGACGAACTGGGTCCCGAGGCCGCGCTGGCCGACCGGCTGCGCAACGATCTCGGCACGCTGCTGCGCCTGCCCGAGCTGGTCCGCCGGCTCGAGGAGCGCTTCCCTGCCAAGGGCGGGGCGCCCGAAGCGCCGCCGCTGCCCGAGGTCGAGATCATGTGGGAAAGGCGCGGGCGTGCGAAATGGCCCGGCTATGCGCTGGCGCTGGTGCTCGGCGGCGCGGCGGTGTGGGGTGCGACGCTGCTCGGCTGGATCTAGCCCGCGAGCTCTTCCACTTTGTGGTGGGGCAGCAGCCGGTTGCCCGCGATCGCCACGATCACCGTGAAGGCTTCGCCCAGCATCGGCGCGCCGAAGCCGTCGTAAGAGCCGTCGACGAACAGGCTCACCAGCCGTCCGGCAAGCGCGATCCCGCACAGCGCGGCGGGCACCAGCAGCATGTCGCCCGCCCGGCGCCACGCGCCCCAGGCAAGGCACACGCCGGTCACGGCGAAGAAGGCGGTCATGTCCGCGCGGGCGGTCGAAAGGCCCTGCGCGCCGATCGAGGTCAGGCCGAATTCGGGGCCGATCGCGTGCGGGGTGATCAGGAAGCCGAGCCCGCCCAAGAGGTAGAACAGCCCGGTCACGAGCAGGATTGCGGTCAGGATCAGGCGCATGTTGTTCTCCTCTGGCTCCGTACCCATCTTGGGACTAACGGCCCCTATAGGCAAAACTTAACCAAGCTTTTGCTAGGCTAGCCTAGGGTTAACTGCGCCGCTAGGTTCGAAGCCATGAACGTTTTGGCCGGGGAGGTCACGCACGATATGACCGCACCGCGCATCCTGCTGGTGGTCGGAGGCGGCATTGCCGCCTACAAGTCGTGCGAGCTCGTGCGGCTGATCCGCAAGGGCGGGGCCGAGGTCACCTGCGTGCTGACCGACGGCGGATCGCAGTTCGTGACGCCGATGACCCTCGCCGCGCTGTCCGAGAACAAGGTCTATACCTCGCTGTGGGATCTCAAGGACGAGGCCGAGATGGGCCACATCCAGCTCAGCCGCGAGGCGGACCTGGTGGTGGTGTGCCCGGCGACCGCGGACCTGATGGCCAAGATGGCGGCGGGGATCGCCGACGATCTCGGCACGACGCTGATCCTCGCGACCGACAAGCCGGTGCTGGCGGTGCCGGCGATGAACGTGCGCATGTGGGAGCACGAGGCGACCCAGCGCAATGTCGGCTGGCTGCGCCAGGCCGGGGTCGCGGTGATGCAGCCCGACGAAGGGCCGATGGCCTGCGGCGAGTTCGGTGCAGGGCGCCTGCCCGAGCCCGAGATGATCTGGCTCGAGATCGCCGAACTGCTCGGGCTCGATCCGGGGGAGGCCGGGGCGGCAGAGATCGCCGGCTATCTCGAGGCGCTTGAGCCCGAGGACGACGAGCCGGAGGAAGAGGAAGAAAGCACCGGGCGCGGCGGCCTGAGCGGGTTGCTCGCATCGATCATCACGCGCTCCACCCCGCGGCGGATTCTCGACGAGGAAGTCGAATACGGCGACATCCCGGCGATCCCGCAGGATTTCCCGGTAGAGGAAGAAATTCCCGAGGTCGAACTGGCCGAGGAGCAGTTCGCGCCGGGCGATCTGCCGGTCGAGGAAGAGATCGCGTTCAAGCCGGATTTTTCCAGTCCGCTGTTCGCCAAGAAGGGCGCGGCGCGTTCGGCTCCGCCGACCGATCTCGAGGCGATGAACCACACGGTGCGGACCGGCTCGGGTGCCGCCGCGCCCGAGACCGCTACCGGCGAGGCGCTCGATCCCTTCGCGGTGCTGCACGAGCAACCGCCGGCCGCACCGCCGCCGGCCTTCGCGATCGCATCGGACCATCGCCCGCTCTACGGCAAGCATGTGCTGGTCACCGCCGGGCCGACGCATGAGCCGATCGATCCGGTGCGCTACATCGCCAATCGCTCGTCCGGCAAGCAGGGCTTCGCGATCGCCGCCGCGGCCGCCGCGCTTGGCGCGCGGGTCACGCTGGTGACCGGGCCGGTGACCTTGCGCACTCCGCCGGGGGTCGAGCGGATCGACGTCGAATCCGCGCTGGAAATGCAGGAGGCGGTCAAGAAGGCGCTGCCCGCGGACGCGGCGGTGATGGTCGCCGCGGTGGCCGACTGGCGGGCCAAGGACATCGCGGGCGACAAGATCAAGAAGCGCGGCAGCGCGCCGCCGGCGCTGATCCTGGCCGAGAACCCCGATATCCTCGCGACCGTCGCCGCCGGAAGCAAGCGGCCCAGGCTGCTGGTCGGCTTCGCGGCGGAGACCGAAAACCTGATCGACAATGCGAAGAAGAAGCGCAAGAGCAAGGGCGTGGACTGGATCGTCGCCAACGACGTGTCGGGCGACACGATGGGGGGCGACACCAACACCGTCCACATCGTCGGCCCGCGCTCGGTCGACACCTGGGAGCCGATGACCAAGGACGCGGTCGCGCTCAAGCTGATGGAAAGGATTGCCGATGCCCTCGAGAAATGATGTTCCGGTGCGGATCAAGCGGCTGGAACATGGCGAGGGGCTCGACCTTCCACTCTATGCCACCGTCGGTGCCGCGGGAGCGGACGTGCTCGCGGCCGAGGAGGTGACGCTGGCGCCGGGCGGGCGGCATGCGGTGGCGACCGGCTTCGCGCTGGCGATCCCCGAAGGCTACGAGATCCAGGTCCGCCCCCGCTCCGGCCTTGCGCTCAAGCACGGGATCAGCCTGCCCAACACCCCCGGCACGATCGATTCGGATTATCGCGGCGAGCTCAGGATCATCATGATCAACCATGGCGCGGAACCCTTCGCGATCCACCGCGGCGACCGCATCGCGCAGCTGGTGCTCGCGCCGGTGACCCGGGCCGAGTGGGCGCTGGTCGAGGAGCTCGACGAAACCGCGCGCGGCGCGGGCGGCTTCGGCTCGACCGGCGGGGTGGTCAACCTGAAGGGCTGAATCAGCTCCAGGCGTAGATCGCGTAGAGGATCGACGTCCGGTACAGCGCCGCCACCGGCTTGCCCGCGGCATCCTTGGCTGGCTCGAAATGACGCCAGCGCTCGAAATTGGCGCAGGCGACCTCGCCGAGCTGCTTTGCCCAGAGCGAGGACTGGACGACGCAATCGTGTGCGCGGCCCTGCGCATCGACCGTCATCCGGATGTCCACCAGCCCGCTGATACGGTTGAGCAGGAGGTTCTCGGGATATTTCGTGTGCCAGTTGGTGTCCTGCGGGTTGAGCAATTGCGGTGCGCTGACCGGCTGGTCCGCGCTTCCACCGGTCGCGGCGGCCTGCCATTTCTGCTCGAGGGTGCGGGTGCAATCGTCGAGCAGGTCCAGCTCGGCCGCCATCGGCGCGATGCGCAGGGTCACAGGGTCCATGCCCTCCGTTTCTACCGCAAGCGTCTCCGCATCGGCCTCCACCGGCTCGCCGAACCGGACGAATCTTTCCGCACCGGTGTAGATCCATCCGATGAGGTTGGTCGGCCGCGCGGGGTAGCCGGCCACGGTAATCATGGGTCTGCCGTCGGCGGCTTGGCCCAGCAGGCCTAACGCAGTGCCATCGTCATCGATCGGGCCGAACCTGAATTTCACCGCTTCACTGCGCTGGTTGCGCACCGGCACCCCATCGCCGATCAGCGCCACGTGATACGGCGTTTCCTCACCATAGGATTGGATGCGCAGCCGGAAGCTCCGCCCGCCTCCGGTGAAATCGCGCGTGATGTAGCAGCTCTCGGCGGCCTGATTCAGCTCCCACGGGCCGGTCGGCAGAAGGTCCGGGGACTGGGCGAAAGCCGCGGACCCCGCAGCTGCGAGCACCGCCACGGAGCCCGCGCACGCGGCAAACTTGAACGATCGCATCTTCGGCATTTCTCCCCCTGCGACCATGACGTTCTTGTCTCGCCAGCGCAATACGGGCCGGCCGAAACTGCTGTGCGCGCCGGAGTCGCCGGGGTTTACGCCCGCGTTAACCTCAAATTAGCCCCGTCTCTAAGCGCTTTGCTGATGAAGCTTCGTCATAGGATGTTGGCGCTGCAAGAGCGGGTGTGCCTGGGGTCAGGGGCAGCCCACAGCCTCTGCGGCGCTGCATGAAGATAGCGAGACGTTGCGATGGCGCAAACGGGCACCCCTGATCAGACCAAGCCGCTCATGGCCAAATGCCGCTCGTCGCGCACGGGCGGGGTAGTCGAGCTCGAGGTTCTCGACCTCTCGCCGATCGGCTGCATGGTCGATCGCCGTGCCTGGACCGCGCGGGTCGACGACCGCGTGCTGGTGAAGCTGGAAGGCCTTACCTACATGCCCGCGAGCGTGATCTGGATCGAGGACGAGCGCGCCGGGATCATGTTCGAGGAACTGCTCTACGAGCCCGTTCTGGCACGCCTGCGCGGTGCCTGCGTGCCGCGCAAGGCGGCCTGAGGCTCGTTCGTCCGTTCTGCGAACAGGCTGGCCGGCTGCTCCGTCGGCGCTCCGAACAGATAGCCTTGACCCAGGTCGCAGCCGAATTCGCGTGCCTGCCCGAACTTGGCGAGTGAATCGATCCCTTCTGCGGTGACCGACGCGCCCAGGCTGTGCGCGAGGGCACAGATCGTGCCGACGATCTTTTGCGACGTCTCGCTGCTGTCGAGATCCTGGATGAACGAGCGATCGATCTTGAGCTTGTCGATTGCCAGTTCGCGCAGATGGACGAGCGAGGAATAGCCGGTGCCGAAGTCGTCCAGCGCTACCTTGATGCCCTGCGACTTGAAGGCGGCGATCGCGCGCTGGGCGCGTCGCATGTCCTCCATCAGCGCGGTCTCGGTAATTTCGATCTCGAGGCGGCCCGGCGCGATCCCTTCCTCGGTAAGGATCTTGAGCGTGCGCTGCACCAGCCATTCGTCGTGGAATTGCCGCGGCGAGACGTTGATCGCAAAGAACAGGTCCGCGGACCAGCCGCGCGCGGCCCGCGCCGCCTGTTGCAATATGCAGTAATAGAGATCGCCGATCAGCCCGGCATCCTCGGCCGCCGGAATGAAATCGTCGGGCAGGTGGACCTGGGTATGGCTGCCCTCGTCTGCATGCCAGCGCGCCAGGACCTCGAACCCGACGGTCGACCCGTGCGCGAGCCGGACGATCGGCTGGAAGTAGGGTTTGATCCGCTGCTCGGCGATCGCGGCGCCAAGCTTGCTCTCGATCTGGGCGCGCCGCAGCGCGACCGCTTCCATGCCGGGTTCGAAAAAGCAAAACCCGTTCTGCTTGCGCGCCTTGCTGCGCGCCAGCGCGGCCTGGGTCTGCGCCAGGACGAGATGCCGAGTAAGGCTCTTTCCGTGGGCATAGGTAGCGCCGATGCTGGCGCTTATCTTGAGCATTCCGGCTTCGAGCGCGAAGGGCTGCTCGAAACTTCGCGAGATCGCCGCGACCTTGCCGACCAGCTCGCTCTCGTCTTCGAATCCGCGCAGCAGGATCGCGAATTCTTTGCCTCCCAGCCGGCCGAGCTTGGCGCCCGCGCCGGCGACCTGCTCCAGCCGCCGGGCGGCGGCAACGATCAGCTGGTCGCCCGCATTGTGCCCGTGCCCTTCGTTGATGTTCTTGAAGCGGTTGAGATCGATCAGCAGCAAGGCGAAAGGCAGATCGGTTGCGTCCCGCACGGCCTTGGCGATGCACTCGCGAAAGTGCCGCCGGTTGGGCAGGCCTGTCAGGGCATCGTGCATTGCCAGGGTTTCGGCCTGCAATTCCGCCTCGACGCGGAGCGTCAACTCGCTGGTCGCATCGCGCTGCCGCCGCCAGGCATAGATCGCGAACGCCGGCAGAAGAACCATCGCCAGCGCCAGGAGTTCGTCGAGCTGCCAGGCTTCGTGTCGGGCGGAAAAGGTCACGATGAGCTCGAACACATTGAATCGGACGAGCGCTGCGAAGGCGATCGACGCGAACGCCAGCATCGCGAAGACGTCGCGTCTGGCAGCCGATTTCAAACGTGCCCGGCTCAAGGGCATTGAGGCATCCCCAATTCAACAGCGGTCGAAGGCTAATGTGGCCGCTATTGACAAAGCGTAAAGCGCGCGCCGGGAGCGGCGCAGGGCGAACCTCGCCGCAGCTGCCGCTTCGCGCCGCCGGGGATGGCCTGGCTCGCGGGTCTAGAGGCCTTGCGCCCCGGTGCCGAGCGGGGCGGCGAAGGCCATCGTGCGAGCGGTGGCGAGTTCGCCGCTGCCGCCAGAGCCTTGCGCCAAGACCGGCGCGGTCTCCGCGTCGCCGTAGATGAAGCCGAAGGTCGGGTTCTCGCGCTCGCCCAGCGAGCCGCTCGGCGCGTACCACACGCGCACCACGCTCCAGTCGCCCTTTTCGGACACGTCCACCGCCAGCGCGTCGTGCTCGATCATGCCGGGGCGCGACCAGTTGGCATGATCGAGTTCGATCGTGCGCGCATCGATGATCTTGCTGACCACCGCGACATGGCCTTGCGGCATCGCGCCGGTGGGGCGGAAGTTCAGCACCGCGCCGACCTTCGGCTCCTGCCCGCGGGCGTAGCGGCCGTCAGCCTGCGCCCACCAGGTCTTGGCGTTGCCGTGGATGTCGATCCCCGATTCCGCGCGGGCATAGGGCACGCATTGGAGGCGGGCCTGGGCGGGCATCGCGATGCCGAGCGCCAAGGCAAAGAAGGCAAGGAAGCGCAGCGCTGCGGCGTTGCAAAAATTCCCCATGCGGAAGCCGGGCTTCCGTTCCAGTCGCTGCAATGTATCGATCCCGTCCAAGGAATGTCCGGGACATGGATAGGGGATCGCCCCGCGCATGGCACCCCGCGGGGCGGGCGCGCGCCGCACCCGCGGCTCCGTTCGTCCCGTCGGAGGGAACGATTATGCTGCGATGCAAAATGGAAGGCAAAAAGGCGGGCCGCAGGGCCCGCCTTTCGCGAATCGCCTGCGGCCGCCGGCGATCAGTGCTTCTTGGCGTTCTCCGGCGCGACCGTGATCCGCACCGTCTCGCCCGAATTGCCGGGGAAGTCGGTGAACATCGCCTCGACCAGGTTCGGCACGAGATAGGGCAAGCTCTTCGAGGTCGAGGCCGCCTCGGCCTTGCCTTCGAACAGGCGCTTGCCGTCCGCCGCGCGGTCGATCTTGAGGTCGATGCCGCTGGTGTAGATCGTCACCGTGTCATAATCGTTGTCGAAGAACGGGTCGTACCAGCCGTAGCCCCACAGGCGCCCGCGGTAGAACCCGCGGCGCGGGCCCCAGTAGCCGCCGTACCACGGCGACCAGAAGGGATCGCGGGAAAAGCCGGTCGTGCGTTCGCGGCCGTTGTCGACGCCGTAGTCGAAGCGCACCAGCAGGGTCGCCGAATTGGGCGAAGCCTCGTGATAGCCGAGCTTCTCCATCTGCGCGTCGACCAGCTGCGCATATTGCGAGAACTCCAGGCCCCCGGCGAGCTTGGGATCGTCGGCGACCACCGCGAAGGTCTGGCCGTCTGGCGCCGGAAGCTGGCTCTGGAAGCGCGAAACGTCGGCGTTGAAACCGGTGGTGCAGGCGGCCAGCGCCGCCAGCATCAGGGGGACTGCCGCCAGCTTCAGCGACCGCCCGATGTTCTTGATTTTGCTCGTCATGTCGAATCTCCGGCCGCGCCCCACGGCGCACTCGCACCCGCAGCGACACTATCCTGACGGAGTCGTGGTGAATAGGCCTTGAATGGTGCCGCTCCATCGACGAACGGAGCGGCACCCTTCGGGTTCCGGTTCAGCGCGCCCCGCGCACCAGGCCGAGCGCATTATACGCCGCATCGAGTGTCGGCCCGGCAAGATCGCGGGCCTTCAATGCCCCCTTGGCGAGGATCGCGTCGAGTTCCTCACGGTCCTGCCTGAGCTCGACGAAGCGGGCCGAAAGCGGGCTCAGCGTTTCGACCAGCAGCTCGCCCAGCGCCGGCTTGAACGCGCCGAAGCCCTGGCCGCCGAATTGCGCGAGCACCTTGTCGGGGCTCGAGCCTTCGACCGCGGCGTAGATCGACACGAGGTTCAGTGCCTCGGGCCGGCCCTGCAGCCCTTCGACCTCGCCCGGCAGCGGCTCGGGATCGGTCTTGGCCTTCTTGACCTTGGCCATGATCGCATCGGCATCGTCGGTCAGGTTGATCCGGCTCATGTCCGACGGGTCGGACTTCGACATCTTCGCCGTGCCGTCGCGCAGGCTCATGATCCGCGCCGCGTCGGGCGGGGTGATCGGCTCGGGCAGGGTGAAGACTTCCTCGCCGTTCCCGAAATCGTTGTTGAACTTCTGGGCGATGTCGCGCGCCATTTCGAGGTGCTGCTTCTGGTCCTCGCCCACCGGGACGTGGGTCGCCTGGTACAGCAGCACGTCGGCCGCCTGCAGCACCGGATAGGTGAACAGCGCGATGCTGGCGCCTTCGCGGTTCTTGCCCGACTTGTCCTTGAACTGGGTCATGCGGTTCAGCCAGCCCATCCGCGCGGTGCCGTTGAGCAGCCATTGCAGCTCGCAATGGGCCGGGACCTGCGCCTGGTTGAACAGGATCGACCGGTCGGGATCGATCCCGCAGGCGACGAGGGCGGCCGCCATCTCGAGCGTGGCCGCGTGCAGCTCTGCCGGGACGTGCGGCATCGAGATCGCGTGGAGGTCGGCAAGGAAGAACAGGCACTGGTTCCCCGGTGCGCTACCGCCTGCGGCTACTTGAGCGCGATTGGCTTCCTCCATCGCGTCCTGCATGCGGACCCAGTTGCGGATCGCGCCCAGGTAATTGCCGAGATGAAGCTGGCCGGTGGGCTGGATGCCGGAAACGACGCGCATAGGTTCAGTCTTTCTTGAAGATGGAATTCGATGGTCCGCCCGCGGCAAGCGGACGGCGGGTTGTGGGGTTCAGCGCGTAAAGCGCGAGCCCGCACGCCATCGCCAGGCCGCCCGGCCCAAGCAGGTCATGACGTTCGAGTACCGTTCCATGGGCCGCCGCATAGCCAAAACCGGCGCTGCGGGGAAGGGGTTAGAAGCCCGGAATCTCGTCGTCGATCGACGGCTTCGCCCGGCGGCGGCGGAGCATCCGCATATCTTCCTCGTCGAAGGCACGCAGCAGGAATGCGGCGAGGCCGTAGACCGCCAGCCCCACGCCCACCAGCAACACGATCCCGCCGATCTTGCTGCCGACCGTGCCCGAATACCACGGCATCGTCGCATGCAGCAGGAAATGGAGCGCGACCGCCATTACGCCTGCGGCGAGCGCCTGGCGCAGAATCCGGCCCGCGAGCGGCAGGCCGAAGCGGAAGTGGTTCCTGCGGTGGAGATTGCCGTAGAGCAGCAGGCAGTTGAGGCTGGCCGAGCAGGCGGTCGCGGCGGCCAGGCCGACGATCCCGAAGGGCCGGACGACCGCGAGGTTGAGGAAGATGTTGAACGCCAGCGCCGAGCCGGCCGTGACCACCGGCGTGCGGGTGTCCCCGCGCGAGAAATAACCCGGCTCGAGCACCTTCACCAGCACGTAGGACGGCAGGCCGCAGACCAGCGCCACCACGATGCTGGTCATGATCGCGCCGTCGTGCGCGGTGAACTTGCCGCCGACGAAGAAGGCGTTGACGAAGGCCGGGGCGCAGACCGCCAGCGCGGCGGCGGCGGGCAGGGTCAGCAACGTCGCCAGCTCGATCGCGCGGCCCTGCAACCGGGCGGCGCCGGCCTGGTCGCCGCCGGCGATATGGCGCGAGAGCGCCGGCAGGATCGCGGTGCCCAGCGCGATGCCGACGATGCCGAGCGGCATCTGGTTCAGCCGGTCGCCCATCTTGAGCAGGGTCAGCGAGCCTTGCGGCAGGCTGGTGGCGAAGAAGGTGTCGGCCAACTGGCTGATCTGGTAGATTCCGGCGCCGAAGGTCGCCGGGAATATCCGCCACAGCAGCACCTTCGTGTCGGGCGTCATCCGCGGCCAGTGGATCGTCAGGCCGACGCCGGCGCGCCTGAGCGACCACAGCAGGAACACGAGCTGGAGGATGCCGGCGACCGGCAGCGCCCAGCTTTGGGCGAAGGCCTTCATCCGGTCGGAATAGTCGAAATACCAGCCCCACAGCAGGCCGCCGATCAGCGCGAAGTTGAACAGCACCGGCGCGACCGCGCCCGGCCCGAAGCGCGAGCGGGTGTTGAGGATGCCCGAGAGCAGCGCGACCACGCTGACCAGTCCGAGATAGGGGAAGGTGATCCGCGCGAGCGTGACCGACAGTTCGAACTTGCCCGGCACCTGCTGGTATTCGCGCGCGAGCAGCCAGACGATCCCTTCCATCCCGAGGATGCACAGCACCGAGAAGCCGAACAGCACCCAGACGAACACCGACAGCACGTCGTTGGCGAAGATTCCGGCTTCGCGCTCTCCGTCGTGCCCATCTTCGGGATTGTGCAGCTTCTTGCCGTACATCGGCACGAAGGCGACCGAGAAGGCCCCTTCGGCGAACAGCCGGCGGAAGGTGTTGGGCAGGGTGAAGGCGAGTTGGAAGGCGTCGGCCGCCAGCCCCGCTCCGAACAGCCGCGCGAACAGCATGTCGCGGATGAAGCCGAACACGCGGCTTACGGCGGTCAATCCGCCGATCGTGCCGACGTTCTTGACCAGGCTCATGCCCGTGTCTTCCCCGACCGTACGATTATTGCGCGGTCGGCGCCTCGCCGCCCTCGGCTTCCTGCTGGCGCTGGAGGTTCTGGATGTAGAGGCCCTGGAAGTCGATCGGATCGAGCAGCAGCGGCGCGAAGCCGGCGTCGCGGGTCGCGTCGGCCATCACCCGGCGGGCGAAGGGGAACAGGATCCGCGGGCCTTCGGCGAACAGGAATGCATGCGCCTGGTCGTCGGGCAGGTTGCGCAGGCCGATCAGCCCGCAATAGGCGAGCTCGACCACGTAGACCGTGCCGAGCGAGGTGGTCGCGGTGGCGCTGATCTTGAGCTCGATCTCGTGCACTTCGTCGTTGATCGTGCGGGCGCCGATGTTGAACTGCACGTCCAGCTCGGGCTGTTCCTGCCACTGGAAGCTCTCGGGCGCCTTCGGATTCTCGACCGAAAGGTCCTTCACATATTGCGACAGCAGCCCGGCGATCGGCGAGTTGTCGGCGCCGTTGGCGTTGTCGAGGTTGGTCAGGACGTTGCCTTCATCGGCCATGATCGTGCACTTTCCTTGAGATATTCCCGGTGTCGGGGCGGGCGACTAGCACTCCAGCCACGGCCCCGCAACGCCAAGCGTGGTGCCCGACAGGGACGCGGCGGCCGGAACGGGGATTCCCGCGCGGGTGCTTTCGGGACTATGCAGTCGCGGATGCCGGACCGACACCCCACCACCGCAATTCTCCGCGGAACGCCCGAATCCGCGGCGATGGCGGCGGACGTTGAGCGCGCAATGCGAATCACCGCCGCAATCAATCGCCTGACCTATGACGATTTGCCGCAGGTTCGCGCGTTGTTCGGCGAGCTGCTCGGCGTGGAGATGGGCGAAGACTTTGCGCTGATTCCGCCTTTCTACGCGACAGGCGGTGCGAACACGCGCGTCGGACGAAAGGTTTTCATCAATCAGAACTGCACCTTCTACGATCTGGGCGGGATCGAGATCGGCGACGAGGTGCTGATCGGACCGAATGTCAGCCTGATCACTTCGGGCCATCCGCTCGATCCGGCGCGGCGGCGCGAAGGCGTGGTCGCCAAGCCGATCTCGATCGGGAGCAATGTCTGGATTGCGGCGGGGGCGACCGTGATCGGCGGAGTGACGGTTGGAGAAAACGCGGTGATCGCAGCGGGCGCGGTGGTCACCCGCGACGTTTTTCCCGGAATGCTGGTTGCGGGAAATCCGGCCCGCACGGTCCGGCCCGTCGCGGCGGGTTGAAAGCGCCCTCGATCGGTCGCATCGTTGCCACAGCTTCACGCCCCCGGGAGCCGATGCACGGCTTGTTCATTTGTGTTCCGTACCTATTTCGGGCACCTAGGGGGAAAATCGGGTGGTGCGTTGGTGCACTTCCCATGGTAAACGGTTTTTGAGCGCAAGCGCATGATCTACGAAATCGTCATCCTGGCCATGATCGCCGCCTTCCTGGGCCTCAGGCTCTATTCCGTGCTCGGCCGCCGTGCGGAGCACGAGGAAGAGCCGGTGCCGACTCGATTCGAGCAACCCGAAAGCAGTGCCGCCCCCGCGCGTCCCTCGGTGCAGCCGGCGTCGCAGCCGCTTCAGCCGCCGTTCCGCCAGCGCGAGATGGGGCTCTATCCGCCCGCGCTCGAGCAGGGCTTGCGCGCGATCGGCACGGCCGACCGGGCGTTCGACGTGATGTCGTTCATGGAAGGCGCGAAATCGGCCTACGGGGTGATCCTCGATGCCTTCTGGCGCGGCGACAAGGCGCATCTGGCCGAATTGTGCGACCGCGACGTCTACGACCATTTCACCGCCGCGATCGACGAACGGGTGCAGGCGGGCGAGACGCTCGACAACCGCCTGGTGCGGATCGAGCAGACCGAACTGGTCGATGCGTCGCTCGACGGCAAAATCGCTCGGATCACGGTGCGCTTCACCGCCGACATCGCCTCGGTCACCCGCGACAAGGACGGCCATGTGGTCGCCGGTTCGCTCAACGATGCGGTCGAGAGCCGCGACGTGTGGACCTTCATGCGCGACGTCACCTCCGCTGGGCCCGACTGGCTGCTCGACGAAACCGACGAAGGCTGATTTCCCGATGAGGGGGGCCACGCGCGGGCTGGTGTCGCTGGCCACGCTGGCGCTGCTCGCCGGATGTAACGTCATTCCCAGGGTGCAGGGACCCGCGCCGGTGCCGTCGCCAAGGCCCGTGCCTCCGCCAAGCGCGGTGCCGACGCCCGCTCCGGTGCCCGAAAGCGCGCTGCTGATGGGCGTGAGCAAGGGGCGCGGGGTCGGGTCGCTCAACCTCGCGCAGGACGATGCGGCCACGGCGCTCGCTTCCTTCGTCGAGAGCTGCCCCCGCCTGATCGCCCGCACCGACACCAGCGGCCTGACCCGAGGCGACGACTGGCGGCCGGCCTGCAATGCCGCCCCCGGATGGGACCGCAGGGATGCGGTCGGCTTCTTCAAGACCTGGTTCGAAACCGCCATCGTCGGCGACGGCAAGGCTTTCGCGACCGGCTATTACGAGCCCGAGATCGCCGGCGTCCGTACCCGCCGGCCGGGGTTCGACGTGCCGGTCTACGGCCTGCCGCCGGATCTGCAGCGCGGCTGGCCGGACGACATTCCGCCGCAGGAGCGCACCGGCAATCCCCCGCTCGGGCGCCGGATGCTCGACGGCAAATACGCGCCCTATTACGCGCGCGGCGAGATCGAGGACGGGGCGCTCGCGGGCAAGGGGCTCGAGATCGCCTGGGTCGCCGATCCGGTCGAGTTCTTCTTCCTCCAGGTGCAGGGGTCGGGCCGGCTGCGTGCGCCCGACGGCACGGTGATGCGGATCGGCTATGCCGGGCAGAACGGGCGCGACTATACCGGGATCGGTGCGGTGATGCGCCAGCAGGGGCTGATCGGCGACCAGCCGGGCCAGTATCCCGGCTCGATGCAGGGGATCATGGCCTATCTGCGCGATCACCCGGCCGAAGGCGACGCGCTGATGCGTCAGAACCTGAGCTGGGTGTTCTTCAAGGAACTGGTGGGCGACGGGCCGCTCGGCGCGCTGAGCGTGCCGGTGCGCGCGCATGCCTCGGTCGCGGCCGATCCCAAATATGTCCCGCTCGGCGCGCCGGTGTTCCTCGACCTCGACAATCCGGTGGCCGACGGGCTGTGGATCGCGCAGGATACCGGCGGCGCGATCAAGGGCGCGAACCGTTTCGACACCTTCTGGGGCGCGGGCGAGCAGGCGCGCCTCACCGCCGGCGGGATGAGCGCGCGCGGCCAGGCGGTGCTGCTGCTGCCCAAGGGCACGCTCCACCGCCTCGGCGTCGGCTGATGCCCGGATCCTCGTTCACCGGCCCGCGCGGGCTTTCGCCCGAGGAAAAGGCGCTGTGGCAGCGCGTGGCGAAGACGGTGGTGCCGCTCGAGCGCAAGGCGGTTTCGAAGATCGTGGCGGCTCCGGCGCCCGTGGCGGTGAAGCCCGTCGTGGTTACCGCCCCCCCGAAAGGCCGTGTCCCGCCGCCGCTGCAACCCAAGCGCGTCGACCCGCCCCCGCGCGTGCTGCAGAACCACGGTCTCGATTCGACCTGGGAGCGCAAGCTCAAGGGCGCGAAGATCGATCCCGATTTCACCCTCGACCTGCACGGCTACACGCTCGACGCGGCGCACGGCCGGCTCGACAGCGGGCTGGCGCAGGCTAAGGCGCTGGGCGCGCGGCTGGTGCTGGTGGTGACCGGCAAGCCGCGCCCGGTCGATGCGGCCGACCGCGGCAGCCGGCGCGGCGCGATCCGCGCGAAGATCATCGACTGGTTGGCGGCGGGGCCGCATGGCAGCGATATTGCGGCAATCCGCGGTGCGCACCGGCGCCATGGCGGCGAGGGCGCGATCTACATCGTGCTGAAGCGGGCGCGTTAACTTCGACCTGAGAAAAGGTGCGGATGACAGACTGGCGAACTTTCCTGGCGATTTCGGGCAGCTATTTGCGCGAAACCAACCGCTGCTCGGTAGGAGAATGGTCGGATAGGTCTCCGGATGCCCCGCGCCTAAAAAGCTGGTGCTCGTGGACGACCTACGAGCGCCTGCTGGACAATGCCGGGTACTGGACGGCGGAGCTGCCGCTCGAAGCCGAGCTGACCGATGTCGGTACGACCGATGGGGAACTTGGGGCCAGCCGTTCTATTACGAGCAACTCGCCCATCTCCTTATTCCGCGGAGTTTCAGCGAAGAGCACACGTGGAACGGCTATTTTGTGTGGGCACACGAACAAGACATCGATGGTCTGTCCCAACGCCTGCACAAAGCGGGCATGGCGCATGGGCTTTCCGCTTACGCGTTGGACATCAAGCTCTTCTGAGAATCAGGCCGCTACCGTCTCGCCCACCGGGACATTGCGGATGATGTAGTCGAACGCGCTGAGCGCCGCCTTCGAACCCTCGCCCATCGCGATCACGATCTGCTTGTAGGGCACGGTGGTGCAGTCGCCCGCGGCGAACACGCCGGGGATGCTGGTCGCGGCCTTGTGGTCGATTGCGATCTCGCCGAATTTCGACAGCGCGAGTCCCGACTCCTTCAGCCATTCGGTGTTCGGCACCAGGCCGATCTGGACGAACACGCCCTCCAGCTCGATGCGCCGTTCCTCGCCGCTCGCGCGGTCCTTGAGTACCAGCCCGTTGACCCGCTCGCCGTCGCCGGTGACCTCGGTGGTCTGGGCATTGAGGTGGATGTCGACGTTGGGCAGCAGGCGCAACTTGTCCTGCAGCACCTCGTCCGCGCGCAGGCGGGTGTCGAACTCGATCAGCGTCACATGGCCGACGATGTTCGCGAGGTCGATCGCCGCCTCGACGCCCGAATTGCCGCCGCCGATCACCGCCACGCGCTTGCCCTTGAACAGCGGGCCGTCGCAGTGCGGGCAATAGGCGACCCCGCGGTTGCGGTATTCGAACTCGCCCGGCACGCCGAGGTTGCGCCAGCGCGCGCCGGTCGAGAGGATCACCGCCCGCGCCTTGAGCGAGGCGCCGTTCTTGAGCACCACTTCGTGATAGTCGCCCGCGCGCCGCGCCGGGATCAGCCGGACCGCCTGCTGCAGGTTCATCACGTCGATGTCGTATTCGCCGACATGCGCCTCAAGGCTCGCGGCGAGCTTCGGGCCCTCGGTGTAGGGCACCGAGATGAAGTTCTCGATCCCCAGCGTATCGAGCACCTGCCCGCCGAAGCGTTCGGCCGCGATGCCGGTGCTGAAGCCCTTGCGCGCGGTGTAGATCGCCGCGGCCGCACCCGCGGGGCCGCCGCCGACCACCAGCACCTCGAACGGCTCCTTGGCCTGGATCTTCTCGGCCGACTTCGCGTCGGCATTGGTGTCGAGCTTCGCGAGGATCTCCTCGACGCTCATTTTGCCGCTGGCCCACATCTCTCCGTTGAGGAAGGTCGCGGGCACCGCCATCACGCCGCGCTCGTCGACTTCGGCCTGGAAGGTGCCGCCTTCGATCAGCGTCGCGGTGATCCGCGGGTTCTCGAGCGCCATCAGCGTCAGCGCCTGCACCACGTCGGGGCAGTTGTGGCACGAGAGCGAGAAATACATCTCGAAATCGTAGTCGCCGTCGAGGGCGCGGATCTGCTCCAGCACCTCGTCCGAAACCTTGGGCGGATGGCCACCGGCCCACAGCAGCGCGAGCACCAGCGAGGTGAACTCGTGGCCCATCGGCAGGCCGGCGAAGCGGACCCATTTCTCGGCGTCGGACGCGCGGCGGATGATGAAGCTCGGGCGGCGCCGGTCGTCGCCGTCGAAGCTCGCCGCGACCTTGTCGGACAGCGCGGCGATCTCGCCCAGCAATTCGCGCGTCTGCGCGGATTTCGCATCGTCGCCCAGCGACGCGACGAGCTCGATCGGCTCGCGCAGATTGGCGAGATAGGTCTTGAGCTGGGCGGTCAGGTTGGCGTCGAGCATTTAGGGTCTCCTGTTCCTCCCCGGAACGGGGAGGGGGACCACCCGCAGGGTGGTGGAGGGGCACGTTCGGCTAACGTAAGGCTTGCGGCCCGTGCCCCTCCACCATGCATTCGCATGGTCCCCCTCCCCCGCAGGGGGGGAATGTCTTCGGTTTTAGATCTTGCCGACGAGGTCCAGCGAGGGAGCGAGCGTCTCGGCGCCTTCTTCCCACGCGGCCGGGCAGACTTCGCCCGGATGGGCGGCGACATACTGCGCGGCCTTGATCTTGCGGACGAGTTCGTTGGCGTTGCGGCCCACGCCTTCGCAGGTGATCTCCATGATCTGGATCACGCCTTCGGGATCGACCACGAAGGTCGCGCGGTCGGCGAGGCCGACGCCTTCGCGCAGCACGTCGAAATTGGTCGCGAGCACGTGGTTCTGGTCGCCGAGGAAGGCGTAGTTGATCTTGCCGATCTTCTCGGACGTGTCGTGCCAGGCCTTGTGGCTGAAGTGGGTGTCGGTCGACACGGCGTAGACTTCGACGCCCATCTTCTGGAGCTGGTTGTAGTGCTCGTTGAGGTCTTCCAGCTCGGTCGGGCAGACGAAGGTGAAGTCGGCCGGATAGAAGAAGAAGATCGCCCACTTGCCCTTCAGATCGGCGTCGGTGACGTCGAAGAAGTTCTCGCCCGCCTTGAACGCGGTCGCCTTGAACGGCTTGATGGTGCTGCCGATGATACCCATGAATTTGTCTCCGGTTGAATGCTGGATCAGCGTAAATGCCGGAGGCTAGATAGACGTTGATATCGCTCAAAAAAGCGATTTGTTGCGATTGCGAAGAGCGAAATTATCGATCAGTCGAGCGACACTTTCAAAAAGTGCAACACCCGTTACCTTTTTTGCATCATCGGCGTTGCGCGCCCCTGGGCAATTTGCGACTTTCCGTCCCTCCTTGGGGGAATCCAACATGACCGCAACGGTAGCTGCCGAGCCCGCAACCGTCCGAAAATTCAGGCCGTCGTTCTTCTTCTGGATGACCCTGGCGATGACCTTCTTCGTGTTCGGCGGGTTCGGCATCCACTCGGCCATTCCGGCACTGCGGGGCCATTTTCCGCCCGCGCCGCCGGTGGTGCACCTGCACGCGGTGGTGATGGTTACCTGGATGATCCTGCTGGTGGTCCAGTCGGGGCTGGTCGGCGCCGGCAATGTGAAGCTGCATCGCAGCCTCGGGACCTGGGGCATCGCCCACGCCACCGTCGTGGTGCTGACGGGCTTGTCGATCCAGTTGATCGCCAGCCGGGCGGGGATGGATGCCGGGCGTCCTTCCGGCACGGACGGGCTCTATCTCGGCCTGCTCGCCGCGCTCGGCTTTTCGATCCTGTTCACCCTCGCGATCCGCAACACCAGGCGCCCCGAAATTCACAAGCGGATGATCCTGTTCGCGATGCTTCCGGTGCTGCCGCCGGGGGTGAACCGCTTCTGGTACGAAGTGCTGGGCCTCGACGATCCGATCCCGACCTTCTGGCTTTACCTGACCCTGTGGTCGATGGCGGCGGCGATCCTGGTGCAGGAACGGCGCAGCACCGGGCGGATCAGCGGCTATTCGTGGTTCGGCGCAGGCTGGATTTTCGTCGAGGGCGCGCTGCATGAGACGGTGGTCGGATCGGCAGGTTTTAATACCGTGGCTGCCGCGATCCTCGGGCTAGTCCACTATCGTTAGCTGAACGACCGCTTTTGGGTGGGGAGCGGTCATCAGCTTCGATGGGCTACCAGCCGCGCTATGAGCAGTCTGACAAGCAGCGATAAGAGGAGCGCACCGACTCCTATTCCGAAAAGAAGAAAGGGCAGACCGTCGAAGTCCGCTCCGAGCACAGCCTGAAGAAAGACAACCGCTAACAAGACCCAAGCGGCAAGAACTATTCCTTTCCGAACCAGTCGGAGATGATTTTCAACGGTCATGCCAAGAATCTACGTGCGCCGGCTAATGTCCGCAATGGGGTCGCTAGCCGCCGTTGCGGGCTCGGCAGTTTACCCGCACTGCGCCCGGTGCAGCAATTTGTGATCGGCCAGCACGAAGGCCATCATCGCCTCCACCACCGGGGTGCCGCGGATGCCGACGCAGGGATCGTGGCGGCCCTTGGTGACGATCTCGGCCGCCTCGCCGTCCCGCGTGATCGTGTCCTGCGGGATCAGGATCGAGCTGGTCGGCTTGAACGCCACCCGCACAACCACCGGCTGGCCGGTCGAGATGCCGCCGGCGATCCCGCCCGCGTGATTGGCTTCGAAGGTCGGGCCATTCTCGCCCGGCCGCATCGGATCCGCGTTCTGCTCGCCGCGCAGCCGCGCGGCTTCGAAGCCGTCGCCGATCTCGACGCCCTTGACCGCGTTGATCCCCATCATCGCCGAAGCGAGGTCCGCGTCGAGCTTGCCGTAGAGCGGCGCGCCCCAGCCGGCCGGAACCCCGGTCGCGACGCATTCGACCACCGCGCCGAGCGAGGAGCCGGCAAGGCGGGCCTCGTCGACCAGTCTTTCCCACCGCGCCGCCGCCGCCGCGTCGGGGCAGAAGAACGGGTTGTTGCCGATCTCGTTCGCGTCGAAATTCGCCGGATCGACCGCATCGCCGCCGATTGCGCTGACATAGGCGAGGATCGCAACCTCGGGAATCGCCAGCCGCGCGACCGCGCCCGCGGCGACCCGCGAGGCGGTCTCGCGCGCCGAACTGCGCCCGCCGCCGCGATAGTCGCGAATGCCGTATTTGGCGTTATAGGCGTAATCGGCATGGCCCGGGCGATAGGCCCTGGCGACTTCGGAATAGTCCTTCGATCGCTGATCGACGTTCTCGATCATCAGGCTGATCGGGGTGCCGGTGGTCTTGCCCTCGAACACGCCCGAGAGGATCTTCACTGCGTCGGGCTCGCGCCGCTGGGTGGTGAATTTCGAGGTGCCGGGCCGCCGCGCGTCGAGGAACGGCTGGATGTCCGCCTCGCTCAGGGCGAGCAGCGGCGGGCAGCCGTCCACCACCGCGCCGATGGCGGGGCCGTGGCTTTCCCCCCAGGTCGTGAAGCGCAGGACGCGGCCGAATGTGTTGACGCTCATGGGGAGGGGCTATTGTCGCATCTGCCCAAGTCTGTCCACTCTCCGACGCGATCGGGCTCACACGATCTCCGGCGAAAGCCGGAGTTCGGAACGGAATCGACAGCTTTGGCCGCCCTGGGTTCCTGCTTTCGCAGGAACACGAAGCGGGCATTTTCCTACATCCACCCGATCTGCCATGATCGCCGGATGAGCCGCATTCTTCCCCTTTCGACACCGCGCAGGAAGCTGCGTCGGGGAGGGACCGTTTTTCTCGCTTATAACACTGTCACATGCGTCACACCTGTCACCCTCGCCATGGCTCTGCCTGAGCCGCCACGGTGGATCGCGCGCACTCGCCGCTTTCCAAATCGCGCCGCTTCGGGCAGGAACAAACCATGATTGCGAAGCTGAAGGGGCGGCTCGACGAGAGCGGGGCGGACTGGGCGGTGATCGACGTTTCGGGCGTCGGCTACCTCGTCCATTGCTCGGCCAAGACGCTCGCCGCGCTCGGCGAGGCGGGGGAAGCGGTGACGGTGTTCACCGACCTCCAGGTCAGCGAAAACGACCTGCGCCTGCTCGGCTTCGCCACCAGCGGCGAACGCGACTGGTTCCGCCTGCTGACCCAGGTGCAGGGCGTCGGCAGCAAGGTCGCGCTGGCGATCTTGTCCGCGCTGTCGGAAGGCGAATTGCAGGCCGCCTGCGCCAATGGCGACGCGGCGATGGTCGCGCGCGCGAACGGGGTCGGGCCCAAGCTTGCCGGGCGGATCGTCAACGAGCTGAAGGACAAGGCCGGCGGGATGCCCGGCGGCGGCGCGGCCGGCGTGGCGCTGGCGGCGGTGCCGGCGGGATCGGCCAGCGCGGATGCGGTTTCGGCGTTGCAGAACCTCGGCTTCAAGCCGGCGGTGGCGGCGAGCGCGGTGGCGCATGCGCAGGGAGAACTGGGCGAGGGTGCGGGGCTGAACGAGCTGGTCCGCGTGGCGCTGAAGAGGGCGGCGGGGTGATGGGCAGGTTATCGCCGTATACGTGGGGTTGGGTCGCGATGGGCGTTCCCGTGATCTTGACGGGCGGCTTGTGGTACTTGGGCAGTCTTACCCAGATCGATCACTGGCTAGTGGTCGTCGGTTTTATGCTTTTTGCTATCGGGTTCTCTTGGCTCGACAGGCTGGCGAAAGAGAAAGGTCTGGCGAATTGTCCCGCCTGCGGTCTCGATTCCAATATCAAAAACGGGGAGAGCGGCTACAAACCTGCAATCGCCTTTTTCCCGCAGACTGAATGCAGCCGCTGCGGCTGCAACCTAAAATCGACCTTGAGCGCCGTGAGGAAGGGATGACCTCAAGTCCGCCCTTTCCGGCGAACCCCAGCCCGCTTGGAACCCGGCCGGAAAGGATTTATGCTGAACCCATGGGCGAAATGAACTTTCCTCCCGAAATCCGCCAATGGATCGCCGCGCGGCTGGCCGAAGGGTACGCCGACGAAGCGGACTATCTTGCCGAGCTGGTCCGCCGCGATATGGCGCATGCGGCACAGCCGGAGTCGCCCGAGGAAATCGCCTGGGTCCGGGCGAAGGTCGAAGAGGGCCTCGCTTCGGGCATCTGCGAAAAGAACGCCTTCGAGGTGCTGGAAGAGATCAGGACAAGCCGCAAAGCCCGCCGTGGCTGAGGTTTTTGTTTCGAATGCAGCGCGGTCCGATCTCCTGTCGATAGACGATTACGGGGTCGACCGGTTCGGCGAGGAGGCTGCGGATGCATTGAGCGCCGGTTTCGAACGGGTGTTCGCGCGGCTTGCCGGGTTTCCTCGTTCGGCGCCCGAGCGGCCGGAGTATGGCAAGGGTATTCGCTGCTGGATGTATCTGGGTTACCGCGTGCTGCATCGGATCGAAGGGGATACGGTTGTGATCGTTCGGGTCCTGCACCACTCCCGAGACGTAGGAATAGCGCTCGAAGAATGACCCTCAACCCCGCCCTTTCCGCCGAGCGCCAGCCCGAGGACCAGGACGCCGCGCTGCGCCCCAAATCGCTTGCCGAATTCATCGGCCAGGAGGCTGCGCGCGACAATCTGCGGGTGTTCATCCAGTCGGCCCGCAGCCGGGGCGAGGCGATGGACCATGTGCTGTTCCACGGCCCGCCCGGCCTCGGCAAGACCACGCTGGCGCAGATCGTCGCGAAGGAACTGGGCGTGGGGTTCCGCGCGACCAGCGGCCCGGTGATCGCCAAGTCGGGCGATCTCGCGGCGATCCTGACCAATCTCGACGAGGGCGACGTGTTGTTCATCGACGAGATCCACCGGCTCAATCCGGTGGTCGAGGAAATCCTCTACCCGGCGATGGAGGACCGCGCGCTCGATCTGATTATCGGCGAAGGGCCTTCGGCCCGCTCGGTGCGGATCGATCTCAAGCCGTTCACGCTGGTCGGCGCGACCACCCGGCAGGGGCTGCTGACCACGCCGCTGCGCGACCGCTTCGGAATCCCGGTGCGGCTGCAGTTCTACACCGTCGACGAGCTCGAACTGGTCGTGTCGCGCGGCGCGAAACTGCTTGGTTTCCAGATAGATAGCTCGGGGGCGCGCGAGATCGCACGGCGGTCGCGCGGAACCCCGCGGGTCGCCGGCAGGCTGCTGCGGCGGGTGCGCGATTTCGCCCATGTCGCAGGGGCGGCGCTGGTCGATGCGGCGGTTGCGGATACCGCGCTGACCCGGCTCGAGGTCGATTCGCTCGGGCTCGATGCGATGGACCGGCGCTACCTGCGGATGATCGCCGACATCTACAAGGGCGGTCCGGTCGGGGTCGAAACCCTCGCCGCGGGCCTCGCGGAACCGCGCGATACGGTGGAGGAAGTGGTCGAGCCCTATCTGATCCAGCTCGGCCTGCTCGCGCGCACCGCACGCGGGCGGATGCTCAACGATCGCGGCTGGCAGCACCTCGGGCTGACCCCGCCGGCCGGCCAGCAGGGCGGGCTGTTCGAAGGCGGGAAGTGAGCGAGCGGAGCAATAAAGGTTAAGATCCGTTTCGCAATTGGGGTCGGTTCGGTTCCATATCGGGACAGGTCGCTCCGCTTGGAGCAGAATGACCCAAAAAAAACGGGTCCGGACCCCTGAAACAAGGTTAACGCGATTGCCCCGTTAACCCGCCTCCGGTCTGTTGCCCGACGCGGGGAGCATGCGGGTCGGTTGTTCGATCCACGGGCTTTTCCCGCGAGCGAACAGGATTGAACACCATGTCGGTAAAAACCGCTCTCGCGAAACTGGCCGCCGCTGCTGCGGGCGGCGCGCTGCTCGGCGGTGGGGCGGTGCATGTCGCCGAACCCCAGAGCGCGGACGTGACGACCTTCAAGTCGACCAAGGCGCCGGTGAAATACACCAAGGGCCCGGCCAAGCGCGTGGTGCTCAAGGAAACGCCGAAGAAGGTTAAGCGCATCCGCCGCGTGATCGAGGATCAGCCGGAGTGCGAGGAGGACTGCAAGCCGCGTATGGCGATGGTGCCGATCCCGCTGCCGCAGGCGCCCGCGCCGCTGCCGGCCTTCGCCGGTTCGAGCGGCGGCGGCGTGACCGTGATCGGCGGCTCGGGCGGTTTCGGCGGCGGCTTCGGCGGCGGGTTCTTCGGCGGTTTCTTCGGCGGCAGCAGCGGCGGGTCGAGCGGGGTGATCATCACCTCGACCACCACCACCAGCGGCTCGACCAGCACCTCCAACGGCGGCAGCACCGGCTCGTCCACCTCGACTTCGAACGGCGGCAGCACCGGCAGCTCGACCTCGACGTCCAACGGGGGCAGCACCACCGGCTCCACCTCGACCTCCACCGGCGGCAGCACCACCGGTTCGACCTCGACTTCCACCGGCGGCAGCTCGACTTCGACCAGCGGATCGTCGTCGTCCTCGTCGAGCAGCTCGTCTTCCTCGTCGAGCTCGTCCAGCTCCTCGGGTTCGAGCAGCGGCTCGGGCACGTCGAGCGGCTACCACTGCAAGCCCGGCAAGTGCGGGCATTCGTCCTCGGGCAGCAGCGGGTCCAGCTCGGGTTCGTCGAGCGGTTCGAGCTCCGGCTCTTCCTCGGGTTCGTCGAGCAGCTCGTCCTCGTCATCGAGCAGCAGCTCAAGCTCAAGCAGCGGTTCGAGCACCGGCAGCACCAGCGGCTATCACTGCCACAAGCACTGCGGGTCGACCTCGTCCTCCTCGTCGAGCACCTCGGGTTCGTCCAGCTCGACCAGCTCGAGCAGCTCCAGTTCGTCGAGCACAAGCAGCTCGACCTCGTCGAGCAACGGCAGCACCACCAGCACCACGAGCGGGACCAAGGTGCCCGCGCCGCCGATGCTGCTGCTGTTCGGTGCCGGCGCCGCGGCGGTGTTCGGCCGCCGCCGCCGCAAGGACGAGAAGCGCGCCGCCTGACGCGCGCCGATCCTGCAAGTCTTTCATCCGGGGGGATGATGGGGCGGTCCGGCGACGGGCCGCCCCGTTTCGTCGGGGCTCAGCGCTCGCTGTCGAGCGAGGCCATCTGCGCCGGCGCATAGCGTTCGCCCTGTGCCGCATCCTTCGGCACCGCCTCCTCGAGCGCCGCGAGATCGGCGGCATCCAGCACCAGGTCGAGCGCGCCGAGCGATTCGGCCAGCTGGCTGCGGCGCCGCGCGCCGATCAGCGGGAACACGTCCGGGCCCTGCGCCGCGACCCAGGCGACCGCGACCTGGGCGACCGTGGCGCCCTTGGCGTCGGCGACCGCGCGGATCGCTTCGACCAGCGCGAGATTGGCCTCGACATTGCCCTGCTGGAAGCGCGGGCTGTGCTCGCGGAAGTCTCCCGGCCCGCGCCCGCCCTGCTGCCAGTGGCCGCTGATCAACCCGCGCGAGAGGATGCCATAGGCGGTCACGGCGATGCCAAGCTCGCGCAGCACCGGCAGGATCCGGTCCTCGATCCCGCGCGAGATCAGCGAATATTCGATCTGCAGGTCCACGATCGGATGCACCGCAGCCGCGCGGCGAATCGTCTCAACCCCGACTTCGGACAGGCCGATGTGGCGCACGTAGCCGGCCTGGACCATCTCCGCGATCGCGCCGATCGTGTCCTCGATCGGCACGTTGGGATCGAGCCGCGCGGGGCGATAGACGTCGACGTGATCGGTGCCGAGCCGTTCCAGCGTATAGGCGAGGGCGGTCTTCACCGCCTGCGGCCGCGCATCGTAGCCGAGCCAGCTTCCGTCGGGTCCGCGCTGCGCGCCGAACTTGACGCTGATCTTCACCTTGTCGCGGCGGACTTCCCTCAGCGCCTCGGCGATCAGCAACTCGTTGTGGCCCATGTTGTAGAAATCGCCGGTGTCGAGCAGGGTGACGCCGGCGTCGATCGCGGCATGGATGGTCGCGATGCTTTCGGCCCGGTCGGAATGGCCGTAGATGCCCGACATCGCCATGCAGCCGAGGCCGACTGCTGAAACCTCGGGCCCGGCGCGGCCAAGCTTCTGGTAATGCATCGAAAGTCTCCTTTCGGCACAGACTTGGAGCGGCGCGGCCCGGCATGCAAGCGGCTTTGCGGCAGTCGCGAAACCCACGCGGCGACCGGTCTTGCGCGACAGGCGGCGAGGATCGGATCATAGCAACGCAGAGGGAGATTCGCCGATGAAGATCTACGACCGCCAGGGCACGCCCAATGCCGCGCGCATCCGCATCGTGCTGGCCGAAAAGGGGCTCGATCGGCAAGTCGAGTTCGCCACGATCGACCTGGTGGCCGCCGAACAGAAGGCCGACTGGTTCCTTGCCCTCAATCCGGTCGGCAAGACGCCGGTGCTGGTGCTCGAGGACGGGCTGGCGCTGTCCGAATGCACCGCGATCACCGAATATCTCGACAATCTCGACGGAAGGCCCGTTCTCACCGGCTCCACCCCGCGCGAGAAGGGGCTGATCCACATGATGCAGCGGCGCGCGGAGATCCTGCTGCTCGAGCCGGTCGACGACTATTTTCACTACGCCATCCGCGCCCTCGGAGCGGCGGTGGAACCGTGGCGCCAGCCCGAATGGGAAGGGCGCGGCGAGTGGGGGCAGAGGCGCGGGGCCGAGGCGATCCGCAACCTCTCGTGGTTCGACGAGGTCCTGCGCGACCGGCCGTTCCTCGCCGGAGATCGCTATTCGATGGCCGACATCTCGCTCTGGGCCGGCCTCGGCTTCGGGCGCGCGGCGGGGCTCCAGTTTCCCGCCTATCTGGGCGCGCTCGCGGAGTGGGAGAAACGCTTCGAGGCGCTGCCCGCGGTGATCGGCCGCAGCGGCAAGGAGCTGCTGCCGCAGGACCTCACCCGGCGCTGATCAGCCGAGCCCCTCGAGCTGTTCGCTGAGGCCGAGCCACTGCGCCTCGAGCGCCTCGAGCCTCTCCGCAACCTTCGCGCGTTCGGCGACCAGCTCGGTCATCGTCCTGTTCGCCAGTTCGGGTGCGGCGTTGGCGGGTTCGTACATCGCCCGGTCGAGCGCCTTGGCCTGTTCCTGCAGCTTGGCGATCGCCTTCTCGGCGGTGGCGATCTCCGAGCGGATGAACTTCT
This sequence comes from Novosphingobium sp., assembly GCA_017744735.1. Classification (GTDB taxonomy): domain Bacteria; phylum Pseudomonadota; class Alphaproteobacteria; order Sphingomonadales; family Sphingomonadaceae; genus Andeanibacterium. Next base: position 31,864 of record JAGIAR010000009.1, on the reverse strand, counting down.
CCTGCGCGCGGGACTTGCCCGAGGGCTTGGCTCCGCCCTTGGCGCCCTTGTCTTTCCCCGGTGCCTTGGGCTGGTTCCGCCCGAGCACGAAGTCGATATAGTCCTCCATGCTGCCGGCATATTCCTTGGCCAGCCCGCCATCGACCAGCACCAGCCGGTCGGCGGTCAGCTCGACCATGTGGCGGTCGTGGCTGATCAGGATCACCGCCCCCGAATAGGCGTTGAGCGCCTGCACCAGCGCTTCGCGCGCATCGACGTCGAGGTGGTTGGTCGGTTCGTCGAGGATCAGCAAATGCGGTGCGTCGCGGGTGATCAGCGCCAGCGCCAGCCGCGCGCGCTCGCCGCCCGACAGCTTGCTGACGTCGCCGGTCGCGCGGTTGCCGGAAAAGCCGAACCGCCCGAGCTGCGCGCGCACCGCGCTGGGCGATGCCCCTTCCATCGCCCGGGTCATGTGCTCCAGCGGGGTTCCGTCGGTTGCCAGTTCCTCGACCTGGTACTGGGTGAAATAGCCGACCTTCATCTTGCCCGAGGCGTGCATCGCGCCTTCCATCGGCTTGAGCTGCGCGGCGATCAGGCGGGCCAGCGTGGTCTTGCCGTTGCCGTTGCGGCCGAGCAGCGCGATCCGGTCGTCGGGATCGATCCGCAGGTTCAGCCGCCGCAGGATCGGCGTGTCGCTGTAGCCGACCGCCGCAAGGTCGAGCGAGATCAGCGGCGGGCGCAGCTCGCTCGGATCGGGAAAGTCGAAGCTCAGCGAGGGATCCTCCGCCAGCGCGGCGATCGGCTGCATCTTGGCGAGCATCTTCGCGCGCGACTGCGCCTGCTTGGCGGTCGACGCGCGGGCGCTGTTGCGGGCGACGTAATCCTCCAGCCGCGCGCGCTGCGCATCCTGCGATGCCTTGGCCGCGGCGAGCTGCGCCGCGCGCTCGGCCCGCTGGCGCTCGAAGCTGTCGTAGCCGCCCGGATAGAGCGTAAGCTTGCCGCCCTGCAGATGCATGATGTGATCGACGACGTTGTTGAGCAGGTCGCGTTCGTGGCTGATCACGATCAGCGTTGCGGGGTAGCTCTTGAGGAAGTTCTCGAGCCACAGCGTCGCTTCGAGATCGAGGTGGTTCGAAGGCTCGTCGAGCAGCAGCACGTCGGGCTGCGAGAACAGCAATGCGGCGAGCGCGACGCGCATCTTCCACCCGCCCGAGAAACTGTCGAGCGGGCGTGCCTGCATCTCTTCGTCGAAGCCGAGGCCGGTGAGGATCCGCGCGGCGCGCGAGGGCGCGCTATAGGCGTCGATCGCCAGCAGGCGATCGTGGATATCGCCGAGGCGATGCGGCTCGGTGCAGGTCTCGGATTCCTCAAGCAGTTGGGCGCGTTCGACATCGGCCGCCAGCACCGCCTGCTCGGGGGTGATCGAACCGTTGGGCGCTTCCTGCGCGATATAGCCGAGCTTCGCGCGGCGCGGCATCTCGATCTCGCCCTCGTCGGGGTCGAGCTCACCGATCATCACCTTCATCAGCGTGGACTTGCCCGCGCCGTTGCGGCCGATCAGCCCGACCCGGCTGCCGGGCGGGATCGCACTGCTCGCGCGGTCGAGGATGGTGCGCCCGCCGAGGCGCACGGTGATACCGTTGATGGTCAGCATGCGCGCGCCCCTATCAGGTCAGCAGGACAAGACCAAGGCGCGCGCTTGCGCCGGGTTCAGGCGGCCAGCTTGCGCAGCACGTATTGCAGGATGCCGCCGTTCATGAAGTACTCGACCTCGTTGGCGGTATCGATGCGGCACAGCGCGGTGAAGGTGAAGGTCGAACCGTCGGCCTTGGTCACTTCCACCTCGACGTCCTGGCGCGGCTTGAGCTCGGCGACGCCCTTGATGGTGAAGCTGCAATCGCCGTCGAGGCCCAGGGTCTGGCGGGTGTCGCCATCCTTGAACTGCAGCGGCAGCACGCCCATGCCGACCAGGTTCGAGCGGTGGATGCGCTCGAAGCTCTCGACGATCACCGCGCGAACGCCCAGCAGATTGGTGCCCTTGGCCGCCCAGTCGCGGCTCGAGCCGGTGCCGTATTCCTTGCCGGCGATCACGACCATCGGCGTGCCGTTGGCCTTGTGCTTCATCGCGACGTCGTAGACCGCGCCAACTTCGCTGCCGAAGCGGCTCATGCCGCCCTCGACGCCGGGGACCATCTCGTTCTTGATGCGGATGTTGGCGAAGGTGCCGCGCATCATCACCTCGTGGTGGCCGCGGCGCGAGCCGTAGGAGTTGAAGTCGGCCCTGGCGACCTGATGTGCTGTCAGCCACTCGCCCGCCGGGCTGTCGGCCTTGATCGAGCCGGCCGGGCTGATGTGGTCGGTGGTGATCGAATCGCCCAGGATCAGGAGCGGCTTGGCCTCGACGATGTCCGAAACCGGCGCCGGGGTCATCTCCATGCCTTCGAAATAGGGCGGGTTGGCGACGTAGGTCGAGCCCGGACGCCACGAATAGGTTTCCGAACCGGAGACGTCGATCGCCTGCCAGTGCTTGTCGCCCTTGTAGACGTCGGCGTAGCGGGCCTGGAACATCGCGCGGTCCATGCACGAGGCCATGGTGTCGGCGACTTCGAGGTTGGTCGGCCAGATGTCCTTGAGGAACACGTCCGCGCCGTCCTTGCTCTGGCCGATCGGGGTGGTGAGGAAGTCCTCGATCACCGTGCCCTTGAGCGCATAGGCGACGACCAGCGGCGGCGAGGCGAGGAAGTTGGCGCGCACGTCGGGCGAAACGCGGCCCTCGAAGTTGCGGTTGCCCGAGATCACCGCGCTGGCGACCAGCCCGTTCTCGTTGATCGCCTTGCTGATCGGTTCGGCGAGCGGACCCGAATTGCCGATGCAGGTGGTGCAGCCATAGCCGACCAGGTTGAAGCCGATGTTGTCGAGGTGCGACTGCAGGCCGGCCTTCTCGAGATAGTCGGTCACGACCTGCGATCCCGGCGCGAGGCTGGTCTTGACCCAGGGCTTGGGCTTCAGGCCCAGTTCGTCGGCCTTCTTGGCGACGAGCCCGGCGGCGATCAGCACCGAGGGGTTGGAGGTGTTGGTGCAGCTGGTGATGGCGGCGATGGTCACGTCGCCGTCGCCGATGTCGAAGTCCTTGCCCTCGACCGGCACGCGCGTGACCTTCTTCTTGTAGGTCTCGGCCATGTCCTTGTTGAACACGTCGTCGACCTCGGGAAGCGCGACCCAGTCCTGCGGGCGCTTGGGGCCGGCGAGCGAGGGGACGACGGTGGCAAGGTCGAGCTCGAGCGTGCTCGAGAACACCGGATCGGGCGCGCCCGGCTCCATCCAGAAACCCTGCTCCTTCGCATAGGCTTCGACCAGGGCGATCTGGTCTTCCTCGCGGCCGGTCAGGCGCAGATAGTCCAGCGTCTTGCCGTCGATCCCGAAGAAGCCGCAGGTGGCGCCGTATTCCGGCGCCATGTTGGCCAGCGTCGCGCGGTCGGCAAGGCTGAGCGCGGCAAGGCCGGGGCCGTAATATTCGACGAAGCGGCCGACGACGCCGTGCTTGCGCAGCATTGCGGTGCAGGTCAGCACGAGGTCGGTGGCGGTGACGCCTTCCTTCAGCTCGCCGGTGAACTTGAAGCCGACGACTTCGGGGATCAGCATCGAGACCGGCTGGCCGAGCATCGCGGCTTCCGCCTCGATCCCGCCCACGCCCCAGCCCAGCACGCCCAGGCCGTTGACCATGGTGGTGTGGCTGTCGGTGCCGACGCAGGTGTCGAAATAGGCGACCGTCTCGCCGTTCTGGTCGGTCGAGGTCCACACCGACTGGGCGATGTTCTCGAGGTTCACCTGGTGGCAGATGCCGGTGCCCGGGGGCACGGCGTAGAAGTTCGCCAGCGACTTGGAGCCCCACTTGAGGAAGTCATAGCGTTCGAGGTTGCGTTGGTATTCGATCTCGACGTTTTCCTCGAAGGCCTTGGGGTGGCCGAACTCGTCGACCATCACCGAGTGGTCGATCACCAGGTTGACCGGGACCAGCGGGTTGATCTTGCTGGTGTCGCCGCCGAGCTTGGCGATCGCATCGCGCATCGCGGCGAGGTCGACCACGCAGGGCACGCCGGTGAAGTCCTGCAGCAGCACGCGGGCCGGGCGATACTGGATCTCGGCCCCGGTCACCGGGTTCTTCTGCCAGTCCGCGATCGCCTGGATGTCGCCCACCGAAACGGTGAAGGAGCCGTCTTCGAAGCGCAGCAGGTTTTCCAGCAGCACCTTCATCGAGAAGGGCAGGCGGCTCACGTCCCCGATCGTCTCCGCGGCCTTGGCGAGGGAGTAATAGGCATACTCCTTGTTGCCCACCTTGAGGGTGCTGCGGGTTGAGAGCGAGTCCTTGCCGACCTGGGTCATCGTGATGCGCTGTCCTTTATGATCATCGGCCCGCGCTGCATGCGCGATGGGCCCGGAAAGTCGCCCGGCCACTGCGCGTTTTGCGCTGTATCGTCAAGGGTGCGGGCCCCAGAAACCGCCTCCGAACCCGCCCCGGAAAACCGCGCTTGCGCGCGCCGCCGCTGCGCCTATCAGGGGCTTTATGGACGGATTCGGCCCTCCCAATCGCACCAACGATCCGTTGCGGGTATTGCCCATGGCGGCGGCGCTGGTCGCGGCGGCGATCGCGGGCGCGCTGATCGGCTTCGGCCTCGATTTGTTTCACGGCAAGGCTGCGAGCGAGACGGGCGCCCCGGCCGGGACCGCCAAGCCCGCGAAAGAATCCTAGAGCGCGGTCTGCTCGATATGCTCGGCGCGCTTCTTGGGCGCGGCTAGCCAGCAACCGGCAACGATCAGCGTCGCGCCCGCGATCGTGGGCCACTCAACCGCTTCGTGGAACGCCAGCCAGCCGAACAGCACCGCCCACAGGAACGCGGTGTATTCGAACGGCACCAGCGCCTGCGCTTCCGCGCGGCCGTAGGCCCAGCTCGCCAGCATCAGCGCGGCGACCTGCAGGACGGCGCTCGCCCCGATGCTGAGCCAGGCCTCGCCCTGCGGCACCACCAGCAGCCACGGCGCGGCCAGCGCCAGCGTAAGCGCCGAGACGCCGTTCTGGAACAGCGCCACCTCGGCCGGCTGCGCCAGCAGCGCCTGCTGCCGCTGGAGGATCAGGTTCCACGCGTAAAGCGCTGCCGACAGCAGCACCGCGGCGATGCCGAGCACCGCTCCGGGATGGGTCTGCGCCTCTTGCGCGCTCCCGAGCGCGATCACCGCCACTCCGCCCAGCCCGAGCAGCGAGGCGCCGATCGCCGCGCGGCCGATCGTCTCGCCAAGCACCACCGCGGCCAGAAACAGCGCGATCAGCGGCGCGATGAAGGAAATCGCGATCGCTTCGGCCAGGCGCAGGTGGACCAGGCCGTAGAAGAAGCTCGTCGCGACGCCGGCGGTCACCACCCCGCGGATCACGTGCAGCCGCAGCAGCACTCCGCCCGGCAGCCGCGGCCCCTCGCGCAGCCACAGCGGCAGGACCAGGGCGAAGCCCGCCATACTGCGCCACAGCGTTGCGCTGAACGCGCCCACCGCGAGCGAGGCGAGCTTCATCGTCGTGTCCATCGCCGAATAGACGGCGATCGCGGTGGTGATCGCGACGAACGGCATCAGGGGCGCGGCGGGCTTCATGGAATCGCGCATAGAAGTGTATAAACCCGCCGTCACCCGGTTCAGCCTGCAGACAGTGCTTTCGTTCGATACTTGTGTGCCATACAATCGGGACGGTGTTGACAGGGCCCCCTGCGGGCCGGGATGAACGGGGATTGCTTTCGAAATGCGGAGTTCGGTGCGGACAGTCGGTCTTCTCGCGATGACGGCTCTGGCCTTGCCGGCGGCGGCGCTGGCCAGCCCCGACGGCGAGCCGGAATCGCTGCTGCCGCCCCCGCCGGCCGCCAAGGCCGATCCGGTGCTGCGCCCGATGCCGGTCGCGCCCGAAGCGGTCACGACCGCACCCCCGGTGGTGGACAGGTGGCAGATCTCGGATGCGCGGCAATTGCTGGCGCTGGTCCGGGGGATCGGCTCGGAAGGGCTTGAGCCGAAGGATTACGACATCCCGACGCTGAGCGCCGCGATCGCCCAGGGCGCGGGCCCCGATCTCGACGCGACGGCCGACCGGATCTTCGGCTGGCTGATCGAGGACCTGCGCGACGGGCGCACTCCGATGGAGGCGCGCAAGCAGTGGTTCGTGGTCGATCCCGATGCCGATACGATGCCGACCGCGAAAGTCATGGCCGATGCGCTCGCCGCGCATGACGTGGCCGGAGTGGTCGCCGAGCTCGCCCCGACCAATCCCGACTATGCCGCGCTGAAGGACGCGCTCGCGCAGACGCCGGCGTCCAGCACCAAGCGCATCGCGATGATCCAGGCGAACATGGACCGCTGGCGCTGGCTCGCCCACGACCTCGGCGATCAGTATCTGCTGACCAACGTGCCCGAGTTCCAGCTGCGCCTGACGGTCAACGACAAGATCGTGCGGACCTACAAGACCATCGTCGGCAAGCCGGGCAGGACCGCGACCCCGCAGCTCGCCGAGATCGTCGAAGGGGTGATCTTCAACCCCACCTGGACCGTGCCGCAGTCGATCGTGAAGGGCGAAGGCCTCGGCGCCAAGGTGATGGCCAACCCGGCATGGGCCAAGGCGGCAGGCTACAAGGGCACCAGGGCCGCCAACGGCATGATCACCGTGGTCCAGCAGCCGGGCGACAACAACTCGCTCGGCCGGATGAAGCTCGACATGCCGAACGAGCATGCGATCTTCCTCCACGACACACCCTCGCGCGGTCTGTTCAACAACGACATGCGCGCGCTCAGCCACGGCTGCGTGCGGACCGAGCGCGCGCTGGAGCTGGCGATCACCATGGCGATCATCGGCAAGGGCGCGGACAAGGACGAGGCGGTCGCGATCTCGACATCGGGCAAGTACACAAGGGTCGGGCTGAAGAAGACCTTCCCGGTCTACATCACCTATTTCACCATGGGCCGCGACATCAACGGCCAACTGCGGACCTTCGACGACATCTACGGTCGCGACGCGCCGGTCCTTGCGAGCTTCGACGCGCCGCGCGTCGCCAACCGCGCCCGCAAGACCAGCGAGGAAGTGGTCCAGATCATCGACGATCTGCAAACCTGAGGGCAGCCGGCGGCCGCCAGGGCGCGGGCCCTCTCAGCTTGAAGCGATCGGCGCGGCCGGCGTGCTCTCTTCCAGTTCGGATCCGCCCGGCATGGGTGCCGGCGCCACCGGCGGAACATATTCCGGACCGAGACCGAGCTTGTCGGCGAACAGCAGGCGGCCGCCCGAAAGGTGCCACAGGGCCTCGTTGAAATCGTCGGGGCCCATCGCGAAGCAGCCGTTGGAGCGGCCGAGCTTGCCCCATTTGGCCACGTGCTCCTGCGTCGCATAGGCGGCCGGATGCATCACGATCGCCCGGTCGAGCGTGTTCGAATCGTCGGAATCCAGGCCGCCGAGGCGGATCGAGACGCCGTATTTGCCATTGTACCATTCCCAGGTGACATAGGCCCCGCGCGCGGTCGCGTTCGAGCCGGGCTCGTTCGAGAACCATTGCAGGAAGCCGGTGTGGCCGGGGTCCGAGCCGAGCCCGTGCGCGACCAGGAAGCTGCGGACCTGGCCCTTTTCGAGATCGGCGAAATGGAACCGCGGAAACGAGGAATGGGTGCTGAAATCGGCGATCCCGGCGATGTCCCGGCGCCACAGCGCAGTGCCCGCGCGCTCGACTTCGCGTTTCGCGATGTCGAGCACCTTGCGGTCGCGCTCGCTCAGCGAGGAGGCCTGGGCGAAGACCCGCGCCGGCAGGGCGCTCGCGACGAGCGCCATGCCTCCGGCCCCGATACCGGCCTTGAGCAGCTTCCTGCGATCCAGCGTTTTCACCATATCCCCTATATGGGCCTGCGACCTTGTAGCGAAAGTGAACGGCTCCGCGCGCGAAGTCGAGCGGATTAAGTCGCGGCGAGCGAGGTCAGCGCTTGGCCGTCGACCCGCATCACCGTCCATTCGTCCATCGGCCGCGCACCCAGGCTCTTGTAGAAGCCGATCGAGGGCTCGTTCCAGTCGAGCACCCACCATTCCAGCCGGGCGCAGCCCCGTTCGAGCGCAAGCCGCGCCAGCTCGACCAGCAGCGCCTTGCCCAGACCGCGCCCGCGCGCCTCGGGCCGCACGAACAGGTCTTCCAGATAGATCCCGGGCCGCCCCTCGAAAGTCGAGAAATTGTGGAAGAACAGCGCAAAGCCGGTGGCCTGCCCGTCGGTCTCACCGATCAGCACCTCGGCATAGGGGCGCGCGCCGAACAATTGCTCGCCCAGCACCGCCTCGTCGAAGCGGACTTCGTGGCCGAGCTTCTCGTATTCGGCGAGCTCGCGGATCAGCGCGGCGATCAGGGGCAGGTCGGCCGGGGCGGCGGCGCGTATCGAAAGGCTCACTCCGTCGGCTCGCCGATCTGCACGATGCGGCCGATTTCCAGCTCGTCGATCCTGAGCTTGCGGATGCGGGCCTTGCCGATCCGCAGCCGCCCGATCGCGACCGCGCCGATCGCGATGGCCCCCAGGGCGATCGCGCCCAGCGCCGCCGCGCCGACCAGGCCCGAGCCGAGCGCGCTGGTGCCGGTGGCCGAGGCGCCGACCGCCGAGGCGCCGGTGGCGACGCCCTTGCGCGACAGCGGCGGCTTGCCGGCCTGCGCGGGCGGCACCGAGGGAAGGGTGGTCTTGGTCACAGTCCGAACTCCTTGCCGAAGAAGGAATCGATCTCGAACCAGATCGCGGAGGCTTGCTTGGTGTCCGGATCGGTCACGTCGATGATGTCGTAGGTATGGCCGTCGGAGGTGCCGGTCTTCTGGCCCCCGGCATCGAGGCCCAGCAGAGCGACGGTCTGGTATTCCTCCGGCACCGACACCGCGTTGAACGCCTGTTCGGCGCTATGCCCGTCGTTCTTGCCCATGATCGAGGCAAGGATCGCGATCACCGTATCGTGCTCGGCCCGCGCTTCGTCCTTGCGGTTGAGCTGGCCCAGCGCCTGCTCCGCCGCGACATGCGCGAAGAGGTCGAGATAGTTCGCATCGATCTGGCGCTGCGCAAGCCTGAGCGCGCTCTGCGGGTCGCTGTCGATCGCCCCGAAAGCGCCCTCGGCCTGGTCCCAGTCGGGGATCGCGTAATCGAGGCGCAGCAAATTCTGCCGGCGCAGCCAGGTGAAATCGACCGCGGGATCGTTGGCATTGGCCTTCGCCTTGGCGATCGCGGCGGTGAACGCCGGTTCGTCGAAGCCCTTCGCGCCCTCGGCGAAGGCGGGAGTGGCGAACGACAATCCCGCGGCCAGCAGCAGGGCGGGCGTCCGGCGCGCGCGGGTCATGCAGCCCTCATGCGGCTTTGCCGTGGAGCGTGTCCATGCTCACCGAGGCGCCCGCCTCGATCTCGGCCGCCTTGGCTTCGACGAGGCCGACGATGTGATCGAGCATGTCGGCATCCTGCACGTGGTGGTCGGTCACGCCCGAGAGGAACACCATGTGCTTGCCCGCGCCGCCGCCGGTGATGCCGATGTCGGTCTCGCGCGCTTCGCCCGGCCCGTTGACCACGCAGCCGAGCACCGAGACGCTCATCGGGGTCTTGATGTGCTGCAGCCGCTCTTCCAGCGCGGCGACCGTGCGGATCACGTCGAAGCCCTGGCGCGCGCAGCTGGGGCAGGAAACCACCCGCACGCCGCGGGTGCGCAGGCCGAGGCTCTTGAGGATCTCGTAGCCGACGCGGACTTCCTCTTCCGGCTCGGCCGAAAGCGAGACCCGGATCGTGTCGCCGATCCCGGCCCACAGCAGATTGCCGATCCCGATGCTCGACTTGACCGTGCCGCCGATCAGCCCGCCGGCCTCGGTGATCCCCAGGTGCAGCGGGCAATCGACCGCTTCGGCCAGGCCCATGTAGGCCGCAACCGCCAGGAACACGTCGCTGGCCTTCACCGCCACCTTGTATTCGTGGAAATCGTGATCCTGCAGCAGCTTGATATGATCGAGGGCGCTTTCGACCAGCGCTTCGGGGCAGGGCTCGCCGTATTTCTCGAGCAGGTCCTTCTCCAGGCTCCCGGCGTTGACCCCGATGCGGATCGAGCAACCGTTGGCCTTGGCCGCGCGGACCACTTCGGCCACGCGTTCGCTGCTGCCGATATTGCCCGGATTGATCCTGAGGCACGCCGCGCCGGCATCGGCCGCCTCGAGCGCGCGCTTGTAGTGGAAATGGATGTCGGCGACGATCGGGACATTGGCCGCGCGCACGATCTGCCCCAGCGCGGCGGTGCTTTCGACGTCCGGGCAAGAGACCCGCACGATGTCCGCCCCGGCATCCTCGCAGCGGCGGATCTGGTCGATCGTCGCCTTCGCGTTGGAGGTCAGCGTGTTGGTCATGGTCTGGACGCTGATCGGCGCGCCGCCGCCGACGGGGACCTTGCCGACCATGATCTGGCGGCTCTCGCGGCGCAGGATCGTGCGCCAGGGACGGATTTCACTCATCGATTCGCCTCGCAAGGTGACACTCTGGGCCGTGGGGGCGTGACGCATGTGACAGTGTCCAGGGGGACGTGTCACCTTGTGGCCCAACGGCGGGTTCGCGGCGGTCCTTCGCCCGGGGATCGGCTGCTTGCACGGCTGCGAACATGGGGCGGCCCTAGCAGTTTTGCCAGCGGTAGGAAAACGCTGCCTTCGCCGCGCTTGACATGCAACCATATGGTTGCATATAGAGTCGCATGACGGACGACGATGTGTTCCGGGCGCTTGCAGATTCCAGCCGCCGCGCGTTGCTGGACCGGTTGCACGCCAGGAACGGCCAGACCCTGGGCGAACTTTGCGAAGGCCTCGCGATGAGCCGCCAGGCGGTGACCAAGCACCTCGGCATCCTCGAACAGGCAAACCTGATCGCAACCCGCAAGGAGGGGCGCGAGAAGCTGCATTTCATCAATCCGGTCCCGATCGCCGAGATCGCCGACCGCTGGATCCGCAAGTTCGAACGCCCGCAGCTCGATGCGCTCGCGGCGCTCAAACGGGATCTCGAAGGAGAACGCGAATGACCAACCCGACCAGCCGCTTCGTCTACGTCACCTATATCCGCACCACGCCCGAACTGCTGTGGGCGGCGCTGACCGATGCCGAGCGGAACAAGCTCTACTGGCTGGGCGCGTGGCAGCGCAGCGACTGGACCGAAGGCGCCGACTGGGCGATCGTGCGCGGCAACGGCGAACTGGCCGACAGCGGCCAGATTCTCGAGATCGAAAAGCCCCGCCGGATCGTGATCCGCTGGCTGAACCACATGCGGCCCGAGCTGGAAGCCGAGGGCTTCGCCCGTTGCGTGATCGAGATCGAGCAGGTCGAAGGCGCGGTGAAGCTGACCGTCGACCACAGCATCGAGGTCGCGGATTCGCAGCTCATCCAGGCGGTTTCGGGCGGCTGGCCCAAGATCCTGTCCAATCTCAAGTCGCTGCTCGAGACCGGAGAAGTGCTGCTTTCCTGACGCCTTGGCCCGGCGGCCGCCACCCTGCAACGCGGCAGTAGGAATATCCCGCGTCCTGTTGCATGGTGGCCGCCATGGCGCAGCAGGTCACCGACTACGACATCGAGGAAGGCCACGGCCCGCTGCTGTTCGGCCGGGTGCTCGACGGCAACGGCGGCGGCCGCGCGCTGCGCTGGCGCGACGTGCAGCACTGGCAGCCCGGGGTCAGCCCGGAGGTGGTCTGGATTCATCTGAACCGGGATACCGAGGGCCTGTCGGACTGGCTCCAGGCGGCCACCGGCATGCCCGAGCCGACCGCGGAGCTGCTTGTCTCGCACGACAACCGGCCGCGCTCGTTCCGCGAAGGCAAGAACACGCTGATCGCGATCCTGCGCGGGATCAACTACAATCCCGATGCCGCGCCCGAGGACATGGTCTCGCTGCAATTGTGGTCCGACGGGCGGCGGATCGTCACCCTGCGCTCGGCCCCGATGCAGACCCCCCGCCACGTGCTCGGCGAGCTCGATGCGGGCCGCGGGCCGGAAGACGCCGGACGGCTGATATCGGACCTGGTCGAGGTTATGATCGCGCGGATGAACCGCGCGATCGTGGAGATGAACCACCATATCGACGAGATCGAGGTCGCCGCGATCGATTGCGAGCCCGAACAGGTGCTCGGCCAGATCTCCTCGATCCGACGCTACTGCCTCGCGCTCAAGCGCCACATGTCGCCGCAGCACGAGGCGCTGGAGAAGATCGCGCACGATGCGCCGCCCTGGTTCGAGGACCACGACCGGCGCGAGATCGCCGAATCGATCGACCGGCTGAAGCGCTATCTCGACGATATCGACATCAGCAAGGAAAGCGCATTGGTGCTGCAGGACGAGATGCGCGCGCGGGCGCTCGCGCGCTCGGAGGCCGTCTCCTACAAGCTCACCATGGTGGCCGGAATCTTCCTGCCGCTGACCTTCCTCACCGGCCTGCTGGGCATCAATGTCGGCGGCATGCCGGGGGTAAACGATTGGCGCGCGTTCTGGATCGTGGTGGTGATGTGCGTGGCGGTGCTGTTCGCGACGCTGCTGATGTTCCGCAAGTGGAAGTGGCTCTGACCCATGCCGCCCGCTGAACAGGTCCAGCAGGCCTCGCTGCTGCACGACGGATCGCTGCTGCTCGGCTTCGCGCTGGTGTTCGTGCTGCTGTTCCGCCAGCTCGGCCTCGGCGCCACGCTGGGCTATCTCCTCGCCGGCGCGGTGGTCGGGCCGCAACTGCTCGGCCTGGTCGGCGATGCGGAACAGAAGATCGGAATCGCCGAGCTCGGCATCATCCTGCTGATGTTCATCGTCGGGCTGGAGCTCAGCCCGGCGCGGCTGTGGCGGCTGAAGCGCGACATTCTCGGGGTCGGCCTGCTGCAGGTCGCGGCCTGCGGGCTGGCGCTGAGCGCGATCCTGTGGCTCGCCGCGGGCTTCTCGCCGGAGGCGTCGCTGGCGCTCGGCCTGCCGCTGGCCCTGTCATCCACCGCGCAGGTGCTGCCGATGCTGCAATCGGCGGGGCGCCTCAGGACCCCGTTCGGCGAACGGGCCTTCGCGGTGCTGCTGTTCCAGGATCTCTCGATCATCCCGCTGATCACGATCATCGCCGCGATGAGCCGCAATCCGGCCGACGCGGGCGGCCCGCCGGGCTGGCTGCTGGTGATCTATACCGTCATTGCGATCGCCGGGCTGATCGCGGCCGGGCGCTTCGTGATCCGCCCGCTGTTCGGCCTCATCGGCAATCTCGGCGAGCGCGAGATGTTCGTCGTCACCGCGCTGTTCACGGTGATCGGATCCGCCGCGCTGATGGAGTTCCTCGGCCTGTCGACAGCGCTGGGCGCCTTCGTCGCCGGGGTGATGCTGGCGGATTCGCCCTATCGCCACGAGCTGGAGGCAGACGTCGAGCCGTTCCGCTCGATCCTGCTCGGCCTGTTCTTCCTCTCGGTCGGGATGCTGCTCGATCTCCATGCGATCGCCGAGCGGCCGCTGTTCGTGGTGCTGCTGGCGCTGGCGCTGATCGTGGTGAAGGCCGCGGTGATCTCGGCGATCGGGCTGCTGATCCGGATGGAATGGCGCAGCGCGCTGTCGCTCGGCCTGCTGCTGAGCCAGGGCGGCGAGTTCGGCTTCGTGCTGTTCGCCCAGGCGCAGAACGCGCTGCTGATCTCGCCCGAGGCGGCAAGCCTGTTCGGCGCGATCGTGACCCTGTCGATGGCGAGCACGCCGTTCCTGATGCTGGCGACCCGCGCGATCCGCAAGCTGCCCGACAAGAAGCTCGCCAGCCGCGAAGGGCCCAAGGCCGACGGGGCGCAGGCGCTGGTGGTCGGCTACGGCCGCTTCGGCCAGACGGTGGCGCAGATGCTGATGGCGGGCGGAATTCCGGTGACGCTTGTGGATAGCGACGTCGAGATGATCGACGTTGCGGAGGGGTTCGGGGCCAAGGTCTATTTCGGCGACGGCACGCGGCTCGACCTGCTGCGCCAGGCAGGGGCGGCGGAGGCCGGCCTGATCGCCTTCTGCATCGACAAGGACCAGGTCGACGCCGAACTTGCCAACGCGGTGCACGAAGCCTTTCCCAACGCCGCGGTCTACGTCCGCGGGTTCGACCGCCGCAGCGTGATCAATCTGCGCGCGACGCGGGTCAATTACGTGATGCGCGAAGTGATGGAATCGGCGATCGCGATGGGGCGGCTGGCGCTCGACAATCTCGGGCTGGGCGAGGACGAGATCGCCCGTGCCGAGGACGCCTATCGCGCAAACGACCGCGACCGGATGCATGCGCAGCTGGAGAGCGGGGACGTGCGGGCGGCGCGCGACCGGATCCTGACGGAGCCGCAGCGGCGGCTGGAGCCCTAGAGCTTCAACTCGTACAGGAACTCGTCGTCGCGGTGGTTGCCGACCCAGAACCCCATGTCGGCGACCTTGGCGAAGCCGTGGCGGTGGTAGAATTTATGCGCGCCGAAATTCTCCGCATAGACCGACAGCTGCAGCGCGTCGGCGCCCCAGGCCTTCGCTTCGGCGATCGCCCATTCGGTGAGCCGCGAGCCGATGCCGCGCCCGGTGGCGCTCGGCGCGCAATAGAGCTGGCTCAGGATCACCGGGCGCGCGGGCTGCGGGTCCGGGCGCTCGTCGAAACTGTCGCCGCGGATGATCAGGCAATAGCCGAGCAGCTTCCCGTCGGCTTCGGCCAGCTGGATCGAGGTGCCGGGGTCCGCCAGCTGCGTGCGATAGGCCGCTTCGGTGCGGTATTCGTCGAGAAACAGCTTGAGGTCTTCCGGCTTGTAGAGATGGCCGAACTTCTCGATGAAGGCATCGGTGCCGAGCGCCGCGATCGCGGCGGCGTCGTCGGGCGTGGCGGGGCGCAGCGTGGTCATGGCCAAGCTCTTACAGCGGCCGCGCGGGGCTGCAATACCGGCTAGGAATGCTTGTCCGCCTTGCGCTTGCCGAAGCGCATGTCGCGTTCCAGCCGCGCGCGCAGCTGGGCGTAGAACGCCTCCAGGAACGCGCGCTCGTCGCCCGATCCGGCGCTCCAGCCGATCTTGGCGCAGATCGCCTGCGCCACCGCGACCAGCGCCTCGGGATTGTTCTCGCGCAGCACGCGCTCCAGCGTCTGCAATTCGTATTCGCCGTAGACCGAAAGCTCGGCGTCGCCGAAGCGGTATTCCGCGCCGGTCGCCGCCGAATGGCCGCGCGCCGCCTCGCCCAGCGACATCGCCTGCTCCAGCCGCCGCCTGGGCATCTCGACCACCCAGGTTCCGGCGATCAGGTCGCCCGCGCGCAGCGCGTCGCGGTTGAAGAACGGGAACAGCACGAACAGCAGCAGCCAGGCGAAGGCGAGCCAGTCGGTCGGACCGAAACTGCCGAGCGAGGCCATGTAGCCGAGCGGCAGGAACACCTCGATGTCGCGCAGCAGGTTGCGCGCGATCACCGCGTCCACGCTCAGCCGCCCGCCGTCGCGCGCGGCGATGCGGATGCCGGCCGCGCGCTTGCCCGGGGTCGCGCCGCGCGGGCCGAGCTCGAAGAACAGGAAATAGCCGTAGCGGAACAGGAACATCGCGATCACCCACACCACCAGCAGGAACTCGGTGGCGGGGCTCTTCTCGTTCAGCCCGACAACCTTCACTGCCAGCAGGAACAGCAGCACCGATACGAGCACCTGGATCGTGATCATGATCGCCAGGTCGAGGATCAGTGCGACCGTGCGGGCCGAACGGCTGGCGACCGAAATCGGCAGCGCCAGTCCCTCGGGCGTCACCAGCACGCGCTGGCGCCGGTTGGCGCGGCGATCGAGCGCGCCGGCCCTCACAGCTGCCCCCCGGTCGAGCGGCGGCGGAAGGCGAAGAAATACAGCAGCCAGAAGGCCAGCATCGATCCGCCGACCGCGAAGCGCGCGGGGGTGGCCACGATCAGCTGCCGGCCGAAGCTTTCCAGCACCGCGGCGCAGACCAGCATCAGCACCACCCCCGCCATCACTTGCGCCGCGCGCCGCCCGCTCTCGGCCATCGCCTCCAGCACCGGGCGGTTGCCGGGAAAGGCCATGCTGCGCCCGACGTGCAGCCCCGCCGCCCCGGCCAGCAGCACCGCGAAGATCTCGGTCGTGCCGTGGATCGACAGCCAGGCGGCGAAATCGATGGTCAGCCCCACCCCGCTGAACAGCCACAGCATCGCGCCCAGCGTCGCCATGTTCTGCAGCAGCAGCATCAGCGACGGGATGCCGAAGGCGAAACCGAGCGCGAAGGCGAGGATCGACACTTTCGCATTGTTGCTGAACAGGAAGGCCGAGAAGAACGACAGCCCTTCGACCTTGTCGACCCCGGCGAGCGATTTCTGCAGCACCGCGCGCGAGGCGCCGGGCACGCGGCTGTCGGCGAAGTCGGTCGGCACCAGCGCGAAATACCATTTCTTGTCCTGCGCCGCGAGCAGCCAGCCCACCGCGGTGCCGGCCACCATCACCGCCAGCGCAATGCAGATCTCCAGCCAGATATCCCGCACCGAGGCGCTCCAGCCGCCGCCGAAGAACCGCCGCAGCCAGTCGATCAGCGAACTGCGCGGGCCGTAGACCTGGAACCATGCGCGCTGCACCAGGCTTTCGAGATAGGCCAGCGTCGCCGCGTCGAGCGAGGTTTCGCGCGCGATCGCCAGGCTCGAGGCGGCGGTGCGATAGAGCGCGGGCAATTCCAGCAGGTCCTCGTCGGGCACCTTGCGCAGGCGGCCCTTTTCCATCCGCAGCAGGATCGCCTCGAGCCGCTTCCAGTCGGTCTCGCGGGCCAGGCGGAACCGGTCCGAGCGCAGCGCCGCCTGCTCGATCTCGGGCGGCGGCGCGACCGGCTTGGGCCTGAACATGTCGAGCGGGTTCATCCGATCGCCCCCGCGCGCTTGATCTCGAGATAGCGGTCGATCAGGTCGTAGGTCACCGCCTGCCACGGCGCCTCGATCACGTCGACGTTCATCTGGCGCAGTTTCTGCAGCACCACCGCGCGCTGGCGGGCGAGGGTGCCCGCGGTCACCGCCACCGCCACGTCGGCGACGGTCTCGGGCTCGGCTTCGGCCAGCGCGGAAAGCTCGGTGTCGGCCAGGGTCACGAACAGCACCAGATGCCGCTGGACCAGGCGGCCGACGCTCTCGACCATCAGCTCGGCGCTGGTCGGATCGGTGAAATCGGAGAACAGCACCACCAGCGAACGCCGCGCGAGCTTCGCCGACAGCGTCGCCAGCGCGAGGGTGAAATTGGGCTCGGCCGGGCGATAGTCGAGCCCCGCGGCGGCGGTCTGCAGCCGGTAGAACTGGCGCGCGTCGGTAACGAAGGGGGTGAACAGCTCGGGCCGCTGGCCGAAGCCGAACAGTGCGACCCGGTCGCCGCCCTTGAGCGCGACATAGGAGGCGGTCAAAGCGGCCGAGACCGCGCGGTCGATCCGGGGCAGCCCGTCGACCGGCTCGCACATCGCCTGCCCGCAATCGAAGGCGAACACGATCTGGTTGTTGCGCTCGCTCTCGTTTTCGCGCGCATAGAGCCGGGTCTGCCGCGCCGAGCTTTTCCAGTCGATCCGGCGGCGGTCCATCCCGGGCTCGTATTCGCGCAGCGCCTCGAACTGGGTTCCCTCGCCGCGGATGCGCCGCGCGATCAGCCCGAACTGGGCATCGCGCAGATAGGTCTGCAGCAGCGGCGAGCGCACCGGGGACAGGTCGGGCCAGACCCGCAGCTCGGTCTCGATTTCGCGGCTCACCTGGCGGTGCGCGAGGCCCAGCGGGCCCGGCCAGCGCAGCCAGATGCCGTCGAAGCTGCCGGATCCGCGGCGGGTGGGGACGATCGCCGCGCTTCCGCTCCACACCCCGCTCGCGTCGCGCGCGAGCGCGAACTGCACCCGCCCGCCGACGCCCAGCCGGGGATCGAAGGCCACCGCCGCTTCGGGCGCCCCGCCGCCGACCGCGCGCCCGGCGATGTCGGCCAGCACGGTCACCGGAACGTCGGCACCGATCTCGGCATCGGCCGGAGCGACCAGCTTCAGGTCCACCAATACGCCTGCGACCAGCCCGTCGAGCAGCATCAGCACCAGCAGCGCCGCCGCCGCCGCCGGCGTGATCACCCAGGCGCCGGGTGCCAGCGCCGCGATCAGCAGCGCCACCGGCGCGCCGAGCGCCGCAATCAGCAGGGTCCGGGCGGATGGAACGATCATGCGTCTGCGCCCCCGAGCTACCTCGGCGCCTCGGTCTGCTCGATCAGCCCGGCGACCAGTTCCTCGATCTGCCGGCCTTCGATCTCCGCCGCCGGCGACAGCAGCAGGCGGTGGCGCAACACGGCGACCGCGAGCGCCTTGACGTCGTCGGGGATGACATAGTCGCGCCCGGCCAGCGCGGCACGGGCGCGCGCGGCATTGGCCAGCAGCACCGCCGCGCGGGGGGAGGCGCCGCTCGACAGGTCGGCGCTCTCGCGGGTCGCGCGCACCAGCCGCACGATGTAGTCGACCACGTCCTGCGCCAGGGTGACCGACTTCACCGCATCGGCCATGCCGTCGAGCAGCTTCGCGTCGGCGACCTTCGCGACTCCGAAGTCCTGCGGATGCGGCGGGCCGCTGCGCTCGCCGAAGCGCAACACGATCTTCGCCTCTTCCTCGGCGCTGGGATAGGGCACGATCAGCTTGAACACGAACCGGTCGAGCTGGGCCTCGGGCAGCGGATAGACCCCCTGGTTCTCGATCGGGTTTTGGGTCGCCACCACCATGAAATGCGTCGGGAGGCGGTGGGTCTCGCCGTCGAGGGTCACCTTGCGCTCCTGCATCGCCTCGAGCAGCGCGGCCTGGGTCTTGGGCGGGGTGCGGTTGATCTCGTCGGCCAGCAGCAGCTCGCAGAAGATCGGCCCGCGGGTGAGGGTGAACTGGCTGGTCTGGAAGTTGAACAGGTTCGAACCCAATATGTCGCCCGGCAGCAGGTCGGGGGTGAACTGAATGCGCCCGAAATCGAGCCCCAGGGTGCAGGCGAAGCACTGGGCGAGGAAGGTCTTGGCGGTTCCCGGCGGGCCTTCCAGCAGCACATGGCCCTGGCTCACCAGCGCGACCAGCAGGTGCTCGATCGTCTCTTCCTGGCCGACGATCGCCTTGGCGATCTCGGTGCGGATCGCTGCCGCCAGATTGCGGACATCCTCCAGCGTCTTGCTCATCGGGACAGGTTCCTTTCGATTTCTCTCAACGCATGCGCGCGGCGCAGCAACTCATGGGGCCCCCGGGCCTGGCGCAGAGCCTCGGCCTGGGAAGCGAAGTTCGGCTGGAGGCCGCGCCGTTCGAGCAGCGCGTCGATGGCGCCTTCGGTCAGGGCGATGTCGGCGCCGGGCCTGAGCCCCAGCGCCTGCGCGATCCGGTTGCGGACCAGCGCGGCATAGGGCGCCCCGAGCAGGTGCAGGCGCTTGGCGCGCTGGATCAGCGCCGCGCCGTTGGTCGCCAGCTCGCGCTTGCCGAAGGCGAAGGTCGCCATCGCCGCGGCCTCGTCGACCCCGCCCGCGGCGAGCTGCCGGCGCCCCATCCGCGGCCCGCCCGCGCCGGCCGGCGGCCCGAAGCGCCGGAACGCGCGCCATGCCACCACCAGCGCCGCGATCAGGAAGCACAGCGTCGCGGCGAGGAACGGCGGGCGGAAGGCAAGCGTGAGCAGATTGTCGTTCTGGCCGAGCCCGTTGAAGGTGAGATCGAAGGCGACCGGCATATGCGCGCCTTCGAGGCTGGCCTCGACGATCGACAGCGCCAGCAGCGCGCGGTCCTTGTCGGCAAGCCCGTAATTGTTCACCAGGTCCGGCTCGGCGATCACCACCAGCGGCCATTTGTCCGAAGCTTCGTCGCGGTCGTAGGGATCGACTCCGGCTGCGGCGGAGAGCCGCGGATAATAGCCGCCGTCGTCCCAGAAGCTGACCAGGTCCTTGTGTTCGGCGGTGCGCACCAGCGGCTCGAATTCGCTCGAATCGACCCATTGCACCGCCGAAGGATCCGGCAGCTTGCCCGCGAAGCCGAGCCCCGACCAGCCGACCGGCGGCGGCTTTTGCTTGCCCTGCGGCTGGTCCAGCCGCAGCCGCATCAGCTTGTCGCGCCCGATCTTATCGCCCCACGCGGGGCTGGTGGCGCCGAACAGCACGACCCAGCCCTTTTTCGACTTGAGATTGGGCCGGGCTCCGACTGGCAGCGCGAACCATTTGGGCAGGATCAGGATCACCGGCCCGAGGTTGCGATGGCGCTCGATCACCCGGTTGAGCTCGTCCGCGTCGGCATAGGGGGGCGGGGTCAGGATCAGCAGCGAGGGGTCGTCGAGCCGCGCCGCGTTGCGGATCGCGCTGACCTGGTAGCCGCGCCGGCCGAGCAGTTCCGAAAAGGCCGCATAGCCGTTGAGCCCGTTGCCGGCGGCGTGCCCGCCGCCGTCCTTTTCGTCGGGCGCGTCGGCGCCGGTGCCGATCAGGAACAGCACTGCTAGGAAGGCCGCGGCTCCGAGCACCAGCAGCGCCAGCACGGCGCGCGGCGAGAAGGGCGATCCGCCGCCGCTCACGCCGCGGCCGCCTTGAGGTCCGCCAGCGCGAAATCGGCATAGGCGGCGCGTGCGGCCTGCCAGTCCTCCCGTTCCAGCCGGCGCAGCGCGAACAGGCTGCGCTCGACCCGCTCGGCGATCGTCCGGAAGGCGCCGCGGGCGCGCTCGGGCAGGGCGGGCAGCGCGGCGATCTCGCGCGCGGTGCTGGACGGGCCGAGCCAGTCCGGCCGCGCCTCGGCGATCTGGAGCACGCTGCGCTGGAGCAGCAGGTGGGTCGCCTCGTCGAACCGCCCTTCGGCGGCGAGCTGGTCGGCATCGCCCAGCAGCGCCAGCGCCGCTGCGCGGTCGGGCGTCCAGTCCGGATCGGCGTCTTCCTCGGCCGGCCTGCGCGCGAGCCGGATGCGCGCGATCGGCGCGAGCAGCCGCCACAGCAGCCAGCCGACAAGCAACGCGGCAAGTCCGAGCAGGACCCATTGCAGCACCGGCCAGGACACACCGAGGGCCTCGGCCACGGGCTTGAGCAGATTGCCCAGCCAGTCGAGCAAGCGGGTCAGCCAGCTCGGCGGCGGTGCGGCCTTGGGCAGCTGGATCGGGGCATACTGGATGTCCGCATGCGCGCGGACCGCGTGCCAGTCGCGCACCGCGTCGGCGGCGGCGCCTGCCCCCGCTCTGGCGCTCTCATCGGTTCCGGCAACAGCCCCCATCGCGGGCCTGTGGTGGCATGGCCCGGTGCCCGGCGCAAGGCCGGGGAAAGCGCGTGGTCGACCTTCCGTTAACCCCTCGGCCGCGCCATGCGATAGGAGCCGAGCATGCGGACCTCCTTGCTCTGGAACGCGAGCTCGTCCAGCGCCCGATCGACATTGGGCTCGCCCGGGCGGCCGACGATGTCGGTATAGAACATCGTCGCCGCGAAGCTCGCGCCCTTCTGGTAGGATTCGAGCTTGGTCATGTTGACGCCGTTGGTCGCGAAGCTGCCGAGCGCCTTGTAGAGCGCGGCGGGCACGTTGTTCACCTCGAACACGAAAGTGGTCATCGCAACGTCGTCGGCCAGGCTGGCCGGATCGAGCGCCTCGCGCGCCAGGACCACGAAGCGGGTGGTGTTGTCGGCCGAATCCTCGACGCTTTCGGCGACGATCTCGAGCCCGTAGAGTTCCGCCGCGATCCGCGGCGCGATCGCGCAGATCGTCGGGTCGTTCATTTCCTTGACATAGGCAGCCGCCCCGGCGGTGTCGGCGTAGGACACCGGCACGATGCCGTTTGCGCGCAAGTAACGCCGCGTCTGGCCCAGCGCCTGCGGGTGGCTATAGGCGGCGGTGAAGGGGCCCTTGCCGGTCGCCATCACCGTGTGGCTGATCGGCAGGAAATATTCGCCGACGATCGACAGCCCGCTTTCGGGCAGCAGGAAGTGGATGTCGGCCACGCGGCCGTGCTGCGAATTCTCGATCGGGATGATCGCGGCGCCGGCGCGGCCCTTGCTCACCGCTTCGAGCGCATCCTCGAAGCTGAAGCACGGCAGCGGCAGCGATCCGGGCGCATATTCCAGCGCGGCGCGGTGCGAATTGGCCCCCGGCGCGCCCTGAAACGCGATCGCGCGCGCCGGCTCGGCGGCTGCCGAAGCGGCCATCTTTTCGACCAGTGCGAGCGCGGGCGCGGGAAAGCTGTGCATGGGGCGAAGCCCCTAATCGCGGCTGCTTCCCCAAACAAGTCACTATGGCACTTGCGAAGCGCGCGGCGGCTGACTAGAGCGACGCCCGAAACTCCACCTTTTCCCGGATATTTCTCGGATGACCGACCGCTTCAATACAATCGCCGGATGGTTCCTGTTCTCTGCGATGGTCGCCCTCGGCCTCTCGGTCGTGAGCGGAATGTACTTCAAGGCGGACAAGCACCACGAAGTGGAGAAGCCCGGCTATCCGATCGCCGCCGCCGCCGCCGAAGGCGCGGGCAGCGGCCCGTCGTTCGCTTCGCTGCTCGCGACGGCAGACGTCGCGAAGGGCCAGGCGATCTTCGCCAAGTGCATGGCCTGCCACACCGACAACCAGGGCGGCGCCAACGGGATCGGCCCGAACCTCTACGGCGTGGTCGGCGATTCGATTGCCGAAGGCCGCGGCGGCTTCGCCTTCTCCGATGCGCTCAAGTCCAAGGGCGGCAAGTGGACCTTCGACAATCTCGACGCCTGGCTGACCAGCCCGCGCGGCTTCGCCAACGGCACCAAGATGACCTTCGCCGGTCTCTCGAGCGCCGAGGACCGCGCCAACGTCGTCGCCTATCTCAACACCCAGGGCTCGAACGTGCCGCTGCCGAAGGCGGACGCCGCGCCGGCGGCCGGCGATGCGAAAGCGGGCGATGCCGCTGCCGCGGCCCCCGTCAAGGACGCAGCGGGCGGCTCGGCCGACACGCAGGCTGCCACCGCGCAGGGGCCGGCTGCTCCGAAGTAAGCTTCCCGGTTCCCTGCGCAGGCGGGGATTTCCGGTACCAGGGCTCCCGCGCTTGCGCGGGAGTTTTGCGTTTCAGCCCTTGAAGCCCTGCGCGATCACGTACCATTCGGACGAGCCCCTGCGGCTTGCCGGGGGCTTGGCGTGCTTCACCGTCGCGAAATGCTGCTTGAGCAGTGCGAGGAGCTGCGGGTCGGTCCCGCCCGCGAGCACCTTGGCGACGAAGGCGCCGCCCGGCGCCAGCGTCTGGATCGCGAAGTCCGCCGCGGTCTCGACCAGGCCCATGGTACGCAAATGGTCGGTCTGCTTGTGGCCCACGGTGTTCGCCGCCATATCCGACAGCACCAGGTCGGGCGGCCCGTCCAGCGCCGCCTCGAGCGCGGCGGGCGCCTCGTCGGCCATGAAGTCCATCTGGAAGATCGTCACGCCTTCGAGCGGCTCGGTCGGCAGCAGGTCGATTCCGACCACTCCGGCCCGCGGGCGCAGCTTGCGCACCACCTGGCTCCAGCCGCCCGGCGCGATGCCCAGATCGACCACCCGGCTCGCGCTTTTGAGCAGGCCGAACTTCTCGTCCAGCTCGATCAGCTTGTAGGCCGCGCGGCTGCGATAGCCCTCGGCCTTGGCCTGCTTGACGTAGGGATCGTTGAGCTGGCGGGCGAGCCAGCGGTTCGACGAGGCGGTGCGCCCGCGCGCAGTCTTGACCCGCTTTTCGGGGTCGCGGCCCGAGCGGCTCATCGCTCGGCCCGCCGCGTCTGGCGCAGCGCGGCGCGCGCGGTTTCGCCGTCGCTGTCGGCGCTCATCAGGCTGCGCAGAATCCCCTCGCGGATCCCGCGGTCGGCCACTCCCAGCCGCTCGGCGGGCCAGATGTCGAGGATCGCCTCTAGGATCGCACAGCCGGCCACCACCAGGTCGGCGCGCTCGTTGCCGATACAGGGGAGCTGCCGGCGCTCCTCGGGCGATTTGGTCGACAGGCTCGCGCTGATCGCGCGCATCGAGGCGGCCGGAACGATCAGCCCGTCGACCGCCCGGCGATCGTATTGCGGGAGGTCGAGATGGACGCTGGCGAGGGTCGTGACCGTGCCGCTGGTGCCCAGCAGGCGGAGGTCGGGGGTCTGCGCCGGGGCGATCCGTTCGGCGAAGCCGGCGAAGCTTTCCGCCACCCGCCGGCGCATCTCGGCATAGCGCGCGGCGCGGCTTGCGGGCGTGGCTTCGTCGTGGCCGCAGGTCTCGGTCAGCGAGACCACGCCCCAGGGGACGCTCTGCCAGTCGACGATCGAGGGGACCGCGCCGCCGCGCTGCTCGATCAGCACCAGCTCGGTGGATCCCCCGCCGATGTCGAAGATCACCGCCGGGCCCTCGCCGTCCTCCAGCAAGATATGGCACCCGAGCACCGCCAGACGGGCCTCTTCCCCGGCCGAGATCACGTTGAGCGCGATGCCGGTCTCGCGCCGCACGCGCTCGATGAACTCGGCGCCGTTGGAGGCCCGGCGGCAGGCCTCGGTCGCGACCGAGCGCGCGAGATGGACGTTGCGGCGCTTGAGCTTGTCGGCGCAGATCTTCAGCGCGCCGACCGCCCGGTCCATCGCCTCGTCGGACAGGCGCCCGGTCTGCGCCAGCCCTTCGCCCAGCCGCACCACCCGGCTGAAGGCATCGATCACGGTGAAATTCTCGCCCGAAGGCCGCGCGATCAGCAGCCGGCAGTTGTTGGTGCCAAGGTCGATCGCGGCGTAGGAATTGCGTTGGAGCGGGGCGTTGCGCGGGGGTGCGGCGGAACGATCGCGGGGCGCAGGCGCGGAGCTTCGTCCTTCCCGCCTGTTGCCGGAAGCCCGGGGCTTGCGCGGGGCCGCCCGCGAACTTTCCGGCGGAGTCATATCCGCCATCGCACGATCTTTCTGTTCTCATCCCGCCCCCAGCAGGGCGGGTACTTGCGGGCAAGCTAGCGCGATGCGGTGAACGGGGCAAGCTTCGGGCATTTTCCGCGCCCGGGCGGCTTGACCTGCGCAGGCTGGCGGCTTAGAGGCGCGCCCCTGTGCTGCCCCGTCGTCTAACGGTAAGACTACGGACTCTGACTCCGTCTATTGAGGTTCGAATCCTCACGGGGCATCCAGTTTCCTGCAACAGCCGGGGCTTGGCCCCGTCTCCGGGTCAGGCGGACCCGGCTTCCGCGGCTTCTTCGCCCGGCATCCACTCCTGCAGGATCAGCAGCAGCGCGGCCATTACCACCGGGCCGATGAACAGGCCGACCAGCCCCAGCGCCGCGAGCCCGCCGAAGGCGCCGACCAGCGCGAGCGTCAGCGGCAGCTCCACCGCGCTGCCGATCACCAGCGGCTGCAGGATATTGTCGCCGAGCGTCATCACCACCGCGCCGAACACGAACAGCAGCACGCCGGCCAGCGCGCTGCCGCTGCCGATCAGGATCAGGCTGGCGAGGCCGAACGCCGCCCAGGCGCCGAACGGGATCAGCGCGAGCAGGATGGTGAAGGTCGCGAACAGCAGCGCCTGCGGCACGCCCGCGACCGCATAGGCGACCCCGATCGTCGCGCCTTCGACGAAGGACACCAGCAGCGTTCCGATCACGGTCGAGCGGACCGCGCCGAGCAGCCGGTCGACGAAGTTGCGGCCGAAGGCGCCGAACATCTGCGCGGCGAGCAGGCGGCTCTTGTGCGCGATGATGCGGCCGTTCGAGAGCAGCGAGGCGAGGATCACCAGCGTGACGAGGAACACGGCGGAATCCCTCGCGACCTCGCCCGCGATCGAGCGGGTCCAGCCGAACGCCGAGCCCGCGCTGATCGAGCCGAGCAGCGAGTTCGCCCCCTGCGGCGTCGCCAGATGCTCGCGCCACCAGCCGGCCAGGCGGGATCCGACCACGGGCAGCCCGTTTACCCAGCCCGGCACCGGCGCGCCGTGCTGCTGCGCTATCTGCAGCCAGTTCAGCGCCGCCTGGCTTTCCTGCACGATCGACACCGCGGCGATCGACAGCGGCAGGACCACCACCAGCGCGGTCGCGATGGTGAGCGCGAAGGCGACCGTGTGGGGCCAGCGCGGAAAGCGGGCGAGCGCCCGCTCGTAGATCGGCCATTCGACGATCGCCAGGATCGCACCCCAGGCGATCGGGGTGAGGAACGGCAGCGCCACCCACAAGGCCAGCAGCGCGATCGCCGCGGTGAGATAGAGCTGGCGTGTCCGCACACCCCGGCCGGCGCCCTTGCGCGGTTTCGCGGGTGTTGCCGGCGCCTTGCTCGTCCTGGGATCGGCCATCGAATGCTCGTTCAACCCCCGCCTGCGGATCTGCGGACCCTAGACGGTGTCCGCTGTGCAAACACCCGAAATCGCAACAAGTGCCGGAGAGCGCGAGCAGGCGCTGAAGAAAGAGGCTTGAAAGCCCGCAGGCTTCCCGGCCAGGGACGCTGCCATGCTGCTTCGCCGCCTGCCCGCCGTCCTCGCCATCGCTACCTGCGCCGCGCCCGCCCTGGCGGACGAGCCCGCGAAGGACGAGATCGTGGTGACCGCGCCGGGCGCCGGGGTGGACTACGACGATTCGCTTGCGCTCGGCCGCGGGGATGTGTGGCGCACCGGCGCGCCCGACCTGCTCGGCGCCCTGACCCGCGACAGCGCCGGGATCACGCTGCAGGATGCGCAGAACAATCCGTGGCAGCCGAACCTCGTCTATCGCGGCTTCGTCGCCTCGCCGCTGCAGGGGCAGGCGCAGGGCCTTGCCGCCTATCTCGACGGGGGACGCTTCAACCAGCCGTTCGGCGACACGGTGAATTTCGACCTGATCCCGGAGGCGGCGCTGCGCTCGGTCCATCTGGTCGATGCGAGCCCGGCCTACGGGCTCAATGCGCTGGGTGGGGCGATCGTGCTCGAAACCGCGACCGGGGCCAGCGATCCGGGCTTCGACGGATCCCTATCGCTCGGCAGCTATGGCGAGCGCGAGGCGAGCTTCTCGGGCGGTGCCGCCGGATCGGGCGGCTTGAGCTTCTTCGGCGCGCTGGAATATCGCGCCGAAGACGGCTGGCGCGATCACAGTCCGTCCTATCTCGCCAATAGCTATGTCGATCTCGGGCTCGACCGGGAGTGGGGCGGGATCCATGCGAAATTGTTTGCCGCGCATACCGATCTCACCGGCAACGGCGTCTCGCCGGTCGAGCTGCTTGCGGCGCGGCGCCAATCGGTGCTGAGCTGGCCCGACAACACCCGCAACGATTACGGCCGGATCAGCCTGCACCCGTGGCTCGCGCTCGGGCCGGATACGCAGATCGAGGCGACGCTCTATCGCCAGCGGCTCGAGAGCCGCAGCGTCAACGGCGACATCGCGGATATCGACGCCTGCGAGGATGCGCCCGGCTATCTGTGCCTCGACACGGTGGATGACGACGGCCGGGAAGACGATGCAGAGGACAATTTCGTCACCGACGCAAACGGCAACCGCGTGCGCGACACGCTCGACGGCGCGCCTTACGGCGTGCTCAACCGCGGGACCGTCCATACCCGATCGTCCGGAGTGCTCGCGCAGCTGATCGACCGGCGCGCGCTGCCGGGCGGCACCAACCGCCTCGCGCTCGGGCTCAGCTACGATGCCAGCCGGACCGATTTCGCCAGCTCGACCGAGCTCGGCGCCTTCACGCAGGATCGCGGAGTCGACGGGTTGGGGGTCTTCATCGATCAGACGGACGGTTCGATCGCCCCGGTCGGGCTCGCCGCCACCACTCGCTATTGGGGCCTGTTCCTCGCCGACACGCTGCCGCTGGGCCACGGGCTCAGCGCGGAACTGGGCCTGCGCTACAACCGCGAGCGGATCGCGCTGGCCGACCGGATCGGGAGTGCGCTCGATGGCGATCACAGCTTCGACCGGCTCAATCCGGGGATCGAGCTCGACTGGCAGCTGGCGCCGGCACTGGCGCTGCGCGCGGGCTATGCCGAGACCAACCGCGCGCCGACTCCCGCCGAACTGTCCTGCGCCGATGCCGAGGCGCCCTGCAGCCTGGCCAATTTCTTCGTCTCCGATCCGCCACTCAGGCAGGTCGTCGCGCACGGCTGGGAACTCGGCGCCTCGGGCGGCGGGCGGGCAGGCGGCTGGAGCCTCACCTACCTCGTCTCCGCCTGGCGCGCCCGCAACAGCGACGACATCCAGTATGTCGCATCCGAGATCCGCGGGCGGGCATGGTTCCGGAACGTCGGCGAAACCCGGCGGCAGGGGATCGAGGCCAAGCTGGAAGCGCGGCGGGGCGGGCTGCGGCTCGCGGCGAGCTATGCCTTCACCGACGCGACCTATCGTTCGGGGCTCACGCTTTCGAGCCCGTCGAATCCCGCGGCGAGCGAGGACGGCACGATCGCGGTGGTCCCCGGCGACCGCCTGCCCGGCATTCCCCGGCACAGCGCGACCTTCTCGGCCGATTACGAGGGCAGACTTGCAGGCGGCCCGCGCTTCTCGCTCGGCGGCGACCTGATCGCGCGCTCGAGCCAGGTGCTGGTGGGCGACGAGGCCAACCTCACCCCGCCGGTCCCCGGCTACGCGATCGTCAATCTGCGGGCCAGCATCGCGCTGGCGAGGGGCATCGCGCTGACCGGCGAGCTGCGCAATGTTTTCGACCGCAAATATGCGACCTTCGGCACCTTCAGCGAGGTCGACGAGGTCGAGCTGACCGAAGCGCCCGGCGCCTCCGATCCGCGCGCCTACGGCCCCGGCTCGCCCCGGCGCTGGACGGTGGGCCTTCGTGGCAGCTTCTAGGCGGGGCTCTTGTCCAGGATCATGTCGGCCGCCTTCTCGCCGATCATGATCGCCGGGGCATTGGTATTGCCGCGGATGATGTTCGGCATGGCCGAAACGTCGACCACGCGCAGGCCTTCGATCCCGCGCACGCGCAATTGCCCGTCGAGCACCGCGTCCTTGCCGGTGCCCATCGCGCAGGTGCAGGCGGGGTGGGCGGCGCTCATCGCCGTGGCGCGCAGCCAGGCGTCGATCGCCTCGTCGCTTGCGGCATCGGGGCCGGGCGCCATTTCGCCCGCGACGCAGCTGCTCGCCGGAGCGGTCGCGAAGAACCTGCGCTGGAACCTGATCATCTCCCGCATGGTCACGCGGTCGCTCTCCTCGCCGAGGAAGTTCATCTGGATGCTCGCGAGGTCTTTCGGGTCGCCGCTCCTGAGCTGGACATAACCCCGGCTCGCGGGATTGAGCAGGATCGCGCCGGAAGAGATCTGGTGCCCGGCGCCCTTGCGCCAGCCGGGAAACCACGGCTGCGCGGCATAGGACACGTGGCTGACCTGGAACTGGATGTCGGGCCGCTCCTGGGTCTCGTCCGAGCGCAGGAAACCCTGGATCGTCAACGGGCTCTGCGCCGGCGTGCCCTTGCCGGTCAGCATCCAGCGGACGAGATTGGCGGCCAGTCGGTCGAGGCGGAGCTGGCTCTCGAAGGTGTTGGGCTTGGCCGCGGCCCAGAAGGTCAGGCCGATCGGATGGTCCTGCAGGTTCTGCCCCACGCCGGGGAGATCGTGCAGCACCTCGATCCCCATGTCCTTGAGGTGCTGCGCCGGGCCGATGCCCGAGAGCATCAGCAATTGCGGCGAATTGAACGCGCCGCCGCTGACCAGCACTTCGCGCCGCGCCCGCAGCACCTTGATCTGCCCGTCCTGCTCGTATTCGACGCCGACCGCGCGCTTGCCCTCGAACAGGATCCGGCGGACCTGCGCCCCGGTCTCGACCCGCAAATTGGGGCGCATCATCGCCGGTTCGAGATAGGCGCGCGCGGTGCTGTGCCGGCGGCCGTGCGAGATGGTGCAGTCGGGGATCGAGAAGCCTTCGGGCTGCGCCACGTTGAAATCGTCGGTCGCCGGATAGCCGAGCGCCCCGGCGGTTTCGAGGAACGCCGGGAACAGTTCGGGATGGGTCTTCATCGGGGTCACGTCGAGCGGGCCCGATCCGCCATGCTCCGGCCCCGCGCCGCGCCAGTTGGTTTCCGCCTTCTTGAAATAGGGCAGCACGTCGTCATAGCCCCAGCCGCCGAGGCCGGCATCGCGCCACGCGTCGTAATCCGCCGCGGCGCCGCGGATATACATCGTTCCGTTGATCGAGCTGCACCCGCCCAGCATCTTGCCGCGCGGCAGCGGCTGGGTGCGGTTGTCGAGGTTGGGATCGGGCTCGCTCACGTCGCCCCAGCCGAACTTCGGCGTGCTCGCGACCTGCATCCACGCGAGCGGCATGCTGACGATCAGCGCATTGTCCCGTCCGCCCGCCTCGAGCAGCACGACGTCGCTGCTCCTGTCCTCGCTCAGCCTGGCCGCCAGCACGCACCCGGCGCTGCCCGCGCCAACGACAATGAAATCGGTCTCGGCCATGTTTCCTCTCGAAGTCTTCGCCGTCCTATTGGGAGAAACTGCGCCGCTAGGGAAGGGTGCGCATCTCGCCGCGCCGAAGGGAACGCGCTAGGGTCCGGTCATGGACAGCACCATCAGGGGGCGGAGCCTGGCTCGCGTCGACATCGAACAATGTCTCCGCGCCGGGCCGCATCGCCTGATCGACTGCGAACTCGATGAAGCCGACCTAGCGGGGCTCGATCTCACCCGGTGGACCTTCGAGCGCTGCTCGCTTCGCCGGGCGGATTTCACCGACGCCGTGTTGGAAGAGACCAACTGGCAATCCTGCCGCGGGCCCTTCGCCAAATTCGACCGCTCCGACCTGACCGAGGCGAGCTTCGTCGCAAGCGATTTCAACAATGCGATCTTCCGCGGCGCGCGGCTTCCGGCGGCGCGCTTCGAGCGCTCGAAATTCACCGGGGCCGATTTTTCCGAAAGCGGCGGGCTGGAGGCGAAGTTCGAGGAAACGCTGCTGATCGGCGCGAAGCTGCCCGGTTATTCGTTCAAGGGGCAAAGGCTGAAGCGGCTGGATTTCTCGCAGGCCGATCTCAATCGCTGCGATTTCCGGGACACGACGTTCGACGATTGCAGCCTGCGCGACGCGGCGATGGCCGGCTGCCGCTTCGCCGGGGCGGACCTGCGCGGCGCGGACCTCGGTGGCCTCAAGCTGCTCGATGCCAGCCTGTTCCGCGGCGCGACGATCTCGCGCGAGCAGGCGGGCGAATTGCTCGGCGAACTGGGCTTGAACGTCCGTTAGCTTGACGAATGATCGCTTTTCAAGCGCGCCGCCCGATCCTAGGCAGGGCCTGATGACATATCACATGAAGAAAGGCTCGCAGTGGCTGACGAGCACGATTTGACCAACCGGAAATTCTACCGCGCCGAGCAGGAGGCCGCCTTCAGCGAGGCGCAGCCGGCGCAGACCCCGCAGACCCAGCATCCGGCCTATCGGCTCGCGTTCCGCGACGCCGATTTCATCCTGCGCGAGGAACTGCGTCCGATCCGTTTCCAGCTCGAGCTGCTCAAGCCCGAGATGCTGATGGACGAGGCGCGGATCGGCTCGACCATCGTGTTCTACGGCTCCGCGCGAATCCCGCCGCCCGAGGCGGTCGAGACCGCGCTCAAGGGCGCGGCGGACCTGCCCGAGGCCGACCGCAAGGTGGTCGAAAGCCTCGCGGCCAAGTCGCGCTATTACGAAGAAGCCTACAAGCTCGCGCGGCTGGTCAGCGAAAAGGCGATCATCGAGGACGGGCAGCGCCAGTTCGTGGTCTGCTCGGGCGGCGGCCCGTCGATCATGGAGGCGGCCAACCGCGGCGCCAGCGATGCGGGTTCCGAATCGCTCGGGCTGAACATCGTGCTGCCGCACGAACAGGCGCCGAACCAGTATGTGACGCCCTATCTCTCGTTCCGCTTCCACTATTTCGCGCTCAGGAAGATGCACTTCCTGATCCGCGCGCGGGCGCTGGCGGTGTTCCCCGGCGGCTTCGGCACGATGGACGAATTGTTCGAGACGCTGACCCTGATCCAGACCAGCAAGATGAAGCCGATCCCGGTGCTGCTGTTCGGCAAGGCCTTCTGGGACCGGAT
>JAGIAR010000008.1 GCA_017744735.1 Novosphingobium sp. | reverse complement strand
GCGCCGGCGCCGATCACCGTGTGGATCTCGTCGATGAACAGGATCGCATGCGGCATCTTCTCGAGTTCGCTGACGACCTGCTTCAGGCGCTCCTCGAAATCGCCGCGATAGCGCGTGCCCGCCAGCAGCGAACCCATGTCGAGCGAGTAGATCACCGCCTCGTCGAGCACCTCGGGCACGTCGCCCTCGACGATCTTGCGGGCGAGGCCCTCGGCGATCGCGGTCTTGCCGACGCCGGGATCGCCGACGTAGAGCGGGTTGTTCTTGCTCCTGCGGCAAAGGATCTGGATCGTACGGTCCACTTCCGGCCCGCGGCCGATCAGCGGATCGACCTTTCCGTCCAGCGCCTTCTGGTTGAGGTTGACGGTGAACTGGTCGAGCGCCGAATCCTTCTTCGACTTGTCGCTCTTCTCTTCCTGGGCCTGCTGCGGCTCCTCGGCGCCGCTTGTCGGGCGGTTCTCGAGCTGGCGCCCGCCCTTGCCGATGCCGTGGCTGATGAAGCTCACTGCGTCGAGCCGGCTCATGTCCTGCTGCTGCAGGAAGTAGACCGCATAGGAATCGCGTTCGGAGAACAGCGCGACCAGCACATTGGCGCCGGTTACCGTGTCCTTGCCCGAGGACTGCACATGCAGGATGGCGCGCTGGATCACCCGCTGGAAGCCGGCGGTCGGCTGCGGGTCGGTCTCGTCCTCGGTCTTGAGCGACTGGTATTCCTGATCGAGGTACTGGCGCACGACTTCGGCCAGTTCGCCGAGGTCGACGCCGCAGGCGGTCATCACCTCGGCGGCGTCGGGGTCTTCGACCAGCGCGAGCAACAGGTGCTCGAGCGTCGCGTATTCGTGCGCTCGGTCGCTCGCGGCCTGGAGCGCGTTGTGCAGGGTCTTTTCGAGGCTCTGGGCGAAACTGGGCATTCAGCAGTCTTTCGTTGGAAAATACGACGCTCGGCTTGAGACAGAGCGTGAAGGGATATGCTTACGGGAAGCTTGATGCGCGATATGGGGTGGCCGCTGGCTGAATGGTAGGGGCGGCCCGCGCATCATGTGGACGCCTTGCCGAACAACGCTTCGGCCGCGAGGCGGTGGGCACCGGCCTTGTCTCGGTGGGCCTTGACCCGCGCGATCTCCGCTTCGAGCAGTTCGATCCGCTCGCCCAGCTCGTCCTGCGAATAGGAGTCCAGGCTCTCCTTCGCGAGGAGGGCGGCTGCATCTCCGCGCCGTCTGGGGAGATCGTCTTCATCCATTGCGTTGCAGCATCGCCTTTGGGCGGTGTTTCTGTCAATGGGGGGCGCGGACGGGATGTGTGAAGTGTGGCCGGCGAGCCACGGAGACAGGCGTGACAGGCGATCTTCCAAAAGAAATGACGGCGATGGGCTTCAAGACTCCGGGCGGTCCGGAGGTCTTCCGGCCCGAAACCCTGCCGGTGCCCAAGCCCGGGCCGGGCCAGGTTTTGATCCGCGTGGCTTATGCCGGGGTGAATCGGCCGGATGTGATCCAGCGTCAGGGCTTCTATCCGCCGCCGCCGGGCGCCTCCCCGATTCCGGGGCTCGAGTTGGCCGGCGAGCTGGTCGCGCTGGGCGAGGGGGTCGAAGGCTGGCGGCTGGGCGACAAGGTTTGCGCGCTGGTGCCGGGCGGTGGCTATGCCGAATACTGCGTGGCGCATGAAGGCCATTGCCTGCCGGTGCCCTACGGCCTTTCGCTGGCCGAGGCGGCCGCGCTGCCCGAAACCCTGTTCACCGTGTGGCACAATGTGTTCGAACGCGGCTGGGCGATGACCGGCGAAACGCTGCTGGTCCACGGCGGGACCAGCGGGATCGGTTCGATGGCGATCATGCTGGGCAAACTGTTCGGCCTGACGGTGATCGCGACCTGCGGCAGCGAGGACAAATGCGCTGCCGCGCGCGCGATCGGCGCCGACCTGGCGATCGACTACAAGACGCAGGATTTCGTCGAGGAAGTGAAAAGCTTCACCGGCGGCCGCGGGGTCGAGGTGGTGCTCGACATGGTCGCCGGCAGCTACGTCGCGCGAAATCTCCAGTGCCTGGCGGAGGACGGCCGCCACGTGACGATCGCGGTGCTGGGCGGCGCGAAAGCGGAAATCAACATGGCGCAGGTGATGATGCGGCGGGTAACCCTTACCGGCTCGACCTTGCGCCCGCGCTCCGACATGTTCAAGGCGCTGCTGGCCCGCGAGATCGCCGAGAACGCCTGGCCGCTGGTCGAGGAGGGACGGCTGCGCCCGGTGATGGATCGTATCTTCCCGCTGGGCGAGGTCGCCGCCGCCCATGCGCGGATGGAGGCGGGCGAGCATATCGGGAAGATCGTGCTGGAGGTGGGATGATGAAGACGATGCTCGGTGCGCTGGCGCTTGCGATGGCTGCCTGGAGCGGCACCGCCTCCGCGAAAGAGGCGCTGCCCAATTCCAACGTTGCCCCGCAATGCGACCGGGCGTGCCTCTACGCGATGGCGGAGAGCTATCTCGATGCGCTGGTCAAGAAGGATCCCTCGCGCCTGCCCTGGGCCGACCACGTCGTGTTCACCGACAACAACGTCCAGCTCGCGATCGGCGACGGCACCTGGAACACGGTCAGCGCCCGGCGCGCCTACGACCTCAAGTTCGCGGATCCGGTCAGCGGCCAGGTCGCGTGGTTCGGGGTGATCGAGGAAAGCGGCCACCCGGCGATCATGGCGCTGCGGCTCAAGGTCGAAGGCCACAAGATCGCCGAGGTCGAGCAGATCGTCACCCGCAAGGTCGAGAACAGCCCGTTCCCGAGCATCGACACCTATGTCACTCCGCGCCCGATCATGCTGGCCGATGTCCCGAAGGACCAGCGCACTCCGCGCGAGCGGATGATCTCGCTGGCCGACGGCTATTTCGACACGATCCAGCTCAACGACGGCACGATCCTGACCAAGTTCGCCGACAGTTGCGAGCGGGTCGAGAACGGCTTGCAGACCACGCATAATGCCGCCGCCTTCCCGAACTATCCGATCGCCGCTTATGGCTGCGAGGACCAGTTCAAGCTCGGCCAGTACCGCTACGACGACCGGCTGCGCGAGCGGCGCTTCCCGCTGGTGGACGAGGAGAAGGGCGTGGTGCTCGCGGCCGGCTTCATCGACCACATGGGCAAGCTGATCGACTACACCTGGACCGACGGGAAGACCCCGGTGCACAGCTTCTATTACTTCCCGCACAGCTACAATCTGCTCGAGGCGTTCAAGATCGTCGATGGCAAGATCGGCGCGGTCGAGGCGATCTTCATCGACGTGCCCTATCACATGCCCTCGCCCTGGACGCAGGGGGGGCGGTGATGGAGCGCCTCGTCCTTCACGAATATGCCGCGAGCGGGAACTGCTACAAGATCAGGCTGACTGCGGCCCTGCTCGGGCTGAGGCTGGAACGGCGCGAATACGACATCGTGAAGGGCGAGACGCGTACCGAAGAATTCCTCACCAGGGTCAATTCGAACGGCCGCATCCCGGTGTTGCAGGTGGGGGAGCGCTTCCTGCCGGAAAGCAACGCTGCGTGCTTCTATCTCGCCGACGGCAGTCGTCTGGTACCCGAAGACCCGTTCGATCGCGCCGACATGCTGCGCTGGATGTTCTGGGAACAGTACAATCACGAACCGAACATCGCGACGCTGCGCTTCTGGTATCTTTGGGTCGGCGAAACGAACTTTTCCGAATTCCAGCGGGCCGCGGTTCCGGTCAAGCGCGCGGCGGGCGCGGCGGCGCTGGCGCTGATGGACGAACACCTCGCCCGGCGCGACTGGTTTGCCGGTTCGGCGGTGTCGGTGGCCGATGTCGCGCTCTATGCCTATACCCATGTCGCCGAGGGCGGCGGGTTCGATCCGCGATCGTTCGGCCATGTTAAACACTGGCTCAAGCGAATCGAAGAACTGCCCAACTACGCTCCAATGACTGACCCCGAACGGTAATACAGTCCCCGAACTGTCCCTGAACTGTGAATCGCCTGTAACAATTAGGACTCATATGCCCGAAGCCAGGACTGGCAGATTCGAGGCTTGGGCCCATGTTTGGCGAGCACGACATTTTGGCGGAGAGCGGGATCGTTTCCGCCTTCCCGCAACTCATCGGCAGTGAGCCCGCAATTCCCGAGCCGTCGGCCGAGGGGCGGCGCAAGTTCCGCACGATCTGGATTTCCGACGTCCATCTCGGAACCAAGGGCTGCAACGCCGACCTGCTGATCGACTTCCTCGACAACGTCGATTCGGAAACGATGTACCTGGTCGGCGACATCATCGACGGGTGGCGCCTGAAGAAGAAGTTCTACTGGCCCGCGGCGCACAACGACATCGTCTGGCGCATCCTCAAGCGCGCCAAGCGCGGCACCCGGATCGTCTACATTCCCGGCAATCACGACGAGATGTTCCGCCAGTTCACCGGGCTCAACTTCGGCGGGGTCGAGATCCGCCGCGCGGCGTTCCACGACACCGCCGATGGGCGCCGGCTGATGGTGCTGCACGGCGACGAATTCGACGCGGTGATGCTTGCGCACCGCTGGCTCGCCTTCGTCGGCGACGCGGCCTACACGATGATGATGGGCCTCAGCCGCTATGTGAACGCGGTCCGTAGCCGGATGGGCATGCCCTATTGGTCGCTCAGCAAGATGGCCAAGCACAAGGTCAAGAACGCGGTCGAGTTCATCTCGCGCTATGAGGAGGTGGTCGCCCGCGCGGCCGCCCAGCGCGGGGTCCACGGCGTCGTCTGCGGCCATATCCATACCGCCGAGTTCCGCATGTTCGACGGGATCGAATACTGGAACGACGGCGACTGGGTCGAAGGCTGCAACGCCCTGGTCGAGCATTTCGACGGCACGATGGAGATCCTCCATTGGCCGGACGAGATCGCCAGGCGCGAGGCGGAGGCGGCCGCGGAAGAACAAGCCGCGCGGGTTCTCGCCGCGGCCTGAGGAGAGCCGAAGGAGGCCGCGCGATGCGGATCGCCCTGATCACCGATGCCTGGTCGCCGCAAGTCAACGGCGTGGTGCGCACGCTCCAGGCGATCACCGGCCTGCTGCAGCAGTGGGGCCACGAACTGCTGATCGTCTCGCCCGATCAGTATCGTTCGATCCCCTGCCCCTCCTATCCCGAGATTCGCCTTGCTCTGGCCAGCGGGCGCTCGGTTGGCCGGCGCATCGCCCGCTTCGCGCCGGACGCGGTGCACGTCGCCACGGAAGGTCCGCTCGGGCTGGCGGCGCGGCGCCACTGCATCGCCCACGGCCTGCCCTTCACCACCGCCTATCACACGCAGTTCCCCGACTATGTCGCGCAGCGCACCGGCCTGCCTGCCGCCTGGTTCTGGTCCTACATCCGATGGTTCCACCGGCCGTCGGCGGGGATCATGGTCGCGACCGAAAGCGTGCGTGCGGAGCTGCGTTCGCATGGCCTCACCCGCCTGCGCGAATGGAGCCGCGGGGTCGATCTCGCCGCCTTCGGCCCGGGGATGGAGCCGCCCGACCTCTATTGGGACATTCCGCGTCCGATCCAGCTCTATGTCGGGCGGGTGGCGGTCGAGAAGAACATCGAGGCCTTTCTGCGCTCGCGCCATCCCGGGTCGAAAGTCGTGGTCGGCGATGGTCCGGCGCTCGCGCGGCTACGGGCCGAATTTCCCGAGGTCCATTTTCTCGGCCGCCAGGTCGGGGCCGAGCTGGCGGCCTGCTATGCCGGCGCGGACGTGTTCGTGTTTCCAAGCCGCACCGATACTTTCGGGCTGGTGATGATCGAGGCGCTCGCCAGCGGAACGCCGGTGGCGGCGTTCCCGGTCACCGGCCCGATCGACATACTGACCGCCAAATGCGGCGCGATGGATGAGGATCTCGACTGTGCGATCGCCCGCGCGCTGAAGCTCGACCGCGAGGCGTGCCTCGCCCACGGCCGCGCGTTCACCTGGGAAGCAAGTGCGCGGCAATTCCTCGATGCGCTTGCCTGCCCGGTCGCGGAGCCGCAGGAAGCGCCCGCTCCCAAGCCGTTGCGCAAGGCAGCCTGAAGCTGCGGGGACCGGATCCGGCCCGTTTCACTTGCCCCGGCGGGGCCAATCCCCTAAATGGGCTCATGCACGGCCGCTCCGCGAGGGGCGGCCCTTCTATTTTCAGGCCCGAAACCAGACTGTTCTGGGGGTGGAGAGACCAATGTCACAAACCAAGCCGCTGATGCCGCACGCCACCGCTTCGTGGCTCGTCGACAATACCGCGCTCAGCTTCGAACAGATTGCCGAATTCTGCGGCCTGCACATCCTCGAAGTGCAGGCGATGGCCGACGATCTCGCGAGCAGCAAGTACACCGGTCGCGACCCGATCCATTCGGGCGAGCTGACCCACGACGAGATCGAGCGCGGCCAGGCCAATCCGAACTACGTGCTGCGGATGCAGAAGGCCCCGGTGCAGGTCAGCCGCACCAAGGGGCCGCGCTACACGCCGGTCTCGAAGCGCCAGGACAAGCCCGACGGGATCGCGTGGATCCTGCGCAACCATCCAGAAATCTCGGATGCGCAGATTTCCAAGCTGATCGGCACCACCCGCAACACGATCGCCGCGCTGCGCGATCGTACGCACTGGAACATCTCGAACATCCAGCCGAAGGATCCCGTGACCCTGGGTCTGTGCTCGCAGCGCGAGCTCGACGCGGTCGTCGCCAAGGCGGCGAAGAAGGCCGGGATCGATGCCAACGCCGAGGCGCCGGCCGATAGCACCGACGACAAGGCGGCGCTGATCGAGGAACTGCGCGCCGAGCGCGAGGCCGCGGCCAAGGCGGCTTCGGAAGCCGCGCAGGAAGCCGAGGCCGAAGCCTGGCTCGAAGCCAAGCGCGCCGCCGAAGCGGAAGAGCAGGCCTAAGCGGCGCCGGGCGGCCGTGCGGCTCGGTGAGCCAACATCCGCTTGCCTAAATCAAGGCCTTGAGCCACACTAGCTGACATGGATGTCAGTAAAGGCGAGCCTGCTGCCGAAGCGCCCTCCGGGGCGTTTCACCCTGCGCCGGAGCATTACCGGCATCCATGCCCGTGGGAGCTCGATCTTCCGCCGCTGACCATGCCGGACATGCTCGGCGCCAGCGTCGCGCGTCATCCCGCCTCCCCGCTGGTCGAGTTCATGGGGCGGTGGTTTTCCTATTCCGCGATCCACGCGGAGGCGTGCGCCTTCGCCGCCGGATTGCAGAAGCTCGGGATCGCGAAGGGCGACCGGGTAGGGCTGTTCCTGCCGAATGTCCCGATCTACGTCTCCGCCTATTACGGCGCGATGATCGCCGGCGCCACGGTGGTCAATTTCTCGCCGCTCTACACGGTCGAGGAATTGCGGGCCCAAGTCGAGGATTCCGGAACCCGGCTGCTGGTAACGCTCGATGTCCCGATGCTGCTGCCCTCGGCAACGAGAGTGCTCGACGGCTCCTCGCTCGAAGTGCTGGTGGTGGGCCGACTGGCGGACATGCTGCCGCCATTGCAGGGGCTGGCGCTGCGCCTGTTCGGCCGCAAGCAGCTTACCCCCGTGCCGACGCGAGCCGATCTCCATCCTTGGCGCAACCTGCTCGAACACGGCGATCCCGCGCCGGTCGCGCTCGACCCGGAGCAGGATCTTGCGCTGCTGCAATATTCGGGCGGGACGACCGGCCCGCCGAAGGGAGCGATGCTCACCCACCAGAACCTCACCGCCAATGCGCGGCAGGTCGATGCGGTCGATCCGTTCCACGAGCAGCCCGACGTTATCATGGGCGTGCTGCCGCTGTTCCACGTCTTCGCCAATACCTGTGTGCTTAATCGCACGGTGCACAAGGGCGGGTGCCTTGCGATGCTGCCGCGTTGGGACGCAGGCCAGGCGTTGAAGACGCTTGAGCGCGTGCGCGCCTCCGCCTTTCCCGGGGTGCCCACGATGTACCAGGCGCTGCTCGATCACCCGCGACTGGCGAAGACCGATTTCTCCTCGCTGCTGGTATGCATCTCGGGCGGCGCTCCCCTGCAGGGGCCGCTGCACGAACGGTTCGAGGAGGTCACCCATGCGCGGCTGGTCGAAGGCTACGGCCTGACCGAATGCTCGGGGGTCGTCTCGACCAATCCCTACAAGGCAGAGAACCGGATCGGCACGATCGGCCAGCAACTGCCGGAAACCCGAATCCGCCTGCTCGACAAGGACGATCCGACCCGCGATGCGCCGGCGGGCGAGCCGGGCGAGCTCGCTATTCAGGGGCCGCAGGTGATGCAGGGGTACTGGAACCGCCCCGATGCCGCTGCCAGCGCCTTCATCGAACGTGAGGACGGCCGCTGGCTGCGCACCGGCGACGTCGCGACCCTCGATGCCGACGGCTACATCTCGATCGTCGACCGGATCAAGGACATGATCACCGTCGGCGGGTTCAAGGTGTTCCCGAGCCAGGTCGAGGAAGAGCTGCTGCGGCACCCTTCGGTCAAGGAGGCGCTGGTGATCGGGGTGCCGGATGCCTATCACGGCGAACTGCCGGCGGCCTTCGTCACGCTCAATCAGGACACGGCGAAGACCGATGCTGAAACCCTGCTCAAATGGGCGAATGCCCATCTCGGCAAGCACGAGCGCCTGAAAAGCGTCGAAATTCGCCCCGCACTGCCCAAGACCACGATCGGCAAGCTCGATCGCAAGGCGCTGCGGGCGGAAGTGCTCGGCGGCACTTGAACCCTCGGCCCTGATTCGCAGGGAAAAGCGGTCAGCCTGCCAGCGTCAGCTTCGGCTCGTCGTCACCGGTGGTCGGCGCGGAAGCAGCGGGCTTCGCGGCGGACTTGCCGGGCTCGCTGTGCGAGAAGCGCCCGTCGACCTGCGCGCCCTGCTCGATCGTCAGCGCGTCGTAATGCACGTCGCCATCCACCCGGGCGCTGCGCAGGATCACCAGTTCGCGTGCATGGATGGATCCGGTGACCCGGCCTGCAAGCCGCGCGACTTCGGCCTCGATCGAGCCCTCGATCGTGCTCGATTCGCCCTGGACCAGCGAGGCGCAGTGAATGTCGCCCTCGACCCGGCCGTCGACATGCAGATCGGCGGAGGCGGTCACGTCGCCCTTGATGGTCACGTCGGCGCCGAAGACGGAAAAGGTGGAATTGCCTGCCATGATCGTCCTGCCTTGCGGTTTAGGTGCGGTTGGAATTTGCGGCTCGTCCGCTGGTTTTCTCGAGAACATGGGAGGCGGCCTCCAGGAAGGGGCGCGGATTGACCGCGCGATCGTTGATGCGCACTTCGAAATGCAGATGCGGTCCGGTCGACCGGCCGCTGCTGCCGATCGCGCCGATCACGTCGCCCGCGTGGACCTGCGTGCCGACCTTGGCGTGGAAGGCGGACATATGCGCATAGCGGGTCATCAGGCCATTGCCGTGATCGATTTCGACCACATTGCCGTAGCCGTTGCGCTGGCCGACGAAGCTGACCCGCCCGCGCGCGGCGGCGTGGATCGGGGCGCCGTAGCCGGCCTTGAAGTCGAGCCCGGCATGCATCGCGCCGCGCCCGGTGAAGGGATCGGCGCGGTAGCCGAAGCCCGAGGAAATCGACCAGCCCGCCGCCGGGAGCACCTGGGGCAGGCTGTCGAGCATGTCCTGCAGCGTCTCCATCCGGGCGAGGCTGAGGCCCATCCTTTCGAAGCGCGGATCGATCGAACCGTCGTCGTCGGTCGAAAGCAGCTCGAGCGGACCGCCCTGCGCGAAATGCGAGGAGCGCAGCATTGCGTCGGGGTCGAGCCCAAGCTTGCGCAGTTCGGCCGAGGCCTCGCCCGAGCGGAAATCGGCGAAGCGGGTCATCTTGTCGACATAGGCGAGTTGGCGCGCCTCGAGCTTCACCAGCGGGATCGCTTCGGGGACCGCGACGCTGACCTTCTGGACCGTCTTGGTCGCCTCGCTCAGCGACTGCGCATTGCCGGCGGGGAGCTTGGCGTCTCTGGGCAATTCATCGGTCACGCCGCTGGTGACCTTGTCGAGGAAATCCTGTCGGCGTCTGATCTGCTCGGCCACCTCGTCGATGTTGTCGCGATATCGGGCGACCCGGCTTTCCGATTTCTCGACCGCCGCCTCGCGCT
Organism: Novosphingobium sp.; assembly: GCA_017744735.1. Lineage (GTDB taxonomy): Bacteria > Pseudomonadota > Alphaproteobacteria > Sphingomonadales > Sphingomonadaceae > Andeanibacterium. The sequence goes on along the minus strand of JAGIAR010000008.1, from coordinate 160,527 downwards.
GGAGCAGGGCCATCCGGTCGTAGCGGGTCAGGAAATGGCTGATCGCGACCGTCGCCATCGTCACCACCCATACGAACAGGACCGCGCACACGGTCGCGGCCCCGATGATCTGGATACGCGAACTCAGCTTGATGAATCGAACGTGGCCCTGCGATCGCATAAAGAACTCGCGATCCGGGAACCAGCTATCGAGCCGGCCACGCAGCTTTGCGGCTTCCGCCTTGAACAATGTACGACCCCAATCCCTAAAGGCCCCGCCTGCTTAAGGGGAATCCACCGGAGGTCCATTGTCCGGGCAAGTCGAAAGGGCAGGCCGGTGGAGTCGCGCGATGAATCGTTTTGGGACATAGCGATCGCATTGCCGCCGGCCGGAATGTGACTTTTCGGTTACGAATATGCTCGCGAATCGGCGCTGCGCGAGGGCAATCGATTCGGTGACAAGCGGTGTCGCGGGTGTTACGGGCGCTCATGGCAAGCCAGCGCGACGACGATCCGGACATCACCTCACTGGTCGAAGGTCTGGCGCGCCGGGGCCGCGCGGCGCAGCGCATTCTTGCACGCAAAAGCGACGCGGATAAGGCCGGCGCGCTCCGGCTGGCCGCCCGCGCCCTGCGCGACGCGGAACCGGATATCCTGGCGGCCAATGCGCGCGATGTCGCAGCGGGCGAGGCGAACGGACTGACCTCCGCGCTGCTCGACCGGCTGCGGCTCGATCCGGGCCGCCTCGAAGGTATAGCCGCGGCGCTCGAAGCGGTGGCAGAGCTCCCCGATCCGGTCGGCGAAGTGATCGACGGCGCGACCCGGCCCAACGGCCTCGCGCTCAGCCGCGTGCGTATCCCGATCGGCCTGATCGGGATCGTCTACGAAAGCCGCCCGAACGTCACCGCGGATGCCGCGGCATTGTGCGTGCGCGCGGGCAATGCGGCGCTGCTGCGCGGCGGCAGCGAGGCGGTCCATTCGAACCGGGCGATCCACGCCGCGCTCGCGCGGGGGCTCGAAGCCGGCGGCATTCCGGCCGACGCGGTGCAGCTGATCCCCACACAGGATCGCGCGGCGGTCGGCGCGATGCTCAAGGCCGCGGGCCTGATCGACATGATCGTGCCGCGCGGCGGCAAGAGCCTGGTCGAGCGGGTGCAGAACGATGCGCGCGTGCCGGTGCTCGCCCACCTCGACGGCATCTGCCACACCTATGTCCATTCCGCCGCCGAGCCCGAGATGGCCCGCGCGATCGCGCTCAACGCGAAGATGCGCCGCACCGGGATCTGCGGCGCGATGGAGACCCTGCTGCTCGACGCCGGCTTCGGCGAGGGCGCGGCTGTGGTCGGCGCGCTGATCGACGCAGGCTGTGCGCTGCGCGGCGACGAACGCGCCCGCGCGCTCGATCCGCGGATCGGGATCGCCAGCGCCAACGACTGGGACACCGAATATCTCGACGCCGAACTGTCGGTCGCGGTGGTCGACGGGCTCGACGCGGCGCTTGACCATATCGCCAGGCATTCGTCGCACCACACCGATGCGATCGTGACCGAGGACGCGGCGGTCGCCGAGCGCTTCCTCGCCGAAGTCGACAGCGCGATCGTGATGTGGAACGCCTCGACCCAGTTCGCCGACGGGGGCGAGTTCGGGCTCGGCGCCGAGATCGGCATCGCGACCGGGCGGCTCCACGCCCGCGGGCCGGTCGCACTCGAAGGACTGACCACCTACAAGTGGGTCGCGCGCGGAACGGGCCAGTTGCGTCCCTGACCGCCCGCTCCTAACCCAAGGAAAACAGGGAGGAGCGATCATGCGTTACAACCGTCTCGGCAATTCCGGGCTCGTGGTGTCCGAGCTGTGCCTCGGCGCAATGACCTTCGGCAACAAGCCGAGCCGCTTCTTCCAGCATGAGCTCGACCAAGAGGGTTCGACCGCGTTGGTGAAGCAGGCGATCGATGGCGGGATCAATTTCATCGATACCGCCAATGTCTATACCCAGGGCCAGTCGGAGGAATTCGTCGGCGGCGCGTTGCGCTCGCTCGGGATCGCGCGGCAGGAAATCGTGATCGCGACCAAGGGCATGGGGCCGATGGGCACCGGCCCTAACGATGCCGGGACCGGCGCCAAGCACCTGCTTCATCATGTCGACGGAAGCCTCGCGCGGCTCGGGCTCGACCATGTCGATCTCTACCAGATCCACGGCTGGGACCCGAATACGCCGATCGAGGAGACGCTGCGCGCGCTCGAGGACATCGTCCGTTCGGGCCGGGCGCGCTATGTCGGCGTGTCGAACTGGGCCGCGTGGCAGATCGTTAAGGCGCTCGGGATCGCCGAGCGGCGCGGGTGGGACAGATTCGTCTCGCTCCAGGCCTATTACACCGCCGCCGCGCGTGATCTCGAACGCGAGCTGGTGCCGATGCTCGAAAGCGAAGGGCTCGGTCTGATGGTGTGGAGCCCGCTCGCCGGAGGGCTGCTGAGCGGGAAGTACAGCTTCGACAAGGACGGCGCGACTCAGGGAGAGGGGCGCCGCGGCAAGATCGACTTTCCCAAGGCGGACAAGCAGCTCGCCGCCCGGCTGGTCGATGCAATGCGGCCGATGGCGTCGTCGCGCGCGGTTTCGGTGGCGGCGATCGCGCTGGCCTGGCTGCTCCACCGGCCCGTCGTGTCGAGCGTGATCGTCGGCGCCAAGCGTCCCGACCAGCTGGCCGAGAATCTTGCCGCGAGCGATGTCGTGCTGTTGCCCGAGGAACTGGCCGAGCTCGATGCGCTGTCGGCGCCCGAGCCCGAATATCCCGGCTGGTCGATCGCGATGCAGAGCGGTGCCAACGCCGCGCGGGTCTCGCCGCGCCGGTGAAGCGGGTCGGCCTTCTCGGCGGGAGCTTCAATCCGGCGCATGGCGCGCACCGGCGGATCAGCCTGTTCGCGCGACGCGCGCTCGGCCTGGACGAGGTCTGGTGGCTCGTCTCGCCCGGCAATCCGCTCAAATCGCAGGCCGGGATGGCCCCGCTCGCTGCGCGGGTCAAAGCCGCGCAAAAGCTTGCCGCGCGGGCACCGATCACAGTCACCGCGATCGAACGCCGGCTCGACACGCGCTTCACGATCGACACGCTGCGCAAGCTCCGGCGGCGCTATCCGCGGGTGCGCTTCGTGTGGCTGATGGGGGCCGACAATCTCGCCCAGTTCCACCGCTGGAAACAGTGGCGCGCGATCGCGCGGGAAATGCCGATTGCGGTGATTGCCCGCCCGGGTTATGATGCGGCCGCCCTCGCGAGCCCCGCGATGGCCTGGCTCAGGCGCTTCCGGGTGCCTGCCGCCGGATTGAGAAACCGGGGTGAATGGAGCGCACCGGCGCTGGTTGAATTGCGTTTCGATCCTGATCCGCGCTCGGCGACTGAGATGCGCCGCGCAGATCCTCACTGGGCCCGCCGCTTTACCGGGGCGACGCCACGGGATCGATTGACGCATTTTCTTGTCCGAGACCGTCAGGAAGGGGAGCGCGCATGAGGCGCCGCGCCTCTTCGCCGTTTCTTTCCCCCCAGATGGAGCTCTACCCACTGCGATGAATGCAGCGCAGACCACGCCGGCACCGGCCGGCCGCACGATGCCCGCCAAGGCTCTCACCGACGCCGAAAGCCTGCACGCCCTCGTTCTCGGCTCGCTCGACGACGACCAGGCGCAGGATGTGATCTCGATCCCGCTCGAAGGGAAATCGAGCATCGCCGATCACATGGTGATCGCCTCCGGCCGCTCGACCCGCCAGGTCGCGGCGATGGCCCAGAAACTCGCCGAGCGGATCAAGGCCGCGGGCTTCGGCTCGTCGCGGATCGAAGGCCTGCCGGCGGCGGACTGGGTGTTGATCGACGCCGGCGACGTGGTGATTCACCTGTTCCGGCCCGAAGTGCGCAGCTTCTACAATCTCGAGCGCATGTGGGCGTTCGGCGATGCCCCCCCGCTCGCGGCCGGGCAGGCGTAAGACCCCAGACAGGCGCAAGGGTACGGCTCCATGCGCCTGCATGTGATCGCGCGCGGCAAGATCGGGCGTTCGCCCGAGGCGGATCTGGTCGCGCGCTATGCGAAGCGGATCGCGTGGCCGGTCAAGCTCACCGAGTTGCCCGAGACCGGAGGTTCCGTCCCCGATCCGCTCACCCCGTGCCGCACCGTCCTGCTCGACGAGCGCGGCAGGCAGCTTTCGTCCGAGGAATTCGCAGACCTGCTCGGCCGCTGGCGCGACGACGGGGTGCGCGAGGCGCGCTTCGTGATCGGCGCGCATGACGGGCACGGCGATGCTGCGCGAGCCGAGGCCGACCTGCTGTTCGCCTTCGGCAAGGCGACCTGGCCGCACCTGCTCGCGCGGGCGATGCTGCTCGAGCAATTGTTCCGTGCGACCGCGATCCTCGCCGGCCATCCCTATCATCGGGCCCAGTAATCGGGCAGGGTGATCCGATGGATCGCCGGCTCGCCTTCGCACCGCTGTTGCTCGCGGCTTTCGTTGGCGTCGGGGCGGGCGTGCAAGCCCAGGCCGATAGCCGCTACGCAACGCCGGGAGAGACCCGTGCGGCGATGGAGCGGGCCTTGCAGGACCAGCGCGCCGCCGAGGCCCGGGCGAAGTCGCTCGAACTCGCAGCGTCGCGCGCCGATGCCGAAGTCGACAAGACGATGGGCGAAAGCGCCGCACTGGCCGCGCGAATCCAGGAATCTGAAGCGGGGATCGCGGCGGCCCAGGCGCGGCTGGCGCTGATCGACGGCCAGCGCCGTGCGCTCGCCGCCCAGCTTGCCCTGCGGCAGAAGCCGGTTGTTCGGCTGACCGGCGCGCTCCAGCGCTTTTCGCGCCGCCCGCTCGCCCTGTCGGTGATGCGTCCCGGATCGGTAAAGGAGATGGTCTATCTGCGCGCCCTGCTCGCGACCACCGTGCCCGAGGTGCAGCGGCGCACCGCCGCGCTCAGGGGCGAGATCGAGCGCGGCAAGGCGCTGCAGCACGCGGCGCAGCAGACGCTCGCAGCGCTGCGCGGGGGCGAGCGGCAGCTCGAGGATCGCCGCGCGCAGCTCGCGGCGCTCGAAACCCGCCAGCGGCTCGCCTCACGCGCGGCGAGCGGAGAAGCTGACCGCGAGGCGGAGCGCGCGCTCGCGCTGGGTGAGCAGGCGCGCGATCTCGACGCGCTGGTGGCCACGCTGAGCCAGGCGGGCAGCCTGCGGGACAAGCTCGCCGCGCTGCCCGGCCCGCTGATCCGGCCGCCGCGGCCGGACCGGTCGATCGTGACCGAAACCGCGGCGCCCGCCGTCGCCGCGCGCGGGGCGCCCGCGGGCTACCAGCTGCCGGTGACAGGGCGCACCATCACCGGCTTCGGAGCGCCGAACGGCAGCGGCGGCGTCAGCCAGGGCGTCTCGCTCGCGCCGCGCGACGGCGCGCAGGTAGTCGCGCCGGGCCCCGGGCGGGTGGTGTTCGCCGGCCCCTATCGCGGCTATGGCCAGATCGTGATCGTCGAGCACGAAGGCGGCTGGACCAGCCTGGTGACCGGAATGGCGCGGGTCGACGTCGCCGTGGGCGATACGGTGCTCGGCGGTTCGCCGCTCGGGGTAGCCGGACCGCGGCATCCGTTGATCACGCTCGAGCTGCGCCGCAACGGCATCCCGGTCAATCCGCTGGAGTTCATCTAGCCGACCGCCGCTCACCCGAGATTCCCCCTTCCGGGCCAACCCTCCTCCTCATCTGGCGTTAAGCTCTCGGGGGCGATACACTGGCCCAAATCCCTGTTTTCCCGAAATCCCCATTTTCAAGGCACTCGCAATGAAACTCGCTCCGCTCTTCCGTTCCGTCGCGCTCGTCACCGCGGTCGCGCTGCTGCCGGCGACCACCGCCGGGCTCGCGCAGGTCGATGGCAAGACCGCGCCGGAATTCGGAAAGCTGTTCGCGGTCTACCAGCGGATCAAGGCGTCCTATGTCGATCCGGTCGACGACGACACGTTGATCAAGGGCGCGATCGACGGGATGCTCGCCTCGCTCGATCCGCATTCGTCCTATCTCGACGGGGAATCGCTCGCGAAGCTCGAAACGCTGATCGACGGCAATTACGAAGGCCTCGGCATCTCGGTCGCAATGGACGACGGGGCGGTCAAGGTGATCTCGCCCTTCAAGGGCAGCCCGGCCGACCAGGCGGGGATCAAGGCAGGCGACTACATCACCCATCTCGACGGGAAGCTGATCTACGGCCAGACGCTCGACGACGCGGTGGCGCAGATGCGCGGCCCGGCGGGGTCGAGCGTGCGCCTGACGATCTTCCGCACCGGCCGCGAAGAGCCGTTCGACGTCACGGTGCAGCGCGGCGTGATCGAGCTCGAGCCGGTGACCTACGAGCTCAAGGATGGCGGCATCGGCTACGTCTCGGTCAACGAGTTCTCGAAGGATGTCGGCAAGGATGTGTTCAACGCGGTCACCGCGATGCGCAAGGATGCCAAGGGCCGGCTCAACGGGCTGGTGCTCGACCTGCGCAAGAACCCCGGCGGGTCGCTCAACGAAGCGGTCGCGCTGAGCGACCTGTTCCTGACCAAGGGCACGATCGTGTCGCAGCGCGGGCGGCTGAAGCAGGAGAACCTGACCTTCAACGCGGAGACGGTCTACCCCGGCGAAATCGCGCCCAAGCTGCCGATGATCGTGCTGATCGACGCTGGCTCCGCCTCGGCTTCCGAAATCGTCGCCGGCGCCCTGCAGGACCAGCACCGCGCGCTGATCATGGGCGAGCGCAGCTTTGGCAAGGGCAGCGTGCAGACGCTGATGCCGCTGACCAAGGACAGCGCGCTCAAGCTCACCACCGCGCGCTATTACACCCCCTCGGGCCGCTCGGTGCAGGAAGGCGGCATCGCCCCCGATATCCGCGTGCCGCAGCTCTCGGATCCCGACGCGGCGAAGCGCGCCAAGTTCGCGCTGCGCGAATCGGACCTGAAGAAGCACCTCGTCAACGAGGTCGATCTCGACGACCGGCAGCTCGAGGACGACAAGCAGGTCGATCCGCGCTTCCAGAAGACTCCCGAGGAATTGAAGAAGGAAGGCATCGACGACTTCCAGCTCTATTACGCCGTCGCGACGCTGCGGCACACCACCAGCAGCGCCATGGCCCTGAACCACTGAGCCGCACGATGAGCCCGCTCTCCCGCGCGAACGCGCTTGCCCTTGCGGTGCCCGCCGCGCTGCTCGCGGGGGCCTATCTCTCGCAATACGGCTTCGGCCTCTATCCGTGCGAGATGTGCTGGTGGCAGCGCTATGCCCATTTCGCCGCGCTGCCCTTCGCGCTGCTTGGCTTCCTGCTGCCGCCGCGCCGCCTGTGGGTCGCGCTTGCAGGCCTGGCGATCCTCGCTTCGGGATTGATCGCGGCGTTCCACGCCGGGGTCGAATATCACTGGTGGGAAGGCTTCACGACCTGCTCGTCCAACCGCCTCGCGCCCGGGGTCGACCCGCTCGAAGCGATCATGAGCGCGCCGATCGTGCGCTGCGACGTGGCGCAATGGACCCTCGGAGGGATCTCGCTCGCCGGGTTCAACTTCCTGATCTCGACCGCCGCGGCGCTGGCCATCTTCGCCCTGCTGGCAAAGAAGCGCGCGGCATGAGGCCCGATACCAAACGGATGATCCGGGTCGATCAGGCGGGCGAATACGGCGCCACGCGCATCTACGCCGGCCAGCTCGCGGTGCTCGGCGAGCGCGGACCGCATGCGACCGAGATCCGCGGTATGGCGCTGCAGGAGGCGGAGCATCTCGCGCGGTTCAACGCGCTGGCCGCGGACCGCCGCGTGCGTCCGACCGCGTTGCAGCCGTTCTGGTCGGTCGCGGGCTATGCGCTTGGCGCAGCGACCGCGCTGATCGGACCAGAGGCGGCGATGGCTTGCACCGCGGCGGTGGAGGAAGAGATCGACCGGCACTATTCGCGCCAGCTCGATGAGCTTGCGGCCGCAGCCGAAGGGGGGGACGACGATCCCGAGCTCGCCGGAACCATCGAGGCTTTCCGCGAGGACGAGCGCGAGCACCGCGATGCGGCGCTGGCCGCGGGCGCCGAGCGGGCCCCGGCCTATCCGCTGCTCTCGGGCGCGATCCGGCTCGGCTGCCGGCTGGCGATCCGCCTCTCGGAAAGGATCTGAGCGCGGCCTGTCGAAGATTGCGCGCCGAAAAGCGTTTTCGGACCGTGTGCAACGCAGGAAATCGCCTATATGCGCGTTGAGTGTAGCGGAGACCCAAGATGAATCGCCTCGCCTTTCTCGCTTCCGGCTTTGCCTTCGCCCTTTCGGCGGTGACCCTTCCCGCACCGGCCTTCGCCCAGGAAGAGCCGGGTGATACGGTCGATCTGGTGATCGTCTATGGGGACGATCCCTGCCCGGCATCGAGCGATGCGAAGAAGATCGTGGTCTGCCCGCGGATGGACGAAAACGAGCGTTACCGGATTCCGCCGAACCTGCGCGATGGCGACAATCCCGCGAACGAAGCCTGGGCGAACCGCGTGAAGAGCCTCGAGTCGGTCGGCGCCTTCGGGGTCAACTCGTGTTCGGCCTCGGGTTATGGCGGCTTCTCCGGCTGCACCCAGAAGCTGATCGACCAGGCCTATGCCGAAAAGCGCAGCGGACCCGGCGTGCAGGCGGCCAAGCTGATCGAGGCCGAGCGCGAGAAGCGGCTTTCCACCATTGATGCCGATGCCGCGGCCGAGCAGGCGCGGGTCGAGGCGATCGAAAAGGAGTTCGACGCCAAGAAACGCGCCGAGGCCGAGGCCGCCGAGAAGGCTGGCACGGCGACCGAGGCGCCCGCTCCGGCCCCGGCGCAGGGCGACCAGTAACCGGCTCGCGTTGCAGCGGGATGCAGCCTTAACCTTCTTGCGCTAGAGCGCGCGCATGCAAGCCGCGCAACGCATCCTCACGATCTTCGGCACCAGGCCCGAAGCGATCAAGCTGTTCCCGCTGGTCCACGCGCTGGAGGGCGACAGCCGGTTCGCCTCGCGCGTCTGCGTGACCGGCCAGCATCGTGGAATGCTCGACCAGGTGCTCGCAATATCGGGCGTGGTGCCCGATCACGATCTCGCGGTGATGCAGCCGGACCAGACGCTGGACGCGCTCACCGCCCGGCTGCTGGTCGGGATCGGGAAGGTGCTCGACGAGGAGCGGCCCGATTGGGTGGTGGTCCAGGGCGATACCGCGACGGCGATGGCCGGCGCGCTGGCGGCCTATTACCGCAAGATTCCGGTGTGCCACGTCGAGGCGGGCCTGCGCAGCGGCAATATCCACCATCCCTGGCCGGAAGAGATCAACCGCCGGATCATCGGCCCGATCGCCGCGCTCCACTGCGCGCCGACCGAAACCGCGGCGCGGGCGCTGCGGGCCGAGACGATCGACCCGGCGACGGTCCATGTCACCGGCAACACGGTGATCGATGCGCTGTTCTGGATCACCGACCGCATCGCGCGCGAGCCGGCGCTTGCGGGCGGCCTGGCCGAGCTCGAACGGCGTTTCGCGGGCAAGCGAATCATCGGGGTCACCAGCCATCGGCGCGAGAATTTCGGCCAGGGGATGCAGTCGATCGCCGACGCGATCCGGCGGATCGCGGTGCGGCCCGACATCGCGCTGATCTATCCGGTCCATCTCAACCCCAATGTGCGCAGCGTGATGGACCGCGAACTGGCCGGGCTCGACAATGTCGCGCTGATCGAGCCGCTCGACTATCCGCATTTCGCGCATCTGATCGGCATGTCCCACCTGATGCTGACCGACAGCGGCGGGGTGCAGGAAGAGGCACCCGCGCTCGGCAAGCCGGTGCTTGTGATGCGCGAGACGACCGAGCGGCCCGAGGGGGTCGAGGCGGGTACGGCCAGGCTGGTCGGCACCGATGCGGACGCGATCGTCGCCGAAACATTCCGCCTGCTCGACGACGATGCCGCCTATGCCGCGATGGCCCGCGCGCACAATCCCTTCGGCGACGGCAAGAGCGCCGCGCGGATCGCGGAACTGCTCGCGCGGTAGCGTTACCGGTATATTTACCGGTCTGCGGCACATGCTGCTTCCCGATGAGCGAGGGAAGCATGCGCGCAAAGCAACCGGAAGTCTGCATGGTGGGGCTTGGTTATATCGGCCTGCCGACCGCCGCGGTGATCGCCCGTTCGGGCATGAACGTGCTCGGTGTCGATATCACCCAGAAGGTGGTCGACACGATCAACCGCGGCGAGATCCATATCGAGGAAGTCGACCTCGACGCGCTGGTGCAGGCGGTGGTCCGCAGCGGAAATCTGAAGGCGAGTACGCAGGTTGCTCCGGCCGACGTCTTCGTGATCGCGGTGCCGACCCCGTTCGAGAAGGATGGGCACCACACGCCCGACATCTCATACGTTCTCGCCGCCACCCGCGAGGTCGCCAAGGTGCTCAAGCCGGGCGACACGGTGATTCTCGAATCGACCTCGCCGGTCGGCACGACCGAGGCGATGCGCGATGCGATCGCGGCCGAGCGGCCCGATCTCAGGCTGCCCGGCATCGCCGCCCGGCCCGAGATTGCGATCGCCTATTGCCCGGAGCGCGTGCTGCCAGGAAAGATCCTCGAGGAGCTGATCCACAACGACCGCTCGATCGGCGGCATAACCCCGCACTGCGCTGAGCAGGCGGCGGCGTTCTACCAGCGCTTCGTGCGCGGGGAATGCGTGGTCACCGACGCGCGCAGCGCCGAGATGACCAAGCTGGTCGAAAACGCCTATCGCGACGTCAACATCGCCTTCGCCAACGAGCTCTCGATCGTCGCCGACGCGATGGGGATGGACGTGTGGGAAGTGATCAAGCTCGCCAACCGCCATCCGCGCGTGAACATCCTCCAGCCGGGTCCGGGTGTCGGGGGCCACTGTATCGCGGTCGATCCGTGGTTCATCGTCCACGGCGCGCGCGAGCAGACCCCGCTGATCCAGACCGCACGCGGGGTGAACGACGGCAAGATCCGCCACGTGATCGCTCAGGCGAGCGCGCTGATCGATGCCGCGCCGGGCGAGAAAGTCGCCTGCCTCGGCCTCGCCTTCAAGGCCAATATCGACGATTTCCGCGAGAGCCCCGCGCGGCTGGTTTCGGCCACGCTCGCGCGCAAGTACGGCGCCCGCATCCATGTGGTCGAGCCGCATACCGAGGAACTGCCGATCGAGTACGGCGGTACCGGTGCGACCAAGCTCGACCTCGAAACCGCGCTCGCGACCTGCGGGGTGCTGATCGTGCTGGTCGATCACGACGCGTTCAAGGCGGTCCCGCTCGCCAGGCGGATCGGCAAGATGGTCTACGACACCCGCGGAATCTGGCCCGACCAGCCCAAGGCGATCGAGGCGGCCGAGGATTTGCGCAGGTCGGCCTGACCGTCAGGCCAGCGCGATGTCCGGCGCGTCCTCGCGCTTCATCCCGATGACGTTGTAGCCGGCGTCCACGTGGTGGATCTCGCCGGTCACGCCCGATGCCAGATCCGACAGCAAGTAGAGCCCCGCGCCGCCGACGTCGTCGATCGTCACGTTGCGCCCCAGCGGCGAATTCAGTTCGTTCCACTTCAGGATCAGGTTGAAATCGCCGATCCCGGAGGCCGCGAGCGTGCGGATCGGCCCGGCCGAGATCGCGTTCACGCGGATATTGTCGGCACCCAGGTCCATCGCGAGATATTTCACGCTGGTCTCGAGCGCAGACTTGGCGACGCCCATCACGTTGTAGTGCGGCACGACCTTCTCGGCGCCGTAATAGGTCAGCGTCAGCAGCGAACCGCCGTTGGGCATCAGCGGAATCGCGCGCTGGGCGACTGCGGTGAAGCTGTAGACGCTGATGTTCATGGTCATCAGGAAGTTGTCGAGGCTGGTGTCCGAATAGCGGCCGCGCAGCTCGTTCTTGTCCGACGCGCCGATCGCGTGGACGAGGAAGTCGATCGTCGGCCAGCGCTCTGCCAGGGTGGCGAAGGCGGTGTCGAGCGCGGACATCTCTCCGACGTCGCATTCGAACACGAAATCGCTGCCGAGTTGCTCGGCCAGCGGGCGGCAGCGCTTCTCGATCGCCGCGTTGGGATAGGTGAAGGCGAGTTCCGCCCCCTGTTCGTGCAACCGCTTGGCAATGCCCCAGGCGAGGGACTTGTCGTTGGCGAGACCCATGATCAGGCCCCGTTTCCCCTGCATCAGACCGCTCATCGAGCCTTCTCCTGGTCTTTCACGTCGTCTTCACTTCACTCGTGCCGATGCCCTCTTCCTCGGGCGAGACGGCAAGCACGGCGTTCAATTCCGCCCCGGCCACCATCCCTAAGCCGATGAGCCAGAAAAAGAAAAGCGTGATCATGATCCCCGCGAGGCTGCCATAGGTCAGGCTGTAGCTGAACAGGCTGCGCAGCAGCGGCGGGAACGCCAGGGTCACCCCCAGCCACCACAGCGTGACCAGGAGCGCGCCCGGCCACTTGTGATAGCGCTTGCCGCGGTAGCGGTGCGGGGTGAGCGAGAGAAACAGCAGGAAGATCGAGCAGTAGACCGCCGCGACCGGGACGATCCGCGACAGGGTGAGCGCATCGATCCAGTGCAGCAATTGCGGAAACCAGGCGTCGATCACCTCTTCTATCGTGCCGATCAGCACCTGTGTCACCAACCCGAGCACCAGCAGCATCACCGCGCCCACGATGATCCCGGCGGAGGTGAGCCGGTACCACCAGAAGCTGCGGGTGGGGCGGGTGCCGTAGGCGCGGCGCAGGATGTCGCGGATCGTTTCGACCAGCCCGCCCACGGTCCACAGCGATGCCAGTGCGCCGAAGGCCAGCAGCCAGCCGCTGCGCGCATTGATCGCCGCGCGCGCATCCGGGCCGATCGCCTCGGCGACATTGCTGGGAAGCGCGCGCAGCACCGAGGTGATCGCGATCGAGCGATCGGCATCCTCGCCCAGCAGCGAGAACAGCGCCGCGCCGAAGATGAAAAACGGAAAGATCGCGAACAGCGTTACGTAGGCGAGGTTGCCGGCATGGATGAAGCCGTCGTTCCAGGTCCCGCTGAAGGTCCGGCGGGTGACCTCGAGTACGCGCGCGACGCCGGTCGACCGCTCGATCGCCGGCAGCATCGGATCGAGCGCGCGCAATTGCGCGGCCTTGCGCCGGGCTTCGGGCGAATAGTCGGGAACCGTCTTGTCGGGCCGCTTGAACTGCTCGGTTTCGGTATGGTCGGTCGGGCAGGTGGCTTCGAGGCCGGGATCCGTCGGCGGGGGAGGCATCAGCTCCCGAACTTAGCGCGCAAATCCCGCGTGTCACGCCATCCCTCGAGCCGCTTGGCCAGATCGGCATCGCCTTCGGGGATTTCGACCTGCAAAGTGACCAGCTGGTCGCCCCGCGCGCCGCCCTTGGCCTGGAACCCCTTGCCCTTCAGACGCAACACCTTGCCCGTGCTGCTACCCGGCGCGACCGTGAGCATCACCGCGCCGTCCACCGTCGGCACCTTGATCTTGGCGCCGCCCACCGCCTCGTCCAGCGTCACCGGCAGCTCGATCCGCACGTCGTTGCCTTCGCGGCGGAAGAAGGCATGGCCATCGATCTCGATCGTCACCAGCGCGTCGCCGGGACCGGCCGGGCCATTCTCGCCCTTGCCCTTGATGCGCATCTGGGTGCCGCTTTCGACCCCCGCGGGCAGCTTGAGGTCGATCGTCTTGCCGTCCGACAGCGTGATTCGCTGGTCCTTGCCGGTTGCCGCATCGACGAACGGCACCTTCAGGCGATACTGGACGTTCGCGCCGCGCTGTGGCGGCTGCCGCGGCTGGCCACGCTGGCCGAACCCGCCACCGCCGCCGGGGAACCCTCCCCCTCCGCCGCGCCCGCCGAACAGGCCTTCGAAAATATCGCCCAGATCGATGCCGTCATTGCCGAAGCCCTCGAAATCCTGCGCCGAATAACCCCGCTGGCCCGCGCCGGCGCCGCCCCGGAACCCTCCGAACCCGCCGCTTCCGCCGCCCATGCCGAAGGGCATCGCCGGATTGCCGTCGGCGTCGATCTCGCCCCGGTCGAACTGGGCGCGCTTGTCCTTGTCGGACAGCAGGTCGTAGGCGCGGGTAACGTCGGAAAAGCGTTCCGCCGCCTTGGGGTTGTCCTTGTTGGTATCGGGGTGAAGCTCCTTGGCGAGCTTGCGATAGGCGGACTTGATCTCCTTCTCGCTCGCACTGCGGGCAACGCCAAGGGTGGAATAGGGATCGGCCATGGTGTGTTAGCTAGGTAATGCAACATCGCTAGGCAAGCTTGGCGCGACACTTTCCTGCCGACACTTTCCTGCGGCGCGATAGAGGCTTAGGCAGGAGCAATGAAGGACACGCAAGACGCCATCCCGGATACCGACCCCTTCGCCCTGTTCGACGCCTGGTACGCCGAGGCCAGGGCAAGCGAGCCGAACGATTCGAACGCGATGGCGCTCGCGACCGCCACGCCCGAGGGCGCGCCCTCGGTGCGGATGGTGCTGCTGAAGGGCCACGATCCGGACGGCTTCGTGTTCTACACCAACCTGCAGAGCCGCAAGGGCGGCGAGATCCTGGCCAACCCGCAGGCGGCACTGCTGTTCCACTGGAAGAGCCTGAGACGGCAGGTCCGGATCGAGGGGACGCTCGCGGAAGTTTCCCCGGAGATGGCGGACGACTATTTCCACAGCCGTGCGCGCGATTCGCAAATCGGCTCGGCCGCCTCCGATCAGTCGCGCCCGCTCGATGCCCGCGCGACCTATGTGGCGCGGGTCGAAGAGCTCACCCAACGCTACGCCGGGCAGGAGATTCCCCGCCCGCCGCACTGGAGCGGCTTCCGCCTGACCCCCCGGGCGATCGAATTCTGGATCGACCGCGAGTTTCGCCTGCACGAGCGGCGGCGCTTCGTGCGTCAGGGAGCGGGCTGGACGAGCAGCCTGCTGTATCCATGAGCACCGTTTCCACCGACCAGCGCGCATTCCTCACCCGCAGCGCGGCGGCCGCTTCGATCGCGGTGGCGGTGCTGCTCGCAATCATGAAAGTGTGGGCGGTCTGGCGCACCGGATCGACCGCGATGCTCGGTAGCCTGGCCGACACCACGCTCGACCTGATCGCCAGCATCGCAACGCTCGCCGGCGTATGGGTCGCCGCCCAGCCCGCCGATGCCGAGCATCGTTTCGGCCACGGCAAGGCCGAGGCGCTCGCGGCGATGTTCCAGGTGGTGCTGATCAGTTTCTCGGCTGCGGGCCTGCTGTTCCGGGGGGTAAGCCAACTGCTCGCGGGCGCGCGGACCGAAGCGGCGGCAGACGGGATCCTCGTCTCGCTGGTCGCATTCGCGGCAACGCTGGCGCTGCTTGCCTGGCAGCGTCACGTCATCCGCAGGACCGGCAGCCTCGCGATCACGACCGACAATCTGCACTACAAGTCCGACCTTGCGCTCAACCTGGCCGTGATCGCGGCGCTGGCGCTGGAGCAATATGCGCATGTTGCCGGGGCGGACGCGGGCTTCGGGATCGTCATCGCGCTGTGGCTCGGCTGGGGTGCCTTCAGCGCTTCACGCGAGGCGGTGAATCAGATCATGGACCGCGAATGGCCGGAGGAGAAGCGCGACGAACTCCTCGCCGTGCTAGCCCGCAATCCAGATTTGCGCGGGGTTCACGATCTGCGGACCCGCACCAGCGGGGCGCATGACTTCGCGCAATTCCATGCCTCGGTCGATCCGCTGCTCACGGTCGAGCGGGCGCACGACGTGGTCGATGCGATCGAGGACGAGGTGATGCGGGCCTTCCCGGGGATCGAGCTGCTGGTCCATCTCGATCCGGCCAACCGGACGCGCGAGGAGGGACTGGCGACGCAGGAACTCCTCCCGGGGAAGGATCAGTCCGGCGGATAGAGCGCGACGATGTCGCCGATCGCCGCGATCACCGGGTCGCGTCCGGCGTCGTCGGTCTTGCCCAGCCGGACCACGGTCAGCGCCCGGTCCGGGGCGACCACGACATACTGGCCGAGATGGCCGACCATCGAGAAGGCGCTTGGCGGGCCCTTGCTCGCGAACAGCACGTCGCGATCGGCTTTCGACGGTCGGTTGAGCCAGATCTGCGCGCCGTAGTCGGGCGCGCGGGGGCTCGGCGTGGTCATGAAGTCGATCCAGCCCTTCGGTACGAGCTGCGCGCCCTTGACCGCACCCTCGTGCCGCAGGAACTCGCCGAACCGCGCCCAGTCGCGCGCGGTGCCGTGGATCATGCTCCCCCCGATCAGCGTGCCCGAGCGATCGAACTCGGGAACCATCGAATACATGCCCAGCGGTGTAAAGATCCGCGCCTTGAGGAAATCGTCGACCGCCTTGCGCCGCGCATCCGGGTCGCTGCTGGCGGTCAGCACCCGGGCGGCGATGTCGGCCAGGATCACGCTGGTGTTGGTGGAATATTCGAACTTGCTGCCCGGCCTCGCCTCCAGCGGCTCGGCCTCGGCATAGGCGGCCATGTCGTCGCGCCCTTCGAGGAACAGCATCCGCACGGTGTCGGCATCGTAGGCCGGATCGCCCGTCTCCGTGTGACGCAGGCCGGAGCGCATCTGCAGCAGTTCGCGCAACGTGATTGCGCCGCGCGGATCTCCGGGGCGGCGCCAGTTCGGGATCGGCGGGGTCTCGTCCAGCCGCAACTTGCCGTCGGCCACCAGCATTCCGATCATCACCCCGGTCACGCTCTTGGCCATCGACCAGCTTATGAAGCGGGTCTCCTCGCTATAAGGCTCGGCATAGCGCTCGGCGACTGTCCGTCCGTCGTGCATCACGATCACCGCGCGGGTCTCGCCCATCGCCGGATCGGTGAACAGGCGGTCGATCCGGCGGGCAAGCTCGTCGCGCGCGGCACCGGGATCGGCCGCAATCCCCTCGAGCGCCGCGGCCGATGGCACCGGCGCTTCACTCGAGGTTCCGTCCCCGCCACAGGCAGCAAGCGCTGGCAGCAGGGCGAGCGACAGGATAGAGAGGCGCAGGGGCGGCATGGCGCCCGCTTCATCCGGCAGTTGGAGAACGATGGCAACCGCAAAGAAAGTCTCGGCCAGGGCGCGCCGCGGCAATCCCGCGCTGCGCAACCGGCGCTGGCCCAAGGTGCTGCTGGTGCTGGGTGTCCTCGCGGCGCTGACCGCGTGGTACTATCGCGGCACGGTGATGGCGCGGGCGGTTGCCGGCACGGCCTACGGCGCGCGGGTCGCCTGCTCTTGCCGGTTCGTAGGCGGGCGCGATCTCAAGGATTGCGAGAAGGACTTCGAGCCCGGCATGGGCATGGTCTCGCTGTCGGAGGACGACGATGCGAAGAGCGTCACCGCCAGCGTGCCGCTGCTCGCAAGCCAGACCGCGACTTTCAGGCCGGGCTACGGCTGCATGCTGGAGAAGTGGGAGCACTAGGCGGCGCAGCCGAGGCTACGCAGGAACCGGCTCGGTCGAATCGATCCATCCGCCGCCCACCACCCGCGAGCCGGCATAGAGCACCGCCGCCTGCCCCGGCGCCACGCCGTATTCGGGCGCGGCGAAACGGATGGCGCTCGCGTCCCCGCCGCCGAGCGGTCCGTCGAGGGTCACCGGCACCGGCTTCGCGAGCGACCGCACCTTGGCCGTCAGCGGCCCGTGCGGCAGCGGTCCGATCCGGTTGGTGTCGGCAAGGCGGGCCGCGCCCACCGCGAGCATGCGCCTGGGGCCCACCAGCACTCGGGCCTGCTCCGCGTCGATCCCGACCACGTAGAGCGGTTCCGGCTGTCCGCCGATCTCCAGCCCGCGGCGCTGGCCGACGGTGAAATGGATCACGCCGGCATGGCTGCCCAGCACCGCGCCCGAGCCGGCGTGGACGATGTCGCCCGGCCGCGCGCCCTCCGGGCGGAGCGAGCGGACGATTTTCGCGTAGTCCCCGTCGGGCACGAAGCAGATGTCCTGGCTATCGGGCTTGTCGGCCACCCGCAGCCCGGCCTGTGCCGCCAGCTCACGCACCTGCGGCTTGGGCAGACCACCCAGCGGAAAGCGCAGGAAATCGAGCTGCGCTTCGGTGGTCCCGTAAAGAAAATACGACTGGTCGCGGGCCGGATCGAGCGCGCGGTGCAGCTCTGGGCCGGCGGGTCCCGCGATCCGCCGCACATAGTGTCCGGTGGCCAGGCAATCGGCACCCAGCTCGCGCGCCATGCGCAGCAGGTCGGTGAACTTCGGGCCCATGTTGCAGCTGATGCAGGGCACCGGGGTCCGCCCGGCGAGATACTGGTCGGCGAACTGCTCCACCACTTCCTCGCGAAACGCGCTCTCGTGATCGAACACGTAATGGGCGATGCCGAGCCGGTCGGCCACCGCGCGGGCATCGCGGATGTCGTCGCCCGCGCAGCAGGCGCCCTTGCGCCCGGTCGCCGCGCCATAATCGTAGAGCTGCAGTGTGATGCCGATGGTCTCGGCACCGCTCGCCGCGGCTAGCGCGGCGACCACGGAGGAATCGACCCCGCCCGACATCGCCACGACGATCCGGCTCGCGCGCGCATCCCGCGGGAGGTCGAACAGCTCGGCGGGGCGGATTGCAGAATCGAGTGCCACGGACATGGCGCGGCCCATACACTTCGGGGCCGCGAAGCGCAAAACGGGGTCTCAGCCGCGCTCGCGTCAACCCTAACGGAGGGTAAACCACGGTTTTACCCGATTTTGACCACCGCCTGCCTAAATGGCCGCATGTACGAAACGAATATCGTTCATCCCGACGGGGGAATCGTTGCGCGGGAGGCCGCGTGTGATGCGGAAGGCCTGCGTCCGCTGCATTGGGCGGAGCTGGTCGCACGGCTCGGCGCTGCGCGCGATTTTCGACGAGTGATGGGCGGCCGGCTGCTTGCCGGAGGGTCCAGCTTCAACCTCGCCTCGGCGCGCCATTTGGCGGGCCTTGGGGAGGGAAAACCGGGCATTAACCCATTTGCTTTAGCCAATGGAAAAATCGCCGATGCGAAGGATTTTGCCGAGATGAGTGAAAACAGCGCCGGCGATCGAGGAAGGTAATGATCGAGAACCAGAAAATCCGTCCCGCGCAGGTCATCGGGCCGCTCGGCGAGCCCTTGACGGTCGCCGACTTGCCGCCACCCGACACCAAGCGCTGGGTCGTGCGCCGCAAGGCCGAAGTCGTCGCCGCGGTCAACGGCGGCCTGCTCACGATCGACGAAGTGCTCGAGCGCTACGGCCTCACGCTGGAGGAATTCGCTTCGTGGCAGCGGGCGGTGGACCGCTCCGGGATGCAGGGCCTGCGTGTGACGCGCATTCAGCATTATCGCGATCTTTACGAGCGCCAGCTCAAATACTGACAATTGCCGCGTGTGAGTGCGGGAAGGGCCGGGTCTCACCGGCCCTTTCTTTTTGCCTTGTCGCCCGGTTGGTCGCATCAAGGCACCAATCCGGCCTGAGTGCGTTCTCCAGTTCGAGGCCGGCGACGGCCGGGTGCAACAGAGGAGAGCACGAACATGACCGGTTTCATTATCGCTTTGATTGTCGGGGGCATCGCCGGCTGGCTTGCAAGCATCATCATGCGTCGCGACGGATCGATGGGCCTGCTGATGAACATCATCGTCGGTTGCATCGGCTCGGTGATCGGCAATGCCCTGGCCGGCCCGCTGCTGGGCATCCAGGGCACGGTCCAGGCCTTCTCGCTCGTCGGGCTGCTGATCGCGATCGGCGGCGCAGTGGTCCTGCTGGCGATCGTCAATCTGGTCCAGCGCGGCCGCGTGCGCTGAGCGCAGACCCACACGATACAATTTATTACATGGGCCGGGCAGGTTGCAGGACCTGTCCGGCCCGCGCGTTTGAGGGGTTTCCGGCGCAAAAGCCCGCCCGTCGGCCGGAGTTGTCCGCCGGCAGAGCGCCGATTGTCACCGCGCCCGGCGGCGGCTATGGCGGGGGCGGCTTCGCCCCGCCTTGCGCGGGGTGATTTAGAGGTGTAATACACCATCCTTGCCACCAGTCTTCCAGGGGGGCTGACGGGGCAGGTTTCGGGGCAAATTGGCGAGTGGGATGAATTACGAGACGACTGTCGACGCCAGCAGCAGCGACCATCTGACCGGCGATCCGCTGGCCGATGCCGAGCGCGAGGAAAAGGCGCGCAATCGCAGGAAGCTCATCATCGCCGCGCTGGTCGTGCTGGCGGTGGTGATCGTGGTTGCCCTGCTCGCGACCCGCTCCGGCCGCTCGTCCGACGCTTCCGCCGCAAGCCAGGCGCCCACGGTCACTGTGGTCCAGCCGGGCCAAACCACCGTGCAGGGCACGATCCAGGCGACCGGCACGCTCGCCGCCCGCCGCGAAATGCCGGTCGGCGTTGCGGGCGAAGGCGGACGGGTGATCTCGGTCAACGTCGATGCAGGGCAATGGGTGCGCGCCGGCCAGGTGCTGGCGGTTATCGACCGCTCGGTGCAGGTCCAGCTGAGCCGGAATGCCGCCGCCAATATCGACGCGGCCAAGGCCGATGCCGACATCGCCCAGTCCAACCTCGATCGCGGGCTCAAGCTGGTCGATCGCGGGTTCATCTCGAAGGCCGATATCGACAAGCTCACCGCCACCCGCGACGCCGCGGTCGCCCGGGTGAAGATCGCCCAGGCGCAATACGGCGAACGCAATGCCCGCAACGCGCAGCTCAACGTCGTGGCGCCAGCGGCCGGCTATGTGCTCGAACGCAACGTCGAGCCGGGCCAGGTGGTCAGCGCCAGCGGCACCGCCCTGTTCAACATCGCCAAGGACGGGCAGTTCGAACTGCTCGCCCAGGTAAGCGAGACCGACCTCGCGAAACTGCACGTCGGCGTCACGGGCCAGGTCACCCCGGTCGGGACGGACAAGAGCTTCACTTGTCAGATCTGGCAGCTCTCGCCGGTGATCGAGCAGCAGACCCGCCAAGGCACCGCGCGCTGTGCGCTGCCCTACGCGCCCGAGCTGCGGGTCGGCGGCTTCGCCTCCGCGGTGATCAACAGCGGCACGATCGTCGCGCCGATGCTGCCCGAATCCGCGATCCTCAACGACGACAAGGGCAGCTATGTCTATGTCGTTGGCAAGGGCAACAAGGTGGAACGCCGCGCGGTGAAGACCGGCCTGGTGACAGAGAACGGCATCGCGGTGACCGAGGGGCTCAGCGGCAACGAGCTGATCGTGCGCCGCGCCGGCGGCTTCCTCAATCCGGGCGACGAGGTCAAGCCGCGCCGGGTGAACAACTGACAGAACTGGACGGGTCTCCCCGTGAACCTGCGTAATCTTTCAGCCTGGTCGATCCGCAACCCGATCGTCCCCATCGTGCTGTTCATCGGCCTGCTGCTGGCGGGCGTGGTCGCGTTCAACCGGATGGACGTGAACAACAATCCCGACATCGATTTCCCGGCGGTGACGGTGTTCGTGTCGCAGCCGGGCGCCGCGCCGACCGAGATCGAGACCCAGATCACCCAGAAGGTCGAGGCGGCGGTCCGTTCGATCAACGGGGTCGACGAGATCACCTCGACCGCGGCGGAAGGCTCGAGTCAGACCAACGTCCAGTTCACCATCGGGATCGACGTCAACGACGCGGTCAACGAGGTCAAGAACGCGATCGACCAGATCCGCAGCGATTTGCCCGACGGGATTCTCGAACCCCAGGTGTCGAAGGTCGAGGTCGGCGGAAGCGGCCCGATCGGCTATTACGCGGTGGAAGCCGAAGACATGACGATGGAGCAGCTGAGCTGGTTCGTCGACGACACGATCGCGCGCAAGCTGCTGGGCATCGAGGGCATGGCTTCGGTCAGCCGCTCGGGCGGGGTCGACCGCGAGATGCGGGTGGTGCTCGATCCGGCGCGGATGCAGTCGTTCGGCGTCACCGCCAGCCAGGTCAACGTGGCGGTCCGCGCAGTGAACATCGACGCCGCCGGCGGCCGGGCGGAGATCGCCGGATCGCGCCAGTCGGTCCGCGTACTGGGCAACGCCGCCGATGCCTATCGCCTCGGCGAGACGCGAATCAACCTCGCGAACGGCCGGTCGATCAAGCTGACCGACATCGCCGACGTCTACGACGGCTATTCCGAGCAGACCTCGATCGCCAAGATCAACAAGAAGCAGGTCGTGACCTTCTTCATCGAGCGCGCGAAGGGCGCCTCGGACGTCACCGTCTACGATGAGGCGATGAAGAAGATCGCGGAGCTCGAGAAGGAAAATCCCGGGATCCACATCACCCAGCTCTACACCTCGGTCGACTATACCAAGGAACAGTACAAGACCTCGATGGAATCGATGATCGAGGGCGCGGTGCTGGCGATCGTGGTGGTGTTCCTGTTCCTGCGCGACTGGCGCGCGACCATCATCAGCGCGATCGCGATCCCCCTCTCCGCGATTCCGACCTTCTGGTTCATGGGCCTGCTCGGCTTCACCCTGAACCAGCTCTCGCTGCTCGCGCTCAGCCTGGTGGCGGGGGTGCTGGTCGACGACGCGATCGTGGAGATCGAGAACATCGTGCGCCACATGCGCATGGGCAAGAGCGCCTATCAGGCGGCGATCGACGCGGCCGACGAGATCGGCCTGGCGGTGGTCGCAACGACCTTCTCGATCGTTGCGGTGTTCCTTCCCGTGGGCCTGATGCCGGGCATTTCCGGCCAGTTCTTCAAGAACTTCGGCCTCACCGTGGTGGCCGCAGTGCTGATGAGCCTGGCGGTCGCGCGCCTGATCACGCCGATGATCGCGGCCTATTTCCTCAAGGCGCACGGCCATCAGGAACACGGCGCCGGCAAGCTGATGGACGTCTATATGAAGGTCCTCCACTGGACCCTCGACCAGACCAAGGCGCGCGCCTATCGCGCCCGGCTGGAGGAACGGCCGTTCCACGTGGCCTTCGCCATTCTCGAAGCGCTGATCTGGGCGGCCGGGATCGTCCTGATCGGGATCGCCTGGTGGGCGGCCGGCAAGCTGCTGCCCGCCGACATGCATTATCTGCTGCTGGCGAAGCTCGGCGCGGTGATCGTGGCGGGCGCCGTCCTGCGCATCGTCGTGCCGATCGTCACCGGCGCCGTCGGGGGCGAGTTCGTCCGCTGGCACGCCTTCTTCATGGGCCGGATCCGGGCGCGCACCCGCGACCATCGCTTCTGGATGTTCTGCATCGGCGCCTGCGCGCTGACGGTCACCGTCGCGCTCGGCATGAACATGCCGCAGCAGTTCCAGCCGCTGAGCAATTCCGACACCAGCCGCGCCAATATCGAGATGGTGCCGGGCACCACGATCGAGCAGACCGAAGCCGTCGCCGACCGGGTGACCGCGATCCTCGAGCAGCAGCCGGAAGTGCGGCTGGTGATGGAGCGGGTGAGCGAGGGCAGCTCCACCATGTTCATCATGCTCAAGAAGGACCGCAAGACCAAGAGCTACGAGTTCGAGCGGCGCATGGCGAAGGAATTCCAGGAGATTCCCGACGCGCGCGTAACCTTCCAGTCGCAGGGCAACGGCGGCGGGGGCGGTACCGGGCGCGACATCTCGGTGATGCTCTCGGGCTCCGATCCCAAGCTGCTGCAGCAGACCGCGCAGACGCTGGTCGACCAGATGAAGGGTGTAAAGGGCCTGCTGGCACCGCGTATCGCCGCGGATCTCCAGCGGCCCGAACTGGTGATCGTTCCGCGGCTGGATCTTGCCGCGCAGCTCGGCGTGACGACCAACGCGCTGAGCCAGGCGATCCGCATCGCCACGATCGGCGAGATCGACCAGAGCGCTGCCAAGTTCTCGCTCTCCGACCGGCAAGTGCCGATCCGCGTCGTGCTGCCCAAGGATTCGCGCCGCGACATCGCGACGATCGAGAACCTTCCGGTCCCGACCGGCGCCGGCGGGTCCGTGCCGCTCAAGCGCGTCGCCGAAATCCGCTTCGGCGCCGGGCCGACCCAGATCCAGCGCTTCAACCAGTCGCGCCGGGTGTTCGTGGGCGGCGATCTCGACGAAGGTGCGCTCAAGGGCCCGGTGATGAACCAGATCAACGCCCTGCCGATCATGAAGAAGCTCCCCGCCGGCGTGTCCAACGCCCCGGTGGGCGACGAGAAGTGGCAGGCCGAGCTGATTCAGAACTTCATCATCGCGGTGGTCAGCGGCGTGCTGCTGGTATTCGGCGTGCTGGTGCTGCTCTATCGCCGGTTCGTCTCGCCGCTGGTCAACATGACCTCGCTGCTGCTTGCGCCGCTCGGCGGGCTGATCGCGCTCGCGCTGGTCGGCTTCGTGACCACCGGCCACCCCGATCCGATTTCGATCTCGGTCTATATCGGCATCTTGATGCTGCTCGGGATCGTCGCGAAGAACTCGATCCTGCTGATCGACTTCGCGATCGAGGAGATGGAGCGCGGCCAGACCAAGCACGACGCGATCATGGAAGCCGGGCACAAACGTGCTCAGCCGATCGTTATGACCACCATGGCGATGGTTGCAGGCATGGTTCCGACCGCATTGTCCCTTTCGGGCGACGCGGCCTGGCGCGCGCCGATGGGCACCACCGTGATCGGCGGGTTGATGCTCTCGACCCTGCTCACGCTGCTGATCGTGCCGGCCGGCTTCAGCCTGGCCGACGGGCTCGAGAAGCGGGTCGGCCCGTGGCTGCGCAAGAACCTGCTGACCTATCGCCCGGGTGACGCGCATCGCACGCCGGTACATCCGACGGCGACCTTCCCGGCCGAATGAGCGGGAAGCGCGCGCAGGCGGCCACGCACAGCGAGGCTTTGCCGCAAAAGCCGCTCACTGCATCGGTGCCGCTCGCCGCGGCCACCGATCGTGCGCGCAGCATGCGGATCTTTGCAACCGCGCTGCTGGTGGCGATGGCGGGGCTGTTCCTGCTCGCGCGGCATTTTGCCGGCACGCATCCGGCCTGGGGCTATGCGCTCGCCTTTGCCGAAGCCGCGATGGTCGGCGGATTGGCGGACTGGTTCGCGGTCACCGCCCTGTTCCGCCGCCCGCTCGGTCTGCCGATCCCCCATACCGCGATCATCCCCGAGAAGAAGGACCGTATCGCCG
Organism: Novosphingobium sp.; assembly: GCA_017744735.1. Classification (GTDB taxonomy): domain Bacteria; phylum Pseudomonadota; class Alphaproteobacteria; order Sphingomonadales; family Sphingomonadaceae; genus Andeanibacterium. The sequence continues at coordinate 135,633 of JAGIAR010000008.1, read as the reverse complement.
AGACGATGGCGGCCTTCCTCCAGGCGAATTTCCTGATCCCGGCGGTGGTCGCGCGGCGGATGAAGGGGATGAACCTTGCGCTGGCGGCGGGCAATTTCCTTGCCGAGCCCAAGGGCGGCCAGTCGCGCATCCGCGCGGGCGCGAGCGAGCTGTTTGCCGAGATACTCGAATCGCTCGATCCCGAACGGCTGGGAACGCAGGTGAAGGCGGGGCTCAAGGGGCAGCTCGACAAGCTCGAGGTTTCGCCGCTGCTCGGCCGGATGCTCGCCGCGGCGATTGCCGACAAGCGCCATTTGCCGCTGATCGAAAGCGGCTTGCGCTGGGCGGGGCTTACGCTCGAGGCGAACGAGGATCTCGTGCGCGAGATGATCCATAGCCGGGCCAATGCTCTGCTGCGCCTCACCGGCTTCGACGAGCGGCTGGCCAATTCGGTGCTCGACGGGCTCTACAAGCTAATCGCGGAATGCATCGTCGATCCCGAACATCCGCTCCGCCGCAAGGTCGAGGAAGGGCTGCACGAGCTCGCGCGCGATCTCGCCGAGGATCCGGCGATGCGGGCCAAGGTCGAAGCGATCAAGCGCGACCTGATCGACAATCCGGCAATCGGCGACTGGTGGCAGGGCGTGTGGGAACGGCTGCGGCTCTCGCTGATCGAAACCGCGCGCAATCCCGACGCGGCGCTCGCCGGGCAGCTTGGCGGGGCGCTGTCCGAACTCGGCAAGGCGCTGCGCGACGATCCCGTGCTCCAGCGCCAGGTCAACCGCTTCGCCCGGCGCATCGCGGTCGGGGTCGCGACCCGCTACGGCTCGCAGATCGTTCAGCTGGTGTCGGAAACGGTCAAGCGCTGGGATGCGCGGACGGTTACCGACCGGCTCGAGAACGCGGTCGGACGCGACCTGCAGTTTATTCGGGTGAACGGTACGCTGGTGGGCGGGCTGGTCGGGCTGCTGATCCATTTCGTCGAAAGCTTCGGATGAGCCGTCCGGCATTCGTCACCGAACGGCTGGAACTGTGGCGCCCGACCGCCGCCGACATCGAGCCGATGTTCGCGATCGCCAGCCATCCCGAAACCGCTCGCCACCTCGCCGCCCATCGCGGGTTCGCGGATCATTTCGAGCGCTTCTGCCGCAATGCCGGAAGCTGGCTGCTCTACGGCTATGGGGCCTTCATCCTGCGTCGGCGGGGCGAGGCCGATCCGATCGGCAATTGCGGCATCTTCCGCAGCTGGCGCGGGCTGGGCGAAGATTTCGACGGTTTCCCCGAAGCCGGCCGGATTCTGCGCGCCGATTGCACCGGGCAGGGCTATGCGGGCGAAGCGATGCGCGCGGCGCTCGAATGGTTCGCGCGCGAACACGGGCCGCAACGCATCGTCTGCATGATCGCGCCGGACAATACGCCCTCGCTCGCGCTGGCGGAGCGGCTCGGCTTCAGCCGGATCCGCGAGGGCGAACTGCGAGAGGGCGAGGCGATCGTTCTCCTCGAACGTCAGCCGTGATCGAGGCCGGCGAAGCGGCCGCGGGCGTCGTTACAGCTTGGAAACCAGCTCCGGCACCGCCTCGAACAGGTCGGCGACGAGGCCGTAATCCGCGACCGAGAAGATCGGCGCGTCGGGATCCTTGTTGATCGCGACGATGGTCTTCGAATCCTTCATCCCCGCGAGGTGCTGGATCGCGCCGGAAATGCCGATCGCGATATAGAGCTCGGGGGCGACGATCTTGCCGGTCTGGCCGACCTGGTAGTCGTTGGGGACATAGCCCGCATCGACCGCGGCACGGCTCGCGCCGATCGCGGCGCCGAGCTTGTCCGCCAGCGGGGTAAGCACCGCCTGGAAGGTCGCGCCGTCCTTGAGCGCGCGGCCGCCCGAAACGATCACCTTGGCGCTGGTCAGCTCGGGGCGGTCGGACTTGGCGGTCTCGGCGCCGGTGAAGTGCGACAGGCCGGCATCGCCCGGGCCCGACACGGCCTCGACCGCTGCCGATCCGCCCGTGGCCGCCGCGCGTTCGAAGGCGGTCCCGCGCACGGTGATCACCAGCTTGGCGTCGCTGCTCTCGACCGTTGCGATGGCATTGCCGGCGTAGATCGGGCGGGTGAAGCTCTTGGGCCCTTCGACCGAGAGGATGTCCGAAACCTGCATCACGTCGAGCAGCGCGGCGACCCGCGGGGCGACGTTCTTGCCCGTGGTGGTGGCCGGCGCGAGGAAGGCGTCGAAGCCGTCCATCAGCCCGGCGACCAGCGGCGCGACGTTCTCGGCGAGGAAGTTGGCATAGGCCGCGTCGTCGGCCTTCAGCACCTTCGCGACGCCCGCGACCTGCGCGGCCGCATCGGCGACCGCGCCGCAATCGCTACCCGCGACCAGCACCGTCACATCGCCCAATTTCGCCGCGGCGGTAACGGTTGCGAGGGTCGCGTCCTTGAGGGCGGCGTTGTCGTGTTCCGCGAGAACCAGCACGCTCATTGCACGACTCCCAGTTCCTTGATCTTCGCCGCCAGCTCGTCGACCGAGCCGAGCTTGACGCCCGCCTTGCGCACCGGCGGTTCGGCGACGTGGGTCAGCTTGAGCCGCGGCGCGGTATCGACGCCGTAGTCGCCCGGCGTCTTGGTTGCGAGGGGCTTGGACTTGGCTTTCATGATGTTCGGCAGCGAGGCATAGCGCGGCTCGTTCAGGCGCAGGTCGGTGGTCACCACCGCCGGCAGCATGAGGCTCACGGTCTCGTGTCCGCCGTCGACCTCGCGCGTGACGCTGACCGCGTCGCCCTGCAGCTCGACCTTGCTCGCGAAGGTCCCTTGCGGGCGGCCCCACAGCGCGGCGAGCATCTGGCCGGTCTGGTTAGAATCGTCGTCGATCGCCTGCTTGCCCAGCACGATCAGGCCGGGCTGCTCCTCATCGGCGATCGCCTTGAGGATCTTCGCCACCGCGAGTGGCTCGACCGCAGCGCCCACGTCTTCTGGGGTCTCGACCAGGATCGCCCGGTCGGCCCCCATCGCCAGCGCGGTACGCAGCGTCTCCTGCGCCTTGGCCGGCCCGATCGAAACCGCGACGATCTCTTCGACCCCGCCCTTCTCCTTGAGCCGGATCGCTTCCTCGACCGCGATCTCGTCGAACGGGTTCATGCTCATCTTGACGTTGGCGAGATCGACCCCGGAGCCGTCCGCCTTCACGCGGGGCTTCACATTGTAATCGATCACCCGCTTCACGGGGACGAGAATCTTCATCGTTCTGGTCCTCTCAAATAGCTCTCGGGCGGGCTTAGTTTTCGTTTACGTAAACGTCAACCTGCCCGCCTTTCGCCCGTCGCCGGAACGGGGCGTTACGCCGCCCGCTTCACTTCCGCGACGATCTTCTGCGCCGCATCGCCCAGGTCGTTCGCCGAAACGATCGGCAGGCCCGAATTGTTCAGGATGGCCTTGCCTTCCGCGACATTGGTGCCTTCGAGACGGACCACCAGCGGCACGCCCAGATCGACTTCCTTGGCCGCGGCGACGATGCCTTCGGCGATCGTGTCGCAGCGCATGATCCCGCCGAAGATGTTGACCAGGATGCCCTTCACCGCCGGATCGCTGAGGATGATCTTGAACGCCGCGGTGACCTTCTCCTTCGAGGCGCCGCCGCCGACGTCGAGGAAGTTCGCCGGGAAGGCGCCATTGAGCTTGATGATGTCCATCGTCGCCATCGCCAGGCCGGCGCCGTTGACCATGCAGCCGATGTTGCCGTCGAGCTTGATGTAGGCGAGGTCGTATTTGCTCGCCTCGACCTCCATCGGGTCTTCCTCGCTCTCGTCGCGCAGCGCGGCGAACTCGGGGTGGCGGAACTCGGCGTTGGAATCGAAGCTCATCTTCGCGTCGAGCACCAGCAGGTTGCCGTTCTTGTCCTCGACCAGCGGATTGATCTCGAGCATCGCGCAGTCGAGCGCGGTAAACGCCTCGTAGAGCTGCTTTGCCAGCCTCTGTGCCTGCTTGTTGGTATCGCCCGTAAGCTTGAGCGCGAAGGCGACCGCGCGGCCGTGGTGCGGCATGAAGCCTTGCGCCGGGTCGATGGTGATGGTGGTGATCCGCTCGGGCGTGTCGTGCGCGACCGCCTCGATGTCCATCCCGCCCTCGGTCGAGACGATCATCGCGACCTGGCCGCTGTTGCGGTCGACCAGCAGCGACAGGTAATATTCCTTCGCGATGTCGACCCCGTCGGTCACGTAAAGGCGGTTGACCTGCTTGCCGTGCTCGCCGGTCTGCACGGTGACCAGCGTGTTGCCGAGCATCTCCTTGGCGTTGGCCTCGACTTCCTCGAGGCTCTTGGCCAGCCGCACGCCGCCCTTGGCGTCGGGGCCGAGTTCCTTGAACTTGCCCTTGCCGCGGCCGCCCGCATGGATCTGCGCCTTGACCACGTATAGCGGGCCGGGGAGCTGCTTCGCCGCAGCGACCGCTTCCTCCACGCTCAGCGCCGGATAGCCGGCGGGGACGGCGATGCCGAATTTCGAAAGCAGTTCCTTGGCCTGGTATTCGTGGATGTTCATGGGGAGCGCGCGCCCTTCGCTGGGAGTCGGGGGATGCGGGCGGCATAAGCACAGGAAGCCGGGCTTGAAAAGGGGCGCGCGCCCGGCCAGTTTGCATTGCAGCAAATGATCGACCGTGAACGCTTCGAACAGATCGTCCGCCAGGCCGGACAGATCGCGCTCGGCCAATGGCCCGGCGCGGGCCACGCATTGAAAAGCTGGGAGAAAACGCCGGGGTCGCCGGTCTGCGAAGCGGATCTCGCGGTCGATGCCTTCCTCCGGCGCGAACTTGGCGCCCTGCTTCCGGCCGCGGGCTGGCTGTCGGAAGAAACGCTCGATCACCCCGAGCGGCTGGCGAAGGGCCTGTGCTGGCTGGTCGATCCGATCGACGGGACGCGCGATTTTATCCGTGGGCGCAACGGCTGGGCGGTGTCGGTGGCGCTGGTCAGCAATGCCCGCCCCTTGATCGGCATGCTCGCCGCGCCCGCCCGGGGGGAGGAGCAAGGGGGCGAGGAGTGGTTCGGGATCGCCGGCCAGGGCGCATGGCGCAATGGCGCGCCGCTGCAGGCCAGCACCCGCGCGCAGTTCTCCGGCGCGCGGGTTCCGGCCGACAGCCTCCCGCGCGAGGACCGCGACCTGGTGATGGTCGACAAGCCCAATTCGATCGCGCTCAGGATCGCGATGGTCGCCGCGGGCGAGGCCGATCTCGTCGCGACGCTGCGCTGGGGCTATGAATGGGACATCGCAGCCGCGACGCTGATCGCGCGCGAGGCCGGGGCCGCCGTCGGCGACGCGTTTGGCGCCCCGCTGGCCTATAACAAGGCGGATCCGCGCGCCTTCGGCCTGCTCGTTTCCGCCCCGGCGATCCATCGCGCGGCGATCGCTCGGTTGGCGGAGAGGGCCAAGGAACTCGCGGGCAAGTGAAAAGGGCCGGGGCTTGCCCGGCCCTCCCGTTGAAGTCCCGCCGGCCGGGTCAGTTGCGACGCGCGGCGTTCACATCGTCCTGCGTCACCGGGGTGATCTTGATCTCCACCCGACGGTTGCGCGCGCGGCCTTCCTCGGTCGCGTTGTCGGCCACCGGATAGCGTTCGCCATAGCCGATCGTCGCGATGCGGGCGCGGCTGACGCCGCGCAGCACGAGATAATCGGCCACCGCATCCGCGCGGCGCTTGGAAAGGTCCTGGTTGTAGGCGTCCGAGCCGGTCGAATCGGTGTGGCCCATCACGTCGATCAGGCTGTCCGGATATTGCACCAGGCTGTTCGCGATCTTGTCCAGCGTCGCCTGGAAGCTCGGCGTGATGGTGGTCGAATCGACCGCGAAGGTCACGCCGTCGGGGAGGTTGACCAGGATCGCCTGACCGTCGCCGATTTCGCTGACATCGACGCCCGAGCCGGAGGTCTGCTCCTTCAGCTCCTTGATCTGGCGGTCCATCTGGTAGCCCACCGCGCCGCCGGCGATACCGCCGACGCCGGCGCCGATGATCCGCCCGGTCTTGCCGCCGATCAGCCCGCCGAGCAGATAGCCGGCCAGTGCGCCGCCGCCGGCGCCGATCGCCGTGCGCGAGACCTTCTTCTCGCCGGTGTTGGGATCGGTCACGCAGGCGCTGACCGAGATCAGCGCCAGCCCGGCGAAACACGATACGAAGAGGCGCGATTTCCTCATGAGCGGCTTCCTTTCTGCTTGTTCGCGTCCCGCAAGGGAACGCAGGCCCCAACCTGCCCGGCGGGCCTTTGCCTGTTTATGAACGGCTCGGCGCGCGGCCCGTTCCTGAGACATACGATTGCGGACTTTCCCCAATCCCGAACAATCTGCTAGCGATCCGCCGTGGCACCTTTCCCCTGGAACGATGTGGCGATCATCGCCGCCCTGATCCTCGTCAACGGCGTGTTCTCGCTGTCCGAACTGGCGATCGTCTCCGCGCGCCCGGCGCAATTGCGGCTGATGGCCGAGCGCGGCAGCCGGGGCGCGCGCACCGCGCTGGCGCTTGCGGCCGAGCCGGGCAAGTTCCTCTCGACCGTGCAGATCGGCATCACCCTGGTCGGGATCGTCGCCGGCGCCTATTCGGGCTCGAGCCTCGGCGGCCCGGTGGGCGAACGCTTCGCCGCCTGGGGCGTGCCGGCGCAATATGCCGAGGAAGCGGGCTTCATCGGGGTGATCGCGCTGACCACCTATTTCAGCCTCGTGGTTGGCGAACTGGTGCCCAAGCAGGCCGCGCTGCGGATCGCGGTGCCGGTGGCGGTGCTGATGTCGCAGCCGATGGCCTTCATCGCCAAGGTCGCCGCGCCGTTCGTGTGGGTGCTGGACACGTCTTCGGCCGCGATCCTGCGGCTGATCGGCGTACGCCACCGCGGCGAGCACGGACTGACTGCGGAAGAACTGCAGATGATCTTCGCCGATGCGACCCGATCGGGCGCGATCGAGGAAGACGAGCGCGCGATCATGGCCGGGATCATGAAACTCGCCAACCGCCCGGTGCGCGAGATGATGACCCCGCGGACCGAGCTCCACTGGATCGACAAGGACGCCGACCCGGACGAAATCCGCGCGGAGATCGCAGCATCGCCGCATTCGCTGATGCCGGTCGCCGGCGGCTCGGTCGACAAGATCGTCGGCATCGTCAAGGTGCGCGACGTTCAGGCGGCGATGCTGGCGGGCAAGGCGCTCGATCTCGCCGCGCTGGCGATCAAGCCCGAGGTGATCCCGGACCAGCTCGATTCGATGGATGCGCTGCGGCTGCTCCAGCAATCGGGCGTCGGCATGGCGATGGTACATGACGAATACGGTCATCTGGAGGGCGTGGTGACCCCGGCGGATTTGCTGATGGCGCTGGTCGGCACCTTCGTCAGCCACCAGGACGAAGGCGATTCGCCGCAACTGGTCGAGCGTGCGGACGGCTCGCTGCTGGTCGCGGGCTCGCTTCCGGCCGACCAGCTCGCCGCGCGCCTTTCGATCGAGCTCCCCGAAGATCGCGAATATGCGACCGCGGCCGGCTATGTGTTGTCGGTGCTCAAGCAATTGCCGCAGGAAGGCGAGCATTTCGAAGCCCAGGGCTGGCGTTTCGAAGTGGTCGACATGGACGGGCGGCGGATCGACAAATTGCTGGTGAGCGCACTCACCACCCACGACCCGGCGAACGAGATTTAAGGGCGCAGCGCGTCTGCCCAAGAACCGGTGGGTTCCCGCGAAGGCAGGAACCCCAAGCGCGAAAGCATCCGCCTTCAGCGTTGCCGTTGATGGTCAGGGACCCCCGCTTGCGCGCAGGATCGCCTCAGGAGCCGGAGGCGGCCGTTGCGCCTGCCGGCGGAATCACCGCCTGCGCCTCGCGCCCGTCGCCCTGCGGCGCGGAAACGATCGCGCGGGTCGCCCCGGCCTTGTCGACCGTGTTGGTCTGCGGATCGCCCACGTCCGAGCGGATACCCGGATCGGCAGCGCCGGCCTTGTCGAGCGCGCTGCTCTCGACGCCCGAGCGCGGCGCGGTGCCGCCGAACATCGTATCCAGCGCCTGCTGGCTGGCGGTGGTATCGGCCGGGCGCGGGGCGCCGGGGGCCGGGGGCACGAGGGCGAAATCGGGCGGGACCACCAGCGGCGCCTGGCGCTGCACCGCGAATTCGTCCGGCCGGTCGCGGTTGAACAGGCTGCCGCCGCCGCACGCGCCGAGCATCGCACTGCCGCCGACGAGCAGGATCGCGGAAAGGGTGGTTTTGCGCATCACTTGGTCTCCGCGGCCGGCGTTTTCGGCGCGCCATGAGGGGTTTCGAGTTCAGGAGCGGGCTTTTCGCGCAGGAACAGCGCCCGGGCAAGGATTATCACCACCCCGATGCTGATCGCCGCGTCGGCGATATTGAAGATCAGGAACGGCCGCCATTCGCCGAAATGGAGATCGGCATAGTCGATTACGAAGCCGTAGAGCGTGCGGTCGCGAATATTGCCGAGCGCGCCGCCCAGCACCAGCGCCAGCGCCGCGATGTCGCCCAGCCGGCGTTCCTTGAGCATCCACACCAGCACCACGATCGCGATCGCGGCGGTAACCGCCACCAGCGCCCAGCGCATCTCCGCCGAATTGGCGGTGAACATGCCGAGCGAGACGCCGAAATTCTGGGTGTAGGTCAGGTTGAAGAACGGCAGCAGCTCGATCTGGCCATAGGGCCGGTTGCGCAGGTCCAGTGGACCCATCACCATCGCCTTCACGAACAGGTCGATCACCAGCACGATCGCGGCGATCGCGAAGCCCTTCAGGCGATTGGCGGCAAGGCTGTTCATGCGGGCGTCTCCATGGCGGCGACAACATTGTCGCAACGTGAACAGAGATCGCCGTCCTCGACCACTTCGGGCAGGTGCCGCCAGCAGCGCCCGCATTTGTGAAGGTCGGTTAGCGAAATGTTGTCTACGCGCGCGCCTTCCCACGAAGTGTATTTATCGCCGCCCTCTCTAAATGTGGACACGTGGCTGGTTACGTCGATGAGCGACAGTTCAACCCGCCCGCTGATCAGGATCTCTGCCCAATCAATATCTTTCAAGGCGTACATTGGCGGCTCAAGGGTCAATGAAATTGCCGCCTCAAGTGAAGAGCCTATGATGCGTGCCGCTCGCACTTTCTCAAGTGCTTGAAAGACATGCGCGCGCACTTCCCTGATCTTCTGCCACTTGTGCATGTCCGCATGCGCCTCGGGCAGCTCGGGCCATTCGGCGAAATGGACGCTGGCATGATCCGGATAGCGGCTCTGCCACACTTCCTCGGCGGTATAGACCAGCACCGGCGCGGCATAGCGGATCAACGCGTGGAACAGCGTGTCCAGCACCGTGCGATAGGCGCGGCGCTTCGGATCGTCCGCGGCGTCGCAATAGAGGCTGTCCTTGCGGATATCGAAGAAGAAGGCCGAGAGGTCTTCGTTGCAGAAATCGCCCAGCAGCCGCGTGTAGCTGTTGAAGTCGAAATTATCGACCGCGACCCGCAAGCCGTTGTCGAGATCGCGCAGCAGCGCGAGCATGTACTGCTCGAGCTCCGGCATCGCTGCGACCGGCACCCGCTCGCTTTCCTCGAAGCCTTCGAGCGCGCCGAGCAGGTAGCGGAAGGTGTTGCGCAACTTGCGGTACTGGTCGGCCACGCCCTTGAGGATCTCGTCGCCGATGCGGTGATCCTCGGTGTAGTCGACGCTGAGCGCCCACAGGCGGATGATGTCCGCGCCATATTGCTCCATCACCTTGAGCGGGCTGACCGTGTTGCCGAGGCTCTTGGACATCTTCATGCCCTTGGAATCCATCGTGAAACCGTGGGTCAGCACCGCATTGTAAGGCGCGCGGCCGCGGGTCGCGCAGCTTTCGAGCAGCGAGGACTGGAACCAGCCGCGATGCTGGTCGCTGCCCTCCAGATAGAGGTCGGCCGGCCATTGCAGCTCGGGCCAGCGCCCGCTCTCCAGCGTGAACACATGGGTGCAGCCCGAATCGAACCACACGTCGAGGATGTCGGGGATGCGCTCGTAATCCTCGAGCTTGTACTTGTCCCCGAGCAACTCCTGCGCATGCTCGTCGTCCCAGGCATCGACGCCCTGCTCGCGCACCGCGGCGATGATCCGGGCGTTGACCTCTTCGTCGACCAGGTACTGGCCGCTCTTGCGCTCGACGAACAATGTGATCGGCACGCCCCAGGCGCGCTGGCGGCTGAGCACCCAGTCGGGCCGCCCTTCGACCATCGCGCCGATGCGGTTGCGGCCTTTTTCGGGCACGAAGCGCGTCTCGGCGATCGCGGTCAGCGCGAGATCGCGCAGGGACCCGGTCGGGCCCGAAACCGCCTGCGCGATCGCGCCTTCGATCGTTCCGCCCGGAGCTACAGGGAACTCCAGCCGCGCGATCGGGCGGTCCATCGGCACGAACCACTGCGGGGTGCAGCGGAAGATCACCTTGGCCTTCGAGCGCCAGCTGTGTGGATAGCTGTGTCGATAATCTGTGGACGCCGCGAGCAGACCTCCAGCGTCCTTGAGGTCGCTGCAGATCGGCCCGTCGGGGGCGTTGAACTTCGGATTGATGACCGATCCCTGTCCGGGCAGCCACAGCCAGTCGGCGCGGTACTTGCCGTCTGCCTCGACCACGAATTTCGGCTCGATCCCGTGCGCCTTGCACAGCTCGAAATCGTCCTCGCCGTGATCGGGCGCCATATGGACGAGGCCGGTGCCGCTGTCGGTGGTGACGAAATCGCCCGCGAGGAACGGGCGCGGCTCGGCGAAGAAGCCGCCGAGGTGGTGCATCGGGTGGCGGGCGACGGTGCCGGCGAGATCGGAGCCTTTGCCTTGCCATAGGACGTCGATCTCGCGAGCTTTCCCAAGCCGATGAAGAACGTCGCCGTTCAACACCAATTCCTTGGCGAGGAGCATCGGGCGTTCGCCTCGATCGCCGACTAGGAGGTACTCAACCTCCGGCCCATAGGCCAAAGCCTGGTTCACCGGGATCGTCCACGGGGTGGTCGTCCAGATTACCGCATAGGCGCCGACCAGCTCCTTGATCGGCGATGAAGTGATCTCGAACGCCACGTCGATCTGGGTCGAGACGATATCCTCGTATTCGACCTCGGCCTCGGCCAGCGCCGTCTTCTCGACCGGGCTCCACATCACCGGCTTGGCGCCGCGATAGAGCTGGCCGCTTTCGGCGAACTTCAGCAGTTCCGAAACGATCGTCGCCTCGGCCTGGAAGTCCATCGTCAGGTACGGATGGTCCCAGTCGCCATTGATCCCGAGCCGCTTGAGCTGCTCGCGCTGGGTGTTCACCCAGTGCTGCGCATAGGCGCGGCATTCGGCGCGGAATTCCTTCGCCGGAACCTCGTCCTTGTTGAGCTTCTTCTTGCGGTATTCCTCCTCGACCTTCCATTCGATCGGCAGGCCGTGGCAGTCCCAGCCCGGAACGTAGGGCGCGTCCTTGCCCAGCAGCGTCTGGGTGCGGACCACCATGTCTTTCAGGATGTGGTTCAGCGCATGGCCGATGTGCATGTCGCCGTTCGCATAGGGCGGGCCGTCGTGCAGGATGAACTTCTCGCGCCCCGCACGCGCTTCGCGCAGCTGGCGGTAGAGATCCTGCTGCTGCCAGCGCTCGAGAATGCCCGGCTCCTTCTGCGGGAGTCCGGCCTTCATCGGGAAATCGGTCTTCGGCAGGAAGACCGTGGCTCTATAGTCGGGCTTTTCGCTCATCGTGGAGCGCCGTTAAAGCAAAGCGCCGGGCGGATAAAGCCGCCTATTGCTTGGCCCGCCGTGCGGCGAGCGCCTTCTCGGCCATGTCGATCTGGTGGCCGTTGCGGCGGTCGATCGAGGAATTGAGCGCCGGCCCGACGTTCCACAGATCGTCGACCCACAGATAGCCGTTGAAGGTCGAGGGGATGTCGCCGATCTGCTCCGGAAGGCTCAGCCCAGTCCGCACCGCGGCGTGCGGGCCCGAGACCACGATCCGCCCGCCGGCCTTGGCCATCCGCTCGATCGTGCGGTTGGGCCAGCCCCAGACTTCCCATTGCCGGTCGAGCGGGACGATCATCGTCCCGCCGGCGCAGCTTGCAGGCATCAGTCCGGTCCAGCCGTAGAGCACATAGCCGCTGCTGCAGGCTTCGGCGCTCTCGTCGCTCCAAGCCCAGGCCTTGGGGAACTGCGCCTTGACCTTCGCGACCTGCGCGGGCGAGCCGAGGAAGCCGTCGCCGCGCAGCGCGACATCGCGTCCGGACGCCTTCAGCGCGGCGAGCAGCAGGTCGGCATCGCCCGGCTCGGCGGAGACGAAGTGGAACAGGATCGCGGTGTCGGGCAGCGCCTGCGCGATCCGGCCGATCTCGGGCATTGCCCCGGCACCGCGCAGCGGGAAGGTCTTGCCGCCGTCGGCGGTATAGCCGTAGCCGACATCGAGCTGCTGCAGCTCGGCCAGCGTCTTTGCGCGCACCGGGCCCTTGCCTTCGGTCCGGCAATCGAGCGTGGCATCGGGGAAGGCTACCATGTGGCCGTCGGCGGTGGGGCTCACGTCGATCTCGACCAGCGCCGCCGCCATGCGCGCCGCCTGCTGGGCGGAGGCGACCGTGTCTTCGATATAGGGATGGATCGGCGCTTCGATCTGCGTTGCGGGGCAATCGCCCGGCTGGATCGCCGCAGCGTCGTAGTAAGGCGCGACCGCGCGGTGGGCGATCTGCAGCACATGGCCCCGCGGCATCTCCGCCAGCCAGCTCGCATTGGTGAAGGTCAGCACCAGGAACGCAGCCGCCAGCAACGTGCCGGCGCGCATCAACCAAAGCTTCATCCGAGAATCCCCCGCGCCTGATCGCAATCGCGCGCCATCTGTTCCACGAGTTCGTCGAGGCTGGCAAACCTTGCTTCGGGGCGGAGGAAGGAAATCAGCGAAACCTCGACCTCGCGGCCGTAGAGATCGCCCGAAAAATCGAAGAAATACGGCTCCAGCAGCTCGAGCGGCGGGTCGAACTGCGGACGAATACCTAGGTTGGCTGCGCCGGTCAGTTCCTCGCCGCTATCGAGCACGCGGCCGCGCACCGCGTAGATCCCGAATCTCGGGCGCAGATAATTGCCCAGCGCCATGTTCGCGGTCGGGAAGCCGATCGTGCGGCCGCGCTTGTCGCCGTGCTGGACCTCGGCGCGAATCGCGAAGGGGCGGGTCATCAGTCTCGTGGCTGTCTCGCAATCGCCCGCTTTCAGCGCGTCGCGGATACGGCTGGACGATACCACCAGCCCGCTTTCGATCACCGGCGGCACCGCGCGGGCAGAAATCCCGTGCGCCGCGCCCAGCGTCACCAGCGTGTCGCGATTGCCCGCGCGGCCCTTGCCGAAGGTGAAATCCTCGCCGGTGACGACGCCCGCTGCGCCGATCCGGTCGGCCAGCAGTGTGGCGACGAAATCGGCGGCCGTGGTGGTCGCCAGTTCGCGGTCGAAATGGAACACCAGCATCGCGTCGGCCCCGGCCGCGGCGAACAATTCCTCGCGCTGGTCGAGCGTGGTCAGGCGGAAGGGCGGGACGTGGGGCGCGAAATGGCGCACCGGATGCGGATCGAAGGTCGCGACGATCGCCGGGCGGCCTTCGCTCTTCGCCCATTCGACCGCCTCGCGCACCACCGCCTGGTGGCCGAGGTGAAAGCCGTCGAAATTGCCGAGCGCCACCACCGCGCCGCGCAACTCGTCGGGCACGCGGCTGCGATGGTCCAGCCTCATCGCTCGATCCGCTCCAGCGTCACGAAGGCATAGGCGGGCCAGCCGTCGGCGGCGGGGAATTCCTCGCGCGCAACTTCCAGCCAGTGCGGCTCGGGCGGCGGCATGAACACGTCGCCATGCGTGTCCTCGTGGATCTCGGTCAGTTCGAAGCGGGTCGCATATTCCTCGAACCAGGCGAAGATCTCGGCGCCGCCGATCACCGAGATGTCGCCGTCCCCGGCAAGCTCGAGCGCCTGCTCGACCGAATGGGCCACTTCCGCACCCTCGGCCTGCCAGGCCCGGTCGCGGGTCAGCACGATATGCCGCCGTCCGGGCAGCCGTCCGGGCAGGCTTTCGAAGGTCTTGCGCCCCATGATCATCGGGGTGCCCATCGTCAGCGCCTTGAACCGTTTGAGATCGGCGGAGATCTTCCACGGCACGTCGCCGTTCGCGGCGATCGTCCCGTCGCGGGCGCGGGCGACGATGAAAGTGACTTCGCGGCTCATCGGAACACCTTGGTAACGTGGCCCATCTTGCGTCCCTCGCGTGCCTCGGCCTTGCCGTAGAGATGCAGGTGGGCGGAAGGATCGGCGAGGATCGCGGCCGCATCGCTGCCCGCGGCGCCGATCAGATTGGTCATCACGACCTCGCGGCCGATCGTGGCGGTATCGCCCAGCGGCAGGCCCAGCACCGCGCGGACGTGGTTTTCGAACTGGCTGGTTTCGGCGCCCTCAATCGTCCAGTGGCCCGAATTGTGGACCCGGGGGGCCATTTCGTTGAACACCGGCCCGTCTTTCGTCGCGAAGAATTCGAGCGCCAGCACCCCGACATAGCCGAGCTGCTCGGCGACTTTCGCCGCGAGCAGCCGCGCCTCGGGCACCTGCGCGGCGACGAAGCCCGCCGCGGGCAGGCTCGAGGTCGCGAGAATCCCGCCGTGGTGGACGTTCTGCGCGCTGTCCCAGAAGCGCACTTCGCCATCGGCCCCGCGCACCAGGATCACCGAGAACTCGCCGTCGAAATGGACCAGGCCTTCGTAGATGAAGCCGCCCTGGTGCAGCGTCAGTCCCTCGGCATCGCGCTCGCTCTCGAAACGCCACTGGCCCTTGCCGTCATAGCCTTCGCGGCGGGTCTTGAGGATGCCCGGAAGCCCGATCCGTTCGAACGCCGCCTGCAGATCCTCTTCCGAATCGACTTCGGCGAAAGGTGCCGGGCGCCCGCCCAGATTTTCGACGAAACGCTTTTCCGACAGCCGGTCCTGCGCCACTTCCAGCGCGCGCGGATGGGGCGCGAGCTTCGCCGCGATCGGCGCGAGGGGCGCAACCGGGACGTTCTCGAATTCCCAGGTGATCACGTCGCAACCGCGCGCGAACCGGGCCAGCTCGCGCGCATCGTACCAGCCGGCGCAGGTAGCGTCTTCGCTGACCTCGGCGGCGACGCTGTGCTCCTCGGGCGAATAGATGTGGCAGCGGTAGCCGAGCTGTGCAGCGGCTACGGCCATCATCCGGCCGAGCTGGCCGCCGCCGAGGATGCCGATCGTGCGTCCGGGGGGGAGCATCAGCTTGCGGGCGTATCCGCGACCGCTGCGGTGTTCGCCGCGCGGAAGGCCTTGAGCCGCTCGCCCAGCGCGGCATCGGACAGCGCCAGGATCGAGGCGGCGAGGATACCGGCGTTGGTTGCCCCGGCATCGCCGATCGCCAGCGTGCCGACCGGAACCCCCGCGGGCATCTGCACGATCGACAGCAGGCTGTCCTGCCCCGAGAGCGCCTTCGACTGCACCGGCACGCCGAGCACCGGCAGGTGCGTCAGCGAGGCGACCATGCCGGGCAGATGCGCGGCGCCGCCGGCTCCGGCGATGATCACCTGGAAGCCTTCGGCCGCGGCGTTCTGCGCGAAATCGAACATCCGCTTGGGCGTGCGGTGCGCGGAGACGATCCGCGCCTCATAGGCGACGCCGAGCTCGTCGAGCACCTGCGCCGCATTGCGCATGGTCGGCCAGTCGGACTGGCTCCCCATCACGATCGCGATTTTCGCCCCCATGATCCTAGCGATCCTTCAGGTAATGCCGCTCGCCCGGCGCCATCTGCGCGTCGAAATCGTAGACGATCGGCTGGCCGGTGGGAATCTCAAGCTCGGTGATCTGGTCGTCGGGGATGTTCGACAGATGCTTGACCAGCGCGCGCAGCGAATTGCCGTGCGCGGCGACCAGTACCGTCTCGCCCGCCTGCAGCACCGGAACGATCGCGCTCTCGTAATAGGGCAGCACCCGCGCGATCGTGTCCTTGAGGCTCTCGGTCGAAGGAATCGCGATCCCGGCATAGCGCGGATCGGCCGCGAGGTCGTAGGGTCCGCCCGCTTCCATCGGCGGGGGCGGCGTGTCGAAGCTGCGGCGCCAGATCCTGACCTGCTCGTCGCCGTGCTTGGCAGCGGTCTCGGCCTTGTCGAGTCCGGTGAGGCCGCCGTAATGGCGCTCGTTCAGGCGCCAGTCCTTGGTCTCGGGAATCCACACCCGGGCGCAGGCTTCGAGCGCGAGATGCAGCGTGCGGATCGCACGGGTCTGGAGCGAGGTGAAGGCGACGGTCGGCAGCAGGCCCTTGGCCGCGAGGAGCTCGCCCGCGGCGCGCGCTTCGGCCTCGCCCCTCTCGGTCAGGTCGACGTCCCACCAGCCGGTGAAACGGTTCTCCAGGTTCCACTGGCTCTGGCCGTGGCGGACTAGGACAAGGCTCGGCAAGGGTTTTGCTCCTTCGGACCCCTTCGGGAGCGCTGCGCCCTAGACGCTGGGCGGCTTTTTGGGAAGAGCGGCGTGCGAATCGGTCCCGGGCTCGTTGGCCAGCTCGCGCGCCTGCGCCTTGCGGCGGCGCAGGTTCTCGCGCAGCTTCGCGGCGAGCCGTTCTTCGCGCGCCGGCGGGCGGGTCGGTTTGGGCGGGTTGTCGTTCATCGCGAAACCGCCTCTGCCGCAGCCGGGCAATGCTTGACAAGCCCGCTGCCCCCCGCCAATAGCGCGCCCCTGCCGGAGCGGCCTTTTTGCGCCACTCCCGCTGCGGGAAATGGTGTGCTGCTGTAGCTCAGTGGTAGAGCGCATCCTTGGTAAGGCTGAGGTCGGGAGTTCAATCCTCCCCAGCAGCACCATTTCCCTTTCCCGCATATGCAACGGGGACCCCGTTGCCGAGGTCCCCGAGAATGCCCGAAGGGGCGGCGCGTCAGTAATAGACGCCGTAGTATGAATAGACCTGCTCGCCGAAATCGCGGTCCCAGCTCGGCGCGCCCTTGCTGTCGTAATAGGGCGCGTCGCGCAGCTTCGACTTGTCGATCTGGACGACGTAGCCATTCTTCCCGGTGTCGTAGTCGAGGGCGTCCCACGGGATCGGATGATAGCTCTGGCCGAGCCCCAGGAATCCGCCGAAGCTCATCACCGCATATTCGACGCGGCCGTTGCGCTTGCCGATCATGAGGTGGTC
Source organism: Novosphingobium sp. (assembly GCA_017744735.1). Classification (GTDB taxonomy): domain Bacteria; phylum Pseudomonadota; class Alphaproteobacteria; order Sphingomonadales; family Sphingomonadaceae; genus Andeanibacterium. The sequence goes on along the minus strand of JAGIAR010000008.1, from coordinate 118,535 downwards.
GATATGGCCGATCCGTTCGCCGTCGGTCGCGAACACGGCGGTGCCATCGACGCGGTTGGATTCGATCAGATGGTGGGTTTCGTCATGGGTGCGACGTTCGCGTTCGCGTTCCGCGACGAGGTCTTGGGTCGGTTGGGTCATGGGAAGGCGCCTCCTTTTCGCGCCACTGACCCATCAACGGGAGAGTGCATGGCGCCGTTCCGAAGCTCGCCGCAACACGGGCGCGCCCCGGCGAATCATCCCACCAGGTCGGCCCATTCGGGATGCTGGGCGAACTTGTGCGCGGCGTAGGAGCATTTCGGGCCGATCTTGAAACCCTGCTCGCGCGCATCGACGATCACCCGGTCGAGCAGCACGCCCGCGACCCCGCGGCCGCCGATCTCGGGCGGGACGACCGTGTGCTCGATCACCCGCACATTGTCCTTCTGGGTCCATTCGAGCCGGCCGATGAACCGGCTGCCCTCGACATGGGCGTAATAGGTGCCGTGGTCGCCCTGGTTCGTGTGGGTGATGGTAACGCCGTCCATTGCCTGCTCCGTCTTGCCTAGCGGGAAGGTGGGGTCCATTGCGCGGCCATGCAATTCCTTTCCGACAATGCGGCGCGGGTTCACCCGAAAGTCTGGGCGGCGATGCAGGCCGCCGATGCGCCGGACAAGCCCTATGACAACGATGCGCTGTCGCAGCGGCTCGACGCGGCGTTCTCCGGCCTGTTCGCGCGCGACGTCGCGGCGCTGTGGGTGTCGAGCGGCACGGCGGCCAATTCGCTTGCGTTGACCACGCTGGTCCAGCCGCATGGCGGCGTGATCTGCCACCGCGAGGCGCATATCGAGATGGACGAATGCGGCGCCCCCGGCTTCTACACCCACGGGGCGAAACTGCTTCTGGCGGAGGGCGCGGGTGCGAAGCTGACCGCCGACGCAATCGGGGCGGTGCTGGGCGGGATCACCCGCGGGGTGCACCAGGTGCCGGCGCAGGCGATCTCGATCACCCAGGCGAGCGAGTACGGGCTGACCTATGCCGCTGCCGAACTCGGCGCGATCGGCACGCTGGCGAAGGAGCGCGGCCTTGGCCTGCATATGGACGGCGCGCGCTTCGCCAATGCGGTGGCCTCGCTCGGCTGTCCGCCCGCCGAGGCTGCCGGCCCGGTTGACGTGCTGAGCTTCGGTTGCACCAAGAACGGCGGGATGGACGCCGATGCGCTCGTCCTGTTCGATCCGGCCCAGGCCGATCTGGTCCGCTGGCGGCGCAAGCGCGGCGGGCATTTGCAGTCGAAGGGCCGCTTCCTCGCGGCGCAGGTGCTGGCGCTGATCGACGGGGACCTGTGGCTCGACAATGCGCGGGCGGCCAATGCCGCGGCGGCGGAGATCGCGGCGGGGGCGAAGGATCGGTTGCTCTATCCGGTCGAGGCGAACGAGGTGTTCGTCAGGCTGGCCGCGCCGGAACGCGCCGCGCTGCGGGCGCAGGGCTTCCAGTTCTACGACTGGGACGACACGACCGCGCGGATGGTTGCCGCGTGGGACACGCCGCAGGACCACGCCGTCGCCCTCGGCAAGGCGATCGCCGGGCTATGAGCGCCGGCCACGGCGGCCATCCGCCGCTGCTGCGGCCCGGCGTCGTCGTTCCCTTCGCGCTGGTGGCGCTGATCTGGGGTTCGACCTGGTTCGCGATCAAGGACGGGATCGGCGCGGTGCCGGTGAGCTGGTCGGTCACCTGGCGCTTTTCCCTCGCCGCAGCCGGGATGTTCGCGCTTGCGCTGGCGCGCGGCGAGGGCTTGCGGCTCACCGCCACCGGCCAGCGGGTCGCGCTGATGCTCGGCATTTCGCAGTTCTGCTGCAACTTCAACCTGGTGTACCGGGCCGAGCAATATCTCACCTCGGGCATCGTCGCCGTGTTGTTCGCGATGCTGATGGTGCCCAACGCGCTGTTCGCCTGGCTTGCGTTCCGGCAGAAATCGACGCGCGGCTTTCTTGCTGGCACCGCGATCGCGCTGGCGGGCATCGTCCTGCTGCTGATCCACGAAGCGCGGCTCGCCCCGCTCGGCGGCCAGGTCGGGCTCGGCATTGCGCTGACGATCAGCGCGATCGGCGTGGCGTCCTTCGCCAACGTGCTGCAGGCCTCGCCGACCGCGCGGGCACAGCCGATGGTGACGATGCTCGCCTGGGCGATGCTGTGGGGTGCCTGCGCCGATTTCGCGCTGGCGTGGATCACCTCGGGGCCGCCGGTGCTGCCGCTCGATCCGCGCTATCTGGGCGGGGTCGCCTATCTCGCACTGATCGGCTCGGTGGTGACCTTCCCGCTCTACTTCCAGCTCATCCGCGAACTCGGACCGGGGCGCGCGGCCTATAACGGCGTGGTGGTGCCGATCATCGCGATGGGCTTCTCGACGGTGCTCGAGGGCTACCGCTGGTCGCTGCTCGCCGGCGCGGGGGCGGTGCTGGCGCTGGCGGGGCTGGTGGTCGCGATGAGGGCGCGCAACCCTTCGCGATAGGTCGGATAGGCCGGCGCCCAGCCGAGCGCCCGCTTCGCCTTGCCGTTCGCGACCCGGCGGTTCTCGGAATAGAAGGCCAGCGCCGGCGGGCTGAGGCCGGCCTCGTCGAGCGACTGCAGCGGCGGCGGCGCAAGGCCCAGCAGGCGGCAGGCCTCCTCGATCACCGCGTTCTGTGGGCACGGATAATCGTCGGCGAGATTGTAGGCGCCCGGCGGCGCGTCGAGCCCGGCGAGCACGCCCGACGCGATATCGTCGACATGCACCCGGCTGAAGACCTGCCCGGGCAGATCGATCCGCCGCGCCTTGCCCTCGATCACGCGTTCGAGCGCGCTACGGCCGGGGCCATAGATGCCGGGCAGGCGGAACACGCGCGCGCCGAGCGCGAGCCACGCCGCATCGGCCTCGCTGCGTGCGCCGCGCCGGCCGGTCCCGGTCGGGGCGCTTTCGTCGACCCAGGCGCCGGCGGTATCGCCGTAAACGCCGGTCGAACTGAGGTAGCCGAGCCATTTGCCGCCGAGCGTCGCGCCATAACGCGCAAGCACCGGGTCGCGCTCTCCCGGCGGGACCGACGAGAAGACATGGCTTGCCCGCGCCAGCGCCGCTTCCGCATCGTCGAAAGGAATGTTGCCGGCGCTGCCCGTCGCATCGATCCGCCAGCCCCGTGCGCCCAGACGCGTGGCGATACGTTGTGCGCTGTAGCCGAGTCCGAAGATGAGGAGTTGCTTCACCACCCGCGTTCTATCCTCTGGATTCGCCCCGCAAAGGACCTAAAGCGACAGACATGGATATTGTCACCAATCCCGAAATGGCCGACGCCGCCGAAACCCCGCACGCCCCGGTTACGATCAACCGTGCAGACTACCGCCCGCCCGAATGGCTGGTGCCCGAAGCCACGCTGAATTTCGAGCTCGGGCTGGAACGCACGCGGGTGCATGCGATCCTCGATGTGGCCGCCAACCCGGCGAACCCCGATCCGACGATCCGGCTGAAGGGCGACGGGCTCACCGCGCTCGAAGTTCTCGTGGATGGCGAGGCCGTCAATTCGTGGCGGATGGACGGGCCGGATCTGCTGATCGCGCTGCCGGGCGAGAAGCACCGGATCGAGCTTGTGACCGAGGTCGCGCCCGCGGCGAACACCCAGCTGATGGGCCTCTACGCCTCGAACGGCATGCTCTGCACCCAGTGCGAGGCCGAGGGCTTCCGCCGGATCACCTTCTTCCCCGACCGGCCCGATGTGCTGTCGACCTATCGCGTGCGGATGACCGGGGACAAGGCGGCGTTCCCGGTGCTGCTGTCGAACGGCAATCTGGAGAATTCGGGCGAGGGCGCAAACGGCACCCACTGGGCCGAATGGCACGATCCCTGGCCCAAGCCCTGCTACCTGTTCGCGCTGGTCGCCGGCGACCTGGTGGTCAATCGCGACCGCTTTACCACCATGTCGGGCCGCGAGGTCGAGCTGGGCATCTTCGTGCGTGAGGGCGATCTCGAACGCACCGATCACGCGATGCAGTCGCTCAAGCACAGCATGAAATGGGACGAGGAGGTGTTCGGCCGCGAATACGACCTCGATGTGTTCAACATCGTCGCCGTGTCGGACTTCAACATGGGCGCGATGGAGAACAAGGGGCTCAACGTGTTCAACACGCGCTACGTCCTCGCCGATCCGGAGACCGCGACCGATGCCGATTACGACGGCATCGAAGGCGTGATCGGCCATGAATATTTCCACAACTGGTCGGGCAACCGCGTGACCTGCCGCGACTGGTTCCAGCTTTCCTTGAAGGAAGGCTTCACCGTTCTGCGCGACCAGCTGTTCAGCCAGGATATGGGCTCGGAAAGCGTCAAGCGGATCGAGGATGTGCGGATCCTGCGCGCGGCACAATTCCCCGAGGATTCGGGGCCGCTCGCGCACCCGATCCGGCCCGATTCCTACCAGGAGATCTCGAACTTCTACACCGCGACGGTCTACAACAAGGGCGCCGAGGTGATCCGCATGATGCGGACCATGGCAGGGCCCGAACGTTTCCGCGCGGGCAGCGACCTCTATTTCGGCCGCCACGACGGCGAGGCGGCGACCTGTGAGGACTTCGTCAAGGCGATGGAGGACGGAGCCGGGCTCGACCTCGCCCAGTTCCGCCGCTGGTATTCGCAGGCCGGCACACCGAAGGTCTCGGTGCGGATGGAGCATTCCGGGGACACGGCGACCCTGCAGCTGAAGCAGGACGTTCCGCCCACGCCGGGCCAGCCCGACAAGCAGCCGATGGTGATTCCGCTGCGTCTGGCGCTGTTCGACCGCGCGAGCGGGGCGCATCGCGGCGAGGAGCTGGTGGTCCTGACCGAGCCTGAAGCGAGCGTCAGCTTTGCCGGTTTCGCCGAGCCTCCGGTCCTGTCGATCAACCGTGGCTTCTCCGCTCCGGTCTCGATCGAGCGCACGATGAGCAACGACGACCTCGTGTTCCTTGCCGCGAAGGACGACGATCCCTTCGCGCGCTACGAGGCGATGCAGGAACTCATCGTCGGTCATCTCGTCGCGGCGGTGAGCGGCGGCCTGTCGGACTCCGATCGTGCGGCCGGGCGCGGCGCGATCGAGTGGGCGCTCGGTGCGGTGATCGACGATGCCAAGCTCGACGACCTGATGCGCGGCGAGCTGATGCTGCTGCCGAGCCAGACCTATCTTTCGGAGCAGCTGCTGGTCGGCGATCCGGCCGCGATCCATGCCGAGCGCGAAGGGCTCAAGAGCTGGCTCGGCAAGGTGCTGCGCGAACAGATGCTGGAGCTGCACGAGCGCACCTCCGCCGTGCCCTATTCGCTCTCGGCCGAGGCGCGCGGGGCGCGCAAGGCGAAGACTCAGGCACTGGTCTATCTCGCCGCCGCCGATCCCGCCACCGCGGCGCCGCTTGCCGCCGCGCAATACCGCAAGGCCGACAACATGACCGACCGGCAGGGTGCGCTGATGGTGCTGGCCGGGCTGGAAACGCCGCTGCGGCAGGAACTGCTCGCCGATTTCCACGATCGCTACGCCGGCAACGCGCTGGTGATCGACAAGTGGTTCTCGCTCCAGGCGCAGTCGCTGCACCCCGATGCGCTGCGGCAGGTGCAGGAACTGGCGCGGCATCCGGATTTCACGATCCGCAACCCCAACCGGGTCCGCGCGCTCTACATGGGTTTCGCGGCCAATCCGCATGCGTTCCACGCAGCGGACGGCGGGGGCTACCGGATGATCGCAGATCTGATCCTCGCGCTCGATCCGATCAATGCGCAGACCGCGGCGCGGTTCGTGCCGCAGCTCGGGCGCTGGCGACGGATCGAGCCGGGCCGCGCGGCGCTGATGCGCGGCGAGCTCGAGCGGATCGCGGCCACGCCGAAACTCTCGGCCGACACGTTCGAGCAAGTGACCAAGAGCCTTGGCTGAACCGGTCGAAGTCATCCGGTCCCCGGCACTCGGGGCGATCCCGCACGGCTTCCTCGGCCGGCGCGGCGGGGTCTCGACCGGGCTGGTCGCCGGGCTCAACGTCGGCTTCGGCGCGGGCGACGATCCCGCCGCCGTCGCCGAGAACCGCCGGCGGGCGGGCGCGGCGGTGCTGCCGGGCGCGCCGCTGGTCGCGGTCCACCAAATCCACTCGGCAATCTGCGCGACGGTGGACGAGCCGTGGGACGATTCGCATCGCCCGACCGCCGATGCGCTGGTGACGGCCCGGTCGGGAACCGTGATCGGGATCGTTACCGCCGATTGCGCGCCGATCCTGTTCGCCGACCATGCCGCCGGCGTGATCGGTGCGGCCCATGCCGGTTGGCGCGGAGCGCATGGCGGCGTGGGCGAGGCGACGCTGGCCGCGATGGAGGCGCTCGGCGCCCGCCGCGAGCGCGTGGTCGCCGCGATCGGCCCGGCGATCGCCCAGGCCAGCTACGAGGTCGGCGAGGATTTCCGCGCGCAGTTCGACCCGGCGGACGAGCGCTTCTTCGCGCCCGGCCGGCCCGGCCATTTCCAGTTCGATCTCGAAGCCTATGTCGCCGCGCGGCTCGAACGGGCCGGGGTCGGGGCGGTCGCCGGGCTCTCGCTCGACACCTATGCCGACCAGGCCCGATTCTACTCTTTCCGCCGCGCGACCCACTTGGGCGAACCGAATTACGGGCGCCAGTTCTCGCTCATCGGACTGGCGCATCCGGGCTAGCTGCGAATCGCTCGCAAAAGCGCCTGAAAATCCCCCAAAATGCCTGTTGGCATAGGCTTGCCTCTCGTCTATCAGCCCGGCCAAGTCGGGTATCGGCAGCAGGCGCAAGACCTGCGTGCGGGCCTTGCGACGGGGGTTCCTGGACGCGCGACTATCGTTGGTTTTCCTGGGCCGGCCATCCGGTCGCCCACAGTCAAGGCAGAGTTGATGGCAGATACGACTGGCACCGCAGATCCGGCCCATATCGCCGGTTCGGAAGGTGAAGGCGTCCGGCGCCGGGACTTCATCAATATCGCGGCCGTCAGCGCCGCCGGCGTGGGCGGGATCACCCTGCTCTATCCGCTGATCAGCCAGATGGCGCCGTCGAAGGACGTGCTCGCCGAAAGCTCGACCGAAATCGACATCAGCAAGATCGAGCCGGGCCAGGCGATCAAGGCGATCTTCCGCAAGCAGCCGCTGTTCGTGCGCAACCTGACCCAGGTCGAGATCGCCGAGGCCAATGCGGTCGACATCTCGACGCTGCGCGATCCGCAGACGCTCGACGAGCGGACGGTCGAGGCCGAGAAGAACAAGAAGGGCAAGGAAAACTGGCTCATCACCATGGGCGTGTGCACCCATCTCGGCTGCGTGCCGCTGGGCGCCGGCGAGGGTGAGATCAAGGGCGAGTTCGGCGGCTATTTCTGCCCCTGCCACGGTTCGACCTACGACACCGCGGCGCGCATCCGCAAAGGCCCGGCACCGAAGAACCTCGAAGTGCCCGTATATGAATTCACCTCCGACACCGTCGTGAAGGTCGGCTGAGGCGAAAGAGAGAAACCATGAGCTTTCCCTGGGCGAACCACTACAATCCCACCAATCCGCTGATGAAGTGGATGGACGAGAAGCTGCCGCTCCCGCGCCTCGTCTACAATGCGATCGGCGCCGGCTACCCGGTCCCGCGCAACCTCAACTATTTCTGGAACTTCGGCGTGCTCGCGGGCTTCTGCCTCGTGCTGCAGATCGTCACCGGCGTGGTGCTGGCGATGCATTACGCGCCCAATTCCACCGTCGCCTTCGCCTCGACCGAGCACATCATGCGCGACGTCAACTGGGGCTGGATGCTGCGCTATGCGCATGCCAACGGCGCCAGCGCGTTCTTCGCGGTGATCTATGTCCATATCTTCCGCGGCTTCTTCTACGGTTCGTACAAGGCCCCGCGCGAGATGGTGTGGCTGCTCGGCGTGGTGATCTTCCTGCTGATGATGGCAACCGGCTTCATGGGCTACGTGCTTCCCTGGGGCCAGATGAGCTTCTGGGGCGCCAAGGTCATCACCGGCCTGTTCGGTGCGATCCCGGTGGTCGGCGAAGGCCTGCAACACTGGCTGCTCGGCGGTTTCGCGCCGGACGATGCCGCGCTCAACCGCTTCTTCTCGCTGCACTTCCTGCTGCCCTTCGTGATTGCCGGCGTGGTGATCCTGCACATCTGGGCGCTGCACATTCCGGGCTCGTCGAACCCGACCGGCGTGGAAGTGAAGAGCGAAAGCGACACCGTGCCGTTCCACCCCTATTACACGGCCAAGGACGGCTGGGGCCTCGGGGTGTTCCTGATCATCTACTGCACCGTGGTGTTCTTCATGCCGAACCAGTTCGGCCACCCGGACAACTACATTCCGGCGAACCCGCTCTCGACCCCGGCGCACATCGTGCCCGAATGGTACTTCTGGCCGTTCTACGCGATCCTGCGCGCCTTCACCTTCGACATCTTCTTCATCCCTGCCAAGCTGATGGGCGTGATGGCGATGTTCGGCGCGATCCTGGTGTGGTTCTTCCTGCCGTGGCTCGACAATTCGCCGGTCCGCTCGGGCAAGTACCGCCCGATGTTCAAATGGTTCTTCGGGGCCCTGATCGTCGACATGGCGGTGCTGTTCTACTGCGGCGGCGCGCCGGCCGAAGAGCCCTATGTGATGATCAGCCAGATCGCGACCGCCTATTACTTCCTCCACTTCCTCGTCCTCCTGCCGCTGATCGCGGCGATGGAACGGCCGAAGCCGCTGCCCTTCTCGATCACCGAAGCGGTGCTCGGTGCGGATGACGCGGCCAAGCTGGCGGCGAAGAGCTGATAGAGCGAAGAGAGGGAAACGAACATGATGTACCGCCTCATCGCCCCCGTCATCGGCCTGTTCTTCGCGCTGTCGGTGCTCGCCGCCTTCGTGAGCGGCGCCTACAACGCGATCACCGAGCCCGCGCAGCCGACCGCCGAGAAGCTGTTCCACCGCGCGCCCAAGGAGCTGAAGCTGCAGAGCGACGGCTGGGCCGGGACCTTCGACCGTCCGCAGGTCCAGCGCGGCTACCAGATCTACAAGGAAGTCTGCAAAGCCTGCCACTCGCTCAAATATGTCGCTTTCCGCGATCTCGAGGAGCTCGGCTACACGCCCGACCAGGTGAAGGCGGAAGCCGCCAGCTGGCAGGTTCCGGGGATCGACCCGAACACCGGCGAGGCGAACATGCGCCCCGGCCTGCCGACCGACTATTTCCCCTCGCCCTTCGCCAACGACACGGCGGCGCGCGCGGCGAACAACAATGCGGTTCCGCCGGATCTCTCGCTGATGGCCAAGGCCCGCCACGAAGGCCCGGCCTATATCTATTCGCTGATGACCGGGTTCGCGAGCCAGGACGGCTACAAGAACGACAAGGGCCAGGAGCTGCTCAAGCTGTTCCCGGATGCCAAGACCCCGCAGGGCCTGCACTTCAATCCCTACTTCGCGAACCTCAACCTCGCGATGCCGCCGCCGCTCGCCAACGGCACGGTGACCTTCGCCGACGGTTCGCCGAACGATCTCGACAGCGAAGCGAAGGACGTTGCCGCGTTCCTCGTCTGGACCGCCGAGCCGAACCTCGAAAAGCGGCACCAGACCGGGTGGTGGTTCATCCTGTTCCTGTTCTTCGCGACTGGGCTCGGCTACTGCGCCTATCGCAACGTCTGGGCCGACAAGAAGCACTGAGGCTTCCGGCATAGTTTCAAGGCGCCCCTCCGTCGATCCGACGCGAGGGGCGTTTTGTTTGGAGGGACTCCGATGACTGCAGACGATCTCAAGGCGCTGATCCGCACGGTGCCCGATTTCCCCAAGCAGGGGATCATGTTCCGCGACATCACCACCCTGCTGGCGGACGGAAAGGGCCTCACCGCAGCGGTCGAACTGATTGCGGGGCGGGCCAATGCGGTCGGCTGCGGGGCGATCGCCGGGCTCGAGGCGCGCGGCTTCATCTTCGGCGCGGCGGTCGCCTCGCTGCTGATGCTGGGCTTCGTGCCGGTGCGCAAGGCTGGCAAGCTTCCGGTCGCGACGATCGGGATCGATTATGCGCTCGAATACGGCCACGCCCGGCTCGAAATCGACCCGACCCTGATCCGCCCCGGCGAGCGGGTGATCATCGTCGACGATCTGATCGCCACCGGCGGCACCGCGCTTGCGGCGGCGCAATTGCTGCGCCAGGCGGGCGCGGTGGTCGATCGTGCGCTGTTCGTGATCGACCTGCCCGATCTCGGCGGTACCAAGCTGCTCGAGGCGAACGGGATCGCGGTCGAGTCCCTGATGGCGTTCGAAGGCGATTGACGCGGGGCGCCCCGCGATGGCAGGGAGGCCGCCGCTGCGGGTATAGCATAGTGGTAATGCACTAGCCTTCCAAGCTAGCTAGGCGGGTTCGATTCCCGCTACCCGCTCCAGCCGCCGCAGCAGATAGAGTATAGCGACCCCGGCCGCGGCAAAGCCCGAGGCGGCGGCGATCCCCAGCGCCCAGCGCGGACCATAGTGATCCGCCACCCAGCCCACGATCGGCGAGCCGAGCGGAGTGCAGCCGAGCGCGATGCCGAGCCGGATCGCCATCACCCGCCCGCGCATCGCCGGCTCGGTCGACAATTGCATCACCGTGTTGGTCGCATTGGTGAAGGTCAGCGCGGCGCTGCCGGTGATCACCAGCGCGGCGGCGAAAAACCAGTAGCCGGGGGCGATCGCGGCCAGCGCGCAGCCGATCCCGAACAGGCCGGCGCCCGCCACCAGCGGGCGAAAGTCGAACCGCTTGCGCCCCACCGCGATCAGCGCGCCCGAGAGCGTCCCCACCGCCATCATCGAGGATAGCAGCCCGAAGCCGCGCGCATCGCTGTGGAACACCTTTACCGCCATGGTGGAGATGAAGATCGGGAAATTGAGCCCGAAGGTGCCGATCAGGAACAGCATCACCAGGATCGTCCGCAGGTCGGGCCGCCCCCAGACGTAGCGGAAGCCTTCCAGGAAACTGCCCTTGTGCCGCGCGGCGCGCGCAACCGGATGGAGCTCGTCCACCCGCAACAGCCAGAGCGAGCCCAGCACTGCGGCGAAGGACAGCCCGTTGGCGATGAAGGCCCAGCCGGTCCCGATCGCCGCGATCGACAGGCCGGCGACGGCGGGGCCGATCATCCGCGCGCCGTTGAACGAGCTGGAATTGATCGCGACCGCGTTGGGCAGGTCGCGGTCGCCGACCAGCGCGGCGACGAAGATCTGGCGTACCGGCGCGTCGAAGGCCGCGGCAGTGCCGGAGAGGAAGGCGAAGAGGTAAACCTGCCACAGCTGCACCGCGCCGGTTACGGTCAGCAGGCCCAGTGCGAGCGCGAGCAAGCCCATGCTGGCCTGGGTCGCCATCAGCAGCTTGCGCTGATCGAAGTGATCGGCCGCAAAGCCGGTCCAGGGCAGGAACAGTAGTTGCGGGCCGAATTGCAGCGCCATCACGATGCCGACGGCGGAGGCGCTGTGCTGGGTCAGCTGGGTCAGCACCAGCCAGTCCTGCGCCACGCGCTGCATCCAGGTGCCGATGTTCGACACCAGCGCGCCGGCCGCCCACAGGCGGTAGTTGCGGCTCTTCAGCGAACGGAAATAGTCGGCGACCAGCAGGTTCACGGGCGTTCGCGCAGGTCGCCCCCATGCAGCGGACCGAAGCAGCGTGCGAGGAACGCACCCAGCACCAGCACGCCAAGCCCGAATACGACGACATCGCCAACGCGGTCCGGGTCGATCGCAGCCGCCTTGAAGGTGAGCCAATAGAACATCACGAGATTGGCGCAGCCCCACACCACGTTGACCGTCGCCGAAGACAGGCCCTTGCCCGGCGGGCTGGCGAAGGGGCTCTGGAATGCGCGGCCCATCGTCCCCGCGACCAGATGAGGCAGCGCATTGATGAGAAAGGCTCCGCCGAAGAAACAGGCGAGCAAGTGACCCGCACCCATCACGCAGGACTCCCATCGAGTAGGTCGACGATTTCCCGAGTAGTGCCGGTTTCGCCCAGCCGCGGGAACAGATGGCCGATGCTGTGGCGGTGCGCCTCGTCGCTCATGTCGGCAACCGCATCGATCGCGACGGTAACGTTGTACCCGGCTTCATAGGCCTGCCGCGCGGTCGATTCGACGCCGTGCGAGGTCGATACGCCGGTCACCACCACCTGGGTCACGCCGAGTGCGGTCAGCCGGGCGTCGAGATCGGTGCTGGCGAAGGCGCCCCAGGTGCGCTTGGTCACCCGAATGTCATCGGGCTGCGGTTCCAGCTCTTCGAGCAGTTCGACGAATTCGGGCGGGAAGCTCGGCGCCCGCGCCGGGCCTTCGGTCCGCCCCGGCGCAAGACCGTCGACATTGACCAGCACCACCGGCAGGCCGTGTGCGCGAAACGCCCGCAGCAGCGCGCGATTATGCGCGATCAACTCCGTCAGCGTCGCCTCGGGCACCATGCCCGCGATGCCCTTCTGCAGATCGATCACGATCAGCGCGGTGTTCGGATCGAGGGTGGTCACCGGCATAGCGGGCTCCTGGCAGACTTCGGTTTCATGTGGGTATTCGCTCCGCGACCAGCCGCATCAGCAGCGGCATCGCCGCTTCGATCTGCGCGCGTTCGGCGGGAGAAAGCCGTTCGTCGAGCGTCCGGCTCAGCCAGTCGTCGCGCACCGCGCGGGTCTCGGCCAGCCAGCTTTCGCATTGCCAGGTCAGCGACAGCAGCGTCTGCCGTCCGTCGGCCGGATCGGGCGCGCCGCGCACCATGCCTGCCGCATCGAGCGCGGCCACGATCGCACCCATCGATTGGGGGCGAATCCCCGCTGCCCGGGCCAGTGCCGAGGTGGTCGAAGGCCCGGCTTCCAGCCGCAGGATCGTGTCCATCTGCGACGGCGTCAGATCGCCGACGTCGGCCTGCTCGCGCAATCGCCGGCGCAGCGCGCGCACGAAGGAACGCAGCACCTGGGCCAATTCCGCGGTCGATATCTGCTGTTGCGACTCAGCCATGCGCGGCAGGTAGAACTACAAAGCAAAACTGTAAAGTTTAACTTCATATCTCGGCGCAACCGCGCCGGTCGCGGATGGACGGGGTCAGGGCTTGAAGCGCGCGCCCCGGATATGGGTGAAGCGATCGCCGGCAACTTCGTAGAGGGCGATCGTCTCGACTTCCCGGCGGTCACCGGCCCGCGTCGGCCAGATCTCGAAGTCCGGCCAGTCCTTGAAGGTCTCGAAGGTGGTCCGGCAATGCATCGCGATTCTCGCCGGGGCCACGACCACGTCGAGCGGAGTCACCACCTCGACGATATGCGCCTTCACCTCGCGGTAGAAGGCAAGGATGTTCTCGCGCCCGACGATGCGCTTCATCGCGCCGAGCTCGAACACCACGTCCTCGGCGTAGAAATGCCCGAAGCCGTCGAATTCGTTGGCGTTGAACGCAGCGACATAGCGGCGGAAGTCCTCTTCGGTCACGCGCTCTGTCCCACCGGCATGTTGTCGATCAGCCGCGTGCCGCCGATCCGTGCCGCCACCAGCAGCCGCATCGGCTCCGGCTGCCGCTCGGTCAGCGGCTCGAGGCTCGCCGCATCGGCCAGGGTCGCGTAATCGACCGAGGCGAAGCCCGCGCCGAGCAGCGTCCGTTCGAGCTCTTCCAGCGCCGCAGCCACATCGCGCCCGGCGCCGATCGCCACTATCGCCGCCCGCGTCGCGCGCGGGAGCATGGCCGCCGCCGCCCGCTCCTCCGCCGAAAGGTAGCGGTTGCGGCTCGACATCGCGAGCCCGTCGGTCTCGCGCACGGTCTCGAGCCCCACGATCCGGGATACGTCGGGCAGGGTCAGGTCCAGATCGCGCGCCATCCGCCGGATCACCGCGAGCTGCTGCCAGTCCTTCTCGCCGAACACCGCGAAATCGGGCTGAACCTGGTTGAACAATTTGGCGACGACCGTGGCGACGCCGGCAAAATGCCCCGGCCGCCAGTGCCCCTCGAGCCCGTCGCTGACGCCCTTTACCGATACGCTGGTGGCGAACCCTTCGGGATAGACCTGATCGACCGTGGGCGCCCACAGCAGCGCGACCCCCTCGGCTTCGAGCAGCGCCTTGTCCTGCGCGAGCTGGCGCGGATATTTCGCGAGATCCTCGTTCGGGCCGAACTGCGCCGGATTGACGAAGATCGAGGCGACCACGTTGGGCGCGAGCTCGGCCGCGCGGCGCATCAGGGCAAGATGCCCCTCGTGCAGCGCGCCCATGGTCGGGACCAGCGCGACCGGGCCCGCGCGGCGGAGCGTGGAGACGGCCTCGCGCAATTCGGCAAGAGTGGTGACGGTTCGCATCGCGCGTTCTTCCCGCGCGCCGCCCGATAAAGCAAGAGGGCGGAGCCTCGCGGCCCCGCCCCGGCATTGCGTGTCCGGAAACCTCCGGCCTACTGCGCCAGCGGCGCGGCCTCCGCGGCATTTTCCGGCAGCCCGCCGAGCTGCCCGACCAGCTTGATATAGGCGTCGAGATAGGCGAGCACGATGATCTGGCCGATCGCGGTGTTCTGGTACGAGCCGCCGCCGGCGGCACCCAGGAACCCGCCGGTGAAGACGCCGCCGCCGCCACCCCAGCTGAGGTCCGACTTGCGGCGATAGCCCTCGGCCACGATCTCTTCGGTGGTGCGCGTATCCATCAGCGAGAGCGTGACGTTGGCCTCGCCCTTCTTGACCGAAATGCCGCCGGCGATCGCGCCGATCGTGCCGCCGAACAACCCGCCCAGCGCCCCGCCGACATTGCTGCCGCCGGAATTGGAATTCGCGCTCACGATATCGGGCTCGATGAAATAATCCGCCGCCTTGACCTGGCCCTTGCCGAGGTTGGAGCCCGACTGCAGCTCGCCGCTATCGGCGAGCGCGCGCTCCATCGCGCGGCTCTGCATTCCGCCGCCGCGGTTGACCAGGCCGAAGCAGCCCGATTGCTGCACGAACACCTTGATGATCGCCTCGGGGCTGCCGAGGTTGTATTCGCGCCACCACTGGTTGTCCGGCTCGACGATCGCGATCGTGCCCAGCTTGCGCGCGCAGTGCGGGATTTCCGCGGTGCCGCGTTCCTGGTCCTGGCGGCCGGACGACTTGCTTTCCTTGGCCGTTGCCGGGGCGGCCGTGACCGCCAGCGCCGCCACGAGCGCGGCGGAAATAGACTTCTTCATTGGGAAAACCCTCCATGAAACTCGCCCGCCGCGGCTTGTCGTCGCCGCTGCACCAGGCCCGCTGCTTCCCTGGCGCGATTTTACGCCGCCGAAACCGGGGGGACAAGCGCCGATATATGCGGTCGCGATTCGCGCATCATGACTGTGGGCCGCCACCCCCGGCGCAATTGCGCGGTCACGATCGCTTGGGATAGAAAGTCCCGACGCGTCGCAGCGTCGCATTGCAGGAATGAGTGAACCGTGTCCCAGACCCCCCCAAGCGGCCCGCACCGTATCGTCTTCGCCAATGAAAAGGGCGGGACCGGCAAATCGACCACCGCGGTCCATGTCGCGGTCGCGCTCGCCTATCAGGGCGCCCGGGTCGCCGCGCTCGATCTCGATCCGCGTCAGCGCACGATGTTCCGCTATCTGGAAAACCGCGGCGAGACCGAACGCCGGCGCGGCATTCAGCTGCCCGGCGCGCGCTTCGGCGTATTTACCGGGGAGACGGTGGAAGAGCTCGACCGGCTCGCCGAAGAGCTGGCCGAAGGCTGCGACTTCCTGATCTTCGACACGCCGGGGCGCGACGATCTCTTCGCGCGGCACGTTGCGACCGCGGCCGACACGCTGATCACACCGCTCAACGACAGCTTCGTCGATTTCGACCTGATCGGTCAGGTCGATGCGGAAACTTTCAAGGTCAAGCGGCTGAGCTTCTATGCCGAGCTGATCTGGGAAGCGCGCAAGAAACGCGCGATGACGACGATCAAGGAGCAGCGTCGCGAAATGGACTGGGTGGTGGTGCGCAACCGCACCCAGCATGTCGAGGCGCGCAACCAGAAGCGCATCGACGACGCACTGGGCGAGCTGTCGAAGCGGGTCGGCTTCCGCATCGCGCAGGGCCTCTCCGAACGCGTGATCTACCGCGAGCTGTTCCCTTCGGGTTTGACCCTGCTCGACAAGGGCCAGCTCGGCGAACTGGGCACCAGCCATCTGGTCGCGCGGCAGGAGGTGCGCTCGCTGATCGCCGGGCTGAACCTGCCGCGCCGCGCGCCCGCGAAGCCCGCCGCCGCGGCGCTGGAGACCACCCGCGGATGATGCGCCTGCTGTTTTTCGCAGCGGTGCTTTCGTTCGGCTGCAAATATTTCCTCGGTCGCTGGCCGTGGGATTTCCTCCGGCCGCCGCCGACCCGCGCCCAGGCCGTGTTCCGGGCGCGCAAGCTGCTGGCGGTCCCCGCCGGGGCCGGTCGGGCGGAAATCCTCGACGCGCACCGCAAGCTGATCGCGGTCGTCCATCCCGATCGCGGCGGCACCAATTCGCTGGTCCACGAGGCAAATGCCGCGCGCGATCTGCTTCTCGATGAACTTCCCGACGGCAACTGAGTTACCGGAACTATGAGCCATCAATTCCATCCCACCGTGCTGCGCGAATACGACATCCGCGGAATCATCGGCGAAACCCTTGGCGTGGAGGATGCCCGCGCGATCGGGCGCGCTTTCGCCACGATCCTGCGGCGCGCGGGCGGCACCCGGGTCGCGGTCGGCTACGATGGGCGCACCAGCTCGCCGATGCTCGAACACGCGCTGGTCGAAGGGCTGACCGCGAGCGGCTGCGACGTGGTGCGGATCGGCATGGGCCCGACCCCGATGCTCTATTACGCCGAAGCCTCAGCCGAGGACGTGGATGGCGGCATACAGATAACCGGCAGCCACAATCCCGCCAATTACAACGGCTTCAAGATGGTCCTTCAGGGTCGTCCGTTCTTCGGGGCGGACATTCAGGCGCTTGGCGCGCTGGCCGCGGAGGGCGCCTGGGCCGACGGAACCGGCTCGGTCGAGCAGCGCGATATTCTCGATGCCTATGTCGCGCGCCTCGTTCAGGGACTCGACGGGATCGATCGCGCGAAGCTCGACGGGTTGCGGATCGGCTGGGATGCCGGCAACGGCGCCGCCGGCCCGGCGCTCGAAAAGCTCGCCGCGAAGCTCCCGGGCGAGCATCACCTGCTGTACACCGAAGTCGACGGCAATTTTCCGAACCATCATCCCGATCCCACGGTCGAGGCGAATCTGGCGGATCTGAAGGCGCTGGTCGCCGACAAGCGGCTCGATTTCGGAATAGCTTTCGACGGCGACGGCGACCGGATCGGCGCGATCGACGGCCTCGGCCGGGTGATCTGGGGCGACCAGCTGCTGGCGATCTACGCGGAAGACCTCCTCGCAATGGAGCCGGGGGCCACGATTATCGCCGATGTTAAGGCCAGCCGCGCGCTGTACGACAGCGTCGCCGCACACGGCGGCAAACCGCTGATGTGGAAGACCGGGCACAGCCTGATCAAGTCCAAAATGAAGGAAGTCGGCTCGCCGCTCGCGGGCGAGATGAGTGGGCATATCTTCTTCGCGCACCAGTTCTACGGCTTCGACGATGCGCTCTACGCCGGGGTCCGCCTGCTCGCGGCTTCCGCGCGGCTGGGCCGCTCGGTCACCGAATTGCGCGGGGCCATGCCGGCGCTGGTCAACACGCCCGAGCTGCGCTTCCAGGTCGACGAGAGCCGCAAGTTCGCGGCCGTCGATGAGGTCCGCGAACGGCTTTCGGCGAGCGGCGCGGAGGTCGACGCGACCGACGGCGTGCGGGTCAACACGCCCGACGGCTGGTGGCTGCTGCGCGCTTCGAACACGCAGGACGTGCTGGTCGCGCGCGCGGAAAGCGAAACCGAGGAAGGGCTCGCGCGGCTGGTCGCGCAGATCGACGAGCAGCTCGAGCTTTCGGGGCTCGAGCGCGGGGAGCAGGCTGGGCACTAGCCTAGCCGAACACCGCCCAGGAGATCACGACGGCGCCGGCCGCCAGCAGCAGCGGCCAGGCTCCGTTCCAGCCCTTCGTTCGCGCGACGCTGAGCGAGATGCCGGCCTTGAACAGCGTGTTGAGCGTGACCGGGACCGCGAGCACCGATCCGGCGACTTCCGGCGTCAGCGTGCCGCCGGGCAGGCTGCCCATGGTGATGATCGCCGAATCGACGTCTATTGTTCCCGAAATGGCGAGCACCGCGGCGAGTCCGCGATCGCCGTATTGCGCAAGCACCCAGCGCGCCGCCAGGGTAAAGACCATGACCAGCGCGGTGAGCAGGATCGCCGGCCCGAGGTCGAACGGGTTGCGCACCGGCATGTCCTGGCGGGGATGCGCTTCCCCGCGGGGCGCGCGGTGGAGGAACCAGGCCGAAGTGGCGAGACTCACCGCCATCCCTGCCGCGACCAGCCGCGCGAAGGCTTCGAGCGCGAAGGGCGCGAGCAGCGCCACCAGCAGCAAGACCCGGCAGAACATCACCGCCGAAGCGATGCTGATCGCGGCGGCGAGCACGGCGGGTTCGGACGTGTCCTGCTTCATCCGGTTGGCGACCGATGCGGTGACTGCAGTGGACGAGACCATCGATCCGGCGGCTGCGGTCGCCAGGATGCCGCGCGCCGGCCCCAGCAGCCGCGCGCCGAAATAGCCGGCGAAGGAAAAGCCCGAAACCAGCACTACCACCGTCCATAGCTGGCGCGGGTTCCAGGCCAGGTACGGGCCGTATCCGCGGTCGGGCAGCAGGGGCAGGATCACCAGCGCGATCACGGCGAAACGGGCGATCGCCATCACTTCGCTCTCGCTCAGGCTGCTCACAAGCCCGTGCAGCTTGCCGCGCAAGGACAGCAGCAGCACCACCGAGACCGCGATCGCGGTGCCGATCAGCCGGTCGCCCGCGGCGACGACGAAGCCGCTCGCGATGGTGATCAGCGCAACGATGCTGCCGGTTCCGCTGATCCGGTTATCCGCCTCGCTCGTGCGGCGATAGCCCAGCACCACCAGCGCGGCGCTGGCGGCGAGGACCACCAGCGCCGGTCCGGGCGCGGGAAGATAGAGCGTGCCGGCGATCCCGCCTGCGAGCCCCAGCAGCCCATAAGTGCGGATTCCCGCAAAGCGGGTGCCTTGCGCCATGCCGCGCAGCGCCCATCCGCGCTGGATGCCCACCAGCAGGCCCAGGCCCAGCGCAAGCCCGATGCCGGTGAGCTGGTCGGTGTCGAGCACGATCCCCATGTGTCGATTCATCGGACAGCGGCCCGGTTCGGGCAAGCTTCAAACGCCGGCCGAGCGGCAAGGCTTTCCTACAGCGCGCATCTGTGCTGCATATGTTCCATGCCTTCGCCAATACCCCACTCCCACTTGCGGCTCGGCATCGGAGGATCGTTCGCACAGGCTGCGGATTTTCCGCTTATGACCCTGTCACACCTGTCACATGTGTCGCCTTGGACGAGCTCGTGACGAGCCCGGCATCGCTGCCGCCCGAGATCGCGGCGTGGTTTGCCCGCCGCGGCTGGCGGATTCGCCGCCACCAGCGGGAAATGTACGCCGCGGCGCAGGCCGGGAAGCATGCGCTGCTGGTCGCGGACACGGGGGCGGGCAAGACGCTGGCGGGCTTCCTGCCTACGCTGGCCGATTTCGCGCCCTCGGCCGGGCCGCCGCCGGCCGACGGGCTGCACACGCTCTACGTCTCGCCGCTCAAGGCGCTGGCACACGATGTGCAACGCAACCTGCTTACTCCGGTGGAGGAGATGGGTCTGCCGGTCCGCATCGAGACGCGCAGCGGCGACACGCCGGGCGACCGCAAGAAGCGCCAGCGCGCCCGCCCGCCGCATATCCTGCTGACCACGCCCGAATCGCTTTCGCTGCTGCTCAGCTACGAGGATAGCTTTGCATTGTTCGCCACGCTCAAGCGGGTGGTAATCGACGAGGTTCATGCCTTTGCGACCGGCAAGCGCGGCGATCTGCTGGCGCTGTGCCTGTCGCGCCTGCAGGCGGTGGCGCCAGCGATGCAGCGGGTCGCACTGTCGGCTACGCTGGCCGATCCGGAGGCGTTTCGCGGCTGGCTTGCGCCCTGGGGCGAGATCGACACGGTCGCACTGGTGGAGGGGGAGCCTGGAGCGCCGGCCGAGGTCGAAATCCTGTTGCCGCAGGAAGAGCGCGTGCCCTGGGGCGGCCATGCCGCGATCTGGGCGATCCCGCAGCTGATCGAGCTGGTCGCGCGCAACAAGGTCACGCTGATCTTCACCAACACCCGCTTCCTGGCCGAATTCATCTTCCAGAAGCTGTGGGAGGCGAACGACGACAATCTGCCGATCGGGATTCACCACGGGTCGCTCTCGAAAGAGGCCAGGCGCAAGGTCGAAGGGGCGATGGCGCAAGGCCGCCTTAGAGCGCTTGTCTGTACCGCCAGCCTCGATCTGGGGGTCGATTGGGGCGACATAGACTGCGTTGTCCAGATGGGCGCGCCGAAGGGCTCGTCGCGCCTGCTCCAGCGGATCGGGCGGGCGAACCACCGGCTGGACCTTGCTTCGCGCGCGATCCTGGTTCCGGGCAACCGCTTCGAGTTTCTCGAGGCGATCGCGGCGAAAGAGGCGGTCGACGAAGGCCAGCGCGACGGCGAGACGTTCCGCCCGGGCGGGCTCGACGTGCTCGCCCAGCACATCATGGCCTGCGCCTGTGCGGCGCCGTTCGACGAGGCGGTGCTGCTGCGCGAAGTCCGCTCGTCGCAGGCCTATAGCTCGATCGGCGAAGACGAGTGGCGCCGGGTGCTGCATTTCGTCGCGACCGGCGGCTATGCGCTCGAGGCCTACGACAAGTTCCGGCGGATCGTGCGCGATCCGGACGGCACCTGGCGCCTCGCGCATCCCGAGCAGGCGCACCGCCACCGGATGAATGCCGGGATCATCGTCGATTCCGAAATGCTCGACGTGCGCTTTCGGAACGGGCGCTCGCTCGGGCGGGTGGAGGAGAATTTCGCGGCCCAGCTTTCGCCGGGGGACAGTTTCACCTTCGCCGGCATGGCGCTGGAGGTGGAGCAGATCAAAGACCTCGACCTGGTGGTGCGGGCGGCGAAGAAGGCGGCGATGATCCCGTCCTACATGGGGCAGCGCATGGCGATGACCACGCATCTGGCAGGGCGGGTGCAGGCGATGCTGGCCGATCGGGCGGGCTGGGCGCGGTTCCCCGACGACGTGCGCGAATGGCTCGAGATGCAGGACTGGCGCAGCACCCTGCCCGAGCCGGGCAAGCTGCTGGTCGAGAGCTTCCCTTACGAGAAGCGCTTCTATTCGGTCTATTACACCTTCGAAGGCTGGCCCGCGAACCAGTCGCTTGGGATGCTGATCACCCGGCGGATGGAGGAGCAGGGGTTGATGCCCGGCGGCTTCGTCGCCAACGACTATTCGCTCGGGGTGTGGGGGCTGAAGCCGGTGACGGATCCCGCTTCGCTGCTTTCGCCCGAGATCCTGGCGCACGAATTCGTCGAATGGGTGCAGAATTCCTACCTGCTGCGGCGCGCCTTCCGCGAGGTGGCGGTGATCGGCGGCCTGGTCGAGCGCCAGCATCCCGGCAAGCGCAAAACCGGCAAGCAGGTGACCTTCTCGACCGACCTGATCTACGACGTGCTGCGCAAGTACGAGCCCGACCATGTGCTGATCGAGGCCGCCTGGGCCGACGCGCGCGGCCGGCTGACCGATGTGGGCCGGCTGGCCGGCGTGCTCGAGCGGGCGCAGACCGACCTGGTCCATGTCGAACTCGACCGGGTCAGCCCGCTTGCGGTGCCGGTGATGATCATGATCGGGCGCGAGGCGATGCCGCAGGGGTCGGTCGACGACGAACTGCTGATGGAGGCCGAGACCTTGGCCGACGCGGCGATGCGGGCGGAGCCCCTCGACGCGCCGTGAGGGGCTAGAGCTGCTTGCCGAAGCTGCCGTAGCGCTCGTTCCCGACAAAGCCGAAACGCGTGGCTCCGGAGAGCTTGATCGTGCGCAGCACATGGGCGGAAAGATCGTAGCTCGCCTGGGCGGCCGGTTCGAACTGGAGTTCGGGCTCGGGCCGGGTCGCCGTCAGATCGGCGAGTTCGGCGTCGAGCTGAGGCATCGTGATCGGATTGCCGTTCCAGAGGATCGTGCCACCGGCCGTCAGTACGATCTTGTTGCTGTCGTGGCGGATTGGCGGGAGCGGCTGCGCGGCCTGGCGCTGCGGAAGGTCGAAATCGAGCGAATGGGTCGCGATCGGAATGGTGAAGATCAGCATGATCAGCAGCACCAGCATCACGTCGATCAGCGGGGTGGTGTTGATTTCGGCGATCGGCAGGCGGGCACGATCGTTCGCGGATGCAAATGCCATGACGGTTCTCCCAAACCATTTTGCAGATTAGGATGATATAACATCACAATTGACCATCGAAGGCAAGTGCCGGGCAGTCGCTGCGCGGGCAAAGAAAAAGGGGCGGAAAATCCGCCCCTTCTCCGCCGGGCCGTGCATCGCACCGCCCGTATTTCCGAACCGGATCAGCCCGGCTTGGTCGGGTTCACACCGCTGCGGTCCTTGTCGAAGGTCCGGTACTTCTCGTTGCCGACGAAGCCGAACTTGGTGACCTTGGACTGCTTGATCATATTCAGCACCTGCGCCGAGAGCTGGTAAGGCGCTTGCGGATCGGGTTCGAACTGCAGCTCGGGCTCGACCGCGAAGGTCAGCGACTGAGCGAGGTTCGACTGGAGCCCGGCCCCGCTGATCGGCGCGCCGTTCCACAGAATGACATTCTGCGGGGTGAGCACGATCTTGTTCTTGATCGGGTCGACCGGCGGCGGCGGTGTATTCGGGGGGGTGGGGCTCGGCAGATCGATGTTGACCGAGTGGGTCGCGACCGGGATCGTGAAGATGAGCATGATGAGGAGCACGAGCATGACGTCGATCAACGGCGTCGTGTTCATCTCCATCATCGGCGAGCCATCGTCTTTGCCGCCTGACATTGCCATGGGGAATTACTCCTTGTCCTCTCGCAACCCGATCAATCCCCGCTGGGATCGACCTTGTTCGAGATGAAGCCGACGGTCGGATAACCGGCCGCCTGGATGTTGTAGATCGTGCCGGCAACGCAGCGCCACGGCGCGTTGACGTCGCCGCGGATGTTCACCTGCGGAATCTTGTCCGGATCGGTACGGATTGCATCGATCCCGCCAGCAGCATCGACGATGGTCTTCAGGCGCGCAAACGCCTTGTCGTAGAGTTCCTGCGACGTGACCGGCGTGATGTTGTTGAAGTAGATCCGGCATTCCCCGGAGCGCGAAGCGCCCTGATATCCCGGCTGGCCGGCGCTGCGCCCCGCGTCGTCGGTCGTGCTGACCGTCAGCAGCAGGTTCTCGACCTTGTCCTTCGATTCGGTGGATTCGAACACCGGAATCTTCAGCTTGGCGATCGTCTGCAAGGTGACCGGAACTGCGATGAGGAAGATGATCAGGAGCACCAGCATCACGTCCACCAGAGGCGTGGTGTTGATGTCGGACATCGGCCTGTCTTGGCCGCCACCGCCTGTCGAAATGGCCATTGTACTATCCTACTCTCGAACTTCGTCTAGCGAGTGGGGCGGGCGGCCCGCATGCCGGAGCCCGCCCCACCGTGAGCTAAGGCTCGGCCTCAGGCCTTCGGAGCCGCAGCCGCCGGGGTAGCCGGCCGGGCCGGAGCACCCTTGGCCGGGTTCGTGATGATCTTCGGCTTCACGGCACCCTTCGAGGTGATGTTCGCGAGGATGTCGGTCGAGAAGGCGCTCAGCAGTTCGCCGATGCGCTTGTTGCGCGCCTGCAGCCAGTTGTAGGCGAGCACCGCGGGAACCGCGACGAGCAGACCGATGGCGGTCATGATCAGCGCTTCACCGACCGGACCCGCGACCTTGTCGATCGAGGCCGAACCGGCGAGGCCGATCGCGATCAGCGCGCGGTAGATGCCGATAACGGTACCGAGCAGACCGACGAACGGAGCGGTCGCGCCGACGGTGGCGAGGAACGGCAGGCCCGAAGCGAGCTTCGAGTTGATCGTCGCTTCCGAACGGGCGAGCGAACCGTGCAGCCAGTCATGGGCTTCGAGGCTGTCGGTCAGCTTGCTGTGCTGGTCTTCGGCGGCCAGACCGTCTTCGACCAGCTGGCGCCAGGCGCCGTTCTTGTCGAGCTTGGCAGCGCCGTCCTTGATGGTCGGAGCCTGCCAGAACTTGGTGCTGACTTCCTTCAGTTCGCTGAAGATCTTGCGCTGGTCGAGCAGCTTGGTGATCAGGATGTAGAACGAGCCGACCGACATGATCACCAGCACGGTGAAGATCGAGTAGGCAATCACGCCGCCCTGCTGGAGCGCTTCCAGGAAGCCGAAGTGATTGACGGGGGCTGCCTCGGTAGCTGCAGCCAGGAATTGGGTAAGCATGCGGGTAGTCCTCTCTAAAGAAATCGATGGATCAGAAAGATCGCGACGCGGGGAGGCGCTCGGCCGGTCCCCCGCGTCGCGGAATAACCTAGTTCAGGCGATAGACGATGCGGGTTCCCCAGCTCGCCGAGGTGGGGTTGCCGTCTTCGTCCAGCGCGGGATCGAACTGCGCATAACGGCGCATGCCGTCGCAAGCCGCTTCGTCCAGCACGTCCGAGCCGCTCGAGCTCGAAACGGAGCAGGCCGAAACCTTGCCGTTGGGACCGACCGTAACCGAGACACCCACGGTGCCTTCGGTGCCGGAACGGACCGCACGCGACGGATAGTTCTCCTGGATGCGGGCGGCCCAGCGGGCCTGGCCCTTGGGCTGCACGCCGCGGGCATGCGAGACCCGCGGAGCCGGCGGAGCCGGCGGAGCGGGGCGCGCGATCGGGATCACCGGCGCCGGCGGCGGCGGGACAGCCACAGTGGTCACCGGGGGCGGCGCGACGCTGATGTTGATCGGCGGCGGCGGGGCCACGATCGGCGGCGGCGGCGGCTCCTTGGTGTCCGGCGGCGGCGGCGGCTTCGATTCCTCGGGCTTCGGCTCTTCGATGTTGACGGTCGTCACGCGTTCGATCGCCTTTTTCATCGCCGAATACGCCAGACCGGTCACCAGAGCATAGCCAACGGCCAGATGGATCAGTCCGACAATGACGATAGCGACAATCTTGTTGCCGCTCATTTGCTGGTCAGCGTAGGCCATTCAGTCGCTTCACTCCATTTCCCACCCGCAAACGCGGGCTCCACCTGCCGGGGAATCTCCCCGACAGGCCACGCTAACGATCATCCACCCTGTCGGCCATGCCGAAAACCCACCGGGGAATTCGAATGACCCGGTTGGGTCTCGTGCCGGAACGCAGTTTTTTGTTTTAAAGTTCCGGTTTCGGCGGGTTCTTAGCGACGATGCGGAAGTGGGGCAATCGCTTTATCGGTTAAGCCTCGATTCAGCACTTCCTGCCTTGGATGGTGGCGTTTAAGGATGCAGGAACGACCGTCCCCGCCAATATTGGCGACGCGAGAGAAGCACATGAAATTGAGTGAAATTCAGCCCCGGCATTGGAGCAAGCCGCTGGCCGCAGCAGCCTTGGCGGCGCTGCTCGCGGGCCCCGTGCTGGCTAGGGACGAGACGCTCGCGATCCCGCCCGCGCAGCTCACTTACGCTGATCTGGTCGATCTCGCCGACTCCTCGAAAATGGTCGTTACCGCGCAGATTCGCAAAACCCGTCCGCTCGCGCCCGAGCAGTCGCCCGGCCTGCGGCAGGGCTGGGTGCGGCTGCTGGTCGAAGCC
Source organism: Novosphingobium sp. (assembly GCA_017744735.1). Classification (GTDB taxonomy): domain Bacteria; phylum Pseudomonadota; class Alphaproteobacteria; order Sphingomonadales; family Sphingomonadaceae; genus Andeanibacterium. The sequence continues at coordinate 92,879 of JAGIAR010000008.1, read as the reverse complement.
GACACGCAGGCGCTGGTTTCGGGCAAGGCACCGATCGGACAGGCGCTGCGCTTCCTGGCCGACTTCAAGCTCGACGCCAACGGCAAGCCGCCCAGGCTCAAGAAGACCTCGCTGATCCTGTTCGCGCTCCCGGTGGCGGGCCATCCGGGCGACCTGCAGCTGGTCGACGTGGATTCCTACGTGCTGGCCGAGCCCGAGATCGGCCAGCGGGTGCGCGACGTGCTGACCCAGCTGGCCGCGCCCGACGGACCGCCCGCGGTGACCGGAGTACGGGACGCGCTCGCGGTTGCCGGGAATCTTTCGGGCGAATCCGAAACCCAGATCTTCCTCAAGACCGCCAACGATGCGCCGGTCTCGCTCAACGTCGTGCGCCGCCCGAACATGGACCCCGAATGGGGCGTCTCGTGGAGCGAACTGGTCGATCAGTCCGCGCAGCCCCCGCAGAAGGATACGCTGCAGTGGTACCGGCTGGCCTGCTTCCTGCCGCGTCAGCTTCCACCGGGGGCCATCCTGTCGGGCAGCGGGTCGGACAAGATGCTGGCCTCCACCGACTATCGCTATGTGCTGGATCAGCTCGGCAGCTGCGCGCGCACGCGCGGCGGACCGCCCAAGTTCTGATTTCGAGCCTTTTGGCGCCGGCCCGAATCTGACTCTGGCGTTTCGTCCGCGGCTGCCCTAACGCGCGGCGGATTTTCGACGCGCCCGCTGGCGGGCCCTTTGGGGGATGTATGGCCGAACCGCTCCGTATCGCACTTGCCGGGCTTGGCACGGTCGGCGCGGGCGTGATCCGCCTGATCGAGGCCAATGGCGCGCTGATCGCGGGCCGCGCGGGGCGCCCGTTGCAGGTCGTCGCCGTCAGCGCGCGCGAACGCAACAAGGACCGCGGTGTGGACTTGTCGCCTTACGCCTGGGAAGACGACATGACCGCGATGGCCGCGCGCGCGGATGTCGATGTGGTCGTCGAACTGGTCGGCGGCTCGGACGGTCCGGCGCTGACGCTGGCGCGCAACGCGCTGGGGGCGAACAAGGCGCTCGTCACCGCGAACAAGGCGATGATCGCGCACCACGGGCTCGAGCTTGCCGGGATGGCGGAGGCCGCGGGCGTCGCGCTCAAGTTCGAGGCGGCGGTCGCAGGCGGCATCCCGGTTATCAAGGGCTTGCGCGAAGGCACTGCCGCCAATGCGATCGAGCGCGTCTACGGAATTCTCAACGGCACCTGCAACTACATCCTCTCGACGATGGAGAGCACCGGGCGCGACTTCGGCGAAGTGCTGAAGGAAGCGCAGGAGCTCGGCTATGCCGAAGCCGACCCGACCTTCGACGTCGAGGGCATCGACGCCGCGCACAAGCTCTCGATCCTCGCTGCGATAGCCTTCGGCGCGCAGGTCGATTTCCCTTCGGTCGAAACCGAGGGCATTTCCCGCCTGCGTGCCGCCGACATCGAGCAGGCCGCCGCGCTCGGCTTCGTCATCCGCCTGATCGGCATCGCCGACACAGAGACCGGTGCGAACGGCGCGCCGACGCTGTTCCAGCGCGTATGTCCCTATCTGGTGCCGCACAGCCATCCGCTGGCGCGGGTCGACGGGGCGACCAACGCGGTGGTCGCCGAAGGCAATTATTCGGGCCGGCTGCTGTTCCAGGGCGCGGGCGCGGGCACCGGGCCGACCGCGAGCGCGGTGGTCGCCGATCTGATCGACATCGCCCGGGGGGATGTTGGCCTGCCGTTCTCGGTGCCGGCCGCGCAGCTCACGCCGATGGCGCGCGCCGATGCCGGGCACAGGATCGCACGCGACTATCTCCGGTTCATGGTCGCGGATCGTCCGGGCGTGCTGGCCGAAATCACCGCCGCGATGCGCGACGCGGGGGTTTCCATCGAGAGCATGATCCAGAAGGGCCGCGCCGAAGAGGGCGGCGCGGTGATGGTGTCGATCGTCACCCATGAAGGGCCCGAGGCGCATGTCGATCGCGCGATCGAGCTGCTCGAAGGCTCGTCCAGCCTGGTGGAGCCGCCGCTGGTGCTGCAGCTGCTCTAGGACCGGCGCCCGGCCCTGCGCCCGGCGGGTTCAGCCGCCGCCTTTCTTCTCGCCCTTGGCGATCAGATCCGCGTCCGAGCCTTCGGGCGTATCGGGCAGCTCCTTGAAGTCGATCATATAGGCAGGTTCGGGCGTGTTGCCGAAGTGGAGGCAGGCGCCGCCGGGGTTCTTCTTGCACGAGGTGGCGAAGTCGGGCGCGTGCGGCCGGCCATCGTCGGTGGCCTGTTTCGAATCCGGGTCGAGCTCGGCGGTCGATTTGACGCGGTATTGCGAATCGTCCTTGGCTCCACAGACCACGATTTCGCCCGGCCGCTTCGGATCGGTGGGGGTGCATTTCTTCGGCGGCGGCGCGGGGCCATAGGCCTGCGGTCCCACCACCTGGGCCGGCTTGGGCGCATCGGGCAGCGGGGAGAAATTGGTCGGATCCGGAATATCGGCCTGCGGTGCAGCCTTGTCCGCCTGCGGCGGCGCATCGGTCTGCCGTGCGGCCAGCGGGGCGGCAAACGCAAGTGCCGCAAGCAATCCCGCTGCAATCAGCTTCTTCATAAGCGCCATCCATCCCCCAACGCACGGGCTGCGCGCCCGATCCCCCCATCGGATGCCCCGGCTTGATCGCCGATGAATGGCATCGGGGCAACGTCTTTGTCGCCTCGGCCCGGTTTCGCGGCCGTCTCCGCGTCCGTCATCGTGGATACATGCAGCCGGGCGAAAGCGCAGCGCTCGACAGCGACGGGCGCCTCTTCTATCCGGGCACCCGCGATTTTTGGTGAGGAACCGAGATGCCCAAGGCGACCCCCGCAGCCAGTCACGTTCTCGACCGCGTGCTCGTGATGGAGATGGTGCGCGTCACCGAAGCTGCGGCCATTGCAGCCTCGCAGCTGGTCGGCCGCGGCGACGAGAAGGCGGCTGACGCCGCCGCGGTCGAGGCAATGCGCAAGGCTTTCGACGAGCTCGAGATCGACGGCACGGTGGTGATCGGCGAAGGCGAGCGGGACGAGGCACCGATGCTCTATATCGGCGAGAAGGTCGGCGGCGCGCCGGGCAGGGGGCCCAAGATCGACATCGCGCTCGATCCGCTCGAAGGCACCACCATCACCGCCAAGGCCGGGCCGAACGCGCTGGCGGTGCTTGCCGCAGCGGAGCAGGGCTGCCTGCTCAACGCGCCCGACGTCTACATGGAAAAGCTCGCGATCGGCCCCGGCTATCCGGAAGACGTCGTCAGCCTCGACAAGACACCCACCGAGAACGTCCGGGCGCTGGCCGCGGCCAAGGGCGTCGAGCCGAACGAGCTGATCGTCTGCGTGCTCGACCGGCCGCGCCATGCTGATCTGATCGCGGAGTTGCGCGAACTCGGCTGCGGCATCCAGCTGATCCCCGACGGCGACGTGGCGGGGGTGATCGCGGTCACCGACCCGGACACCACGATCGATATGTACATGGGCTCTGGCGGCGCGCCCGAGGGCGTGCTGGCGGCGGCGGCCCTGCGCTGTGTCGGGGGGCAGTTCAACGGCCGCCTGCTGTTCCGCAACGAGGACGAGCGCTCGCGCGCACGCAAATGGGGCATCGAGGACTTCGACCGGATCTACAAGCTCGGCGATCTCGCGAAGGGCGATTGCATCTTCGCGGCTACCGGGGTGACCGACGGCTCGCTGCTCAACGGGGTAAAGCGACTCAAGGGCGGCAGGATGACAACCGAAAGCGTGGTGATGCGCGCCAGCTCGGGCACGGTGCGCTGGGTCCGCGGCGAGCATCGGGGCGGCTGACGAGGGTATCCTGCCGCGCTTTCAACAAGAACAGCCGCTGCGGCAGGTTGCAATCGTATGACGCTCGGCTAGAGCCGGCGCGAGTGATTCCTGAAGAGCGGCGACGGGGCCTATCGCATGAAAATCATGGCCGGCAATTCCAACCTGCCGCTTGCCCGGTCGATCGCGGCCTATCTCGAACTGCCGCTGACCGACGCTTCTGTGCGCCGCTTCGCGGATGAAGAGATCTTCGTCGAGATCCACGAGAATGTCCGCGGCGAGGACATGTTCCTGCTCCAGTCGACGTCCTATCCGGCGAACGACAATCTGATGGAGCTGCTGATTTGCATCGATGCGCTGCGACGCGCCTCGGCCAAGCGGATCACCGCGGTGGTGCCTTACATGGGCTATGCGCGACAGGATCGGAAGTCCGGCTCGCGCACGCCGATCTCGGCCAAGCTGGTGGCCAACCTGATCACTCAGGCCGGCGCCAACCGCGTGTTGTCGGTCGATCTTCATGCCGGGCAGATCCAGGGCTTCTTCGATATCCCGACCGACAACCTCTTCGCCGCGCCGGTGATGGCGGCCGATATCCAGGCGCGGTACAACGAGGCGGACCTGACGGTGGTTTCGCCCGACGTCGGCGGCGTGGTGCGTGCGCGCGCACTCGCTAAGCGGCTCGCCAACGCCCCGCTCGCGATCGTCGACAAGCGGCGCGAGCGTGCCGGCGAGAGCGAGGTGATGAACATCATCGGCGACGTGAAGGACCGGGCCTGTATCCTGATCGACGATATCGTCGATTCGGGCGGGACGCTGTGCAACGCGGCGCAGGCGCTGCTCGATCAGGGCGCGAAGAGTGTGGCCGCCTACATCACGCACGGCGTGTTGTCGGGCGGCGCGGTGGCGCGGGTCAATTCCTCCGCGCTTACCGAACTGGTGATCACCGACACGATCCTGGCCACCGACGCCGCGCAGGATTCGACCCGCATTCGCACACTCACGATCGCGCCGCTGATCGGCGAGGCAGTGCGGCGCATTTCCGACGAAAGCTCGGTTTCGAGCCTGTTCGACTGAGTTACCCGGTCGGGGATGGCCTTGCCGCCGGCTTCGGCGACGACACGGCCTTCGGGCAGGACGCAGCGTGGCCGGGCTTCGTCGCCGCGCACTTCGCGGCATTCTGCTTGTGACCCACGCCCTTGAGCGGCGCCCCGGCGCTTGCCGAAGTTGCGATGAGCAGGCCGCACAGCACGCCAGCGACCAAGGTTGTTCTTGCCATTATCCGGTCCTCCGATCCGATCGATTGTCGGATCCTCCCCATGCGGCTTGCCGGTCGAACCGCGCCTGAACGGGCTGGCGCTTGACGCATGGCTCCGCTTGGTCGAAGCCGCCCCGGTGAGTATCTCCGACAGCGACATCGCCCTCGCCCACCGCCTCGCGGACGCTGCCCGCGCCGCGATCTTGCCGCATTTCCGCACCGTCACCGACGCCGAGCGCAAGGCCGATGCCTCTCCGGTCACCGTCGCCGACCGCGAAGCCGAGCAGGCGATGCGCAAGCTCCTGACTGCCGAGGTGCCACGGGACGGGGTGATCGGCGAGGAGTTCGGGATCAGCGAGGGCAAGTCGGGCCGCCAATGGGTGCTCGATCCGATCGACGGCACGGTCGCCTTTCTGGCGGGCCGGCCGATCTTCGGCACGCTGATCGCGCTGCTGGTCGAAGGCTTCCCGGTGCTCGGGATCATCGACCAGCCGATTCTCGAAGAGCGCTGGCTTGGCGTCACCGGCCGGCCGACGCTGTTCAACGGCAGGGAAATCCGCACGCGGGCGTGCCGCGAGCTGTCGTCGGCCACGCTGGCGACCACCGGTCCGCATTATTTCGACGATCACGACGGCGGGCATTTCATGGCGCTGGCCGCGCAGACCAACCACAAATGCATGATCATGGGCGGCGACTGCTACAATTACGGCGGACTTGCGCTGGGCCAGATCGACGTGGTGTGCGAGGCCGGGCTCAAGCTCCACGATTTCGCGGCGCTGGTGCCGGTGGTTGAGGGCGCCGGCGGGACCATGGCGGACTGGAACGGCGAACCGCTGCACGCTGCGTCGGATGGGCACGTGCTTGCGATCGGCGATCCGGCCCGGCTCGAGGATGTGGTGGAAGCGCTCGCCTGCCATCATTAGATCGGCCCCATGGCGCGCCATTTCTTCTTCTACGGCACCCTGCGGCACGATGTGGCGCGCAAGGCGGCGGTGCGCCTTATCGAGGGGCTGGAGATCGTCGGGCCGGCCAGCGTACGCGGCCGGATGTTCGCCAAGCGTGACCTGCGGGGCGCCTATCCCCTGCTCCTTCGCGGAGGGATCGGAACGGTCCGCGGGACGGTCTGCCGTGGTGGGGAGGCGTTCACTATCCGCAGCCTCGCCGCGCTCGATCGCTACGAGGGCGCAGCTACCGCGGGTGGCGAATACGTCCGTCGGCCGATGACGGTGTTGCTCGACAGCGGGGGCTCGATCATCGCCGACGCCTATCTCTACAACCGCCGCGCAACGGCCGATTTGGTGCCGATCCCGCATGGAGATTTCGCCCGCTGGCTGGCGGAAACCGGCGAACGGCCTTTCGGTTAGCCCTTGAACTTCTTGCGCTGCTCCTCCGCCCTGTCGAGCGGCTGCCGGCCATCCTTGCTCTTTGCCGTGGTGCCCGCACCGACATCCGTGCGCGGCTTGCCCTTGTCGGTCTTCTGCGCGGCCGCGCGGGCGCCGGCAAGCACCGGACCGCAGGCCGCGGCCTTTGCGTCGCCCGGATCGATGAAGGCAAGCAGACCGGCCAGCGGCGATGCGAAAATCCCGAGTCCGAGCCCGGCGCCGGCCCGGGTCACCAGTTCGCCGCTGATCGGGTCGATCCTGGGCGCGGCGAAATAGCCGTCGACGCCGATCGGCGATTGCCCCGAGAACAGGCTGAAGGTCTTGGCGTCGGCGCGCACCGACATGTCGAGCGCCTCGCTCTTGAAGCTGAACCCGCCGTAGCCGAGAATCACGTTCTTGCTCGTATCGATCAGGATCGGATCGGCGGCGGCGATGCCGTTGCGCACGGTAAAGCCGATCAGTCCGCAATTGATCTGCACCGGGTCCTTGAGCTTCTTTTCGAACATCTTCTGGATGAAGGTGCCGAAGTCGAGCTCGGCGAGCTGGATGTTGCGGGTCCAGAAGGTCCCTTGCGGCAGGATCACCACGATCCGGCCGTTCGAGGTGCCGAGGCTCTGGCGCAGGCTGTCTCCCATGCCCTGGAGCTGGACGCGCGCGGACAGCGTGCCGCTGGTGCCCGATTCGTCCACCCCGAAGCGGGCCAGCAACCGGCCCATCGGCGTCGGCGAGAGACGGATGTCGTAGCTGGTCAGCACCGCCGGTTCGCGCGCGTTGAGCGCGATGTCGGCGGTGAGTATTCCGCCCGCCAGATTGGCCTTGAAAGGCTTCAGCGTCAGCAGGGAGCGGTCGAGGCCGAGCGTCAAATCGATGTCGCTCAGCGGGAAGCTTTCGGCGCGCACCTTCTTCACGCGATAGTGCACATCGGCGTCGAAGCGGCCGATCGCGTCGATCCGCAACGTCGCATCGGGCAGAACCCGTGGGCGGCCTCCGACCTGCCGGATCGCGCCCTTCGCGCCCATCGCGTCGAGCCGTTCGGGATCGTAGCCGATGAAGGGCCCCGCATCGAGGATGTCGAGCATCTCGGTCCGCAGGTCGGCGGTGAGCTTGAGGCGGTCGTTCGGGATGGCGATCTGCAGCGAACCGGCAAGGTCGCTGTCGCCGAACACGCCCTTGAGCGCAGTGAACTTCCAGGTGCCGCCAACGTAGGTCAGCGCGGAATCGAGGTGGTAGGATCGCGTGGCCGGCACGGCGATGCCGAGGAAATCGCCCAGATCGGCGATATTGAAGCCGCGCACGCCGAAGCGGAGATCCGCCCCTTCGATCTGGGTCGCCCCGGGCAGCGTCCCCGCCACGTCGAGCGTGGTCCGTGCCGCCTGGGCATGCAGCGCCAGCCGGTTGCGCCCGCCGGCGACGGTCTCGTTCGGACTGAGCAGGCTGCCCGAAAGCGTGAATGGCCGCGCGCGCATGGTGCCCGTGCCGGTGAAGCGGATGTCGCTGTCGAAGCGGCTTTCCCTGGCCTTGACCGTCTGAACCGCGATGTCGGCGAAAAGCTGCAGGCGGGGATCGCGATAGGCCAGCGTGGTGTCGATCACGCTGCCGCGCTCGATCAGCGGCAGGTGGAACGGCTTCCCCTTCTCCTCGCTGAAAGTCCAGCTGTTGTGCTCGCCCTTCGCATCCCATTCGAGCGCGAGGGTCGAATTGCGGAGGGTCAGCCAGCGGATCTTCTGCCGGCCGAGGATCAAAGGAAACGTGCGGATGCGCGTATCGATCAGGTCGGCGGTGAACAGATCCTTCCCGCGCGCCCAGTCCGGGTTCGAGATCCGCATCTTCTCGGCCTTGAAGCGGATATCGATCGGCGCGAAATAGAGATTGAAGTCGCCGTCGATCCGCACCTCGCGATGCAGTATCGAGCCGGCGATGCTTTCGAACGGGTGCTTCAGGAAGCGGCCCTTGGTGACGAACAGCACCAGCCACAGCACAAACAGGATCAGAAGGGCGATCGAGACCGCCCGGATCGCAATCCTGAGGGGTTTGGGCCGCCGCCGGAGCCACGCCGGATTCCAGACCGCGTGAGCGATGACGTCGGTGCGCTGGCGGATCGCGACGAGACTGGTCATGGGGCGGCAACGTCCTTACGCGTCGCGGGGTTCCGGGCGGGGCTCCGTGCAAACGCCTTGCCCCCATAGGCGAATCTGACTATGGGCGCCCCCTTCACTGACACGTGATTCACGGCTGGCCTGGCCAAAAGGGCTGCCAGGGCTGGTCTAGCGTGTCTCTATTCAGGAGACGAAAATGCCCAAGCTGAAGACCAAGAGCGGCGTGAAAAAGCGCTTCAAGCTCACCGCCACCGGCAAGGTGAAGCACGGCGTTGCCGGCAAGCGCCACCGCCTGATCAGCCATAACGGCAAGTACATCCGCCAGAACCGCGGGACCGACGTGATTTCCGACGCCGATGCGAAGGTGATCAAGAAGTGGGCGCCCTACGGGCTGACCTGAGGAGCACGAGCCAATGTCACGCATCAAACGCGGCGTCACCACGCGCGCCAAGCACAAGCGGATTCTGGACGCGGCCAAGGGCTATCGCGGCCGCCGCAAGAACACCATCCGCGTCGCCCGCCAGGCGGTCGAAAAGGCCGGCCAGTACGCCTATCGCGACCGCAAGGTTAAGAAGCGGACCTTCCGCGCTCTGTGGATCCAGCGCATCAACGCGGCGGTTCGCGCCGAGGGCCTAAGCTATTCGCAGTTCATCCACGGTGCGAAGCTCGCCGGGATCGAGCTGGACCGCAAGGTGATGGCCGACCTCGCGATGAACGAAGGCGGCGCCTTCGCTGCGATCATCGCCCAGGCGAAGAAGGCCCTTCCGGCCTGAGCTCGGACTAGGGGAATTTCCCGCTTTATTTCGGGAAGTTCAGGTATAAGTAAGGGAACGGGCGCGAGACGGAGGCATCCGTTTCGCGCCCTTTTCGTGCCGGGGGCTTGGTCAGGGCCGAACGGAGATGATGGGGCCGCGAACATCGCCAGGGGGGCGGGATGGATTGCCATATCGATGTGCGCTTCTTCCCGGCGCCGCCTGACCTCGAAGGCTGCTTCTCGTCCTTCTACAGCGCGACCTTCACGGTGCCCGGCGGCGAGCGGGTTGGCGACCTCCTCCAGCCCGAATGGGCCAATCTGCGCTTTTTTGCGGGCGATCGCCCGGATGCCCACATCCCCGGCAGCGACCGGCTGGCGGGCGCGCGGCTGACCGCCACCGGGCCAAGCTCGCTACCGGTCCATTTCGAGCTCGGCAGCACCCGCATGTGGGGCGTCGGCCTGTTTCCGCTCGGCTGGGCGAAATTCTGCCGCGGCCCAGCCACCGAAATGGCGAATCGGGTGGTCGATGGAGAGCGGCACGTCGCCTTCGCCAACTTCGCCGGCCTGGCCGCCGATCTGTTCGACACCAAGGCGGACGAGAAGCGCGAACTGGCCAAGCTGATCGCCTGTTTCCGCGCGCTCAACCGCACGGTGCCGGACGAAGACCGCATCCTCTCGATCCATGCCGCGCTGGTCGAGCCCGCGGTCGCGAATGTGGCTGACTTTTCGGAGCATACCGGGCTCGAGCGGCGCACGCTCGAGCGCCTGTGCCTGCGTTATTTCGGCTTTTCCCCCAAGGTGATGCTTCGGCGCCAGCGGTTCATGCGCAGCCTTGCTCTGTTCATGCTCGAAAATGCCGCGAACTGGAGCGAGGCGATGGATTCGCACTATCACGACCAGGCCCAGTTCGTCCGCGAGTTCCGCTCGTTCATGGGCATGAGCCCGGGGGCCTATGCGGCGCGCGAGCATCCGATTCTCGGCGCCTTCATGAAGGAACGCGCGCGGGTCTGGGGGACGGCGGCGCAGACCCTCGACCTTCCCAAGCGGCCCTGGCTGGCTGCGAAGAGCGCCTGATCCACGCTCGAATGACGCTCATCGCTTCGGCGCTTTTCGCTTGCCTCACGCCTAACGGCCTGTAACCAAACGAAACAGTTGTTCGACGCGTTGGGGAACGCAAGAGATCATGTCGGGAATGGCCGCGCAGACAGGCAGCGGAGCGCTTCGGCTGCGCTTCTTCCTGCCCTCTGCCGAACTCGCGCCTTACATCACCACCTATTATTTCACCGAGGCCGCGCAGGCCGACGGAGTGGTCGAGGATTACCTCCATCCGGAATGGGCCAACATCCGCCTGGTCGCGCCGGGTGCGATCTTCGCCGGGATCGGCGCCGGGGAAGTCGCGCGCGTGCCCGATTTCGTTGCCACCGGCCCGACCAGCGTCGCGACGCGCTTTGGCCTGCAATCCGGCCGCTACTGGGGAATCGGGCTGCTGCCCGCGGGCTGGGCGCGGTTCGTCGATGCGCCGGCAAACGTCCATGCCGACCACTATACCGATGTTGCCGCGGACCCCGCCTTCGCGGCGTTCCGGCCGCTCAAGGACATCATCCGTGCCGGAGGGGACGTCGCCGCCGAAGCGGCGGCCATCGATGCGCATATGAAATCGCTGCTCGCCCGTCCGCCGAGGGACGACGCGCGCATTTTCGGGTTGCACAAGGCGCTGCTCGACGAGGAGATCGACACCGTCGGCGGATTGGCCGAGCGCATGGGCTTGTCGGCGCGATCGCTCGAACGGCTGGCGAACCAGGTGTTCGGCTTCCCGCCCAAGCTGCTGCTGCGGCGCCAGCGCTTTCTGCGCAGCCTCGCGCAGTTCATGCTCGATCCGTCGCTCAAATGGCTGAACACGCTCGATTGGCATTATCACGACCAGGCCCATTTCACGCGCGACTTCCGCCGCTTCATGACGATATCGCCGCGCGAATATGCGCGGCTCGATCACCCGGTGCTGCGCGCGGCCGCGATCGGCCGTTCGCAGGTTGCGGGGGAGGCGGTGCAAGGGCTCCACGATCCGGCCGGCCCCACAGCGAGAGATTGACCGCCCCGCCACAGGCTCTAGAGGCGTGACCCAATCGCAGGACCGGATTTATGAGCGAATTGGACACCCTTGGCAGCGCGGCTATCGCGCGCATCGAAGCGGCGGAGGATCTTTCCGCACTCGAAGCCTTGCGGGTGGAGTTTCTCGGCAAGCAAGGCAGCGTCTCCGCGCTGCTCAAGACGCTTGGGCAAATGTCCCCCGAGGAACGCCAGTCCGAAGGCCCGAAGATTCATGCGCTCCGCGAGGCGGTGACGGGCGCGCTCGCCGCCCGCAAGGAGGCGCTCGAAAGCGCGGCGCTAGAAGCGCAGCTCGCTTCCGAAACGCTCGACCTGTCGCTGCCCGCGCCCGAAGCGCCCAGAGGCTCGGTCCACCCGGTCAGCCAGGTGATGGACGAACTGGCCGAGATCTTTGCCGATATGGGCTTTGCGGTCGCCACCGGGCCCGAGATCGAGGACGACTGGTACAATTTCACCGCGCTCAACATGCCCGAAAGCCACCCGGCAAGGGCGATGCACGACACGTTCTACTTCCCCGACACGGCCCCTAAAGGCGGCAAGACGCTGCTGAGGACCCATACAAGCCCGGTGCAGGTCCGCACGATGATGGCCGATGGCGGGCCCTTGCGGATCATCGCCCCGGGGCGAGTCTATCGTTCCGACAGCGATGCGACCCACACGCCGATGTTCCACCAGGTCGAAGGGCTGGTGATCGACCGCGACATCCACCTCGGCCACCTCAAGTGGACGCTCGAGACCTTTCTCAAGGCGTTCTTCGAGCGCGACGACATCGTGCTGCGGCTACGCCCGTCCTACTTCCCCTTCACCGAGCCCTCGGTGGAGGTCGATGTCGGCTTCGCCATCGAAGCTGGGCGCCGCGTCCTGGGCGGCAGCGGCGATGCGCCCGGCCACGGCTGGATGGAGCTGCTCGGCAGCGGCATGGTCAACCGCCGGGTGATCGAGATGTCGGGCCTCGAACCCGACGAATGGCAGGGTTTCGCCTTCGGCGTCGGGGTCGATCGCCTCGCGATGCTCAAATACGGGATGGACGATCTGCGCGCCTTCTTCGACGGCGATGTCCGCTGGCTGCGGCACTATGGCTTCTCGGCCTTCGACCAGCCCACGCTTTCCGGCGGCGTAGGAGCGCGGCCATGAAGTTCTCGCTCGAATGGCTGACCTATTTCCTCGAGACCGAGGCGAGCGCCGCCGAAATCTCGGCCAAGCTCAATGCGATCGGGATCGAGGTCGAGAGCCTCGACGATCCGGCCGGCCAGCTTGCCGGGTTCATCGTCGCCGAAGTGCTCACCGCCGCGCGGCACCCCGATGCCGACAAATTGCAGGTGCTGACCGTCTCTGTTGGCCCGAATTTCAACGGGGGCGAACCGCTACAGGTCGTGTGCGGCGCGCCGAATGCGCGCGCGGGGATGAAGGGCGTGCTTGGCCAACCGGGCGCGATCGTTCCGGCCAACGGGATGGAGCTGCGCAAGAGCGCGATCCGCGGGGTCGAGAGCAACGGCATGATGTGTTCGACCCGCGAGCTCGGCCTTGGCGACGAGCATGACGGGATCATCGAACTGCCCGCCGATGCGCCGGTCGGAACCGCTTTCGCCGACTATCAGGGCACCAGCCCGGTGTTCGACGTGGCGATCACCCCCAACCGGCCCGACTGCATGGGCGTCTACGGCATCGCGCGCGATCTCGCCGCGGCCGGCATGGGTACGCTCAAGCCGCTGCGCGAGCACACGATCGACAGCCTGTTCCCCTGCCCGGTCGAAATCCGCACCGACGATCCCGAAGGCTGCCCGGCCTTCTACGGCCGGGTGATCCGCGGCGTGACCAACGGCGTCTCGCCCGAGTGGATGCAGAAGCGCCTGCTCTCCGCCGGGCAGCGCCCGATCTCGGCGATCGTCGACATCACCAACTACATGATGCTCGCCTTCGGCCGGCCGGCGCATGCCTACGACCTCGCAAAGCTGAACGGTGCAGTGGTCGCGCGGCGGGCCAGGGACGGCGAGCAGGTGCTCGCGCTCAACGAGAAGACCTATACGCTCGACAGCACCATGACCGTGATCGCCGACGACAGCGGCGTGCACGACATCGCCGGGATCATGGGCGGGGAGCACTCGGGCGTGTCCGAGGGCACCACCGACGTACTGCTCGAAATCGCTTATTTCGAGCCCGAACGGATCGGTGCGACCGGACGCAAGCTCGGGCTCAGCTCCGATGCGCGCACCCGCTTCGAACGCGGCGTCGATCCGGCGTGGCTCGACGAGGGGCTCGATGGCCTGACCGCGCTGATCCAGCGGATCTGCGGCGGCGAGGCTTCCGAGGCGGTTCGCGCAGGGGCGCCGCCGAGCGAGCCGATGGTGGTGTCCTACGACCCGGTACTGGCCGAAAAGCTCGGCGGGGTCGCGATCCCGGCCGGCGAGCAGCGCCGCATTCTCGAAGCGCTGGGCTTCGAAGTCGGATCGGACTGGAGTGTTACCGCTCCGCTGCGCCGCCACGACATCGAAGGCGCGGCCGACATCGTCGAGGAAGTGGTCCGCATCCACGGGCTCGACAATATCGCCAGCGTCGCGCTGCCGCGCGCGGAAGGCGTTGCCGCTCCGACCGCGACCGCCGCGCAGAAGCTCGAACGCCGCATCCGCCGGGCGGCGGCCGCGCGCGGGTTGAACGAGGCGGTGACCTGGTCTTTCATCCCCGAACCGGAAGCCGGGCATTTCGCGACCGGCCCGCTGTGGGTGCTCGACAACCCGATCAGCGAGGATCTGAAGGCGATGCGCCCCTCGCTGATCCCCGGCCTGCTCGCCGCGGCGAAGCGCAATGCGGATCGCGGCGCGTCGAGCGTGCGGCTGTTCGAACTCGGCCGCCGCTACCTGCGCGCCGAGAACGGCGGAAGCGACGAACGGCTGACGCTCGGGCTGGTGCTCGCGGGCGAAAAGAACCGGCGCGGCTGGGCGTCCGGCAAGGCGCAAGCCTTCGATGCCTACGATGCGAAGGGCGAAGTCCTTGCGCTGCTGGCCGAAGCCGGCGCGCCGGTCGACAAGCTGCAGCTGATGGGCGAGGCGGGGGCGCAGTTCCACCCGGGTCGGTCGGGCACGCTGCGGCTCGGGCCGAAGACGGTCCTCGCGCGCTTCGGCGCCTTGCATCCGGCCACGCTTGCCGCGTTCGACGTCGAAGGTCCGGTGGTCGCGGCGGAGATATTCCTCGACGCGATTCCCGAGAGGAAGGCTTCCGGCTTCGCGCGCGCGGCCTACTCGCCCCCGGCGCTTCAGGCGGTGACGCGCGACTTCGCATTCCTCGTCGATGCCGCGCTGCCGGCCGGCGACCTGCTGCGGGTGGTGAAGGGTGCAGACAAGGACAACATCGTCGACGCGCGCATCTTCGACGATTTCCGCGGCCAGGGCGTGCCCGAAGGCAGGAAGTCGCTCGCGATAGAGGTCACGCTCCAGCCGGGCGACAAGAGCTACGACGAAGCAGCGCTGAAGGCGATCGCGGAGAAGATCGTCGCTGCCGCAGCGAAGCTCGGCGCCGAGCTGCGCGGCTGATTTTCGAGCCTGTTCCGATGTCCAGCCCCAAGTCAAACCGGCGCACCTTCGCCATCATCTCGCACCCCGACGCGGGCAAGACCACGCTGACCGAGAAGCTGCTGCTGCAGGGCGGGGCGATCCATCTCGCGGGCGAGGTCAAGGCGCGCGGCCAGGCCCGGCGCGCGCGGTCGGACTGGATGAAGATCGAGCAGCAGCGCGGGATCTCCGTGACCAGCTCGGTAATGACCTTCGAGAAAGACGGGATCACCTTCAACCTGCTCGACACGCCCGGGCACGAGGATTTCTCGGAAGACACCTATCGCACGCTGACCGCGGTCGATTCGGCGGTGATGGTGATCGACGCGGCCAAGGGCATCGAGCCACAGACCCGCAAATTGTTCGAGGTCTGCCGGCTGCGCTCGGTTCCGATCATCACCTTCATCAACAAGGTCGACCGCGAGGGCCGCGCCGGCTTCGAGCTGCTCGACCAGGTCGCCGATATGCTCGCGCTCGACGTCTCGCCGCAGGGCTGGCCGATCGGGATGGGCGGATTGTTCGAAGGCGTGCTCGATTTCGCGAGCAATTCGATCGCGCGGCCCGAGGGCGACAGCAAGGAATATCTCGGCAAGCGCGACACCGATGCAGCGCTGCCCGAAGCTTTCGCCGAGGAAGTCGAGCTGGCGCGCGGGATCTATCCCGAATTCGATGTCGACGCATTTCTCGGCGGGGATCTCACCCCGGTGTTCTTCGGCTCGGCGCTCAAGAATTTCGGGGTTACCGAGCTGATCGACGCGATCGCGCGCTTCGCCCCGCCGCCGCGCCCACAGCCGTCCGAGCAGGGCACGATCTCGCCCGAGAAGGACGAGGTCACCGGCTTCATCTTCAAGGTCCAGGCGAACATGGACCCGCAGCACCGCGACCGGATCGCATTCATGCGGATGGTCAGCGGCACCTTCAAGCGCGGGATGAAGCTCACCCCGTCGGGCCTCGGCAAGCCGATCGCCGTCCATTCGCCGATCCTGTTCTTCGCGCAGGACCGCGAGATCGCCGATACCGCCGAGGCGGGCGACATCATCGGCATCCCGAACCACGGCACGCTGCGGGTCGGCGATACGCTGTCCGAGCGCAACGACGTGCGCTTCACCGGCCTGCCCAACTTCGCGCCGGAAATCCTGCGCCGCATCGCCCTCGCCGATCCGACCAAGACCAAGCAGCTGAGGAAGGCGCTCGACGATCTGTCCGAAGAGGGCGTGATCCAGGTGTTCTATCCCGAGCTCGGCGGGCAGTGGATCGTCGGCGTGGTCGGCCAGCTTCAGCTCGAGGTGCTCGTCTCGCGGCTCGAGGCGGAATACAAGGTCGAGGCCAGGCTCGAGCCGGCGCCGTTCGACACGGCGCGCTGGCTTAAGGGGACCGATGACGCGCTTAAGGCGTTCGAACAGTTCAACCGCGCGAATCTTGCGCGGGATCGCGACGGTGACCCGGTGTTCCTCGCCAAATCGGCCTGGGACGTCGGCTACCAGCAGGAGAAGAACCCCGAGGTGACATTCGGGGCGACCAAGGAGCGCTGAGCTGGCAGGATGAGCAAGGCCGTCGAACTCAAATTCGCGAGCTACAACATCCACAAGGCGGTCGGCACCGACGGCCGCCGCGACCCCGATCGCATCCTTTCCGTATTGCGCGAGCTCGATGCCGACGTGATCGCACTGCAGGAAGTGGACCGCCGCTTCGGCCGGCGGGAAGCGGTGCTCCCGCGCGCGCATGTCGAGGAACACGGCTATCAGATCGTCGGCTGCGCGATGCGGCCCGACAGCATGGGCTGGCACGGCAACGCGATCCTGGTGAAGCGCGGGATCGGCGTGACCGGCTCCGCCCCGGTGCATTTGCCGACGTTGGAGCCGCGCGGGGCGGTACGGGCCGATCTGGCGCACGGCAAGGCACGGCTACGGGTCGTGGGCATGCATTTGGATCTGTCGGGGCTCCGGCGCCGCGAACAGCTGCGGGCGGTGACCCGCGACCTTGCCGGGTGCGACGGCGCCTGCCCGACCGTGCTGATGGGCGATTTCAACCAGTGGTCGGCGCGTGCGGGGAGCATGCGCGAGTTCGAGGGCGCGCGGCGCGGCGCCTGGCAGGCGCTGGTGCCGGGCAGGAGCTTCCCCAGCCGCCAGCCGGTCGCGCCGCTCGACCGGATCGTCCTGTCGTGCGAATGGCAGCTCAGGGCGCTTGGAGTGCATCACAGCGCATTGGCGGCACGCGCCTCGGATCATTTGCCGGTCTGGGCAGTTGTCGCGCTTTGACTGCCTGTTTTTTGTGCATGTGCACAAGATTCAGGCTGCTCTCGATGGTTAACGTCTCTAAAGAATCGTGAATCTGCTCTTAATTCCCTGAATCCGGCGTTTGGCACGCTTGTTGCAAACCTCGTCACCGGCCGGTGCTTCGCCGGTAAGCAGACAGGGGTTTGAGATGAAATTCATCATCGCCATCATCAAACCGTTCAAGCTCGACGAGGTGCGTGAAGCTCTCGGCGCCATCGGCGTCGCAGGCATGACCGTTTCCGAGGTCAAGGGCTTCGGGCGACAGAAAGGCCAGACGGAGATTTACCGCGGCGCGGAATATTCCACGAATATGCTGCCGAAGGTGAAGATCGAGATCGCCGCGACCGATGCGATCGCCGCGCAGGTCGTCGAAACCATCCAGCAGACCGCCAGCACCGAAAGCATCGGCGACGGCAAGATCTTCGTTCTCGATCTCGCCTCGGCCACGCGCATTCGCACCGGCGAGTCCGGAGATACCGCGCTGTGAGCCGGCTTCACCAGTTGAGGGGTAACACTATGATTCGCAAATTCGTCTGCGGCGCCGGCGCACTTGGTGCATCGATGTTCGCCGCCAGCGCCGCCTGGGCGCAGGAAGCCGCTGCCGCGGCGCCTGCCGCGCCGACGCCCGACATGGGCAACAACGCGTGGATGATGACGTCCACCCTGCTCGTCCTCATGATGATCGTCCCCGGCCTCGCGCTGTTCTACGGCGGCCTGGTCCGTTCGAAGAACATGCTCTCGGTCATGACGCAGGTCGGCGCCGTCGCCGCCCTGACCATGCTGATCTGGGTGATGTGGGGCTACACCGAAGCCTTCGGCGACGGTGGCAACGCGGTCATCGCCGGCTTCGGCAAGGCGTTCCTCAAGGGGGTCACCCCGGCCAGCACCGCCCCGACCTTCACCAGCGGCGTGGTCATCTCCGAATACGTCTGGGTCTGTTTCCAGATGACCTTTGCGGCGATCACCGTCGCGCTGGTGCTCGGTTCGGTGGTCGAACGGATGAAGTTCTCGGCCGTGATGGTGTTCGCCATCGTCTGGCTGACGATCGTCTATTTCCCGCTTGCGCACATGGTCTGGGCCAGCAACGGCTACTTCTTCTCCAAGGGCGCGCTCGATTTCGCCGGCGGCACCGTGGTTCACATCAACTCGGGTGTCTCGGCTCTCGTCGCCTGCCTCATGCTCGGCAAGCGCCAGGGCTATCCGAAGGAGCCGATGCCCCCGCACTCGCTGACCATGACCAGCATCGGCACAGGTCTGCTGTGGGTGGGCTGGTTCGGCTTCAACGCCGGCTCGGCTCTCGAAGCCAACGGTTCGGCCGCTCTCGCGATGATGAACACTTTCGTCGCCACCGCTTCGGCCGGTATCTTCTGGATGCTGATCGAGCGTGTGATGGGCCACAAGGGTTCGGCGCTGGGCTTCTGCTCGGGCATCGTCGCAGGCCTCGTCGCGGTTACTCCGGCGGCCGGCAACGCGGGTCCGTTCGGTGCCATCGTGCTCGGCGCGGTCGCCTCGATCGTCTGCTACTTCGCGGTCTCGAAGCTGAAGCCTGCGCTCGGCTATGACGATGCGCTCGACACCTTCGGCATCCACGGTGTCGGCGGGATGATCGGCGCGGTCGGCACCGGCGTGGTCTACTCGGCGGCGCTCGGCGGTCCGGCCGGCGACAGCTGGATGGGCATGGGCAGCCAGGTTCTGGTCCAGCTCGAGACGGTCGGCTCGACGATCGTTCTCGCTGCGGTCGGCACCGCGATCGCGATCACCGTCGCGAAGGTTCTCACCGGCCTGCGGGTCTCGCCCGAAGTGGAAGTCGAAGGTCTCGACCTCGGCGAACACGGCGAGCGCGCCTACAGCCACTGATCAAGCTTGGCGGGATCGGGTCTCCTCCTCTCCTCTCCCGATCCCGCCTCACCACGTTCCTCCTGCGAACGTAAACTTAGAAGGGCCGGAGCCAGCCGCTCCGGCCCCTTTTTTGTCCGGCGCGGACCCGCCGTGAAGGCGCAAGGCTGGACGCGGGGCGCGTCTCCTGCTTTGTTGGGCGCAGTGGCCGGGCGTTCCGGCGGGGAGATCTGGGATGAAATACGTGATCGCGATCATCAAGCCGCACAAGCTTGACGATGTTCGCGAAGCGCTGGGGGCCATCGGCGTCCTCGGCATGATGGCGAGCGAGGTCAAGGGCTTCGGACGGCAGAAGGGCCAGACCGAAATCTATCGCGGGGCCGAATACGCGACCAACATGGTGCCCAAGGTGAAGGTCGAGATCGCGCTGCCGGCTGCGCTGGTGGACCGGGCGGTCGAGGCGATCCGCGAGGCGGCCAACACCGGCAGCATCGGCGACGGCAAGATTTTCGTGCTCGATCTCGAATCGGCACTGCGGATCCGCACCGGCGAGACCGGCGAAACCGCGCTTTAACCCCGTTACGGCTCGCCGCACCGCGGGTGACAGGCGGGAAGCGATTCCGTAACCTTCAGACATCAGTCCCGGATGCGCGCATCCGGACCGAAATCGACGAAAGTGGCTTCATGCAGCAGCAGGCAATTACCCAACGCCGTCTCGAAGAGATGATCAGGCAGGTCCAGAGCGGCAAGCTCCAGATGTCGGAGCAGGATGCAATCGCAATGGCCGGGCAGCTCTATGCCAGCGGCCGGCTGGTGCAGGCGATCGAGGTGTGCCGCCAGATCGTCGCCCGCAAGCCCGAGGTTGCGGATGCCCATTCGATCATGGGCGTGGCGCTCAACGCGCAGGGCAAGACCAAGGAAGCGATCGCCAGCCTGAAGCGGGCCGTGAAAGCCGCGCCTAAGATCGCGTCCTACCGTTCGAATCTCGGCGAGATCCAGCGCCAGAGCGGCAATCTCGCCGACGCGATCGTCTCGCTGCTCGAAGCGATCGAGCTCGATCCGAAAAATGCGCAGGCACACAACAATCTCGGCATCGCACGGTTCGACAGCCGCAATTATGCCGAAGCCGCCGATGCCTATCGCAAGGCGATCGAGCTCAAGCCGGATTTCGCCGAAGCGCAGAACAACCTCGGCAACGCGCTGCGCCGGATGGGCAAGATCCAGGATTCGATCGAAGCCTACCAGAACGCGCTCGCGGTGCGCGAGCGCTATCCCGAAGCCTATAACAACCTCGGCACCATGCTGCGCGAGCTGGGCAAGGAAGAGCAGGCGGAGCATGCGCTGCGCAAGGCGATCCAGCAGAACCCCAAATATGTCGAGGCGCGCACCAATCTCGCCTCGCTGTATCACCACCAGAAGAAGGACGTCGATGCGCTTCGCGAGCTGGGCGACGTGCTCAAGTTCGCGCCGAAGGACGTGCGCGCGCTGGTGCTGACCGCGCGCTGCCAGGCGCGGCGCTTCAATTTCGTCTCGGCCGAGCAGGCCTGCCGCCTGGCGCTGAAGGAAGAGCCGGAGAACGCCGAGGTGCTGACCGTGCTGGGCATGGTGCTGCACGAGCTCGATCGTTACGACGAAGCCGTCGAAGTGCTGGAGAAGGCCGATGCGCTGGCCCCCCGCAATGCGGAAACGCTGAGCTATTTCGGCGTCGCGCTGAAATCGGTCGGCCGGCTCGACGATGCGCGCGACAAGATCATCAAGGGAGTCGAGCTCAACCCGAACATGATCGCGGCCTATGCCAACCTCAACGATCTGGTCGATTATTCGAAGGAAAAGGAGCTCTACGACCGGCTCGAGAAGGTGATGTCCGTCAAGGGCAAGCGCCATCCGGAACTGATGCTTCCGCTGCATTATGCCTATGCCAAGGCGCTCGACGACAACGGCCAGCCCGAAAAAGCGCTCGAGCATTATATCGAGGGCGGCAAGATCAAGCGCACCATGCTCAATTACGACGAGGCCGATACCTTCAAGTTCTACGACGACATCAAGCGGACCTTCACCCGCGAGTTCATCGCCGGCAGTCCGTTCGAGGGCAATCCGACCGATCGCCTGCTGTTCATCGTCGGCATGCCGCGTTCGGGCTCCACGCTGGTCGAGCAGATCCTCGCCAGCAACGATGCAGTGTATGGCGCGGGTGAGGTGAAGTATTTCAGCCAGGGCCTGCACAAGCTGCGCGACCGGTTCCCCTCGCTGTCGCGCTTCCCCGACATGATGGCCGAATTGAAGCCGAACCATTACAAGCTGCTCGCCGACAGCTACACCCAGGCGATGTTCAAGGCTGCCGGCGATGCGCGGATCGTCACCGACAAGCTGCTGACGAATTACTTCTTCGTCGGGCTGATTCACATGCTGTTCCCGAACGCGAAGATCATCAACACGCGGCGCGATCCGGTCGATTCGAGCCTTTCGGCCTTCACCAAGCTGTTCAAGGACGACATGCCCCACAGTTACGACATGGGCGAGCTCGGCCGCTATTACCGCCAGTACGACGCGCTGATGAAGCACTGGGAAAAAGTGCTGCCGAAGGGGGTGATGAAGGTCGTCGAATACGAGAAGGTCGTCGCCGATACCGAGAAGGAAGCGCGGGGGGTCATCGAGTTCCTCGGCCTCGACTGGGACGACAAGATGCTCGAATTCTACAAGTCGAGCCGCCCGGTGAAAACCGCCAGCGTCGCCCAGGTGCGCAAGCCGATCTACAAGACGGCAGTCAAGCGCTGGAAGAAATACGGGGCCGGGCTGCAGCCGCTGATCGACGCGATCGAGAAGGCCTGAGGGCTCGCTCGCGACGGGCGATCAGGGAGCGGCGTCCGCGCCGCTCCCGTTCGCGCTCTTGCTTCCCGATCCGGCAAGCCAGCGCGCGCGGATCGTGTCCGAGGTCTCGCGGCTGCCGTCGTGGCTCCAGCCGGGCTCGCGCAGCAGGTAGGACAATTTGTGACGCCACGGCGCGCGCCCCATGTCGCGCGCGATTCCGATCCATTCGTGGAACAGCGACCAGAACAGGTTGAAGCTTCCGAGCTGCTTGACGATGCCGTAACGGATGCGGACCCCCTCGACTTCCGGCTGGAAGGTGCCGAACATCCGGTCCCAGACGATGAAGGTTCCGGCATAGTTGCGGTCCAGATAGAGCGGATTGGTCGCATGGTGGACCCGGTGGTGCGACGGGCTATTCATCACCGCCTCGAACCAGCGCGGAAGGCGGCCGATCGCCTCGGTATGGATCCAGAACTGGTAGATCAGGTTGATCCCGCCGACCGCGAGGATCATCGCGGGGGGAAAGCCGATCAGCGCCAGCGGCCAGCGAAACACGAAGCTGATCGCGATGAAGCCGGTCCAGGTCTGGCGCAGCGCGGTCGAGAGATTGTAGTGCTGGCTCGAATGGTGATTCACATGGCTCGCCCAGAACCAGCGGATCCGGTGCCCGAACCGGTGCGACCAGTAATAGGCGAGATCGTCGATCGCGAAGCAGGCCAGCCAGGCCCACCACTGCCAACCGATTTCGAACAGGCGGTAGCGATACAGCCAAGCGAGCATCGCGAGCACCAGCCCGGCGGTCAGCGCCCCGGCGACGGTGCTGCCGAGCCCGAATGCCAGCGAGACTGCCGTGTCCTTCGGCTCGTAGGATTGCGGCGAGCGCAACCGCGACCACAGCATCTCGGCCAGGACCAGCAGGATGAAGCCGGGCACCGCATAGCTGACCGGATCGAAGGCCGGCATGCTTCAGCGCCTCGACGGCGCAAGGCGAGCAGCCCAGGCTGCCGCCTTGCTGCCCAATTCGAGCGTGACGCCGCCGACCGTGAGCTGCCCACCGCGACGCTGGGGATTCCCCGGAGTTTCGAGCATCCGCCCCACGAACCGGGCCCCGTGCGGGCTTAACAGCACCACCCGGCCTGCCCGGTCGCGGACCAACGCGCCGCGGCCAGCGGCATCGAGCGCGACGTCGTGGGGGTCGAAACCGGGGATCGCATTCCCGGCCAGCTCGCGCGCTTCGCCGTCGTCGGCGATACGCGGGTTGCGCCCGAGGCCGAGCAGGCGTGATGCGAGGACCAGCGCCGCCACCCCCGCGAGCGAGCCCGCGAAGACCAGCAGATCGCCGCTCATGGCAAACTATCCTGCCTGCGCCGCCAGGGCGTCCATCGCCGCGCGCACCGGGGAAACGTCGTAGCCGGCTGCCGCGGCGGCGTCGGCGATCGCGGCCGGATCTTCGCCCCGGGCCGCCTGGGCGAGCGACCACAACAGGGTCGAGCGCGTCCCGCTGCGGCAATAGGCCAGCACCGGGCCGCGCGCGTGGCCCAGCGCCTCGCCCATCGCCGCCACATCCTTTTGCGACAGGCTCTGCATCGTTACCGGGATCGCGCGATAATCCATTCCCGCCGCGCGTGCCGCCGCCTCGATCTCGACGCCCGGCGTCTGGTCTTCGGATTCGTTCTCCGGGCGGTTGTTGACCACCAGGGTCACGCCGAGTTTCGCCGCCTCGGCGATGTCTGCCACGGTAATCTGCGGGCTGGCCCACACATTCCCGGACAATTTGCGAAAGTCGCTCACTTGCCGTGTCCTCCCGCCGCATGCGCCAGCTTCCGGCGCCGGTTGCGCTTGATCATGTTGAGCCCTTCGACCCCGACCGAGAAGCCCATCGCGGCATAGACATAGCCCTTGGGCACGTGGAAGCCGAGCCCGTCGGCGATCAGCACCAGCCCGATCATCACCAGGAAAGCGAGCGCGAGCATTACCAGCGTCGGGTTCTTCTCGATGAATTTTGCGAGCGGATCGGCCGCGACCAGCATCAGCCCGACGGTGATGGTCACTGCCGCGATCATGATCGGCACCTCGTCGGTCATGCCGACCGCGGTCAGGATCGAATCGATCGAGAAGACCAGATCGAGCGCGATGATCTGCGCAATCGCCGAATTGAACGCGATCTCGCCGATGCCCTTGTCCTGGTCGAGCAATTCGCCGCTCTCCGGTTCGGGATCGATATTGTGGTGGATTTCCTTGGTCGCCTTCCACAGCAGGAACAGGCCGCCGGCGATCAGGATCAGATCGCGGCCGGAGAAGGCGGTCTCGAAGCTCGGTTCGCCATGCGCGCCGGGGGCACCGGATAAGCCGAGATCGAACAGCGGTGCCTGCAGGGTCACCAGCCAGCCCAGCAGCGTCAGCAGGCCGATTCGCATCAACAGGGCAAGGCTCAGGCCGATTCGCCGGGCCTTGGACTGCTGCTCGGCCGGGAGCTTGTTGGAGAGGATCGCGATGAATACGAGATTGTCGATTCCGAGCACGACTTCCAGCACCACGAGCGTGACGAGAGCGGCGTAAGTCGCCGGATCGGAGAGCAAAGCGACGATATCCATGGCTGCGCTTTCTGCCCAAGCGCCGGGCCGCTGGCAAGCGCAACCCGGGCCGTCTTTGCGGTGCCAACTTAAATCGTTCGCCTCGCTAGTGATTTTAATATATGGAATCGGCCTGATGGGGGTGGAGCGATGTTTCCGCCTCCTTTGTCCGTTGCGTTTCGTCCACGCGGCCGGATATCATGCATGGGGCGAATTGTAAGGTACGCTAGGTTTCATGGGTTTTGACAGAGGTCGTCGCGGCCGGGGGCGCGACAAGCGGGACAATATCGGCGAGGACGGCTTCGATCCCTTCATGGACGGCGGCCCGCGTTACGGTGACGATCGCGGCGGTGACCGCTTCGGAGGCGGCGATCGCTTCGGTGGCGGCGGCGGTTTCGGCGGAGGCGGCGGTTTCGGCGGCTCGCGCGGCGGCGGGGGAGGCGGCGGCTTCGGCGGCGGACCTCGCGGCGGCGGCGGTGGCGGAATGCCCGCCCAGGTCGTCGGCACGGGCCAGGGCAAGGTCAAGTTCTTCAACGCGCACAAGGGCTTCGGCTTCATCCAGCGCGATGAAGGCGGCGAGGACGTGTTTGTCCATATCAGCCAGGTCGAGCGTGCGGGGCTTGAAGGCCTCGCCGAAGGGCAGGAACTGCAGTTCAACCTGGTCGATCGCGGCGGCAAGATTTCGGCGGCCGATCTCCAGATCGTCGGCGACGTGATTCCGGTCGAATCGCGCGGCGGCGGCGATCGTCCCGAGCGCAGTGGTGATCGCGGCGGCGCGCCGATGCGTCAGCGGACGGGTGAAAAGGCTACCGGTACGGTCAAGTTCTTCAATTCGATGAAGGGCTTCGGCTTCATCACGCGCGACGACGGCGAGGCCGATGCCTTCGTCCATATCAGCGCAGTCGAGCGCTCCGGGCTGTCGCAGCTCAACGAGGGCGACCGGCTGGAGTTCGAGCTCGAAGTCGACCGACGAGGCAAGTACTCGGCGGTCAACCTTGTGCCCGTTCAGGGCTGACCGGCCCACGATCCGCCCGGCGGTTTGACCGGGACTTCGTGACATCATAAACGGTTGCAAATGGCGGTCCTTCCCGGGGCCGCCATTTGTCGTTTTCGCTACTGCTTCACATATAGGTCACTGCAAGAAGGGAATTTCCCGATGTCGATCACCCCACTCATGCCCGTCTATCCCCGGTGTGACGTTCGCCCCGTGCGCGGCGAAGGCTGCTACCTGATCGGCGAGCGCGGTGAACGATATCTCGATTTCGCGGCCGGGATTGCGGTGAACGCGCTGGGCCACGGCCACCCGCATCTGACCAAAGCGATCCAGGAGCAGGCGGCGACGTTGATGCACGTCTCCAACCTTTATGGCTCACCGCAGGGCGAGGCGCTGGCCCAGCGGATCGTCGACAATTGCTTCGCCGACACGGTGTTCTTCACCAATTCGGGGGCCGAGGCGGTGGAATGCGCGATCAAGACCGCGCGGCGCTATTTCTACGTCGGCGGCCAGCCCGAACGCACCAAGATCATCACCTTCAACAACGCCTTCCACGGGCGGACGATGGGGGCGATCTCTGCGACCAACCAGGCGAAGATGCGCGACGGTTTCGAGCCGCTGGTGCCTGGCTTCGCCTATGCGCCGTTCAACGATCTCGAGGCCGCGTTGGCGCTGGTCGACGAGAACACCGCCGGCTTCATGGTCGAGACGGTCCAGGGCGAAGGCGGGATGACCGCCGGCACGCAGGAATTCATCACCGGCCTGCGCAAGGCCTGCGATGAAAAGGGCATGCTGCTGATCCTCGACGAAATCCAGTGCGGCTACGGCCGGACCGGGAAGTTCTTTGCGCATGAGCACTATGGCATCACGCCCGATATCATGACCATCGCCAAGGGCATCGGCGGCGGCTTCCCGCTCGGCGCCTGCGTCGCGACCGAGGAAGCCGCCAAGGGGATGGTGTTCGGTACCCACGGCTCGACCTATGGCGGCAACCCGCTGGCGATGGCCGCGGGGCAGGCGATTCTCGACGTGATGCTCGAGCCGGGCTTCTTCGACCATGTCGCCAAGATGGGCGACCGGCTGCGCGCGGCGTTCGAGCAGATGATTCCGAATCACGATCACCTGTTCGACGAGATTCGCGGCAAGGGGCTGATGCTCGGGATCAAGCTGAAGGAACCGGCGGTGGCCCGCGATTTCGTCGCCCATCTGCGCGACAACCACGGGTTGCTGACCGTCGCCGCGGGTGAGAACGTGTTCCGCGTCCTCCCGCCGCTGGTGATCGAGGAAAGCCACATCGCCGAATGCATCGAACGGCTCAGCGAGGGGGCGCGGAGTTACGCGCCGCTGGCCGATGACTGAGCCCGCGATGACTGGGGTGCGGCATTTCCTCGACCTGTCGGATGCGGGCGGCGATGCGCTGGCCGCGATGCTGAACGATGCGATCGACCGCAAGGCCGCGCGCGCGGGCTTCCCCAAGGGCAAGGCCGACAGCGACGCGCCGCTGGCCGGCCACATGCTGGCGATGATCTTCGAGAAGAATTCGACCCGCACGCGGGTGAGCTTCGACATCGCGATGCGCCAGCTCGGCGGCACTGCGCTGATCCTCGAAGGCGGCACCAGCCAGCTCGGCCGCGGCGAGAGCCTGGCCGATACCGCACGCGTGCTCAGCCGGATGTGCGACGCGATCATGATCCGCACCGACGATCACGCGAAGATCGAGGAACTGGCGCGCCATGCTACGGTCCCGGTGATCAACGGGCTGACCGACCGCTCGCACCCGTGCCAGATCGTCGCCGACCTGCTGACCGTGATCGAGCACGGCAAGCCTTTGCCCGGGCTCGAGGTCGCGTGGCTCGGCGACGGCAACAACGTGCTCCATTCGATCCTCGAGGCAGCCGGGCTGATGAAGTTCAACGTCCGCGTCGGCACGCCGAAAGGCTATGAGCCGGAAGCGGAGTTCGTCGAGCTGGCGCGGGCCGGAGGTTCGACCGTGCTGCTGACCAACGACGCGGCGGAAGCGGCCGCGGGCGCGGATGTGATCGTCACCGATACCTGGGTCTCGATGGGCCAGGCCCATGCCGAGGAAAAGCTCGCCGCGATGGCACCGTTCCAGGTCGACGAAGCGCTGATGGCGAAGGCAAAACCCGACGCGATCTTCCTCCATTGCCTCCCGGCGCATATCGGCGAGGAAGTGACCGAAGCGGTGTTCGAAAGCCCGCAATCGGTGGTGTTCGACGAGGCCGAAAACCGCATCCACGGGCAGAAGTCGGTGTTGCGCTGGGTGTTCGGGCAATTGTGAGCGGCGGTTTGAACGAAAGCGTACCCATTCTCGAGGACGGCACCGGTTTCGACCGGCTGCTCGGTTTCACCCTGCCCGATCGCCACGCGCGCGGACGCGCGGTGCGGCTCGGCCCGGTGCTCGACGAGATCCTCGCGGCTCACGCCTATCCTCCCGCGATCAAGGGGTTGCTGGCCGAAGCGCTGGTGCTCACCGCCCTGCTCGGCGGGCTGCTCAAGGACGAGGGCAGCCAGCTGACGATGCAGGCGCAGGCCGAGAGCGGGATCGTCTCGCTGCTGGTGTGCGATTATCGCGACGGCGAATTGCGCGGCTACGCGCAGTTCGACGGCGAACGGCTCGCGCGGCTCGGAGCGAATCCCTCGCTGGGCGCGCTGTTCGGCCAGGGCCATCTCGGGATCACCTTCGACCTCGCGGCGGGCGAGAAGCGCTATCAGGGGATCGTGCCGCTCGAAGGGGCGTCGCTCGCCGAAGCCTGCGAAGCCTATTTCGCGCAGTCCGAGCAGGTGCCGACCATGATTCGCGTAGGGATTCACGCTTCGTCGGAGCACTGCGTCGCCGGCGGCCTGCTGGTCCAGCACCTGCCCGACGGAGAGGAAGGGCGCGAGCGGCTGCATGTGCGGATGGACCATCCCGAATGGGAGCATGTTGCGGTGCTCGCCGGATCGACCCGGCACGACGAACTATCGGACCCGACCTTGTCGCTCGAGGAGCTGATCTGGCGGCTGTTCCACGAGGAGCGCGAGGTGCGGGTCGACAAGGGCACCGCGCTTCGGCGGGGGTGCCGCTGCACGATCGCGCATTACGAGAAGGTTCTCGCCCGGTTTCCGGAAACCGACCTTGCCGACATGCGCGACGAGCGCGGCAAGATCGTGGTCGATTGCGCCTTCTGCTCGCGCCTGTTCGAAATCGACCTGTGACGGGTTCTTACAACGTTTCGTCGCAATTCCGGCGCAATTTGCCGTTAAGGTGAAACCCGGTAAATCTCCCTACCGGGTCGCGAACGGAGCATTTCGATGAATGCGAAGATGAAGGCTGGGCTGCGGCCCCTGCTGCGCGCGGCCGGAATGCTGGCTGCGCTGCTGGTTGCCCCGGTTGCCGCGCAAGGCCCCGAGCTGGCCATGCTCGACGGGCTGCGCAGCGGCGCATGGGAGCTCAAGGATCGCGCCGACGGGTCGCGCAGCCGGGTGTGCATCCGGTCGGGACGCGACTTCATCCAGATGCGTCACAAGCAGCTCACCTGCGATCGCTTCGTGGTGGAAGACAACCCGTCACTGGTCACGGTGCATTATTCGTGCCCGCACGCCGGCTTCGGTCAGACCACCATTCGCAAGGAAAGCACCTCGCTGGTGCAGATCAGCACGCAGGGAGTGGCGGGCAGGCAACCGTTCAATTTCGATGCCGAGGCGCGCTACGCGGGAAGCTGCTGATCCCGCTGCGCGATCTTGCCAGTGCCCGCGCGCCGGGCTAGCCCCGGTAGATGGTCGCCCCAAACGATAATCCCGAGAAATCGGCCGTAATCCTGCTCTCGGGGGGGCTCGATTCGATGGTTTCCGCCGCCCTCGCGCGTGAGCGGGGTTTCGCGCTCTATGCGTTGACGATCGATTATAACCAGCGCCATCGCCGTGAGATCGAGGCTGCGAGCCGGATCGCCCGCGAGCTGGGGGTGAAGCGCCATGTGGTGCTGCCGCTCGATCTGAGCCGCTTCGGCGGATCGGCGCTCACCAGCGACAAGATCGCAGTGCCTAAGGAAGGCGTCGGCGACGAGATTCCAGTTACCTATGTGCCCGCGCGCAACCTCGTGTTCCTGTCGCTCACGCTCGCAATGGCCGAGGCGAACGGGTCGCGCGACATCTTCATCGGGGTCAATGCGCTCGATTATTCGGGCTACCCCGATTGCCGCCCGGAATTCATTGCGAGTTTCGCCGAAACCGCGCGGCTGGCGACCAAGGCCGGGGTCGAGGAGGGCGCCTTCGAGATTCATGCTCCACTGCAATTCATGGGCAAGGCAGACATCGCCCGCGAAGCGATCCGGCTCGGACTCGATCCCGCGATGAGCTGGTCGTGTTACGATCCGACGCCGCAGGGCGAGGCCTGCGGAGCGTGCGATTCCTGCCGATTGAGGCGCAAGGGCTTTGCCGATGCCGGCCTGGAAGACGGCACGGTCTACGCGGCCGGGGCGCCGCCGGTCTAGCCTCGAAGGGGAGGACGATGAGCGAGACCGAAAAGCCCGCTGGCGCTTACGCCTGGTATGCTCTGGGCGTGCTGGTGCTGGTCTACATGCTCAATTTCATTGACCGGCAAATTCTCTCGATTCTCGCGAACGACATCAAGGCCGATCTCGGCCTGCGCGACGACCAGCTCGGCTTTCTCTACGGCACCGCCTTCGCGATCTTCTATGCACTGTTCGGTGTGCCGCTCGGCCGGCTGGCGGACGGATCGAACCGGGTGCGGCTGCTGACGATCGGCCTCGGCCTGTGGTCGTTCATGACGGCGCTCTCGGGGTTCGCCCGCAATGCCGCCACGCTTGCTTTCGCCCGGATCGGGGTGGGGGTGGGCGAGGCGACCGCGACGCCTTGCGCCTATTCGCTGATCGCGGACTGGTTTCCGGCGCGCATCCGCGGAACCGCGCTGGGCATCTACTCTGCCGGCCTGTTCGTCGGCAGTGGCCTGTCGCTGCTGATCGGCGGTGCGATCGTCAAGGCGTGGAACGGTGCCTATCCGCACGGCGGACCGCTGGGGCTGGTTGGCTGGCAGGCGGCTTTCGTCGGTGTAGGCCTGCCCGGGCTGATCCTTGCGGTATGGGTCTCGACCCTGCGCGAACCGCTCCGCGGCGCGATCGACGGCATTCCGAGCGAAGGCGATGCGCACCCCTGGCGCGTGTTCGGCGGCCAGCTCGTCCAGTTGATCCCGCCGTTGACCCTGATCGACGCGACGCGGCGGGGAGGGCGCGCGCTCGCGGTCAATCTGGCCGGCGGGGCGGCGATCGGCGCGCTCGCATTCACCTGCGCCCGCGCGACCGGCAATGCGCCGCAATTCATCTTCCTCGGGATCGGCTTCTATGCCGTGTTCAGCTGGGCCTGTGCGCTGCGCGCGCACGACCGGCCGACCTTTGCGCTGACCTGGGGCTCGCCTGCCTTCATGGGAATCGTACTCGCCTATGCGGCCGACTGCTTTGTCGGCTACGCCGTGTCCTATTGGGCGGCGCCCTATGCGGAACGAATCTTCGCGGTCGACAAGGCGACGCTCGGCTTCCTGATCGGGGCGCCGGCGGCGCTGGGAGGGTTCCTCGGCGCGATCTTCGGCGGCCGGTTGGCGGACATGCTGCAGGCGCGCTTCGCCGGCGGACGCATCATGGTGATCGCGATCGCGCTGGTGTGTCCCGTTCCGATCATGCTGGTCGGGTACAGCACGGCGAATCCGACCTTGTTCTACGTCCTCGCCTTCGCGGTGCAGCTCGTCACGTCGACCGCGCTCGGAGCTTCGGGCGCGGCCAGCCAAGCGCTGGTGCTGCCGCGCATGCGCGGCGTCGCGACCGGAATCTTCTTCCTCGGCACCGCGCTGATCGGTCTGGGACTAGGGCCCTTCGTCGCCGGCTTCGTTTCGGAAGCGAGCGGCAGTCTTGCTACCGGGGTCAAGGCGACGCTGCTGATCGAGCCGCTTGGCCTGATTGCGATGATCGTGGCGATCCGCGCCGCGCCCAAGGCTGCCGCAACCCTGCTGGATCGCGCGCGCGCCGCGGGAGAGCCGGTCTAGCCTAGTGGGCCTCGAACACGCCGCAGGCGATGCGGCTGCCGGCGTTGCCGGTGGGATCGGTGCGGTAGTCGTCGGCCTTCTCGTGGACCATGATCGCGGTTCCGTCGGCGTCGTAGATATCGGCCAGCACCATGTCCTTGGCGCCCGGTAACGTTACCTTGAACGAAGCGCTGCCATCGGCGCCCACTTCGACGTTGGGCAGATCGCCCATATGGGCGCCCATCGGGTTGTCCTTGCCGTGCTGGTGCATCCCGGGGTTGAGATGACCGCCTGCCGAGGTGAAGCTGGGCGCCTCGCACTTGCCGGTGGTGTGGAGATGGACCGCATGGGTACCTGCCGGCAGACCCGACAACTCTGCTGCGACCGCTACGCTGTCGCCGGCCGCCAGCAATTGCGCTGTCCCGGCGGGCCGACCGTCGGCAAAATAGAGGACGGCATGGCCCAGCGGAGCAGCGGGGCGTTCCGCTGCGGTCTGGCAGCCAACGAGGGCGAGGGCGGTAGCGACGAGAAGCGGCGCGGCGGCGGTGCGGATCATGATGGGCACTCCCTGCTGATGCTCCTCCTTAACGCATCGGCGTCTGGATAGCTCCGTCTTTCATCACGCGGCCGGAAGAATGCCGCTGTCCGACAGCGCGGCGATCAGTCCGGCAATCGCGCTGCGCGCCTCCGCATCGACCGTGCTGCCGCCGCTCGGGGTCGCCGGGGTGCCGGCGCTGGCCCATCCGCCGTAGCGGCGCAGGCGTGTCTGCCCGGTCGAGCGGTTCATCACCCGCATCCCGTCGCGCGGTTCGAGGAACAGCCAGATGCCGAGGGTGAAGCTGGCCAGCTCGCCCGCATGGTCCGCCCAAGCGCCGCTCGGGCTGGTGCCGACCAGCCAGCAGTCGCCCTCGGCGGGGATGGACGGCGGGACATCTGCCTCGCCCAGGATCGCCGGGTGCAAAAGCGCGTCGACCCGTGCGAGAGCCTCGTTCACGGTAAGCTCTTTCTGGGCCTGGCCGGCGAGCATGGCTGTGTTGCGGGCCGCGCAGGCTTTCCGGCTCGGCCGCCGAATAGAGCGTGGCCATCGCCCCGTTCCGCCAGGTCAACCGGCGCAGCGAAGGTTCGAACAGCGGACGGTTTCTCGGCGCGGCACAGGCAAGGATGCCGCTCTCGCCCTCGACCATCACCGCGCGCGCCTCTCCCAGTGAAGCGGCGACCAGTGCGATCCGCGCGCCCGGCGTGCGGCGCGCCGTCTCGAGCACCCATTCCGCACCCGCGCGGGTCTTGCCGAAGCCGCGCCCGGCGCAGACCAGCCACAGCCGCCAGTCGCCCGCGGGCGCGCGCTGTTCCTTGCGGGCCCAGCGGGTCCAGCGGTTGGGCAGGCGCGTCTTTTCGGGCAGGGTGAGGCCGGCGTGGAATTCATCCGAGATCGTGCGTGTCGTCATAGGTCTCGGCCGCGAGCAAGCGCGCCGCCTCCTCTTCGCGCGCCCGCATGGCTTCGATCTTGGCATCGAGCGAGGCGAGGATCGCGTCTTCGTCTTCCTCGTCGCACAGGGCGCGCTCGCGCATGACGGTCTCGCGATGCAGCGCCAGCAGGCGCAGCGCATTGGCGATGTCGAACTTCGGATCGTCCTTGCCCGTGCCCGCGCGCAGACGGTGGAGCGTTTCCATCTCGAGGTGCTCGTAGCCCTCGATCAGCGCCGCATTCCATTGCCGGCGAAACCCGGGCTCCGCCCGTCGCACCTTGTAGGCGCGGCTGGGATTGATTTCCGCCACGCGGGCGGCCTCGCTGACGTTGGAGGTTTCCGCCAGCGTGTCGAGGAACAGCTTGCGCCAATGGCGATCGAGCTTATCGCGCTCGCCGATGCGCTGTTTGGGCTTGATGTAGGTGTGCGCGTATTTGCGCCGTGGCGGGGAAGCCTCGGTCATAGCGGTCTCATCCTGAAGGGAAGGGGCCTCGCCCCGACTCGCACTATCGCGATGTTCCGTTTCTCTAACCAAATAGCGTGACGATGTCAATAGAAAAGTGCCAGATAGGTTATATGCTTGCGGTTGCGGCCTTTCCCTGCCTCGCGTAATCGGCAGGCTGCTGACGAAGGGAACCCCGATGCTCCGCCGCCTCTACGACTGGACCATGGCCAAGGCGGCGGATCCCCGCGCCGAATGGTGGCTGGCGCTGTTCGCCTTCGTCGAGGCGAGCTTCTTCCCGATCCCGCCGCACCCCGTGCTGGGGGTGATGTGCCTCGCCGAACCGAAGAAGGCGGTGCGCTTCGCGGTGATCGCCACGCTCGCCTCGGTCGCCGGCGGGTGCCTCGGCTATGCGATCGGCTGGGGGCTGTACGACACGGTCGGCAAGCAGCTGCTGCACCTGCTCCACCTGGAGAAGAGCTTCCCGGTCGCCGCCTGCTATCTGCGCGAGTACGGGGCCCAGATCATCATGATCAAGGGCGCGACCCCGATCCCGTTCAAGCTGCTGACGATCACCGCCGGCTTCATCCACATGCCGCTGCTGACCTTCGTCCTCGCAAGCCTGGTCAGCCGCTCGATCAGCTTCCTGATCGTGGGCGTGCTGTTCCGCCTGTTCGGGCGCTCGATCAAGGGCTTCATCGACAAATACCTCGGCCTCGCGACCGCGGGCTTCGTGCTGCTGGTGGTCGGCGGGTTCCTGGCGGTGACGCTGCTCGAAGGGGGCAACAAGGGGGCGGAGGAAAAATGCGCCGCGGCCACGGCGCTGCCACCCGCCTGAGGGACGGTCTGCCATCGCGGGCCGGCGCTTGACCGCCCTAACGCAGGATGAATTTTCTGTTATCGAAAGGGAACAGCCCCGCGCGGGCGGAGTTTGTTGCGCACGGACCGTTCGTCCGTCGCTGATCCGTCGTTGCGTGAGGAGTATCCATATGAACAAAATTCTGCTCGGCACATTCGGGCTCGCCGCCGCGCTGGCCTTTTCGGCCGGTGCATCGGCGCAGATGCACCATGACGGCCACAGGGGTCCGCCGCCGAAGGTGTGGAAGGACAATTATGGCTCGTGGGATGCCGGCTGGGGCGCCCGTCCTGCCGCGCCGCCCCGGTTCTGGACCCGCAAGGGCGATTGGTATCGCCACGTCCATGCCTGCCAGGTGAAATATCGCGCGACCTACAATCCGCGCACCGACACCTATCGCCTCGGCAAGAGGGTCGTGCGCTGCAAGCTGTAGCCCGGCACACCGGCTATCCGCGCCATCCGCAGCGGGAGGACTCGTCCCGGCGGATGGCGCATCGTCCGCGTGCCGGCGTCGCGCAGCGGCCCGGATTGCGCTAGGAAGGTGGCGATTCCCGTTCCGGAGTGCCCGATGAAGCCTTCTTCCCTTGTTTCCTCGCTTTGCGCCCTTGCCCTGCTCGCCGCCCCCGCGGCGGTTTCTGCCGGACAGGCTCCGCGAGTCTCCGCCGCTTCGCTGCAGAAGCTCCCCCAGCCGCTCCCCTTGCCTTATGATGAGAAGGCCGATGCCGATCGTGCGGTCGCGCAGGCGAAGGCGCGCGCGAAGAAGAACCGCAAATTGCTGCTGATCGACCTGGGCGGAAACTGGTGCCCCGATTGCCGGGTGCTCGCCGGAGTGATGGAGCTGCCCGAGATGCGGGCCTATATCGCGAAGCATTACGAGCTGGTCAGCGTCGATATCGGCCGGTTCGACAGGAACGGCCAGATCGCCGCGCACTGGGGCGTGAACAAGCTCGACGGCGTGCCCGCGCTGCTGGTGGTGAACCCCCAGACCGACAAATTGCTCAACCGCAGCAAATTGTTCGCGCTCGCCGATGCGCGCAGCATGACCCCGCAGGCGCTCGCCGAATGGATCGCGCAATGGGTGTAAGGCGCGGCGGGCCGGCCTGACGGAACCGGGGGCTGCCGCAGCCGGTTGCCGGATCAAGGAGTTTGCCCATGCCGCTCACACTCGAAGGATCGTGCCGCTGCGGCGCAGTCCGCTTCTCGGTCGACAGCCACGCGCCGGTGCCCTTCATGCGCTGCTATTGCTCGATCTGCCGCAAGACAGCCGGGGGCGGCGGCTATGCGATCAATCTCCACGCCGATGCGGCAACGCTGGAAGTCGATGGCGAGACCGCGGTTTTCCATGCCGCGATCGCGGACGAACGCGGCCATTGCGAAACCAGCACCGGCGAGCGGCATTTCTGCCCCAAATGCGCCAGCGCGCTGTGGGTGTTCAGCCCCGAGTGGCCCGAACTGGTCCACCCCTTCGCCTCGGCGATCGACAGCGAATTGCCGAAGGCACCGTCGAGCGTCCATCTGATGCTCGGCTCGAAGGCGTCGTGGGTCGAGCCGCGGATCGGGCCGGACGACGCCTGCTTCGAGGAATATCCCGATGTCACCCTCGAACAATGGCACCGCGCCCGCGGGCTGTGGATCGACTAGGCTTCCAGCATCGCGGTCAGGCTGATCTCGGCGTTGAGCAGCTTGGAGAGCGGGCAGGTCTCCTTCGCGCCCTTGGCGATTTCCTGGAATAGCGCCTCGTCGATCCCGGGCACCCGGCCGGTAAGGGTCAGGTCCGAGCGGGTGATGGTATAGCCGGATCCGTCCTGCTCGAGCGTGATCGCGGCGGTGGTCGCGATCGTGCCGTCCTCGAACCCGGCGCGGGCGAGGGCGAAGGACAGCGCCATGGTGAAGCAGCTCGCATGGGCGGCGGCGACCAGTTCCTCGGGATTGGTGCCGGGCCCGTCCTCGAACCGCGTGTTGAAGCCGTATTGCTGCTCTTGCAGCACCCCCGACTGGGTCGAGATAAAGCCCTTCCCGGGCTTGCCGAAACCTTCGTAGCGGGCGCTGGCGGTGCGGACGGACATTGCGGTGCTCCTCTTGTGTGAGACCGGACGATGGGCGCCGCGATGCCGTTTGGCTAGATAATCCCGACGGCCTTGCCGGCGCGCTCGAACATGCCCAGGATTGTCTGGACCTGCTCGGCCGAATGCTCGGCGCAGAGCGAGCAGCGCAGCAGGGTCATGCCGGCCGGGGTCGCCGGCGGGCGGGCGAGGTTCACGTAGAGCCCTTCGTGGAGCAGCGCTTCCCACATCGCGGCGCCCTGTTCGAGATCGGGCATGACCACCGCGATGATCGCGCTCTGCGGCTCCTCGGTGCCGAGCCGGAAGCCGAGCTGCGTCAGCCCGGCGTGGAGCGTCTTCGAGTTCTCCCACAGATGCGCGCGCTTGTTCCCCGCATGCATCAGCTTGCGCACGCTGGTCGCGGCGGTCGCGACCACGCTGGGGGGAAGGCTGGCGGTGAACACGTAGGGGCGGCAGACCAGCCGCAGGATCTCGAATTTCGGGTGGTTCGAAACGCAGAAGCCGCCGACCGTGCCGACGCTCTTGGAAAAGGTCCCGATCACGAAATCGACCTGGTCGAGCACGCCCTGCGCTTCGGCCACGCCGCGCCCGTGCTCGCCGATGAAGCCCATCGAATGCGCCTCGTCCACCAGCACCATCGCGCCGTTGGCCTTGGCCACCGCGATCATTTCCTTCAGCGGGGCGATGTCGCCCAGCATCGAATAGACGCCCTCGAGCACGACCAGCTTCCCTGCGCCTTCGGGAATGCGCTTGAGGCGTTTTTCCATCGCCTCGATGTCGTTGTGCTTGAACGGCACCACCTCGGCATTGCCCAGCGCGCAGCCGTCCCAGATGCTCGCATGGCTGTCGATGTCGAGGACGATGTAGTCGCCCTTGCCGGCCACGGTCGAGATGATCCCGAGGTTCGCCTGGTAGCCGGTCGAGAACACCATGGCATGATCCATGCCATAGAATTCCTTCAGCGCATCTTCCACGTCGCGATGTCCGCGATAGGTCCCGTTGAGCACGCGGCTGCCGGTGGTGCCCGAGCCGAAATTGTCCAGCGCGTCCTTGCCGGCCTGGATCACGTCTGGGTCGAAGGTCATGCCCATGTAGTTGTAGGTGCCGAGCAGGATCGTGTCGCGCCCGTTGCAGATCGCGCGGGTGGGGGAGAGGACCTTCTCCATCACCAGGCTGAACGGATCCTCGCCGCCGCCCGCGAGCAGCGACTGGCGCAGCGCGATGACATCGTCGAACTTGCTGAACAGGTCGGTTTCGCCTGCCGCCGCTGCGGTCACGGGATCAGTTGCCACTGAGCTTCACCACCGCATCCACGAGCTGGCCGAAATTCTCGATCTCGGCCTGCTGATTCATCGAGATGATGATGTCGAACTCGTCCTCGATCGCGGCGACGAAATCCATCACCGTCAGGCTGTCGAATTCGAGATCGCCGGCGAAAGTGGAGGCGTCTGCGATCTCGACCCCCTTCTTGTTGAAGGGCTCGATCAGCGAGCGAATGCGGGCGTCGACGTCTGCGCGGTCCATGGTTGCGTCCCTAGATTTGGATTGCGGCGCAAAAGCGGCGGCGCGCCGCGCTGTCAAGCGCCGCAGGGTCAGACCAGCGCATTCACCGCCTGCATGAACGGCCCGATCGAAACCGGCTTTGCCAGATAGCCCTCGGCTCCGGCATCCCGGATGCGCTCCTCGTCGCCCTTGCCGGCATAGGCAGTGACGGCGAGCACCGGGATTGCCCGAAGCGCCGAATCGGCCTTGATCCCGGCGATCAGATCCAGCCCCGAGACATTGGGCAGCTGGATGTCCATGATCACCAGATTGGGCACGAATTCGCGCGCCTTGCCGATCGCCTCGAGCCCGTCGGCGACCGGCTCGACCGCGAAGCCGTTGGCTCGAAGAACGTCGCAGAACAGTTTCCGGTTGAGATCGTTGTCCTCGACAACCAGGATTCTCTTTGCCAAGTGCCGGCTCCTTCACCGCTAAGCTCTATGGCCCTCACAGGGGACTGACAATTCTTCGCGACCGTAAATCCCCGGCCGACCCTCAAGCCCTGGCGCTCAACGCCCTGGTCTGGGTGCTCGGCGACGACGACCGCGCGCAGCGGCTGCTGTCCCTCACCGGAATGACCCCCGATGTGCTGCGCGGAGGGCTTGGCGATCGGGGAGTTCAAAGCGCGGTGCTCGAATTCCTCTGTTCGCACGAGCCGGACTTGCTGGCGGCCGCCGATGCGCTCGCCGTCAGCCCCCAGGAACTTGCGGATGCGGCGCGGAGGCTGGCCCAATGACTGCGACGCGCCGCCCTCTGGTGATCTCCGATTGCGACGAAGTGCTGCTGCACATGATCACCCATTTCCGCGACTATCTCGGCGAGGAGCACGCGATCGATTTCGCGTGGGAAGGCGGCAGCTTCGTCAATTCGATGACCCGGCAGGCCACCGGGGAGGCGCTCTCCGAAGCGGAGATGTGGCAGTACCTCAACCTGTTTTTCGACACCGAGATGCACCGCCAGACGCCGATTTCCGGCGCGGTCGAGGCGATGGCCGAACTGGGCCGGGAGGCCGACGTGGTGATCCTCACCAATCTGCACGACCATCGGGCGGAGAAGCGGGCCAAGCAGCTCGCCGGACACGGCATCCACGCGCGGGTCTTTACCAACCAGGGGCCCAAGGGCCCGGCTCTGAAAAAGATCATCGAGGAATTCGGGGCAACCCGGGTGGCCTTCATCGACGATATCGCCGGCCACCACGCCTCGGTCGCGCAGGATGCGCCCGAAGTGACGCGGCTCCATTTCATCGGCGAGCCGGCGGTTGCACCGCACGTCGCCTGCGCCTTCGCGGCCGGGCATGCCCATGCGCGGATCGACCGGTGGGACGAGGCCTTGCCCTGGCTGCTCGAAAAGTTGCATCACGAGACGAAGGAAGAATCATGAGCGTCGACAGCCAAGATATCGAAGGGCGCCTGGCCGAACTCGGCATCGCCCTTCCCGAACCGGCCGCGCCGGTCGCGGCCTATGTTCCGGCGGTCGAGGCCGGCGGACTGCTGCATGTTTCCGGACAATTGCCGTTCGTCGACGGCGTGCTGGTCAAGGGCCGGCTGGGCGAGGATACCGAGATCGGCGAGGGCTACGATGCCGCGCGCGCCTGCGGGCTGATGCTGCTGGCGCAGGCGAAGGCCGCGCTCGGCTCGCTCGACCGGGTTACGCGGGTGGTCAAGCTCGGCGCCTTCGTCAATTCGACGCCCGACTTCACCGACCAGCCCAAGGTGGCGAATGGCGCGTCCGAGCTGATGGCCGAGGTCTTCGGCGACGCCGGCAAGCACGCGCGTGCCGCGGTCGGCGTGCCGGCCCTGCCGCTCGGCGCGGCGGTCGAAGTGGATGCGATCTTTGCTGTGGCGTCTGCTTGACGACTGGCTCGCTCCCGCGCCGGATGCGGTGCGGGTCGGCTGGCTCGGGCGGCAGGACTACGCCCACCGCGGGTTGCACGACGCCACCACTCCCGAGAACTCGCTCGGCGCCTTCACCGCGGCGATCGCGGCGGGGATGGGCATCGAATGCGATGTACAGCGCAGCGGCGACGGGCAGGCAATGGTGTTCCACGACTGGGATCTCGACCGGCTGACCGATGAGAGCGGGCAGGTCGAACGGCGCGCTGCGGCCGCGCTCGGCCAGATCCACCTCACCGGCAGCACCGACCGCATCCCGACCCTGCGCGAAGTGCTCGGGCTGGTGCGCGGGCGTGTGCCGCTGCTGATCGAGATCAAGTCGAAGAAGGACTATCGCGTGGCAGCGAGCTGCCTCGCGGTGCTCCGCGTGCTCGAGGGCTATCAGGGACCGCATGCGGTGATGAGCTTCGATCCGCGCGTCGGCCGCTGGTTTGCGAAACATGCGCCCCGGACGGTGCGCGGGCTGGTGCTGAGCGAAGAGCACGATCGCGGGATAGCCGGCATGCTGCGGCGGCATGGCTGGCTATGGATCGCCCAGCCGGACTTCCTCGCCTATGATGTGCGCGACTTTCCCAGCGCCTTCGCCGAACGCCAGCGCGCGCGGGGGTTGCCGGTGGCGACCTGGACGGTCGATTCGCCCGCCCGCCGCGTGCTCGCGGCAGAATATGCCGATGCGCCGATCGCCGAGGGCGCCGGGGTGGAGAAGGGGCGCGGTGCGTTCTAGCTGTCGTCAGCCAGCGACCCATTGCAGCTTTTCGCAGCCTGCAAATTAGGCAACGCCCGCCCCTTCCGCCTTCCATTCCACACGCTACATTGGCCGTATGAGTTCCGAGTCCATCATCGCCCGCGTCGCCCCCGCGGTCGGTGCTCTTCCGCAAGACGAATGGGATGCGCTGGCGGGGTCGGACAATCCGTTCACCAGCCATGCCTTTCTCTCCGCGCTGGAGGACAGCTTCAGCGTCGGGCCCGGGACCGGATGGAGCCCGGCGCCGATCGTGCTGACCGACGAGGCGGGGAAGCTCACCGCCGCGCTGCCGGCCTATCTCAAGAGCCACAGCCAGGGCGAATATGTGTTCGACCACGGCTGGGCCGATGCCTGGCATCGTGCGGGCGGGAGCTATTACCCGAAGCTGCAGATCGCGGTGCCGTTCACTCCGGCGACCGGGCCGCGGCTGCTGCTGCGCGATCCGGCGCTCGCCGCGCCGCTGCTCCGCGCGGCCGAGACCCTGTGCGAGCGCGAGGAATTGTCGTCGGCCCACGCGACCTTCATCGAGCCCGCGCAACTGCCATTGTTCGAAGCGGCCGGGTGGATGTCGCGCAGCGACATCCAGTTCCACTGGGAGAATCGCGGCTATGCGAGCTTCGACGATTTCCTCGGCGCGCTCTCGTCGCGCAAGCGCAAGGATATCCGCAAGGAGCGGGCGGCGGCGCAGGAGGGGGTCGAGATCCGCGCGCTTTCGGGCGACCGGATCGGGCCCGAGCACTGGGATGCGTTCTGGGCCTTCTATCAGGACACCGGGGCGCGGAAGTGGGGCTCGCCCTATCTGACGCGCGAGGCCTTCACCCTGTTCGGCGAGCGGCTGGGCGACAGGGTGTTGCTCCTGCTTGCCTATATGGACGGGCTGCCGATCGCGGGGGCGCTCAACTTCGTAGGGGGAAGCGCGCTCTACGGGCGCTACTGGGGTTGCCTGTACGACAAGCCGTTCCTGCATTTCGAGCTATGCTATTACCAGGCGATCGACCATGCGATCGCACGCGGCCTGGCGCGGGTCGAGGCCGGCGCGCAGGGCGGGCACAAGCTTGCCCGCGGCTACGAACCGGTGCGGACCTGGTCGGCGCATTGGATCGCCGATCCGAACTTCAGGGAAGCCGTGGCCGATTATCTCGAGCGCGAGCGCATGGGCGTCGCGGCGGACCAGTCTTTCCTCGGCGAGCGGACGCCGTTCAAAAAGTCCTAGGCGACCTTGCGCTCGCCCGCGGTGAGCCACTGGCGCGCGCGGCGCTGGGCTTCGGCGATTTCGCGCGCGGTCATCTCGTCCGAGATATCCGCACGGCAGAACGGCGCTTCCTCGTGGCCCTGCAGTGCCGCGAGGTTGAACCACTTATGGGCCTCGATCAGATCGGCACCGATGTCGTGGCTGCCGGTCGAATAGATCACGCCGAGATCGAAATAGGCGCTGGTGTCGCCCGCCGCGGCGGCGGCGAGGCACTTGGCAACCAGCATGTCGCCGGTCCGCGAATTGCGCGACGGCGTGCCGCCCGCGTGGTCGATCAGGTGGATATGCACAATCGTTACCCCCATCTTCGGGCAGCCCCTGTGCTGCCTTCGTCCGGAGCTTCGGCCAGCATGGTCAATTTTTGGTTAACACCGCGCGCGAAAGTTCGGCGCCGGACCGTCGAAACTGTGAAAAACCGGGGCTATCCCCATAGGACAACGTGAGATTGGCGCTTGTGCCGGACAGGCCCGGCCCGTATAGGCGCGCCAGCCCTAAGCCGGACGGAGTCCACCGGAAAAATCCGGGGCAGCAGGGATCGCCGGCTCCCGGGTACTGGACGCGGGAGTTACCTATGGCCTCGGTTGCCACGGACGATATCGATATCCTTGCCAAGGCGAAGCGTACGCTTGCGAGCGATTACACGCCATCCGACGACGAAGACTACATGAACGACCGGCAGCTGGACTATTTCCGCATGCTGCTGGTCGAATGGAAGAAGTCGATTCTTTCGGCCGCCGAGGGGACGCTGCAGAGCCTGCAGGACGGCCCGATCCGCGAGCCCGACCTCAACGATCGCGCATCGAGCGAAACCGACTGGGGGATCGAGCTGCGGACCCGCGACCGGCAGCGCAAGCTGATCGCCAAGATCGATTCGGCGCTGCGCCGGATCGACAAGAACGAATACGGCTATTGCGAGGTCACCGGCGATCCGATCGGGATCAAGCGCCTGATCGCCCGCCCGATCGCGACCATGACGGTCGAGGCGCAGGAAGCCCACGAACGGCGCGAGAAAATCTCCCGCGACGATTAAGGAGTTGCGCGGGCCAGGCGCCGCAAGCCACCGTTTCGGCCCGAGAAGGCGATTAACGCTTTCTTCGCCGTTGCCCTGCTACGCGAGCCTCGTCAGGAGGTGAGAAGTACGCGGATGAGTAACGTCGACACTCGCCAATTGTCGCGAGACAGCCTGTTCGTGATGGCCAAGGTCAAGGTCGAAGAGGACGCCAGCGCAACCGAGCACCCGGTGAAGGTCCGCAATCTTTCGTCCGGCGGCCTGATGGCCGAGGGCAAGGTCCGGGTTTCGCGCGGCTCGCGGGTGCAGGTGGACCTGCGCAATCTCGGCTGGGTCGAAGGCACGGTCGCCTGGAAGCAGGACGACCGCTTCGGGATCGCCTTCCTCGAGGAAATCGACGCCAAGGCCGTGCGCGGCCCGGTCAAGACCGGCACGGATCTCGATACCCCGCGATTCGTGCGCCCGCCGCTCAAGACTCCGGAGCCGTCCAAGCTGCGCAAGATCTGACAATCCGGCGGCGCCGGCATTGAAGCCTGCGCCTGCTGCGCCTACGGCTAGGGTCCGATGGCCCGCTTCCCTCGCCCATTGCTCGCCTGCCCGATCCTGCTCGGCCTCGCGCTGCTCGCCTCCGCCTGCGGCAAGGACAAGCAGGGCGCGCTCGACGTGGCAATCGTGGGCGACAATGCCGATCTGTTCGAAAGCGGCCCGCTGCTCTCGGCCGGCGGGCAATATGTGCGCGCGGCAACCACCGAAGGGCTGGTCGCGCTCGATCAGCAGGGGCAGGTGATCCCGGCGCTGGCCGATCGCTGGATCGTGACGGACGACGGCACCAGCTATATCTTCCGCTTGCGCGACGGGAACTGGGCCGACGGCAGCGAACTGACCGGCGAGACCGCCCGCGACGCGCTGAAGCGTGCCGTGCGGCGGCTGCAGGGAACCTCGATCGGCTACGATTTCGCGCAGATCGCCGATATCCGCGCAATGGCCGGGCGGGTGATCGAGATCCGCCTCAAGGCGCCGATGCCCGATTTCCTGCAA
The DNA here is from genome assembly GCA_017744735.1 of Novosphingobium sp. Classification (GTDB taxonomy): domain Bacteria; phylum Pseudomonadota; class Alphaproteobacteria; order Sphingomonadales; family Sphingomonadaceae; genus Andeanibacterium. The sequence goes on along the minus strand of JAGIAR010000008.1, from coordinate 49,143 downwards.
TTGCTCGCCCAGCCCGAACTCGGCCTGGTCCGCAACGGCCGCGGCACCGGGCCGATGAAGCTCGAGAAGAAGGACGGGGCGGCGCAGCTCTCGATGATCTCGCCCGAGGATCGCGGCCTGCCGCTGGTCGACGACTGGAAGGATCATGTCCGCGAACTGCACCTGCGCGGCCTGCCGGCGAAGACCGCGGTCGGCCTGTTCGACAAGGGCGAGCTCGGAGTGGTGCTGGGCGGCAGGGTCGAGACGCTGCCACTGATCGACACCGGCCTGCTGTCCCGCGGCACCGCGCGGGTGGATACGGCGGTCGGCCTGTTCGGCCTGGCGGTGCGCCGCGCCGACGGCTTCCTGGCCGATCCGGCCGATCGCGAAGCGGTGTCGATGGCGCTCGATCGCGACGCGCTGCTCGCGCCCTTCGGCATCGGCGGCTGGTCGCCCACGACCCGCGTGGTCGCGCCGGGCCTGCCGGGCGATCCGGGTACGATCGGCGAGCGCTGGGCGGCCGTGAACCTCGCCCGCCGCCGCGCGGCGGCCTCCGCCAGGGTTGCGCGCTGGCGCGCCGCCAACGGCGGCGACGCCCCGGCGCTCACCGTCGCGCTGCCCGATGGGCCGGGCAGCGATCTGCTGTTTGCGCAGCTCGCCAGGGACATGCAGGCGATCGGTATCGGGCTGACCCGGGCGAAGGCGGGCAATGCCGATCTCGAGCTGGTCGATCGGGTCGCCCGCTATGCCAATGCGCGCTGGTTCCTGAACCAGTTCCACTGCGGGCTGGGCCGCGGGCCCTGCTCCGACGATGCCGACAAGGCTTCGGCCGATGCGGCGGCGATGGCGGATCCGGCCATGCGCGCGATGCTGCTGGCGCAGGCGGAGGCCGATCTGACCGCGCTCAACGCCTATATCCCGATCGCGCAGCCGGTACGCTGGTCGCTGGTGCGCGCGGGGACCGACGGCTTCGCGGGCAACCCCTGGGCGTTCCATCCCTTGCCGCCGCTGGCCGAGCTTCCCAGATAGGGGGAATGACCGATCACACCACCCGCGCCGCCCGCTTGCAGCCGATGGGTATCGAGCTTCCGCTGGGCAAGCACCCCGCCGCCGTGCGCCAGCGGATCGAGACGATGGAATTGCTGCTGGAGCGGGCTTTCACCCTGCCGGTGGTCAACCGCAAGGTGGGGCTCGACGCGGTGCTCGGCCTGGTCCCGGTCGCAGGCGACGTCCTCGCCGCGGTGATGGGGGGCTACCTGATCTGGGAGGCCCGCAATCTCGGCCTCCCGAAATGGAAGCTGCTGCGGATGGCCGGCAATGTCGCGTTCGACACGGCGCTCGGTGCGGTGCCGGTGGTGGGCGATGTGTTCGATTTCCTGTTTCGTTCGAACAGCAGGAATTTGAAGATCATCCGCAAGCACCTCGATCGCCACCACCCGGAGACGCGGGTGATCGAGGGATAGCGGGCGCGCTAGGCTTCCAGCGGCACGTCCCAGTAGAGCCAGTCGCGCCAGGTTTCGTGGAGATAGTTCGGCGGGAAGCTCTTGCCGCTCTTCTGCAATTGCCAGTTGGTCGGGCGGATCGGCGCGACGATCGGCGGCATGCCCGCCTGCCGCGGGGTGCGCCCGCCCTTCTTCATGTTGCACGGCGCGCAGGCGGTGAGGATGTTCTCCCAGGTGGTCTTGCCGCCGAGACGCCGCGGGATCACGTGATCGAAGGTCAGCTGCTCGGGACTGCCGCAATACTGGCAGGCGAAGCGATCGCGCAGGAACAGGTTGAACCGGGTGAAGGCCGGGAACTCGCTGGGCTTCACGAATTGCCTGAGCGCGATCACCGAGGGGATCTTCATGTCGAGCGAGGGCGAATGGACCTCGCGGTCGTAGCTGGCCACGATATCCACCCGCTCGAGGAACACCGCCTTGATCGCGGTCTGCCACGGCCACAGGCTGAGCGGGTAATAGGACAGCGGTGTGTAGTCGGCGTTGAGCACCAGCGCCGGGCAGCTTTCGAGCTTGCGCAACGGATCGTCGTCCGCCCGGCGAAAGCGCGCTGCCCGTTCGATCAGTTCGGTATTGAACACCCGAGTGTCCTCCCTGATGTGCGCAAGGGAGCATTTGCCCGAAAAAGCGTCAAGCCTGTTACAAATTGGGAATCCACAGGATTTTTGCCGAGTCGCGCCCGAACGAGACCCTCAGCCGCATGATCGTCACCCGCTTCGCCCCCAGCCCCAACGGGCCGCTGCATCTCGGCCACGCCTTCTCGGCGATCGTCGCGCAAGATCTTGCGCGCGAGTGGGGTGGACGCTTCCTGCTGCGGATCGAGGATATCGACGGTTCGCGCAGTCGCCCCGAGCTGGCGGCCGATTTTCGCGCCGACCTTGCCTGGCTCGGCCTCGAATGGGAGGAGGTGGCCGCGCAATCCGGAAGGCTTGCGAGCTACCGGGCCGCGGCCGAGCGCCTGAAGGCCGATGGCCTGCTCTACCCGTGCAATTGCACCCGCGCGCAGATCGCGGCGGCCGCAAACGGCACCGGGCCCGACGGGCCGGTCTATCCGGGGACCTGCCGCGCGTCCGGGATTTCTGAGGCCGCATCGGGTGAAGTTGCCTGGCGGCTCGACATGGCCGCGGCCGTGCGCCGCGCCGGCCCGCTCGAATGGATCGACGAGCGCGCCGGGCCGCAGCGCGCGACGCCCGAAATCTTCGGCGACGTGGTGCTGCTGCGCAAAGAGGCGCCGGCGAGCTATCACCTCGCCGCGACCCTCGACGACGCGGCCGACGGGGTGACGCTGGTCACCCGCGGCCGCGACCTGTTCGCCGCGACCCATGTCCACCGGTTGCTGCAGGCGCTGCTCGGCCTGCCGGTGCCGACTTGGCATCATCACCCGCTGCTGCTCGACGAGAGCGGCGCCAAGCTGGCCAAGCGGCGCGATTCGGGCGCACTCGGTTTCGGGCTGGCGGAACGGCGCCTCGCGGGCGGGGACGGGCGAGCGCTGGCCGATGCGTTGCGCCGCCACGCGCTCCCTGCTGGCATTTCGCTCGGGGAAGGCCTAGATCGGTAGGCATCATGGGTATCGCAATTCTGATCATCGCGCTCGTGGCCCTCATGGGCATGACCCTGTACAGCCTGCTGCGCGGGCTCAACGCCTTCCGCCAGACGCTGGACAACGACGATCCGGAGGCAGTCAAGGCGCTGCAGCTGCAACAGAACCGCATGATGTGGTCGCGCATCAAATACCAGGGCGCGGCGATCATCGTGGTGGTGATCATCCTGCTGTTCGCCGCGCCGCATTGAAGACCGCCCCCGCGTGGTCAGGCTTACCAAGATCTACACGCGCACCGGCGACGACGGCACCACCGGCCTCGTCGACGGCAGCCGCTGCAACAAGGCCGAACCGCGCTTCGAAGCGATCGGGGCGGTCGATGAGTTGAACTCGGCGCTGGGCCTGCTGGCAGTGGCGTTGGCCGCGGATGCCCGGCTCGCCGGGGTGATCCGGGTGCAGAACGACCTGTTCGATCTCGGCGCCGATCTGGCCACCCCGGGGGACGATTTCGTCCCGTCGGAGATGGTGCTGCGGATCGTGCCTTCGCAGGTGACCGCGCTTGAGCATGCGATCGATGCCTTGAACGAGGACCTCGAACCGCTGCGCAGCTTCATCCTTCCCGGCGGCAGCGAATCCGCGGCGCGAGCGCACGTCGCGCGGGCGGCCGCGCGGCTGGCCGAGCGGCGGATGGTCGCGCTCGCGGGAAGCGAGCCGGTCAATCCCGCGGCGCTGCATTACATCAATCGCCTCTCCGACTATCTGTTCGTGCTCGCCCGAGCGATCAATGCCGGCGCTGCCGGGGATGTGCTGTGGCAGCCGGGGGCGAACCGCTAGCGCGGTAAGGCTCCAGCCGTTAGAAGCGCGCTTGCTGCAACTGCGAAGGATTTCGGCGATGGACACAGTGGGCGTGATCGGTGCGGGCCAGATGGGATCGGGCATCGCCCAGACGGTCGCGCAGAAGGGCATGACCGCGCTGCTCGCCGATATCGACATCGCGCTGGCGGAGAGGGCGAAGGACAAGATCGGCAAGTCGCTCGCCCGGCTGGTCGAGAAGGAAAAGATCGTCGCCGCCGACGCCGAGGCCGCGCTGGCGAAGATCGTGCCGGTCGCCGACTATGCGCGCATGGCCGAGGCCGGGATCGTCATCGAGGCGGCGACCGAGCGCGAGGAAATCAAGCGCGCGATCTTCCAGAAGGCGGGCGATGTGCTCGCGCCGGATGCGATCCTTGCGAGCAACACCAGTTCGATTCCGATCACGCGCATGGCGACCGCGGCGCCGGATCCCGCGCGCTTCATCGGGCTGCATTTCTTCAATCCGGTGCCGGTGATGCAGTTGATCGAGGTGATCCCCGGTCTTGCGACCTCGCCGGGCACGGTCGCCCACACGCGCGCCTTTGCCGAAAGCCTGGGCAAGGAGGTGGTGCTGAGCCAGGACGAGCCGGGCTTCGTGGTCAATCGCATCCTGCTGCCGATGCTCAACGAGGCGTGCTTCGTGCTCGGCCAGGGCACCGCGAGCGCCGCGGACATCGACAAGGGCGTGCGGCTGGGCCTCAACCATCCGATGGGGCCGCTCGAACTGGCGGACTTCATCGGGCTCGATACCTGCCTCGAGATCGTGAAGGTGATCTTCGCCGCGACCGGCGATTCCAAATACCGCCCGGCGCCGTTGCTCACCAAATATGTCGATGCCGGCTGGCTGGGCCGCAAGACCGGACGCGGGTTCTACGACTATTCCGGGCCCGAACCGGTTCCGAGCCGGTAAGGCGCCGCCCGCTCAGCTGGTGCCCGGGGTTATCGGCGTCCCGTCGGGTGTGAACTGCGGCGGCTCGGTGGTGACCACGCTGTCGCCGCCGTCGTTGCCCGCATCGCCGAAGTCGTCGCCCCCCGCATTGTCGCCGCCGTCGTCGGGCGGGGTGGGATCGTCGCCGCTGGCCTGATCGATCAGCGAATCGTCGTCGACGAACTCGCTGTCATCCATTTCCTCGGGTGCCTGGGTGGGTTCTACGGTGGTATTCTGTGCAACCTGCGGGGGCGCCTCGCCGGTCACCTCGGGCGGCACGGCGGCGCTTTCGTCGGTGCGGTTCCCGACCACCAGATAGGCGACGAACAGCGTCATCACCCCGAAAGCGAGCGCGACCCACCGGCCTTTGAGAGGAAACTGGTTCATGCATCGTGTTTAGCGCGACAAGGTTAATCCGGAGTAGACGCGGCCAAACGCTTCAATTCGTAGAGCAGATCGAGCGCCTCGCGCGGGGACAGCGCATCGATGTCGAGCGTCTCGAGCCGCTCGCGCAGGGCGTCGCGGGCTTCCTCTTCCAGTTCCTGTGCCGCGGCGAACAGGGGCAGATCGCCCAGGCCCGCCGCAAGGCCACCGGTTTCGGCACGGCTCTTCTCCAGCCGCTCGAGCACCGACTTGGCGCGCTGGACCACCAGCGGCGGCACTCCTGCAAGGCGCGCGACCGCGAGGCCGTAGGACCGGTCGGCCGGACCGGTCGCCAGTTCGTGCAGCAGCACCAGCTCGCCTTTCCATTCGCGCGCGCGGACATGGTGGAGCGACAGCGAATCGCAGGTCTCCGCCAGTCGCGAAAGCTCGTGGTAATGAGTCGCGAACAGGCAGCGGCAGCGGTTGGTCTCGTGCACCGCCTCGACCACCGCCCAGGCGAGCGCCAGACCGTCATAGGTCGAAGTGCCGCGGCCGACTTCGTCGAGGATCACGAAGCTGCGCTCGGTCGCCTGGGCGAGGATCGCCGCGGTTTCGACCATCTCGACCATGAAGGTCGAACGGCCCCGAGCGAGGTTGTCGGACGCTCCAACGCGACTGAACAGCCGGTCCACGAGGCCGATCTTCGCCGACTGCGCCGGAACGTAGCCGCCTGCATGGGCAAGCAGCACGATCAGCGCATTCTGGCGCAGGAAGGTCGACTTGCCGCCCATGTTCGGCCCGCCGATCAGCCACAGGCGGTCGTTGGGCTGGAGCCTGCAATCGTTGGCGACGAACCGGTCGCCGACGGTGCCGAGCGCGGCCTCGACCACCGGATGGCGTCCGCCCCGGATGTCGAGGCAGCGGTCCGCGGCCATTTCCGGGCGGCACCAGCCGCCTTCGGCTGCGCGCTCGGCCTGGCCGGCGCCGACGTCGATCCGCGCGAGCGCGGCAGCGGTTGCGGCGATGGCCTCGCGCGCCTTGACCACCTCGCCGACCAGCTCGTCGAAATGGGCTTCCTCGGCGGCGATCGCATGGCCGCCCGCCTCGGCGATCCGGCTTGCCTCCTCGTGCAGTTGCAGCGAGTTGAAGCGCACGGCCCCGGCCATGGTCTGGCGATGGGTGAAGCCGCTGTCGGGCGTCATCAGCCGGTCGCCGTGCTTGGCCGGGACTTCGATGAAATAGCCGAGCACGCCGTTGTGCTTGATCTTGAGCGCGGCGATTCCGGTCTCGTCGCGGTACTTCGCCTCGAGCGCGGCGATCGCGCGGCGGGCATTGCCCGACACCCGCCGCAGTTCGTCGAGCGCGTGGTCGTAGCCTTCGGCGATGAAGCCGCCCTGGCTGCGCTCGGTCGGCGGAGTGGGAACAAGCGCGCGGGACAGCAGGTCGGTCAGCGCGCCATGCCCGCCGAGGCTGGGCAGCAGGCCGTCGAGCAGCGCCGGTCTGCCGCTGCGGCGTCCGAGATGATCGCCGATGTTGCGCGCCTCGGAAAGTCCGTCGCGCACCTGGCCGAGATCGCGCGGGCTGCCGCGCCCGGCGACGATCCGGCCGAGCGCGCGGCCGATGTCGGGCGCGCCGCGCAGCACTTCGCGCAGATCGGCGCGCAGCAGTGGATCCTCGCAGAAATACTGGACCAGCGCGAGCCGCGCAGTGATCGCTCCGGCATCGGTCAGCGGGGCCGAAAGGTCTTCGGCCAATTGCCGCGCGCCGGCGCCGGTCACGCAGCGGTCGATCGCCGCGATCAGGCTCCCCGCGCGCCCACCCTGCTGGCTGGCAAGGATTTCCAGGCTCGCCCTTGTCGCCTCGTCCATCGCCAGCCGCTCGTCGCCCGAGCGCGCGACCGGGGGCAGGAGAAACGGCATGGTTCCGCGTCCGACATGGTCGAGATAGGCGAGCAGGCCCCCTGCGGCCGCGAGCATCGCGCGGGTGAAGCTGCCGAATCCGTCGAGCGTGCCGACCCCATGGAGACGCTTGAGCGCCGCTTCGCCCTCGTCGCTCGCGAAAGCGGTGCGGGGGCGCGTGATCGAATCGCCGGGGGCGTCTGCCCAGTCGTCCGGCGCGACCACTTCGCTGGCCCCGAGCCGCGCCAGCGCCGCCCCGAGCCGCTCGGGCGCGCATTCCTCCAGCTCCATCCGACCGGTCGAGATGTCGCAGGCCGCGATCCCGACCGTCCCGCGCACCTCGCACACCGCGGCCAGCATGTTCGCCCGGCGCGGTTCGAGCAGGGCTTCTTCGGTCAGCGTGCCGGCGGTGACGAAGCGGATGATGTCGCGCTTCACCAGCGCCTTGTAGCCGCCGCGCGCCTTGGCCTGCTCGGGGGTCTCGACCTGCTCGGCGATCGCGACCCGGCAGCCGGCCTTGATCAGCCGCGCGAGATAGCCCTCGGCCGCATGCACCGGCACGCCGCACATCGGGATCGGCGCGCCCGCGTGCTCGCCCCGGCTGGTGAGCGCGATATCGAGCACCTGGCTGGCCTGGCGGGCATCGTCGAAGAACAGTTCGAAGAAATCGCCCATGCGGTAGAACAGCAGGCAATCGCCCGCCTCGCGCTTCAGCGCGAAATATTGCTCCATCATCGGGGTGGCGCCGCCGGACATCCAGCCGGACTATACGGCTAACCTGCGATTCGGGAGGCCGGAAGGCCAGCTTTCCCCTATCGCGTCGTGATCGGGTTGGTTAGGGGAGTAACCAATCCAAGGGAGGAATGCTTGGCCGACGAAGAAAATCCGCGCTTCACGACCCGCGAGGCGCTGTTCTACCATGAGACGATCCGCCCCGGCAAAATCGAGATCGTTCCCTCGAAGCCGGTTGCTACCCAGCGCGATCTCAGCCTCGCCTATTCCCCCGGTGTTGCCGCCCCGGTTGAAGCAATCGCCGAGGATCCGGCCAAGGCCTATGACTACACCGCCAAGGGCAATCTGGTTGCGGTGATCTCCAACGGTACGGCGATCCTCGGAATGGGCAATCTCGGAGCGCTCGCGTCGAAGCCGGTGATGGAAGGCAAGGCGGTGCTGTTCAAGCGCTTCGCCGACGTCGATTCGATCGACATCGAGCTTGCGACCGAAGACCCCGAGGCGTTCATCAACGCGGTAGCGCTGATGGAGCCGAGCTTCGGCGGGATCAATCTCGAGGACATCAAGGCGCCCGAGTGCTTCATCATCGAGCAGACCCTGCGCGAGCGGATGAAGATCCCGGTGATGCACGACGACCAGCACGGCACCGCGATCATTGCCGCGGCGGGCCTGATCAACGCCTGCTATCTGACCAATCGCAACCTCGCCGACGTCAAGATCGTCGTCAACGGCGCGGGCGCCTCCGCGATCGCCTGCACCGCGCTGATCAAGGCGATGGGCGCGCGGCACGAGAATGTGACGATGTGCGACCGTTCGGGCGTGATCTATCGCGGGCGCGAGACCGGGATGGACCAGTTCAAGTCCGCCCATGCGATCGACACGCCGGCGCGCACGCTGGAAGAAGCACTCGAAGGGGCCGACATCTTCCTCGGCCTCTCCGCCGCGGGAGCGCTCAAGCCCGAATGGGTCGCCAAGATGGCGCAGAAGCCGATCATCTTCGCGATGGCCAATCCCGATCCGGAAATCTCGCCGCCCGATGCCAAGGCGGTTCGCCCCGACGCGATCATCGCCACCGGGCGCTCGGACTATCCGAACCAGGTCAACAACGTGCTGGGCTTCCCATTCATCTTCCGCGGCGCGCTCGACGTGCGGGCGACCGCGATCAACGAGGAGATGAAGATCGCCGCGGCCGAGGCGATCGCCTCGCTCGCGCGCGAAAGCGTGCCCGAGGAAGTCGCTGCGGCCTATGGCAAGACCCAGAGCTTCGGCACCGAATACATCATCCCCGCGCCGTTCGATCCGCGGCTGATGGAGCGGGTCTCCGCCGCGGTCGCCAAGGCGGCGATGGATTCGGGCGTCGCGACCAAGCAGATCGAGGATTTCGAGGCCTATCGCCTGAGCCTCAAGGCACGCCTCAATCCGACCACTTCGGTGCTCACCACCGCCTATGCCGCCGCGCAGAGCAATCCCAAGCGGGTCGTATTTGCCGAGGCGGAAGAGGAAGTGACGCTGCGCGCCGCGATCCAGTTCCGCGATTTCGGCTACGGCACGCCGATCCTGGTCGGCCGCACCCAGCCGGTGCGCGACAAATTGGTCGAGCTCGGCGTGAGCAACCCGGACGACTACGAAATCCAGAACTCGGCGACCTCGGAGCATGTCCCGGCGATGGCCGAATATCTCTACCAGCGCCTGCAGCGCCGCGGCTTCACCGAGCGCGACGTGCGCCGGATGGTCAACCAGGACCGCAACACCTTCGCCTCGCTGCTGGTCGCGCTCGGCCACGGCGATGCGATGATCTCGGGTCTCACCCGGCCCTTCGCCCAGACCATGCGCGAGGTCCGGCATGTGCTCGATCCCAAGCCGGGCGCGGTGCCGTTCGGCATGCACATGATGATCGGCAAGAATTACACCGCCTTCCTTGCCGACACCACGATCAACGAGCGTCCCTCGTCCGAGGAGCTGGCCCATATCGCCCGCGAATCGGCCAATGTCGCGCGGCGGCTCGGGCATGAGCCGCGGGTCGCATTCCTCAGCTATTCGACCTTCGGCAACCCGCCGGGCAAGTGGCTCAAGAGCATCCGCGAGGCGGTCCATATTCTCGATACGGAAGGCGCCGATTTCGAATACGAAGGCGAGATGGCGCCGGACGCTGCGCTCAATCCCAAGGTGATGGAGCTCTATCCGTTCTGCCGCCTGTCGGCCCCGGCCAACGTGCTGATCATGCCGGGCCTGCAATCGGCCAACCTCTCGGCCAAGCTGCTGCGCGAACTGGGCGGCAACGCCACGATCGGGCCGATGCTGATCGGGATGGAAAAGCCGGTCCAGATCGCCCCGATGACCGCTTCGGCGCCCGACCTGCTGACGCTGGCGGTGCTGGCGAGCGCCGGGGTGGTGAGCTGAGCCTTGCGAACCCGCGCAGCTTCGGCCGCCTGCTGGCGGCCGGGCTGGCGGTCTTGGCGCTGGCGGTCGGCGCACCGGCATCGACCGGCCCCCGGCGCGTGGCGGTGGATCACCACCTCCACGTCCATTCGCCGGCGATCGTCGGGTTCCTGCCGCGCTTCTGCAAGACCCTGCCCGACGGCTGCGATCCCGAGTTCGCGAACCGCAAGACGGTGGACGATTTGCTCGCGCAGATGGATGCGGCGGGGGTTCGCGGCGGTGCGTTGCTGTCGACCGGCTATCTCGCGGAAAGCGCTTTCGTCGATCCGGCGGATCCCGCGCACGCGGCGATCCTGCACGATGCCAACGTCTTCACCGAGCAGGCAGCGCGCACGCATCCCGACCGGCTGATGGCCTTCGTCAGCGTCAACCCGCTGACCCCGACCGCATTGCCCGAGCTGGCGCGGTGGAAGGGCGATCCCTTCGTCACCGGCGTCAAGCTGCACCTGACCAACAGCGGGGTCGACCTGCGCAATCCCGAGCACGTGCGCAAGCTTGCCGCGGTGTTCCGCGCCGCGGCGGCGGACCGTTTCGCGATCGTGATCCACATGCGCGGCGAGCGCGCGGACTACGGGGCGCAGGATGCGCGGATATTCCTGCGCGACGTGCTGCCGGCGGCGGGCAATGCCACGGTGCAGATCGCCCACGCCGGCGGCTGGGGCGGGCTCGATGCGGGCACGCTGGGGGCGCTCGGCGCCTTCGCCGATGCGATCCGGGCGAAGCCCGCGCTGCGGCGCACGCTCTATTTCGACCTAGCGGGCGTGTGGGACAAGGACAGCAGTCCCGCCGACATGGCGCAGCTCGTGCTGCTGATCCGCCGCATCGGCCTGCGCCAGTTCCTGCCGGCGTCGGACTGGCCCTTCGCGCCCGATCTCACGGCCTATTACGGCAAGGACTATCCGCGCCTGCCGCTGACCGGTGCGGAGTGGTCGACGATCCGCGGCAATGTCGCGCCCTATGTTCCGGCGCGGATCAGGCGTTCGCCTGCCGGCTGACGGGCGTGACCTCATAGGTCGCCGGCCAGCACGGCAGCGGGTTTTCGACATCGACCGCACTCGCCGGATCAGGCACCGCCGGCCTCCCGCCTGCGCCGGTACCTGAAGTACCACACCTCGTGCCCCTGCCGCCGGGCCTTCGCTTCGTAGCGGGTTTCGCACCACCCGCCCGGGCGGACCTGCCAGTCCTGCGGGCATTCGGCGAGCCATTCGAACTGATGCGTGTGCCGCCGCATCACCATCAGCGCGTGGCGGACGTAGGTCGGATCGTCGGTGCCGAAGCGGAACTCGCCGCCGGGCTTGAGCTTGGCCGCGAACATGTCGACCGGGCCGTCGTTCATCATCCGCCGCTTCGCATGGCGCGCTTTGGGCCAGGGATCGGGGTGGAGCAGATAGAGGAAGCTCAGCGCTGCGTCGGGCACGCGGGCGAGCGCTTCCAGCGCATCGCCGTGCTGGATGCGGACGTTGCGGATCGGCGCGTGTTGCCCGCCGTCCCCGTCGAGATGGGCGAGCGCCTGGGCCACGCCGTTGAGAAAGGGCTCGGCGCCGATGAAGCCGTGATCGGGGAGCAGGTCGGCGCGATAGGCGAGATGCTCGCCCGCGCCGAAGCCGATCTCGAAATGCAGCGGGCAGTCGCGCCCGAACAGGCGCTCGACGGTCACCGGGCCTTCGGCCGGGACCGCGATCTCGGGCAGCAGTTCGTCGACCAGCCCCTGCTGGCCCTGACGCAGCGGCTTGCCCTTCGAACGGCCGTAGAGCCGGTTGAGCGTGGTCGGGTCGCCGGGCTTGTGTGCGGTCATGGTGTGACCTTTGCGGTGACGCAGAAGGGGGTGCGAAACTCTGTGACCTTCCGCAGATTATCGAATGCAAACAAGCATATGGCGGGGATGGCGGGCTTGGCCGTGCGACCTTCCGCGCGCGCCTTTTTCGGTGCGGGCGAGGGCCGGTCGGGAACGGAACGAAAGGCGATAACCATGCCGCGGACCCAAGCAGAAGCGCGGCGTGTAGGAAAGCGAAATGGCTCGCCCGCTACCGCTCCCCTGCGCAGGCAAAAACCAAAACCGCCCCGGAAGCGAACTTCCGGAGCGGTTTCATGCCCCCGTCCTTCGACGAAATTCGGGTCAGGCCGCTTCGGCCTCTTCGCCCGGATCGCGCAGCACATAGCCGCGGCCCCAGACGGTCTCGATGTAGTTCTCGCCGCTGCAGGCATGCGCCAGCTTTTTGCGCAGCTTGCAGATGAACACGTCGATGATCTTGAGTTCGGGTTCGTCCATCCCGCCGTAGAGATGGTTGAGGAACATTTCCTTGGTCAGCGTGGTGCCCTTGCGCAGCGAAAGCAGCTCGAGCATCGCATATTCCTTGCCGGTCAGGTGCACGCGGGCACCATCGACCTCGACCGTCTTGGCGTCGAGGTTCACCGCCAGCTTGCCGGTGCGGATGATCGACTGGCTGTGACCCTTCGAACGGCGCACCACCGCATGGATGCGGGCGACCAGCTCTTCGCGATGGAACGGCTTGGTCACATAGTCGTCGGCGCCGAACCCGAAGCTGCGGATCTTCGAATCCATTTCCGAAATGCCCGACAGGATCAGCACCGGCGTCTGCACCTTGGCGACGCGGAGCTTCTTGAGCACGTCGTAGCCGTGCATGTCCGGCAGGTTCAGGTCGAGCAGGATGATGTCGTAATCATACAGCTTGCCCAGATCCAAGCCCTCTTCGCCCAGATCGGTCGAATAGACGTTGAACCCTTCGGTCGAGAGCATCAGTTCGATCGCCTTGGCGGTCGTCGGCTCGTCCTCGATCAACAGCACACGCATGGGAGGCCCCCTTTTGTCGCCCCTGGTCTCTCGGTAACCGCCCGGTCGGGAAGTTGCCTTTGTTAACCACGCCATATCTCAACGGAAAAGGTTAATTTTGGATGAAGGGTTTGCGAGATTCTTAACTGAGTCTTTTCGGTAACGGTCAAATATCGCCCGCTCGCGCTCAGCGAACCCCTTCCAGCTTCTTCTGCCGCCGCCGCTGGACCGAACTGCCGATGCCGATTGCCTCGCGGTATTTGGCGACCGTGCGGCGGGCAAGGTCGAAGCCCTTTTCCTTCAGCAGATCGACCAGCGTGTCGTCCGACAATATGTCGTTGGGCGCCTCGGCGTCGATCAGTGCGCGGATCTGCGCCTTGACCGCCTCGGCCGAAACCGCCCCGTCGCCTTCCGAGCCATCGCCGGATGCACCCACGCGGGCGACGCCCGAGGTGAAGAAATATTTGAGCTCGAAGGTCCCGCGCTCGCAATTGAGATATTTGTTCGAGGTCACCCGGCTGACGGTCGATTCGTGCATCTCGATCGCCTCGGCGATCGCGCGCAAGGTCAGCGGGCGCAGTTCCGAAACGCCGCGGCGAAAGAACCCGTCCTGCTGCTTCACGATTTCCGCGGTGACCTTGAGGATGGTTTTCTGCCGCTGGTCGAGCGCCTTGATCAGCCAGTTGGCATCGGCGAGCTTTTCCGACAGCCAGCCCTTGGACGCCTTGTCCTGGCAGCCTTCGCGCAGCTCGACGTAATAGCTCCGGTTGACGATCAGCCGCGGCAGGGTCGCCTGGTTGAGCGCGATGTCCCAGCCGGACCCGGCCGCGCGGATCAATATGTCGGGCGTGACCGGTTCGGTCGCCGCGCTCGAATAGCGCAGGCCGGGCTTGGGGTCGTAGCCGCGCAATTCGGCCAGCATGTCGGCGAAATCCTCGTCGTCGACGTCGCACATCCGCTTGAGCTGGGCGAAGGCGCCCTTGGCGAGCAGGTCGAGGTTGTCGATCATCCGCGCCATGCAGGGATCGTAGCGGTCCGCCTCCTTCGCCTGCAGTGCCAGGCATTCGGACAAGGTGCGCGCGCCGACTCCGGTGGGCTCGAGCGACTGCACCACCTTCAGTGCCTCTTCCGCCTCGGCCAGTGCGATGCCGAGCTCGGCCGCGACCTCGCGCAGCGTCACGGTGAGATAGCCGGCTTCGTCGAGCAGGCCGACCAGGTAGCGGGCGACCTGCGCGGTCTCGGGATCGGGCGCGGCCGCGCCGATCTGCGCCGCGAGATGCTCGGCCAGGGTTTCCGCCCCGCCGCCGCGTTCGTCGATGCCGGGCCCGTCCTCGCCCGATCCCTGCGCCCCGCCGCTGTCGATCCCGAAATCGCCGGTATCCCGGTCGCGGTCGAGCGTCTCGGGGTCGATGTCGAGCGGTGCGTCGGCTTCGCCGTGGCCTTGTGCGATCAATTCGTCGGCCGAAGCTCCGCCGTCGGCCGCGATCTCGCCGGGGGGCTCGGGCAGTTCCGGCGCCTCGCCCTCGGCCCGCTCGCCGATGTCGAGCAGCGGATTGGCGTCGAGCGCCTCGCCGATGAAGGTTTCGAGTTCGAGGTTCGACAGCGCCAGCAGCTTGATCGCCTGCTGGAGCTGCGGCGTCATCACCAGTGCCTGGCTCTGCCTGAGGTCGAGGCGAGGGCCCAAAGCCATCGGTCAGTTCCCGTCCGGCGCCGCCGTCACAGGGTGAAGCTCTCGCCCAGGTAGAGGCGGCGCACGTTCTCGTCCGCGACCAGGTCTTCCGGGCTGCCGGCGAACAGCACCTGCCCGCCGTAGACGATGCAGGCCCGATCGACGATGTCGAGCGTCTCGCGCACGTTGTGGTCGGTGATCAGCACGCCGATGCCCCGCTGCTTCAGGTCGACCACGAGATTGCGGATGTCGGCGATCGACAGCGGGTCGATCCCGGCGAAAGGCTCGTCGAGCAGCATGATCGACGGCTTGGCCGCGAGCGCGCGGGCGATCTCGCAACGCCGCCGCTCGCCGCCCGACAGCGCCATCGCCGGGCTGGAGCGCAGGCGGGTAAGCCCGAATTCGTCGAGCAGGCGCTCGAGCTCCGAAGCGCGGATGTCGGGTTCCGGCTCCACCAGTTCGAGCACGCATTTGATGTTCTGTTCGACCGTCATCCCGCGGAAGATCGAAGTTTCCTGCGGGAGATAGCCGAGCCCGAGGATCGCGCGGCGGTACATCGGCAGGTTGGTGACGTCGATCCCGTCCATCAGGATGCGGCCGCTGTCGGGCTTCACCAGCCCCATGATCGAATAGAAGCAGGTGGTCTTGCCGGCACCGTTGGGGCCGAGCAGGCCGAGCACTTCGCCCTTGCCGACCGACAGCGAAATGTCGGTCAGGATCGCGCGCTTGTCGTAGCTCTTGGCGATCGAGATCACCTCGAGCCCGCCCTGCGGGATCGGGGGGGCGGCCTTGACCGGCGCCTCGGCGGCTGCCTGGGCAAGGGCTTCGGTATCGATGGTCGGCTGATCGGCAGTGGTCATCGGGCGCGCTTTTACCACGGGATTTCCGGCAGGAAACCCCGCAAGAGACTGTTTGGCAAGATTCCTGCATGGCCCGTCCCGCGGCGGGATCGCGCACCGGATCGTGCGGCGTGGCAGACATGCTTGATCGTATAACCAAGCCGTGGAATACTCGCCGGCGAGAGAATGGGTAGGAGAGAGGCGCATGGATAAGGCGCTGCGGAACTTCGATCGGAGCCAGGCCGGGCAGGTCAAGCGGCTCGACTGGCGCAAGCGGATGAGCGACCATGTCGCCTTCGCGTTGCTGTTCTACACCGGGCTGCAGATCTTCGTCACCATGGGTGCGTTGCAGAGCAACAGCGAATCGATCCTGCCCTATTTCGCGCTGGTCCTGCTCGTCGCCGCGGTGATCCCGGGCGCGCGCTGCATCGAAGGGCGCTGGGACAAGCTCAGCGACGAACAGGCGGCCGATCCGCAGCTTGCCCCGCTGTTCAACCGCGACCGGCTGGCGGTCTGGATCATGGCGCTGGGCCTGCCGTTTCTGGTCACCGGGGTGATCCTGGGCGTCGAACGGTTTCTCTGAGCTGACGTCTCGCCCTTTGCACTAGGCCGCGCCGCAAGCTAGGGCGCGTGTCCATGCTTTCCATCCAAGACGCCGAGGCGCGCTGCGCCGCCGCTATCGATCTCGCGCTCAAGGCCGGCGCGGATGCCGCCGACGCGGTGGCGATCGGTTCCTCCTCCGAAGAAGTCCAGGTCCGCCTCGGCAAGCTCGAGGACGTCGGCCGCTCGGAAAGCGAGGATATCTCGCTCAGGGTCTTCGTCGGCCAGCGCTCGGCCTCGATCCACGCGACCGATATGAGCGACGCGGCGCTTGCCGAGCTGGCCGAGCGCGCGGTTGCGATGGCCCGCGCCGCGCCGGAGGACCGTTATGCCGGGCTCGCTCCCGCCGAGCTGCTGGCCAAGGGGCCGTTTCCCGACCTCGATCTCGAAGCCGCCGAGGAGACGTCGCCCGATACGCTGCGCCGGCTGGCCGAGGAGTGCGAGGATGCCGCGCGCGCGGTGACGGGCGTCACCAACAGCGAGGGCGGCGGTGCCAGCTTCGGCCGTTCGTCGGTCGCGCTGGTCACCAGCCACGGCTTTGCGGGCGCCTATGCCGCTACCAGCATCGGCCTCTCGGCCAGCGTCGTGGCCGGCGAGGGCGGGGGCATGCAGCGCGATTACGATTACCGCACCGCGCGCCACGCGGCGGATTTGCTCGCGCCGGCGGAGATCGGCCGCAGCGCCGGCGAACGCGCGGTGCGCCGCCTCGCGCCTGGCCGGATGCCGAGCAAGGGGATGCCGGTGGTGTTCGATCCGCGGGTCGGCAATTCGCTGCTCGGCCATCTGATCGGCGGCATCTCGGGCGCGGCGATCGCACGCAAGGCCAGCTTCCTGCTCGGCCGCGAGGACGAGGCGCTGTTCCCCGAAGCCATCCGCATCGTCGAGGATCCGCTGCGCAAGCGCGGGCTGCGCTCGCGCCCGTTCGACGGCGAGGGGCTGGCGACGGCGCCGCGCGCGCTGGTCGAGCAGGGCCGCATCACCGGCTGGCTCACCAACGCCGCCGCGGCGCGCCAGCTCGGCATCGGCCTCACCGGGCATGCCGCGCGCGGGGCCGGCGGTGCACCGGGCATCTCGACCTCCAACGTGCATCTCGAGGCAGGCGCCGTTTCGGTCGCAGAGTTGATCGCCGACATCGACGAAGGGGTGCTGGTGACCGAGCTGATCGGCCAGGGCGTCAACGGCGTGACCGGCGATTACAGCCGCGGCGCGTCGGGCTTCCGCATCGTGAAGGGCGAAATCGCCGGCCCGGTGGCGGAGTTCACCGTTGCGGGCAATCTGATCGACATGTTCCGCGCCATGAGCGTCGCCGACGATCTCGAGCTGATCCGCGGGATGGACGCGCCGACGATCCGGATCGAAGGCATGACGGTCGCGGGGGACTGAACAGCTTCAGCCCCGCGCGCCGGCAAGCCTCAGTTCCCGTTCTTGGCGTCCTTCGCGCGCTGGATCGCCTCGAGCACGATCTGGCGGGCTTCGGCGGCATCGCCCCACTTGCCCACGCGCACCCATTTCTCGGCTTCGAGATCCTTGTAGTGGGTGAAGAAGTGCTCGATCTGCTGGAGCACGATCGAGGGCAGGTCGCCGCGCTCGCCCACATCGGTGTAATAGGGGAAGGTCGCGTCCACCGGCACGCAGATCAGCTTCTCGTCGCCGCCGTGCTCGTCCTCGAGGTTGAGCACGCCGATCGGCCGGGCGCGTACCACGCAGCCGGGAATGAAGGGGCTGCGCGCGATCACCAGCGCGTCGAGCGGGTCGCCGTCGGGCGAGAGCGTGTGCGGCACGAAGCCGTAGTTCGCCGGATAGCGCATCGGCGTATGCAGGATCCGGTCGACGAACAGCGCGCCGGATGCCTTGTCGAATTCGTATTTCACCGGTTCGCCGCCGGTCGGCACCTCGATGATGACGTTGAGGCTCTCAGGCGGGTTGTCTCCGGTCGGAATCAGCTCGATCTGCATTGTCGGGGTCCATCTGTTGTGCGGTCCCCCTCCCAGAGGCGCTCGGCTCGGGGCCGGTTTTTCGCGTCGCGGCGCGCCGTTAGCGCAGCCGGCCCGCAATTCCAAGGAAGCGATTGCGATAGGCCGCGGAAATTGGCAGTCTCGTGAAAAATCAAGGACCGGCGCCCGGGAACGGGCCGGAGTCGAGAGGAGAGCATCGATGCATGTAGGTTTGGCCAGCGGCTTCGCGCACCAGCGCGGCAGGGATTACGACGATGCGCGCTTCTTGCGCGATGAGGTCGACAACCTCGTCTACGCCGAAGAGCTCGGCTTCGATTCGGTGTGGATCACCGAGCATCATTTCTCGGATTATTCGATGTCGAACGATCCGGTCGCGCTGCTCACCTATATCGCGGGGCGCACCAAGCATGTGAAGCTCGGCACCCAGTGCATCATCGCGCCGTGGCACCATCCGGTGCGGCTGGCCGAAGGGATCGTCAATCTCGACATCCTCTCGGGCGGGCGGGCGATTCTCGGCTTCGGCGGCGGGCTCGCGCAGCACGAGTTCTCCGGCCTCGGGATCGACATGAACGAGAGCCGCCAGCGCTACAACGACCTCCTCGAAACCCTGATTCCCGCGCTCGAGACCGGCATCATCGAAGGCAGGGGGATCTTTTCGAACATCCCGAAGAGCGAACTCCGCCCCGGACCGATCAAGAGCTTCGAAGGGCGCAAGTTCTGCGGCTCGCTGTCGGGCAGCTCGATGTACATGGCCGCGCGGATGGGCTGCGGCAACATGGTGCTGATGCTGCCGCAGCGCGGCAAGGACGTCGCGCCCGACAAGTACACCGCGGTGTGGCAGGAAGTGCACGGCGCCGGATCCACCCCGCCGCCGCCGATGCTGGGCGGCAACTACTATGTCGACGAAAGCGCCGACTATGCGCAGGAGCAGGGCGAGAAATACCTCGCCCACACGATGCGCGCGGCGATCAAGAACTACCACCTCGATACGCCGGGCAAGTTCCCGCAGATCAAGGGCTACGAGCATTACGAGAACATGGTCCTCGCGCCCGAGGCGATCGAGCCCTATGTCGCCGAATTCGCGAAGGGCGCGGTCACCGGCACCCCGCAGATGATCCTCGACCGGATGTGGGAGCTGAAGGAACAGTTCAAGCCGCAGGGCTTCTTCCCCCACGTCTATTACGGCGGCATGCCGCAGGACGAGGCGCGCAAGAACATGGATCTGTTCGCGAAGAAGGTGCTGCCCGAGCTGAAGAGCTGGGAAGCCGAGGCTTCGATCGACGACCGCTTCCTGGAAGCGGCCGAGTAAGGCGGGGGCATCGCCCCTCAGAACGTCGCCCCAGCGCGGGCTGGGGCCTCGTTCGGTCGCGCTCTATGGCCTGAGGGCCCGGCCTGCGCTGGGGCGACGGAAATTTCGCGAGCTCGTGGGCGCTAGCCGTTCTTCCCCTTCACTCGCGGGGCGAGCAGCCGGTCCAGCCCGGCCTCGCCCGGCACGGCCTTCTCCAGCCAGGGGTAACGCAGGCCGCCGTGCCATTCGACCGGCACGGTCAGATAGCGGTCGCCGCGCTTTATCAGCAGCTGGATCGGATCCTTCCCGTCCTTCGCCGCGGTGATCGCGTCGGCGATGCGCTTCTCGCTATAGGCGGTGCCGTTCACCGCCACGATCGTCGCGCCGTTGACGATCCCGGCGTTGAACGCCGGCCCGTCCCACAGCGTCGCGGTGACCTTGCCGTCCTTGTCCAGGGTCAGGCCGAGCGAATAGGTCAGCGCGAGCGACTTGGCGTCCTTCATCCGCCCACCGTCGTAGGAATTGGGCACGTCCTTCCACACCAGCCGGTACCCGCCCTGCTCGATCCCGGCGAGCGGAGCCGGCTGGCCCGGCTGGTAGAGCCGGTCCTTGAGGAAACCGGCCCAATCGTATGGATAGACCCCGTTCAGCGCCGCGACCACGTCGTCGAAATCGTAGGTCAGCGCGCCCCAGTCGCCGTCGCGCATGCCGAAGAAAGCTCTGGCGAAATCGTCGAGGCCCTTCTTGCCCCTGGTCCCCTCGCGGATCGCCTGGTCCGTCTCGAGCCAGACCAGCGCGCCCTCGCTGTAGTAATCCTCGCTGCGCATCAGCGAGCCGTAGGGCAGCGGGCGGCGCGCATTGACGATCGGATCGTTGGTCGTGTCCTCCACCGCGCGCCAGTCGCGGCCCGGCTGGCCTTCGCTATAGGCGCCGGCGATGCTGGCGAAGATGTCGAGCACGGTCTGCTTCGATTGCGTGCCCGCCCGCGCCGACAGCACATGGCCCCAGAACTGCGTCTGGCCTTCATAGACCCACAACAGGCTGTCCTGCATCGGTGTGCGATAGTCGGGCGTCCACAGATCGGCCGGGCGGCGGAACTTGGCGTTCCAGCTATGGACGTATTCGTGGGCGATCGAGTTGCGCGCCCAGTCGAACGCGTCCCACCGGATCAGCGCCTCGGGCTTGAGCGAAAGCTCGGTCGAGCGGTGGTGTTCGAGCCCGATGCCGCCGAGCTTGTCGGTGACCGCGACCAGCCAGTCGTAATGATCGTAATGGCGCGCGCCGAACAGCGCGGTCGCTTCGCGCACCAGCCGGCGGAAGTGATCGAGGTCTTCGGGCGCGATCGCCAGCAGCTTGGGGTCGTCGGCCACCGCATCGAGCGCGACGCCTTGCCCGAGATCCCAGCGCTGCGCGTATTTCCCGGCGTAGACCGGCGAATCGACCAGCGTTGCGTAATCGGTCTCGGCCCAGCCGGTGCGGTTTCCGGCGGAGGATGCGCCGTCGAGCGCGGTGAAGGCGGTCCAGCCCTCGGGAAAGGTGACCGCCGGACGGATGCGGATCTGCCGCACATAGTGCCCGGCCGGATAGAGGCTCATCGAATCCCACTGCAGGTTGAGCATTTCCGGGGTCATGGTGATCCGCCCCTCGCTGCTGACCAGCGGCGAAGTATGGACGAATTGCGCGACCAGTTCGCTTGCCCCTTCGGAGAGGGCGACGTGGAAGGCGTAGACGTCCAGCGGATCGCGGGTCCAGCTCACCGGCTTGCCGTCGATGGTGAAGCGCAGGTCGCCGAGCAGATTGATCGGCCCGCGCGGCGCGTGTTTGCCCGGCAGCCATTCGGGCAGCAGCAGGGTAAGCTCGCGCGTGCCGGGGGCGACCGGGATCGTCTCGGTCACGCGAAAGACCCCGCGGTCGGTGTCGCTCGCATCGATGTCGAGCGCGATCGTGCCGGGATAGGGGGTGTCCGCCGCCTCGGGAACGCGCTGGGTGAGCGGCAGGGCGCTCGGAGCCGATTTTTCGGACTGCGCGAAGGCGGAGGTCGACAGGGTTGAAGCGGCGGCGATCAGCAGCGTGGCGGCTGCGAGGGGGATATGCATGGCCCGCACCATGGCGTGCGGCGGGCGTGCGCGCAATTGCCGTTGCGCCGGCGGATGCGTCCCCGGTTCTTTTCTCGCGCCGTCATTCCGGCTAAGCGCGGCGCGCAATGAGCAGGATCGAAACCCCGCGCCCGATCAGGGGCACCCAGGACATCTTCGGCGCCGAGGCCGAGGCCTTCGCCCATGTCGTCGAAACCTTCGAGCGCGTGCGCAAGCTCTATCGCTTCCGCCGGGTCGAAATGCCGGTGTTCGAGAAGACCGAGGTGTTCAGCCGCTCGCTCGGCGAGACGACCGACGTGGTCTCGAAGGAGATGTACAGCTTCGAAGACCGCGGCGGCGAAAGCCTGACCCTGCGGCCCGAATTCACCGCCGGGATCAGCCGCGCCTATCTGACCGACGGCTGGCAGCAATATGCCCCGGTCAAGGTCGCGACCCACGGCCCGCTGTTCCGCTACGAGCGCCCGCAGAAGGGCCGCTACCGCCAGTTCCACCAGCTCGACGCCGAGATCATCGGCGCCGCGGAGCCGCAGGCCGATGTCGAACTGCTGGTGATGGCGGACCAGCTGTTGAAAGAGCTGGGCATCGCCGACGGCGTCACGCTGCAGCTCAACACGCTCGGCGATGCGCCGAGCCGCGAGGCCTGGCGGCAGGCGCTGATCGGCTATTTTCGCGATCACGCCGCGTCGCTCAGCGAGGATTCGCAGGAGCGGCTCGAGAAGAACCCGCTGCGAATCCTCGACAGCAAGGACCCGCGCGACCGGCCTTTCGTTGCCGATGCGCCGAAGATCGACGCGTTCCTTTCGGGCGAGGCGCAGGACTTCTTCGCGCAGGTGACCGGCGGGCTGGATGCGGCGGGTGTGGCATGGAACCGCATGGATAGCCTGGTGCGCGGGCTCGACTATTATCGCCACACCGCCTTCGAATTCGTCACCGACCGGCTCGGTGCGCAGGGCACGGTGCTCGGCGGCGGGCGCTACGACGGGCTGATCGAGAGCCTCGGCGGCGCGCATACGCCGGCGGTTGGCTGGGCAGCCGGGGTCGAGCGGCTGGCGATGCTGGTGGGAGGCGTGGGCGAAAGCGTCGCGGACGTGGTGGTCGTTGTAGAAGACGATGCGTTGATCGCGCGCGGGATTGCAGCCGTGTCCGATTTACGCCGCGCTGGATTCTCGGCCGAGCTGATTGCGACGGGTTCGCCCCGGAAGCGGTTCGACAAGGCGGTGAAAATGGGTGCCGGGGCGATCGTGTCGCTCGCGATCCGCGATGGTGAACCGACGCTTTCGCTCAAGGCCGATGACGCCGTTCGCGCAAAGATCGAGCCGCTGCTTGGCTGATGTTATCCATCACGGGGCTATGGGTTGCGTGGGGGCCGGGTTGTGAGCGGCATCCCCGAGGAACGCCTCGCCCAGATCGCCAACCGCTTCGCCGAACTCGAAGCGCGGCTCGCCTCGGGCCAGCTCGAAGGCGATGCCTTCGTCGCTGCGAGCCGCGACTATGCCGAGCTCGAGCCGGTCGCAAAGGCGGCGGAGGCGGTGCGGACGATGCGCGGGGAGCTGGCCGAGCTCGAAAAGCTCGACGATCCCGATCCCGAGATGCGCGCGCTGGCCGAAGAGGAAGTCCGGCGGCTCAAGGACGAGTTGCCCGGAGCCGAACGCGCGCTGGCGATCGCGATGCTGCCGCGCGATGCGGCCGACGTGCGCCCGGCGATGCTCGAAATCCGCGCCGGGACCGGGGGCGACGAGGCTGCGCTGTTCGCCGCGGACCTGTTCCGCATGTACGAGCGCTACGCGGCCGAGCAGGGCTGGCGGGTCGAGACGATCAGCGTCAACGCCTCCGACATCGGCGGCTTCAAGGAAGTGGTCGCGAACGTCGCGGGGGCGGGGGTGTTCGCCAAGCTCAAGTTCGAGAGCGGCGTCCACCGCGTCCAGCGCGTGCCGGTGACCGAGAGCGGCGGGCGCATCCACACCTCGGCGGCGACCGTGGCGGTGCTGCCCGAGCCTTCGGAAGTCGATGTGCAGATCGAGGACAAGGATCTCAAGATCGACATCTACCGCGCCAGCGGTGCCGGGGGCCAGCACGTCAATACTACCGACTCGGCGGTGCGCATCACCCATCTGCCCACCGGGCTGGTCGTGACCCAGCAGGACGAACGCAGCCAGCACAAGAACAAGGCCAAGGCGATGCAGGTGCTGCGCGCCCGGCTCTACGAGAAGATGCGCGACGAGGCGCACGGCGCCGAGGCCGAGGCGCGCAAGGCGATGGTCGGCAGCGGCGACCGGTCGGAGCGCATCCGCACCTACAATTTCCCGCAAGGCCGGGTGACCGACCACCGGATCAACCTCACCCTCCACCGCCTGCCCGAGATCCTCGAAGGCCCGGGCCTGGGCGAGCTGGTCGACGCGCTGATCGCCGAGGACGAGGCCAAGCGGCTCGCGGCGCTGGGCGAATGACCATCGCGCAGGCTTTGCGCGACGCTACGCAGGTCCTTGCCGAAACCAGCGACACCGCGCGGCTCGATGCCGAGGTGCTGATGGCGCATGCGCTGGGCGTCACCCGCTCGGAACTGCTGCTGCGGCATCTGGGCGGTGCGGTGCCGGCAGGCTTCGCCGCACTGGTCGAACGCCGCAGCCGGCACGAGCCGGTCGCCTATATCCTCGGCGTGCAGGAATTCTACGGGCGCGAATTCCTGGTCACTCCCGATGTACTGATCCCGCGGGCGGACAGCGAGACGCTCGTCGCGGCGGCGCTTGAGATCGCGCCTGAGCGGGTGCTCGATTGCGGCACCGGGTCGGGCGCTTTGCTGCTGACGGTGCTGGCCGAGCGGACCGAGGCGCGGGGCGTCGGGATCGACAACTCGCCCGGTGCGCGCGCGGTGGCGCGGGCCAATGCGGACCGGCTCGGCCTTGGCGGGCGGGCGGAGATTCGCACGGGCGACTGGACGTTGCCCGGCTGGAGCGACGGGCTCGGACCCTTCGACCTGATCCTGGCCAACCCGCCCTATGTCGAGGCCGAGGCCGATCTCGCCCCTTCGGTGCGTGCGTTCGAACCGGCCTCTGCGCTCTTCGCCGGGCCCGAGGGGCTCGACGATTATCGCGCGCTGATTCCGCAGTTTCCGGCGCTTTTGTCTCCAAATGGGATCGCGGTGGTGGAGATCGGCGCGACCCAGGCCGCCGCCGTGCGGCAAATCGCTGAAGAAGCCGGGTTTTGCGCGCTGTTGCGCGAAGACCTCGGGGGCCGGGCAAGAGCATTAATTCTCCGTTTTCCCCTTGGCAAACCGCGGCGGAGCCCCTAATTGGAATTCAGGTCCGACAGTTGGACGGGATTTCCCGACTGTGCGGCCTACTCCAACATTTGCGTAAGCCGTCGCGGGCTCCGGTCCGAAAGTGGATTGCAGATGGAGGGACCACGAACGCGCACAAAGCGCGGCGTGGCGAGGGGTCATGCGACTGCCGCGCGGGAAAGCGCGCCGTCCCAGCTGAGGAAGTGAATTCCCTTTGAGTAACAACAATCGCAACAACAATCGCCGCCGCGGTCGCGGGAACAATCGCTCGCAAGGCGGCGGCCAGCTTAACCGGATCGACAGCCGCGCGCGTGGCAATGCCCCGCAGCTGCTCGAGAAGTACAAGAAACTGGCGCATGATGCGTCGCTCAACGGCGACCGCGTTCAGGCGGAATACTACCTGCAGTTCGCAGACCATTATTTCCGCGTGATCGCAGACAGCCGTTCGCAGAAGGACGAGCAGCGCGGCCCGCGCCGCGAGTTCGACCGCGAGGGCGGCGCGGATGACGACTATTTCGACGACGAGTTCTCCACGCCGCGGCAGGAAAGCCGGCGCCGCGAAGAGCCGGCCGCAGAGGAACAGTCCGACGAGGCGGCCGAAGGCCGCCGCGGCAGCGAAGCGTCCGAATTCGAGGGCGACGAATACGAGAGCGCCGACAATCCCTTCACCCGGCCGAGCCGCAACGCGAAGCCGCGCCGCGGCCGCCGCGAGCGCGCGGAGGAACCCGGCGAGGGCGACGAGGACGGCGGCAACCGGCTCGATCCTGCCGCGTTGCCGGGTGCGATCGGCCGCGCGGAGGCTGGGGCTGAGGCTGAGGCCGAAGCCGACAGCGAGAGCGAAGGGGGCGGCGCCGAAGCAGCGGCCAAGCCGGCTCCGGCGTCGCGCCGCGGGCTCAAGCCGCGCAGCCGTCCGCGCCGCACCAACAACACCGACGACGAGGAACTCGAAGCGGTCGGCTGACCGTTTCGGGTCGCTTTCCTCACTGCGATCTGACCGCGCGGGAAACCCGCTTGCGCGGTGCGCGCGCGCGGGCCACATGGCGTGCCCATGAGCGCCGCGCTGACCCTGCCGACCGACCTTGCCCGGCGCGCCCTCGCGCACAAGCGTCTGGCCGCGCTCGCGCTCGGCCTCGTTTCCGCCCTCGGCTTCGAGCCGCTTGCGCTGTGGCCGCTCGCCCTGCTGGCGATGGGCGGCTTCGTTCTGCTGCTGGGGCGGGTCGGCGGGCGGCGCGAGGCTTTTCTGCTCGGCTGGCTGTTCGGCTTCGCCCATTTCACCTTCGGTAACAACTGGATCGCGACGGCCTTCACCTATCAGGCCGAGATGCCCGCGGTGCTCGGCTGGGCTGCGGTGCCGTTGCTCGCGCTCTATCTCGCGCTCTATCCCGCGCTGGCAGCGCTCGGCGCGAAGGCGGTGGTGCGGGGCGATCGCGGCGCCGGCTGGCCGCTCGCGGCGGCATTCGCCGGGTGCTGGATCGTCAGCGAATGGCTGCGTTCGTGGGTCTTCACCGGCTATGCCTGGAACCCGTTCGGGGTGGTGCTGCTCTCGGGCTATGCGCGCCCCGGCATTGCGGCCCTCGCTCCCTGGCTCGGCACCTACGCGCTCTCGGGCCTCGCGGTCTTGCTCGGCGCGGCGGCGGTGCTGCTGCTGGTCGCGCGGCGGCTGGTTCCGCTGGGGTTCCTGGCGGCGCTGGTCACTGCCGGGATGCTGTGGCCCGGCCCCCAGCAAACCGAAGGCAGGCTGGGCTACACGCTGGTCCAGCCGGACACGCGGCAGGAGGAACTGAACGAGCCGCAGTTCTTCGAGGCGAATTTCCGCAAGACCGCGCAGCTCTCGACGCCGGTCCGCGCCGGCGAGCACCGGCTGGTGCTGTGGCCCGAATCCGGCGTGCCCGACTACCTGCTGGATGGCTATCCGCAGCGCTTCTACGATTACACCACCGCTTTCGGAAACCCGGACCTGGCCCGTGCGCGGATCGGCCGCACGATCGGGCCGGGCAGCCTGCTGCTGACCGGCGCGGTCGATCTGGAGATCCGCAACGGCGAGGCGGCCGGCGCCCGCAATGCGGTGACCGCGCTCGACCAGACCGGTGCGGTCCGGGGGCGCTATGCGAAGGCGCATCTGGTGCCTTACGGCGAATATCTCCCGATGCGCTACATCCTCCAGCCGCTCGGCCTGTCGCGGCTGGTGCCGGGCGCGATCGACTTCTGGCCCGGCCCGGGGCCGCGTACGCTCGATCTTGGCAGCTGGGGCCGCGCGGGCGTCCAGGTATGCTACGAAATCGTCTTCTCGGGTCAGGTGGTCGACCGCGCCCACCGGCCCGACTACATCTTCAACCCGTCGAACGACGGCTGGTTCGGCGCCTTCGGCCCGCCGCAGCATCTTGCGCAGGCGCGCCTGAGAGCGATCGAGGAAGGCCTGCCGATCCTGCGCTCGACCACCACCGGCATCAGCGCGGTGATCGACGGGCACGGCGTGGTCCGCGCCCATATCGGCCAGCATGTCGCCGGGCGGCTCGACGGAATCGTGCCCCCGGCGCTGCCGCCGACGCCGTTCGCGGAACTGGGCAATTGGCTGCCGCTGGGCTGGGCCGCCGCGCTGCTGGCCATCGCCGCGATTGCCTTGCGCCTGCGCCGCCGTTAGGACCGGGGCGCCGGACGATTAGGAACGGCTTCGGAGGAATTCGCCTGTATGCGTGCCAATTACCTGTTCACTTCGGAAAGCGTCTCGGAAGGCCATCCCGACAAGGTTTCGGACCAGATTTCGGACGCGATCGTCGATCTGTTCCTGTCGAAGGACCCCGAGGCGCGGATCGCCTGCGAGACCCTGACCACTACCCAGCTGGTCGTGCTGGCGGGCGAGATCCGCTGCAAGGGCGTGTACGAGAACGGCGAATGGGCACCCGGCGCGCAGGACGAGATCGAGCAGACGGTGCGCAACACCGTGCGCGAGATCGGCTATGAGCAGGACGGGTTCCACTGGGAAAAGTTCGAATTCATCAACCGCCTGCACGGCCAGTCGGCGCATATCGCCCAGGGCGTCGATGCCTCGGGCAACAAGGACGAAGGCGCGGGCGACCAGGGCATCATGTTCGGTTATGCCGCCGACGACACGCCCGATCTGATGCCGGCGACGCTCTATTACAGCCACAAGATCCTCGAACGCATGGCGGCCGATCGCCATTCGGGCGCCGCGCCGTTCCTCGAGCCCGACGCGAAGAGCCAGGTCACGCTGCGCTACGAAGGCAGCAAGCCGGTCGCCGCGACCGCGATCGTGGTCTCGACCCAGCACGCGCCGGGCTATGACGCGGGCGAGAAGGAAGCCGAACTGCACGCCTATGTGAAGCAGGTCGTCGCCGACATCCTCCCGGCCGAGCTGCTCTCGGACGCGACCGAGTATCACATCAATCCGACCGGCAGCTTCGAGATCGGTGGCCCCGACGGCGATGCCGGCCTGACCGGGCGCAAGATCATCGTCGACACCTACGGCGGTGCCTCGCCCCATGGCGGCGGCGCCTTCTCGGGCAAGGATCCGACCAAGGTCGACCGTTCGGCTGCCTATATCACTCGCTATCTGGCGAAGAACATCGTCGCCGCCGGCCTCGCGCAGCGCTGCACGATCCAGCTCGCCTACGCGATCGGCGTGTCGAAGCCGCTGTCGCTCTATGTCGACACGCATGGCACCGGCACGGTCGGCGACGACAGGATCGAGCAGGCGATCATGGGGATCGAGAAGCTCGGCGGGCTG
This sequence comes from Novosphingobium sp., assembly GCA_017744735.1. Classification (GTDB taxonomy): domain Bacteria; phylum Pseudomonadota; class Alphaproteobacteria; order Sphingomonadales; family Sphingomonadaceae; genus Andeanibacterium. The sequence goes on along the minus strand of JAGIAR010000008.1, from coordinate 20,653 downwards.
ACCCCGCGCGGGATCCGCACCCACCTGCAGCTCAACAAGCCGATCTACCGCAAGACCGCCGCCTACGGCCACTTCGGCCGCAAGGCCGAAGGCGACTTCTTCCCGTGGGAAAAGACCGACCTGGTCGAGGATCTGAAGGCGGCTCTGGGCTGAGCCCCTATCCTTCTCCCCTTGCGGGAGAGGATATCAAGGCTTGCGAGCTTGCTCGCTAGCCGAAGTTGGAGAGGGGGCGTTTGTCGCGTACCCCTCTCCGAGCTTCTAGCCGCCATCGTGGCAAGCCGCGCTATCTCTCCCGCAGGGGGAGCGGGGTTTTGTCAGACTTTCCCTTCGCGCGCCTTCGCCAGATCCGGCCCGACATGCCGTGCGGCCAGCAGGTAGTGCGCCCCCGCCCAGAAATAGGCGAGCGCGATCGCGGCCATCGCCAGCGCCAGTCCCTGGCCGGGCGCGTAATGCGGTTCCAGACGGTCGCTGACCCAGCCGAGGATCATCGGGCCGAGCGCGCCGGCGATGGCGTAGATCGCGTTGAGCGCCGCCGAGGCGGTCGCGCGCATCCGCGGATGCATCAGGTTCTGCAGCGAGGCGAAGGTGATCCCGAGATAGCCGAACTGCAGCACGGCGGCGACCGTCACCAGCGACAGCAGCAGGACCAGGTCGCTGCGGGTGATCGCGAAGATGTACAGCGCCCCACCGACGATCATCGCGATGCCGGGGATCAGCGCATAGGCGGCCGGGGTCTTCGCCCCCCACCGGTCTCCGAGCCAGCCCATCCCGACCACCGAGATCGCCGCGGGCAGGCTCGCGATCAGCCCGGCGTAAAGCGAGGCTTCGCCGATCGACAGGCCGAAGCGGCGGATCATCAGCGAGGTGAAGAAGTAGTTCAGCCCGAAGCCGATCGCCGCGGCCACGGTCGATCCGATCACCAAATGGCGCGCGCTCGGCAGCAGGAACAGGCGGCGCAACACCGCCCCGGTCCTCGGCACCTCGTCGCTCGCGTCCGCGTCGTGGCGGCCGCGCGGCGGCTCGTGGATGAACAGGTAGACCAGCACTCCCAGGACGAGGCCGGGGACGGCCGCGATCAGGAAGGTCCAGCGCCAGTCGAAATTCTGCGCAATCCAGCCGCCGCCGACGAAACCGACGAAGGCGCCGACCGGCGGCGCCAGCAGCAGGATCGACATGGCGAAGCCGCGGCGGTGCGCGGGGAAATAGTCCGCGACCACCGACTGGTTGCCGGGGATGCCGATCGCTTCGCCCAGCCCCACCGCGACGCGTGCGAGCAGCAATTGCGCGAAATTGACCGCGGTGCCGCACAGCGCGGTCGCCACCGACCACAGCAGGGTCCCGAGCGAGATCAGCGCGACCCGCTGCCGCCGCTCGGCGATGCGGGCGATGCCCAGGCCCGCGAGCACGTTGAGCACGGCAAAGGCCATGCCCATCAGCGATACCTGGAAATCGGTGAGGCCGAACTCGTGCTTGAGCGGTTCGACCAGCACGTTGACCACGATCCGGTCGATGAAGCCGACCGTGGCAACGCCGGTGAGCAGAATCAGCGCCAGCCATGGCGAATCGCGGCGCGTGGCCAGTGTCATGTCGCTGAATTCCTCCCCTTGTGGCTTCGTTGAGCCGTTCGTTGTGCGTCAGGTTGCCGCGTAGACGGTGACGTCTTCATCCGGCCAGACCGACAGGCGCGGCGTCGCCCGGCGGAAGAACAGCGTGGGCAGCTTCACCCACACCAGCGACCAGTTGATCCAGTAATCGGCCCAGCGCTCGCGCCACTTGGCGGTGATGCAATCGTGCGCGAGCAGCCATTTCTCGTAGGGCATGTAGTGATCGGGCTCGTCGACCTCGACCACCTGGAAGATCCGGGTCATCGCCTTGTTCGACAGCACGTTGGGGTTCTGCAGCAGGTCGATCACCTGACGCATCCCGCGCTGCTCGGTCAGCATGATCACCCGGCAGAGCTTCTCGAACTCGCGATGGTCGGCCACGATCGCGTCGGTGTCGAGATCCTCGATCGTGCAGCCGAACACCTTCTGGATGAAATGGTCGATATGGCCGCAGGTCCGGTCCACCTTCAGCGGCATCCGGCCCTGCAGCTCGAACCAGCGGCGGAACATCCGGTAATGCTTGTGCTCGTCGGCGCGGTGCTTCTCGATCGCCTTGATGAATTCCTCGTCTTCCGGGCAATGCTTGCGCGCGGCTTCGAGCACCCGGTCGAGCGAGGTGTAGCCCCGGTGCTCGTTATAGATGTAGATCGACGCGAGCACGTCGAGGAAGCGTTTGCGATAGGCAGCCACCGGGTTCATCCGGCGGATTTGTCATACTTATCCGCCACGCGCCAGCGGCGTTTCAGCGGGTGTAGTGGGCAGTCGTTTTCGCCGCGATTTCCTCGGTCGTGACGCCGGGCGCAAGCTCGACCAGATGGAACGGGCTGGCGTGATCGGGCCGCTGGAACACCGCGAGATCGGTGATCACCATGTCGACCACATTGCGCCCGGTCAGCGGCAGCGTGCACTCCGGGATGAACTTGGGGCTGCCGTCCTTGGCGCAATGCTCCATCACCACGATGATCTTCTTGACCCCGGCGACCAGGTCCATTGCACCGCCCATGCCTTTGACCATCTTGCCGGGGATCATCCAGTTGGCGATGTCGCCGGTTTCGCTGACTTCCATCGCACCGAGCACGGTCAGATCGATATGCCCGCCGCGGATCATCGCAAAGCTCGCCGCGCTGTCGAAATAGGCCGAGTGCGGGAGCTCGCTGATCGTCTGCTTGCCGGCGTTGATCAGATCGGGATCGACCTCGTCGTCATAGGGGAAGGGCCCGATGCCGAGCATCCCGTTCTCCGACTGGAGCGTCACCTCGACCCCGTCGGGGATGTGGTTCGCGACCAGCGTCGGGATGCCGATCCCGAGGTTGACGTAGAACCCGTCCTGCAATTCGCGTGCGGCGCGGGCGGCCATCTCGTCGCGGCTCCAGCCCTTGGTCAGGCCGTCGTGGGTGGTCATGGGACAGGGCTCCAGTGCAAGGCCGGATCGGGAAAGACGTCGTCGGCCGTGCCGCGCGTCGGCGGGCCGTAGACCGGGTTGGGCAGCAGGAACCAGCCCTGGCCCCACAGCGGCGCGATCGCCGGCAGCGCGGTCGCCGCGCGGCGCTGCGGGACGCTCAGCGCGGCCGCGTTGAACAGGTCGGAAATGTCACCCAGCTGGTCCCCGGCGAGCGCGATCACGCAATATGTGCTCGCGATCGCGGCGCGGCGGCCGTCCTTCTTCCCGTCGCCGATGGTGTCAGTGTAGAGATCGACGCCCGGGGTCGCCTTGCCGAAGCCGGCGAATTCCAGCGCCTTGGCGGTGTAGTCCGCGGTCGCGCCATTGCGGTTGGTATTGTAGATCACCGCGACGCCTGCCGCGCGCAGCGCCGCGACCATGTCGAGCGCGCCGGGCAGCGCGGCGACCTTGTCGGTGCCGGTCTTCTCCCAGCTTGCCCACGCATCCTTGGGCCAGGGGCCGTCGCGGTCGGGCCGGGTCGCGTCCCACTCCTCGAAGCCGATGTTGAGCAGCAGCGTTTCGTCCACGTCGAACACCGCCGCGAGCGGCTTGCCGCCGCACCCTTCGAACAGCGGGTGATCGAGGGTCGAGCCGGACGCGAGCACGGTCTGGGTCAGCGGCTTGCCCGCGTCCCGCTCAGCCTTGCGCTCCAGTGCGAGCCCGACCAGCGCACGATACGATTCGCGGGTGATCGCGGCAGCCTCCGCCGAGCCGTAGAGATAGCGGAACTCCTTGGGCACGTCGGTTGCTGGCGCCGGAGCCGACGCGGCCGCCAGCAGCAGGGCGGGAAGGATTGCGTGCTTCATGCCGCTTGCCTTTCGCGCACGGTCCTGAACTCGATCTTCTTGTCGTAGGGCGCGCCAACGATCATCCGCTGCACGTAGACGCCCGGCAGGTGGATGCAGTCCGGATTGAGCGCGCCCGCGGGCACCACCTCCTCCACCTCGACCACGCAGACCTTGCCGCAGGTTGCTGCGGGCAGGTTGAAATTGCGCGCGGTCTTGCGGAACTGCAGGTTGCCGGTCGCGTCCGCCTTCCACGCCTTGACGATCGACAGGTCGGCGAAGATTCCGCGCTCGAGGATGTAGTCCTCGGGTCCGTTCGGGCCCTCGAACGTCTTGACCTCCTTGCCCTCGGCCACCGCGGTGCCGACGCCGGTCCTGGTATAGAAGCCGGGAATTCCCGCGCCGCCCGCGCGCATGCGCTCGGCCAGCGTGCCCTGGGGGCAGAATTCCACCTCGAGCTCGCCCGCGAGATATTGCCGCTCGAACTCCTTGTTCTCGCCGACATAGGAGCTGATCATCTTCTTGACCTGCCGCGTGCGCAGCAGCTTGCCGATGCCTTCGTTGTCGATCCCGGCATTGTTGCTGGCGAAGGTCAGGTTCTTGACCCCGCTGGCCTGGATCGCGTCGAGCAGGCGTTCGGGAATGCCGCACAGGCCGAAGCCCCCCGCGGCGATCAGCATGCCGTCTTTCAGTACCCCGTCGAGGGCGGCGGCGGCATCGGGGTAGAGCTTTTGCAATCGAATCTCCCGTCGCGAAGGAGCGCTGTCGTTGTTGCGCTGCAATATGATTTGCAATGGCGCTTGTCACCCCCGACGGGTTATGACCGGACAGGGCAAGGATGGAGGCCGCGATGGCAAGGTTCGGCGGTAGCTTCGGGGTTGCAGCCTGTGTCGGCGCGGCGCTGCTCTCCTCGTGCGGCAGCGGCGAGAAGCCGCCGGCGCCCAAACCCACTGCGAGCAGGCAGGCCCCCGATCCGGCCTCGCTCTCGTTCCTGCCCGCCGATTTCCACGCGACCGGCACCGAGCCGTTCTGGAGCGCCACGGTCGAGAATGGCCAGCTCACCTATGTCACGCCGGAAACCCGGCAGGCCGGCGGCGTGACTGCCAGGGTGGTCCGCGCCGACGGAGCCGGCAACGCGCTGCTGACCGCGATCGTCGATGGACAGGCTATCCAGCTGCTGGTCACCCCGGGGGCATGTAGCGACGGGATGTCGGACAAGGTCTATCCCTGGACGGTCGAGCGTTCGCTCGGCGACGACACCGAGAACAGCGCCGATGGCTGTGCGGAGCCGCTCCAGCCCGATTCGAACCCGGCCAAAACCGCCTGAGGCCAGCTTTCCGTAACGTAACCCTCTATATTGCGCTGCAGCACAGAATCGACCGCAACCGCTAAAGGCCTTTTTGCATGTGCGAAAAGAGCCGGATTGCCGGTAAAAAAATTCAGAAAAAACAATAAGTTCAACCAGGGTTGCGCGTCATGCAACCATAGGTGAACTTTTCGCATTTGCACAAAAGCACCCCCTGGAGCATATCAAAATTGCCTTTCAGGCATCCTCTCCCAAAACTTCAATGGCCCGGCCGGCAACGTCCGGGCCTTTTTTTGTCCGCAATCCGGGCGGCCTTTATCGTGCCCGGGGGCCGCGTGCCAATTGGCCGTTTGCAATCGCGGTGCGCGCTTCCTAGCTTGTCGCCTGGAACTTCAGATACTCGGGTGACGATGCATGGCTGACGCGGACGCGGCGACGCTGGAAAAGGATACGGTCAAGCTGCAGGTCGCTTCGGCGCGGCAAGAGGAATCGGGGCACGGCATCGCCCGCATGCCGAAGTCCGCCTTCGCCAAGCTCGGCATCACCGAAGGCGATGTGATCGAGATCGCCGGCAAGCGCACCACCGCGGCGATCGCGGTCCCCGCCTATGAAGAGGACCAGGGGCTGGAGATCGTCCGGCTCGACGGGCTTCAGCGCGGCAATGCCGAAGTCGGCTCGAACGAGCACGTCACGATCCGCAGGGCCGAGAGCCGCCCGGCCACGCGCGTGGTGTTCGCCCCGGCGCAGCGCGAGGTACGGCTGCAGGGGCCGAGCCAGGCGCTCAAGCGCAATTTCTTCAAGCGTCCGCTGGTTGCGGGGGATCTCGTCGCCACCGCCGGGCAGCAGCCGGTGCGCGACGTCCCGCCCGAAGTGATGCGCATGTTCAATGCGCCCGCCTATGCGCTGACCCAGATCCGCCTGACCGTGGTCTCCACCGCGCCCAAGGGCATCGTCCATATCGACGAGAACACCGAGGTCGAGCTGCGCGCCGAGTTCGAGGAGCCCAAGGGCGGCCGCGGGTCGGTGAACTATGACGACGTCGGCGGGATGGGCGACACGATCCGCCAGCTGCAGGAAATGGTCGAGTTGCCGCTGCGCTATCCGGAACTGTTCACCCGCCTGGGCGTCGATCCGCCCAAGGGCGTGCTGCTGCACGGCCCGCCGGGGACCGGCAAGACGCGGCTGGCGCAGGCGGTCGCGAGCGAGAGCGACGCCGAATTCTTCATCATCAACGGCCCCGAGATCATGGGCTCCGCCTATGGCGAGAGCGAGAAGGCGCTGCGCGACGTGTTCGAGGAAGCCGCGCGCGCCTCGCCCTCGATCGTGTTCATCGACGAGATCGATTCGATCGCGCCGAAGCGCAGCGAAGTGCGCGGCGAGGCCGAGAAGCGGCTGGTCGCGCAGTTGCTGACGCTGATGGACGGGCTCGATGCGCGGGCCAATCTGGTGGTGATCGCTGCGACCAACCGGCCCGACGCGATCGACGAGGCGCTGCGCCGCCCCGGCCGGTTCGACCGCGAGATCGTGGTCGGCGTGCCCGACGAGAAGGGCCGGCGCGAGATCATCGCGATCCACACCCGCGGCATGCCGCTGGGCAAGGGGATCGATCTCGACGAGCTCGCGCGCACCACCCACGGCTTCGTCGGCGCCGACCTGGCAGCGCTCGCGCGCGAGGCGGCGATCGAAGCGGTGCGGCGGATCATGCCCAAGCTCGATCTCGAAGCGCAGACGATCCCGAACGAGGTGCTCGAGAATCTGTGCGTCGAGCGCGGCGATTTCCTCGAGGCGCTCAAGCGCGTCCAGCCTTCGGCGATGCGCGAGGTGATGGTGCAGGCGCCCAACGTCGGCTGGGCCGATGTCGGGGGTCTGGGCGAAGCGCAGGACAAGCTCAAGGAAGGCGTCGAGCTGCCGCTCAGGAACCCGCAGGCGTTCCACCGCCTCGGGATCAGACCGGCCAAGGGCTTCCTGCTCTACGGGCCTCCGGGCACCGGCAAGACCTTGCTGGCCAAGGCGGTCGCGAAGGAGGCGGAAGCCAACTTCATCTCGATCAAGTCGAGCGACCTCTTGTCCAAATGGTACGGCGAGAGCGAGCAGCAGATCAGCAAATTGTTCGCCCGCGCCCGCCAGGTCGCCCCTTGCGTGGTGTTCATCGACGAGATCGACAGCCTCGTGCCCGCGCGCGGTTCGGGCGTCGGCGAGCCGCAGGTCACGGCGAGAGTGGTCAACACCATCCTCGCCGAGATGGACGGGATGGAGGAACTGCAGTCGGTCGTGGTGATCGGCGCGACCAACCGCCCGGCGCTTGTCGATCCGGCGCTGCTGCGTCCCGGCCGGTTCGACGAACTGGTCTATGTCGGCACGCCCGATGCCAAGGGCCGCGAGCTGATCCTGGGCATCCACACCCGCGACATGCCGCTGGCCGGCGATGTCGATCTCGCGAAGATCGCGCGGGAGACCGAGCGCTTCACCGGCGCGGACCTGGAAGATGTGGTCCGCCGAGCGGGCCTTGTCGCGATCCGCCGAGCGGGCGCGAAGGTGGAGGATGTCACGGCGGAGGATTTCGCCGCGGCGCTCAAGGATTCGCGCGCGACGGTGACCGCCGAGATCGAAGCCGAATACGAGAAGATGAAGGGCGAGCTGAAGAAGCGGGCCAACGAGGTCCAGCCGATCGGGTTCATCCACGAAGGCATGGTCTCGTCCACCCGCGACCAGAAGCACGGGTAGCGGCGGTCAGGCGCCTTCTGCCCGGGCGGGCAGGAGGCGCTCGCCGCCGACCGCCTCAATTCTCCGCCTCACGATCGCCTCGGGCTGGTTCTGTGCGATCCAGGCGAGCATGCTCTCGCGGATGTCGCATCTGAGGTCGAAGGCCTCGCCCGAAGCGCGGGCGCTCATCAGCATGCGGACCTCGATCGTGTCATCCCTGGCATCGGTCACCTGCAAGACCTGCGCCTTGCCGTCCCACAGCCGGTGGGCCTTGATCTGACGTTCGAACTCGGCGCGCAGCGGGCCGATGGCGGTCATCGGATCGAGGTAGAGGAACACCGTGCCGAGCAGCTCGGCGCTTTCGCGGGTCCAGTTCTGGAAGGTGTCCTCCAGAAACCGCGTGGTCGGCACCACCAGCCGCCGCTCGTCCCAGATGCGAACCACGACATAGGTGGTGCGGATATCCTCGATCCGGCCCCATTCGCCGTCGATGATCACCACGTCGTCGATCCTGATCGGCTCGGTCAGCGCCATCTGCAGCCCGCCGATGAGCGATTTCAACGCCGGCTGCGCCGCCGCCCCGACCGCGAGCGCGGCAAGACCGGCGGAAGCCATCAGCGTCACTCCCACGTCGCGCACGCCCGGGATCGACAGCAGCATCATCGCCACCGTCAGGAATACGATGAGCGACGAGCCGATGCGCGAGAAGATCGACAGGCGGGTCTGCTTGCGGCGGGCCTGGAGATTGTCGGCCACGGTCACGTCGGCCTTGAGCATCATCGTGCGAACCAGCGCGCGGAACAGCGCCAGCGCCATCCAGCCGACCAGCGCCGGAAGCACGAACCCTCCGACCCGCTGCCAGGCCGCACCGAGGCTGGGCATCTCGCGCGCGGCCAGCACCAGCGCCAGTGCGATCATCGCCCAGCGCGCCGGACGCAGGATGCTGGCGACCACGATATCGTCGGCCCGGCTCCGGCTCGAACGGGCGATCCTTCGGAGCAGGCGGAAGGCAAGGGCATGCGCGGCCAGCGCCAGGGCGATCGCCAGCGCCCCGGCCAAGGCTGCAGCACCCGCGCTGGCCATCCACCCCGGCAGGCCGGCGGTGAGGTTCTCGATTTGGGTGATCATCCCCGAATCAACAGGTGGGGCCGGGCTGGGTTCCTAGATGTCAGTGCGCCGCGTCCCAGCTCTCCCCGGTGCCGATCTCGATCCCCAGCGGCACGTCGAGCTTGACCGAGGGGCCTGCGGCCTCCGCCATCACCCGCTCGATGATCGGCGAGGCGGCGGCGACATCGCCTTCGGGCAGTTCGAACACCAGTTCGTCGTGGACCTGCAGCAGCATCCGCACATGCCCCAGACCGGAATCGGCGAGCGCGGGCATCATCCGCGCCATCGCGCGCTTGATGATATCGGCGCTGGTGCCCTGGATCGGCGCGTTGATCGCCGCGCGCTCGCTCCCGGCGCGCTCGTTCGGATTGCCCGAACGGATCCGCGGGAACCAGGTCTTGCGACCGAACAGGGTCTGCGAATAGCCGCGCTCGCGAACGCCTTCCAACGTGTCGTGGATGTAGCGCTGGATTCCGGGGAAGCGCTCGAAATAGCGGTCGATCATTGCCTGCGCCTCGTCCGCCGGAACCCCGAGCCTGCCGCCCAGCCCCCAGCGCGAGATCCCGTAGAGGATCGCGAAGTTGATCGTCTTGGCGCGCGCGCGGGTGTCGCGATCGACCGTGCCGAACATCTCGTTCGCGGTGCGCGCATGGATGTCTTCGCCCCGCGCGAAGGCTTCCTTCAGCGCGGGCACGTCGGCCATGTGCGCCGCAAGCCGCAACTCGATCTGGCTGTAGTCGGCGGCCAGCAGCACATTGCCGGGCTCGGGGACGAAGGCCTTGCGGATCTGCCGTCCGATCTCGGTGCGGATCGGGATGTTCTGGAGGTTCGGATCGGTCGAGGAAAGCCGCCCGGTCTGCGCCCCGACCAGGCTGTAGCTGGTGTGGACCCTCCCGGTCCTCGGGTTGATCGCCGCCTGCAGCGCTTCCGTATAGGTCGAACGGAGCTTGGTCAGCTGGCGCCATTCGAGCACCTTGGCGGCGATCTCCGCCCCGTCGCCCGCGAGCCGTTCGAGCACGCTCTGGTCGGTCGAATACTGCCCGCTCTTGCCCTTGGGCCCGCCCTTGTGGCCCAGCTTGTCGAACAGGATCCGCCCGAGCTGCTGCGGGCTGCCGATGGTAAAGGGCTCGCCGGCCAGCGCATGGATCTCGCCTTCCAACGCGGCGGTCGCCTCGGCGAACTCGCCCGACAGCCGTGCCAGCTGGTCGCGGTCGACCTTGATCCCGTGGCGTTCCATCTGCGCGACCACCGGGATAAGCCCGCGGTCGACCTGCTCGTAGATTCGCGTGCCCGCTTCTTCGGCGAGCCGCGGCTTCAAGTGCTTCCACAGGCGCCAGGTGACGTCGGCGTCCTCTGCCGCATATTCGGTAGCGCGATCGATCGGCACCTCGCCGAATGGAATGACCTTCTTGCCCGAACCGCAGATCTCCTTGAATGTCAGCGTGGTGTGGCCGAGGTGGCGCTGCGACAATTCGTCCATCCCGTGCCCGCCGCCGATCCCGTCGAGGCTGCGCCCGGCATCGAGCGCGAAGCTCATGATCATCGTGTCGTCGATCGGCGCGACCGCGATCCCGTGCCGCGCGAACATGGTCAGATCGTATTTGATGTTCTGGCCGATCTTGAGCACCGCGTCGCTTTCCAGCAGCGGCTTGAGCAGCGCGAGCGCGGTCTCGAACGGCACCTGCTCGGGCTTTTCGGCCAGCAGGTCGGTGCCGCCGTGGGCGAGGGGGATATAGCACGCCTGGTTCGGTCCGAGCGCGAGGCTGACGCCGACCAGATCGGCCTGCATCGAATCGAGCGACGAGGTCTCGGTGTCGATCGCGACCGCCCGGGCGGCAAAGGCGCGCGCGATCCAGTCGGCCAGCTCGCTCGCCGATTGCACGCAGGCATAGGCCGAACGGTCCACCGCCGGCATTTCGGGCACCGCCTGGCGGTTGCCTTCGGGCGCCGCCGCCTCGCCTGTGGTGTCCTGCTTCGCCGGATTGAGCTGCGTCGCGCGCTCGGGGCTGCCCTTGCCGTCGCCGAGCCGCTTCAACAGGCTGGTGAAGCCGTGCTTCCCGAGGAAGGCGGCGAGGGGCTCGGGCGGAATGCCGTCGAGTTTGAACTCGTCGAGCGGCATCGGCAGCGGCACGTCCTGCTTCAGTTCGACCAGCACCCGGCTGAGGCGGGCCATGTCGGCCCCTTCGATCAGCCGCTCGCGCAATTTCGAGGGCTTCATGCCCTCGGCCGAGGCCAGCGCGCTTTCGAGGTCGCCATTGTCCTGGATCAGCTTGGTCGCGGTCTTCGGCCCGATCCCGAAGATGCCGGGCACGTTGTCGACCGAATCGCCCATCAGCGCGAGCACGTCGCCGACCTTCTCGGGCGGCACGCCGAATTTCTCGATCACTTCCGGGATATCGATCCGCTGGTTCTTCATCGTGTCGAGCATGTCGATGCAGCCGCCCTCGCATCCGTCGTCGGGCTCGGCGCACTGGCCGACCAGCTGCATCAGGTCCTTGTCCGACGAGACGATCGTCACGTCCCACCCGCGTCGCGTCGCCGCGCGGGCGTAGGACGCGATCAGATCGTCGGCCTCGAACCCCTGCTCTTCGATACACGGCAGGCTGAAGGCGCGGGTCGCGGTGCGGATCAGCGGGAATTGCGGCACCAGGTCTTCGGGCGGCGGGGGACGATTCGCCTTGTACTGGTCGTAGATTTCGTTGCGGAAGCTCTGCGAATCCTTGTCGAGAATCACCGCGAGATGGGTAGGCCCGTCGGCCTTGTGCAAGTCGTCGGCGAGTTTCCACAGCATCGTGGTATAGCCGTAGACCGCGCCGACCGGCGTGCCTTCCGGATCGGTCAACGGCGGGAGCCGGTGATAGGCGCGGAAGATGTAGGACGAGCCGTCGACGAGGTAGAGATGCTGCTTTGTCGACGGTTTCGCTAGAGTTTCGGTGGGCGCTGCGGAGGACATGGCGGGGTGGTAGCAGCGCGTTGCCGCGAAATCAGCCCGAATCGTCCCATGGCGAGCCTCTGGCCATTTCCCGTAACAAATCAGCCTCAAATACCACGCAAAAGGTAGAGAAAGACCGTTTCAGCGAGGGGCAGCTTGCTGCACTGCGCCGCAACACGCTTGCATCCCCCTGATTTGGACATTATTTGTCCGCTCCGAAGTCTGCTTGAGACGGCAGGCTTTGCGTGCGGTGGCAAACCGTGCGTAGTCTACTCGCTGTTCAAGGATTACCATTCATGCGCAAGATCATTCTCGCCGCTGCCGTCGCCGGCGCTGCCCTGAGCCTCTCGGCCTGCTCGTCGTCGGCTCCGTCGGAAGCCGCTTCGGACGCCGCTTCGGACGCCGCTTCGGATGCCGCCGTCGCTTCGGACGCCGCTTCGGATGCCGCTTCGGACGCCGCTGTCGCTTCGGACGCTGCTTCGGAAGCCGCTTCGAGCGGTGCTGCCGAGTAATTCGCTGCAGTACGAATAGAAAAAGGGCGTGGCCGCAAGGTCGCGCCCTTTTTTGTTTGTTTGACCTTTCACCCACTGCAAACTGAAGGAGACTACTCCATGCGTAAGATCATTCTCGCCGCCGCCGTTGCCGGTGCCGCCCTCAGCCTGTCGGCCTGCGGTTCGAAGCCGACCGAAGCCGCTTCGGAAGAGCCGGCGATGGAAGCCGCCACCGACGCCAGCGCCGCTGCCTCGGACGCCGCTTCGGACGCTGCCGTCGCTTCGGACGCCGCCTCGGACGCCGCTTCGGAAGCCGCGGAATAATCCGTAGCCTGACGAACGCGAAAAGGGCGCGGCCTTGCGGCCGCGCCCTTTTTGTTTGCCGTTTCCGGTAGTGCTAGCGGCGGCCGCCCGAGGCGGTGTAGCCGGCATCCAGCAGCACGCGCGAATCGCCCGGCTTGCCCGAGAAACCGTCATAGATCGCGCGCGCGATCAGCGAGATGCGATCGGTGCGATAGGCATGGTCGCTGCCGCCACCGGTCACGTAGATCGCCAGCGCGATCGAATGCCCGTCGGGCATCGTGATCAGGCCGACATCGCTCGAGGTGTTGAACAGCGTCCCGGTCTTGTGCGCGACCGTGACATCGGCCGGCATCTGGCCCTTGATGCGGTTCTTGCCGGTCTCGCAACGCTCCATGGTAGCGATCAGGAAGTTGCGGCTGGCGGGGCTGAGCCAGCGGCCTTCGTGCAGGCCCTTGAGCAGCTGCACCATCGCCAGCGGCGTCGCTGAATCGCGCGCATCGATATAGCGCGAGGGATCGTGCTCGGTCTCGTCGCGCACCAGCGTGGCAATGTTGCGGTTCAGGCTGAAGTCGTGGATCCCCGCGCGCTGGACCCAGGCAGTGACCGCCGCCGGCCCGCCGACCGCCGCGAGCAGCCCGTCGGTCGCCTGGTTGTTGCTGTGGATCAGCGCCTGTTCGATCAGCGTGCGCGCCGGAAGCACCTGTCCGGGCTTCATCGGCGCGCCGATTCCGGAAAACCGCTTCGACGGCAGCGACAGCATCTTCGGCAGCGGATCGTCGAGCGACCAGCGGCCCTTGTCGACCCCGTCGAGGAAGGTCGCGACGATCGCGACCTTGCTGGTGCTGGCCATCGGGAAGCGCTGGTTGCCGAGGATCGAAACCTGCTGGCCGGTGTTGAGATCGATCGCGGCGACGCCGATCCGGCCCTGCGCCCCATTGGCAAGGCGCGCGACATATTCTTCCAGCGCGGAGCTGGGGTTCTGCTGGAATACTGCCGGAGTGCGCGGCTCGGTGCCGAAGGTTTTATCGAAGGCAGCTTCGAAATTTTCGGCACCAGCCTGCATCGGCGCCAGCGCAGCCGCGCCGAACGCAAGAGCAGTGAGAACCCGTCCTATCTTGTTAGCCATGCCCGACCCTAGTTTAGACAAGCTTTGAGTTTCCTTAACCGATTGGATTTGAGCCGCAACCGCTTGCACGACGAAAGGAGTCCCCGCGAGGGACGAAATGTGCGCTTTTGCGGCAAAACGCTGGATTCGAACGCCGAATCGGGGGAACCGGGACCCTGGAAAAGCGAAGGGCCGGGGAATCGCTTCCCCGGCCCTCCTCTGGTTCGCAAGTGCGAAGCGGGCCTTAGAAGCCCATTCCGCCCATGTCCGGCATCGCCGGAGCCGGGGCCTTGTCTTCCGGCAGCTCGCTGATCGCCGCTTCGGTGGTGATCAGCAGGCCGGCGACCGAGGCCGCATCCTGCAGCGCCGCGCGCACGACCTTGGTCGGGTCGATCACGCCGGCCTTGACCAGGTCTTCATAGACGTCGGTCGCGGCGTTGAAGCCGAGGTTCTCGTCGTTGCCGTCGATCAGCTTGCCCGCGACCACCGCGCCGTCATGGCCGGCGTTCTCGGCGATCTGGCGGACCGGAGCCTGCAGCGCCTTGCGGACGATGTCCACGCCGCGGGTCTGGTCGTCGTTCGCGCCGGTGAGGCCTTCGAGCGCTTTGGTCGCATAGAGCAGCGCGGTACCGCCACCGGGGACGATGCCTTCCTCGACCGCGGCGCGGGTCGCATGCAGCGCGTCGTCGACGCGGTCCTTGCGCTCCTTCACCTCGATTTCGGTCGCACCGCCGACCTTGATCACCGCAACGCCGCCGGCGAGCTTGGCCAGGCGTTCCTGCAGCTTCTCGCGGTCGTAATCGCTGGTGGTGGTCTCGATCTGGGCGCGGATCTGCTCGACCCGGGCCTTGATGTCGTCGGCATTGCCGGCCCCATCGACGATCGTGGTGTTGTCCTTGTCGATCGTGACCTTCTTGGCCTGGCCGAGCATGTTCACGGTGACGCTCTCGAGCTTGATGCCGAGATCCTCGCTGATCATCTCGCCCTGGGTCAGGATCGCGATGTCCTGCAGCATCGCCTTGCGGCGATCGCCGAAGCCCGGAGCCTTGACCGCAGCGACCTTCAGGCCGCCGCGCAGCTTGTTGACCACCAGGGTCGCCAGCGCTTCGCCTTCGATGTCCTCGGCGATGATCAGCAGCGGGCGCCCGGTCTGGACCACCGCTTCGAGCACCGGCAGCATCGACTGCAGGTTCGAGAGCTTCTTCTCGTGGATCAGGATGTAGGGGTTATCCAGCTCGACCGTCATCTTCTCGGGGTTGGTGACGAAGTAGGGCGAGAGATAGCCGCGGTCGAACTGCATGCCTTCGACGACATCCAGCTCGAATTCGAGGCCCTTGGCCTCTTCCACGGTGATCACGCCTTCCTTGCCGACCTTCTCCATCGCCTCGGCGATCTTCTGGCCGACTTCGGTGTCGCCATTGGCCGAGATGATGCCGACCTGGGCGATCTCCGACGAACCCGCGACGTCCTTCGAACGCGACTTGAGGTTCTCGACGACCTTGCCAACCGCGGTGTCGATGCCGCGCTTGAGATCCATCGGGTTCATGCCGGCGGCGACCGACTTCATGCCTTCGCGCACGATCGCCTGGGCGAGCACGGTGGCGGTGGTGGTGCCGTCACCGGCGAGATCGTTGGTCTTCGAGGCGACTTCGCGCAGCATCTGCGCGCCCATGTTCTCGAACTTGTCCTTGAGCTCGATTTCCTTGGCGACGGAAACGCCGTCCTTGGTGATGCGCGGCGCACCGAAGCTCTTGTCGATCACGACGTTGCGGCCCTTGGGGCCCAGGGTGACCTTCACGGCGTCGGCAAGCGTGTCGACACCGCGGAGGATGCGTTCGCGCGCGTCGCGCGAAAAACGTACGTCCTTGGCAGCCA
Organism: Novosphingobium sp.; assembly: GCA_017744735.1. GTDB lineage: Bacteria > Pseudomonadota > Alphaproteobacteria > Sphingomonadales > Sphingomonadaceae > Andeanibacterium. Next base: position 5,001 of record JAGIAR010000008.1, on the reverse strand, counting down.
TTTCTGTGTTCCTTTTACGAAGTTGGGTGTGGGAAAGCGGTGTGCGGCGATCAGCCGATCACGCCCAAAATGTCGCTTTCCTTCATGATCAGCAGGTCTTCGCCGTCGATCTTGACCTCGGTGCCCGACCACTTGCCGAACAGCACGCGATCGCCGGCCTTGACGTCGAGCGGAGTGACCTTGCCGTCGTCCGAACGGGCGCCGGTGCCGGTGGCGACGATCTCGCCCTCGCTCGGCTTTTCCTTGGCGCTATCGGGGATGATGATGCCGCCGGCCGTCTTTTCCTCGGCCTCGATGCGACGAACCAGCACGCGATCGTGCAGCGGACGGAATGCCATAAGATGACCTCTTCCAAAATTGATTGAACAAGCGGATTGGCACTCCCCTCTCGAGAGTGCCAGCGGCGCGCATATGGGTGCGCGCCCCGGCGGGGTCAAGCCGAATCCGGCGAGTTATTTTCGGGGTCAGGCAGGCAGCAGGCCAAGCCGCTCCCGCCGGCTCCACCGCCACAGCATCAGCCCGGCCACCACCACCAGCCCGACCGCGAGGCCGATCCAGATGCCGGTGCCGGCCAGCGGGGTCGCGAAGCCGAGGAACAGCGAGCAGGCGAGGCCGGGAACCCAGTAGCCGAAGATCGCGAAGCCCATCGGGATGCGGGTGTCTTGCAAGCCGCGCAGCGCGCCCATCGCGACCGATTGGATGCCGTCGAACAGTTGGAACGCAGCCGCCACCAGCATGTAGCGCGCGGCGAACATCACCAGCGCGGCGTTGGCGGCGGCGTTCACGTCGACATAGAGCGACAGCAGCAGGCGCGGCACGAACAGGAAGGCCGCGGCGCTCACCGCCATGAAGGCGGTGCCGGATACGACCGCCGCCCAGCCGGCCAGCCCGATCGCGGGCAGGTTCTTCGCGCCGTAGTGATAGCCCACCCGGATCGCGGCCGCCTGGCCGATCGCGAAGGGCACCTGGAAGGCGAAGGACGAAAGATTGAGCGCCAGCGTATGCCCGGCCAGTTCCGATGGCCCGATCCGCCCCATCAGGAAGGCCGCCCCGCTGAAGAAGCCGCCTTCGGCCAGAACCGTCACCGCCACCGGCGTGCCGATCCGGACGATGTCGCGGAAACGCTGCCACTCCGGGCGCCAGAAGCGGCCCCAGATGCGATAGCGCCGCAGGATGCGGTTGCGCCGGATTGCGATCGCATAGGCGGCGAAGCTCACCAGTGAGGCGATCACCGTGGCCATGGCCGAGCCTTCCAGCCCCATCGCCGGCGCGCCGAAATGGCCGAACACCAGCGTATAGTTGCCGAGGCAGTTCACCACCACGCCGAGCCCGGTGATCGCGGTCGCATAGATCGGGCGGCCGAGCGCCGAAACGAAGCTGCGCAGCACATTGGCCAGGATCATCCCCGGCGTCGCCCACAGCAGCAGCGAGAGATAGTCGTCCGCCCGCGCGGCGACCACCGGATCCTGACCGGTCAGCACCATCAGCCGCTCGCCCTGCGAGCACAGCAGCATCCCCGCGGCCGAGGCAATCAGCGCCAGCCACAGCGCCATGCGGGTCGAGCGGCGCACTTCGCGCACCGCATGCCTGCGCCGGCCGAGTTCGGCCGCGATCAGCGCCGCGACCGCGCCGGTGAAGCCCGACAGGCTCCACACCACCACTCCGAAGACCGAAATGCTCAGGCTTGCCGCGGCCAGCGCCTCGTCGCCGAGGCGGGCGACGAAGATCACGTCGGTCGCATGGGTCGCCATCTGCAGCAGACCGGCGAGCGCCAGCGGCACCGCAAGGCGCAGCGTTGCGGCGAGTTCGTTCCGCCAGGTCGGATGGTCGTCGGTCTCGAACATAAAGCCGGCCCGGATAGGGCGGGGACTTCCTCTAGGAAAGGAACATTTGAAACCGCCCCGCCAATCGCCGGGCGGTAGCGGCAGACTTGCCACAGCAAGCGCCAATTTCCGTGACGGGGCTTGGCAGATTTGCGCGTTCAGGGCATGGCGCAGGCGCTATTTTTCGGAGAACCGACCCATGAATTCACTCAAGCTTGCCGCCGCGCTGGGGCTCGGGCTGCTCGTCGCCGGCTGCGGCGGCAGCAGCGAAACCCCCAGTGCGGAAGCGACCGACACCGCCGCCGCGACGCCGAGCGAAACTGCCGCTGCGCCCGCGGCTGCCGCCAGCGCGCCCGCGTCCTTCGCGATCTGCAGCGCCTGCCACTCGGTCAACCCGGGCGAGAACGGCATCGGCCCGTCGCTTGCAGGGATCTACGGCACCAAGGCCGGCGAAGTCGCCGGGTTCGAATTCAGCGACGAGCTCAAGAAGTCCGGGATCGTCTGGGACGACAAGACGCTCGACACCTGGCTTACCAATCCCCAGGCGATGGTTCCGGGCACCAAGATGAGCCTTGCCGGGGTGCAGGATGCGGCCCAGCGCAAGGAACTCATCGAATATATCAAGACGCTGAAGTAGGCGTGGCCGCGGGCGCCGGACAGGTCGGGATCCGCATGCGGATCGTGGTCGCGAACCCGGTGCCCGGCGTGCTTCATTCGCTCCAGCAAGATGACGCTCCGCTCGATCCGAAGATCTCGGTATCGGGCGAGCCGCTGACGTTCGACTTCCCGGCCAGGGTCGGCCGCGCGGACGACGGGGCGGCGAAGTTCTACGGCAAGCAGGTGCGGGCCGAGGGGAAGCTGCGCCGCTTCGTCTATGTCCGCGTCGGAACGCTGGCGGGCGACCCCGCCTCCGGCTGGACCCGGCGGATGAAGATCGACATCCACGATATCGATCCCGCGCTGATCGAGGCGGCGGAAGCGGGTGCGCTGCTGGCCGGTACGATCGACGGCACGGGCAGGGACGGCACGCCGGCCTGCGCCACGATCAGGCCGGTAAGCTGGGCGGCGACCTGAGCCCCCCATGCGAAAAGGGCGGCCCCCGCGGGACCGCCCTTCATTCTCTCGCTTTCAAGCTGAATTCAGACCGCGCCGGGGACGTAGCGACGCTCGGGCGCGTCGGCCGCTGCTGCGGCGGGCGCATCGCTGCGCTCGACCTTGTCGCACTTGCCCGAGCTGACTTCCTTCTTGAGCGGCTGGGCGCTCGAACCGTCGGAGCTGTAGCTGACGGTGCGGGTGCAGCCGTTCGCGTCGGTGGTCGACTGGACCATCGAGAAATGCGCGCCGGCGGGCATGTTGCTGCTGACCACGAGCTGGCCCGGGGCGGCATTGCCGGCCAACGCGGCCTGGCTGGCGCCGCGCTCCATCGCGGCCATCTGGCGCATCATCGCTTCATGGCGCGCCTGCATCTGGGCGACCATCCGGTCCATCCCCGCGAAGGGATCGCCGAATGGATCGGCAAAGGCGACGGCGCGGGTGCGCGCCGAAGGCTGCACGGTCACTTTCGGCGCGACCTCGCCGACATATTCGATGTGCGCGACCGAGCCGTCGGGCAGCGCCACGTCCATCTTGTGGGTCTTGGCGGTTTCGGCGAAGGCGGTGCCCGCGGCGAGAACCGCTGCGGCTCCGGCGAGAAGGACGATATGCGTGCGGCGCATGAAACTCTCCGTCTGCTGAATCGGGCGTTGGCAAAAACTGCGGGCCAAATCTATGCCGCGAAGCTGAACGGCGGATGACCGCGCTGCCGCGCCCCCGGTTGCCGCCCGCAATCGCGCGCGGCCCACGATCCGGCCATCGCAGGCCACGCACGGCATATCCGGAAAATGCCGATTTTCCACGGCGTGCGGCCCCCGACCGGTTGGCCGATCGGCCGGCTCGTGGAACTCTCTGCGCGAGTGACCTGCACCCTGGCTCGCCCCCGGGCCAAGGTACCCCCAGATGAACACCCAGAACGTCATTTGGCGCAGGTCACTCATCCGCACCATGGAACGAAAAAGGGCGGCCCCGCAGGACCGCCCTTTCCGTTTGATCGCTGGATCCCCGCCTGCGCGGGGATGAAGCAAGGCCTAGGCCGCGCGCTTCGCGCACGGCGAGGCTTGCATCACTTGAGCTCGACGGTGCCGCCGGCTTCCTCGATCTTCTTCTTGATCTCTTCGGCTTCGGCCTTCGAGACGCCTTCCTTGACGGCCTTCGGCGCTTCTTCGACCAGCGCCTTGGCTTCGCCCAGGCCCAGGCCGGTGATGGCGCGGACTTCCTTGATGACGTTGATCTTCTTGCCACCGTCGCCGGTGAGGATCACGTCGAACTCGGTCTTTTCTTCGACGGCTTCGGCAGCAGCGCCACCGCCCGCGGGGGCGGCAACGGCAACGGCAGCAGCGGCGCTGACGCCCCATGCTTCTTCAAGCGCCTTGGCGAGTTCGGCGGCTTCGAGAACCGTCAGCTTCGAGAGATCTTCGACGATCTTTGCGATATCGGCCATTTCAAATACTCCAATTGATAGCTTGGCCCGGTGCCGGGAAATCCGGCTGCCGGGTAAATTCGCTGGAAAAACGTCTTACGCGGCTTCCTTGGCGCCATAGGCACCGAAGACGCGGGCAAGCTTGGCAGCGGGCGCCGTCGACAGCTGGGCGATCTTGGTCGCCGGAGCGTTGACGAGACCCACCAGCGTCGCACGCAGCTGGTCGAGCGAGGGCATCGAGGCGAGAGCCTTGACGCCTGCTTCGTCCAGCAGGGTGCCGCCCATAGAACCACCCACGATTTCGAGCTTCGGGTTGGTCTTGGCGAAGTCCACGACCGCCTTGGCGGCGGCAACCGGGTCGACCGAAGTCGCCAGCGCCGTCGGGCCCGACAGATAGCTGTCGATGCCGGCGTAGTCCGTGTCCTTGATGGCAAGCTTGGCAAGACGGTTCTTCGCAACCTTGTAGGTCGCGCCCGCATCCCGCATCTTCGAGCGCAGATCGGTGGACTGGGCCACCGAAAGGCCGAGGTTGCGGGTGACAACCACCACGCCGACCTCGTTGAAGGTTGCGTTGAGCGAAGCGACCGAGTCGGCTTTTTGCGAACGATCCATGCCTTACTCCTTCACAAATGACCGCCCGGATTGATGGGCGGCCGGCTACGT
>JAGIAR010000007.1 GCA_017744735.1 Novosphingobium sp. | reverse complement strand
ATCGAGAAGTTCACCGTGAACCGCGGCCCGCACATCGACAAGAAGTCGCGCGAGCAGTTCGAGGTGCGTACCTACAAGCGGCTGCTCGACATCGTGCAGCCCAACGCCCAGACGGTCGATGCGCTGATGAAGCTCGATCTGGCCGCCGGCGTGAATGTCGAGATCAAGCTCGCCTGATGGGCGGGCATCCCCGGCGAAGGCCGGGGCAGGGGTCAACCGCCCCTGGTTCCTGCTTCAGGGCAGGTAACGAGTTTCGGAAGGTTCGCCTTCCGCGGACATAGGGATACCGCCGGATCGGATCCGGGCTGCGTCCCCCGTCTCGCTTCCTTCTGGAAGCATTTCAGCCCGGACGGGGCGATGCATGACAATCGGGCTGACAAGCCTGCCGGATGGTCCGGCAGGCCTCTGTAAGGAGATTGGATCATGCGCACTGGCGTGATCGCTAAGAAAGTCGGGATGACCCGCCTGTTCCAGGAAGACGGCCGCCACGTGCCCGTCACTGTCCTGGCGCTGGATAATTGTCAGGTCGTTTCGGTCCGCACCCCGGAGGTCGACGGTTACACCGCGCTCCAGGTCGGTTCGGGCGAAGCCAAGCAGAAGAACGTCGCCAAGCCGCAGCGCGAGCATTTCGCGAAGGCGCAGGTGCCGCTCAAGAAGCAGGTTGCCGAATTCCGCGTGTCTGACGATGCCGTCCTCGCGGTCGGCTCGACCATCGCCGCGTCGCACTTCCTCCCGGGCCAGCTGGTGGACATCACCGGCCACACCCAGGGCAAGGGCTTCGCCGGTGCGATGAAGCGCTGGGGTTTCGGCGGTATGCGCGCCACCCACGGCGTCTCGATCAGCCACCGTGCTCACGGTTCGACCGGCAACCGCCAGGATCCGGGCCGCGTGTTCAAGGGCAAGAAGATGGCCGGCCACATGGGCGACCGTCAGCGCACCCAGCAGAACCTCGAAATCGTCCGCACCGACGACGAGCGCGGCCTGATCTTCGTCAAGGGCTCGGTCCCGGGTTCGAAGGACAGCTGGCTGCTGGTTCGCGACGCGGTCAAGGTTCCGCTGCCCGAGGGCGTTCCGTTCCCCGGCGGCATCCTTGAAGACAAGGCGACGCTGCACGCGGAAGACGCGCCGGCCGGCATGGTCGATCACGCTGCCGAGCACGAAGTGCACGAGCAGGTGACCCCGGAGCAGCAGGAAGAACTGCTGCACACGCAGAGCGCCGGCGCGGGTGACGATACCACCCCGGCCGTCGGTGATGAGAATAACGAAGCCGAAGGCACTGCCGGCGGCGACGAGAGCAAGGAGTCCTGATCGTGAAGGTCAAGGTTCAGACCCTCGACGGCAAGGCGGCCAAGGATGCCGACCTCGAGCTGTCCGATGCGGTGTTCGGCGTAGAGCCGCGTGCCGACATCCTCCATCGCGTCGTCACCTGGCAGCTCGAGAACCGTCGCGGCATCGCCCGCGCGGCCCGCGAGCGCTCGGATGTCGCGCGCACCGGCAAGAAGTTCGGCCGCCAGAAGGGCGGCGGCACCGCCCGTCACGGCGACCGCAAGGCGCCGGTGTTCATCGGCGGTGGCAAGGCCCACGGTCCGCGCCGTCGTGAATTCGACGTGTCGCTCAACAAGAAGATCCGCGCGCTCGGTCTCAAGATGGCCCTCTCGGCGAAAGCCAAGGAAGGCCTCGTGATCATCGACACGCTCGAACTCAAGGATGCCAAGACCAAGGCGCTCGCCGGTCAGCTCGCCAAGTCGGGCTGGGGCAAGAAGGTGCTGGTGATCGACGGCGAAAGCGTCAACAGCGGCTTCGCCCTGGCCGCCGGCAACCTGAAGGACATCAACGTCCTCCCCGCCGTCGGCGCGAATGTCTATGACATTCTCAAGCATGATACGCTGGTGCTGACCCGCGCGGCGGTCGAGAAACTGGAGGCGCGGTTCAATGGCTAAGCAGAAGCAGGACGTGGACACCCGTCATTTCGACGTGATCCTCGCCCCCCACATCACCGAAAAGTCGACTCTCCTGTCGGAGAACAACGCAGTTGTCTTCAAGGTCGCGGAAAGCGCGACCAAGCCGCAGATCAAGGCTGCGGTCGAAGCCCTGTTCGGCACCAAGGTGAAGACGGTCAACACGATCGTCTCCAAGGGCAAGACGAAGCGCTGGAAGGGCAAGCCCTACACGCGCTCCGACGTTAAGAAAGCGATCGTGACGCTGGCCGAAGGCCAGGATCCGATCGACGTCACCAGCGGTATCTGAGGCGCGAAACCATGGCACTCAAGAACTACAAACCGACAAGCCCCGCGCGTCGCGGCCTCGTGCTGGTCGACCGGTCGGGCCTGTACAAGGGCAAGCCCGTCAAGGCGCTTACCGAAGGCAAGACCAAGACCGGCGGCCGTAACAACAAGGGCCATGTCACCTCGCGCGGCATCGGCGGCGGTCACAAGCAGAAGTACCGCTTCGTCGACTTCAAGCGTCGCAAGTGGAATGTCGCGGCGACCGTGGAGCGGATCGAATACGATCCCAACCGCACCGCCTTCATCGCGCTGCTCAAGTACGAGGACGGCGAGCTCGCCTATATCCTCGCACCGCAGCGCGTGGCGGTGGGCGACCAGGTGATCGCCGGCGAGAAGACCGACGTGAAGCCGGGCAATGCGATGCTCCTGTCGCAGATGCCGGTCGGCACGATCTGCCACAACATCGAGATGAAGCCGGGCAAGGGCGGCCAGATCGCCCGTTCGGCCGGGACCTACGTCCAGCTCGTCGGCCGCGACCGCGGCCTGGTGATCGTCCGCCTGAACTCGGGCGAGCAGCGCTACCTGCGCGGCGATTGCATGGGCACGGTCGGTGCGGTGTCGAACCCCGACAACTCGAACCAGACCCTGGCCAAGGCCGGCCGTCGCCGCTGGATGGGCGTCAAGCCGCTCACCCGCGGTGTCGCCAAGAACCCGGTCGACCACCCGCACGGCGGTGGTGAAGGCCGGACCTCGGGCGGCCGTCATCCTGTGACCCCGTGGGGCAAGCCGACCAAGGGCGCCCGCACCCGTCACAACAAGGCGACGGACAAGATGATCATCCGTTCGCGTCACGCGAAGAAGAAGAGGTAAGCGCCATGGCTCGTTCCGTCTGGAAAGGCCCGTTCGTCGAACTCAGCCTGCTCAAGAAGGCAGAGGACGCACAGGAACAGGGTGGCCGCGCCGGCCCGATCAAGACCTGGTCGCGCCGTTCGACTGTCCTTCCGCAGTTCGTTGGCCTGACGTTCAACGTCTACAACGGCCAGAAATTCATCCCCGTCTCGGTGAGCGAGGAAATGGTCGGCCACAAGCTCGGCGAGTTCGCGCCCACGCGCAACTTCCCCGGCCACGCGGCCGACAAGAAGGGTAAGCGCTAATGAGCAAGCAGAAAGCTCCCCGTCGCGTCGGTGAGAAGGAAGCGCTCTCGGTCGGCACCACTATCCGTGGTTCGGCCCAGAAGCTCAACCTCGTCGCCGGTCTGATCCGCGGCAAGAAGGCCGAAGAGGCCCTGAACATCCTGACCTTCTCCAAGCGGGCGATGGCGCAGGATGCGAAGAAGGTGCTCGCTTCGGCGATCGCCAATGCCGAGAACAACCACAATCTCGACGTCGACGCGCTCGTCGTTGCCGAGGCCAGCGTTGGCAAGTCGGTCACCATGAAGCGGTTCGCGACGCGCGGCCGCGGCAAGTCCACGCGCATCCTGAAGCCGTTCAGCCGGCTGCGCATCGTCGTCCGCGAAGTCGAGGAGGCCTGATCATGGGTCACAAGAGCAATCCGATCGGCCTGCGCCTGCAGATCAACCGCACCTGGGACAGCCGCTGGTACGCCGAAGGGCGCGACTATGCGAAGCTGCTCAAGGAAGACATCGCGATCCGCAAGTTCGTGATGGAAACCCTGCCGCAGGCCGCGATCTCGAAGATCGTGATCGAGCGTCCGGCCAAGCTGTGCCGCGTCAGCATCTATGCCGCGCGCCCCGGCGTGATCATCGGCAAGAAGGGCGCCGACATCGAGAAGCTGCGGAGCCAGCTTTCGAAGATGACCGACAGCGAAGTGAAGCTGAACATCGTCGAGATCCGCAAGCCGGAAATCGACGCCAAGCTCGTCGCCCAGGGCATCGCCGACCAGCTGATCCGCCGTGTGGCGTTCCGCCGGGCGATGAAGCGCGCGATGCAGTCGGCCATGCGCCTTGGTGCCGAAGGCATCAAGGTGATGTGCGGCGGCCGTCTCGGCGGCGCGGAAATCGCCCGCGTCGAGCAGTATCGCGAAGGCCGCGTTCCGCTCCACACGCTGCGTGCCAACGTGGACTATGCCGAGGCCGAGGCGCTGACCGCCTACGGCATCATCGGGATCAAGGTGTGGGTCTTCAAGGGCGAGATCTTCGGCCACGATCCGATGGCGCAGGACCGCCTGATGATGGACGCCCAGACCTCCGGCGTGCGCCCCGCGCGCGAAGATCGCCGCTAAGGAACTGAGACATGCTGCAACCTAAGAAAACCAAGTTCCGCAAGGCGTTCAAGGGCCGCCTGAAGGGCGATGCCAAGGGCGGCACCGCGCTGAACTTCGGCTCCTACGGCCTCAAGGCGCTCGAGCCGGAGCGGATCACCGCCCGCCAGATCGAAGCCGCCCGTCGTGCGATCACCCGCCACATCAAGCGCCAGGGGCGCCTGTGGATCCGCGTGTTCCCCGACCTGCCGGTGACCAAGAAGCCGGCCGAAGTCCGCCAGGGCAAGGGCAAGGGTTCGATCGAATACTGGGCCGCGCGCGTGAAGCCGGGCAAGATCCTGTTCGAGCTCGACGGCGTTGCCGGTCCGCTTGCCGCCGAGGCTTTCAGCCGCGCCGCGATGAAGCTGCCGATCAAGACCAAGGTGGTTGCCCGCCTGGGCGACACCTCGCACCTGGAGGGCGAATGATGTCCGCTATTGAAGACCTCCGCGTGAAGACCGACGAGCAGCTTGCCGCCGACCTCGGCGAGCTCAAGCGCGAGCAGTTCAACCTGCGCTTCCAGGCCGCGACCAACCAGCTCGAGCGTCCCGCCCGGGTGAAGGAAGTCCGCCGCCAGATCGCGCGCATCAAGACGCTGCAGAGCCAACGCTCCGCGGCCGCCAAGGCTTGAGGAGTTAGACGATGCCGAAGCGTATCCTGATCGGGACCGTCGTCTCCGACAAGACCGACAAGACCGTCACGGTCAAGGTCGAGCGCAAGGTGAAGCACCCGCTCTACGGGAAGATCATCCGCCGCTCGAAGAAGTACCACGCCCATGACGAGGCGAACGAGTTCAAGGCCGGCGAAACCGTGCGGATCGAGGAGACCCGCCCGATTTCGAAGACCAAGACGTGGAAGGTCCTCGACCGCGTGACTGCGGGCAAGGGCACGGCGATCGAGGCCAACCTCGAAGCCGACGCGTAAGCACTTAGGATTTTGGAACTGCCGGACTTGTTCCGGCAAGCCACTGAGAAGGAACCGGATCGATGATCCAGATGCAATCCAATCTCGACGTCGCGGACAACAGCGGCGCGAAGCGCGTCCAGTGCATCAAGGTGCTGGGCGGCTCGAAGCGCCGTACCGCGGGCGTCGGCGACGTGATCGTCGTCTCCGTCAAGGAGGCGCAGCCGCGTGCCCGCGTCAAGAAGGGCGACGTCCACCGCGCGGTGATCGTGCGGACCAAGAAGGACGTGCGCCGTCCCGACGGTTCGGTGATCCGCTTCGACACCAATGCCGCCGTGCTGGTGAACAAGAACGAAGAGCCGATCGGCACCCGTATCTTCGGGCCGGTGGTGCGCGAATTGCGCGGCCGCGGCTTCATGAAGATCATCTCGCTCGCGCCGGAGGTGCTGTGATGGCCGGGGCGAAGATCAAGAAGGGTGACACCGTCGTCGTCCGTTCGGGCAAGGACAAGGGCCGCACCGGCACGGTGATGCAGGTCCTGCCCAAGGACGACAAGGTGCTGGTGCAGGGCGTCAACGTCGCCGCGCGCCACCGCAAGCCGACCCAGGCGAACCCGCAGGGCGGGATCGACCGCCGCGAGGCTCCGCTGCACATCTCGAAGGTGAGCGTTGCCGATCCCAAGACCGGCAAGGCGACCCGCGTCCGTTTCGAAACCAAGGGCGACAAGAAGGTCCGCGTGGCCGTGAAGTCCGGGGAGACGATCGATGGCTGACAAGTACACTCCGCGTCTGAAGACGCGTTACGAGGCCGAAATCGCGAAGGCGATGACCGAGAAGTTCGGTTACAAGAACGCCCTCGAAGTGCCGAAGCTGGAAAAGATCACGCTCAACATGGGCGTGGGCGAAGCCAGCCAGGACAAGAAGAAGGTCCAGACGGCGGCCGAGGAAATGGAACTGATCGCGGGCCAGAAGCCGGTGATCACCAAGGCGAAGAAGTCGATCGCGCAGTTCAAGCTGCGCGAGGGCATGCCGATCGGCTGCAAGGTTACCCTGCGCCGCGAACGCATGTACGAATTTCTCGACCGTCTCGTGACCATCGCAATGCCCCGCATCCGCGACTTCCGCGGGCTGAACCCGAAGAGCTTCGACGGGCGCGGCAACTATGCGATGGGTCTGAAAGAGCAGATCATCTTTCCCGAGATCAGCTACGACAAGATCGAGAAGGTGCGTGGGATGGACATCATCGTCACCACCACCGCGAAGACCGACGAAGAGGCCCGCGAACTGCTGCGCCTGTTCGGTTTCCCGTTCCCCGCCGACCAGTCGGCCGAGAAGGAAGCGGCGTGAGCCGCCGATAGAGAGAGCTTAAGTCCATGGCGAAACTGAGTTCCGTGAACAAGAACGAGCGTCGCAAGAAGCTCGTGAAGAAATATGCGGCGAAATACGCCAAGCTGAAGGCCGTTGCCGACAACGAGAAGCTCGACGAAACCGAGCGGCTCGTGGCGCGCCTCAAGCTGGCCGAGATCCCGCGCAACGGGAATCCCACCCGCGTGCGCAATCGTTGTGCAACCACCGGCCGTCCGCGCGGCTATTATCGCAAGTTCGGGCTTAACCGCATCGAACTGCGGGACCTGGCCAACAAGGGCCTGATCCCGGGCGTGACGAAGTCGAGCTGGTAAGGATCACGAGATGGCATTGACCGATCCCTTGGGTGATATGCTCACCCGTATCCGCAACGGCCAGCAGGCGAAGAAGGACAGCGTCCTTTCGCCCGCGTCGAAGCTGCGTGCGAACGTGCTCGAAGTGCTGCGTCGCGAAGGCTACATCCGTGGCTTCAGCGAAGACGCTTCGGACAAGCATCCGCAGCTGCGGATCGAACTGAAGTATTTCGAGGGCGAACCCGCGATCAAGTACGTCGCGCGCGTCTCGAAGCCGGGCCGCCGCGTCTATTCGGGCTCCAGGGAGCTGCCGAATGTCCGCAACGGCCTCGGTATCACCATCGTCTCGACGCCGAAGGGCGTGCTTTCGGACAACGAAGCGCGCGCCCAGAACGTCGGCGGCGAAGTGCTGGCGGAGGTGTTCTGATGAGCCGCATCGGCAAACGGCCGGTGGCGATCCCGAGCGGCGTTACCGCCGACATCGCGGACGGCACCCTCAGCGTGAAGGGCCCCAAGGGCACGCTCACGATGGGTCTGGCTGACGAAGTGACCTACAAGGTCGAGGACGGCGGCATCTCGGTGCAGCCGGCGAATGACACCAAGCGCGCCCGCTCCTTCTGGGGCATGCAGCGCACGCTCGTGTCGAACCTCGTCGAGGGTGTGACCCAGGGTTACACCAAGGTGCTCGAGATCACCGGCGTCGGCTATCGTGCTTCGGCCCAGGGCAAGACCCTGAAGCTGCAGCTCGGCTATTCGCACGACGTCGATATCGCGGTGCCGGAAGGCCTCGAGGTCAAGACCCCGGATCAGACCACGGTCGAGATCAGCGGGATCGACAAGCAGCAGGTCGGCCAGTTCGCGGCCGAGGTTCGTCGCTGGCGCAAGCCCGAACCCTACAAGGGCAAGGGCATCAAGTACCGCGGCGAGTTCATCTTCCGCAAGGAAGGGAAGAAGAAGTAAGATGGCCAAGCTCTCTCTTTTCGATCGCCGCCGCCGCCGTGTGCGGACCGCGCTCAAGAGCCGTGCGGGCAACCGTCCGCGTCTGTCGGTGCATCGCACCGGCCGGCACATCTACGCGCAGATCATCGACGATGCCGCCGGCAAGACCGTTGCCGCCGCCTCGACGCTCGGGGCGAAGGCCTCGGGCGCCAATGTCGATGCCGCCGTGCAGGTGGGCAAGGACATCGCCGCCGCCGCCCAGAAGGCCGGCGTGACCTCCGTCGTGTTCGATCGCGGCGGCTTCCTGTTCCATGGCCGCGTCAAGGCGCTGGCCGACGCCGCCCGCGAAGGCGGGCTGGAGTTCTGATGATGGCTGACGAAAACAACACCGAAACCCCCGAAATCGAAACCCCGGCGACCGAAGCCGTGGCCGAGGCGGCTCCCGCCGTGGAGGCCGAGGCCGGCCAGGACGAAGGCGCGCAGGACGACGGCGGCCGTGGCCGTGGTCGTGGCGGCCGTGGTCGCGGCGGTGACCGTGGCGGCGAGCGTGGCGAGCGGGGCGGCCGTGGCCGTGGCCGCGACGATCGCCGCGGCCGTGGCGGCGACGAGGATGGCGGCGAGGAGCTGATCGAGAAGCTCGTCCACATCAACCGCGTCTCCAAGACGGTGAAGGGCGGCAAGCGCTTCGGTTTCGCCGCGCTGGTCGTGGTGGGTGACGGCAAGGGCCGCGTCGGCTTCGGCCACGGCAAGGCCCGCGAGGTCCCCGAGGCGATCACCAAGGCGACTGCCTCGGCGAAGAAGAAGATGATCCGCGTGCCGCTGAAGGAAGGCCGCACGCTGCATCACGACGGCAAGGGCCGCTTCGGCGCCGGCAAGGTCAACGTCCGCACCGCTCCGGCGGGTACCGGCATCATCGCCGGCGGCCCGATGCGCGCCGTGTTCGAAAGCCTTGGCGTCCACGACGTGGTGACCAAGTCGATCGGCACCTCGAACCCCTACAACATGATCCGCGCCACCTTCGACGCGCTGACCAGCCAGACTTCGCCGAAGTCGGTCGCTCAGCGTCGCGGCAAGAAGGTCGCCGACCTTCTGGGCCGTGGCGGTGCGGGCGAGGCCGAGGCGGAAGCCGACGCCGCTGCGCTGACGGAGTAAGCACCCATGGCGAAGATCAAGATCAAGCAGATCGGCTCGCCGATCCGCCGTCCGGCCAGTCAGGAGAAGATCCTGATCGGTCTCGGCCTCGGCAAGATGCACCGCGTCGTGGAGTTGGAAGACACTCCCGAAGTGCGCGGCGCGATCGCCAAGCTGCCGCATATGGTCGAAGTGGTCTCCTGACCCCTTTCGCCAGCGATGGTTTCAAGGAAAGCCCCGGCCTTCGCGCCGGGGTTTTTCGTTTCGGCGGCAGAAGCGATCGTTCGCCGCGTTGCCGCCGGCGCGGGTGGTAAGGCATCGCCGCTCTGGTAGACTGCCGCGATGCAATCAGCCTATCGAATCCGCGCCCTGCTTCGGCGGCATCACGTCGACAGCTTCATTCTCGTGCTGTTCCTTGCCGGCGCGGCCGGGCTGCTCGCCTTCCTGATGGTCGCGTCCGAGGTTCGCGAAGGCGAGACGCTCGCCTTCGATCGCTGGCTGTTGCTCGCCCTGCGCGACCCGGCCCATCCTGCGGTTCCGGTCGGCCCGGCCTGGGTGCGGCAGATGCTGACCGATTTCACCAGCCTGGGCGGGACCCCGGTCCTCACGCTTATCACGGTCGCGTCGGCGGGCTATCTGCTGGTGGCCAGGCGCGTGGAAACCGCGCTGTTCCTCGTCGTTGCGATCGCCGGCGGGGCTTTGGCCAGCACCTCGCTCAAGCTGCTGTTCTCGCGCGCGCGGCCGGAGCTGGTGCAGCATCTCGTCGAGGTTACCAACGCCAGTTTCCCGAGCGGCCACGCGATGAACTCCGCGGTCACCTACCTGACGCTGGGAGCGCTGCTCGCGCGCACCGAGAAGAGCACGGCGATCCGGATCTACCTGATCGCGCTCGCGATCCTGCTCACGCTGACGATCGGCTTCTCGCGGGTGTACCTGGGCGTGCATTGGCCGAGCGACGTGATCGCGGGGTGGTGCCTCGGCGGGGCATGGGCGGTACTCTGCTCGCTGGCCGCGCGGACCCTGCAACGCAGGCGCATGCTCGAACCCGAAAGCTGACCGCGGCGCGGATCGCGGATCGCTCCCGAGTGGGAGATCGGCCCGCCGCTTTTCGTTGGCAGGCGGCAGATTGCCGCGATAAGGGCGCGCGATGGAATACCGGGGCGCTGGGCAGGCCGCCGGGCGGGTCGAACACCTCGCCGCGGGCCCGCATTACTTCTCGCTGATCGACGGGGTGCGGGGGCTCGCGGCCTTTGCGGTGCTGCTGTTCCACTACGTCCATTTCTTCATGGCGGGGCCGACGCACGCCCAGTTGCGCGGCGCGGTGTGGCTATTTCCCGGCAGCGACTGGCTCTGGCCGATCTACATCCATGGCCAGCTTGCGGTGCAAGTGTTCTGGCTGATTTCGGGCTTCGTGTTCGCGCAGGTCTATTGCGGATCGAGCGCGACTAGCCGCAGTTTCGCGATCAACCGCTTCGCACGGCTCTATCCGCTACACCTGCTGACCCTCCTGGTGGTCGCCGGGCTGCAGGCGGTGATGCTGCTGCGCTTCGGCTATACCGCGTTCTACGGACATTACGACCTGTGGAACTTCGTCAAACAGCTGTTTCTCGCTTCGGACTGGCTGCATGGCAACGGCAGCTATTCTTTCAACGGCCCGATCTGGTCGGTTTCGGTCGAGGTGGTGGTCTATGTGCTGTTCTGGCTGAGCCGCGGCGCGATCGTGCGCTTCGGCCTGCCTCTGGTCGCCGCGCTGGTGCTCGGCAGCTATTTCGCCGACCGCCAGTGGGAAGACATCACCCGGGTGTTCGATTGCGGCTTTTACTTCTTCATCGGCTGCGGGTTGAACCTGGTGCAGCGCGGCCGCTGGGGGCGGGGCGCGCTTCTCGCGCTGCCGGTGCTGCTGTTCGCCGCGGCGGGGATCTGGGGCGCGGCGATCCATGACGACTGGTCGCGACGGTTCCTGATGATCCCGGGCCTGTTCGGCGCGCTGTTCCTGCTGCTGGCCCTGGCCGAACCGCACGCGCCGCGCGCGCTGCGGCGGATCTGCGAGTGGCTGGGCGAGAACACCTACGGGCTCTATCTGTGGCACGTCCCGATCCAGCTCGTACTGTTGCTGATCCTTCTGCCGGCGACGAATCCGGCGCAAATCGCGCAGCATGGGTGGTTCCTGGCGCTGTTTCTGGGCCTGGCGGTGATCGCCGCCCGGGCGAGCTACGTCTGGTTCGAACGGCCGGCGCGCGATTTCCTGCGCCACCGGCTGCACAGCCGGCTCGGGCGGCTAAAGGGTAGTGACAATGCTCCCTAGGGCCGCTAAGGGCGCGCCTCCCATCAGCGCGACCAAAGCGAAAGCGAGTGCACCATGAAACTGAATGAAATCCGCGACAACGAAGGCGCCCGTCACCGCCGCATGCGCATCGGCCGGGGCATCGGCTCGGGCAAGGGCAAGACCGGCGGCCGCGGCCAGAAGGGCCAGAAGGCTCGTGAAGGCGTCTCGATCAAGGGCTTCGAAGGCGGCCAGATGCCGCTTCACATGCGGATCCCGAAGCGCGGCTTCAACAACATCTTCGCGAAGGACTTCGCGGAAGTGAACCTGGGCCTGATCCAGAAGTTTATCGATGCCGGCAAGCTCGACATCAAGAACGTGGTCGATCACGCGGCGCTCAAGGCGATCGGCCTGGCCCGTGGCGGCAAGGACGGCGTGCGCCTGCTCGGCAAGGGTGAGTTCACCGCCAAGGTGAAGTTCTCCGTGACCGGCGCCAGCAAGGGCGCGATCGCCGCGGTCGAAAAGGCCGGCGGTTCGGTCGAAGTCGCCGCGGCTAAGCAGCCGGAAGCCGAGAAGAAGGCTGCCCGTGCCGCTGCCAACAAGGCGGCGCCCAAGGGCAAGGCCGCCAAGACCGCCGAATAATCGGGAAATCGCACGGGCGGGGGTGTTTGCATCCCCGCCTGCTCCCTATATGGCTCTGAGCTGAAATCAGGGGGGAGGGCCGGCCACCGCGCCGGCTCGCCGAACAAGGGTTAATCGTTCCCATGGCATCACGCGCCGACAACATTGCGAGCAATCTCAACCTCGCCAATTTCTCGAAGGCGACCGAGCTCAAGCAGCGCATCTGGTTCACGGTCGGCGCGCTGATCGTGTTCCGCTTCATGAGCTTCGTGCCGATGCCCGGCATCGACCCGATCGCGCTCAAGCGCTTCTTCGCGTCGCACTCGGGCGGCATCCTCGACCTGTTCAACATGTTTTCGGGCGGCGCGCTGTCGAACTACAGCCTGATCTCGCTCGGCATCATGCCCTACATCACGGCCTCGATCGTGGTGCAGCTGGCCGCTTCGCTCCATCCCGCGCTCGCTGCGATCAAGAAGGAAGGCGAAAGCGGGCGCAAGAAGCTCAACCAGTATACCCGCTACGGTGCGGTGTTCCTGTGCCTGATCCAGGGCTTCGCGGTGGTCAAGAACGCCGATGTCGGCGGCTTCGCGATCGATCCGAGCCCGCTCTTCTACGTCGCCGGAATCATCTCGCTGGTCGGCGGCACGATGTTCCTGCTGTGGCTGGGCGAACAGATCACCAGCCGCGGGATCGGCAACGGCGTTTCGCTGATCATCATGGCCGGCATTATCTCGCGCTTTCCGACCTTCGCCGCGAACCTGTTCGAAGGCGCCCGCTCGGGCAGCACCAGCGGTTTCACGATCGTCGGCATCGTCGCGATGGTTGTGCTGCTGATCCTGATGATCTGCTTCATGGAACGCGCGCAGCGGCGTCTGCTGATCCAGTATCCCAAGCGCGCCAGCGCCAACGGCATGATGCAGGCGGATCGCAGCCACCTGCCGCTGAAGCTGAACACCGCGGGCGTCATCCCGCCGATCTTCGCCAGCTCGCTGCTGCTGCTGCCGCTGACGATCAGCCAGTTCGCGGGCAGCGCGCTCAACCCCGACAGCACCGCGGGGGCGATCCTGGTGACGATGAACCAGTATCTCCAGCACGGGCAGCCGATCTACATGGCGCTCTATGCGCTGGGCATCATCTTCTTCAGCTTCTTCTACACCGCGGTGGTGTTCAATCCGGAAGAGACGGCCGACAATCTGAAGAAGAACGGCGGCTTCATTCCCGGCATCCGTCCGGGCAAGAACACCGCCCACTATCTCGATTACGTGCTGACCCGCATCACCGTGATCGGCGCGATCTATCTGACCATCGTGTGCTGCGTGCCCGAGATGATCCTTGCCGAGACCGGCACTGCGCTGTTCTTCGGCGGCACCAGCCTGCTGATCGTGGTGAACGTCACGGTCGACACGATCACCCAGATCCAGTCGCACCTGCTGGCGCACCAGTACGGCGACCTCATCAAGAAGGCCAAGCTCAAGGGCAGGCTGCGCTAAGGCGCCAAACAAGGGCTGCCGAAGCGGCCCGACAAATTCGTGGAGTGGGGCGAATGAACATCATCCTTCTGGGTCCTCCGGGGGCAGGCAAGGGCACGCAGGCCAAGCGGCTCGTCGAACGGCACGGGATGCGCCAGCTCTCGACCGGCGACATGCTGCGCGCCGCGGTCAAGGCGGAAACTCCGACCGGCCTCAGGGTCAAGGCGGTGATGGAAGCGGGCGAGCTGGTCTCGGACGAAATCGTCTCGGCGCTGATCTCGGACGAGCTCGAGGGTATGGGCCGTCAGACCGGAGCGATCTTCGACGGCTATCCCCGCACCGCCGAGCAGGCCCATTCGCTCGACGCGATCCTTCGCGATCACCATCGCAAGCTGGACCATGTGATCGAACTCGAAGTCGACGAGGAAGCGCTGGTTGAGCGCATCACCGGCCGCTACACCTGCGCCTATTGCGGGCAGGGCTATCACGACAAGTTCGAACGCCCGAAGGTCGAGGGCACCTGCGACAAGTGCGGCCATCACGAATTCAAGCGCCGGCCCGACGACAATGAGGAAACCGTGCGCACCCGCCTTGCCGAATACCGCGCCAAGACCGCGCCGATCCTGCCGATCTACGAGGAGCGCGGGATCGTCAGCCGGGTCGACGGCATGGCCGATATCGACGAGGTGACCGGCGCGACCGAGGCGATCCTCGGCTTCGGGCAATAGGGCAGGGGTGCCCTTCGCCCTCGCGCAGTGCTAGACTGGGCGGGAGAAGAGCGAGGGGGATTCCATGAAGCCTGCAATCTCCGTTTTGGCCACGCTCGGCCTGCTCGGCGTAACCCCGGCCTCTGCCGAAGTTGTCGCAGCCTCGCCGATGGGTCTGACCTCGCACAACGCCGTGCGGCTCAAGGCGACGCCCGAGCAGGCGTGGGCGGTGCTGGTCAAGCCGAAGCTCTACTGGAGCGCGGAACACAGCTGGTCGGGCGATGCGGCGAACCTTACGCTCGATCCGCATGCCGGGGGGTGCTTCTGCGAAGCGCTGCCGCGGGACGCAGGCTCGGTGGAGCATATGCGGGTGATCTTCGTCCGCCCGGACCAGGAACTGCGCATGGCAGGCGCACTCGGTCCGTTCCAGTCCGAAGCCCTCACCGGCACGCTGACCGTTACGCTCAAGCCGATCCCGGGCGGCACGGAAATGGACTGGACCTACAAGCTCGGCGGCTACACCCAGCTCGATCTCGTGCAATTCGCTCCGATCGCCGACGGGGTGGTGGGCGAGCAGTTGAACCGGCTTGCCGCGGTGGTGGGAAAGCTGGACTGAGCGGTTCCGTTACAATCGCGGCTTTGACCGGGACGGCACTCTGCGGTATAATATGGCCAACGGCCCGTTTACCGCGGCCGCCAGCGCGGGGCTTCTGCCCCGACGCTCAGCTTGCTGTTGACGGCGGTTGCGAATCGCCCTAAGCGCATCCACCTTCGATAAAGACGGGTCGGTCCGGCGGCGGCAGCTATTGCTCGCCAACCGGGCTTTTTGCTGTGGAGACGCGGACGTTTTTACCGGGGATCAACGCGTTGAGATAGGGGCGTGCCATTCCCATATGGGGCCGGCCCGCTTCTGTGGAGCAGGAGAAAGATTGTAATGGCTCGTATTGCGGGTGTTAACATCCCGACCAACAAGCGCGTGATCGTCGCGCTTACCTATATTCACGGTATCGGCCCGACGTCGGCCAAGGCCATCGCGGACAAGCTGGGCATCGACTACAGCCGCCGCGTGCAGGACCTGAGCGACCAGGAAGTGCTCCAGATCCGTGAAGCGATCGACGCTGACTATACGGTCGAGGGCGATCTTCGCCGCGAAACCGCTATGAACATCAAGCGCCTGATGGACCTGGCCTGCTATCGCGGCCTGCGCCATCGCAAGGGCTTGCCGGTTCGCGGCCAGCGCACCCACACCAACGCCCGTACCCGCAAGGGCAAGGCGAAGCCGATCGCCGGCAAGAAGAAGTAAGCTGCCGGTTCCGTCAGGAACCGCAGCTTTTCGCTTCTTTTTTCAGTCTGTAGGACAGGATACGAATCATGGCACGCGAACCCCAGCGCATCAAGCGCCGCGAGCGTAAGAACATCACCAGCGGCGTCGCGCATGTGAACGCCAGCTTCAACAACACGATGATCACCATCACCGATGCCCAGGGCAATGCGATCAGCTGGTCCAGCGCCGGCATGATGGGCTTCAAGGGCAGCCGCAAGTCGACCCCCTATGCCGCGCAGGTCGCGGCGGACGACGCCGGCAAGAAGGCCGCCGAGCACGGCGTTCGCACCCTCGAAGTCGAGGTCAAGGGCCCCGGTTCGGGCCGCGAGAGTGCGCTGCGTGCGCTCCAGGCGGTCGGCTTCACCATCACCTCGATCCGCGACGTCACGCCGATCCCGCACAACGGCGTGCGGCCGTCCAAGCGCCGCCGCGTCTGATTTGAACCTGTTCTGCGGCGCTTCTGCGCCGCACCACACCTTCGGATCGGCCGTGGCACCGTCAGGCGCCCACGGCCGTTCCCGCTGAAAACCCACTCCATTAGGGGAAGTCCATGTCCGTCAACATGAAGAACTGGCAGGAACTCAAGAAGCCCAACGCCCTCGAAGTGAAGGCCGGTGGCGATTCCAGGCGCAAGGCGACTTTCGTCGCCGAGCCGCTCGAGCGCGGCTTCGGCCTGACGCTGGGCAACGCTCTGCGCCGCGTTCTGCTGTCTTCGCTCCAGGGTGCGGCGATCACCTCGATCAAGATCGAGAACGTGCTGCACGAATTCTCCTCGCTCGCCGGCGTGCGCGAGGACGTCACCGACATTGTGCTGAAC
Source organism: Novosphingobium sp. (assembly GCA_017744735.1). GTDB lineage: Bacteria > Pseudomonadota > Alphaproteobacteria > Sphingomonadales > Sphingomonadaceae > Andeanibacterium. Next base: position 403,433 of record JAGIAR010000007.1, on the reverse strand, counting down.
GTGAAGCAGATCGCGCTCAAGATGGAAGGCGAGGGCCCCAAGCGCCTGCAGCTTTCGGCGACCGGCCCGGGCGAAGTGAAGGCGGGCGACATTGCGGTCACCGGCGACATCGAGGTGATGAACAAGGATCTGGTGATCTGCCACCTCGACGAAGGCGCGACGCTGAACATGGAACTGACCGCGGACACCGGCAAGGGCTACGTTCCCGCGGTCGGCAACCGTCCGGTCGATGCGCCGATCGGTCTGATCCCGGTCGACAGCCTCTACTCGCCGATCCGCCAGGTCAGCTACAAGGTCGAGAACGCCCGCGTCGGGCAGGAGCTCGATTATGACAAGCTGAGCCTCACGGTCGAGACCGACGGCACCGTCACCCCGGAAGACGCCGTGGCCTATGCCGCGCGCATCCTGCAGGACCAGCTGACCCTGTTCGTCCACTTCGAAGACGGCATTCCGCAGCCGAGCAGCCCGATGATCGGCCTCGCCGCGCAGCCGGAAGAGAGCGACGCGAACCAGCTCAACCGCTACCTGCTCAAGAAGGTCGACGAGCTGGAGCTGTCGGTCCGTTCGGCCAACTGCCTCAAGAACGACAACATCATCTACATCGGCGACCTGGTCCAGAAGACCGAAGCCGAGATGCTGCGCACGCCGAACTTCGGCCGCAAGTCGCTCAACGAGATCAAGGAAGTGCTCAGCAGCATGGGCCTGCGCCTCGGGATGGACATCCCCGGCTGGCCGCCGGAGAATATCGAGGAAATGGCCAAGAAGCTCGAGCAGGAGCTGCTGGGCTGACGCCAAGGCAAACCTCTGGAATAGCGAAGGGCTGCCCGCTTGGGCGGCCCTTTTGCTTTTGCGGCGCGATGCCTGCGCAGCGCAAATGCGACAGAAATGCGGTCCTCGCCGGATAGGACTGGCCGAACCGTCATCAAATCGTCACAAAGCGTGAAACGGGAGCATCGAATGAACAAGTTCGAAACGAAGCTGTTGGAAACGCTCGCGTCGATCGACGCAAGCCTCAAGGCGATCGCGGCGGGCAGCGAGCATGCAGCAAAGCTGGCTGCCAAGGCCCCGGCGAAGCCTGCGGCGCAGGCGGCGAAGGCCACCGGCAACGGGGCCGCGGCCAAGCCGGCCCGCCGGACGGCGGCACCGGAGAAGGGCGTGAACTGATCCGCGCCGCCGCACCGCTGTCTGTGCGGCGGCGAGGGTCTCCACGCTTGACTTTGCGGCGCAAATCCGCTCTTGGGCGCAGCTTCTAAGGAAGGGCGATGGCGGCCGCCCCAAGCGCCGCCTGGATGGAGCTACCTGATACGGGCTCCCTACGAACGAGGAATTGAGAAATGCGTCACAAGCTCTCCGGCCGCAAGCTCCAGCGCAAGAGCGGCCACCGCGCCGCGCTGATGCGCAACATGGCCGCCGCGCTGATCAAGCACGAGCAGATCACCACCACGGTCGCCAAGGCCAAGGAACTGCGCCCCTATGTCGAGAAGCTGATCACGCTGGCGAAGCATGGCGGCCTCTCGAACCGTCGTCTCGCGCATGCGCGCCTGCTCGACGAGACCCAGGAAAAGAAGCTCTTCGAAGCGCTGGCCGAGCGCTATGCCGGCCGTAGCGGCGGCTACACCCGCATCATCAAGGCCGGCATCCGCGCTTCGGACGCCGCGCCGATCGCGATCATCGAGCTGGTCGACCGCGACACCGATGCCAAGGGCCAGGATTCGGGTCCGGTACTGAACGAGGAAGAGCTGGAGCTCGCCTGAGCCCAAGTCTGCCACGCGGCAATCGAAAGCCCGCCGGAAGCGCTTCCGGCGGGCTTTTCGTTGCCTGAAAAAGGCGTTCAGAAAAATCGCAATAAAGCTGAACGCGTGCTGTCGAAGCAGTTCAGTGTCGTCTCACTCCCGATTCCCTAGAACCTTTTCCATGCCCGGGACGTTACCGGTCCAGGGAAGTTGGAAGGAAGGATGAATCGCATGAGCACCTTGACCAAGAGCCTCGTTGCTACCGTCGCCGCCGGCGCGGTGGCGTTGTCTTCGACCCCTGCGCTCGCGCAACACGGCCTCGGCCATGGTCCCGGCCGCCATGATCGTGACGGCATCTCCGCGGGCGACGTGATTGCCGGTGCGCTGGTGATCGGCGGGATCGCGGCGATCGCGTCTGCCTCGAGCCGCAACGATCGCGGCCGCTACGACTATTACGATCGCTTCGGCAGCCCCCGCGACGCGGTGGAGCAGTGCGTCAACACCGCCGAACGCCGCGCCAGCCGCGCCTCGTGGCAGGGGCGGGCGAAGGTGACCGACATCCGCTCGGTCCGCAACACCCGCAATGGCTACACGGTGAAGGGCCGCATCGCGGTCAACACCCGCGGCCGCGACTGGCGCAACGGCGACAACCGCTACGGCGGGGGCTGGGGCGGCGACTACCGCGGCTGGAACGACAATCTGCGCGGTTACGACGCCGGCACCTTCACCTGCCGGGTGAGCTACGGCCGCGTCAACGATGTCGACTTCCACGGCATCCGCGGACTGCGCTGACCCCTGAAATCCTGCCGCCGTTCCTCCCCTCACGGGCGGCAGGCAAGGCGAAGGCGGTTCAGGCCCATGAAAGCCTGGACCGCCTAGCTCTATCCGAAATCGTCGAGTCTCTCTCATGGACAGGAGCCGTCCGATGGCCCGCATGCCTTTCCGTCTCGGTTTCACCCGCGTCGCCGGCTTTGCCGCCTGCGCCGCGGCGCTTTCGCTTGCTGCCAGCCCGGCAATGGCCCGCGGATGGTACGGTCCGCATTACCGCTATCACCACGATCACGTAAGCGGCGGCGACATCCTCGCCGGGGTGCTGATCCTCGGCGGCATCGCTGCCGTCGCCAGTGCCGCGAGCAACAGCCACCGGAGCGATAGCGATTACCGCTACAGCGATCCGGAACCGGTCTATCGCCCCGGCGCCGGCTATTCCGGCTCCTATACCGGCGGCGGGATCGACAACGCGGTGGACATGTGCGTGAACGAGGTCGAACGCGGCCAGGAACGCGTCTCGGCAGTCGACAATGCCGCGCGTACAACCGATGGCTGGAAGATCTCCGGCCAGCTCAGCGCCGGCTCCGGCTTCAGCTGCTGGATCGACAACGACGGGCGCATCCGCAACGTCGACCTCGGCAGCGCCGCGACCGCAGCCGCTCAGGCCGAGGATCGTCCCTATGACGGCAGCGGGCCCGACAACCGCCCGGTGTGGCACGGCACCGACGCTGGCCAGTCGCCGGATGCCGCTCCGGCAGGCAGCCAGTGGGACGACGACAGCTATGCCCGCGCCCGCGCGGAAGTCGGCTACGCCGGCAACTGACCGGCGGTCCCTTCGCGCGCGGGGTTGAGCCCACCGGCGGTGCTCAATCCCGCGAATAGGCCGGGATATTGAGCTTCCACAGGATTGCCGCCCCGCGCAGGGCGAAGCCGGCCAGTGCCGAGACACTCCACACTAGCGGCGCCGGCAGGCCGGCCGCAGTGCCCACGCCGCACAGGCCGGCAGCGAGCGCAGCCGCAGTCACGTACAGCTCGGGCCGCATCAGGATCGACGGCACCCCGGCCAGCACGTCGCGCACGATCCCGCCGACGCAGCCCGTGACGACGCCCATCAGCATCGCGGTCACCGGCGGCACGCCATAGGCCAGCGCCTTGGCGGTGCCGACCATCGAATAGGCCGCCAGCCCCACCGCATCGGCCCATTCGAGCGCCTGATGCTCCCACCAGCGGCGCGGGGTAAACCAGGCGATCAGCGCCACCGCGAGGCACACCGGGGCCACCCAGGGATCGCGGATCCAGAACACCGGCGCGCCGATCAGCAGGTCGCGCACCGTACCGCCGCCGACCCCGGTAACCAGCGCAAAGAAGGCGAGGGTGACGAAGGTCAGCCGCAGCCGCGCCGCCAGCAGCGCGCCGGAAAGCGCAAACACCGCGACCGCCGCGAGATCGAACAGCGGGGGCAGGGCGGGGACGGCGGCGGTCATGGGCAGGATTTAGCGCGGCTCGCGGTCCTGCGAAAGCGAGAGCGCGGCCGGCTCACCCGGTTGCGAACAATTGCCCCAGGTCCGCAAACGCTTTCATCTCGATCGCATTCCCCGAGGGATCGCGGAAGAACATCGTCGCCTGCTCGCCGGGCTGGCCGGCGAAGCGGATATGCGGCTCGATCGCGAACTCTACCCCGGCGGCGGTCAGCCGGTCGGCCAGCGCCTGCCAGTCCTCCAGCGTCAGCACGATCCCGAAATGCGGCACGGGCACGTCGTGCCCGTCGACCGGGTTCGAGGCGGCGGCCCTGCATGCCTCGGGTGCGAGATGGGCGACGATCTGGTGGCCGTAGAAGTCGAAATCGACCCAGTCCGGCGCGCTGCGCCCCTCCGGGCAACCGACCAGCCCGCCCCAGAAGGCGCGTGCCTCGGCAATGTCGCGGACGGGGAAGGCTAGGTGGAACGGGCGCAGGGTCATGCGCCGCCCTTACACGAAACTAGGCCTTTGCGAACCGCTGCGTTCGGCATTTAGGGTGCCGCATCCCCCTCGGACAGTCCCTTCGCCGCCTGCTGGGCTTCAGCCTTGATGTCCTGGTTACCGAACGTCTTGCTGAGACCCTCGAGCTGGTCGATCACGGTTTGCAGGGTCTTTTCCCACCCGCTCGTCTGCGCGACCGTGCCCACCTTGGTGAGCTCGGCGATGACCTTGCGTTGATCGGTCTGGGTCTTCGCCTCGGTCTGCGCGATGTTGTTTACCGCCTGCTGAGCCATCGTATCGATCACGGCCTGGCTCGCGGGCTTGATCGAATCAGGCGGGTTCTGGGCCAATGCGACGCGCAACTCGCGCGCGGCGCGCGCAGTTTCGGTTAAGCCTTCGGCCTCGGTTTCGTCGGCGATCCTGGCCATCCGTTGCAGCAGGTCCTTGGTCTGCTGCCCCCTGCTGTCGACCGCGTTCCTGAGCACTGCGGGGAAGGCGAGGCCGCTGACCACCGACAGGAACAGCAGCCGCACTGCGGGCGTCTGGCCGGCATCGGTGAGGACGTAGGCCGAGATCCCCGCGGCAGCCGCGCCCAGCAGGCTGCACAGCGCGCTGTTCAGCGAAAAGACGCCGTTCTCGGGGCTTTCGAGCTGCGGTGCGAGCGTCGCGACCACCGGCTGGAGGAATCCGCCAAAGGCCCCGCCCAAGATCACCAGCCCAAGATTGACCTTCTGCGCGTCGTGAAAGAAACCGCAGAGATTCAGGAAATCGCACATCGTGTTTGCCCCCGGCAGCGAAGCGCGGAATAGACGGGCGGGGGCCGTCGCCGGCAAACCGAACTCATTCCGAAATGGAGAGTTTGCGGCTTTACCGCAGGAAGCGCAGGCCCAATCCGTAGCCAAGGATCGCCGAGGCGCCATAGCCGATCAGTGGGAACGGATAGGCGCCCAGGCACGCTGCGAGGGCGAAGCCGCCGATGCAGCCGGAGAAGGCCGGCGCGGCGGCGTCTGCACCCCGGCGCAGCACCGGCATCGCGATGGCGCCGACCAGCGCGAGCGCCAGCACCGGCGCCAGCAATCGGTCCGTTTTCCATGCATCGGCGATCACCTGTTCGACGAAGGACACCGGCGCGAGCGTGTCGGGGCGCAGCAGCGCGATTGCCAGTCCGGCCGCTGCGAACAGCGCCGCCGCGAGGGTCGAGGGCGACCGGCGGCACAGCCCGACGGCCAGCGCAGCGCACAGCGCTGCGCTGGCCGTTGCCCGATCGGGGCCGACAGCCGCGACGGCAGAAGCGAAGCCGATCGCCAGCGGCCATCCCCGTTGCGAGCGGGCGGCAAGCGCCAGCAGCGCGGGCAACGCCAGCATTGCCGCGTGGAGGCTGACCGGGCCGAGCGAGATCCAGCGGTGGACTTCGCCGGAGAACGGATCGAGCAGCAGCGGCAGTGCGAGCAATCCCGCCAGCACCGCCATCGCGATCCGCGTGGCCCGGGCGGAAAGCGACTGCTTCCCCGACAATGCCAGCAAAGCGGAGACTGCCAGAGCGCCGCCGTTTACCGCAAGATAGGTAGCCGGCGCACCGCCCAGCGCCATGTGTGCGATCCCGGCACCCACGGCTAGGGTACAGGCGGCGAGCGGAACCCGGCGCGGATCGGTCAAACAAGCAAACCTTTCAAAATAAAACCCGGATAATATTGACGCCACACTCGCATTAAATTACCTGGGTAAAAAGCCGCGCGGGAGGCGTTGCGGCAATCCGAAGGGTAGCATGGACACCGCTCGCGCAAATATGGTCCGCGCATTTATCCGCGACATCTGGGACGAAGGGCGCGCGGAACTGGTCCCCGACTATCTCGCGCCGGCCTATCGCATCGCGCATGATCCAGGCGATCCTTGGGACGGGACGGTGCTCGACCACCCCGGCTTCCAGGACCGGCTGCAGCAATCGCGCGCGCCGTTCCCCGATCAGCGCTTCGAGATCCTGAGCCTGTTCGAGAACGACAGCAGCGTTGCGGTGACTTGGTTCTGGCGCGCGACCCATCTCGGCGCGATCGCTGGCTTCCCGGCGACCGGCCGCCCGGTCACCATGTCGGGCGCGACGGTCTATTTCTTCGACGAGGCCGACCGGTTAACCGGCCACTGGCAGGTTGCCGATCGGCTCGGCGTGTTCCGGCAATTGCAGTCAGAGCGCTGAAGGTGCGCAGTGCGTGGCTCAGATGTGGATCGGCTTGCCCAGCACCGCCATCGCCGCTTCCTTCACCGCTTCCGAATGGGTCGGGTGCGCATGGCAGGTGTAGGCGATATCCTCGGAAGTCGCGCCGAATTCCATGCCCAGCGCAGCTTCGGCGATCATCGTTCCGGCGACCGAGGCGATCATCCACACGCCCAGCACGCGGTCGGTGCCTGCGTCGGCGATCACCTTGACGAAACCGTCAGTGTTGCGGTTGGTCTTGGCGCGGCTGTTGCCGACCATCGGGAACTTGCCCACCTTGACCGTGTGGCCGGCGTCCTTGGCGGCTTCTTCGGTCAGGCCGACGCCGGCGATCTCGGGCATCGTATAGACGACGCTGGGGATCACCGCGTGGTTCACGATCCCGACGCCGCCGGCGATGTTCTCGGCCACCGCGATGCCTTCGTCCTCGGCCTTGTGCGCCAGCATCGGGCCGGGGATCACGTCGCCGATCGCCCACACGCCGTCGATGCGGGTGCGGAACGAGCCGTCGGTCTCGATCTGGCCGCGCTTGTTAAGCTCCAGCCCGATCGCCTCGAGCCCGAGGCCTTCGGTATTCGGCCGCCGGCCGATCGCAACCAGCACGCAATCCGCCTCGACCGTCTCCGCCGCGCCGCCCGCGGCGGGTTCGAGCGTCAGCGTCGCCTTCTTGCCCTTGACCGCTGCGGCGGTGACCTTGGTGCCGAGCTTGAACTCGATGCCCTGCTTGGCGAACAGTTTCTGCGCTTCCTTGCGCACGTCGCCGTCCATCCCCGGGAGGACCTGGTCGAGGAATTCGACCACGGTTACCTTCGCGCCCAGCCGGCGCCAGACCGAGCCGAGTTCCAGCCCGATCACGCCGCCGCCGATCACCACCAGATGCTTCGGAACAGCGGGGAGCTGGAGCGCACCGGTGGAATCGACGATCACGCTCTTGTCGTTGTCGACCTCTACGCCGGGGAGCGGCGTTACCGATGAGCCGGTGGCGATCACGATGTTCTTCGCGGTTACGCTCTGGCCCGCGACGTCCACGGTGTGAGCGTCTTTGAAGGTCGCGTAGCCCTTGAGCCAGGTGACCTTGTTCTTCTTGAACAGATACTCGATCCCGCCGGTGAGATCCTTCACCGCCACGTCTTTCTCGCCGAGCAGCGCGGGGAGATCGAGCTCGACCTTGCCGGTCTTCACGCCGAACTTGGCGAGCGTGCCGCCCGCCGCGTCCTCGTAAAGCTCCGAGCCATGCAGCAGCGCCTTCGACGGGATGCAGCCGACGTTGAGGCAGGTGCCGCCGAGCGTCGCGCGACCCTCGGCGCAGGCGGTCTTGAGCCCGAGCTGCGCCGCGCGGATCGCCGCGACATAGCCGCCGGGGCCGGAACCGATGATGAGGACGTCGTAGTCGTAGTCAGCCATTTTGCACTCCGTCGTGCTCCTGCGAAAGCAGGAGCCCAGGGTTGGCGAGCGCGGTGTTTGCGGCCCCAGGCTCCTGCTTTCGCAGGAGCGCCAACCGGCTCAAAACAAGGTCTCGTACAAATCCATCCATTGCGGGTTTTCCTGTTCGATCAGTTCGATCTTCCAGGCCCGCTTCCATTTCTTCATCTGCAACTCGCGGTAACGCGCGGCCTGCAGATCGTCGGACGCCTGATACCAGACCAGCAGCCAGCATCCATGTTTCTTCGAGAAGCCTTCGACCAGCCCGTTGCGATGCTGATAGGCGCGTCCGGGCAGATCGCTGGTGACGCCGAGATAGAGCGTCCCGTTGCGCTTGCTCGCCATCAGATAGACGCAGCCTGATTTCGTCGGGCTTCTCCTGTCTCGTGCTCCTGCGAACGCAGGAGCCTAGGGTTCCACAGCACAGCGTTTGAACGCCCTGGGCTCCTGCGTTCGCAGGAGCGCAAGCGATTACAAATCGATCAGCAACCGCGTCGGGTCTTCGATCGCTTCCTTGATGATCTTGAGCGCGGTCACCGCCTCGCGCCCGTCTATCAGGCGGTGGTCGTAGCTGAGCGCGATATACATCATCGGGCGCACCACCACCTGGCCGTCGCGGACCACCGGGCGGTCCTCGATCCGGTGGAGGCCGAGCACCGCGCTCTGCGGCGGGTTGATGATCGGGGTCGACATCAGCGATCCGAACACCCCGCCGTTGGAGATGGTGAAGGTGCCGCCCTGCATGTCCGCCATGGTCAGCGTGCCGTCCTTGGCCTTCTGGCCGTAGTCGGCGATCGCCTGCTCGATTTCGGCGAAGCCCTTCGCGTCGCAATCGCGCACCACCGGCACCACCAGTCCGCCGGGGGCCGAGACCGCGACCGAGATGTCGACGTAATCGTGATAGACGATTTCGTCGCCCTCGATCTGGGCGTTGACCGAGGGGACATCCTTGAGTGCGAGGACCGAGGCCTTGGCGAAGAAGCTCATGAAGCCGAGCCGGATGCCGTGCTTTTTCTCGAACAGGTCCTTGTACTTGGTGCGCGCCTCGATCACCGCCGACATATCGACGTCGTTGAAGGTGGTCAGCAGCGCGGCGGTGTCCTGCGCTTCCTTCAGGCGCTTGGCGATCGTCTGGCGCAGGCGGGTCATCTTGACCCGCTCGGTGCGGCGTCCGCCCGTGGCTGCCGGAGCAGCGGCCGGGTCGGACGAGGCGGCTGGGACGGGGGCCGCCGGCTGTTCCTGGCCGCGCGCCTTGGCGGCGGCGAGCACGTCTTCCTTGGTCACGCGTCCGTCCTTGCCGGTGCCGCGCACCGCGGTCGGATCGATCCCGTGCTCCAGCACCGCGCGGCGCACGGCGGGTGAAAGCGGCAGGGCATCGTCGCTCGCTGCGGGTTCGGGCGCGGCAGCCGCGGGGATCGCGGGCGGCGGAGCCGGGCTCGCGGCGGGAGCGGCGGCCGGGGCAGCCGCGCTGGCACCTTCCTCCACGGTCGCGATCACCGCCCCGACATTGACCGTCGCGCCGAGCTCGACCTTGTATTCGCCAAGCACACCGGCGACCGGCGAGGGCACCTCGATCGCGACCTTGTCGGTCTCGAGGCTCGCGATCGGCTCGTCGGCCTTCACCGCTTCGCCGGGCTTCTTGAGCCATTCGCCGACGGTGGCCTCGGTGACGGACTCGCCGAGCGTGGGAACTTTGACTTCGGTGGTCATCTCACATCATCCCGATAAAACGGTTCAAATTCATGCCAGCCCCAGCGCGTCGGCAACCAGCGCTTCCTGCTGGGCCTTGTGCCGCGAGGCGAGACCGGTCGCGGGCGAGGCCGCGGCGTCGCGCCCGGCGTAGACCGCGCGCATGCCAGGCTTGCCCGCATCCTTGAGCGCGGCCTCGATCTGGCTTTCGACGAAGAACCACGCCCCGTTGTTCTTCGCCTCTTCCTGGCACCAGACGACCTGCTCGAGGTTGGTCATCTTCGCAAGGCGGATCGCGAGCGGTTCACCCGGGAACGGATAAAGTTGCTCGAGGCGCACGATCGAGACGTCGGCGAGTTGTTCCTTGTCGCGCAACTCCATCAGATCGTAGGCGACCTTGCCCGAGCACAGCACCAGCCGGCGAACCTTGTCGTCGGCGATCTCGGCCCGGTCCGAGAGGATCCGCTTGAAGTGGCTCTCGGCGGTGAACTCGCTCGCCTGGCTCTTGGCCATCGGGTGGCGCAGCAGGCTCTTGGGCGTCATGATGATCAGCGGCTTGCGGAACGGGCGCAGCATCTGGCGGCGAAGAACGTGGAAGTAGTTCGCCGGGCTGGTGATGTTGCAGACCTGAAGATTGTCTTCCGCGCAGAGCTGAAGATAGCGCTCGAGCCGCGCCGAGCTGTGCTCCGGTCCCTGGCCTTCCATGCCGTGCGGCAGCAGCATGACCAGGCCGTTCGCACGCAGCCACTTGGCTTCCGAGGCGGCGATGTACTGGTCGATCACGATCTGCGCGCCGTTGGCGAAATCGCCGAACTGCGCTTCCCACAGCACCAGGGTTTTGGGATCGGCCGAGGCGAAGCCGTATTCGAAGCCGAGCACGCCGTATTCGGAGAGCGGGCTGTCGTAGACCTCGAACTTGCCGTGGGGCAGGGTGGTCAGCGGAATGTACTTCCGCTCGGTCTTCTGGTCGATCCACATCGCGTGGCGCTGGCTGAAGGTGCCGCGGCCCGAATCCTGGCCGGACAGGCGCACGCCGTAGCCCTCGGTGACGAGGCTGCCGAAGGCGAGCGCCTCGGCCGTGGCCCAGTCGAAACCTTCGCCGCTCGCGAACATCTCGCGCTTGGCGTCGATCACGCGGCCCAGCGTCGGATGGATCGTCAAGTCGTCGGGCACGGTGGTCAGCACGCGGCCGAGGCTTTCGAACAGCTTCGGTTCGATCGCGGTGTTGATGTTGCGCCGCGCGGTCTCCGGATCGGCCGGCTTGTGCAGCCCGCTCCAGCGCCCGGCGAACCAGTCGGCCTCGTTGGGCTTGTAGTTTCGGCCGGCCTCGAATTCCTGGTCGAGCACCGCGACGAAATGCGCGGCGGTCTCGCCCGCCCAATTCTTGTCGATCACGCCCTGTTCGACCAGCCGCGCGGCATAGACCTCGCTCACCCGCGGATGTGCGCGGATAGCGGCATACATCAGCGGCTGGGTGAAGCTCGGCTCGTCGCCCTCGTTATGGCCGAAGCGGCGATAGCACCACATGTCGATCACGATGTCGCGCTTGAAGCGCTGGCGGTATTCGACCGCGAGCTTGCAGGCGAAGGTCACCGCTTCCGGATCGTCGCCGTTGACGTGGATGATCGGCGCCTGCACGCCCTTGGCCACGTCGGAGGGATAGGGGCTGGAGCGCGCGAACTTCGGCGAGGTGGTGAAGCCGATCTGGTTGTTCACGATGAAGTGAATGCAGCCGCCGGTGTTGTAGCCGCGCACGCCGGAGAAGCCGAAGCACTCCCACACGATGCCCTGGCCGGCGAAGGCCGCGTCGCCGTGGATCAGCACCGGCAGCACCTGTTCGTGCTGCTCGAGATCCTCGCGCACCGCCTGCTGCGCGCGGGTCTTGCCCAGTACGACCGGGTCGACCGTTTCGAGGTGGCTGGGGTTCGGGACCAGCGACATGTGGACCTTGATCCCGTCGAACTCGCGGTCGGTCGAGGTGCCGAGGTGGTACTTCACGTCGCCCGAGCCGCCGACGTCGTCGGGGTTGGCGCTGCCGCCCGAGAATTCGTGGAAGATCACGCGATAGGGCTTGGCCATCACATTCGCGAGCACGTTCAGGCGGCCGCGGTGCGACATGCCCCACACGATCTCGCGCACGCCCAGCGCGCCGCCGTTCTTGATCACCGCTTCCAGCGCGGGGATCATGCTCTCGCCGCCGTCAAGCCCGAAGCGCTTGGTGCCAACGTATTTCTTGCCGAGGAACTTCTCGTATTCCTCTCCCCGGATCACCGCGGCGAGGATCGCCTTCTTGCCGTTTTCGGTGAACTCGATTTCCTTGTCGTGGCCTTCCATGCGCGACTGGAGGAAGCGGCGCTCCTCGATGTCGGCGATGTGCATGTATTCGAGGCCGACGTGGCCGCAATAGTTGCGGCGCAGGATCTCGACCGTCTCGCGCGGCGTCGCCCATTCGACGCCGAGCGTTCCGCCCATGTAGACCTTCTTGTCCAGCGCCTCGCCGGTGAAGCCGTGGTATTCGGGGGTCAGGTCCGCCGGGAGCTCCTGCTGCGATGCGCCGAGCGGATCGAGATCGGCCGCCAAGTGCCCACGCACGCGATAGGTGCGCACCAGCATGACGAGACGGATCGAGGCGTCCGCCGCTTGCTCCACCGCGCGCTCGTCGACCGGCGCGCCGGCCTTGGCAGCCGCCGCCTTGACCGCGAGCTTCATCGCGGTCGGATCGAGCGCCCGGGTCAGGTCGTCGGCAGCTTCGGCCAGCGGCCAGGCCGCGCGCTGCCAGCTCGGGCCGGCCTGCGGGACGCCTTCCTCGGCGGTGAAATCCTGGAACTCGTTACCCATCACGCGGCCTTTCGTGGCTTACGCCAGCTCTTTCAGCAGCGCATCGAGCGTCGTGCCCAGTTCGCTCGGCGAGGCTGCGACGCGGATGCCGGCGGCTTCCATCGCCGCGATCTTGTCTTCGGCGCCGCCCTGGCCGCCCGAGACGATCGCCCCGGCGTGGCCCATGCGGCGGCCCGGAGGGGCGGTGCGGCCGGCGATGAAACCCACCATCGGCTTCTTGCGCCCGCGCTTCGCCTCGTCGGCGATGAACTGCGCGGCGTCTTCCTCGGCGTTGCCGCCGATCTCGCCGATCATGATGATCGACTTGGTCGCCTCGTCGGCCATGAACAATTCGAGCACGTCGATGAAATTCGTCCCGTTGACCGGATCGCCGCCGATCCCGACGGCAGTGGTCTGGCCGAGCCCGACTGCGGTGGTCTGGTGCACAGCTTCATAGGTAAGCGTACCCGAGCGGCTTACAACGCCGACCGATCCGGCCTTGAAGATGCTGCCGGGCATGATCCCGATCTTGCATTCGTTCGGGGTCAGCACGCCGGGGCAGTTGGGCCCGATCAGCCGTGACTTCGAACCCGAGAGCGCGCGCTTCACGCGGACCATGTCGAGCACCGGGATACCCTCGGTGATCGCGACGATCAGCTCGATCTGGGCGTCGATCGCCTCGAGGATCGAATCCGCGGCGAACGGCGGCGGGACGTAGATCACGCTGGCACTCGCGCCGGTGGCGTGCTTGGCTTCGGCGACCGTGTCGTAGACCGGGATGCCGATATGCTCGCTGCCGCCCTTGCCGGGGGTCACACCCGCGACCATCTGCGTGCCGTAGGCCACCGCCTGCTCGGTGTGGAAGGTGCCGGTGGCACCGGTCATCCCCTGGGTGATGACCTTGGTTTGCTTGTTTACGAGGATGGACATTAAAGGACCTCTGAATTCGCAATTCGAGAGCGTGAGGCCCTCAGATGAAAACCGAAATAAGCGAGAACTGCTGACAGAGCAGACGTCGCGGCGATCATAACGGCGGTGGCTGCCAACAGAACAAAAGAGCCGCGTCCGCTGTATTGCACGTCAGCCAATGCGAGCATCGCTATCCCGAAGCCGCATTGGGTAAGAAGCCAGCCGCGGGTCCGTCCACGAAATGCCAGCATCAGCGGCAGTGCCTGAAATAGCGCAAATGCGCTAAGCAGGCCGTAGGCGACCCAAGCTTCCATTTTAGGCAAGCGAGCTATCTATGCCCTTGCAGGCGACCAGCAGTTCTTTGACCGCCTCGACGCTGACGTCGAAGTTGGCCTTCGCCTCATCGTCGAGGGCGATTTCGACCACTTCCTCGACGCCGTTCGCGCCGATCACGGTCGGCACGCCGACATAGAGCCCGTCGAGGCCGTACTTGCCGTCGACATAGACCGCGCAGGGCAGAATCCGCTTCTGGTCGCCGAGATAGGCTTCGGCCATTGCGATCGCGCTGGTGGCGGGGGCGTAGAAGGCCGAGCCGGTCTTGAGCAGGCCGACGATCTCGCCGCCGCCGGAGCGGGTGCGTTGCACGATCGCGTCGATCGCTTCCTTGCTCGACTTGCCCATCGCGACGAGGTCGTCGACCGGGATGCCGGACACGGTGGTGTAGCTGGTGACCGGGACCATCGTGTCGCCGTGGCCGCCGAGCACGAAGGCGTTCACGTCCTTGACCGAGACGCCGAATTCCCACGCGAGGAAGGTCGCGAAGCGCGCGCTGTCGAGCACGCCGGCCATGCCGACCACCTTGTTGTGCGGCAGGCCGGAGAATTCGCGCAGCGCCCAGACCATCGCGTCGAGCGGGTTGGTGATGCAGATCACGAAAGCGTCGGGGGCGTGGGCCTTGATCCCTTCGCCGACCGCCTTCATCACCTTGAGGTTGATGCCCAGCAGGTCGTCGCGGCTCATGCCCGGCTTGCGGGCGACGCCGGCGGTGACGATGATCACGTCCGCGCCGTCGATATCGGCATAGTCGTTGGTGCCGGTGATGCTGGCGTCGAAGCCTTCGATCGGGCCGCACTGGCTGAGGTCGAGCGCCTTGCCCTGCGGGATCCCTTCAACAACGTCGAACAGGACGATGTCGCCCAGTTCCTTCTTCGCCGCGAGATGGGCGAGGGTGCCGCCGATATTGCCGGCGCCGATGAGGGCGATCTTCTTGCGGGCCATGGGTCGTGTCCGTTCTTCGCTATGTCAGGGAAACGTGCTCTTGCAGCGGCCCGTTGCGCGCGAATTCCGCGACGGAACGCCCGGCACTTGCCCGCGCACTAGGCCCGTGATTTCCGTATTGCAACCGCGAAAAGCCCGGGCTTGCCGGGTTTTTGTGATAACAGTTCGCAATAGCGTTAAGGGTGGGATTTGAGGCCGGTTTCGATGGGAATCGGTGTCGTGCACGACTTCGCGTGTTCCTGCGAAAGCAGGAACCCAGGGCGCGAAGCGTGGCGTGATGAACTCTGGGCTCCTGCTTTCGCAGGAGCACAAGGGGGGATACGGGTTGTTACCCCGCCGCTAGCCGGATCGGCGGATCCTTCGCGCGCTCCTGGGCGAGCAGGGTCGCGGCGAGGTAATCAGGCACCGCGCGGCTGAAGTAGTAGCCCTGGCCCAGGGTACAGCCGGCCTCGCGCACCGCGCGGACCTGTTCGATCGTCTCGAGGCCTTCGGCGACGATGTCCATTTCGAGCCGGCTGCCCATTTCGGCCACCGCGCGGATGATCGCGTCGCTCTTGCGCCCGACGTCGGGGCCGGAGACGAAGCTGCGGTCCACCTTGATCTTCTTGAACGGATACTTGTTGATGTAGCCGAGCGAGGAATAGCCGGTGCCGAAATCGTCGAGCGCGAACTTCACGCCTTCGCTCGCGAGCTTCTCGATGAAGCGCGCCGTGTTGGCATTGTCGTCGAGGAACAGGCTCTCGGTCACCTCGAGCTCGAGCCGCGAGGGATGCAGCCCGGCCTCCTTGAGCGCGTTGAGGATGCCGAGCGCCGAGCCCGGCGCCTTGATCTGCACCGGCGAGAGATTGACCGCGATGGTCACGTCCTCGGGCCATTGCGCGCAGGCCTTGGCCGCCTGGGCGGTGATCCAGTTGCCGAGCGTGATGATCACGCCGGTTTCCTCGGCTACCGGGATGAATTCGTCCGGCCGCAACTCGCCCTTCTCGGGGTGGAACCAGCGCACCAGCGCCTCGAAGGTGCGGATCCGGCCGGTATCGAGATCGACGATCGGCTGGAAGAAGATCGACAGTTCGTCGCGCTGCAGCGCCGCGCGCAGTTCGGCCTCGATTTCCTTGCGCCGCATCAGGTCGCGGGTCATCGAAGCGTCGAAGAAGCTGGTCTGGTTCCGGCCGTTGACCTTGGCGTGATAGAGCGCAAGGTCCGCGCTCTGCATCACTGTGTCGAGATCGGCGCCGTCGTCGGGCATCAGCGCGATGCCCATCGAGGTGGCGATCTCGAGCCGCTCGCCGTCGATCCGGTAGGGGCGCGAGATTTCCTCGAGCAGGCTGCCGGCGAGCTTCTCGCAATCGCCGCGGCTGGCGACTTCGCACACCACGATGAATTCGTCGCCGCCGAAGCGCGACACGGTTGCTCCCTCGGGCGCGGTCTCGCGCAGGCGCCGGGCTACTTCGCTGAGCACGCGGTCGCCGACCGGGTGGCCGAGCGTGTCGTTGACTTCCTTGAACTTGTCGAGATCGAGCCAGAACAATGCGAGCTTCTGGTCGTCGCGCATGGTCATCAGCTTCTCGACCATCTCGTGGTTGAGACCGGCGCGGTTGCTGAGGCCGGTGACCACGTCGGTGCGCGCGAGATCGCGCATCTTGTCGGCCATGCGCTGGCTGGTTTCGGCCGCGGCGACGGATTCGCGCAGCACGTCGAACACGTTGAAGGTGATCGAGACCATCGACGGCAGCAGCAGCGAAGTGGTGATCGCGATGATCGCGTAGACCAGGCCGCCGGTGAAGGCACAGACCACGATCACCGGCGAAAGCGACAGGAACAGCTGCCCGATCGCGATGATCGGGCGGCCCGCGTTGCGCGCGGAGACGCTGGTGCCATAGGCGATCGCATAGCTGACCATCAGCAATTGCAGCCCCGGATCGAGCCGGTAGCCGATCGTGATCGCAGCGATCAGCCCGACCAGGAAGGCATAGGTGAAGGCCCCGGCCTCGTAGAGCAGTTCGAGATGCTTGGCATCCCGCCGCGCGCTCTCGGGGCCGAGGCGGCTGGCGGTGGCGACGCGCAGCACCGCAACCGCAGTGAGCGTGATCGCGCCGATGATCGCAAGCAGATTGCCCGAATACCACGCGACCACGCCTGCGGCGGCGCTGCCGCACAGCGCGCCGATCGCCAGGCTCGCCGGCTGGGCGTAAAGCGAGGTGACGAGTTTGCGGCGGACGCGATCGTCCAGCGCATCGCCGGCCATCGCTCGCGCTAGGATATCTTTGACCTTCGAAATAGGTCGCCTCCCGTTCGTCACGCGTGCGGGCTTAACGGCAAGAGGTCACCGAGTGGTTAAGAAGGCCCTTACCAGCGTTTGCGTGGATTTACCGGGCTTTGGCCTCGCGGTGCTTGGAGCGGGCGGGGTTCAGCCCGTCTTGCCGTCGGTTTCGTTGACGAGTGCCGAGGCCATCCGCCGGTCGAGCGTGCGGCATACGCCGAGCCACCAGCGGTAGGTTTCGCGCTCTCCAGCGAAGAACGCCTTCTCGGCCTGCGCGCGCGCATGGTCGGCGGCACCGATGCCGTGGCGCGCGAACTGGCGCAGCGCGGCATGGAGCACCTCGCGCTCGGCCGAGGCATCGAATCCTGTCGCATAATTGTCGTTCGCCGGACGCACCAGCGCGGCGCGCGCGCCGGCCGGGCTGAGACGGGGGCGGATGCGGCCTTGGGCAAGGGCGAAATGGATCGTCACTGTCGGGAGCCTCGTCATCCGGGCATCGCTGGGCGATGCGTTTCAGTCCTCTGCGCCGTTATACGACGGCAGGTTGAAGCCTTCGTTCCTGCGCATGGTTTCCGAAATCTGAATTGGGATTTGGTCGCAGATCAGGCACTTGCGGGCGCGGTTTCGGGCATGGCCCTGAGCAGAATCAGGGGTGCTTGATCCATTCTCCGCTCTGCGCGTGGGGGCCGATCAACTGCCCGCCGCCCGGCAGGCGGTCGCCCGAATAGAGCTGGTCGCCGCCGCGCGACTGGATCGCCGCCGAATAGGCAGGCGGCGGCAGCGCCGCCCTGATCGGAGCCCCGGCGGTGCCGGCATGGACCGGCCCGGCGGCCTGCCCGGCAGCCTGCGCCGCTGCGAGAGACTGTTCGTAGCTGCGCGCGAGCTGGATCGGATCGAGCGCGCCGGCCGGATCGGGGGTGCGGCTGGGCGCGTGGCGCGTCGGCAGCGGCTCGCCCCCGGCGTAGCGGTCGCTGAACGCGGCGGCGAGCCCGGCGGCGCCCTTCCAGCGATAGAAGGTATGCGCGCCGATCGTGGTGACATTGGTCAGGCTGTCGGCCCAATAGGGGTGGATGTAGATCGTGTGGTAATGCGTCGCGAGCCCTACCGGAGCATAGACCGCGCCCGACAGCGCCGCCGCCGCGACCGCCTGCGCCCGGTCCCAGAACTTGCGCGCGGGTGCGCGGGCGAGCGAGCCGTCGCAGGTGAAGCTGAACTGGCAGCCGGTCGGGCGCTCCGAGCCCTCGAACACCACGCCGCACACCGTGTCGGGGAAGGCGGGGTGGGCGACGCGGTTGAGCACCACCTGCGCCACCGCGCGCTGTCCGGCGTCGGATTCGGTCGCCGCCTCGTAATAGATCGCCATGGTCATGCACTGCAGCGCACGCGCGCGGTCGGCGCCGCTGCCGGTGAGGAACAGCGGCCGCGCGGCCGGCCCGTTGACGGCGTCCTCCAGCGCGGTGTCGGCGAAGGCGCCGGCCGTGCCGCCGCTGCTGATCGAGCCGCCGGCGGGTGGGAGATAGGGCTCGTCGGCCAGGTAATAGAAAGCCGATCCGGGGAAGCTCTCGCCCGGGGTCTCGAAGCCCATCGGCTGCGGCGCGCTCGCTTCGGCACTGCCGAACAGGTTCAGCGGGCGCCATTCGGCCGGCGCAGCGAAAGCCGGCACCGCCACCGCCAGCGCCAGCGCGATCAGCCGCGGCGCGAGGCGCTTCAGCCATCCGGCCTCGCCGCGCATGCCCGCCGGCCGCGCGGGACGCGAGCGCGCTGCCGCGCGCTGCGGGCTGCCGGGCAGGGCGATGGCTTGGGTCAAGGCGGCCTTTCGGGCGGTTCGTTGAAGACGCGCCCTAGCGCGTATTCGTAAACATCCCTCTCCGCAGCCCGAGAATGGCGGCCGTTCCGAAGCGGCACAGCCGCCGGGGCGGAGATGATCGCCCCTTGAAGCTACCAGATCCGGACGCGCTCCTTGGGCGCGATGTAGTATTTGCTATCCGGCCCGATCCCGAAGGCGTCGTACCACGCATCCATGTTGCGCAGCGGGCCGATCACCCGCCACTTGCGCGGGCTGTGCGGATCGCTGGCGACCTGCTGCTTGATCGCATCCTCGCGCTGCTTGCCGCGCCAGACCTGCGCGAAGGCGAGGAAGAAGCGCTGGTCGCCGGTCAGCCCGTCGATCACCGGCGCGGGCTTGCCGCCGAGCGACTTGTGATAGGCATCGAGCGCGATTTCCAGCCCGGCGAAATCGGCCAGATTCTCGCCCATCGTCAGCTCGGGGTTGATGAAGGTCCCCGGCGCCGCCTCGTAGGTCGCATATTGGGCGCCGAACTTCTTCGCCTGCGCGTCGTAGCGTTCCGCGTCGCCGGCCGTCCACCAGTCGCGCAGCGCGCCACTGGCGTCGATCTTGCGCCCCTGGTCGTCGAAGCCGTGGGTGATCTCGTGGCCGATCACCGCGCCGATCCCGCCGTAATTCACCGCGTCGTCCGCGGCGAGGTTGAACATCGGCGCCTGCAATATGCCCGCGGGGAACACGATCTTGTTCTCCAGCCCGCCGTTATAGGCATCGACCGTCTGCGGGGTCATGCTCCACTTCTTGCGGTCGACCGGCTTGCCGAGGTCTTCCATCTTGTAGGCGTATTCGAACGCGGTGCTGCGCTCGACATTGCCGTAGAGGTCGGTCGGCGAAAGGGTGAGCTTGGCATAGTCGCGGAATGTGTCGGGATAGCCGACCATCACGTCCATCCGCGCCAGCTTGTCGAGCGCCGCCTGCTTGGTTTCGGGCGCCATCCAGCCGTTCGAGCGGATCCGGTCGGCCATCGCGAGCTTCAGATTGCCGACCAGCTCCTGCATCTTGGCCTTCGCTGCGGGCGGGAAATAGGCCTCGACATATTGCTGCCCGACCAGCTCGCCGAGGCTGCCGTCGATGAAATCGAGCGCGCGCTTCCACCGCGGACGCAGCTCGCTGACCCCGCTCAGCGTCTTGCTGAAGGCGAACCGGCTGTCGACATAGGCCTTGGGCAGGTAGGGCGAGGCCTGGTCGACGATGTGGAACTGCTCCCACAGCTTGAGCGTGTCGAGCGGGGTCTCGCCGACGATCGCCGCAATGTCCTTCACCGCGCTATTCTCGTTGACGATGATCCGCCCCTGCGGCGGGATGCCGGCGCCCGCGAACCACGCGCTCCAGTCGAAGCCCGGGGCATAGGCGGCCAGTTCCGCGCCGCTCATCGGATTGTCGATCTTGGTTAAGTCGCGCCGGTCGGCGGCGGGCCAGCTGGCCTGCGCGATGCGGGTCTCGAGCGCCATGATCTTCGCCGCCGCGCCGGCCGGGTCCGGATTGCCCGCCATCTGCATCGCCCGCGCGACATAGGCCTGGTAGGCATCGCGCTGCGGCTTGAAATCGTCCTTCAGGTAATAGTCGCGATCCGGCAGGCCGAGGCCCGCCTGGCCCAGCCACAGCGAATTGAGCGTCGGCGTGTCGGGATCGGCATAGGGTTCGGCGGCGATCGGCGAGATGCCGAAACTGCTCTGGGTTGAGCCCATGAAGCGCGCCATCGCGCTCTTGTCGGGCACGGCGGCAACCGCCGCCAGGTCGCGCTTCAGCGGCGCGTCGCCCACCGTCTCCACCTTCGCCTCGTCGACGAAGCTGCCGTAAAGCGCGCCGAGCTGGCTGGTCGGCGGCGCCTTGGTCACCAACGCCTTCAGCTGGTCCTGGGTCTGGTTGAAGATGTCGTAGCCGGTGCCGGTGGAATTCTGGTCCGGCGGGATCACCGTCGCGTCGGTCCACTTGCCGAAGGCGTAGCGGGTGAAATCGTCGCCCGGCCTGGCCGAAAGGTCGCGCACCGAAAGATCGACCCCCCAGGTCCCGTAGGTGCGCGGCACGGGTTTCGCCGAAGCGGCGGCGTCGGGTGCCGGGGTCTGCGCGGGCAGGGCGGAAGCGAGGGTGGTCAGGGAAAGCAGCGCCGCGCCGCCCAGCAGAATCGGATGCTTCATGCTCAGTCCTCGGGTAGACGATATCGGCGGCTTGGCTGCGCCGCCCGCACCGGGCGGGCAAGCGCAGCTTCTGCGAACGACCGGTCCGGTTCGACCGGCGGCTATTTCTGGTCCAGCCCGCGCGCCTCGATCATCGGCTGCACGCCCGGATCGCGGCCCGCGAAGTCGCGGTACATCACCGCGTAATCCTTGGTGTGGCCCTGGCCGAGGAAGGTCGCGCGGATGTGATCGCCGTTGGCGCGGGTCGGCCCGCCGTGGTGAACCACCCAGTCCCACGCATCATGCGCCAGCATCTCGGTCCAGATGTAGGAATAATAGCCGGCCGAATAGCCGTTGGACCAGATGTGGCGGAAATAGGGGCTGCGATAGCGCGGCGGGATCAGGCGGGTGTCGAGCGCGATCTCGCCCAGCGCCTGCTTCTCGAACGCCTGCGCGTCGGTGGGAACCTGCGCCGGGGCGAGATCGTGCCACTTCATGTCGAGCATCGCCGCTTCCAGCGTCTCGCCGAAGCCGAGGCCCTGGTTGAACTTGCGCGCCGCCTCGATCTTCGCGACCAGTTCCGGCGGGATCGTCTCGCCCTGCGCGTTCTGCGCGAAGTGGTTCAAAATCTCGGGAAGGAACGCGAAGTTCTCGTTGAACTGGCTCGGGAATTCCACAAAGTCCCGCGCGGTGTTGGTGCCCGAGAGGGCCGGATACTTCTGGCTCGCGAAGAAGCCGTGCAGCGCGTGGCCGAATTCGTGGAACATGGTGGTGACGTCGTCCGCGGTCGCGAGCGGCTCGGCACCCTCGGCGGGCGGGGTGATGTTGATCGAATTGTAGATCACCGGCTTGTCGCCGAGCAGGTAGGACTGCTCGACGAAATTGCCCATCCACGCGCCGCCCTGCTTGTTGGGCCGCGCGAAGGGATCGAATTCGAACAGGCCGAGCTCGTGGCCGTCCTTGTCGTAGACGGTGTAGACCCGCATGTCGGGGTGATAGGTCGGGACGTCGGTCCGGCGCTTGAAGGTCACGCCGTAGAACTTGTTCGCGGCGTAGAACACGCCGTCTTCCAGCGTCCGGTAGACGTCGAAGTAGGGCTTCACCGAGGCGTCGTCGATGTCGTACTTCGCCTTGCGGACCTTCTCGGCGTAATAGCCCCAGTCCCACGGCTCGAGCGTGATGGGCTGGCCTTCCGAAGCCGCCATGTCCTGCAGCATCTTCCCTTCGCGGGCCTGGGTCGCGGCGACCGCGGGGACGAAATCGTCCATGAACTTGATCGCCTTGGCCGGGTCCTTGACCATCCGGTCGTACATCGTCCAGGCGGCGAAATTCGGCTGGCCGAGCAGCGCGGCCTCGTCGGCGCGCAGCTTGGCGATCTGGGTGATGATCGCGGTGGTGTCGTATTCGTCGCCGCCGTTGCTGCGGTTGATGCTCGCCTCGAACAGTTTGCGGCGGCTCTCGCGGTTGGTCAGGCTGGTGAGCTGCGGCTGCTGCGTGGTGTTGATCAGCGCCAGCGCATATTTGCCCGGATGGCCCATCTTGGTCGCCAGCGCGGCGGCGGCGTCGATCTCGGCCGGGGACAGGCCGTCGAGCTCGGCCGCGGTGTCGAAGATCGGCGCCTTGGCCGCGGTGCCGTCGGTCAGCTTCTGCGAGAACTGGGTCTGCAGCGTCGCGAGCTGCGCGTTCATCGCCTTGAGCTGGTCTTTCTGCGCCGGGGTCAGCAGCGCGCCGGCATGGACGAAATCGGCATAGGTCGTCTCGAGCAGCATCGCGTCCTCGCCCTTGAGACCGAGCTTCGCGCGGTTGTCGTAGAGCGTCTTGACCCGCTGGAACAGCTTGGCGTCGAGATAGATCTCGTCGTCCATCGCCGCGAGCTTGGGCGAAAGCGCGGTATCCGCGGCATCGAGCGTGTCGTTGGTGTTGGCCGCGACCATCTGGTTGAACGCGGCCCCGGCGCGGTTAAGCATCTGGCCGGTCCGCTGCATCGCGACCAGCGTGTTCTCGAAGGTCGGCTTCGCGGGATTGTCCGCGATCGCCTTGATCTCGGCCAGCTTGATCACGATCCCCTGCTCGATCGCGGGCTGGTAGTCGGTATCCTTGATGTGCGCGAAATCGGGCGCGTGGAACGGCAGGGTGGACGGCTGGGCGAAGGGGCCGGAGGCCGCGGGGGGGCTTGCTTGGGTCACCGGGGCGGCATCGGCGCTCGCGGCGGTTCCGGCAAGCAAAAGGACGCCGAGCAGGGCCGGCGCGGCGGTGGCGAGAAAGCGGGATTTCATCAAACGTCTACTCCTGCGCAGGGCCCCCCACCGAGCGGCGCGGACCCTAACGCAGAAGTTTCGTCTGTAACAAGCGGCGAATGGAGTATCCCCTAGTTGATTGCGGCCGCCCGCTCGATAGACAGGAGGCGGGACTCCGGTGCGCCAGTTCTTCGGCGTTTCGGGCTGATCGAAAGTGGGGCTTATGAAATTTGCGCGTTTCGCGGCGACGGTGTCGCTTGCGTCGATCGGGCTGCTGCTCGCCGGGTGCGGAGGAGGCGGCGTCAGCTCGACACCCACCCCGACGCCCGCCGGCGGGGGCGGCACTCCGACCCCGACACCGACCGGCAGCCCGACTCCGACGCCGGCGGCCGTGAACGAAGACCTTATCGCCCCCCTGGCCAGCGAGAGCTTCAGGAACTATGCGCATCGGGCTTCGGCAAGCTACGCCAGGGACGGAAGCGGAATCTCCGGTCAGAGCGAGGGCAGGCAGGGTGCGACCTTCAGCTTCGACGCGTCGAACAATTCCTACACCATCTCGGTCGGCGGGCGGAGCCAGACCTTCCGTAGCAGCGATGCCGTTTCGACGGGCTATCACCACGAAAGCGGATCGGCGGTCGACGATCTCACGCTTACCCCCACCGGCGCATCCGGCAGCGCGCCCCTGACCTACAAATATGTCGGCGGCGCCTTCTGGCAGCACCAATCGGTGGGATCGTCGAAGATCGACGCCTCGTTCGATTCGCTCGTTTACGGCGTAGCCAGCAAGTCGGTGCCGCTCACCGGCTCTGCCGCCTACGCGATCGATGTGCTGGGGGCGATCAACACGGACTGGGACAATATCCCGGAATCCTTTACCGGCTCGGGAGGTCTGACGGTCGACTTCGGCAAGGACAGCGTCAGCGCGGATGCCCAGTTCATCATCCTGCGCGCCGATGGCAGCCGCCTCAGCAACGCCGATTTCGACGGCACGATCAGCCTTGACGGTGCGCTCGCTTCGGATGGACTGAGCTTCACCGGCGGTGTGGAAGTCCGCTCTTACGGCATCTATACCGGAACGGCGGACGGCGGCTTTTTCGGGCCGGACGGCGCGGAGGTGGGCGCCAGCTACTCCGCCAAGAGCTCCGAGGGCGATGTGTTGTCTGGCGTCCTGCTCGGCGCCAAGGATGCGTCGCTGCAAGTCGTTCCGCTCGCGCAATTGACCGAGAAGACCGATTTCATTTCGGCGATCGGCGGCGGCGCGGCGCATCTCAAGGTGCTGAGCTACGATCCGGCGACCAAGAAATACACGATCCCCGATTTCGCCGCCGAGCCGACCGGCGAACTCGTTCTCGGAACCTCGCAGCGCTCGGCGTCTCAGCCGGACAGCAGGTTCATCGAATATACCGTCACCCAGAACGGGCACGACGCGAAGGTGCTGTTCTACCGACTCGGCAGCGACAATTCGCAAGTTCAGCTGACCTATGCGAGTTTTGCGAGGGTCGAGATCGCTCCGGCGGAAGGTTCGGACGAGAAGCCTTATTTTCGCGAAATCCTGTTCGGCAGCCGCACGCCGACCGAGCTGATCCCGCGCAGCGGATCGGCTAGCTACAGCGGTGTTCTATACGGAAACGGCTCCGACAATGTGCACCAGTACCGTGCCACCGGCACCGCCTCGTTCACCGCCAATTTCGGGGATTATCACGTCGACGCGACGCTGCATCCGATCCTGACGGACATTTCCGACGGGAGCACGCTCGATTTCGGCGTGCATTCCGGCTCCGGCATCGTCCATCTCGACCAGGGAACCTTCATGGGCACATTCGACGGCGACGGGGCGACCGCGCTGGTCGGCTATTTCTACGGACCGGGAGCGGAAGAGATCGGCGCGTCCTTCGCGCTCCGCAAATACGATTCCACTACGCTCGACGGCGCGCTGTACGTGGACGGCGTTGCGGTGGGAAAGAAGAACTGAGCCTTCGCGCCGGCGTCACCCCGTACAGGGTTTGCCTTCGTATTCCTTGCGGTTGGGCACATAGGCCGTGCCGTTCCAGCGCAGCACCGGGAAGCAGAAGCCGGGGCCGCCGATCTCGAGATCGGGCCAGTTGCCGGCGCCGCGGGTCTTGAGGAAGAGCGGGATGCCCACGCCGCTGTCGATCAGGCGCCACTTGCCGGCCTTGTTGCTCGAGACGATCGCATAGGCGCTGCCGGTGGCGCCGTAGCAGGCGCCGCTCGATTCGGTGATCACCGCCTCGGGCGCGCCGTCGCCGTTCAGATCGGCGAGCTCGTCGATCTGGCCCGGGACGTAGCCCGGATCGCCGGTTTCGTCGCAGGCGTGCCATTCGCCTGCCACCAGCTTGAAGCCGGCCGCCCTGAACGCCGCCGCATCGTCGATCTCGAACCCCGAATCCGCCGGCGGATCGACCGCCTGGGCCGATCCGGCGGCGAACAGGAGCAGCGCGGCCGCAGCCGCGTTTGCTCCCGGGCGGGTCATTCGGACGGCGCGGGAGCGGCGCAGCGCGAGCGCTCGCCGCGCTTGCAGGCGTCGACATCGGCCTGCCACTTGTCCATCGCGGCCTTGTAGTCGGCGTCGCGCCGGGCCTTCTCGGCCTCGTAGGCGGCCTTGGCCGCGGCATCGTCGGCGACGATCTTGGCCTTGGCGGCCTCGACCTCGGCCAGCTTGCGCTGGTAATCGGCCTCGGCGTCGACATTGCCGGCGACCTGCGCCTGGGCCGCTTCGGCTTGCGCGGCGTTGAGCCGGGCGCGTGCCTCGGCCCCGTCCTTCGCCGGCGAGGGCTGTTCGCTGGCGGGCGCGTTGTGCTCGGCATCTTGCGCAAGCAGCGGGGCGGTGAGCCCGGTCAAAACCAATCCCGCAACCGCGGGCGCGAGCATCCGGTGAAATCTCTTCATCGCTTACTCTCCTGAACTGCCGGCGCGACAATGATGGGCCGTTGCCCGAATGGCAAGGCCGCGGACCTATCCGGCGCATGCTCAACGCGGCAAGGCGCGGATTCGATCCGGATGCGACCAAGCGTTTCTACGGGGACTATCCCGTGCCGGTGCGCCCCGCTATGGCTCGCAGCCGAGTGAAGGGGAGCCCGCGGTGGCACATCGATCGAATGCCACACGGCTCCTGGCGGCGGTGGCGCTGGGAACATTGCCCGCGGCGGGATGGGCGCAGGACGCGGCCGATGGCACGGCGCCCGACGCGACGTCTCCCGCGCCGGCTCCGGCTCCGGCCCCTGCCGCGGTCCAGCAGCAATCGGTCGAGATGACCGCCGCGGAACTGTTCCAATATGCCGACGCCGCGCGCGACCGGGGCGACTATCCGACCGCCGAGGCCGCCTACAAGGCGCTGGCCGAGGACCCCGACCTCGATCTCAGGACCGAGGCGCGTTTCCGCCTGGCGCTGATGTACATGGACAAGATGAAGCGCCCGCGCGACGCGGCGGTACTGCTGCGGCGGATCCTCGACGACAAGCCCGATGCCGCGCGGGTGCGGGTGGAACTGGCGCGGGTGCAGGTCTCGCTCGGCAATCTGGGCGATGCGGCGCGCGAATTGCGCGCGGCGGAGGCGGCCGGCCTGCCGCCCGAGGTCGAACGGCAGGTGCGCTTCTTCGCCAACGCGCTGTCGGCCCGCAAGCGCTTCGGCGGCGGGTTCGAGATCGCCGCCGCGCCGAGCAGCAACATCAACCGCGCGACCAGTTCCGACACGCTCGGCACGATCATCGGCGATTTCGTGCTGAGCAAAGACGCGCAGAAGCAGTCGGGCCTGGGGCTCTCGGTGATGGGCCAGACCTATTACCGCCTGCCGGTGGGCAAGACGACCGATATCCTCAGCCGCGCCTCGGTGTCGGGCGACCTCTACCGCAAGAGCGAGTTCGACGACATCTCGGCCTCGCTCCAGAGCGGGCCGCAGTGGCAGTGGGGGCGAGACCGGCTGGCGCTCTCGGCCGCGACCACCTGGCGCTGGTTCGGGCTCAAGTACTACAGCTTTTCCTACGGCCTGACCGGCAACTGGCAGCACCCGCTGACCCCGCGCACCCAGCTCAGGGTCGACGCCTCGGTGCTCGAGCAGAACAATCTGCGCAACGACCTCGAGGACGGCGAGAACTACACGCTCGCACTCGGGCTCGATCACAGCTTCAGCCCGCGCTTCGGCGGCGGGTTCCAGCTCAACGGCAACCGCAACCAGGCCTCGGACCCCGGCTACGCGACCACCAGCGGCGGGCTGAACGGCTATCTCTACCGCGAGCTGGGCCGCACCACCGCGGTGGTGAACTTCGGCTACCGCCATCTCGAGGCGGACGAGCGGCTGTTCCTCTACCCCGAGCGGCGCAAGGACAATTACGGCTCGGTCAGCCTCTCGGGCACGTTCCGCGCGCTGACCTTCCACACTTTCGCGCCGCTGGTGCGGGTCGGCTACGAGCGCAACTGGTCGAGCGTGGAGATCTATTCCTTCGACCGCTTCTACAGCGAGATCGGGCTGGTCGCGGCCTTCTGACCGGCCTGCCGCAAAATTCGCCGGACGGAGCGAAGCCGGGGCCCTTCGCCATTTGCCTTGCAGGCGATTTCCGTTAGGTAGCGCGTGCTGATCCAACCGCGCGCCGGTGCGTCGCGACAAGTTCCTGTGGGGAGTTTCCATGAAGAGTTCACGTCTCGCCCTCGGCGTCTCGGCCATCGCGTTCGTGGGGATGGTCGTCACTGGCTGCTCCGGCAGCGGCGGACCGAATTCGACGCCCACGCCGAGCCCGACCCCCACCCCGACCCCGGGCGGCACGCCGACGCCAACCCCGAGCGCAACCTACAGCACCGTGGCGGAGATAGACGCGGCCGACGGCGACAAGCGCTACAACGCGGTCGGCGTGCGCTGGCAGGTGCAGACCAGCCCGACCGGACGCGGCAAGTTCGCCGACGGCACCTCGTTCACCTTCGACTACGTGAAGTCCGACAACACCTATCGCGTGAGCTATCCGACCCCGGCGCCCTCGGGCAGCCCGGCCCCCACGCCGACGCCAACCCCGACTCCGACCCCCAGCACGACCCCGTCGCCCACGGTGATTGCGTTCAGCGCCGGCTCGGGCGTCACGGTGGGCGATACGACCACCTATACCAAGTCGAGCGGCAGCACGACCGACACGATGCGCGTGATCGTGCCGCAGCAGGGCGGGGTGGACCTGACCTATACCCGCTTCCTGGCCTTCGACCACGACGAGACCGGCACCGCGTCCGACTGGCACTACCGCACCGTCTACGGCATCCTCACCTATGCCAGCGACCGCCCGACCACCGGCACCGCGACCTACAGCACCAGCATCTACGGCGACGCCACCCGCGCCAGCACCGATTACCTGCTGACCGGCAATTCGAGCGGCACCTTCAGCGTCGATTTCGCCGGCAACACGGTAACCAGCACGCTCGACCTGAAGGGGCGCAGCGACCCGTCGTCGTCGCTGGTCGATTTCGGCAGCTTCACCGGCAGCGGCACGATCGTGGGGGTCGGCTACACCGGCACGCTGACCGGCAGCAACAGTGCCAGCGGCGAATTCGGCGGCGCCTTCTTCGGCCCGCAGGCGGCCGAATACGGCTATGCCTGGTACCTCAACGGCTCGGATTTCACCGCCAACGGCTTCGCTTCGGGCAAGAAGAATCCCTAGGCATCCGCAGCCGGCTGCGGCCGGTCGATCGACGGCTTCGAATTGACCGCTTCCCATGGGCGGATTTTCGGTTAGGCTTCCGGGCAATAGGTCGTGCACGCCGGCGACGGGTCCTGCCCGGAGCGAATGGGTAATGGGGGATTTTCGATGAAGAGATTTCAATATGCGGCGGGCGCGTCGTTGATCGCGCTGAGCCTGGTCACGGCTGCCTGCGGCGGGGGTGGGGTCAATTCGACGCCCACGCCGACACCGGCCCCTACGCCTACTCCGACGCCTACGCCTACGCCGACTCCGGCGCCCACTCCGACGCCTGCGCCCACTCCGACGCCTGCGCCCACTCCGGCGCCGACGCCCACACCGACCCCAACTCCGGCACCCACGCCTACGCCGACTCCGGCCCCGATGCCAACGCCGCTGGCCGGCGTGTTTTCGGGCCTGTCGCTCGATACCAACGTCAACACCGCGTCATTCGACGGCAGCGTCACGCTGGGCGGGAACGTCAACCTCACCCGCGCCGATCTGGGCAGCCGGGTGCAGGTCAAATACGTGGTGGCAAACGGCCACGTGCAGTTGATCCGCAACAATTCGGTGGTTGCCGATTTCGCGCCGAACGAGTTGTCTGCGGATAGCAATTCGGCCCTCGCGCTCTATACTCGCGGCAGCGTGTTCGGCACGGATCTGCCGCAGGAAACCTTCGAATTGCATGTGCCGTCGATCGGCGGCGTGCCACTGACCTACACGCGCTTCGGCACCTATGCGAAGGTCAGCGTCAACATCCTCAACATCAATTCGAGTTCGGTAAACCCGCTGATCGCCTTCGTGTTCGGCCAGCCGACTTCGAGCGGCTCGATGCCGCACACCGGCAGCGCGAGCTACACCTCCGACGTCTATGGCGCGGTGGTGGTCCCGAACGGCCAGAACACCCAGTTCTACACGCTGGGCGACGGGCACGGATCGGCGACCTTCAGCGCCAACTTCGCGAACAGCACGGTTTCGACGTTGATCAGCCTCGACAGCGATGGGGGCGGCGATTTCGGCGATCTCAGCGGGACCGGATCGATCGTTTCCAGCAGCTCGGCGTTCCACGGATCGCTGACCGGCGCGGGCACCGGCGAGTTCACTGGCTCGTTCTTCGGCCCGGTTTCGTCGGGCAGCCCAGCCGAAATGGGCTATGTGTTCCAGGCGCAGGGCAGCGGCTTCCTCGCCTACGGCAACGTCTTCGGCGTCCACGCGAGTCCCCCGCCGCCCTGATTTTCCGGGTGCACCCTCGGGCCTGTCGGCTTCTTACAAGTGCCCGCCCCTGCGGCGGTCCATAGTGGCCGCCTGCGGCCGGGGGGCCGCCTTGTCGAACAGGGGTTCCGATGCGCAGAATGATGAGGGCGGGCGCTTGTGCGCTCGCGCTGGGCGGCATGATCGCCGCCGTCCCCGCCGAAGCCAAGAGCAAGCAGGAAGCCTGGGCAGCCTGGGTCGAGCGTGCGCAGAAGATCGACTTCGCGCTGAAGGTGCAGGACGAAACCGTCTACAAGGAGATGATCAAGGGCGCCTGCAACGGAGTGACCGGCACGGTGATCGGGCAGGGCATGGCGTTCCCGATGTGGGGGCAGGAACTGATCGGCGTGTGCCGCGCGGCGAAGGACAACTGGATCTACGGCCATCGCAAGGGCGCGTTCTGCAAGGATGTGAAGCGCTCGGCCAAAGTGCTCGCCAGGGCCGAGCCGGTGCCCGAAGCGCCCGAGGCCGACCGGCTGGCCAAGGACATTTCGGCGATCATGACCGAAGGTTACCTGCAGGGCGGGTGCAAGTGAAATCCGATTAGGTAGAAACCTCCAATAACTAGCCGTTCCCCTTAAGATTTTTCGCGCTATTGTGACGGCGGGACCAATCGTGCGCGCCGGCCGCGGCCGCATCTGCTGATCGTTGGGGGTACTATGGGTACGGGTCGCTTTGCGGCGGGGGCGTCATTGCTTCCGCTCGGTTTGTTGCTGGCTGCCTGCGGCGGCGGCGGGGTCAATTCGACGCCCACGCCGACGCCCACACCGGGGACGCCAACGCCTAGTCCGGGCACCCCGACGCCAACACCCACACCTATCCCGACGGGTTTGAATGACAATTTGCTGGCGCCGCTGGTCAGCGAGAGCTTCACCAATGTGTCGAGCCGCGCGAAGGCCAGCTACGGTCCGGAGGGACAAACGGGCGGTTCCGCGTCGTCGACGACCGCGACGATCAGCTACAATGCAGGAAACCAGAGTTATACGCTGTCCACGCCGACCGGATCGATCACCTTCGGTCCCGGCGATATCGACAATTCGCAAAGCAACTCCGCCGCGCTGGTCTATGTCAAAGAGACCGACGACCAGGTGGACAGCCTGACGCTGACGCGTCCGGGTACGAGCGGGCCGGTGACCTACAAATATGTCGGCGCCGCATTCTGGCAGCGGATCGTGCAGGTTTCCCCGACCCGGGTGGACGGCTCGATCGATTCGATCGTCTATGGTGTCGAGACCACCCAGGCGAACCGCCAGGTTTCGGGATCGGCGAATTACGCCATCGATCTGATCGGCGCGACGACCAGCGGTGCAAGCGACCTCGTCGCGATCTCGGGCGGCGGCACCGCCTCGGTCGATTTCTCGACCGGACGGATCATGTTCGTCGGCACGCTCGATCTCAGCACATCCGCGAGTTTCTTCGGTGACGCGAAGATTGCGTCATCCGCCCCGACATTCTCGGGCACGCTGGTGCTCAACGATGGCCAGCCGTTCGAGATGGCGCTCAAGGGTCAGTTCTTCGGGCCCGATTCGGCCGAAATCGGCGCGGTCTTTTCGGGCCAGAGCCCTGACGAACGGTTGATCACCGGCGCGATCCTCGGCCGCAAGGGCGCGGCCGATAAGCCCAACCCCAAATTCAATGGCGAGGGCAATAACCAGCTGACCAACAGCCAGACCTTTGCTGCCAGCGAAGCATCGGTCAGTGTGACTACGGGTTCAGGCGGAAACGTCACCGGTTCCACCAAGGTCGATCCGATTGCGATCCGCTTCGATGCCGAAACCAAGACCTATGTGATTGCCGGCCAAGACTACACGATGCAGGCCAACGACGGCGGCTCCATGTTCGTTTATGGGGCGCGTGACAGCGGGACCTGGGACGATCGGACGACCGGTCTCGATCTCGATTATGTCCGCGTCCGCCTGAACCAAGATCAGGGCGGCCCCTCGGGGACGGACCGCTACGGCTTCCAGCTATACGGCATGCCCACGCTCAATTCGGCGATCCCCCGAAGCGGCAGCGCCGGCTACGGCATTCGTCTCGACGGCATCGTCGCGGATAGTGTGACCGACAAAAAATGGCTGATGAACGGCTATGGCGATTTCTTCGTCAATCTCGGAACCGGTAAGGTCACCGCCTACGTGCCGGCTGCCTATTACAATTTGAGCGGCGCGGGTGCCCCCGGCGCGGGCGACTGGAACCTGTCCGGCACGCTGGCTTCATCTTCCAACAATTTCTCCGGTACCGTCACCTTCAATGGGGTCGGCGATTACACCGGCACGCTCAACGGCCAGTTCTTCGGCCCGGCTGCGCAGGAGGTGGGCGGGCTGTTCACCGCGACCGGCCCGAGCGGATCGGCTGCTTCCGGCGCCATCTTCGGGGCGAAGGATCCGAACGTGGATGATCCCGCCGGTACTATGCCGGGTCTCAAAGACCTGACTTCGTCAACCGACCTCCAGATATATTCGGCCGATCTGAATTACTTTTATCAGGAATCCATCAACTCGATTTCCTACAATCCGGGCACTGGCAACTATGTTTTGAAGCTCGACCACCAAGACCTCAATCTGGACAGCACGACCTTCCAGGCGGCCAAGAGCAACGGCAACATACGGGTCTATGAAGGGGAGGGGGATGCGGACGGCTCAAGCTGGATCGCCACCGTACCTAACTTGGGTTCAGCCAGTTCCAGTGTCGCTTACACCTACACGATGTTCGTCGATGCCAGGTACAATGGCAACGATCCGGTGCGGCCGCATCTTCGCGAATACATGGTGGCCGCGGCGGGCATCGATGCGGATCGCATTCCGCTCGGGGGCAGCGCGACTTACAGCGGGCTGACCCAAGGCTATGCCTACTATCTTGACAATGCCACCTACGCGAATTCGGGGATATTCAAACTGTCGGGCACCGCCAGTTTCAACGTCAACTTCACCAATGACTCGCTCAGCGCCACCTTCTCCGATTTCGCGGGCGAGCGCATTGCAGGGCTGGGTTCCGAAACCGTTTCCGCGACCAACCAGAGCTTTGCCGGCTTCTCGGTCAATGGCAGTCTGATGGAAGGCAATTACGATTTCTTCGGCTCGGCTACACAGGACGGTTGGTTCCGTTCCTACTCCGGCGGATTCTTCGGTCCGAACGCCGCCGAGATCGGGGGAACTTTCACAGCCGTCCACGGAACCGAGGCCGATCCGCAATATACCGAGATCGCGGGCGCCTTCATCGGCAAGAAGAACTGAAGGCGGAATAGAATTATGAAGATCGGACGGGTTGCCACTGGCGCGGCGTTGCTGCCTCTCGGGTTGATGCTGACGGCCTGCGGCGGGGGCGCGGTCGATTCGACGCCGACGCCGACGCCAACCCCGACGCCGGTGGCTTACGACACCGTCGAGCAGACGCTCGCCAAGCGGGGGGACAAGAGCTTCGTGACCGGCGGGACCAAATGGCACGGTGTCTATGGCGTTTCCGAGACCGGCTATCAGGCGATGCCGTTGGGGAGCGACCTGACGATCGAATATGTCGCCTCGCTCGACGCCTATCGCGTGACCGAGAAGGGCGGCGCCGGATACGTCCTCCCGCTTTCGCTCGAACAATATGGGGGCCCTCACGAAGTCGTGTATTATAGTCCGGGTCCCGACGACGAAGTCCTGTTGCGCGTGATCGTGCCGACGCTGAACAAGGTGCCGCTGTCCTACACGCGGTTCGCTTCCTTCGGCCATCATGACCTCTCGACGCACGATTACGAAACCTATGTGGTCGCCTGGGGCGTACCCACCCAGGCGGGCGACATGCCCAAGGCGGGAACGGCGACCTACACGCTCCAACTCGGCGGGACGGTGAGCAAGGACGGCATGGTCTATCCGGTGAGCGATTCTCCGGCCACCTTCTACGCCAATTTCGGCAATGGCACCGTGGCGACCACGCTGACCCTCTCCGACGAGGTCGATGATGCCGTGACGGTGCTCGGCACGCTGAACGGCACGGGGAGCATAGCTTCATCAGGCTTCAGCGGAACGCTGACCGGCGGCGATGGCGGCAGCGGAGTCTTCGGCGGCGGCTTCTTCGGCCCGCAGGCGGCGGAAGTGGGCTTCACCTGGTGGTATGACGGCTCGGTGCTCCAACGCGCCCAGGGCGAGGCGGCCGGGGTGAAGCACTAGGGCGTTGGAGGCTCGCAAGAGGCGCTGGCTGCGCCATTTGCCCTATATCCCTCGGCGGAAATTGGCGTGTGCTCTTGCCCGGCGCCTGAGGCAGCGTGCGGGCGGGCTCTGCATACGGGAGAATGCGGCGAACCCGGTTGACACCTGCGAACATTTGCGGAACAAACTCCGGATCAGGGGCCGCGCCCGGCTGCCTCTGGACTCTCACCCTTCGAGCCCCCACATCGCCGCCAATGTCCCTCACCACAATCTCCGTCCGGGGTGCCCGCGAGCATAATCTCAAGGGCATCGATATCGACCTGCCGCGCGACCGGCTGATCGTGATCACCGGCCTGTCGGGCTCGGGCAAGAGCTCGCTGGCCTTCGACACGATCTATGCCGAAGGCCAGCGGCGCTATGTCGAGAGC
This sequence comes from Novosphingobium sp., assembly GCA_017744735.1. Lineage (GTDB taxonomy): Bacteria > Pseudomonadota > Alphaproteobacteria > Sphingomonadales > Sphingomonadaceae > Andeanibacterium. The sequence goes on along the minus strand of JAGIAR010000007.1, from coordinate 368,708 downwards.
TTGAGCGCCTATGCGCGCCAGTTCCTCGAGATGATGCAGAAGCCCGATGTCGAGCATATCGACGGCCTCAGCCCCGCGATCTCGATCGAGCAGAAGACCACCAGCCGCAATCCGCGCTCCACGGTCGCGACGGTCACCGAGATCTACGACTACATGCGCCTGCTGTGGGCCCGCGTCGGCGTGCCCTATTCGCCGGTCACCGGCGAGCCGATCAGCGCGCAGACGGTCAGCCAGATGGTCGACCGGGTGATGGCGCTTCCCGAAGGAACGCGCGCCTATCTGCTCGCGCCGGTGGTGCGCGGGCGCAAGGGCGAATACCGCAAGGAACTGGCCGAGTGGCAGAAGGCCGGCTTCACCCGCGTGCGGATCGACGGGGAAATCTACGAGATCCAGGACGCGCCGGCGCTCGACAAGAAATACAAGCACGACATCGAAGTGGTGGTCGATCGCCTCGCGGTGCGCGACGGGATCCAGACCCGGCTGGCCGACAGTTTCGAGCAGGCGCTCAAGCTGGCCGAGGGGCTGGCCTATGTCGACCTGGCCGACGGCGTGGTGCCGGGGCGCGAGAACGAGGAGCAGGGCGGAGGCGCGATGAAAGGCGCCGGCCTGCCGCCCAACCGGATCGTGTTCTCCGAGAAATTCGCCTGCCCGGTCAGCGGCTTCACGATCGAGGAGATCGAGCCGCGGCTGTTCAGCTTCAACGCGCCGCAGGGCGCCTGCCCGGCCTGCGACGGGCTGGGCGAGAAGCTGCTGTTCGATCCGCAGCTGGTGGTGCCGAACGAGGCGCTCAGCCTCAAGCAGGGCGCGGTGGTGCCCTGGGCCAAGTCCAACCCGCCTTCGCCCTATTACATGCAGGTGCTCAGCAGCCTCGCGAAGGCCTATGGCTTCGACCTGACCACGCCGTGGACCGACCTGGCGCAGGACCAGCGCGACATCATCCTCCACGGCACCGGCGGGCTGCCGGTGGCGCTGACCTTCAAGGACGGGCGCAAGGAATACACGGTCCACAAGGCCTTCGAGGGGGTGATCGGCAACCTCAACCGCCGCCTGCTGCAGACCGACAGCGCGTGGATGCGCGAGGAGCTGTCCAAGTTCCAGACCGCGCAGCCCTGCGAGACCTGCCACGGCAAGCGGCTCAACGAGAAGGCGCTGGCGGTGAAGGTCGCGGGCGAGGACATCGCCACGCCCGTGCGCTTCAGCGTCACCGCGGCGAAGGACTGGTTCCTCGCGCTGCCCGAACACCTGACCGACACGCAGAACCAGATCGCCAAGGCAATCCTCAAGGAGATCAACGAGCGGCTCGGCTTCCTCGACAATGTCGGGCTCGACTACCTCAACCTCGACCGCACGAGCGGCACGCTCTCCGGCGGCGAGAGCCAGCGCATCCGCCTCGCGAGCCAGATCGGCAGCGGGCTGTCGGGCGTGCTCTACGTGCTCGACGAGCCCTCCATCGGCCTGCACCAGCGCGACAACGACCGGCTGCTCGAGACGCTCAAGCGGCTGCGCGATCTCGGCAATACGGTGATCGTGGTCGAGCATGACGAGGATGCGATCCGCCACGCCGACCATATCGTCGATCTCGGCCCCGGCGCCGGGGTCCACGGCGGCGAGGTGGTGGCAGAGGGCACGCTCAAGCAGATCCTCAAGAGCAAGACCTCGCTCACCGCGGCCTATCTCAATGGCACGCGCTCGATTGAGGTCCCCAAAAAACGCCGCAAGGGCAACGGCCACAAGCTCACCGTCCACGGCGCGCGCGCGAACAATCTGAAGGACGTCACCGCGAGCATCCCGCTCGGCACCTTCACCTGCATCACCGGGGTCTCGGGCAGCGGCAAGTCGAGCTTCACCATCGACACGCTCTACGCCAGCGCCGCGCGCACGCTCAATGGCGCGCGGGTGATCGCCGGGCCGCACGACAAGGTCACCGGCTTCGAGTTCTGCGACAAGGTGATCGAGATCGACCAGAGCCCGATCGGCCGCACCCCGCGCAGCAACCCCGCCACGTACACCGGCGCCTTCACCCAGATTCGCGACTGGTTCGCCGGCCTGCCCGAAAGCCAGGCGCGCGGCTACAAGGCCGGGCGCTTCAGCTTCAACGTCAAGGGCGGGCGCTGCGAACAGTGCCAGGGCGACGGGCTGATCAAGATCGAGATGCACTTCCTGCCCGACGTCTACGTCACCTGCGAGGAATGCCACGGCAAGCGCTACAACCGCGAGACGCTGGAGGTGAAGTTCAAGGGCCTCAGCATCGCCGACGTGCTCGACATGACGATCGAGGACGCGGAGGAATTCTTCAAGGCGGTCCCCCCGATCCGCGAGAAGATGCACATGCTGAACGAGGTCGGCCTCGGCTACGTCAAGGTCGGCCAGCAGGCGACTACGCTCTCGGGCGGCGAGGCGCAGCGGGTCAAGCTCGCCAAGGAACTGAGCCGCCGCAGCACCGGGCAGACGCTCTACATCCTCGACGAGCCGACCACCGGGCTGCATTTCGAGGACGTGCGCAAACTGCTCGAAGTGCTCCAGCGGCTGGTCGACCAGGGCAACAGCGTGGTGGTGATCGAGCACAATCTCGACGTGATCAAGGTCGCCGACTGGATCATCGACCTCGGGCCCGACGGCGGCGTGCGCGGCGGGGAGATCGTCGCCGAGGGGACGCCCGAGGATGTGGTGAAGGTGCCGCGCAGCTATACCGGGCAGTATCTGAAGCCGCTGCTCGGCAAGGCCTAGCTCACCCCGGCCGGCGCGCCTCCGGAACGCCCTGCCGGTCCGTCCGTTGGGGAAGGGCAGGCCGGTGCGTGTCCGGAAAGCCCCTTTCCCCGGAGCGCCGCCGGCCTCGCCGACAGGAGAGCTCCCATGCACCAGCACCCCGCAGCCCGCACCGCCCGTTCCGCCCCCACCCTGATCCCCGCCCTGGCGCTCGGCCTCGGCGTCTTCGCGCTCGCCTCGGGCGCGCAGGGCGCCAAGACCCTCGACGGCAAGACCCACACCGGCGTCGCGCTCACCGGCACGCTCGACGGCCACGGCGAAGTGCCCAAGGGCGATCCCAAGGGCTCGGGCGAATTCGTGCTGTGGGTCGATGCCGCCAAGCAGCAGGCCTGCTACGATCTCGGCGTGGCCGGGATCGGCACGCCGACCGCCGCCCACGTCCACAAGGGCGCCGCGGGCGTGGCCGGCCCGCCGGTGATCATGCTGCAGACCCCCACCACGCTGCACGCCGCCGCCTGCGCCCCGGTCACCCCGGACCTCGCCGCCGACCTGGTCGCGCACCCGGCCGACTATTACGTCAACGTCCACACCGCCGCCTTCCCCGGCGGCGCGATCCGCGCGCAGCTCATGCGCAAATAGCGCCGAACCGCTGCCTCCTTCTCCCCTCCCTTGAGGGAGGGGTTGGGGGAGGGCCTCCCGCACCAGCGACAGGACGCGGCCAAACACCCGGCTCCTCTCCCCTCGCGGGAGAGGATAGCGCAGTTTGGCGCGCCAGCGCCTAACGCAGCTTGGAGAGGGGGCCGAGGCAGGGCGCGGAACCCCTCTCCAACTCCGGCTGGCTGCCTGCGGCAGAAAGCCTGCGTGTCCTCTCCCGCAAGGGGGAGCAATTTCGCGCAAAGCCGCAAAGGCGCGAAGAATAGGGGAAGGGGGCGTTCACCGCCCAGCCGCTTTGCGTTCTTCGCGTCTTTGCGCGAAAAGCATGCGAGCGCGGCCCCGGAACCGGTCCGGGGCGACAGGGAGGAGCCCATGGCCGCCGCCACCATGACCGACCGCCAGCAGCAGAACGCGCAGCGCCTCTATGCGATGCCCTTCGCCAAGCTCTATCCGGCGCTGCTCGCCAAACTGGAGCGCAAGGGCCGCAGCCGGGCCGAGCTCGACGCGGCGATCCGCTGGCTGACCGGCCACAGTGACACGAGCCTCGCCGCCGCGCTCGAAGCGGGCACCCCGACCGGCGAATTCTTCACCCAGGCCCCGGCGCCCAACCCCGCGCGGCTGGCGATCACCGGCACGGTCTGCGGCGTGCGGGTGGAGGAGGTCGAAGACCCGGTGATGCGGGAGGTGCGCTATCTCGACAAATTGGTCGACGAGCTGGCGAAGGGGTGGGCGATGGAGCGGGTTTTGCGGAGGTGAGGGTGCTGCTCAACGATCGCCAAACTTGACCGAAATGGCGCAATTGTTCTTAAATGGCCCTCTATTGGAGGGGCCCATGCGGTATCTTAAATTTCGAATTCGCAATTTCAGGGGTATTAAGGACACGGAGGTTGATCTCACCTCTTCTACCGGGGCGAATGTGTTCTCTCTCGTCGGTCTCAATGAGAGCGGAAAGACAACTATTCTTGAGGCAATTCACAGTTTTTCACCCGACTATCGAACCAAGACCCTTCGACGAGATACGACAAAGCGTGACGAAGAGGCTGCAAAAGATAGGCTTCCCAGGCATCTCCTAGCCCGCTTTACAGGCGAGATTTCGGTGGAAGCAACAGTTTCTGTTACACACAGCGATAAGAAAGATATCGCTGAGATGATAAAAGGTGAGGTCGACCTTTCTGTCGATCCAAACGACATTCCAGACAAATTTATATTAAAGAGGTATGATATTTTTGAAAGAGGTGATTACATCAGAACAGAAAACAAATTTGATTTTGATCTTCCCGCGAAAGCTAAAGGAGCAAGAAAGAAGAGGCTAATAGATAAATCTCTTTATGATGATGTATACCAATGTCTCTGGAGTTTCACTCCAGACATTGCTTACCATGACAGCTTCATATTTGATTTTCCTAAAAGAATATATATAACTCAGCGACCGGAATCTAATGACTGGGTATATCGCAAGATGTTTGAGGATGTACTTTCTGCTGGCCGTGTTCCCTATGATCTTAAAGATTTAACTCGTAGGATAAGGGATGAGAAATACAAAAAGGGGTGGATGGAATTTTTTAGTCTTTGGTCAACCAATGATGATCGTTCCCGTGTTCAACAGATTATAGATCAGGCTTCGGAAACAATTACGGATGCTGTTTTTGGAAAATGGAATAAGATATTTAGGGAGGATGTCGGAGGGAAGGAGATCGCTGTGCAATTTGGGGTCGAGCAGGGTCGAAAATATCATAAAGAAACAAAATCGTTTTCCGATTCTGATGATCATGATTTGTACGTATCCCTCGAAATTAAAGATGGAATTCGGAGATTTCCTATTCAGGACCGCTCTCTCGGATTCAGATGGTTTTTTGCATTCCTTTTGTTTACTCAATTTCGAACTAAACGCAGCGAAGATAGGCCGGTACTATTCTTATTTGATGAGCCTGCCGCAAACCTCCATTCGGCCGCCCAAGAGCGGCTTATCGAGAGTTTTCCGGAGATCGCTACTGGCGATAACATGCTCATGTATAGCACTCATTCGCACTACATGATCAGCCCCGACTGGCTGGAGCAAACTTTTATTGTTACTAACGCTGCGGATGCGCCGGAAACAAGTGTTGTCGATTCTGCCGTTATTGAAGATGACTCCTTGGATATAAAGGCACAATTGTATCGTTTGTTTGTGAATGAGCACCCCTCGGAAACGAGCTACTTTCAGCCAATAGTTGATAGAATAGAAGTTGTTCCAAGTAAATTTGATATATCGATTCCAAGCGTAATAGTTGAGGGGAAGTCAGATTATTATATAATAAGATACGCTATGAAATTGTTGAACAAGGAAAGTATTAGATTAATTCCAGCGACGGGATCTGGAACTTTTGGAGCGCTGATTGCGCTCGGCGCGACATGGGGGACAAAGTTTATATTTATGTTGGATAGCGATAATGCTGGGTTGAAAGAGCGTGATAGATACGCGCTGGACCACGGTGCGCGCTCCGAAGCAATCTGCTGTCTCAGTGATTTTGATGAGGGGCTGAGCGAGATTGAAGGCCTTTTGGATGGCGAAGCACGAGAAATAATGTCCAGCCATTTGGGTACTGATAAGCTTTCTAAGAAAGCAGTTTCTCGATTTTTTCAGGAGCAGCTTGCAAAGCGCGAAATATTGGACCTTGGGCCGGTTTTCGCAGCCCGCTCGGGCGCCGTCATAGATGGACTGCATACTAAACTTCACGAGTTGTAACCGGGTGCCGTGTGAAACGAAAAACCATTTTCCTACACGCCCCGATCTGCCTACCTAACCCGGTTCCCCTCCCACAAACCGAGGCGAACCATGACCCACACATCCCATCTCTTCCCGCTCGCTCCGCAGGACGGCCGCCCGGCCAGTTCGGCGGGCAGGGCGGTGTTCCAGTCCCAGGGCCGGTGGCAGGCCGAGGCCGAGGCGGAGGCCGCCGCCGAGGCTGCCGCGCGGGCCGCGGCCAGGGCGGCGCGGCGGGCTGAGGCCGAGGCTGAGGCCTGCGTGCTTGACGAAGTGGCCCACCCCGCTGCGACCGGTTCCCCCGGAACAAATCCGGGGGCGCACGTCTCGCTCCCCTCCCGCCCTTCGGCTGGCCGGAGGCCGGCCGCTCGGGACAGGCCCGGGGACGGGGTAGGGGATGGGCCCGAGCCCGAGCCTGACCGTTCCACCTTGCCGCCCGCGATCCCGGCCCTTCGGGGCGGCGAAGTCGGTCGGGTTCGGGACGACGAATTCACCCCCTCGCGCGAAACGCGCTTCGGTGCGGCGGCTGCGGCGCCCGGCGGGCCGCGCGTTTTCACCCCCGCGCGCCAGCTCCGCTTCTGCGACGACCTCGCCGGGCACGGCAATGTCCGCCTGGCCTGTGCGCGCGAGCGGATCGCGCCGCAGACCGTCTATCGCTTCAGACGTCGCGATCCGGCCTTCGCGCGCTGCTGGGATGCGGCGCTGCGGCTGGCGCAGATCCATGTCGAGGCGGTGCTGGCCGAGCGCGCGATCGAGGGGGTGGAGGAGGCGGTCTATTACCACGGCGAGGAGATCGCGCGGCGGCGGCGCTACGATTCGCGCCTGCTGCTCGCGCATCTCGGGCGGCTCGATGCCCAATGTGCGGCGGCGCGCGAGGACGACGCGCCGGAGGATTTCGATGCGCTGCTGGCCGGGCTCGCGGGGGATGCGGGCGCGGGGCTGGGCGCGCGCGAGGACTATGTCGCGGCCGCGGCCGACGCGGCCGAGTGGGAGGTCGAGGAGGCGCTGCACGAGGCCCTTGCCGACAGCGGGGCGGAGTGGGGCGAGGCCGACAGCGATGCGGTGGTGGAGGCCGGGGCCGATGCGCGGGAGTGCGCGGGCGAGGACTGGGACGCGGAGCGCGCGGCGATGCTGGCGCGGGTCGACGCGTTGATGGCGGGTCCGGAGGATGCGGTGCCCGACGACCTGCCGTATGAGGTGAAATCGCGACCCTCCCCGCCCCGACCCTCGCCTTCGCGACCGGCCGCGCCCGCGGGTCGGCAGGCTCCGCTCCCCTCCCGCGAGCGGGAGGGGCTGGGGGAGGGGCCCGGGGACGGGCCGCGCGAAGGGCCGAGGGGCGGGCTCTGCGCCCAACGGGCTTTTCTCTCCCAGGACACTGTCACATGCGTCACACCCGTCGCCCTTGCGACGCCCGCCGTGCGCGCTCCCGCTTCGCCGATCGGGCGCGGGAGCCCTAATCGCGCTTGCACCGCTGGCGGGGCGGCCTATGATATGGGCAAAGTCAACTTAGGGAGAGTTTGCATGCGCCGTTTCGCCAGCCTGAAGGCCATCGCCGCCGTCACGACCGGGCTCGGGATGCTCGCGGTTGCGGGCGGCGCGAGCGCGCAGGGCGCGCCGCCTCCCGGGTTCGTGCCGCCGCCGCCGGTCGCCGCGCCGCTGTGGGCGATGGACGTGCCCTTCGTGAACACCAAGCCGATCTTCTTCGCCGATCTGCGCCAGGGCAGCCACGACAGCTTCACCGGCGTGCTCGACCCGAAGACCGACCAGCTGTGCTACATCCTCTCGGCCCCGGGGCTCGACGGGGCGGTCGCCGCGCATATCCACAAGGGCGCGGCGGGCGAAAGCGGCGCGCCGGTGGTGGCGCTGGCCGCCCCGAAGGACGGCTCGAGCGGCGGCTGCGTGGCGGTGAAGCCCGAGATCGCCCAGGCGATGATCGCCAATCCGGCCGGCTATTACGTCAACGTCCACACCGCCGCGATCCCCGACGGGTTCGAGCGCGCCCAGCTCGAGACCAAGGGCCCCGCGCAGAAGATGTGAGGATGGCCCGAAGCCCCCTCTTCTTCGGAGGAGGGGGTTGGGGGAGGGCTTCCGCGCTCAAGCGGCGGACGGGTGCGCGCCTGACGCGCCTAGCTGCCCAGCACCGCTAGGCTGACCTTGCCGCTGCCCGGGCCGATCAGGCCGAGCTGGCGCGCGGCGGCCTGCGAGACGTCGATCACCCGGTTGCGGGAAAACGGCCCGCGATCGTTGATCGTCACCACCACGCTGGCCCCGGTGCGGGCGTTGGTCACCCGGACCTTGCTGCCGAAGGGGAGCGAGCGGTGCGCGGCGGTGAAGCCGGCGGGGTCGAAGCGCTCGCCGCTGGCGGTGCGGTGGCCGGCGAACTGGTTGCCGTAATAGCTGGCGGTGCCGCCCGCGATCGGCGTGCCCGGATCCTCGAACCGCGGGCCGTCCGCAGACGCGTCAGGGGTGCTGTCGGTCAGCGGAGACGCGGCGGGGACGGTCGCATAGGCGGCGAAGGCCTGGTCGAAGCCGGTCGATTGCACCGGCGCGGGAACGAGCGGGGAGGCGGGTGCGTTTGCCGGGGGAGCCTGGATTTCCGCCTGCGCGGTGCTGCCGGGAACGCTCGCGCCCGCCGCTCCGAGGAGCAGCGCCGCGGCGGCTGCGGGCGCGATGCGCCCGGCGATCCGGCTGCGGATCGCGAGCGGTGCGGCCCCGTGATCGGGAGTTTTGCCGGCGCTCGCGCGGATGGCGGTGTTTGCCCTCATCGCCGCGCCGCCTAGCCGATGTTTCCGCGCGAAACATTAACGGGAAACGGCTGGTCGATGACGGGCCTCGGTTCGTCGCGGATTCGAGCGCAAAACCGGGTGAACGGAGGAGTTTTCCAGCAAGCTCAAGCGCGCTTCAGCGTGCTGAATCGGGGGATGAGGATGGTCCGATCGGAGTCGGATGCCGCTTCCGGGCCCCGCGCGGGCGGGGTTTCGGTCGCCGCGGTGGCGCGGTGTGGAGGTCGCCTGCGGGGGAATCGAAAGGGTCGGGTTGGATTGCCCGAGATGTTGGGGCCATGTCCGGGGCCATGGTCGGAATCGGGAAAACAAATGAGGCCGGCGTCGCCGCCGGCCTCACTGCACCGGTCGCGTCACCGGCGTTTCACCACCCCGAGGGGCGGTTATGTCGCCCGGCGCTCGCGCCGGCAGCCGGTCCCGTCAGGCGGGTCGGTCGGGTGCAAGCACCGTTCCTTCCGGCCTGGCGGTTCCGCGGTCGGTCGACCCGCGGGGGCCCTGCGCTTCACCTGGTTCCGTTGGGGCCGAAGCCTTGGCGGATCCATCCACGCCGAGCCGGGTCGTCCGGCCAAACCGATGTCGCTCTTTCGCGTCTCTTCCGCTGGCCACGCATCAATCCGGAGACCGATGCGATGATGCCTGTTTCCAAGCCGCGCAGCTTTCGCCATCGCGTCGAAAGCTTCCAACTTTTCCGCTTCTTTTCAGGCTGTTACACCGTCCGAGGAGCGTTCCGGTCTGCGTCTTCCGATGACTTGAAGCTGCGCCTCGCAGCCGAGTCGCGCAAGCCGCGCAAGCCCGACTTATCCACTTTCGGCCGTTTTGGCGGTGGATAAGTGTGGAAAACCCGCTCCGCGACGTTGCGGCTGCGAAGAAATGCTGCTGTAGGGCGCGGTTCCGCTGCGGTGCGGCGGGAATCGCGCTCCCAAATCAGCGATCGCGTTGGGCCAGCAGGCGCAGCCGCAGGGCGTTGAGCTTGATGAAGCCCGCGGCGTCCTTCTGGTCGTAGGCGCCAGCGTCGTCCTCGAAGGTCACGTGGGCTTCCGAATAGAGCGAGTTGGGGCTCTTGCGCCCGACCACGCTGGCAAGGCCCTTGTAGAGCTTGAGCCGCACGGTGCCGCTGACCTTGGCCTGCGAATGGTCGATCGCCGCCTGCAGCATCTCGCGCTCGGGGCTGAACCAGAAGCCGTTGTAGATCAGCTCGGCATATTTCGGCATCAGCTCGTCCTTGAGATGCGCCGCCCCGCGATCGAGCGTGATGCTCTCGATCCCGCGATGCGCGCGGGCGTAGATCTCGCCGCCGGGGGTCTCGTACATCCCGCGGCTCTTCATGCCGACGAAGCGGTTCTCGACCAGATCGAGCCGGCCGATCCCGTGCTTGCGGCCGAGCTCGTTGAGCGCGGCGAGCAGCGTAGCGGGGCTCATCGCCTCGCCGTTGAGCGCGACGCCGTCGCCGCGCTCGAAGTCGATCTCGATGTATTCGGGCATGTCCGGCGCGTCTTCCGGGTTCACCGTGCGCGAATAGACATAGTCCGGGGTCTCCTGCCACGGATCCTCGAGCACCTTGCCCTCGGACGAGGTGTGTAGGAGGTTCGCGTCGGTCGAGAATGGGCTCTCGCCGCGCTTGTCCTTCGGCACCGGGATCTGGTGCTGTTCGGCCCAGGCGATCAGCGCGGTGCGGCTGGTCAGGTCCCATTCGCGCCACGGGGCGATGACCTTGATGTTGGGCTCGAGCGCATAGGCGCTGAGTTCGAACCGCACCTGGTCGTTGCCCTTGCCGGTCGCGCCATGGGCGACGGCGTCGGCGCCGGTCTCGCGCGCGATCTCGATCAGGCGCTTGGAGATCAGCGGGCGGGCGATCGAGGTGCCGAGCAGATAATCGCCCTCGTAGCGGGCGTTGGCGCGCATCATCGGGAACACGAAGTCGCGCACGAATTCCTCGCGCAGGTCGTCGATGAAGATGTGGTGGTCGGGAACGCCCATCAGCTTGGCTTTGGCGCGCGCCGGTTCCAGCTCTTCGCCCTGGCCGAGATCGGCGGTGAAGGTCACGACTTCGCAGCCGTAGGTCACCTGCAGCCATTTGAGGATCACGCTGGTGTCGAGGCCACCGGAATAGGCGAGAACGACACGCTTGATATCGGACATGTATGGGCTCCGCTGAATTACGCGCGGGCGACTAACAGGGGCGCCCGCCTATCGCAACGTTTTCAGCAGCCCGGGCAGACCGACCGAGAGCGTCAGCGCGCGGAGGACGTAGCTGGTCACGAAAGCGGCCCACAGCCCGGCGGCGCCCCAGGGCCGCAGCGCGAGATCGAGCGCGACATAGAGCGCGGTCGCCACCACCGCGGCATTGCGCATCGCCGCGCCGCGGGTCGCGCCGACGAAGATTCCGTCGAGCAGCCAGCTCGGCATCCCGGCGAGCGGTACGATGGCGGCAAAGGGGAGGTAGAGCGCGGCGCGCTGGCGCAATTCCGGATCGGTGGTGATCGCGCCGATCAGCCAGCCGCCGGCAAACCAGAATGCCAGCGCAAGCAGCGCCCCGCAGAGCAGCGAATATTCGCCGGTCAGCCGCACTGCGCGCAGGAACTGCGCTCTGGACTTCGCGCCGATCGCATTGCCGACGCGGGATTCGGCGGTGAAGGCGAAAGCGTCGAGCACGAAGGCTGCGATGTTGACGAACTGCATCAGCACCTGGTTCGCCGCGAGCGTCAGCGTGCCGAGCCGCGCGCCGGCATTGGCGAACCAGGTCAGCAGCAGCAGCAGCGCGATCGTGCGGATCATCAGGTCGCGGTTGACCGCGAACAGGCGGGTGAGGGCGGCGCGTTCGAACAGCGCGGCGGCGCCGGCGCGGCGGACGAGGGCAAGCGGGTTGGCGCTGGCGATGCGGGTGACGATGGCGAGACCGGCGGCAAGCGCGGTCCATTGCGCTCCGGCCGCGGCGAGACCGACGCCGTGCGCACCGAGATGCAGGCCCCACACCAGCCAGGTCGAGAGCAGGATATTGGCGAGGTTGGTGACCAGTTGCAGCACCAGCGCCGCGCGCGTCCGGCCAAGCCCGAACAGCCAGCCGGTGATCGCGAACACGGCCAGCGCGGCCGGCGCGCCGAGGAAGCAGGCGCCGGCATAGGAATGCGCTTCGGCGGTGACCTGTGCCCCGCCGGCGAGCAGCGCGAAGGCAAGCAGGGTCAGCGGATATTGCAGCACGACGATCGCGAGCCCGATCCCGCCGCCCGCGATCAGCCCGCGCAGCAGCAGCGCCTCGACCTCGCGCCGGTCCGCTGCGCCATCGGCCTGTGCGGTGAGGCCGGTCAGGCCCATGCGCAGGAAGCCGAAGCTCCAGAACACGAAATTGATCACCACCGCGCCGAGCGCGACCCCGGCGAGGGCCGCGACATCGCCGGTGCGGCCGATCACGAAGGTATCGACCAGACCCACCAGCGGGATCGACGCCTGCCCGACCATGATCGGCCAGGCCTGCGCGAACACCGCGCCGCGGGTCAGCGGGGGAGGGGGAAGGCTGGCTTCCATCCGCGCCGCCTAGAACCTGCCGGCGGCGTCAGGCAAGCGCGATGCGGCCTATTCCGCCGCCTGCGCCAGATGCCACACCGGCGCCTGCTCCTTGGCCCGCAGCCGCTCGGCCTCCTCGACCATGTAGTCGCGGGTCATCGGCAACGCACTGCGCTGCTTGACCGACTGGATCTGGAAATTGACCATCTTGCCGTGGCGGAAACCCTGTTCGGCACCGACGAGATAGAACTGCCACATGCGGAACAGCCGCTCGTCGAACAGATCCACGATCTCCGCGCGGTGCTGGCACGCGCGGTCGTACCAATCCTTCAGCGTATGCGCGTAGTGATAGCGCATGATCTCGATGTCGCCGATTTCCCAGCCTGTTTCCTCGATCGCGTAGGACAGCTGCGAGATCGAGGGGAGGTAGTGCCCCGGGAAGATATAGGTGCGGTTCCACTTGTCGGTGGTCAGGCTGGTGCGGGTGCGCCCGATCGTATGGGTCAGCATGATCCCGTCGTTGGCCAGCAGGTCGAACGTCTTGTCGAAATACTCGCCGTAGCGGGTGCGACCGACGTGCTCGAGCATGCCGATGCTGGTGATCCGGTCGAACTGGCCGGGGACGTCGCGATAGTCGATCAGCTCGAACTTGACCTTGTCGGCCACCCCGGCGGCCTCGGCACGCTCGTTGGCAAACTTGACCTGGTCGGGCGCGAGGCTGACGCCGAGCACTTCGCAGCCGTACATCCGGTTGAGATAGAGCCCCAGCCCGCCCCAGCCGCAGCCGATGTCGAGCACTCGCATGCCGGGCTGCAGCCGCAGCTTGGCCGCGATCAGCGCCTTCTTGTCGAGCTGGGCCTGCTCCAGCGTGTTCGCCGGATCGCGGAAATAGGCCATGGTGTACTGCCGGTCCTCGTCGAGGAACAGCTCGTAGAACTGGCGGGTCAGCCCGTAGTGATGGACCACGTTCTTGCTTGCGCGGGTGCGCGAATTGAGCTGGTCGAGTTGCGAGGCAACCTTGCCCAGCGCGCGGCGGACCGGATTCTTCGGCTGGAGCGCCTTGCCTTCGTCGCGCCGCGCCTGCTCCATCAGGAACAGCACCATGTCGCGGATGTCGTGCGGCGGCTCGACCACCATCCGCCCGTCCATATAGGCCTCGCCCGCGCCCATCCGCGGGTCCTTGGCGATATGCAGCGCCGCGCCCTTGTCGGTCAGGCGGACGGTGATCGGATCGGCTGCGGCATCGCCATATTCATAGGTCCTGCCGTCATGGTCGATCACCACCAGCCGGCCGTGTTTGACGAGGTGCTTGAGGAGCTTGTCGAGTAACCACATGGCGCTGCTCTATCGCTCCGGAAAGCCGGCCGCAATCACGTTCGGACTATTCCGCGGCCTGGGCCAGATGCCATTCGGGAACTTCGTCGATCGAGCGCAGACGGGCGCTTTCCTCGTCGATATATTCGCGGGTCATCGGGATCGCCGCGCGGCTCTTCACATACTGGATCTGCCAGTTGACGAGGCCGCCGTGGCGGAAGCTCTGTTCGGCACCGGCGAGGTAGAATTCCCACATGCGATAGAAGCGCTCGTCGTAGAGCTCGACGATCTCCTCGCGGTGCATCTGGGTGCGGCGGTACCATTCCTCCAGCGTGTGCGAGTAATGGAAGCGCATCGCCTCGACGTCCATGATCTGCCAGCCGGCCTTCTCGCTTTCGACCACCATTTCGGACAGCGCCGGGATATAGCCGCCGGGGAAGATATACTTGCGGGTCCAGGCGTCCGTGATGCCCGGGCCGTGCGCGCGGCCGCAGCAATGCGAGAACATCACCCCGTCGGGCTTGAGCATCTTGTAGGTGTGTTCGTAGAAGGCCGGATATTGCGGCGTGCCGACATGCTCGAGCAGGCCGACCGAGGTGATCCGGTCGAATTGGCCCTCGACGTCGCGGTAATCCATCAGCCGGAATTTCACCCGGTCGGCGACCCCGGCTTCCCTCGCGCGTTCCTGACAGAACTCGATCTGGTCGGGCGCAAGCGCGACCCCGAGCACGTCGACATCGTAATGCTTGTGCAGATAGAGCGCCAGCCCGCCCCAGCCGCAGCCGATGTCGAGCACGGTCTTGCCGCTGCTGGTCGCCGGATCGAGGTTCAGCTTGGCCGCGATATACGCCTTCTTGTCGAGCTGGGCCTTCTCCAGGCTGTTCGCGGGATCGCGGTAGTAGGCCATGGTGTACTGCCGGTCCTCGTCGAGGAACAATTCGTATAGCCGGCGGGTGAGGTTGTAGGTATGCTCGGCGTTCTTCCGCGCGGCGCGGCGGTCGTTGAAGCTGTCGAGCTTGGCCGCGAGCTTGCCTGCGAGTTGGCGGAAGGTGCCGTGCGGTTCGAACGCATCCTCGTTCTCGCCTTCGCCGTTCATCCCGGCGAACAGCACCAGGTCGCGAATGTCGTGCGGCGCTTCGACCACCATGCGCCCATCCATATAGGCCTCGCCCGCGCCGACGCGGGGATCCTTGGCGATATGGAAGGCGGCGCCCTTGTCGGTCATCCTGATGCGGATCGGATCGGGTGCGTCGGCCTCACCGAAGACGTATTCCTTGCCGTCGTAATCGGTGACGATCAGCTTCCCCTTGCGGATCAGCCGCCGCAGCATCTTCTCAAGCAACCACATTCAGTCAGTCCCCTTCATTCCCAGCCGGGGACCATGGATGGGTCACTTGCCTGCTGTCAATCGTAGCCTAAATCCCCGCGTACCATTCGTACCCGGTGCGGTCCTCCCAATAGCCGCCCTTGCCGGCGCCGATGCCGGCGAGGCTGGCGACCGCCTCGATCCCGGTGAGGTATTTCGCGTGCTTGTAGCCGAGCTGGCGCTCGATCCGCATCCGCAGCGGTGCGCCGTTCTTGACCGGCAGCGGCGCGCCGTTGAGCGCGTGGGCGACGATGGTCTGCGGGTGGAACGCGTCGATCAGGTCGATGCTCTCGTAATAATCCTGCCCGTTGAGATTGTCGGCGCAGCGGAACACGATGAACTTCGCTTCCGGCTTGAGCTTCGCCATGGCCAGCAGCTGCGCCAGTTGCGGCCCGGTCCACTGGGCGATCGCGCTCCAGCCCTCGACGCAGTCGTGACGGGTGATCTGGGTGCGCTGGGGCAGGGCCTTGATCTGGTCCAGCGAGAGCGACAGCGGGTGCTCCACCAGTCCCGAGACGTCCAGCTTCCAGTCGGCGAAGCCGGCCTGCTGGTGCGCCGCATAGGCCGCCCCCGGCGGCTGGACGGTGCCGTTGCCGCGAAAGTCCGGGGAAACGTCGGCAGGGGTGAACTCGCGCGCCAGCGCGCTGCGCCGGCCGAGCAGCTCGTGGAGGTTGCGGTTCCAGTCCTCGGCCGCATCGAGCAGCGAGGAAACCGGCCCGCTCTGCGCGAGCTTCGAGCAGCCCGCGACCAGAAAGGCGCCGAGCCCCGCGAGAACCGAACGCCGCTTCATTGCTCGATCCTCCCGCCGGTGATCATCTCGCGCACCTGCCGCACCGGACCCGAAAGCAGCACCAGCACGATATGCAGCACCAGGAAGCCGACCAGCGTCCAGGCGCAGATGAAATGGATCGAGCGCGCGCTCTGCCGTCCCCCGAAGATTGCGAGCAGCCAGTGCCAGTTCGCATCCATCCCCGGGCTCATGGTGATCCCGGTGAAGATCATCAGCGGCAGCAGGATGAAAATCACCACGCCGTAGGCGAGCTTCTGCAGGAAATTGAACTTGGCGCCCGGGTGGTCGAAATCAAGCTTGAGGTGCTTGACGATGTCCGCGCGGATCGCGCTCCAGCGCCATTCCTTGCGCCCGGTGACGAGATCGCGAAGGAAATGGCGGTTGATCAGCGAGGCCACCATGAAGGCGAGCAGGCCGAAGGCGAAGGGCCAGGCGAACAGCAGATGCCACAGCCGCGCCTCGGCCAGGCTGTAATGCTGCGGGATCGTGATCCAGCCGGGGAACCGCTGCAGCACCAGCCAGGCGTCCTGCCGCTCGAAGCCCCATTGGCCCCAGTAGAGCCGCGGGTGGGCATTGAAGATGTTGAGGCCCGACATGAACATCACGACGAAGCAGACGGCGTTCAGCCAGTGCCACAGGCGGGTGGCGAGGGCGTGGCGTTTTTTCATGGCCCGGGTCTCTCCTCCCGCGCCAGATAGAGCACATCGCGGCGCTGCGAAAGCAGATGCTGCCCGGAATCGACGAACAGCGTGCTTCCGCTGGCCAGCCAACCTTGCGCGAGGAAGACTGCGGCGTCGGCGATTTCGTCGGCCGCGGTCAGGCGCCGGAGCAGGTTGAGCCTGCCGGAAACCTCGAATTCCTCGGTCAGCTGGTCGTAGCTCGGCAGGATCGCGCCCGGCGCGAGCGCATAGGTGCGGTCGTCCTCCCGCACATCGGCCATCGCCAGCATCGGCACGGTCGCGGCCAGCGCATGCTTGCTCATCGTGTAGGAGAAGAAATCGGGATTCGGATTGGCGAGCTTCTGGTCGGTGATCGCGATCACCCGGCGCCCGTGCGGCGAGCGCGCAAGCTTGAGGAACGCCTGCGCCATCCGCACCGGCGAGACCGCATTGATCCGCATCGAGCGGCGGCTGGTCTCGGGATCGAGCCCGGTCGCCTCGTCGGGCACGAAGATCGAGGCCGAATTGACCAGCACCCGCCAGTCGGGCAGCCGCGCCGCCAGCCGCTCGACCATCGCGATCGCCGCCTCGCTGTCGAGCAGGTCGCATTGCACGATCTCGGCCGAGGGCAACGTATCGACAAGCTTTTCGGCCTCGGCCTGCGAATGGTTGCAGTGGATCACGACGTGCCAGCCCTCGGCGGCAAAACGCCGCACGATCGCCGCGCCGATCCGCCGGGCGCCGCCGGTGACGAGGACGGCGGGGCGGGTCAAGGCATGGCCTCAAGCAGCAGAGCGGTAGGCCAACAAATCGCCACCGCGGGGGACGGGGTGTGACACATGTGACAGGGTTCAAAGAGAAGAAAGCGGGCTCCCTCTTTCGACCGTCCCAAACAGCGGAAATCTGCCGATTTACAGTTGATAGAGCTGACCCGATACATGCGCGGCTTTGAGCACAGTCGGCGCAAGTAGGAAAGCGAATTGGCCCTCAATTGTCACCCCGGCCTTGTGCGGGGGGCCGCTTGTTTGGACCGAACAAGGGAGCGGGGTCCCGGAACAGGTTCGGGATGACCGAGGCTAGCGCTACGGCAGTAAGGTTATCCGCAAGGGCTTCTCACTGCCGAGACGCTGCAAGTAAAGCTCTCCGTCCGGATGGCGGATGAACTCGATGCAGTTCGGTGGGCTAAACAGGCGCTTCAGAAATGGTCGTTCGGTGGGGAGTTCGCAGAAATACCGGCCGATTTTTACGACCCCTCCGCCATGGGCGTCGTAGAATGCGCCCAACATGCCCGTGGTAAAATGTTCCGAGCCAAGAGTAAGAAGCACGCGACCCTCTCGCCCGGGTAGCACATCGGGTGTCAGATTGAAGTCCACGACCTTCTCCCCGAATTCGGATCTGAGCGCATGTCGGGCGACGAAACGCCGGTGGTCGAGCACACCCTGCTTCGCGCCGAAAGGCCATGTGCCTGCCGATACGAATGCGATGTAGCTCCTGATGATTGGCGGTGCGTAGAATGGGAGTAGGAAGGCCGTATAGGCGTGATTTCTGACGCTGTTTTTAATCGTTATTGGAAAATGTATTATCGCGAGGAGCGAGAGCAAGGCGTATAGAATCCCGAAGATCGCGAGGCTTTTCTTCAGAGTTTTGCGCATTGCCTCGACTCCTTCGTCGGCGGCAGTATGGCAGACTACTCGTTAATGGGAATTGCTGCCTTAAGCGGACAGTCTAGCGTTTCAGCGCCTTCGAGAGATTAAACGCTGCCGCCGCCTTCACCAGCGCCTTGAACGCCGCCTCGTCGATCTCAGCCCCCTCCGCAAAATCGATCGCCCGCCGCACGTTCCCGTCGAGGCTCGAATTGAACAATCCCGTGGGATCGGCCAGCGCCGCGCCGTTGGCGAAGGTCAGCTTGACCTTGTCCTTGTAGGTCTCGCCGGTACAGATGATCCCGGCATGCTCCCACACCGGCACGCCCGAGGGATTGGTCGGCTTGCGCCATTTCACCTGCTCGGCCACCTCGGGATCGGCCTCGCGGATCAGCGCGCGCAGGCGGGTGAGGGTAGCGCCGCGCCAATTCTTCATCCCGGCGAGCTTCGCATCGATCAGGTTCGAGGGAGTTTCGTTCATCGGTGTGCCCGCCCTTCCTGCAATACCGCCAGTTCCAGCGCCCGCCCGCGCCATTCCTGCGACAGCGCGGTGAGTTGCGCGACGCCGACCAGTTCCTGCGTGCTCGCGCCCTTGTGGAACATCGCCCGGAACACCCGTTCGACGTCCCAGCCCTCGTGGCCGCGCTCGACCAGTTCGAGATAGTCGCCTTCGCTGACCGTGCCCGGCTCGAGTACGCGGTAGTACCAGCCGCAGCGCACCGTCTGCAGCACGCGCGCGGTGATGCCTTTGCGTTCGAACTTGTGGTCGATCTTCCAGCACGGCTGGCGGCCCTGGCTGACCTCGACCAGCGCGCTGCCGAGCCGGAAGCGGTCGCCGATCAGCACGATCTCCTCGGTCAGCCCGTCGGTCGAGATATTCTCCCCGAAAGCGCCCGCCGCGGCGAGCAGCGGATGGTCGTCCAGTTCGGCGCGCCACGCGGGGTAGTGGTCGTGCGGATAGTGGTGCACCGCCATGTCGACGCCGCCATGATGGACCTTGTCCGCCTGCTCGTCGCCGGCGAGCCCGAGCGGGCCGACCGCGACCGGGCCGGCGACCGGCCGCTTGGCGATCGCACTCGCTTCCTCGCCCCGGAACGGCACCGGGGTGCCGACCATCACCGGGCCGAGGGTCAGCTTCATTCCCCCGATCCTATTCCGCTGCGACGGCCTCGTAACCGACGTCGAGCTTGCCGAGCACGGTCGCCTTGGAGAGATCGAGCCCGTAGAGCTTGGCCGCATTGCCGCCGCAGATCCGCCGCACGTCGTCGATCGCCATGTGGCCCATCGTCTGGGAGATCGTGCGCTGGCTGTTGGGCCAGATCGAATCGGGGTGCGGATAGTCGCTCGCCCACAGCAGATTGTCCGGCCCCCAGAACTCGAGCAGCCGCATCGCGGTGGGGCTCTGCTGGAAGGTACCGTAGACCTGGCGGCGGAACACTTCGGAAGGCTTCAGCTTGTGGGGGATGCCGCCCTTGTCGTCCCAGTAGTCGGCGCATTCCCACAGGCGGTAGTGGCGATAGTCGAGCTCCTCGACCACCCAGGGCACCCAGCCCACCCCGCTTTCGGCGATCACGATCTTGAGGCCGGGATGGCGTTCGAGGATGCCCCAGGCGAACAGGTCGACGAAGGGATCGAGGAACTGCTCGATGAACATCTTGGCGTGGAGGAAGGTCGCGCCGGGGCTGCCCTTGTATTTGTCGAACGCCTTGGTCACGCCGGGGAACACGGTGACGTGGAACGACAGCACGATGCCGCTCTCCTCCAGCAGCGCGAACAGCGGCTCCCACCGCGGATCCTCGAGCCGCGGTTCGGCGACCGCGATCTGCAGGTTCGCCTGGCGTACCCCGCCGCGCGCGGCGAGGCGCTTGAGCTCGGCGATCGCTGGCTCCGGATGCGGCGGCAGCATCGCGACGCCGATCAGCCGGTCGGGCGCGGCAACGCAGAAATCCTCGTAGAGCCAGTCGTTATAGGCGGCGTAGCAGGCGGCCATGAACTCGGGATCTGCGGTCTTGATCGAGGTCACCGGGCCGAACACGATATGCGCCCAGACCTTGTCGCGATCCATGTCCTGCAGCCGCAGCACCGGGTTGCCCGCGCGCAGCTCGCTGGTGTCGTCGATCCCGCCGCGGTCGTAGGCGGTGAGGATCGGCTTGGGGCCGTCGCCGAAGCGGAAGGGTTTGCCCGACCACATGCCCCAGCTCTGCCCGTCGGCGATCCACTGCGCCATGCCGTTCTCGGCGATCTCGATATGCGGCGCGCGATCGCCCCATTTCTCGCCCATGCGCCTGGTCCAGACGTCGGCCGGCAGCATGTTGAGGTCGAGATGATCGTCGCAGGAAACCAGCGGCGTTTCGATCATGGGGGCTCTCCGAATTGCAATTGCTTAGCGTGCTTGCGACTCTGGCAGCGGAGCGGGCGCGGCGCAAGCGGGTCGCATATCGTGAAAGGGCCGCGCGGCTTTCGCCGCGCGGCCCGTTTCTCTCAGCTCGGCAGGCTGCGCTTAACGGCAGCGGGCATTCCCGCGATCGACCTCGCGGCCGAGCAGGCCGCCGACGACGGCGCCGAGAATGGTGCCGGTCGTACGCTCGCCATGGGTGTCGACCGCGCGGCCCACCAGCGCACCGCCGGCAGCGCCGATGATCAGACCGGTCGTGCCGTTGTCGCGGCGGCAGTAATACCGCCCGTCCTTGCCCTGCCACATCCGGTCGCCGCGATGCAGGCGGCGCGGCTCGCGATAGCGGCCATAGCTATCGTAGGTGTTCGAATAGTGGTGGCGGCCATGGTCTTTGGCCACCGCCGGCATCGTCGGGATCGCCAGCGTCACGGCGGCGACCGCAAGAAGAACCTTTTTCATCGCATGTACCTTTCCGTTTCTCTGCGAGTGGTGTCGCGATAACGGAAACATGCGACGCTTGATCCCCAACCTCCGGTGAACGTCCCGTTGGAACGGCATTTCGGCGATGGGCCGTGCGGAATGGGCGTTGAAGCGTGCAAAGCCCGTGCGACGAACGGAGATCGCGCCGTCGGCGCGGCGTTTCGAGGCGGTGGAAACATGGCTAGGCAGGCGTCCGGCTCGGGGCGCGACGGACTCGGAGGGGAAGGACGATGCAACTCGATCTGGTGGATGTGTTCGGTTCGGTGCCGCTGCGCGGCAATCCGCTGGCGGTGGTCCGCGGCGGCGAGGGGCTGAGCGACGCGCAGATGCTGCGGCTGACCCAATGGCTCAACTTCTCCGAGACCACCTTCCTGCTGCCACCGACCGATTCGCGCGCCGATTACCGGGTGCGGATCTTCTATCCGGGCGGAGAACTGCCCTTCGCGGGGCACCCTACGCTCGGCAGCTGCCACGCCTGGCTCGAGGCCGGGGGCGTGCCGCACGAAGACGGGGTGGCGATCCAGCAGTGCGGCGCCGGTCTGGTAGAAGTGCGGCGCGAGGGCGGGGCGCTCGCATTCCGCGCCCCGCCGCTGATTCGCACCGGGCCGCTGGACGAGGAGGAGCTGGCTGAGGCGCTCAGAGTCTCAGGGGTGGATCGCGCACAGGTGATCGAAGCGGCGCATGTCGCGAACGGGCCGGGCTGGAAGATGCTGCGGCTGGGAACGGCGGAAGCAGTGCTCGCGGCTGAACCCGCACCCAAGGCCCCGCTGGGCACCGATGTCGGGCTTGTCGGGCCGCACCCCGCGGGGTCGGAGCTGGGCTGGGAAGTGCGCGCCTTCTTCGCCGACACGCACGGCCGGGTGAAGGAAGACCCGGTCACCGGCAGTTTCAACGCCGGGGTTGCGGTGCATCTGTTCGAAAACGGCCTTGCCGCGGGCGATTATCGTGCGGGGCAAGGCCAGAAGGTCGGCGCGGAAGGGATCGTTCACTGCGCGCGCGACGCTGAGGGCGCCATATGGATCGGAGGCCGCACCGCGACGGTTGCGCGCGGTGCGGCCCTACCGGAGTTCGAGGCTTTCAGGCCTTAGCGGCAGCGGGCATCGCTCTGGTCGATGCTCTTGCCGAGCAGGCCGCCGAGCACCGCGCCGAGGATCGTGCCGGTCGCCCGTTCGCCATGGGTGTCGATCGCGCGGCCCAGCAGGGCCCCCCCGGCGGCACCGACGATCAGGCCGGTGGTGCCGTTGTCGCGACGGCAATAGTAGCGGCCGTCGTTGCCGCGCCACACGCGGTCGTTGCGGCCGATCCGGCGCGGTTCGCGATAGCGGCCATAATTGTCGTATTCGTTATAACCGCGGTCATAGTGCCGGTCGTAGCCGGCGCGGCCGTAGTTGTAGTCGTGGTAGCCGGTCTGTTCGTACGAACCGTAGGGACGTTCCGCCGAAGCCGGTGCGGCCGCGAGGGTCATCGAAGCGGCCGCAGCGGCCGCAGTGGCGATCATAAGCTTCTTCATGTTCAGTCTCCTGACTGGGTTGATGAACCCCTTCTAGGAGACTGAACCTGATCCGTTCATGAACTAAGCGTTCAAAATTAACAAAATCGACGAGCCGAGTGTTTTCGTCGGCCGGCTATCACAGTTTGAGGATGGCTTCCTTCGCATCGGCGATCGCCTGCTCGCGGGCTTCGGGACCGAAGCCGATCTTCTCGGCGCGGATGAATTCCAGGTCGGGAATGCCAATGAAGCCGAAGAACACCTTGAGCAGGCTTTCCTGATGCTCGGCCGGATTGCCTTCTTCATAGGCGCCGCCGCGCGAGGAGGCGATGATCACCCGGCGCCCGCCGGCGAAACCGGTCGGGCCGGCCTCCGAATAGCCGAAGGTGACGCCCGGAACGCCAAGCCGGTCGAGCCAGGACTTGAGCGCGGAGGGGATGGTGAAATTGTACATCGGCGCGCCGATCACCACGATGTCCGAGGCGAGGAACTGGTCGAGCACCGCGCGTTCGGCCGGGAAGGCGGCCTTCATGTCGTCGGTGTGCTGGTCGGCCGGCAGGCGAATCGCGCCGGTGGAGACAGGATCGAGATGCGGCAGCGGCATGGTGCCGAGATCGAGCACGGTAACCTCGGCGTCTTCGTGCTTGGTCTTGAGATGCGCGACGATCGCGGCGGAAAGCTCGCGGGTGACCGAGTGGGCCCCGGTGGTGGCGCTGTCGATATGCAGGATTTTCATGGGGACTACTCCGGTAACAAATGATAACCAGGGGCCATATGGAAACCATCACCGCCCCAGCGCAAGAAGGCACTTTATTGTCCGATAGTCACATCGGTGTGCCTGCCGCCACTCCCGTAGTCCATACCGGCACTACCTGTCAGACCGTCACCGAGGTGCTCAACCGGGTCGGAGACAAATGGTCGATGCAGGTGGTGATGAACCTCGGCGCCGGCGCGCTGCGCTTCAACGAGCTGCGCCGCGCGATCGCCGGGATTTCTCAGCGCATGCTCACCCGCACCCTGCGCGGGCTCGAGCGCGACGGGCTGGTGAGTCGCACGGTCACTCCCAGCATCCCGCCGCGGGTCGATTACGCACTGACCGAGCTGGGCCAGTCGCTGCAGGGACCGGTCAACGTGCTCGGCGCCTGGGCGGTCGGCAATCGCGAAGCGATCGCCGCGGCGCGGGAGCGGTTCGATCTCGAGAATTTCGAGTAACCGATCTCCGGCGAAAGCCGGAGTCCAGGGCAAGCGCTGGGAGTCGGGCCCTGGGTTCCCGCTTTCGCAGGAACGCGATCAGCCAGCCGCCGCCTCCCGATCCCGTTCCGCCCGGCTCTTCTTTTCCGCGGCGGTCTTGAGCTGCCCGCAGGCGGCGTCGATGTCGCGCCCGCGCGGGGTGCGGACCGGGGCGGAGATGCCGGCTTCGAACACGATTTCCGAAAAGCGCCGGATCCGCTCGGGATCGGAGCATTCGTAGACCGCCCCGGGCCAGGGATTGAACGGGATCAGGTTCACCTTGGCGGGCAGCTTGTAGTGCTTGATCAGCCGGATCAGCTCGCGGGCATCGTCGTCGCTGTCGTTCTTGTCCTTGAGCATCACATATTCAAAAGTGATGCGCCGGGCATTCGACGCGCCGGGATAGGCTGCGCAGGCCGAAAGCAGTTCCTCGATCCCGTACTTGCGGTTGATCGGCACGATCTCGTCGCGCACCGGCTTGGTCACCGCGTGGAGCGAGACCGCGAGATTGACCCCGATCTCCTCGCCGCAGCGCTCCATCATCGGGACCACGCCGCTGGTCGAAAGCGTGATCCGGCGCTTCGACAGGGCGAGCCCGTCGCCGTCCATCACCAGCTTGAGCGCATCGCGGACATTGTCGAAATTGTAGAGCGGCTCACCCATGCCCATCATCACGATGTTGGTGAGCAGGCGGCCATCGGAGGTGTATTCGGCCTCGTCTTCCTCTTCGGCGACGTCCATCCGCCCCTTCGGCCATTCGCCCAGCGCGTCGCGCGCCAGCATCACCTGTCCGACGATCTCGCCGGGGGTCAGGTTGCGGACCAGCTTCATCGTGCCGGTGTGGCAGAAGGTGCAGTTGAGGGTGCAGCCGACCTGGCTCGAGACGCACAGCGTGCCGCGATCCGCGTCGGGAATGAACACCATCTCGAAATCGTGGCCGTCGGCGGTGCGCAGCAGCCACTTGCGGGTGCCGTCGGTCGAATGCTGGGCCTCGACCACCTCGGGCCGGCCGATCACGAAGCGCTCGGTCAGCCACGGGCGCATGGTCTTGGCGATGTCGGTCATCGCGTCGAATTCGGTGACCCCGCGATGATAGAGCCAGTGATACACCTGGCGCGAGCGCAGCTTTGCCTGCTTCGCATCCAGCCCGGCCTCTTCGAACAGCGTCGCGATGCGCTGGCGCGGCAGGCCGAGCAGGTCGACACGGCCATCGCCACGCGGGGTCACGTCGCGCGGAACGGCTACGGGGTCGAATTGCCCCGGGATCGGGATGAGCGGTGTGTGGGTCACGATGCGGCGCATATAGGCGCTGCTTCGCCGATGGCAAAGCCCGCGCAAACGCCCGGCGCGGCAGACCGTTCCGGTCGCCCGCCGCGTTGATGGCTCGGCTTGTCGCGAATTTATGTTGCTGAAATACAACAATATTTTTGTTATCTGAGGTTCAGGAAACTTCCGCATGGTGCCGTGGCTTCTCGTCGATGCGGGCGGCAAGGATCGCCGCAGGCACTATCGGAGTTATAAAAATGACCAAGACCATCTTCCTCCTCGCGGCGGCCTCGACCGCGCTGTTCGCGGTTCCGGCAGCCGCGCAGGACACCGACACTTCGAACTTCACCGGCTTCCGCGTGGAAGGCCTCGTCGGCTACGACAGCAGCCGTCCGGGCAGCAGCGCCGACATCGACAATGCCGACGATCTCGACCAGTCGATCGACAATGTGAACTACGGCGTCGGCGTCGGCTACGACGTCGATCTCGGCGGCGTCGTGATCGGTGCCGAAGGCGAATGGATGGATTCCTCCGCCAAGACCGATTACGACACTTTCGGCTTCACCACCTTCGGCGTGAGCAACATCAAGGCGGGCCGGGATCTCTACGCCGGCGTGCGCGTGGGCGTGCCGATCAGCTCGAACACGCTGATCTACGCCAAGGGCGGCTACACCAATGCGCGCTACGACGTGCTGGCGACCGACAACACCACCGACACCCGCACCAACATCGATCTCGACGGCTGGCGCGTGGGTGCGGGGATCCAGTTCAACCTTACCAAGAACTTCTACGTGAAGGGCGAATACCGCTATTCGAACTACGGCCGCGGCGAGGTGAACGCGCCGAGCGGGCTCGAAAGCGATCGCTTCGACGTCGACGTCGACCGCAACCAGGGCGTCGTCGGCGTCGGGGTGCGCTTCTGACCCCTTGTGGTCCGGAAGCGCGTGCGCGGCGGGCCGGGAGCGATCCCGGCCCGTTTCGCTATTTCAGCTTCGCGCAGCCGACCGTCGCCGCGTCCATCGCGGTGGCGGCGCCGGTAAGCCTATAACTGTCGTTGAAAGTCTTGCCGTTGCGGTCGCGGGCCGTGACGATCATTGCCCCGGCAGAGCGCATCGCGGCGACGATCGCCGCGTCCATCTGGCGGTCTTTGGCCCAGGCATCCCCGCCGCCCCCGGTCAGTTCGAAGCCCTGATTGCCGACCCGCAGCGTGATCCTGCCCGCTGGGCTGACGCGGCGCGAGAGGCGGAAATGAAGCTGGTTGCGCAGTGCGCGCCGGGGCCAGGTGCCGACGCTGGCGAAGGCCTGGTATTCGATCGCGCCCCTGTTGGCCTGCGGCATCGCGATCGCATAGCAGCGCGGGACGGCGGGATCGCGGAACGCGCCCCATTGGGAGAACACGCCGAGGCTGTCTTTCGCCGCGAGCGGAGCGGGCAGGGCGGCCAGGAAGGCCGCCGCCGACAGGAGACCGCGGCGTCTTCGCGTCATCCTGCTATCCTTCCACCAGGTCGAGATAGGCGACCACATCGTTATCGGTTGCGACGAACAGGCCGTCCTGCACCTCCTCGGGTTGCTCGGCGGCGATCCGCAGCGCTTCTTCCAGCGGGCCGTAGAACAGCGTGCTGGCCGCGCCGCCCTCGATCTCCGCGTCCAGATGATACAGCCGTACGGTCGCCTCGCGGAAGGTGGTCCTCACGAATCCCGCTCCCGCTGCGCCCCGTCGAGCAGCGCCTCTGCCCGCTCGGCCTCGCGCCGACGGGCCAGCTTCGCGGCCTTGTCCTGCCCGAACTTCGCCCGGTTCGCGGCCGCCAGCGCGGTCTCCCCGGAGCGCTTGCGGGCTTTGCGGGCCATCCGCAAATTGACGATTTCGGCCATCGGTCGCTCTCCGGAACTGGAATTTCCGGTCCGACTCTTGGCAAAGACCGCGCCGGATTTGAAGGGCGCAGGAGATTTCGCGTCTGATACAAATTATGTTCCGGGGTCGATGTTGCAATGCAGCATGATCGGGACCAGATAGTCCGCGATGCCCGAGCCCGATTCCGCGCGATCGCCCGCCGACCCTGCCTATCTGGTGCTGCAGGGCGGCGGGGCGCTGGGCGCCTATCAGGCGGGGGTCTACGAAGCGCTGCAGGCGCATGGCTATATGCCCGAATGGATCGCCGGCATGTCGATCGGCGCGATCAATGCCGCGATCATCGCCGGGAACGAGCCCGATCGGCGGATCGAGCGGCTGCATGCCTTCTGGGACCGCGCATCGGAATGCCTGCCGCTCGACCTGCCGGTGGCGGACGATACGCTGCGGCGCCTCTACAGCGAGGCGTCGGCGGCCTGGGTCGCCGCGGCCGGCGTTCCGGGGTTTTTCGGGCCGCGGTTCGTCTCGCCGCTGATGGCGCTGCCCGGCACGGTCGAGGCGCTGAGCTTCTACGACACCGCGCCGCTGTATCAGAGCCTGCTGGAACTGGTCGATTTCGACGTGCTCAATTCGGGCAAGGTTCGCCTCAGCGTCGGTGCGGTCAACGTGCTGACCGGGAACTTCATCTATTTCGATACGGCGCAGCGCCGCATCGGCCCCGAGCACATCATGGCCAGCGGCGCGCTGCCGCCGGGGTTCCCGCCGGTGATGATCGACGGCGAGCCCTATTGGGACGGGGGCCTGGTCTCGAACACGCCGCTGCAATACGTCCTCGACACGCGCGCGCCGGGCGATGCGACCGTGTTCCAGGTGGATCTGTTCAGCGCGCAGGGCCCGATGCCGAGGACCCTGGCCGACGTCTACCAGCGCGAGAAGGACATTCGCTATTCGAGCCGCACCCGGCTCAACACCGACATGGAGCGCGAACTGGTCGAGCTGCGGGCCGCCGCCACCCGGATCGCCGACCGCCTGCCGCCCGAATGGCGCGACGATCCCGACGTGCAGACTTTGGCCCATTGCCGTGAATACGGCGCCATCACCCTGATGCACCTGATCAATGC
Organism: Novosphingobium sp.; assembly: GCA_017744735.1. GTDB lineage: Bacteria > Pseudomonadota > Alphaproteobacteria > Sphingomonadales > Sphingomonadaceae > Andeanibacterium. The sequence goes on along the minus strand of JAGIAR010000007.1, from coordinate 340,719 downwards.
CGGCGAGGGTTTCGAGACCCAGTCGAAGGATTACGAATTCTCGCGCATGACCCTGAACGGCCACTGGAGCGCGGGAAAGACCGACGCGGAGCGATCGCTCGCCCATCCCGCGTGGCGCAATCGCAAGCGCCACCGGGCGGGTCTGGTGTCCTATGATCTGGCGCCGTCGGGCCTGCACGAGGTTTCCATCCGGGGGGCAACCGAATAGCGCGAGGTTCGGGGACGCGCGCACTGACAAGGAGCAGACCGATGAAACTGAAAGACAAAGTGTGCATCGTCACCGGCGCGGCCAGCGGCATCGGCTACGGCATCGCCAAGCGCTACATATCCGAGGGCGCGAAGGTGGTGATCGCGGACCTTGCGGTGGACAAGGCGCAGCAGGCCGCCGACGAGCTGGCCAAGGGCGCCCCCGGCGCGGCGATGGCGGTCGCAATGGATGTGACCAGCGAGGATCAGGTCAACGCGGGGGTCGCCGAGGTGGTCAAGGCCTGGGGCAGGGTCGACGTGCTGGTTTCCAATGCCGGCATCCAGATCGTGAACCCGCTCGAGGAGTACGCCTTTTCCGACTGGAAGAAGATGCTCGCGATCCATCTCGACGGTGCGTTCCTGACCTCCAAGGCGTGCCTGCCGCATATGTATGCCCAGGGCGGCGGGGCGATCATCTTCACCGGCTCGGTCCATTCGAAGGAGGCGTCGCCGCTCAAGTCGGCCTATGTTACCGCCAAGCACGGGCTGCTCGGCCTCGCGCGCGTGATCGCCAAGGAAGGCGCGGCGCACGGGGTGCGCGCGAACGTGATCTGCCCCGGCTTCGTGCGCACGCCATTGGTCGACAAGCAGATTCCCGAGCAGGCGAAGGAGCTCGGCATCTCCGAACAGGAGGTGGTGAAGAAGGTCATGCTCGGCCAGACGGTCGATGGCGAATTCACCACGATCGAGGATGTGGCCGAGGTCGCGCTGCTGTTCGCCGGGTTCGAGACCAATGCGCTGACCGGCCAGTCGCTCGTGGTGAGCCACGGCTGGTACATGGAGTGATGGGGAAGGGGGCGGCTTATCCCCTGGGGTAGGAAATCGCGACCACTTCCCATTCCTTCTCGCCGCCGGGCAGGCGGACCAGGCGCAGATCGCCGATCGCGGCGCCGCGCAACGCCCGGGCGATCGGCGCGCTCCAGCCTACCAGCCCCTTGCCGGCGTCCTGCTCGTCGTCGCCGACCAGCGTAAGGCTGCGCTGCTCGTCGTCCTCGTCCGCAATGGTCACGGTCGCGCCGAACCACACGCGGCCGCGGTCGGCCTGCTGCCTGGGATCGACCACCTTGGCGGCCTTCATCCGGCGCGCCAGATGGGCCAGTTCGCGATCGATCTCGCGCATGCGTTTGCGGCCGTAGAGGTAGTCGCCGTTTTCGCTGCGGTCGCCGTTGCCGGCCGCCCAGCTGACGATCTCGACGATCTCGGGCCGTTCCTTTGCGAGCAGATGGTCGTAGCGCGCCTTCAGCGCGGCCAGGCCCGACGGGGTGATGTAATTGGGACGCGGCTCCATGGCCCCGCCTAGCCGATCGCGGTAGGGGAGGCCAGGCTCCCCCGAGCGATTACCCCGTGCTGTCGCCGATCTGGCAGCCCGGAATTCCCAGCAGGTCGCAGGTATTCGTGTTGCCTGCATTGGCCAGCGCGTTGGCGATCACCTGCTGGAGCGAGGGCGGAAGCGCCTTGAAGATCGTGCTGAGAAGGCTGCCCAGCCGGTTCCCCCTTACGCGGGGGACGCGCTGCGTAGTCAGGCTCGAGGCCGTGAGGCTTGCCGCCGTCGGCGAAACCGAAGTCGGGCTCACGAGCGTGGGGCTGACCACCGTCGGCGTGATCGAGGGTGTGGTGACGACGGAGCCGGTCACGATCGGGCGCGAAGCGCGCGGACTGGCAAACCCGCCGGTCGAGCGTGCGGCAATGCTCGCCTGTGCGCGTGTCGGCAGAGAATCGACCGACCGGGTGAGCTTGGCAAACGCGGGCGTTGCGCCGGTCGCGAGCATTGCCGCGGCGGCGATAGTCACTGTCACTGCAAAATTCTTCGGCATAGTTGCCTCCTGAAATCGCCCCCGGCCTTAGCCATGCCACTCAAGCCCGAGCCACCGTCCATGGCGTCGGAAATCGCCTCTTCCCAAAGATGCTGTGCAGCTTCGCGCTGCTTTTCCGATCCGGATTATATCCGTCACCAGATTATGTTTGCCTTGCGGGAATTGGTAAATCCCCGCGGCGACTTATCCATTGATAACCCATCGGCACCGGAAAGTCTCCCCCGTTTGTCCTGCATCCGGCTCGGCTAGGCTGAAAATGGCGAAAAAAGCTTGGTTAATTATTCGCCGCGGCCGTTACCGGGTAATTACCGCCAAGCAGCTGGGTCAGGCTGTGCGGCGCGCCGTAGCCGGCCTTTTCCGGGTGCATCGATTCGTAGACCACCGCGTTTTCCAGCACGCGCTGGATATAGGCGCGGGTTTCGAACTTCTGCGGGATGCGCTCGATCCATTCGGCCCAGGAGATATCTCCCCGACGGGGATCGCCGTTGGCCCGCAGCCATTCGTTGATCCGCCCGGGGCCGGCGTTGTAGGCGCCGATCGCGAGCGGATAGGAACCCCCGTAATAGTCCATCATCCGCCCGAAGAACGCGTCGCCGAGCTTCAGATTGTACTGCGGATCGTCGATCAGCGAAGCAGACAGGAACGTCATCCCCAGCTTGCCGGCCTGTTCCTTCGCGGTCCCCGGCATCAATTGCATCAGCCCGCGCGCACCGGCGTGGGAGATCGCGTTCTGCGCGAACTGGCTTTCCTGCCGGCTGATCGCGTGGACCATCGTCCAGCTGGTTCCAGGAGGGGCGGGCAGGGTCGGGAAGGCGATCGAGGTGAAATCGTAATAGCCCTTCGCCGCGGCTTCCTCGCCGAGGATCACCGCAAGGTCGCGCCGGCCGATGTCGCGCGCCAGATCGTACACCAGCATCGCATCGGTCTCGCTCTGCGCCTGGGCCGCGATTTCGCGGTAGAACTTGATCCCGACCGCCCACGGCGCATCGCGTGCGACCTCGCGCACCGCCTTGGTCAGCGGCTGGGCAAGGAACGCCGCGCGCTGCTGCGGGGTCGGCCTGGCGGTCGGCATGGCGGCAAGCGACGGCATCGGCAGCCCGAGCTTGTCGAGCGCCAGCATGCCGTAGAACCGCTCGGGATATTGCGCCGCCATTTCATAGTAGCGCCTGGCCCCCGCGGCATCGCCGGCTTTGGCCGCCGCCAGCCCCGCCCAGTAGAACCCCTTCGAGCGGGTATAGGGCGTGCGCGCAGCCGCGCCGTAGCGATAGAACAGCGGCGCGGCATTGGCCGAATCGCCCAGTTCCCACAGCGCCTTGGTGCCGCCGAGCCACATCAGCGAGGTGTAGTCGTCGCGCAGGCCGTAGCTTTTGGCGCTGACGTCCTCGCCCGGCAGGAACGCATCGTCGACCGAAGCCGCGATGCGCTGCGCGCCGCGGGCGTCCGCGTTGCGGGCGTCGACCAGCAGTTCCTCGATCCAGGCGGCCTGGTCGTGCGGCAGGCTGGCGAAGGCGGGACGGGTCGCGAGCAGGTTGACCGCCTCGCCGGTGCGCCCGGCCTTGCGCAACTGGCGCACGACGTTGAACACGTAACCCGGATCGCGCAGCGCCGCGGCGGTTCCGCCCGGAAGCGGCGTCGCCTGGGGATCGCCGCCGAGCGCGGCGGTCAGCCGGGCGTTGAAGATGCCCTGCCGCGCGGGAGAAGTGCGCGACACCTGCCGCGCGGCGCCCGCAGTATCGCGGTCCCACAGCAGCGCGTCCATGCGCGCGTCCTGGTCGTCCTGGGTGAAGCCGCTGCCATAGATGCCTGCGAGAGTCGCCTCTGCCTGGAGGCTCATGGTTCCACCCCGCCACGCGTCGCGCGCCACCGCGGCCGCCTCGGGGCGCCCGAGTGCGTTCAGCGCCAGCGCATATTGGGCGCGGGCCGGGTTGGTGATCGGCGGATAGCGGTCGAAGAAGGCGACCAGCCGGGCCGGATCGATCGCGTCGGTCCCGACATGGCCTTCGGCATAGCCGCGCAGCTTGGCCTCGTCCGGGAAGCCGGGATTGGTGAGGATGAAGCTCGCGTAATCGTCGAAGGTGAAACCGGCGGAGGCGGTAAGCTGCTGCCAGCGGCTGATCGCGAGCCCCATCGGGCCCGGCTGTTCGGCGACCAGTTCGGCGCGCGCCTTGTCCCAGCTCGCACTGTTCCATTCCGCGTCCTGGGCGGCCAGCGGCGCAGACGCGCTCAACACCTGGCTGGCAGCCAGCGCGATCGCGGACAGGCGAACGAGTCTCGTCATGCTGGACATTCTGCCTATTGGCTCCTTATCAGGCGCTGAATGTGAATCCCCGGGCATCGGTAAACGGTAACCGATTGTCAGAATTCGGCAAGTGAGAGGCAAAAGTCCATGTTTTCCGGCTCGATTCCGGCCCTGATAACTCCTTTTCGCGACGGAGCGTTCGACGAGGAGGCATTCCGCCGCCTGGTCGACTGGCAGATCGAGAACGGATCCAAAGCGCTTGTCCCCTGCGGCACCACCGGCGAAGCGCCGACCCTGTCGAACAAGGAACATCATCATGTGATCGAGGTCTGCGTCGAGCAGGCCGCCGGGCGCGTGCCGGTGATCGCCGGCTGCGGCAGCAACAACACGCAGACCGCGCTGCGCCACCTCGAATTCGCGAAGAGCGTCGGGGCCGACGGCGCGCTGTGCGTCGCGCCCTATTACAACCGCCCGACCCAGGCCGGCCTGATCGCGCATTTCAGCTATCTGGCGGAACGCAGCGAACTGCCGATCGTGCTCTACAACGTCCCCGGCCGCACGGTGACCGACATCAGGCCGGAGACCGTGATCGCGCTGGCCAACGCCTTCCCGAAGGTGTTCGTCGGCCTGAAGGACGCGTCGGGCGACCTGACCCGCGCGACCGAGCACCGCCGCGGGATCGCCGGTGCGTTCGACCAGCTATGCGGCGACGATCCGGTGTGGCTCCAGCATTACGCGGCGGGCGGCGCCGGCTGCATCTCGGTCACCGCCAACGTCGCGCCGCGCCTGTGCGCCGATCTCCAGGCGGCGCTCGAGGCGGGCGATTTCGCCACGGCCCGCGCAATCGACGCGCGGCTCTATCCGCTCCACCGCGCGATGTTCTCTGATGCCTCGCCCGCGCCGGTGAAATATGCCCTCAGCCGGATCCACGACTGGCTCGACGACAGCGTCCGCCTGCCGCTGATTGCGGCGAGCGCGGAATCGCGCAAGGCGGTCGATGCGGCGATGAAAAGCGTAGGGCTTGCTTAACTCGCTGTGGCGCAGAAAACCGTGGTTTCCCGATCAATCTGCATAGATTATTAACAATCTTCGGATATGTATGTCCCGCGCGCATTTCGCTGCGAGGGGCATTTCATGTGGGCTGCTAGGGATCGAGTTCAGGCCGAGGGTGGCCCGCTGGCCGACGAGCGCGAGGCGCTGCGGCTGGCGACGGAAGCGGCGGCGCGCGCCGAAAAGCGCCTGCGCGAGGCGATCGACGTGCTCCCCGAGGGAATCGTGTTCCTCGATGCCGATGGCAAATACATCCTGTGGAACCAGGAATATGCGAAGATCTACGCCCGGTCCGCCGATCTCCTGCGGGAAGGCGTGAAGCTGGAGGACACGCTCCGCATCGGGATCGAGCGCGGCGACTATCCGGAAGCACTCGGCCGCGAGCAGGAATGGCTCGAGGAGCGCATGGCGCTGATCGAGAATCCCGGCGGCGGCACCCGCCATGAGCAGCGCCTGGCCAACGGCAAGACCATCCTGATCGAGGAACGCCGTACCGCCGACGGCGGGACGATCGGCCTCAGGGTAGACGTCACCGACATCAAGCAGCGCGAGCAGAGTTTCCGGCTGCTGTTCGAAGGCAATCCGGTGCCGTTGCTGGTCTACGATCCCGTTTCCGAGAAAATCCTGCGCGCAAACGACGCGGCCGCGGCGCATTTCGGCTTCAGCCGCGAGGAGTTTCGCGGTCTGCCGGCGCTGTGCATCTTCGGCGACGAAGAATGGGCGGCCGCGCGCGAGTTGCTCGCGACCGACAATTCCGAGACCGACCGTTTCTGGATGCAGCGCGCGGCCGACGGCTCGGTGCTGGAATCGGTGCTGTTCACCCGCCAGACCCGGCTCGACGACGGCGTGGCGACGATCGTTTCGGTGTTCGACGTGACCGAGCGCCGCCGGGTCGAGGCGCGCATGGCGCATATGGCGCGCCACGACGAACTGACCGGGCTGGCCAATCGCACCCATTGCCGCGAGCAGCTCAACGCAATGCTGGCCGCGCTCGGCGAAACCGGCGATTTCACTCTCGCGATGGTCGATCTCGACCATTTCAAGGACGTCAACGATACCTATGGCCACCAGCCGGGCGACGCGCTGCTGGCCGAGGCCGCGCGACGGATGAAGGAACTGGTGCCCGGCGATGCGCTGCTCTGCCGCCTCGGCGGCGACGAATTCGCGATCCTGTTCCCCCGTCGCGGACGCAAGGAAGTCAAGGCGATCTGCAAGGCGATCATCGCCGCGCTCTCCAAGCCGTTCTTCGTCGGCGAGCACGTGCTGCGGATCGGGGCGACCATCGGCCTCGCTTCGGCGCCGCGGGACGGCACCGACGCGGAGGACCTGCTGCGCTACGCCGATCTGGCGCTCTATGCCGCCAAGGCCAGCGCGCGCGGGACCGTGCGCCGGTTCGAGCCTGCGATGGACCTTGCCGCGCAGGAACGGACGCGGCTGGAAAACGACTTCCGCAATGCGGTGCTCAAGGGCGAGCTCGAGGTCCATTACCAGCCGCTGATCGACCTCGAGACCGAGGAGATCGACGGCTACGAGGCGCTGCTGCGCTGGCAGCATGCGGAGCGCGGCGCGGTCTCGCCCGAGGTGTTCATCCCGCTGGCCGAGGAAATGGGCATCATCGACATCGTCGGCCAGCATGTGCTGCGCACCGCCTGCATGGAGGCGGCGAAATGGCCGGACGGGCACAAGCTGGCGGTCAACGTCTCGCCGCTCCAGTTCCGCAGCGGGAACCTGATGAATTCGGTAATGCAGGCGCTCTCTTGGTCGGGGCTCGATCCCGCCCGGCTCGAGCTGGAGATCACCGAGGCGGTGCTGATGGACCACGGCGACCAGACCGCGCAACTGATCCGCCGCATCCGCGACATGGGCATCGGCGTGTCGATGGACGATTTCGGGACCGGCTACAGCTCGCTCAGCTATCTGCTTCAATACCCCTTCACCAAGATCAAGATCGACAAGAGCTTCGTGCTGCAACTGGCCCGCGAACCCGAATCGCGCGCGGTGGTGCGGGCGATCATCAGCCTCGGACGTTCGCTCGGCCTGACGGTGACCGCGGAAGGCGTCGAGCGCGAGGACGTGCTCGCCTGCCTGCGCGAGGAAGGCTGCGGGCAGGGGCAGGGCTATCTGTTCGGCAAGGCCAAGCCGGCGCTGGAGATCGGAACCGAGGGCAAGCGCGCGAAGGTGGCCTGAGCTTCCCGACCTGCGCAAGCAGGAACCCGGGACGGCGACGCGAGCTTTTTCGCCCCGCCCCAATATACCAGCCCTAATATAGGGGCGAAGGATGCGGCTGGCCGAGGATCATCGCCCCGTAGAATTCGAGATGCGCCGCGCTGACGATCATATGCTGGTTCACGGTCAGCGCGTCGCGGGTCAGCCGTTCGAGCACCGATCCGTCGAAGATCGCATTCGCGCCGATCAGATCGAACAGCATGCGGGTGACTTCCGACGCCATGCGGCAGGCATTGACGTTCGACAGCGCGAGGTGGCCCCTGGTTTCGATCGAGGGCGCGCCCCGTTCCAGTTCCGTCCAGAATTGCTCCGCCGATGCGAACAGGAAGGCGTGGGCCGCGCCGCGCCTCATCTCGGCCTTGGCGATCGCATCGCGGACGAAGGCCAGCTCGGCCATCGGGCGGGGCGGGATTCCTCCCTGGCGGTCGGCCACCAGCTTTTTCGCCTCGTCCATCGCTCGCCGGGCGATACCGAGCGGAACCGCGGCCATCGTCGTCACCCAGTTGAAGCCCGAGGAATAGAGCGGCTCCCGGCCCTCGAACAGCGCCGCGTCGATCTTAAGCGCCTGGCTTTCAGGGATGAACACATTCTCGGCACGGTAGTGGTTCGAGCCGGTGCCGCGCAGTCCGTGCGTGCGCCAGGTGTCCTCGATCACGTACTGGTCGGCGCGGGCAAGGGCCAGGCGGGTTTCGGGCAGGCCGTCGGCACCGATCGCGGGTGCGCCGTCCTCGTGGATCACTGCGCCCGACATGATCGCATCGGCATGGTTCGAGATGCTGCCGAAGGGGAAGCGCCCGTTGAGCACATAACCGCCTGCCACCCGGTCGAGCCGCCCGCGCCCGGCGGTGAACTGGCCGGCGGTGATGCTGTCGGGATCGGGCAGCAGCCTGCGCGAGGCTTCTTCAGGCAGGAATTCGGCAATCAGTCCGCTGTCGGCCCCGATCTTGACGCACCAGCCGACCGAGGAATCGGCATAGGCCAGTTCTTCGATTATCCGCAGCTGTTCGGGCAGCGAAAGCTGGGGGCCGCCCTTCGCGCGGCTGCGCGCCATGCGGAAGGCGCCGGCCCGCTTCAACTCGGCGACGAGATCGTCGGGGAGGCGCCGCAAGTGCTCGATTTCCCCGGAACGGCTCGAGATCGCGGGCGTCAGCGCGCGAACCCGGGCGAGGATTTCAGCGGCATGCATCGATCTTGTCCTCCCGCAATCGTTTTCCGCTGTAGGCCAGCCTTTCCCTTTCTTGCCAAGCCCCCTACATGGCCACCACCATGGCCCGCCCCAAACCCGCCACCTTCGAGAAGACCAAGATCGTCGCCGAGAACCGGCGTGCGCGGTTCGAATACCATATCGAGGAGGTGTTCGAGGCCGGGATCGCGCTCACCGGCACCGAGGTGAAGAGCCTGCGTTTCGGCGAGGGCACGATCGCCGAAAGCTACGCCGAAATCCGCGATGGCGAGGCCTGGCTGGTCAATTCGAACATTCCCGAATTCAGCCACGGCAACCGGTTCAATCATGTCCCCCGGCGGCCGCGCAAGCTGCTGCTGAACGGGCGCGAGATCAACAAGATGCTCGGCGCGGTCGAGCGCAAGGGCATGACGATGGTCCCGCTGTCGGTCTATTTCAATTCGCGCGGGCGGGCGAAGGTCGAGCTGGCGCTGGCCAAGGGCAAGCAGGCGCACGACAAGCGCCAGTCGATCAAGGAGCGCGACTGGAAGCGCGACAAGGCGCGGCTGATGCGCGAAAAGGGCTGATGCGCGGAAAGACCGGGCGGGCATAATTGCCGCGCAAGGCTTGAAGCAGTGCCGGTGCGGGTCCAAGTGATCCTGCGATCATGAGCAACAAATTCACCGCTTGGGTTTCGCGCAACATGCCGACGCGCGAGAGCCTCGAAGGCAACCGCTTCATGCGGCCCTTCGCGCATCGCGTCCTGCGCAGCGAATTGTGGCGCTTCACCCGCCGTTCGGTGCCGCGCGGGGTCGCGCTGGGGATGCTGGTGGGGATCATCATCCCCTTCGCGCAGATCTTCTTCGCCGCGCTGCTCAGCTTCAGCGTGCGCGCGAACGTGCCGGTGGCCGCGGCGACGACCTTCGTGACCAATCCCTTCACCACTCCGCTGATCTGGTTCGTGTCCTATGAAGTGGGCGCCGTAATCCTGCGGGTCGATGCGGCCACCGTGGTGGCGCCGGTCAACACCACGCTGGCGGAAACGCAGTTCGACCAGGCGTTGCAATGGCTTACCGGGGCGACGCTGGTGACGGCCTTCGGGCTGGTGGTGGTGGCGATCGTCGCGGCGTCGGTCAGCTATCTGGTGACCGGCTGGGTCTGGCGGGTCCGGGTGGCGCGCAAGCGCAGCCGCCACCTTGCCCATCGCGCCAGCCGCGCCGGCCCCGCCGGATGAACGGGTTCGCCGGTCTCGCGCCGAAGGGGGGCAAGACGTCGGGCGAGGTGCTGCTGATCGCGCTCGCCTTCGTCGCCAGCGTGGCGCTGATCTGGCTCGTCACCCGCGAAAAGACGGTCGCGCTCGCATATGCCGGCGGGGTTGCGGTGCTCGGGGGACTGGCCTGGAGCCTGTCGCGCATGCCCGTGCGCCGGGTCGAGGCGGAGGGCACGCTGCCCGACTGGACGATCACCGCCGCGGCGATCGAGCAGACCTCGGCCAACTCGGGCGTCGCGATCGCGGTGACCGACCGCGCCAGCCGGCTGACCTGTGCCAATGCCGGTTTCGTCGCCGCCTTCGGAACCGGTCATGCGCCGCCTGGCCTTCCGCTCGAGCGCGAGGCGGCCGAGGACATGACCCGCACCGCGCGCGCCGCCTGGCGCGACGGATCGGCCACGCTCGAGCTGCTCGAACGCGAATCCGCGCGCTGGACGGTCACCGCGACCCGCGCCGGCCGGGCGGACGACTATCTGGTGTGGCGCTTCGAGCCGATCGTCGAAAGCGACCAGATCGGGGAGATCGCGGCGCGGATCGGCGGCGCCTTCGGCCGCGTGCTGTCGCAGGCGGGGATCGAGGCGGCGGTGGTCGGACCCGACGGTATCGTTCGCACGGTCAGCGAAGGCTTTGCGCTGCGGGCGGCCGGTGACGCGCGGGCGACCCTTGCCGGGCAGGATTTCGCTGCCCTGTTGCGCAGCGACGAGCGCGACCGGATCTATTTCGCGCGCGAAGGCCGCAAGGGCTCGCCGCAAACCCTGGTCAATGTGCCGTTGGCCGAAGGCGACGGGGCGGATGCCGCGCCCGATCACGCGCCTTCGCTGATGTTCCTGCTCGATGCCGGAGTCGGGATCGGGGGGAGCTGGGGCGGCGCCGAGAGCCAGGCCGGCGCGCCCCAGGTGCAGGCGCTGCTGGAGCAGCTCCCGCTCGGGCTCGCGATGACCGACCGCGACGGGCATTTCCTGTTCGCGAACCCCGCCTTCCTCCGCGCCGCCGGGCTCGAGGGCAAGCCGCTGCCGCCCTATCCGCTCGATCTGGTGGTGAAGGAAGACAAGGCGGCGATGTCCGATGCGGTGCGCCGCTTCGGACAGGGCGCGCCGCTCAGCGCCGACATGGCGATTCGCCTGCGCAGCAGCCCCGAGGAACCGGTCTCGCTCGGCATTGCCGGCGTGCGCGGGCTGGGCGAACCGGCGGTGTTGCTGAGCCTCGCGGATTCGACCGAAGAGACCAAGCTCAAGCGCCAGGTCGCGCAGGCGACCAAGATGCAGGCGGTCGGCCAGCTCGCCGGCGGCGTCGCGCACGATTTCAACAACGTGCTGACCGCGATCATCGGCTATTGCGACCTGATGCTGCTGCGGCACACGCCGGGCGACAGCGATTACGACGACATCCAGCAGATCAAGGCGAATTCCAACCGCGCGGCCTCGCTCACCCGCCAGTTGCTGGCCTTCTCGCGCCAGCAGACGCTGCGGCCCGAGGTGCTGCAGCTGCCCGACGTGATCGCCGAGGTCAGCCAGCTGCTCAAGCGGCTGATGGGCGAGCGGATCCAGCTCAAGTTGCACCACGACCGCAATCTGGGCCCGGTGCGCGCCGACCCGCAGCAGCTCGAGCAGGTGATGATGAACCTCGCGGTCAACGCGCGCGACGCGATCCAGCGCCGCGGCGAGGCGACCCCCGGCCGGCTCACGATCGCCACCCGGCGGGTCGCCGCGGCCGACATTCGCCGGATGGACAGCGAGGTGTTGCCGGTGGGCGACTATACCGCGCTGATCGTGGAAGACACCGGCGGCGGGATTCCGCCCGAAGTGCTGCCCAAGATCTTCGATCCCTTCTTCACCACCAAGGAGATCGGCAAGGGCACCGGCCTGGGGCTTTCGACCGTCTACGGCATCATCAAGCAGTCGGGCGGGTTCATCTTCGCCGACAATGTGGGCGAGAACGGGGTGGTGAAGGGCGCGCGCTTCACGATCTACCTCCCGGTCCATTCCGCCTCCGAGCCCGCGGCGCGGGCGGAGCGGGAGGAGGCCTCGAACTGGTCGGGCGGCGGGCGCATCCTGCTGGTCGAGGACGAGGACATGGTCCGCGCGGTCGCCGAACGCGCGCTGACCCGCCAGGGCTACGAGGTCACCACCGCTGCGGACGGCGAGGAAGGCTACGAGAAGGTCGCGCAGGGCGGGCAGTTCGACCTGGTGGTGAGCGACGTGGTGATGCCGAGCATGGACGGACCGGCAATGGCCCGCGAATTGCGCAAGATCGCGCCGGGCCTGCCGGTGCTGTTCATGTCGGGCTACGCCGAAGAGCAGCTGCGCAACGAGATCGACATCGAGAACATGCATTTCATTCCCAAGCCGTTCTCGGTCCAGCAGATCGCCAACAAGGTCGCCGAGGTTCTGGGGGCGTCGAAGGGGTAGGGGCCTGCACACCAGCGTGTTTGCCCCTCTCGACGGTGGACAGGCGAAATTATCCATTCACCCGTCATAAAGTTTTACGATACAATATCTCATACCGGGACTGATACCGCGAACGCCTCTTGGCGTGCGGCTGCTGCAGGAGGGACTGATGGGTTTTCGCGCTATTGGCGTGGTCGCCGTTTCCGCCACCGCGTTGCTCGGAAGCGCCTTACTGGCGCAAAGCTCGAACCCGGTTGCGCCGAGTGCCCAGGGCGAGGTCTCGGTCACGATCTACAACAACGGCCAGGCGCTGGTGCAGGACGTGCGCCAGCTGCCGATCGCCAACGGGCGCAGCCGGATCGAATTTCCCGACGTGTCGGCGATGATCCGGCCCGAGACGCTGAGCTTCTCCGCCGCGGATACCGGGATCGTCGAGCAGAACTTCGATTTCGATCTGCTCACGCCGGCCAAGCTGATGGAGAAGGCGATCGGCCAGACGATCACGCTGATCCGCACCAATCCCGCGACCGGCGCCGAAACCAGCGAGCGCGCGACCGTGCTGTCGACCTCCGGGGGGGTGGTGGTGAAGATCGGCGACCGGATCGAGGTGCTGCGCGACGACGGCTTGCCGGTGCGTGCGGTGTTCGACCGCGTTCCCCCGAATTTGCGGGCCCGCCCGACCCTGTCGGTTACCGTCGACAGCACCCGGGCGGGGACGCGGCCGGCGCAGATCCGCTATCTCACGCCCGGCCTCGGCTGGTCGGCCGACTACGTTGCTCTGTACGACGAGCGCAAGGGCACGGTCGATGTGCAGGGCTGGGTGACGCTTACCAACGGCACCGGTACGACTTTCACCGACGCCAGCACGCTGCTCGTCGCCGGGCGCGTCAATGGCAATGCCAATCCGCCGGGCTATCCACGCCGCGGCGGCGGCCCGTCGGGTGTGAAGATGACTCCGGGCACCGAAACGGCAAACCGCGAGCGGCTGGGCGATTACTATCTCTATCCGATCGCCGGACACACCACCATCGCCAACGCTCAGACCAAGCAGGTCAGCTTTCTCGACGTGCAGGGGGTTCCGGCGCGCAAGATCTATGGCCGGACGTTATCCTGGATGCAGAATGAGACCGACGCGGTGAACGTCGACAGCCAGATCTCATTTTCGTCGTCTAAGAACGGCGGTTTGGGCGATGCGCTGCCCGCAGGGACGGTGCGCTTCTACCAGCGCGATGCGCGTGGCGCCCCGCAGTTCATCGGCGAGAATGCGATCCCGCACACGCCCATGGGCAGCGAACTGGCGCTGAAGACCGGCGATGCCTTCGACGTGACGGTGAAGTCCGAGGTCGAGAAGCGCGAGAAGATCACCAGCGACGAGTGGGTGAAGACCGAGCGTTTCCGCGTGATCAAGGATGACGGCAGCACGACGACCTATGAAGGCGAACGGCCGCTGACCTTCTACCGCACAACGATGCGCTATACCTTCACCAACGCCAAGCCTGCGCCGGTCGATGTCGAACTGACCCAGAGCGGCCTCTACTGGGGCTGGTGGGCGGACGATTACCGCATCGTCAGCGAGGACGTGGGCGGCACGCAGGTCAATTCCGGTACGCGCAAATGGACGGTTCCAGTACCCGCCAATGGCGAGCGGGTGGTGCGGGTGATTTACGAGACGCGTTACTGAGGCGCGGGGCGATGAGGCGCGCCCTCTCAGCCGCGCTCCTGCGCAAGCAAGAGCCCAGGGCAATCGCGGCACGAGGCCGCCCAAGGCTCCTGCATGGGCTTGCGCTGCCCTTCGGGTCGCAGAAGCGCATGCTGGTCGCCATGCTTGCAGTCTCGCTCGTCTCCGCCCCCGCCGCCGCGCGCGAGGCGGTCTATGCCTCGGCGCCCGCGAAGATTTCGGTCACCGTCTATCGCGACCCCGATCGCGGGCCGGATCGGCGGATAGACCGGACCCGGCCCCGGGGCTTCGCGGTGATCAGCGAAACCCGCAAGGTGACCTTGCCGCCCGGGGAATCGACAATTCGCTTCGAGGATGTTTCGGAGGGGATGGTCGCCGTCAGTGCGATCGTGACCGGGCTGCCCGGTGGCACGATCGAGAAGAACCGCAACGCCGACCTGCTTTCGCCGGCCTCGCTGGTCGATGGCACGCTGGGCAACCGCGTAACCATCACGCGCACCAGCCGCGTGACCGGGGCGCAGGTCTCCCAGGATGCGATCGTGCGCACGCGGGCCGATGGCGGGCTGGTGCTGCAAACCGAGGATGGTTTCGAAGCGGTGCGCTGCTCGGGCCTGCCTGAAAAGCTCACCTTCGACCGCATACCGGACGGACTTTCCGCCAAGCCGGTGTTCAGCGTGGACACCCGTGACGCTGCGGGCGGCACCTATGAGATACAGTTGACCTACATCTCCTGGGGCTTCGACTGGGAGGCGCATTACGTCGCCAGCCACACCGGGAAGGCAGCGGACGGGAAGGAGCGGCTGGCGATGCGGTCGTGGCTGACCCTGGTCAACGACAACGCACAGACCTTTCCCGACGCGCAATTGCTGGTGGTGGCGGGCGCGCTGAACATTGCCAGCAGGTTCGACCAGCTTGCCAGCCCCCCGCGCGCTCGCGGGCTTTACCTGCAGTGCTATCCGATCGGCAGCACTGCCAAGGGTTCGCCCCTTTCGCCCGCTAGGCCTCCGCCGCCCGCGCCGCCTCCGGCTCCGATGGCATATCTCGCCGAGACGGATGGGATTGTCGTCACCGGCTCGAGAATCTCTCGCCGCGGCGTGGGGGAGGACGGGAGGCCGGTGCTTGCGGGCGAGGAAAACCTGGGCGATCTCAAGCTTTACCGTGTGCCCGGCACGGTCGATGTCGCGGCCAAGTCGATGAAGCAAATTGCCTTCCTCGACCGCGACAATGTGAAGGCGGCATTCCAATACCGCTTCGCTTGTTCGCCCTGGGAAGGCGGGGACGATACGGCCTCGCCCCTGACGATCTGGCTGCGGACCAAAAACGACAAGGCAAACGGGCTCGGCATGGCGCTGCCGATGGGGGGCGTGACGCTGTTCGAACCGTCGTCCCACGGCGACGAATTGATCGCGGAGCCCACAATGCAGGAATATGCCGAAGGGCGGGACGTCGAACTTCAGCTGGGGCAGAGTCCGAATCTTTTCGGCCTGTGCACGAAGAATCCGAGGCAGAAGGGTAATCCGTGGATTCCGATGTACGCCACGCTGACCAATGCCAATCCCTTCCCGGTCGAGGTGCGGATCGACCTTGGCAGTCCGGCCGACTGGAACGCGCGGGTCAAAGGCAAGGGCCTGGCCGTGCGCGACGGGCAATGGTCGATCCAGCAGACCGTGAAGGCGAACACCTCCGCAAAAATTGCTTGGGAACAACGCTCCGCCGAAGGGAGCGAATGAAACCCGCGGAACCGCGTGCCTTATCCGGGTCGCAAAAATTTTCGTTCCACTCTTGTTCTCATGGAACAAATCGGATACATGGGCTTCCAGTTGACCTTCCCGGTCAGCCTTCTCTAGGCAGATGGAGGCCATACATGGCGACGAATCTGAAGCTCGTGGACAAGGAAGACAACGTGGACCGTCAGAAGGCGCTCGACGCCGCCCTCGCGCAGATCGACCGCGCGTTCGGCAAGGGCAGCGCGATGAAGCTGGGCAGCAAGGAAACGATGGAGATCGAAGCGATCTCCACCGGCTCGCTCGGGCTCGATATCGCGCTCGGGATCGGCGGATTGCCGCGCGGCCGGGTGATCGAGGTCTACGGGCCGGAAAGCTCGGGCAAGACCACGCTCGCGCTGCATGTGATCGCCGAAGCGCAGAAGAACGGCGGCACCGCCGCCTTCATCGACGCCGAGCACGCGCTCGACCCGGTCTATGCGAAGAAGCTCGGGGTCAATATCGACGAACTGATCGTCTCGCAGCCCGATACCGGCGAGCAGGCGCTCGAGATCACCGACACGCTGGTGCGTTCGAACGCGATCGACGTGCTGGTGGTCGATTCGGTCGCCGCGCTGGTGCCGCGGGCCGAGATCGAGGGCGAGATGGGCGACAGCCACGTCGGCCTGCAGGCCCGCCTGATGTCGCAGAGCCTGCGCAAGCTGACCGGCTCGATCAGCCGTTCGCGCTGCATGGTGATCTTCATCAACCAGCTGCGCATGAAGATCGGGGTGATGTACGGCAATCCCGAAACCACCACCGGCGGCAATGCGCTGAAGTTCTACGCTTCGGTCCGGCTCGACATCCGCCGCACCGGCCAGATCAAGGAGCGCGACGAGATCGTCGGCAACGCGACCCGCGTGAAAGTGGTCAAGAACAAGGTCGCGCCGCCGTTCAAGCAGGTCGAATTCGACATCATGTACGGCGAAGGCATCTCGAAGGTCGGCGAGATCCTCGATCTCGGGGTCAAGGCCGGGGTGGTCGAGAAGTCGGGTGCGTGGTTCAGCTACGACAGCATCCGGATCGGCCAGGGCCGCGAGAATTCGAAGCAGTATCTGAAGGACAATCCTGAAGTTTGCGCCCGGTTGGAAGCCGCGATCCGCGGCCGCACCGATCAGGTTGCCGAGGAGATGATGGCGGGGCCTGACGAGGACTCCGAAGACTGATCCTCAAGAAGCGCTGCGCTCTTCGGGCGCGGGGCTTGTGGAACGAAGCCGGTGCCGGGACCCCCTGCGGGGAGCCCGGGCCGGCTTTTCCGCATTTGCGGCGCGGGTGCTCTGGTGCCCGCAGCCGGCCGCGGTTAGGTGTGTCGCCTGGTATATCGAGGGAGGCCGGCAATGACGTCCGCACACGACTGGCAGGGCCGCACCGGCCGCGGTTGGGCCTCCGAGTGGCGGCGCACCGACCGGAGCTGGGGCGGGCTGACCGAGGCGCTGCTGGCCCGCACCCGCGAATTCGCTTTCGGCAGCGTGCTCGACGTCGGTTGCGGGGCGGGCGAACTGTCGCTGGCGATCGCGCGCGGACGCCCGGGAGTGCCGGTGCTCGGGGTCGATATTTCCCCCGAACTGATCGAGGTCGCGCGCGAACGCGGCCAGAATCTCGTCAACGCCGCTTTCGAAACCGCCGACGCCTCCACCTTCGCGCCGCCGTCCGGCTTCGCACCCGAACTGCTGGTCTCGCGCCACGGGGTGATGTTCTTCGACGACCCGGTCGGCGCCTTCGCCCATCTGGCCCGCATTTCCGCGCCCGGCGCCGGGCTGCTGTTCTCGTGCTTTCGCAGCCCGGCCGAGAACGAGCTCTTCTCGGGTCCGGAGAGCCTGCTGCCGCCGCCGTCCGCGCCGCGCGATCCGCATGCGCCGGGGCCGATGGCTTTCGCCGATCCCGAGCATGTCCGCGCGATCCTCACCGCGGGCGGCTGGGGTGCGGTGAATTTCGCGCCGTTCGAGTTTGCGATGGTGGTCGGAAGCGGCGACGATCCGCTCGAGGACGCGATGGGCTATTTCTCCACCATCGGCCCGTTCGCCGCCGCCGCGGCCGCGATGACGCCCGCCGAGCGCGACATGCTGTTCGCGCGCCTGCGCGTCTGGCTTGCTCCCCGCGTGATCGACGGACTGATCGCGATGAGCGCTGCGGCCTGGATCGTCACCGCCAGGCGCGGCTGATCGCCGCAATGGCACCGTCCGGCGCGGTTAAGGCACTTGTCGCCGTCGCCCGCATTCCCTAGTTCCCCGCTCATGAATTCGTCGAACGAAATCCGCCGCACATTCCTCGATTATTTCGGGGCCAACGGGCACCAGGTGACGGCCTCGGCGCCGCTGGTGCCCTATAACGATCCGACGCTGATGTTCGTCAATGCGGGCATGGTCCCGTTCAAGAACATCTTCACCGGGCTGGAGGCCGCGCCCGCCCCGCGCGCAGCCAGTTCGCAGAAATGCGTCCGGGCCGGGGGCAAGCACAACGATCTCGACAATGTCGGCTACACCGCCCGGCACCTGACCTTCTTCGAGATGCTCGGCAATTTCTCCTTCGGCGACTATTTCAAGGAACGCGCGATCGAACTCGCGTGGAACCTCGTCACGCAAGAATACGGCCTGGCGAAGGACCGGCTGTCGGTCACCGTCTATCATACCGACGACGAGGCGTGGGATCTGTGGAAACGCATCGCCGGCCTGCCCGACGAGCGGATCATCCGCATCGCGACCAAGGACAATTTCTGGGCGATGGGCTCCGACGGTCCGTGCGGCCCGTGCTCGGAGATCTTCTGGGACCACGGGCCTTCCATCGCCGGCGGCCCCCCGGGCTCGCCCGACGAGGACGGCGACCGCTTCGTCGAGATCTGGAACCTCGTGTTCATGCAATACGTGCAGGCGAACGACGAAATCGTCGGCGACCTGCCGCGCCCGTCGATCGATACGGGCATGGGGCTCGAACGCATTTCGACCGTCCTTCAGGGCGTGCATTCGGTGTTCGAGACCGACACCTTCAAGGCGCTGATCGCCGCATCGGAAGACCTGACCGCGAATGCCGCGCCCGACATGGTCGCGAGCCACCGGGTGATCGCGGATCACCTGCGTTCGACCAGCTTCCTGCTGGCCGACGGGGTGCTGCCGTCGAACGAGGGCCGCGGCTACGTGCTGCGCCGGATCATGCGCCGCGCGATGCGCCATGCGCATCTGCTCGGCGCGAAAGAGCCGCTGATGCACCGGCTGGTGCCCGCGCTGGTGACCGAGATGGGCCAGCATTATCCCGAGCTGGTGCGCGCCCAGACCCTGATCGAGGACGTGCTGGAGCGCGAGGAAACCCGGTTCCGCCAGACGCTCGACAAGGGCCTCAAGCTGCTCGACGAAGCGACCGGCGGCATGACCGAAGGCGCCGAGCTTCCGGGCGAGACGGCGTTCAAGCTCTACGACACCTATGGTTTCCCCTACGATCTCACCGAGGATGCGCTGCGCGCCCGGGGGATCGGCGTCGACAAGGCCGGCTTCGATGCCGCGATGGCCCAGCAGAAGGCGGCCGCGCGCGCGGCCTGGAAGGGCTCGGGCGCCGCGGCGGATGAAGATGTGTGGTTCGACATTGCCGAGCGCGAGGGCGCGAGCGAATTTACCGGCTATGCCTCGACCGGCGGCGAAGGCCAGGTCGTCGCGCTGGTTGTCGGCGGCAAGGAAGCGCAGTCGGCCGAAGCCGGCAGCGAGGTGGTCGTGCTGACCAACCAGACTCCCTTCTACGGCGAAAGCGGCGGACAGGTCGGCGATGCCGGCGTCATCAGCGGCGGGTCCGGCCTGCGGATCGCGGTTTCGGACACTTCGAAACCGCTCGGCCGCCTGCACGCGATGCAGGGCAAGGTCGAAAGCGGCACGATCAAGCTGGGCGACACGGTCCACCTCGAAGTGGATGTGGCGCGGCGCGACGCGGTTCGCGCCAACCATTCGGCGACCCATCTGCTCCACGCGGCACTGCGCAACCATCTCGGCGAGCATGTCACGCAGAAAGGTTCGCTGGTCGCCGAGGACCGGCTGCGGTTCGACTTCTCGCATCCCAAGGCGCTGACGCCCGAGGAAATCGCGCTGATCGAGGCCGAGGTGAATGCCGAGATCCGCCACAACGACCCGGTCGACACCCGCCTGATGAGCCCCGACGAGGCGATCGAGGCCGGTGCGATGGCGCTGTTCGGCGAGAAATACGGCGACGAGGTCCGCGTGCTGTCGATGGGCAGCACCGGCGGCTCGGGCCGCAACTATTCGGTCGAACTGTGCGGCGGCACCCATGTCCGCGCTACCGGCGATATCGGCCTGTTCCGGATCGTGTCGGAAAGCGCGGTCTCCTCCGGCGTGCGCCGGATCGAGGCGCTGACCGGCGAGGCGGCACGCCAGTGGCTGGTTGCGCGCGAGGACGCGCTCAAGTCCATCGCCACGACGCTCAAGACCTCGCCCGAGGAGGTCGACGCGCGGGTCGCCGCGCTGGTGGACGAGCGCCGGCGGCTCGAGCGCGAACTGGCCGAGGCCAAGAAGGCGCTGGCGCTCGGCGGGGGCGGGGCCTCCGCCGCCGGCCCGGCCGACGAGGATATCGCCGGGGTGAAGTTCTCCGGCCAGGTGATCGAGGGCCTGGAAGCGAAGGAACTGCGCGGCCTGCTCGACGAAGCCAAGAAGCGCATGGGCTCGGGCGTCGCCGCGATCGTCGCGGTCAACGAGGGGCGGGCGGCGATCGCCGCTGCGGTCACCGACGATCTCACCGGCAAGTTCGACGCGGTCAAGCTGGTCCGCGCGGGCGTCGAGGCGCTCGGCGGGCAGGGCGGCGGCGGCCGGCCCGACATGGCGCAGGGCGGCGGTCCCGACGGGTCGAAGGCGGCCGATGCGATCGAAGCGGTGAAGGCGGCGCTCGCCTGATGCGCCGGGCGTGGCCGTTCGCCGCGCTGAGCCTTGCCGCTTCACCGCTGTCCGCAAAGGAAGCGCAGTGGCCCTCGGGCATTTACGGCAATGTCCGCATGTCGGCCGAAACGGGCGATCTCGGCGGACTCGAAGCCCGCTTCTACGATCGGGGCGGCAAGCACATGGTCGAATACGTCCTGTGCGAAGGCTGGTGCAACGAGACCACCATTGCCGAGCTGCGCCGCGACGGCGAGGAGTTCGCCTTCGACGGGGTGGTCTACTATTTCACCGACGGCGAGCGCACGCCCGAAACCCAGCACATCCGCCTGCGGCCCAAAGGCCGGACCTTCGTCGCGACCATCGGCACGGGCGAAGACGGGTGGAAGATCGGCACGATCAAGCCGGCGAAGGAGGCCTTCGGGCTGGCGGTCGCGAGGGGCGAGGAGGAAGCGGCCGGGCATGCGCCGGACTGAGGCGCTCGGCCCGGTCGAAGCGCGTTCCGGAGCGCTCGGTTGGCCCAGAAGCGCTCGGCGGCCGCGCTCGCCCGGAAACCATTTTCCTACACGCTGGCGGATGTGCAAGGGTCACGGCGGCTCTTTGACGTCGTAGAACCTTGCCCTTCGAACCTCTTTGCAGGGACACCCCCTCGCGATTCCCTTCCGCAGGGGTGTCACCCTGTCATGCGGGCCGGAAAGCGACGGAAATCGGCGCACGAGAGCGGCGCGCGCACAGGGTGACAGGGTGTAACTTGTGTAACCCCGTATTGCCCGGATTCACCCTTCGGCCGTGCTCGTCCGCAGCTTCGGCTTGTGCTCCAGCGCCGCATCCTGCTGGAGCTTGATCCGGAATTCGTCGCGCTTCTCGTGGATCGAGGCGATCACCGGGCCCATCGCCACCCCAAGATCGACCAGCACCGCCTCGGACAGCTGGAGCGAGCTCTCCAGCGTCTCGGGCACGGCATGGGTTGCGCCGCTGCGGTAGAGCAGGGCGGCATGATCGGTGTCGCGCGCCCGCGCGATGATCAGCAGTTCGGGGTAGTCCTGCCGCAATTTGCGCACCAGCCGCTGGGCCAGCACCGGCTGGTCCATCGTCAGCACCACCGCGGGCGCCTGGGCGATCCCGAGGCGCTCGAGCGTCTTGGCGCGCGTCGCATCGCCGAAGGTTGCGTTGTACCCGTCGCGCCGGGCGCGCTCGATGATGTCCGCGTCGCCGTCGACCCCGATATAGGGCCGGCCATGGGCGGCGAGCATGTCGGCCACCAGCCGGCCGACCCGCCCGAAGCCGACCACCACCACGTTGGGCCGCCCCGGCTCGCTGACGACCTCGTCGAGCGGAGGCACCGGTTCGACCCGTCGCCCGATCACTCGCCCGAGCCGGGCGAGGATCGGCGTCACGGTCAGGCCGATGGCGGTGACGATCTGCCAGAACTGCGCGGTCTCCGCGTCGATCAGCAGCGCCTGGCTGGCTGCGGTGAGCACGATCAGCGTGGTTTCCGAAGGGCTCGCCATCAGCAGCCCGGTCTCGGTCGCGGTCCCGCGGCGCGCGCCCATCAGCCGCAGCAGCACGCCGGTGACGATCGCCTTGAGCGCCAGCACCCCGATCACCGCCAGCAGGATCGGGCCGAGATTGCGCCAGATCGTCATCAGGTCGATCTCCATGCCGACCGTGAGCAGGAACACCCCCAGCGCGAGCCCCTTGAACGGCTCGGTGATGTGCTCGACCTCGACGTGATATTCGGTCTCGGCGATCAGCAGCCCGGCGATCAGCGCGCCGACGATCGGCGAGAGGCCGGTCGCGGCGGTCGCCAGGCTTGCCCCGATCACCACCAGCAGGCTCGCCGAGAGGAACAGTTCCGGGCTCTTGGTCCGGGCCGCCTGGGCGAACAGCGGGGGCAGGGCGAAGCGCCCGAGAACCAGCAACACCGCGACCACCAGCCCGCCCTGCCACAGGGTCGTCACCAATCCGTCGATCCCTTCGCTGCCGGCATTGGGCGCGAGCGCGCCCAGCAGGAAGATGATCGGCACGATTGCGATGTCTTCGAACAGCAGCATGCTCAGCGCGGCCTTGCCCACCGGGGTCTGGGTGCCGGAAATCTGCAGCACCAGCGCGGTGGAGGAGAGTGCGAGCGCCAGGCCGAGCCCGAGCGCGCCGCTCCAGTACTGGCCGGTCGCGGCCAGGAAACCGGCCAGCAGAGCCGAGATGATCAGCAGTTCGAGCGCGCCGAGGCCGAACACCAGCCGCCGCATTTCCCACAGGCGGTTGAACGACAGCTCAAGCCCGATGGTGAACAGCAGCAGGATGATGCCGAATTCGGCGAAAGGCTCGAGCGCCTCATCGTTGGTGATGGTGAAATTGCCGAGCCACGGGTTCTGCGGCACCAGCAGGCCGAGCCCGTGCGGGCCGACCGCGACGCCTACCAGGATGAATCCGATCACCGGGGTGATGCGGAACCGGGCGAACACCGGGATCACGATCCCGGCCGCGCCGAGAATCACCAGCGCATCGGAAAGGAAGGACGAGGAGAATTCGCCGTTGGTCATGCCGGCGAGGGTAGGGGAGGGGGGACGCGCTTGTCACCCCTCCCGGATCGGTTTTTATGCCGCGGGCTCAGGCCCAGGTGGCCATTTCGGCTTCGAGATTCTCGACGATCGCCTCGAAGAACTGCTCGGTCGTCATCCACGGCTGGTCGGGCCCGATCAGCAGCGCGAGGTCCTTGGTCATCTTGCCGCCTTCGACGGTCTCGACGCAGACCTTCTCGAGCGTCTCGGCGAAGCGCACCACGTCGGGCGTGTTGTCGAACCGGCCGCGATAGATGAGGCCGCGGGTCCAGGCGAAGATGCTGGCGATCGGGTTGGTGCTGGTCGCCTTGCCCTGCTGGTGCTGGCGATAGTGGCGGGTGACGGTGCCGTGCGCGGCTTCGGCCTCGATCGTCTTGCCGTCGGGCGTCATCAGCACGCTGGTCATCAGCCCGAGGCTGCCGAAGCCCTGCGCCACGACGTCGGACTGCACGTCGCCGTCGTAGTTCTTGCAGGCCCAGACGAACTTGCCGCTCCACTTGAGCGCGGCGGCGACCATGTCGTCGATCAGGCGGTGTTCGTAGGTGATGTTCGCCTCGGCGAACTTCTCCTTGAAGCCCTCGCTGTCGAACACCTGCTGGAACAGGTCCTTGAAGCGCCCGTCATAGGCCTTGATGATGGTGTTCTTGGTCGAGAGGTAGACCGGCCACTTGCGATCGAGCCCGTAGTTGAAGCTCGCGCGGGCGAAATCCATGATCGAATCGTCGAGATTGTACATCGACATGGCGACGCCACTCGACGGGAACTGGAACACCTCGCGGTCGATGACCGTGCCGTCCTCGCCCTCGAACACCAGGCGCAGCTTGCCCTTGCCGGGGACCAGGAAGTCGGTCGCGCGGTACTGGTCGCCATAGGCGTGGCGGCCGACCACGATCGGATCGGTCCAGCCCGGCACCAGCCGCGGCACGTTGGAGATCACGATCGGTTCGCGGAAGATCGTGCCGCCGAGGATGTTGCGGATCGTGCCGTTGGGGCTCTTCCACATCTGCTTGAGGCCGAATTCGGTGACGCGGGCCTCGTCCGGGGTGATGGTGGCGCACTTCACGCCCACGCCGTACTGCTTGATCGCCTCGGCCGCGTCGATCGTGATCTGGTCGTCGGTCTCGTCGCGCTTTTCGACCGAGAGGTCGTAGTAGATCAGGTCGATGTCGAGATAGGGCTGGATCAGCCTTTCGCGAATCCACTGCCAGATGATCCGCGTCATTTCGTCGCCGTCGATTTCGACGACCGGGGTCGCAACCTTGATCTTCGCCATAAGGGGTGCCCGCTGCCTTTCGATAGGAAGTATTGCGGCCTCTTAGCAGGCTAAGTCAGCGGTGCAAGGACAGGGGCCGACTCCGGGCCAAAAACAAGAAAACCCGCCGTTGCGGGCGGGTTTCCTGAGCGATGGTGGGCGTAGCAAGGATTGAACTTGCGACCCCTACGATGTCAACATAGTGCTCTACCACTGAGCTATACGCCCGCACCATCGGTGTGCCGGTTGCCCCGGCAGGCGGGCGCTTTAGCGGCGGCCCGCGCAGCTTGCAAGGGGTCGTTTGGGATCAGAGCGACGCAGAAGCCTGATCCTCGAAAATACGCTCCACCTCCAGCACCAGGTCGCGCAGATGGAACGGCTTCGACAGCACGTTGGCATGCGGAGTCTCGCGGCTGGCCTTGAGCGTCACCGCCGCGAATCCGGTGATGAACATCACCTTGGTCCGCGGGCTGACCTCGCCGCAGCGCTGGGCAAGTTCGATACCGTCCATCTCGGGCATCACGATGTCCGACAGCAGCAGGTCGAACGCGCCGTCTTCGAGCAGCGGCAGCGCGGCGGTTCCACGATCGACCGCGACAACGTCGTATCCTGCGTTTTCGAGTGCGCGCGCCAGATAGGTGCGCATGGCCTCTTCATCCTCGGCCAGCAGGATTCGCCTCATGCCTGTCTCTCTCATCAAGGTGGTAAACCCCCATAGCCTATCGCCCGTTAACAATCTCGCCCGGTTTTCGCGCTGACCAGCTTTGACACAGGGAAAAAGGGAGTTAGCTAACGTATATCGTGGACCAAATTCCCCAGCCTTGCGACTCACGGACCGTCACCGGCGGCTCGATCCCGGGCGCCCCCGGCAGGCCGGCCTTCAGCCTGACCCGGCGCGACCCGTCGCCGATACCCATCCTGATCGCGGTGCCGCACGCGGGCCGGGTCTACCCGGACAACCTGTTGGAGCGGATGCGCTCGCCGGGCGAGGCGGCGATCAAGCTGGAAGACCGCTACGTCGATCTGCTTGCGGGGGCGATCGCGCGCGAGACCGGCGCGAGTCTGCTGATCGCGCATGCGCCGCGCGCGATGATCGATCTCAACCGTGCGGTCGAGGAGATGGACTGGGACATGCTGCGGCGGGGTGCGCCTCCGGGGCGCGGTTCGGGCCGGGTCGGCCGCCGCGCGCGCAGCGGCCTCGGGTTGGTTCCGCGGCGTTTGCCGGGGATCGGCGAATTGTGGAAGGCGCGGATAGAGGAATCCGAGTTGGACGCCAGGATCGAGGGTATCCACCGGCCCTACCATGCGGCGATCGAGGAGTGCCTGCGCCGGATTCGCGACCGGTGGGGTGCCGCGTTGCTGATCGACCTGCATTCGATGCCGCCGCTAAGCGCCCGCGGGACGGGTGAGCCGGCGCCGGAATTCGTGCTGGGCGACCGATTCGGAGCATCGTGCGACGGCGCGCTGTGCGCGGCCGCCTTCGATGAATTCAATCTTCAGTCGCGCCGGGCGGCGCACAACCGGCCCTATGCGGGCGGTTACGTGCTGGATCGCCACGCTGCGCTCGAATGGGGGCTGCACGCGGTGCAGATCGAAATCTGCCGCAGCACCTATCTTGACGCACGGCTGGCCGAGCCGAGCGAGAATCGCGGCGCGGTCGTCGCTACGCTGATCGCGCTGGTCCGCCGGCTGGCTGTAGAAGTCGCGGCGCTCGGCCGTTCCAGCCAACTTCCGCAGGCGGCGGAATAGCCCTGCCGGGGACTGTGGCGGCGTCAGCAGGCGATAAAAAACCGCCTCGTGCAATGCACGAGGCGGCCAAGGTACAGGGAGGAAGCACGCTCTCGCGTGCTTATCCAGCGGAGCCATGAGGGAAGCTTCACCGGACCAACCAAAGATAATGACCGCGCTGCCAAATGCAAGCCCGTCGAGCCTGCATTTTTGAAATCGGCAGAAACGCGCGGCCTATCCTTACTTCTTGGACTTCTTTTCGGGCTCTGCGGCCGCCGCGCGGTTCGCGACGAACTCCGCGCCCGGGCCCTTGCCCTGCTGAGTCTGGCGCGCGAAGATGATCCGCATCAGATCGAGCGAGAAGAAATGGGCGTGCACCAGCACCAGGAAGCCGTTCTGGTTCCAGGTGCGCAGCACGTCGCCGCGCACTTCGCCGAACTTCTCGCGATTGATGAGCTGGAAGCCGCGATAGATGAACGGCTGCTCGACGCCTTCCTGGGTGATCCCGACCTCACCCTCGATCAGCAGGTCGTGCTTCTTGAGTTCATCCATGAAGGCTTGGGTGCGCTGGCCCGCGTGCTCGAAATCCTCGCAGAACTTGAGCACGTTCTGGGTGTGCTCGGTCGCTGCGCCGCCCGCTTCGAACAGCACTTCGCCATCGTCGAACTCGCCGAGCAGGCCGGAGGCAGGGTCGAAGCACAGCGTCATCGTTTCGCTGTTGGCGTCCATCCGCGCGAGCATGAAGGGATAGCGCCGGGCATAGGCCGGAACATAGGTGGAGTCGCCCTGGACCGTGCCGTCGTCGTTGACGTAGACGTTCACGCCCTCGTTGAGCCCGAACAGCGCAAGCGGAACCGGATTGTCGCCCGAGGAGAACACGATCGGATAATCGCGCTGCGCCAGCACGAATTCGTCGACCGTCAGCGGGATCGCATGCTGGCCGACCATCCACGGGGCGGTTTCGCTGCGGCGCGCGCGCCATTTTTCATGGTCGCGCATGTTGAGCGGCATCAGATCCTTGTAGAACAAAGGCAGGTTGTTTGGCGCCGAGGCCATCGCATCTCTCCGGTCGAAAACGTCACCATACGGGGGATCCCGCGAATTCGAGCGGGCGCTTTACGGCCTGCGCGTGTCAGGTGCAAGTCAGACGAGCTTGCCCGGATTGAGCAGGCCGGCCGGATCCAGCGCGTGCTTGACCGCCCGCATCATCGCCAGCGAAACCGGATCGCCCAGCCGGGCCAACTCGTCGCGCTTGAGCTGGCCGATGCCGTGCTCGGCCGAGATCGAGCCGTGCCATTTCGTCACCAGATCATAGACCTGGCGGCTGATTGCCTTCCCGTCGCTCCGCTGCCAGGCGAGCGGATCGACGCCCGGCGGAGCGATTACGTGAAAATGGACGTTGCCGTCGCCGAGATGGCCGAAGGCCACCGCTTCGGTCCCCGGCCATGCGGCCTCCAGCAGCGGAACCGCCTGGTCCACGAATTCGGGCATCCGTTCGACCGCGACCGAGATGTCATGCTGCACCGCGGGGCCCTTTGCCCGCTCGGCCGGGGCGATCTCGTCGCGCAATTGCCAGAAGGCTTCGGCCTGGGCCTCATTCGAGGAAATCACCGCGTCTTCGAGCAGGCCCTGCTCGAACGCCGACGCGAGCAGGTCTTCGGCAAGCGCCCCGAGGCGCTCTGCACCGGAACGATCTGCCACCAACTCGATCAGCGCATGCCAGGCATGGCGGCCCGCGAGCGGCCGGCGCGAGCCGGGAACATGCGCGACGACATCGTCCAGCGTGCTCTGCGCGAGCACCTCGAACCCCTCGAGCGCGTCGCCGGCCAGCGCTTCGCAATGGAGCAGCAAGGCACGCGCGGCCTTGAGCGAGGCGACCCCGGCCCACAGTACGACCCGGTCGGCGACCGCGGGCACCAGCGCAAGCGTGGCCGCGGTGACGATGCCGAGCGTGCCCTCGGACCCGATCAGCAATTGCTTGAGATCGAATCCGCGGTTGTCCTTCTTCAGCGCGACGAGACTGTCGAACACGCTGCCGTCCGCCAGCACCGCCTCGATTCCCAGCACTTGGGCGCGCATCGAGCCATGGCGCAGCACCTGGGTGCCGCCGGCATTGGTCGAGATCAGCCCGCCGATCGTGGCCGAGCCCTTGCCGCCGAGGGTCAGCGGAAAGCGCAGGCCCTTGGCTTCGGCCGCTTCGTGAAAGGTCTGCAGGATCACGCCGGCCTCGCATACCGCCTGGCGGGCCTGCTCGTCGAATGAGCGGATCGCGTTCATCCGCCGCAGCGAAAGCAGGATTGCATTGCCGCTACCGTCGGGCGTCGCGCCGCCGCACATGCCGCTGTTGCCTCCCTGCGGGACGATCGCCACTGCGTGCTTCGCGCAAAGCTTGACCAGCGCGGCGACCTCCTGCGTCGATCCGGGCGAGGCGAGCGCAAGCGCGGCACCGTGAAAGCGCCCGCGCCAGTCGGTCAGCCACGGCTCCATCAGTTCGGGATCGCGGGTCAGGCCGCGCGGGCCGAGCAGGGCAGCGGCTTCGTCGAGAAAGGCGTGGTGGTCGGACATTGCGCGCGGCCTATCGCACATTTGCCGTGGGCCATGCCAGCCCTTGCGGCGCTCGCGCTTGCAAGCGGACCGTGAGAGGTTAAGCCATTGTTCAAGCGAAGCTTGCAAGGGGGCGTGTACGCGGGGTTTACTTGCACGTCGGGTTTACAGGGGCCCTCGAACCGAAACTGAGCGATGAACACCATTGCCGCCTTCCTTGCGCCGCTTGCCCTGCTTCTTCCGGCAGGCATGGCCGACGCGCCCGGCCTGCCGAATGCGTCGGGAGACGATGCCGCGCGGCTGGTATTCGACGCGTCGGAGGTGGGGGCTCCGCTGGACCTCGGCCCGCAGAGCGCCGCGCCCGATCAGCCGCTGACCAAGGCGATGCAGCCGGCCGAGGCCGCGCAGGTCCGGATCGAGCAGAGCATCACCATCCGGATCACCCCCCGCCCGCCGCGCACCGACGAGCAATTGCTTGCCTCGCTGCCGCAGGGCGCCCGCCCGACCGCGCATATCGAGGAGCGCAAGATCGGCTCCTGCGTGGCGGCGCAGGGGATCGTCGGGGTGCAGACCGGACAGGACAACAAGCTGCTGCTGTTCATGCGCGATCGCCGGATCATCAGCGTCGCGCTGGAAAAGGCTTGCAGCTCGCGCGATTTCTACTCGGGCTTCTATATCGAGCGGCAGGAGGATGGGCAGCTTTGCGCCAAGCGCGACAAGATCCATTCGCGCTCGGGCTCGAAATGCCAGTTGAAGCAGTTTCGTCAACTCGTCGCAGTGCGGGACTGATACCGCACTTTCCTTGACTTTCCCGTCCGCATCGCGATAGGGCGCGGCGGTTTTCCGCGTGCTTTTTGGGCGGGCGGGTTTTGCAGGGGCAGGGTGCATCAGCGCCCGCTCCCAATCCGGACACTTTTGCTTATGAAATTTGCCGATCTCGGCCTGTCTGACGAATTGCTCGCCGCGGTGGAAGCCGCCGGCTACGACACGCCCACGCCGATCCAGGCGCAGGCGATCCCGCAGGTCCAGATGATGAAGGACCTGATCGCGATCGCGCAGACGGGCACGGGCAAGACCGCCAGCTTCGTGCTGCCGATGATCGACATCCTCGCCCACGGCCGCCGCCGCGCGCTGATGCCGCGCTCGCTGATCCTCGAACCGACCCGCGAACTGGCGGTGCAGGTGGCCGAGAACTTCGAGAAATACGGCAAGAACCACGATCTCAAGATGGCGCTGCTGATCGGCGGCGTGCAGATGGGCGATCAGGTGAAGGCGCTGAACGAAGGCGTCGACGTGTTGATCGCGACCCCGGGCAGGCTGATGGATCTGTTCGAGCGGGGCAAGATCCTGCTCACCGGCTGCGACCTGCTGGTGATCGACGAGGCCGACCGCATGCTCGACATGGGGTTCATCCCCGACATCGAGTTCATCTGCACCAAGCTGCCGCCCAATCGCCAGACGCTGCTGTTCTCCGCGACGATGCCGCCGCCGATCAAGAAGCTGGCCGACAAGTTCCTGTCGAACCCGAAATATATCGAGGTCGCCCGCCCGGCGAGCACCAACGAGAACATCGCCCAGCACAAGGTCTTCGTGAAGTCGCGTGAGAAGCGCGAGGCGCTGCGCCATCTGCTCGAGACCGACAACGTCAGCACTGCGATCGTCTTCTGCAACCGCAAGACCACGGTGCGCGAACTGGCCAAGAGCCTCAAGCGCCACCACTTCAAGGTCGGCGAGATCCACGGCGACATGGACCAGTCGAGCCGCCTGGCCGAACTGGCGCTGTTCAAGGAAGGCAAGATCAACATTCTCGTCGCCTCCGACGTCGCCGCCCGCGGGCTGGACATCAAGGGCGTCAGCCATGTGTTCAACTTCGACACGCCGTGGCACCCGGACGACTACGTCCACCGGGTCGGGCGCACCGGCCGTGCCGGAGCCAAGGGGCGGGCGTTTACCCTAGTCGCGCCGGAGGATGTGGAGGCGATCGAAAGCGTCGAGAAGCTGACCGGGGGGCAGATCCCGGTCTTCGCCGTCGCGTCCGGCGATGCGCGGGAAAGCCAGCCGGAGGCCACCGAAAAGCCGGCGCGCCGGCCGAGAGAACGTGCGCCGGAACGCGAATCGCGCAAGCCTCGCACCGGCGATGCGCCGCGTGAAGATCGCCCCGACCCCTCTCCGCGTACGGAAAAACGTCGCGAGAAGCCGCGTCCGGTACCGGTGGACGATGGGGATGAGGGTGGCTGGAACGGTCCGGTGCCGAGTTTCCTCGGAACGTCCGTCAGCTGAGCCGAAATCGGGCCGGAGCGGTTGCGGCCGCCGCCGTCATCCAATATGCTGCAGCCTGACCGTTTCGCACTGCGACCGGCAAGTTTCCCTTGAGAACAGCCGGGGGCTTCGACGTGAACCTGTTCAGGCTGCTTCGTTTCATTGCCTCCCATCCCCTCAATCGCGACGCGCCCGCCAAGGCCGTGGGCCGCTTCGTTCGCTGGCAACTCGCCAGCCGGCTGATCTCTGCTCCCGTGGCGCTGCCGTTCGTCGACGATACGCGGCTCCTGGTGCAACGCGGGATGACCGGCGCGACCGGCAATTGGTACTCCGGCCTGCACGAGCCCGACGACATGGCATTCGTGCTTCACGCGCTGCGGCCCGAAGATCTGTTCGTCGATATCGGGGCAAATGTCGGCAGCTACACGGTACTCGCCGCCGGGGCGGTCGGCGCGAGTGCGATCGGGGTCGAGCCCCTGCCGGCCACCTACGCACGGCTGCAGGCCAATGTCCGCCTCAATGGGATCGAGGAACGGGTCGAAACAGTGTGCGCAGGGGTTTCGGATGCGCCCGGCGAAATCCGCTTTACCAGCGGCCTCGATACGATGAACCGCGTTTTGCTTCCGGGAGAGAACCTGCCCAGCGTCACGGTGCCGGTCACCACGCTCGACTTGCTGTGCGCTCCGCGCCTTCCGGCGGTGATCAAGATCGACGTCGAGGGCCACGAGATTCCGGTCCTGGCCGGTGGCACAACGGTACTCGGTGCGCCGGAGGTGCAGGCGGTCCTGATGGAAACCAATGGTTCGGGCGAGCGCTACGGATCGTCTGACGATGCGATCATTGCCCGCATGCGCAAGCACGGCTTCACGCCCTGCCGGTACGATTGGAAGAGCCGGACGATCGAGGCGGCCGAACGCGGCGGCCAGAACACCATCTTCATCCGCGACATCGAGGCCGTGCAGGCCAGATGCCGCGCCGCGCCGACCCGCAAGCTGGTGAACGGGACGGTCTAGCGGGTCACTCCGCAAGTTGGACGAAGCTGTCGATCACCCGCTTGCGGCCCGATTGCTCGAATTCGATCTCGAGCTTGTTGCCTTCCTGGCCGACGACCTCGCCATAGCCGAACTTTTCGTGGAACACCCGGGCGCCGATCGCGATGTCTCCGCGCGGCTTGGCGGCGTAGCTCGCGGCGCTGCGGCCCGGTTCGGCAAGCCGCTTGGGCGCGGCGTCGTAGCCGGTCGAAAGCGCGCGCTGCCAGCCGGGCCCGCGGGATTGCGAACGGTCCGGCCGGTCACGGCTGACATGAGCGAAGGGATCGTCCTGCTCGCTCCAGTTCGCGCGCCATAGCGAGGCGCCGCCGGTGAGGGTGGTCTGCTGGTCGATATGCGCCGGCGGCAGCTCGGCGATGAAGCGCGAAGGGATCGAACTGGTCCACTGGCCGTAGATGCGGCGGTTCGAGGCGTGGAGGATCGTGCAATGGCGTCTCGCGCGGGTGATCGCGACATAGGCGAGTCGCCGCTCCTCCTCGAGGCTTGCCAGCCCGCCCTCGTCGAGCGCCCGCTGGCTGGGGAACACGCCTTCCTCCCAGCCCGGCAGGAAGACATTGTCGAATTCCAGGCCCTTGGCGGCGTGCATGGTCATGATCGTGACCTTCTCGTCGTCGTCATTGGCGTCGTTGTCCATCACCAGGCTGACGTGTTCGAGGAAGTCGCCGAGCGTTTCGTATTCCTCCATCGCGCGGCCGAGCTCGGTGAGGTTGTCGAGCCGGCCGGAAGCTTCGGCGCTGCGTTCCGCCTGCAGCATCGCGGTATAGCCGGTTTCCTCCAGCACCGTGCGCAACAGCTCTGCCGGGGCCACCTGTGGGGCGAGGTCGCGCCAGCGCAGGAAGCTGCCCATCAGCCCGCCGATCGTCTCCCGTGCGCGCTTGGGCAATTCGTCGGTGTCGGCAAGCTGGAGCGCCGCCGCGGCAAGCGGAAGGCCGGTCGCCCGCGCATGGCGGTGCATCGCTTCGAGCGCCTTCGCGCCGAGCCCGCGCTTCGGCTGGTTGTGGATCCGCTCGAAGGCGAGGTCGTCCTGCGGCTGCGCGATCACCCTCAGATAGGCGAGCGCATCGCGAATCTCGGCGCGCTCGTAAAAGCGGAAGCCGCCGATGATCCGGTAATTGAGCCCGATCTGGATGAAGCGATCCTCGAACTCGCGGGTCTGGTACTGGGCACGCACGAGGATCGCGACCTGTTCGAGGTTCGCGCCTTCGCGTTCTATCCGCTCGATCTCCTCGCCGACCCGGCGGGCTTCCTCGGGGGCGTCCCACACGCCGATCACGCGCAGCTTGTCGCCGCCGTTCAGCTCGGTCCACAACGTCTTGCCGAGCCGCTCGCTGTTGCTCGCGATCAGGCCCGAGGCGGCCCCGAGGATGTCGGGGGTAGAGCGATAGTTCTGTTCCAGCCGGATCACCTTGGCGCCTGGAAAGTCCTTCTCGAAGCGCAGGATGTTGGCGACTTCCGCTCCCCGCCACGAATAGATCGACTGGTCGTCGTCACCCACCACGCAGATGTTCTTGCGCTCCTGCGCCAGCAGCCGCAGCCACAGATACTGCACCGCGTTGGTGTCCTGGTATTCGTCCACCATGATGTATTTGAAGCGCTGCTGGTACTGCACCAGCACTTCGCGGTGCTTGCGGAAGATGTTCAGCATATGAAGCATCAGATCGCCGAAATCGCAGGCGTTGAGCGCCTTCAGCCGATCCTGGTAGAGGCCGTAGAACTGCTGGCCGCGCCCGTTGGCGTAGCTTTCGTTCTCCGCCGCATCGAGATCGGCGGGATTCAGGCCGCGGTTCTTCCAGCGGTCGATCAACCCGGCGAGCTGGCGCGCGGGCCAGCGCTTCTCGTCGAGATTGTTCTCGATGATCAGCTGCTTGAGCAGGCGCAGCTGGTCGTCTGTGTCGATGATCGTGTAGTTCGACTGCAATCCGGCAAGTTCGGCATGCCGGCGCAGCATCTTGGCGCAGATCGAATGGAAGGTGCCGAGCCAGGGCATGCCTTCCACCGCCTCGCCGATCAGCCCGCCGACCCGGTGGCGCATCTCGCGCGCGGCGCGGTTGGTGAAGGTGACGCACAGGATCTCGCTCGGCCAGGCGCGGCGGGTCGCGACCAGATGCGCGAGCCGCGCGGTGAGTGCGGCGGTTTTGCCCGTGCCCGCGCCGGCCAGCATCAGCACCGGGCCTTCGGTGGTCAGTACGGCCTCGGTCTGCGGCGGGTTCAGGCCACGGGCATAGGGCGGCACGGCGTCGCCCGAACGATGCGGGGCAGAGGGGTCTTCGAGGTCCATGGTGCAAGTGAACAGCTAGGGAACATCCGCCCCGGGTGCAAGCCGTGTTACCGAAAAGCTTGACGGGCGCGCCACCTGTGCCAAGCATCTCCGCATGGCGAAGGAGAGGCATCCTTTTCGGCACCACGCCCGCGTGCTCGCGGCAGCGCTGGTCGGCACCGCAGTCGAATTCTACGATTTCTACGTCTACGCCACGGCCGCGGCGCTGGTGTTCGGGCCGCTGTTCTTTCCTGCCGAAAGCGCCAGCGCGCAACTGCTGCTCAGCCTGATGAGCTTCGGTCTCGCCTTCGTCGCGCGGCCGGTGGGCGCGGTCGCTTTCGGGCATTTCGGTGACCGGCTCGGGCGCAAGTCGACGCTGTTCGTATCACTCATGCTGATGGGTGTATCGACCCTGCTGATCGCCTTCCTGCCGACCTACCAGATGATCGGCGGCCTTGCGCCGCTGCTTCTGTGCATCCTGCGCTTCGGCCAGGGGTTCGGGCTGGGCGGAGAGTGGGGCGGGGCCGCGCTGCTCGCGGTCGAGAACGCGCCGAAGGGTTGGGAGGCGCGCTTCGGTGCCGCGCCGCAGCTCGGCGCTCCGCTGGGTTTCCTTGCGGCGAACGGGTTGTTCCTGGTGCTCGGCATTTTCCTGTCGAACAAGGATTTCATCGCCTGGGGCTGGCGCATTCCATTCCTGTTGAGCGCGGTGCTGGTCGGGCTCGGC
This sequence comes from Novosphingobium sp., assembly GCA_017744735.1. Taxonomy (GTDB): domain Bacteria; phylum Pseudomonadota; class Alphaproteobacteria; order Sphingomonadales; family Sphingomonadaceae; genus Andeanibacterium. The sequence goes on along the minus strand of JAGIAR010000007.1, from coordinate 305,648 downwards.
TTGTGGGTGCGATACCGAATCGGCGAAACGCCCGCCTTCAGCGAGGCATTGGAGCGGCAAGCGCTCCACAGCCTGCCTTTCGGACGATTGCTGAAGCATCATTGGCCGGCGGTGCTGGCGGGCAGCGCGGCGGTGGTCGCGTGTTTTGCGATTTTCTATCTCTCGACCGCCTTTGCGCTCGGCCACATGACCACCGCGCGCGGCGGAGACCGGGAAACGATGCTGGCGATCGAACTGGTCGCCAACATCTTCCTCGGGGTCGGAATCGTGCTCGCCGCGATCTGGTCGGATCAGGCCAATTCGCGCAACGTGCTGATCACCGGCTCACTGGGGACGATCCTGCTGGGCGCGATGTTCGGCCCGATGCTCGCTTTCGGCACGCTGGCCGCGGTGCTGGTGATGCTGTCGTTCGCCTTGCTGGTGATGGGCTTCACCTACGGCCCGCTGGGGGCCTGGCTGCCGACGCTGTTCCCGGTGCCGCTGCGCTACACCGGCGTGTCGCTCGCCTTCAATGTGGGTGGGATCGTCGGCGGAGGGCTGGTGCCGATCGCGGCGCAATGGCTGAGCGGAAACGGCGAGACTCTGCTCGTGGGCCTGTTCCTGTCGGCGGCGGGGGTCATCACTCTGTTCGGCGTGGTATTGGGGCGGCTCGGCGGCAAGGGGGAACATGTGGTCGCACGTCCCGTTGGTTGATCATGCGCGATCCGAAGAGGAGAATTCGCCATGAAAACCAATGTGTTAATTGCAAGTGGGCTGGTTCTTGCCGCTTTTGCGAGCCCCGTTTTCGCACAGGGTACCGATGAAGCGGCGCCGCAGGCTGCTTCCGACTCCAAGCCGACCACCTTGATCGTCAGCCGCGGAGCCGACGGACGGCCGGATGTCGTCAGCATCGACGGCCAAACCTACAAGGTCTGCAAGGGCGACGTGCAGGACAGCTGCATCAACCCGCGTACCGCGGGGCTGAAGTTCGGTGCGCGCGACCTGCAGTACTGGCCTGGCCGTCCGGCAAGCGAGATTTCGGCCCCGCTTCCGGCCACTCCGCCGGCCAATGGTCCGGTCGAGGAGCCGGCAACCGCACCGGGCTGACCTCACGCGACGGATTTCATGTGGCGGCAGGGCGTAGCAAATGAAGCCGCGCCTTGCCGCTGTCGCGCACCGTATCGACGGTGAATCCTGTCACATCGATCATTTCGCGGCCCGATGTCTCGACGCTGATCCAGGCGTGGGGCGCGATCCAACCCAGGCGACGGAGCTTGTCGAGTGCGACCGCGCCGGCACCCGTCTCATAGGGTGGGTCGAGCAGCAACACGTCCGGCGCGTCCTTTATCGGACCGAGCGAGAAAACCGAACCAGCCCTGACGTCGCAGCGCTGTTGCGCGCGCAGGTTTGCAATATTTTCCCTCAGTGCACGAATTGCCGGCGCGTCCTGTTCGACGAAGATCGCCTGCTCGGCTCCGCGCGACAGCGCCTCGAGGCCTAGCGCGCCGGATCCTGCAAACAGATCCGCAACCACCAGTCCCTCGAAACCACCCAGCCGGCTGACCAGCATCGAGAACAGCGCCTCGCGCGTCCGATCGGCGGTCGGACGGGTGGTGCCGCCTTGGGGGGCCTTCAACGGTCGCCCACGCCACTCGCCGGCGATGATCCTCACCGCCATCCTCCGCGGGTCGCGAGGTGCTTGCGGAACTGTTCGACATCCTTCTGACGAATCTCTCCCGCAGCCCCGCGCGGCAAGTCGCCCAGCTCGAACGGGCCGTAGGCGGTGCGCATCAAACGGCTGACCTCCAGCCCCAGATGCTCGAGCACATTGCGGACCTCGCGGTTCTTGCCCTCGGTCAGCGTCAGCTCGATCCACTGGTTGCGCCCGGTGCGCCGCTCGAGATTGGCGTCGATCCGGCCGTATTTGATCCCCTCTATGGTGACCCCGTGGATCAGGTCCTCGAGCTGGGCCTGGGACACATCGCCGAAGGCGCGCGCGCGATAGGTGCGGGGGATGCCATTGGCGGGCAGTTCCATAGCGCGCTTCAGTTCGCCGTCATTGGTCAGCAGCAACAAACCTTCGGTATTGAAGTCGAGTCGCCCGACCGGCATCACCCGCGGCGTCCCCGGGGGCAGCGCATTGCGCAGCGCGTTGTAGATCGTCGGCCGGCCCTTCGGGTCGCGCTCGGTGGTTAGCAGGCCCGAGGGCTTGTGAAACAGGAACAGGCGCGGCGGCTCTGCCATCGCGACCGGCTTGCCGTCCACCGTGACCCCCTTGAGATTGGGCAGCACGGTCGCCGGGGTCTCGAGCACCGTACCGTCCAGCGCCACGCGTCCCTCTGCAATCATCCGCTCGACCTCGCGCCGGCTCGCGACGCCGGCGCGCGCCAGCAGCTTGGCGATGCGTTCGCCATCCCGGGAGGAGGAGGCATTGGGGGGAGGAGTTTTCGGTGTGGCCTTCGGCATACAATCGGTTTCTGTTCAATCGGATAGGGGGAGTTTCTCCGGAAAGGTCCGCAACCTTTCGCGAAGGGCCGTTCCATCCGTCAAACCGGCGTGACGATGGTTTGACGGCAGACGGGAACCCGCCTGATCGCACAAAGCGACAGGGTAGGAAAATCCTTTCGAGGGTTTTGCCGTCCGGTTAACGTCTTCGTTGACGCGGATGCGGGTCGCGTCGCGCGTCCTCATCCTCCGGCAGGAACTCCCGCCAGCCGCCCTGGTCCCGGAGCAATGGCGTCCGGCAACGCGCGCAATTGGTGCGATAATCGAGGCCGTCGTACCATACGCGGCGTCGATCAACCCGATGGTTCAGGACGCGACAAGCTAATGCAGAAAACACTGCGGACCCCCGTTGCGACTCGTTTTCCAGGGCCTCTCCCGAGACTCGTTAATGATGTTTTTTGGCCATAATTACAAGTTTTTGGATGAAGGACTTTCCTTAATTCCCAGTAACGCTAATGATTGTAGTCATTGCGTCAGGGAGGGATTTTGTGGCCGCAGAACGAGCCGATTCCGGGGACGGGCGCAGCCTGTTGGGGGCGATAAAGCCCTATTGCGAGAAGGAATCGATCGCGGCTTTCATGCTCGGCATTTCGTCGGGCTTTCCCTATGCGATGATCGGCGCGACGCTGACCACGCGGCTTGCGCAGGACGGGATCGAGAAATCGACCGTTACCGCCTTCACGCTCGCCTTCCTCGTCTACAACCTCAAGATTTTCTGGGCCTGGATTCCCGACGGCGTCCGTCTGCCGATCCTCGGCCGGCTGGGCCAGCGTGTCTCGTGGATGATCGTCTGCGGCATCCTGGTCGCGGCGGCGGTGATCAACCTGGCGCTGGTCGATCCACAGGCCGACATCGCCTGGGCCGCGACCAGCGCCGTGCTGGTCGGCGCGGCGGGCGCGACCTTCGACATCGTGATCGACGCCTACCGGATCGAGACCCTCAAGCCCTATCAGCTCGGCACCGGTTCGGGCATGTCGCAATACGGCTGGCGCATCGGATCGGCCGGGGCGGGCGCGCTGGCGCTGGTGGTCGCGGCCCGGATGGGCTGGTCGGCCGCCTACATGGCCTGCGCCGCGCTGGTGCTGCCGGCCGTGCTGACCGCGGTGATCCTGGGTGAGCCCGAGCGGCGGCAGGTGGTGCGCGAAAAGCGCGCGATGGCCGAAGTCTGGCTGTCGATCGCCGGGCCTTTCATCGAATTCTTCCGCCGCGAAGGCGCCTTTCTGGTGCTGCTGTTCATCCTCGTCCACAAGATCGGCGACACGTTGGCGAACCTCACCTTCCGCCTGCTGTTCGACGACCTCGGCTTCAGCAACGACGAGATCGCGCTCTACGACGTCGGCGTGGGCTTCTGGGCCTATCTGATCGGCGTTTTCATCGGCGGGATCGCCTATGCGAAGCTCGGTCTCAAGCGGTCGGTGCTGATCGCGCTGATCCTGATGGGGGTTTCGAACCTCAGCTTCGCCGGGCTCGCGGCGGCGGGCCACAGCAATCTCGGCATGGCCGCCTCGATCGGGTTCGAGAACATCGCCAGCGGCTATGGCGGGGTGGTGGTGGTGGCCTATTTCTCGGCGCTGTGCGACCTGCGCTTCACCGCATCGCAATATGCGCTGATCAGTGCGGGGGCGAGCGTGGTCGGGCGGTTCCTCACCGGCACGACCGCCGGCCGGCTGATCGATGCGATGGGCTATGTGAACTTCTACCTGCTCACCACGGTCGCCGCGCTGCCGGGCATCGTGCTGTTCTGGTGGATGAGCAAGGCCGGGCTGGTCGACGCCGCGATGGGGACCGCAGGCGAGGTCGAAGATCCGGCCACGGCCGGGGGGTGATCAGTCCGGGATTTCGTGGTTCTTTTCGAGCACCACGCCCGCGAGGTAGAGCGACCCGGCGATCAGCACCGTCTCGGCGCCCTCGAGCGAGCCGAGCGCATCGACGACATCCGCAGCCGGCTCGGCATCCGCAATCCCCTGCGCCCTTGCCGCCGCGCAGATGTCCTCCGGCGAATGGCAGTCGTGGCCCGGGATCGGGACAGCGCGCAGCCGCCCGATCAGGGGGATCAGCGGATCGAGGAACTGGCCGATCGGGCGGTTCGCCATCATTCCCATGACCAGCGACAGGTTCGAGCGCCCTGCAAGTGCGCGGGCGATCGCCTGCGCCGCATCGGGATTATGGCCCCCGTCGAGGATGAACTCGGCGCCGGGGACCAGCGCGGTCAGCGGACCGTCGCCCAGAGCCTGGAGCCGCGCAGGCCAGCGCGCGGCAAGGATCCCGGCGGCCATCGCCTCGGGCGTCACCGCGACGACGTTCTGGTGCCGCAGCATCGCCACCGCGAGCCCGGCGTTTTCCGCCTGGTGCATGCCGTAGAGGCGCGGCAGGGGCAGGGTCAGTTCGCCCGCGGCATCGCGGTAATGAAGCTCGCTATCGGCGCTGACGGTCCATTCCTGCCCGCGCATCGCGACCTGTGCCCCTGCGTCGTGTGCGAGCTTCACCACCTGAGCAGTCGCCTCGGGCGGATAGGACATCGTCACCAGCGGCGCGCCCTTGCGCACGATATGCGCCTTCTCGAACGCGATGCGCGCCAGCGGATGATCGGGCGCGCGAGGATCGGGACTGAGCAGGAACGCCTCATGGTCGATCCCGAGCGAGGCGATCCCGCAGGCGACCGGGTGTTCGAGCACATTGGTCGCATCGAAGCGCCCGCCGAGCCCGACCTCGATCACGCAGGCATCGGCGGGATTGCGTGAGAAGGCGAGGAACATCGCGGCGGTGGTGACTTCGAAGAAGCTCGGGCCGAGATCCTCGCTCGCATCGAGCACTTCCTTGAGCAATTCGCCGAGCAGCCGGTCCTCGATCAGTTTTCCGGCGATCCGGATGCGCTCGTTATAGCGCACGAGGTGCGGCTTGGTCGCGGTGTGGACGGTCAGTCCCCGCGCTTCGAGCATGTAGCGCAGATAGGTGCAGGTAGACCCCTTGCCGTTGGTTCCGGCGACGTGGAAGGTCGGCGGCAGGTGCTTCTGCGGATCGCCGAGCCGGGCGAGAATCTCTCGGATCGCCTCGAGCCCGAAGCGGCCCTGCGGCAACGACAGCGCGGCGAGCCGGTCGAGCTCGAGCTGGACCGCCGGATCCTCGGAGGTTGCGAAATCCCGCATTGTAACTGTTTCTTTCGCCGTCAGGCGGCCTTGGCCGGACTGAGATAATCGAGCAGTTGCGCCAGCGTGTGCCGCAGTTCCTTGCGCTCGACCACCATGTCGACCATCCCGTGCTTGTGCAGATATTCCGCGCGCTGGAAGCCCTCGGGCAGCTGTTCGCGGATCGTGTCCTGGATCACCCGCTGGCCGGCGAAACCGATCAGCGCGCCGGGCTCGGCGATATGCACGTCGCCCAGCATCGCGTAGCTTGCGGTGACGCCGCCGGTGGTCGGATCGGCCAGCACCACGATATAGGGCAGGCCGGCTTCCTTGAGGCGGCGGGTCATCACGGTGGCCTTGGGCATCTGCATCAGCGAGAGGATGCCTTCCTGCATCCGTGCGCCGCCCGCGGCCGTCACCACGATGTAGGCGCTCTTCTCGGAGAGCGCCTTTTCGGCGCCGGCGACGAAGGCTGCGCCCACCGCCATGCCCATCGATCCGCCCATGAAGGTGAAGTCCTGCACCCCGACCACCGCCTTGCGGCCTTCGATCGTGCCGAACCCGACCGTGAATGCGTCGGCGTGCGGGTTGTTTGCACGCGCGGCCTTGAGTCGTTCGGTATAACGCTTGGTGTCGCGGAACTTGAGCGGGTCTTCGGCAACCTTGGGCGCCGGCAGCAGCTTGAATCCGTCGTCGAGCAGTTGGGCAAGGCGCACGTCGGCGCCGATCCGCCCGTGATGCTCGCAACGCGGGCAGACGAACAGGTTCGCCTCGTATTCCTGCGTGAACAGCATCTCCTTGCAGTGCGGGCACTTGACCCAGAGATTGTCCGGGCTCTCCTTCTTGGAGCGGAACAGCAGCGAATTTCGGACGCGGGACAGCCAGCTCATAGGGCGGGTTCTCTTGCAGTGTGGACCGCCGTTGCCAGGGCGGCCGTGAATTCCTTCAGGGCGGCAGGCGCGTTTGCGCCGTCGCGGCCGACGATATCGACCAGCGCCGATCCGACCACCACGCCGTCGGCGACCCGGGCGATCGCCTCGGCCTGCTCGGGCGTACGGACGCCGAAGCCGACCGCTACCGGTAGATCGGTAGCCGCCTTCAGCTTTGCAACCGCATCCTCGATGCTGGCCTGCGCCGCCTGCTGCTTGCCGGTGATCCCGGCGACCGAGACGTAATAGAGGAACCCGCCCGATCCCGCGAGCACGGCGGGCAGGCGCTTGGCATCGGTGGTCGGGGTTGCGAGCCGGATCACGTCGATCCCGGCATTGCGCAGGGCAGGGCCGAGCTCGGCGTCTTCTTCCGGCGGAATGTCGACGCAGATCACCCCGTCGACCCCGGCCCTGGCGGCTTCGGCGGCGAACCAGTCGCTGCCGCGATGGACCATCGGGTTCGCATAGCCCATCAGCACCAGCGGCACCTCGGGATGGCGCGCGCGGAAGCCGGCGGCGATCGCGAGCACGTCCTTGGTCGTGGTGCCCTTGCCGAGCGAGCGCAAATTCGCCGCCTGGATCGCGCCGCCATCGGCCATCGGATCGGTGAAGGGCATGCCCAGCTCGATCACGTCGGCGCCGCCGGCGACGAGCGCGTCGAGGTTCGCAGCGGTGTCGCCGTCACCTGCGGTGATGAAGCAGACGAGGGCAGGGCCCTTCGAATAGGCGTTGGCGAAGCGATCAGTCATCTTGCACGTCTTCCACCAGCTTGCTGCCGCACCAAGGACAATAGTCGATTGCAATCATCGAATTCCCACCGTCATGGACGATGATGCCATAGAGATTCGACGCGTCGTGGAACTCTAGCAAACAATCCGGGCAGTCCTTTCGTTCAGGATGCTCATTACAAACGTTTTCGACATTCGATCGCATCATCTCGCAACAATGCTCGCTCACATCGCCACTCCCATCGCGTCGGCCACCGTGAAGATGTCCTTGTCGCCGCGGCCCGAGAGGTTGACGATCACGATCTGGTCCTCGCCGTATTCCGCCACCTTGTGCGGCAGCGCGGCGAGCGCGTGCGCGCTTTCGAGCGCGGGGATGATCCCTTCGAGCTTGCAGCAGAGCTGGAACGCTTCGAGCGCCTCGTCGTCGGTGATCGGCAGATAGCTCGCGCGGCCGATCTCGTGGAGCCAGCTGTGCTCGGGGCCGATGCCGGGATAGTCGAGGCCCGCGCTGATCGAATGCGCCTCGGTGATCTGGCCGTCTTCGTCCTGCAGCAGATAGGTCTTGTTGCCGTGGAGGATGCCGGGGCTGCCGCCGGCGAGGCTGGCGGCGTGTTCCTTGTCGAGCCCGTGGCCTGCGGCCTCTGTGCCGATCATCGCGACTTGCGCGTCGTCGAGGAACGGGTGGAACAGGCCGATCGCGTTCGATCCGCCGCCGACCGGTGCGATCAGCAGATCGGGCAGGCGGCCTTCGGCCTCGAGGATTTGCGCCCGTGCTTCGGTGCCGATCACGCTCTGGAAGTCGCGCACCAGCTCGGGATAGGGATGCGGACCGGCGGCGGTGCCGATGATGTAGAAGGTGTCGTGGACGTTGGCGACCCAATCGCGCAGCGCCTCGTTCATCGCATCCTTGAGCGTCTGTGCGCCGCTGGTGACCGGCTGCACCTCCGCGCCGAGCAGCTTCATCCGGAACACGTTGGGCTTCTGCCGCTCGACATCCTTGGCGCCCATGAAGATCGTGCAGGGCAGGCCGAAGCGCGCGGCTACGGTGGCGGTGGCGACCCCGTGCTGGCCGGCGCCGGTTTCGGCGATGATCCGGGTCTTGCCCATGCGGATCGCGAGCAGGATCTGACCGATGCAATTGTTGATCTTGTGCGCGCCGGTGTGATTGAGCTCCTCGCGCTTGAAATAGATCTTGGGGCCCTTGCCGTCGGGGGCGCTTTTGCGGAAGTGGTCGGTCAGCCGCTCGGCGTAATAGAGCGGGCTCGGGCGGCCGACGTAATGCTTCATCAGATGGTCGAACTGGGCCTTGAATGCCGGATCGGCCTTGGCGGCGCGATACTCCGCCTCGAGGTCGAGAATCAGCGGCATCAGCGTCTCGGCGACGTAGCGGCCGCCGAATTGCCCGAAGTGGCCTTCGGCATCGGGCTGGGTGCGAAATGAGTTGACAAGATCGGTCATGGTCGACGCCGCGATTGGCAGAGCGGCGTTGCGAAGTCCAGCTTTTCGGCGGCGCGACGCGGTGGGCGGTTGTGACATTGGGAAGACACCAATGTGGCAAAACTACCACTTGGGAAGACCATCGATGAAGCTGCTGAAATCGTTCATTTCCACGCAAAGTCCTCCTCCCTAACCGGGCCGCGGCCCGCAAGAGGCCCAATTCCTAATGGAGGACAAAATGCGTAAGATTATCCTGACGACCGCCGCCGCGCTCGGCGCCACCCTCGCGATTGCCGCTCCCGCACAGGCCGATGAAGGCCGTGTCGAGGCGCGCGGCGGTGTCGCCTGGGGCTACGGCGATTCCAAGGGCGTTGCCGGCGTTGCCGCCGGTTACGACTGGGATCTCGGCAGCGCGGCGTTCGTCGGCGGCGAAGTCTCGGCCGACAAGATCCTCGATGGCGATGCCAAGGTGCAGTTCGGCGCCAACGCCCGCCTCGGCATCAAGGCCGGTGCCGCGACCAAGGTCTATGCCACGGGCGGCGTTTCGACCAAGCCGGCTTCGGGCCTCGACGAGACCTGGAACCTCGGCGCGGGCGTGCAGCAGAGCCTCGGCAAAATGTACATCAAGGCCGAATACCGTCACTATTGGGTGAACAGCGCCGACTACAACGCCGTCGTCGGCGGCGTCGGCTTCAACTTCTGATCGGACAGATCGGAAAGACAGGGGCGGTCCGGCGACGGGCCGCCCCCTTTTCTATGGCGCGCGCACCGCTGCGCAGAAGGCGCGGATGCGATCGACGTCCTTGACGCCGGGCGCGCTCTCTACCCCCGACGAGGTATCCACCAGCGGTGCCCGGGTGACCGCGATCGCCTCGGCGACGTTGTCAGGGGTCAAGCCGCCGGCGACGCCCCACGGCGTCCCGCCGCGATAGAGCGCCAGCAGCGACCAGTCGAAGGCGAGTCCCATGCCGCCCGGCAGCGCGCCTTTGGGGGTCTTGGCGTCGAACAGGATGAAATCGGCCACGTCCTGATAGGCGGTCGCCAGCCCGACGTCGCGCCCGGCCGAGATCGGCAGCGCTTTCCACAGCGGCAGGCCGAAACGGCTCTTGAGCTCCGCCAGTCGCTGCGGCGTTTCCGCTCCGTGAAGCTGCACCGCGTCGAGCCCGGCCGCCGCGATCGCATCGCCGATCACCTGGTCCTCGGCGTCGACGAACACCCCGACCTTGACGATCCGCCCAGCGGTGCGCGCGCCGAGCTCGGCGGCTTCCTTGAGCCGCAGGTTGCGCGGGCTGGGCGCGTAGAAATTGAACCCGACATAGTCCGCGCGCGCCTCGATCGCCGTTTCGAGCGCTTCGGCCGTGGTGATTCCGCAGATCTTGATCGCAACGCTTGTCATTTGGCTCGCCATTTGGGATTTTCGCACGGGGTTACTGGCACAGGTGGGGGAATGGGAAAATGACTGCAAGGTTTCGCGCGGCGATTGTCCTGTCTTTCGCTCTGCTGCTCGCCTCCTGCGGGATGAAGCAGGCGATGGAGGATGCGTCGGCCGAGATCGCGCAATTCCACGGCAATTTCGACAAGCAGGCCTATGACGCGATCTGGAGCACCACCTCCACCGAATTCCGCAAGGCCAGCGGCAAGGACGACTTCGAGAAACTGCTCGCCGCGATCCACTCCAAGCTCGGCACGGTGAAGACGTCGAAACAGCAGGGCTGGCAGGCCAATACCAACAACGGCGTCTCCACCGTGGTGATCAACACCAAGACCACCTTCGCGAAGGGCGATGGGGCGGAGACCTTCACCTATATCCGCGAGGGCGGCTCGCTCAAGCTGCTCGGCTACAACATCCAGTCGGCCGCGCTGATCTACAATTAGGGCGCCTAGAGCGTCGCCTCGATCGCGCGCGCGGCCTTGAGCGGGTCTTCCGCGCGGCTGATCGGGCGGCCGACCACCAGCACGCTCGCGCCGCTGTCGCGCGCCTCGCGCGGAGTGACGGTGCGCTTCTGGTCGCCCTTGTGGCCGTCGGGCAGGCGCAGGCCGGGGACGACGAAGAAGCCGTCCTTCCACTGGCCGTGGACCGCGCCGACTTCGTGGCCCGAGCAGACGATCCCGTCGAGCCCGGCGCTTTCCGCCAGCTCGGCCAGCCGCATCACCTGGTCGTGCGCGCTGCCGCCGACCCCGGTGCGGGCGAGGTCGCGCTCGTCGAGGCTGGTCAGCATGGTCACCGCGACCACCTTGCAATGCTCGCCCGCCGCGGCCTTCGCGTCCTCCATCATCGCCCGCCCGCCGCTGGCGTGGATGGTCACGATCGCCGGTTCGAGCACGTGGATCGCCTGCATCGCGCCGGCGACGGTGTTGGGAATGTCGTGCAGCTTGAGATCGAGGAAGATCGGCAGGCCGACATGGGCGATCTCGTGCACCCCGTGGTGGCCGTGGGCGCAGAAGAATTCGAGCCCGAGCTTGAGCCCGCCGACATGCGCCTTGACCTTTTCAGCCAGGGCCCGCGCGGCGTCGAGTTGCGGAACGTCGAGAGCGAGATAGACGGGGTTGCTCACATATCCTCTCAAATCTGGGGCGGGGCGGGGCTGTCCGGCGCCGGTGCCGGGTTTTCCGGCTTCGATGCGACCGAACTGCGCACCGCGGTCTCAAGCGAGTTGATCCGCCGGCGCAGCTGCCAGCGCGTGCCCCGCAGGATCAGCCAGGTCGGCACCAGCCCGGCAAGGAACGATACGATGACCAGGGCCGGAACATTGGTGTCGACGACGATGTTTTCCCAGATCAGGACCGTGACCCTGGTCTTCCAGTTGGCCCATGAGAATATCAGCACAGCGATGCCGAACAGGGTCCAGAGGATCGTCTTGATGATGCTCATCGTTCGTTCTCCTCTTCGTTCAACTGCCCGAACCTAGGGACAATACGGAGCCGAGTCAGCCGAAAACGCGCGCGAAGATCCGGTCGACCTGGGCGAAATGGTAGTCGAGGTCGAATTTCTCTTCGAGCTGCTCGGGCGTCAAGGCCGCGGCGACTTCGGGATCGGCCTTGAGCAGGTCGAGCAGCGACAGCGCGCCGTCCGATTCCCACACCTTCATCGCATTGCGCTGGACCAGGCGGTAGGCGTCCTCGCGGCTGACGCCGGCCTGGGTCAGCGCCAGCAGCACCCGCTGCGAATGGACCAGCCCGCCCATCTTGTTGAGGTTCTTGTCCATCCGCTCGGGGTAGATCAGCAGCTTGTCGATTACCCCGGTGAGGCGGGCGAGCGCGAAGTCGAGCGTGATCGTCGCATCGGGCCCGATGTAGCGTTCGACCGAGGAGTGCGAGATGTCGCGCTCGTGCCACAAAGCGACGTTCTCCAGCGCCGGGGTCACTGCCGAGCGAACCACGCGGGCAAGGCCGGTGAGGTTCTCGGTCAGCACCGGGTTGCGCTTGTGCGGCATCGCCGACGAGCCCTTCTGGCCGGGCGAGAAATACTCTTCCGCCTCGAGCACTTCGGTGCGCTGGAGGTGACGGATCTCGGTCGCGAGGCGCTCGATCGAGCTGGCGATCACGCCCAGCGTGGCGAAATACATCGCGTGGCGGTCGCGCGGGATCACCTGGGTCGAGACCGGCTCGACGCTCAGGCCCAGTTTCTCGGCGACATATTCCTCCACCGCCGGGTCGATGTTGGCGAAGGTCCCGACCGCGCCCGAGATCGCGCAGGTCGCGATGTCGGCCCGCGCGGCCACCAGCCGCGTGCGGCAGCGTTCGAACTCGGCATAGGCCTGCGCCAGCTTGAGGCCGAAGGTGGTCGGTTCGGCATGAATACCGTGGCTGCGGCCGATGGTCGGCGTGTATTTGTGCTCCTCGGCCCGGCGCTTGAGCGCGGCGAGCAGCAGGTCGAGGTCTTCGAGCAGGATGTCCGAGGCCTGGGCGAGCTGCACGCTCAGCGTGGTGTCGAGCACGTCCGAGCTGGTCATGCCCTGGTGCATGAAGCGCGCCTGCTCGCCGACATTGTCCGCCACCCAGGTGAGGAAGGCGATCACGTCGTGCTTGGTCACCGCCTCGATCGCGTCGATCGCGGCGACGTCGATCGCCGGGTTGGTCGCCCACCAGTCCCACAGCGCCTTGCCGGCGCTGGCCGGGACCACGCCCAGCTCGCCGAGCTTCTCGGTCGCATGCGCCTCGATCTCGAACCAGATGCGAAACTTCGCTTCGGGCTCCCAGATCGCGACCATCGCGGGGCGGGCATAGCGGGGGACCATTCAACAAACTCCGATGTGCAGGATGCAGCAGCCGCTAGGGCGCGCGCGCCGCGAAGGCAAGCCGCGGCTATGTTGCGCGAAATGCAAGTTGATGAAACACATGCGGGGGAGGGGGTTTGCATTGCCATAGGCGGGCTCCCGAAAACGCGAAAGCCGCGCTTGCGGCGCGGCTTCTGGAAAGGAGCGAAGGGTGGCAGATTCGCGGCGTGTAGGAAAACGGTTTTGCGGCGCTTCTTTCAGTCGTGAACCAGCGAGGCGCTAAACGAACGGCTCCAGCGTCCCCAGCCAGGCCACCAGCGCCAGCACCGCCGCTCCGAGCGCCGCTTCGATCCCGACGCTCGCGCGCAGTCGGCCCGCGCTGCCACCCTCGCGCCGCGCCAGCGCCGGGGTCAGCCGCCAGCGGTTGAGCGCCGCCAGCGCCAGCATCGCGGCGAAGGCGGCGAGCTTGGCCAGCAGCAGGCGGCCGTAGGGGGTGGAGGGCAGCCCGCCGAGATGATCGGGGCCGACCACATACAGCGTATTCGCCGCGCCGCTCAGCGCCAGCACCGCGACCAGCGGCAGGCCGAGCGCGGAAAAACGGTCGAGCGCCACGCGCAGCCGCGCGATTCCCGCCTCCTCGCGCGCCCCGCGCAGCAGCGGCGCGAAGCCGAACAGCGCGCCGATCCACAGGCTCGCCGCGAGGACATGCAGCACGTCGCCGCCGATCGGCAGCCAGCCGTCGCGCGAGGCGCCGTGGCCGAGCCAGGCGAGACTGGCGGCGGCGAGGGTGCCGAGCGTTCCGGCGGCGAGGAAGCCCGCGCGCCCGACCGGCAGGGCAAGCAGCGCGAGGCAGGCGAGGGCGGCCAGCCCCGCCCGCACCAGCGCCGCCGTGCCGAGGCTCATCGACGAGGCCACCAGCATGAAGCTTTCGGAGGTAAAGCCGTCGGCCAGCGAGCCGCCGAACAGGCTGCCCTGCAGCGCGATCGCCAGCAGCGAGGCGATCGCCAGCAGCGCGGCGGCAAACGCGATCCATCGGCGCGCGCGCCGCGCGTCGTCCGCCGGCAAGCCGCCCGGCACGGCGTAAACGAACAGCAGCGACGACCCCATCAGAGCCGCTGCTCCGGCATATTGCACCAGCCGGATGCAAATCACCGCCGGCTCGATCCCCGACGGCTCCGGCATCGTCAGGCGACCTTGAACTTCACCGTGCCGGTGGTCTTGTGCCCGTCCTTCGTGGCGGCGGTCCAGGCGACGGTATAGGTGCCCTTCATCAGCGGCTTGGGCAGCGTGCCGACGATACGCTTCGAATCGGCCGAGACCGCGGTCTTCACCGGCATCGCCATGCCCGGCATCGCCAGGGTGAATTTCGAGAACGCCGCGACCAGCGGATCGTCGAAGGTCAGGGTGATGGTCTTGAGATCGGGATGGACCGTGGCGTTGGCGGCCGGGTCGGACTTGACCAGCTTGGCATGGGCGAGCGCCGGGGCGGCCGTCGCCAGCAGGGATGCCGCGGCGATCGCCGAAGCAAGGGATCGTGGGTTCATCGCAATAATCCTTTCAGGCGCACCGCCGACCCTCAGATAGCATCCGTACCGTAGTACGGAGTCAAGCCCGTGCCTCGAACGCGCGCGTGAATTGCTCTTGCGGCGTGCGGGGATTGGTTAAGCCAACCGTGGCACTCAGCGTTCACGGCATTGCCCGCCGACCGGCGCTCTGCCAAAAACGAACGCATGAACGGGGATTACCGAATGACACGCGCCTGCCGCTTCGGCCTGATGACGCTCCTGCTGTGCGGCGCCGCGCCGGCGCTTGCCGGGGGCGAGCCGCTCTACGATGCGCCGCCGGCCTGGGTGCAGCCGGTCGAGCTCACCGCCAAGCAGCTCGCCGCGGCGCCGACGATCGTGCTGCTCGACACGCAGAAGCGGCTCGAGGGTGGCAAGGTGTGGGATTACAGCGATCTCGCCTACCGGATCGACAATCCCGACACGCTCACCGCGGCCGGCACGCTCTCCGCCTCGTGGATTCCCGACAAGGGCGACCTGATCGTCAACCGGGTGGAGATCCTGCGCGGCGGCCAGGTGGTCGACGTGCTCAAGGAAGGCGCGAAATTCATCGTGCTGCGGCGCGAGGCGCAACTCGAGCAGCGCAGCATCGACGGGATGCTGACCGCGACGATGGCGGTGCCGGGCCTCAGGGTCGGCGACGTGCTGCGGCTCGCCTATACCACGGTCCAGGCGGACCAGGCGCTGGGCGACAAGGTCCAGTCGCTCGACGCGCTGCCCGCGGGCAAGTTCGCGGTCGGATCGGGCCGGGTGCGCGTGTCGTGGCCCGAAGGCGCGCCGATGAAATGGCAGGCCGGGCCGGGGGTCGCGACGCCGCAGCCGGTGCTGAAGGACGGGTTCGAGACGGTCGAGATCGCCTATCCGCTGCCCGACCAGCCCGACATGCCAATGGACGCGCCGCCGCGCTTCCGCCGCCCGCCGCTGCTGCAGGTCGGCAGCTTTACCTCGTGGGCCGAGGTCTCGCGCACGCTGGCCAAGCATTTCGGGACCGAGGGCTCGATCGCCAAAGGGGGCGAGATCGCGGGCAAGATCGCCGGCATCGAGCAGCAGACCGCCGATCCGCTGACCCGCGCCGCGCTGGCGCTGCGGATCGTGCAGGACGACATCAGCTATCTCGCCAACGGGCTCGACGGCGGGAACTACATTCCCCAGCGGCCCGCGGACACGTGGAAGCTGCGCTACGGCGATTGCAAGGCCAAGTCGCTGCTGCTGCTGGCGATGCTGCGCGAAATGGGAATCCAGGCGGATGCGGTTGCGGTCCACCATTCGGACGGCGATTCGGCACCGGAGCTGCTGCCGATGCCGGCCGATTTCGACCATGTGATCGTGCGGGCGCAGATCGGGGGCGAGACCTACTGGCTCGACGGAACCTCGTCCGGCTCGCGGCTGTGGAACATCGGCGAAGTGCCCCCGTTCCGCTATGCCCTGCCGGTGACCAAGGACGGGTCGGACCTGGTGCCGATGGTGCAGCGCCCGGTGACCCATCCCGACCAGACGCTCAAGCTGGTGCTCGACCAGTCGGCCGGGGTCGACATGATGGCGCTCTACGATGCGACGATCGAGGTCTACGGGCCGGTCGGCGCGAGCATCCGCTCGATGATCGCGCAGCCGAGCGAACAGGCCCGGCGGACCTTCGCCGAGCGCGCGCTCGGCTCGGTGCTCGGCCAGAGCAACCTGCTCGACTATTCGCTGGCCTATGACGAGGACGGGGCGAAGGCCACCATCACCGCCCGCGGGCTGACGATGCCGATGTGGCAGTTCGAACGCGGCACCGCCCGCGAGGCGCTGCCCGGGCTGCCGGCCAGCGGCTTCGCCTTTTCGCCCGACCGCGCGCGGCCGGCGTGGAAGGACGTGCCGGTGCAGATGGCCGGGCCCTTCGTGATGGACACCGATCTTACGGTGAAGCTGCCCGACGGGGGCAGGAACTACACGCTGCAGGGGCGCGAGGTGGTCAACAGCGAGATCGCCGGCGCCACCATCACCCGCGACGCGGCGATCGCCGGCGATACGCTGAAGGTCAAGGAGCGCCTCTCCTCGACCATGACCGAGATCGATCCGGCGGCGCTGCCGGCGGAGAAGGCCAAGGCGGCGCGCTTCGCCGGGGGCAAGCTGAGCGTGCTCGCTCCCGCCGACGCCCGGCGCTCGTGGGACGCGGGTCCCGCCGACGGCAAGCGCTATGCCGCGCTCGAGGCCGCGTTCGCGCAATTGATCGCCGAGGATGCGAAGAAGGACCCCAAGGACCGCGACGCGGCCGGCTACATGCTGCGCTCCGCCTTCCGCTTCCAGACGCTCGACTGGGACGGGGCGATCGCCGACATGACCGCCGGCATCGCGGTCCAGCCGAGCGCCGCCGCCTATCTCACCCGCGCGCATTATTACGGCGAGATCGGCCGCTATGCCGAGGCGCTGGCCGATACGCGCGCGGCCTTCGAGCTCGATCCGAGCCCCGCCAACGGCATCGCCGAGGCCAGCGCGCTCGCCCAGCTCGGCAAGTACGACGAGGCGCTGGAACTGGTCGATACCTATCAGGACGATGCGGAGAACCGCGTCTCGGCGGTCTCGGCCAAGGCCGAGATCCTCGGCATGGCGGGCAAGCCCGCCGACGCGCTGGCGCTGCTCGATCAGGTGCTGGCCGAGCGTCCGGGCGATCCGGGCCTGCTCAACGGCGTGTGCTGGACGATGGGGGCATGGAACCTCGAGCAGGACAAGCTGCTCCAGCAATGCACCAAGGCGGTCGAGAACGCCGAATGGGCGCCGCCGGTGCTCGACAGCCGCGCGATGGCCTATTTCCGCCTCGGCCGGCTGCAGGACGCGCTGGCCGACTACAACGCCGCGCTCAGCAACGAACCGGGCCTCGCCCCGACGCTCTACATGCGCGGGATCGTCAGGACCCGGCTCGGCGACAAGGATGCGGGCGGCAAGGACATCGCACAGGCCCTGCGGATCAGCCCAGCCGTGAAGGCGACCTATGCGCGGTACGGGATCGAGGCGCCGTAATCTTTGCACGCGCGGCGTATGACGCAATTGGCGCGACCTGTGAGGTGAAGGGCAAGCCGTCACCGAATTGCGCCCTAAACCAACCCCTTCGCCTTCAAACTCACATGCCCTTCGCGCCCGATGATCACATGATCGTGCACCACGATCCCCAATAGCCGACCGGCCTCGGCGATGCGCTGGGTGATCTGGATGTCGGCGCGGCTCGGTTCGGGCGAGCCGGACGGGTGGTTGTGGACCAGGATCAGCGCGGTCGCGCCCAGGTCGAGCCCGCGGCGGATCACTTCGCGCGGGTGGATCGCGGCCTCGTCGATCGAGCCGTCGCCGACGTGGTCGTCGAGGATCAGGCGGTTGCGCGTGTCGAGATAGAGCACCCGCACCCGCTCGACCGTCAGATGCGCCATGTCGATATGGAGATAGTCGAGCAGCGCCTGCCAGCTCCCCAGCACCGGCGCGTCGCGCACTTCCTGGCGGGCGAGGCGGCGGGCGGCGAGGGCGACGATCTTGAGCGCGGCGGCCGAGCTCTCGCCCATGCCGGGATGGGCGGCGAGGGTGGCGGGATCGGCGTTGAGCACCCCCGCGAGCGAACCGAAGCGCGCGATCAGCGCCCGCGCGATGGGCTTGGTGTCGATCCGCGGGCGGGCGGTGGCGAGGAGATATTCGAGCACTTCGTAGTCGGCCAGCGCCTCGGCCCCGCCGGTCAGCAGCCGCCTGCGCAGCCGCGCGCGGTGGCCTGCATTGGGGTTCTCGCTGTCTCCGCCTGCCGCCACTCGCACACCCCCGGTCCATCCCACCGCTCGGCGTTCCCGCGGCTCTGCATTGCCTTTGGCCGCCCATTCGCGCAAGTGTGAGCGAATGGCGGAGCAGATCGACGAGGTTTCCGTGCCGGCGCCCCGCCGCAGGCTCGCGCGGCGCATGGCGGCGGCGCTGGCGCTGCTGGTGGTCGCCGGGCTGAGCTGGGCGTGGCTTTCGCGCGAGCGGCTGGCGGCCGATTTCATCACCGGCCAGCTCGACAGGCTCGGCGTCCAGGCGCGCTACACCATCGAATCGATCGGCCCGCGCGAGCAGGTGCTCAGCCATATCGTGATCGGCGATCCCGCCCGGCCGGACCTCACGATCGAGCGGCTCGAGGTGGAGATCGAGCCGCGCTGGCCGCTGGTCGGCATCTCGGCGATCCGCGCGGTCCGGCCGCGGCTCTACGGTTCCTACCGCAACGGCAAGCTCAGCTTCGGCGCGCTCGACAAGCTGCTGTTCGGCGGCACCTCGAAAGAGCCGTTCCGCCTGCCCGACATGGATGCCGGGGTGGAGGATGCGCGCGCGCTGATCGAGAGCGACTACGGCCCGGTCGGGATCAAGCTGCAGGGCGCGGGCAATCTGCGCAGCGGCTTCAAGGGCATCGTCGCGGCGAATGCGCCGCAGCTCGCCTACGGCACATGCCGCGCGCAGCGGGCGACGCTCTATGGCGCGATCGGGGTGGACAACGTCCAGCCCGGCTTCACCGGTCCGTTGCGGCTCGGGGCGCTGGCCTGCGACGGCGGACCGGCGCTGCAGGGCGCCGGGCTCCAGCTCGACGCGACGCTCGACCGCGATTTCCGCGGCTTCGAAGGCTCGGGCGGACTGACCGGCGACGCGCTGGCCTGGGGCGGGAACCGCGCGGCCGGCTTCGGCGGAACCGGGCGGGTCGCCTGGCGCAAGGGCGCGCTGACCGCGCAATACGATCTCGCGCTCGAGCGCATCGCCACCCCGCAGCTGGCGCTCGCGCGGCTCGGCCTCAAGGGCTCGGCGCGGATGCGCCAGGGGCTGGAAGTGCAGGCCGATGTCGCCGGAGCCGGCATCCGGCCCGGCCCCGGGCTGGACCGGGCGCTCGGCGGCTATGCCCGCGCCGCCTCGGGCACGCTGCTGGGGCCGATGCTCGCGCAGATCCGCACGGCGCTGGCGCGCGAAGGGCGGGGCAGCGCACTCTCCGCGAACCTGACCCTGCGCCGCACCGGCAAGACGATGAGCCTGGTGATGCCCGAGGGCCGGCTGCGCGGATCGGGCGGCGACACGCTGCTGGCGGTGTCGAACCTCCAGCTCTCCGAAGCGGGCGCCGCGCCGCCGCGCTTCGCGGGCAATTTCTCGACCGGCGGCACCGGCCTGCCGCGAATCGCAGGGCGGATGGAGCGCGGCGCCAAGGGCGAGCTGCTGCTGCGGATGCGGATGGCGGAATATCGCGCGGGCAGGGGCACGCTCGAATTGCCCGAACTGGTGGTTGCGCAAGGGACCGGCGGCAAGCTCGGCTTCGCGGGCCGCGTGCGGGCGAGCGGTGCGATTCCCGGGGGCGAGGCGCGCGGGCTCACGCTGCCGATCCAGGGCAGCTGGAGTTCCGCCGCGGGGCTGGCGCTGTGGAACCGCTGCACCGCGGTGGCCTTCGACCGGCTGACGCTGTCCAGCCTCGCGCTCGACCGGCGCAGCCTGACCCTGTGCCCGCCCACCGGCGGCGCGATCCTGCGCAGCGACGCCGGCGGCACGCGAATCGCCGCGGGCGCGCCTTCGCTGGAGCTGAGCGGGCACCTGGGCGAGACCCCGCTGCGGCTCGCCACCGGCCCGGTCGGGCTGGCCTGGCCGGGCAATCTGGTCGCCAGGAACATCGAGGTCGGCCTCGGTGCCACCGATGCGCCGAGCCAGTTCCGCATCGCTGCGATCGACGCGAAGATCGCTAGCCAGATCGCCGGCCATTTCTCCGGCACCGACGTGCTGCTCTATGCGGTCCCGCTCGACGTGCTCGGGGCGCAGGGCAACTGGCGCTTCGCCGATGGCCGGCTGGAGCTGACCGGCGGGGCTTTCACCCTGCAGGACCGCACCAGGCCCGGCCGGTTCGAGCCCCTGGCCGCGCGCGACGCCACGCTGACGCTGGCCGACAACCGGATCGTCGCCCATGCCGACCTGCGCAATCCCAAGAGCGACCGGCTGGTCACCACCGCCGACATCGCTCACGATCTGGGCAGCGGCACCGGCCATGCGGATCTGGCGGTGCCCGGCATATTGTTCGACGGAACCCTGCAGCCCAACATGCTCACCGGCCTCGCGCTGGGCGTGGTGGCCGACGTCAAGGGCACCGTCACGGGCACCGGGCGGATCGACTGGAACGCGCAGGGCGTCACCAGCCATGGCAGCTTCACCACCGACAAGCTCGATTTCGCCGCCGCCTTCGGCCCGGTCGAGGGCGTTGCGGGCACGATCCGTTTCACCGACCTGCTCGGCCTGGTCACGGCGCCCGACCAGCGGATCACGATCCAGAGCTTCAACCCCGGCATCGCGGTCGACAGCGGCGCATTGCGCTATCAGATCGAGCCCGGCTACCGCATGGTCGTGCTGGGCGGAAGCTGGCCCTTCGTCGGCGGCACGCTCGAGCTGCAGCCGACCGCCACCGTGCTGACCGCGCCCGAAGAGCGCCGCTTCACGATCAGGCTGACCGGGGTGGACGCGGCGCAGTTCATCGCCCGCATGGGGCTGGCCAATCTCTCCGCCACCGGGATCTTCGACGGCACCGTGCCGCTGGTGTTCGACCAGAACGGCGGGCGGATCGACAACGGCACGCTCACCGCGCGGCCGCCGGGGGGCAACATCGCCTATGTCGGCGCGCTGACCTACGAGGACATGAGCCCGATGGCGAATTACGCCTTCGCCATGCTCAAGTCGCTCGACTACCGCGCGATGGAGATCTCGCTCGGCGGCTCGCTCAGCGGCGAGATCGTCACCCACGTCCGCTTCGACGGGATCCGTCAGGGGGCCGGGACCAGCAAGAACATCCTCACCCGGCAGATCGCCAAGCTGCCGATCCGCTTCAACGTGAACATCCGGGCGCCGTTCTACCAGCTGATCGGCAACCTCAAGTCGATGTACGACCCGGCCTATGTCCGCGATCCCAAGGCGCTCGGCCTGATCGACGCCAACGGCAGGATCGTCCAGAATCCCGCGCCGCCGCCGCTCCCCGCGGTCAAGCCCGAAGACCTTCCGCAAGCTGACGACACCATTCAGCGCCCAGAAAGTGAGCCCATGCCATGAATGCCGTGAAATTGACCTCCCGTGGGGCTACGGCGCATAGAGCGCCGATGGAGACGAAATCTCGCAGCTTCACGGGGGCCATAAGGATGGTGGTGGCGGTGCCGATGCTGGCCGTGCTGCCGGGCTGCATTTCGGTGAATGCGCCCGACAAGCCGATCGTGATCGAGCTCAACATCAACATCAAGCAGGAGGTTCTCTACAAGATCCAGCAGGATGTGGAGAACACGATCGAACAGAATTCGGGCATTTTCTGAAGGTGGATGCGATGATCAGGTTCAAGTCGAATGGGGTTCTCAAGGTTGCCGCGGCGGTCGCCGCGCTCGGCCTCGTCGCCGCTCCGGCGGCCGCGCAGCGCGATCCGGCCTATCAGGCCGCGCGCGACGCGGGCCAGGTGGGCGAGAAGATGGACGGCTATCTCGGGATCGTCGGCGCGGCCACGCCCGCGCTGACCAAGATGGTCAACGACCTCAACATCCAGCGCAAGGCGGTCTACACCAAGGGTGCCTCGGGCGCCGGCGTGACGGTGGAGGATTTCGCCTTCGGCTCGGGCTGCAAGAATATCCGCGACACCGCGGTGGGGGAAAAGTACCAGGCCCCCGGCGGCGCCTGGGCGACCCGCACTTCCGCCCCGCCGCAGCGCGACAGCCGCTGCCCCTGAGCCGCGGCGGAATTCGCCGGCCGGCCGGGCCTCGGGCCGGATCGGCCGCTGGCGGTTGACTTGCCCGGACCCCCCTTCTAAGGGGGCGGCGCCCTCGGCGGGCACCTGAATTGCCTGTGCCCTTCTTCCGCTTTAGGAGATCGGCATGAGCGACGAAGAACCCGCACTGGAACCCATTGGCGAGGATGCGCGGATCGACGCGCTCGATGCGCGGCTCAGGGCCGCGCGCGAGCGGGAAGAGCAGCGCAACCAGCCGCAGGTACAGGGTGCCGACGCGAATTATCGTCTAGGCAACCGGGTACTGGCGGAATTGCTGGGGGGAATCGGTGGTGGTGCGCTGATCGGTTGGGTGATCGACCGGTTTGCAGGCACTTCGCCCTGGGGTCTGTTGGTGATGATGTTCCTCGGAATCATCGTCTCCTTCAGGAACATCATTCGGATTTCGAACCAGCGTCCCGACTGACCCTTTCGAGGGGAGTAGAGGGGCGCTGACGTTCATTGGCGTAGGGACCCAAGAGTGGCAGGCCAGGAAGCCAAGGTCGACCCGATGCACCAGTTCGCGATCGAGCCGCTGTTCGGCTCGAAGCACTGGGAACTCGCCGGCTACAACATTGCGTTCACCAACAGCGCGCTGTGGATGGCGATCGCCGCCGTCGCGCTGTGGATCTTCGTTGCCGGGGGCATGAAGCGCCAGCTCGTCCCCGGACGCTGGCAGATGGCGGTGGAGACCTTCACCGGTTTCATCGACAATCTGCTGGCCGCCAACGTCGGCCCGGCCGGGCGCAAATACGTGCCCTATATCTTCTCGATCTTCATGTTCATCCTGTTCGCCAACCTGCTCGGGCTGATCCCGCTGCCGCTGGGGATGGTCGGGGTGCATGCCTTCACCGCAACCAGCCACTTCACCGTTACCGGCGTGCTGGCGATCATGTCCTTCGCGATCGTGCTGGTGGTCGGCTTCTGGAAGCACAAGCTGCATTTCTTCTCGCTGTTCGTGCCGCACGGCACGCCGCTGGTGATGATTCCGCTGATCTTCTGCATCGAACTGGTCAGCTTCCTCGTCCGCCCGTTCAGCCTCGGCCTGCGACTGTTCGTCGCGATGATGGCCGGCCACGTGCTGCTCGAAGTGCTGTCGAGCTTCGTGATCGACGGGATCCACGCCGCTTCGAGCGGGATCGGCCCGGTGGTCGCGGTGCTCAGCTTCGCGCTGATGGTGGCGATCTGCGCGCTGGAGATCCTGGTCGCGGCGATCCAGGCCTATGTGTTCGCACTGCTCGCGTCGCTCTACATCAACGACGCTGAAAACCTTCACTAAGACCCTCTACCAACCAACGGATTTCTAAAAGGAGTTTTGACATGGATCCTCAGGCTGCAAAGCTCATCGGCGCCGGCCTCGCGGCGATCGGTGCGGGCCTCGCCGCAATCGGCGTGGGTAACGTCTTCGGTTCGTTCCTCGAAAGCGCGCTGCGCAATCCGGGCGCTGCCGACGGCCAGCAGGGCCGCCTGTTCATCGGCTTCGCGGCCGCGGAACTTCTCGGCCTGCTCGCCTTCGTCGTCGCGATGATCCTGATCTTCGTCGCCTGACGATTGCCCCGTTTCCGGACCGGCCGGGCCCGTCCCGCCGGTCCGGGCGCATATTCGAGCATACACCGGACCCTTAGCCGATGCCTCAGATCGCCCAGCTCGCCGAAACCTATTCCAGCCAGATCTTCTGGCTGCTGGTTATCTTCGGGTTCGTATTTCTCGTGATCGGGCGCGGAATGGTGCCCAAGGTGATGGGCACGGTCGAGCTGCGCGATGCGCAGATCGCCGGGGACCTCGCCGCCGCCGAGGCGGCGCGGAGCCAGGCCGACCAGGAAGAGCTGGCCTGGCGCGAACGGGAGAACGCCAATCGCGCCGAGGCGCAGGCGCTGATCGCCAAGGCCAAGGCCGAGGCGGCTGCCGCGTCGGAGAAGAAGTTCGCCGCCGCGCAGAAGCGGATCGACAAGCGGCTGGACGAAGCCGACGCGGCGATCGCGGCCTCGCGGGATTCCGCGCTGGCCGAGATCGAAGGCGTCGCCGGCGAGGCGGCGCAGGACATCGCGTTCAAGCTTGCCGGTGTGAAGGTAACCGCCGCGGCCGCCAAATCCGCGGTGAAGGACGCGCTGACCCATGGCTGACACCCACCATCATCGCCCCGCGGGCCCGGAGCTCGAAATGAACCAGCGCGAACATCTGGTTAAGGAAACCCAGGTTCCGGGCGTTCCCGGCGAGGGGCATCATGCGGAGCCGAGCGCGCTGGGCCTGGCCCCCGGTGGCTGGGTCGGCCTGTCGATGCTGGCGTTCCTGCTGATCCTCGTCTGGAAGAAGGTCCCCGGCATGCTGGTCGGCGGGCTCGATGCCAAGATTGCGGAGATCCGCCAGCAGCTCGACGAGGCGAAGGCACTGCGCTCGGCCGCCGAGGCGCTGCGCAAGGAATATGCCGACAAGATCGCCGGCGCCGAAAAGGATGCCGCGGCGATGATCGAGCATGCCAGGACCGAGGCCGAGGCGATCGTCGCCAAGGCCGAGGCCGACAGCGCGGCGGTGATCGAGCGCCGCAAGCGCATGGCCGAGGACAAGATCGCCGCCGCCGAGCGCGCCGCGATCGAGGATGTCCGCGCCAGGGCGGCCGGTGCCGCGGCGCAGGCCGCGCGCGGGCTGATCGTCGCCGGCCACGACCCCAAGGCCGACAAGGCGCTGGTCGACCAGGCGATCGCCGGGATCTGATCCCCGCATCCCATCGGACTACGCAAAACCCCCGCCAACCGGCGGGGGTTTTCGTTTGTGCGCTTGCCGCCGCCGTCCGGGGCGCTACACACGCTCCCGATCATCATTTTTGGGAGACGACACATGCAAGTTGCGGTTCTGGGTGCCGGCGGGAAGGGCGGATCGGAGATCACGAAGGAACTGGCTTCGCGCGGCCACAAGGTCACCGCGATCAGCCGGACGCTGGACAAGATTCCGGCGGGCGAGGGCATCACCGCGGTGCAGGGCGACGCGTCGGACGCCGATGCGCTGGCAGGGCAGATCGCGGGTGCCGACGCGGTGATCAGCGCGCTGCATTTCGACGTCACCGCCGACACGCTGCTCGGCGCGGTCAAGGCCGCAGGCGTCAGCCGCCTGCTGGTGATGGGCGGCGCGGCCAGCCTGCTCGGCCCCGACGGCGTGCGGCTCTACGACAGCCCGACCTTCCCCGAGAACATCAAGCCCTTCGTGATCGGCGGGATCCACTTCCTCGACGCGCTGCGCGAGGAAAAGGACGTCGACTGGACCTTCTTCTCTCCGGCGATGATCATCTTCGAAGGCCCGCGCCAGGGCCCGGGCAGCTTCCGCATCGCGGGCGACAATCTGGTCGTGGACGACAAGGGCGAAAGCAAGATCAGCTACGCCGACTATGCGATCGCGATGGTCGACGAGCTGGAGAACCACAACTACAGCCGCGCCCGGTTCACGGTCGGCTATTGAGCCGGATTCTCCTCCCCCTTCAGGGGGAGGTCGGGAGGGGGCGTCGCAGCCTCGCGCGAAGTTGCCAGGCCCTCCCCTCGATCCCCTCCCCGAAGGGAGGGGAGGCGATCAGAAACTGTCCTTCGCCGCCCTGAGCGCGGCGAAGGTTTCGCTCGGCTCGTTGCCGCCCCAGCGTTCGCGCATCGCTGCGCTGTCTGCGCGCAGGAACGGGTTGGTCGCCAGCTCGCGTTCCAGCACCGTCGGCACCGTCCATTCGTTGCGTGAGCGCTTGTCCTCGATCTCCCGCGCATACTCCGCCAGCACCGCGTTGTCCGGATCGGCGTGGAGCGCGAATTTCGCGTTCGACGCGGTGTATTCGTGCGCGCAGTAGAGCTGCGTTTCGGGCGGCAAGGCCTTGATCCGCGACAGGCTTTCCCAGAACTGGGGCGGGGTGCCTTCGAACATCCGCCCGCAGCCGAGCGCGAACACCGAATCGCCGACGAAGGCAATTCCCGCCTCGGGCAGATGATAGGCGACATGGCCCATGGTGTGGCCGCCGACGTCGATCACCTGCGCGGCGTAGCGTCCCAGCGAGACCCTGTCCCCCTGGCCGACCGTGCGGTCGATCGCGGCGATCTTCGGCGCATCGACCAGCGGCGCGACCACGCAGCAGCCGGTCGCGAGCTTGATCGCCGCGTTGCCGCCCGCATGGTCGGGATGCCAGTGGGTGTTCCAGATCTGGGTGATCCGCCAGCCCTTGGCCTTCGCCTCGCGCAGGTAGGTCTCGGCATCGGGCGTATCGATGCAGACGGTCTCGCCGCTCTCGGGATCGTGCAGCAGGAAGCCGTAATTGTCGCTGAGGCAGGGGAACTGGTGGATCTCTAGCATGGCGCTGATCCTACGCCTCCGCGCGCCAACAGAAAAGGCCCGCCGCTCGATGTGAGCGACGGGCCTTTTTCAGTTTCGCGGTAAAGCGAGGAGGGGCTTACTCGGCGCCCTTCTTGAGCGCTTCGCCGAGGATGTCGCCGAGCGAGGCACCCGAGTCCGACGAACCGTACTGCTCGACGGCCTGCTTCTCTTCGGCGAGCTGGTGCGCCTTGACCGAGAAGTTGGGCTTCTTCGAGCGGTCGAAGCCGGTGACCATCGCGTCGAGCTTCTGGCCCGCCTGGAAGCGGTCCGGACGCTGCTCGTCGCGGTCGCGGCCGAGGTCGCTGCGCTTGATGAAGCCGGTCGCGCCGTCGTCGCCGGCCTGCACTTCGAGCCCGCCGTCGCGCACTTCGAGCACGGTCACGGTGACCACGTCGCCACGCTTCAGGCCGCCCGCACCGCCGGCCGAAGCCGCGCCGCCGGCCGCCGGAGCGCCCTTCTCGAGCTGCTTCATGCCGAGGCTGATGCGCTCCTTGTCGGTGTCGACGTCGAGCACCACCGCCTTGACGATCTCACCCTTGCGGTGAAGCGCCAGCGCGTCCTCGCCCGAGATGCCCCAGGCGATGTCCGACATGTGGACCATGCCGTCCACATCGCCGTCGAGGCCGATGAACAGGCCGAATTCGGTGGCGTTCTTGACTTCGCCCTCGACCTGGCTGCCGACCGGGTGCTTCTCGGCGAAGGCTTCCCACGGGTTCTGCTGGGCCTGCTTGAGGCCGAGCGAGATGCGACGCTTGTCGGCGTCGACCTCGAGCACGATCACGTCGACTTCCTGCGAGGTCGAGACGATCTTGCCCGGATGGACGTTCTTCTTGGTCCAGCTCATCTCGGAGACGTGGACCAGGCCTTCGATGCCCGGCTCCAGTTCCACGAAGGCGCCGTATTCGGTGATGTTGGTGACCACGCCGTGCAGCTTGGCGCCGACCGGATACTTGGCTTCGACGCCGTCCCACGGATCGCTCTCGAGCTGCTTCATGCCCAGGCTGATGCGCTGGGTGTCCTGGTTGATGCGGACGATCTGCACCTTCACCACGTCGCCGATATTGATGACTTCGCTCGGGTGGTTGACGCGCTTGTAGCTCATGTCGGTGACGTGCAGCAGGCCGTCGATCCCGCCGAGGTCGACGAAGGCGCCGTAGTCGGTGATGTTCTTGACCACGCCGTCGATCACCTGGCCCTCGGCCAGCTTGTCGATCAGCTCGCTGCGCTGTTCGGCGCGGGTCTCTTCGAGGACCGCGCGGCGCGAGACGACGATGTTGCCGCGGCGGCGGTCCATCTTGAGGATCTGGAACGGCTGCGGGATGTCCATCAGCGGGGTCACGTCGCGGACCGGGCGGATATCGACCTGGCTGCCGGGGAGGAAGGCGACGGCGCCGTCGAGATCGACGGTGAAGCCGCCCTTCACGCGGCCGAAGATGCGGCCTTCGACGCGCTTGCCTTCGCCGAATTCGCTTTCGAGCTTGTCCCAGGCGGCTTCGCGGCGGGCGCGGTCGCGGCTGAGCATCGCTTCGCCTTCGGAGTTCTCGATCCGGTCGACGAAGACTTCGACTTCGTCACCCACCGAGAGGGTCTGGCCGGCGAATTCGCTGAGGCGGATGCGGCCTTCGCTCTTGAGGCCGACGTCGATCACGGCCTTGTCGCCTTCGATCGCGGTGACGGTGCCCTTGACGACGCGGCCTTCGAAGCCGCCGTCGGCCGCATCGCCGAAAGTCTGGTTGAGGAGCGCTTCGAAATCCGAGCGCGTCGGATTGCTTTGGGGATTAGGCGAAGATGCCATGGATATAGGATCCTGTACTGACAATTTCCGGCCACCGGGTTGTATTCCGGGGTCTTTTCTCCGTCCGTGGCGGGATTGCCGCGAACGGGCCAAAAGGGCCGTTTTGCGGGGAGGGCCGAATGCCGTTCACCGCATCCTGTCGAGCCGGGGCTGTCGGGACCGGCGGCACTTAGGCGGAGAAGGGCGGAAAAGCAAGGAAAACAGCGCCCGATCAGGCGCGGCGGCGCTTTTCCTCGACCAGCCGGATCGCCTCGGCGACCGACTCCGCGGCGTCCAGTTCGCTCGTATCGAGCAGCGCGGCATCCTCGGCGGCGACCAGCGGCGAACTGGCCCGGTTCCGGTCGCGTTCGTCGCGGATGCGCAGGTCCGCCTCGATCAGCTCCAGCGTCACGTCTTCGCCGCGGTCGCGCATCTCGAGGAAGCGCCGCAGCGCGCGCACCGCGATGTCGGCGGTGACGAACAATTTCACCTCCGCGTCCGGGGCGATCACCGTGCCGATGTCGCGCCCGTCGAGCACCGCCCCGCCGGGCCGGTTCGCGAAGGCCCGCTGCCGTTCGAGCAGCCGCGCACGCACGCCGGGATGGACCGAGACCACGCTGGCCAGCTGCCCGCTCGCCTCGCTGCGCAGCACCGGATCGGCAAGCAGGTCGTCGGGAAACCCGGTGCCCGCTTCGGCATCGGCCGGATTCTCCGGATCGCCGCCGTTCAGCACCACCTGCCGCCCGACCGCGCGATAGAGCAGCCCGGTATCGAGATGCGGCAGGCCGTAATGCGCGGCGAGCGCCTTGGCGATGGTGCCCTTGCCCGAGGCGGTGGGGCCGTCGACCGCGACGATCATGGCTGCAGCCACCCCGCATTGCTGTATTCCCAGCGCCACGGCATGCCGGTGTCGCCCAGCACCAGTTCGACGATCTGCGGATAGATCCGCTCCGCCCGCACGTCGTTACCCAGCAGCAGCACGCAGCGCCGGCTGCGTTCGAGGCAGACCCACATATTGCCGGTCGATTCGTTGTGGCCGCCCTTGAAGAAGCCCGGCCCCTGCGGCCCCTCGAAGGTCACCACGCCGAGCCCGGCCGCAAGATGCGGCACCTGCTCGGCCGCGGGCGCATCGGGCTGGAGCGAGGGGAACTGGACCGCCGAGCGGATCGGCAGCTGCGGCCGCGCCATCTCGCGCCACAGAGTGTCCGGCCCGCCCATCACCCCGGCCGAGAAGCGAGCCATATCGGCGATGGTCGTGTCGAGCGAACCGGCGGCGCGGACCTGGCTGCGCTCGTCATGCGGTTCCGGCTTGCCGTCCTCGGTCCAGCCGTCGGCCAGGTTCGCGCGGAAGTCGTCGCGCCAGATCAGGCTGCTGCGGCTCATGCCGAAGGGCGCGAACACCCGCTTCTCCATCTCCTGCCCGACGTCGAGACCGAGCCCCTTCTCGAGCACGAACTGGAGCAGGATGATCCCGTCGCCCGAATAGGCGAAGCGCGTGCCGGGCTCGAAATGGAACTGCAGCCGCTCGTCGGGCTCGAGCCAGTAGAAATTCGCGAAGCCGGAGCCGTGGTTGAGCAGGATGCGCGGGGTGAGCTTGCGCCAGCGCTCGTCGCCGGCCAGGTGCTGCCACGGCGCGTATTTGTCTTCGGCGTCGGCGTATTCGGGCAGGGGCCGGGGGAGACATTCCGAGATCGGGGTGTCGAGCCCGAGTTTGCCCTCCGCCGCGAGTTGGGCGACCAGATAGGCGAACATCGCCTTGGTCAGCGATGCGCCATACATCACCGTTTGCGCGGTCAGCGGATTGCCCTGGGCATTGCGCTCGCCGAAGGCATGGACCTCGCGGACCGTGCCGCCTTCGGTGATCGCCAGCGCGAGGCCGCGTACCCCGTTGTCGCGCATCAACTGTTCGACGCGGGCGTCGAGCGAAACTTCGGGCTGGGTCACTGCGTCGGCATGAGCCGTTCCCGGCATGGCCGCAAGAGCAAGCGCAAGCGCAGCGAGCCGGCGTTTCATGCCTGGGCCAGCCCGTCGATCAGCGTCTCGAAATTCGGGAAGCTGGTTGCGATCGGGGAGGTGTCGTCCACTTCGACCCCGTGGTAGCTGGCGAGGCCGGCGACGGCCATGCTCATCGCGATGCGGTGGTCGAGGTGGGTCGCGGCGGGGTCGGGATTGCCTTCGAGCGGTTCGCCCCCGGTTCCATCCACGATCAGCCCGTCCTCGGTTTCCCGCACCCGCGCGCCGGCAGCGGCGAGGGCGGTGGCCATTACCGAAATGCGGTCCGATTCCTTGACCCGCAACTCTTCGAGGCCGGTGGTGACCGTGCGGCCCTCGGCCAGCGCGGCAGCGACGAACAGCACCGGGAATTCGTCGATCATGCTTGGCGCGATGGCCGGATCGACCGCGATCCCCTTGAGCGGCGAGTAAGTGACGCGCAAATCCGCGACCGGCTCGCCGCCGATTTCGCGGGGGTTCAGTTCCTCGATGCTGCCGCCCATCAGGCGCAGCACCTCGATCAGCCCCGCGCGGGTCGGGTTGAGGCCGACGTTCTCGATGACGACATCGCTCCCGGGCACCAGCAGCGCGGCGACGATGAAGAAGGCGGCGGACGAAGGGTCGCCCGGAACGTCGATCGTCTGCGGCCTGAGCACCGCCTCGCCGCGGATGCGGATCGCGCGTTCGCCGTTTTCCTCCTCGACCCACAATTCCGCGCCGAAGCCGGTCAGCATCCGTTCGGTGTGGTCGCGGGTCGGCACCGGCTCGATCACGGTGGTGATGCCCGGCGTGTTGAGCCCGGCGAGCAGCACCGCGCTCTTCACCTGGGCCGAGGCGACCGGCAGGCGGTAGGCGATCGGCACGGCGGGGCAGATGCCGCGCTCGGTCAGCGGCAGGGTGGTGCCGCTGAAATCGGCGCCCATGGTCGCGAGCGGCTCGGTCACCCGGCCCATCGGGCGCTTGGAGAGGCTGGCGTCGCCGGTGAATTGCGCGGTGATCGGATGGCTCGCGATCAGGCCCATCAGCAGGCGGGTGGAGGTGCCGCTGTTGCCCATGTCGAGCGGCGCCTGCGGCTGGAGCAGCGCGCCTACGCCCACGCCCTCGACGGTCCACTCGCCCGCTCCGGTGCGCTCGATCGTCGCGCCCATCGCGCGCAGCGCCGCGGCGGTCGACATCACGTCCTCGCCCTCGAGCAGGCCCGAAATGCGGCTTGTCCCCACCGCCAGCGCGCTGAACATCAGCGAGCGGTGGCTGATCGACTTGTCGCCCGGAACCCTGATCCGTCCGCGCAAGGGGCCCGCGGGCAGGAACCGCCGGGGGCGCATGGTCGCAGGATCGTGGCTCAAGCTAATCTCTCGTCGCTGGAATGGCCCTGGGACGGGCCGGATGCGCGCGGCTTTTGACAGTGGTGATGCCCTATGGCAAGGCGCGCCACCCGGTGAGGGGCCGGTGCTTGATTCCGGCGCCGATAATACCCATCACCATGCAAGATTTTTTCGCCCGTGCGATCAGCGCGGGCCCATTTGAGGATTTACTATGGTCAAGCCTGAGTGGGGCACGAAGCGCAGCTGCCCCAAATGCGGCACCCGCTTCTACGACCTCGGGGTCGACGAGCCGGTCGCCTGCATCGAATGCGGGAACCAGTGGTACCCCGAGCCGGTGCTCAAGTCGAAGCAGCCGATTCCGTTCGAGGAAGTCAGCAAGGAGAAGGACGCCGATCTGGCCGACGAGGATTCGGATCTGGGCGACGAGGGCCTCGAGGATATCGACGACGACGACGATTCGCCCGATAACGATGTCGATCTGGGCGGCGACGACGATCTCGGCGTCCCCGGCGCCAACGATGAGGGCGACGACGACAATTGATGCTTGCCAAGGGCGAGGCAGCCACATAAAGGGCTGCCTCCCGGCCCGGTCCCCCGCTTTCGCGAGGACATTCGGCAGGGTTCCGCCGGTCCCCAAACCGGCGGTGCAAGAATGGAAATGGGGCCTTAGCTCAGCTGGGAGAGCGCCTGCATGGCATGCAGGAGGTCAGCGGTTCGATCCCGCTAGGCTCCACCATTCTCCGGATTATCCCATGCTTTGCGGCATGGATCGAGTACCTGACTAGCACGCTGGCCAACGAGGTTTCGTTCGCCGGCGTTTTTGGCGTTTGGCGGTTTTGAGGCCGCGAGGAGCAGACCGGACGATGTTCGAGAGTCTTTCAGACCGGCTTGGAGGCGTATTCGATCGCCTGCGCGGCCGCGGCGCGCTGCGCGAGGACGATGTCCGCGAGGCGATGCGCGAAGTCCGCGTGGCGCTGCTCGAAGCCGACGTCGCGCTGCCGGTGGTTCGCCGCTTCATCGATGCGGTGACCGAGAAGGCGATCGGCCAGGAAGTTCTGCGCTCGGTCACCCCGGGCCAGCAGGTGGTCAAGATCGTCCATGACGAGCTGGTCGAGATGCTCGGCGGGGCGGGCGAATCCCCGCTCGAGATCGGCGTGGCGCCGCCCGCGATCGTGATGATGGTCGGCCTGCAGGGCTCGGGCAAGACCACCACCACCGCCAAGATCGCCAAGCTGCTCAAGGAAAAGCAGGGCAAGAAGGTGCTGATGGCGTCGCTCGACGTCAATCGCCCGGCGGCGCAGGAACAGCTCGCGGTGCTCGGCACCCAGGTCGACGTCGCGACCCTGCCGATCGTGCCCGGCCAGCAGCCGGCCGAGATCGCGGCGCGCGCGCTGCAATCGGCGAAGCTGCAGGCGATCGACGTGCTGCTGCTCGACACCGCCGGCCGCCTGCATGTCGACGATGCGCTGATGGCCGAGATGAAGACGGTCGCGGGCATCGCGAAGCCGCACGAGACGCTGCTGGTGGTCGATTCGCTCACCGGTCAGGACGCGGTCAACGTCGCCCAGAGCTTCTCCGGCGAAGTCCCGCTGACCGGCGTGGTGCTGACCCGGATGGACGGCGACGCGCGCGGCGGCGCGGCGCTGTCGATGCGCGCGGTCACCGGCAAGCCGATCAAGTTCGCCGGCACCGGGGAGAAGCTCGACGCGCTCGAGCCGTTCCGCCCCTCTTCGGTCGCCGACCGGATCCTCGGCATGGGCGACATCGTCAGCCTGGTCGAGAAGGCCGCCGCGACGATCGAGCAGGCCGATGCGGAAAAGATGGCCGCGCGGATGCTCAAGGGTCAGTTCGACCTCAACGACCTCCGCCAGCAATTGCGGCAGATGCAGAGCATGGGCGGGATCGGCGCGCTCGCCGGGATGATGCCCGGGATGAAGAAGGCCAAGCAGGCGATGGCGCAGAGCGGGATGGACGACAAGATCCTGCTGCGGATGGATGCGATCATCGGCTCGATGACCCCGAAGGAGCGCGAGCGGCCCGAACTGCTCAATGCCAAGCGCAAGATCCGCGTCGCCAACGGCTCGGGCACGCAGGTCCAGGACATCAACAAGCTGCTCAAGATGCACCAGGAAATGGGCCGCGCGATGAAGCAGCTCAAGAAGATGGGCGGGATCAAGGGCCTCGGCGCGCTGCTCGGCAAGGGTGGGCTTGGCGGAATGGGCGGCGGCGGCCTCGGCGGGGGCGGAATGCCCGGCCTGGGCGGCGGCGGGATGCCGGCCGATCTCCAGAATTTGTTGAACAAGAAGTGATTTCAAAGATTTAGAATAGAAAGGTTAGTCCAATGTCAGTTTCGATTCGTCTCTCGCGCGGTGGTGCGAAGAAGCGTCCCTATTACCGGGTGGTCGTGTCCAACAGCCGTTCGCCCCGCGACGGCAAGTATCTCGAGCAGATCGGCACCTATAACCCGCTGCTCGCCAAGGACGATCCGGCCCGCGTGAAGATCGACGAGGATCGCGCGCGCTACTGGATCGGCGTCGGCGCCCAGCCGACCGACCGCGTCGCCCGCTTCCTCGATGCCGCCGGCATCAAGGAACGCGCCGCGCGCAACAACCCGAACAAGGCCGAGCCGGGCGACAAGGCCAAGGAACGCGCCGAGGAGAAGGCCGCGAAGCTCGCCGAGGCCGAGGAAGCCGCCCGCGCCGCCGCCGAAGCTCCGGCCGAGGAACCGGCTGCCGAGGAAGCGACCGAAGCCGCTGCCGAAGCCCCCGCGGCCGAGGAAGCTGCTGCCGAGGCCGCTCCCGAGGCTCCGGCCGAGGAAGCCGCTCCGGAACAGGCTGAGGGCTAGGCCTTGTCGGACAAGCCCGTCACGCTCGCGGCCGTCGCCGGCGCGCATGGGGTGACGGGCGAAGTCCGCCTGAAGCTGTTCGGCGAGGGCGTGAAGGCGCTCTCGGCGCACACCAGCTTCAACGACGGCGCGCTGACGCTGAAGAAGCTCAGCGACGACAACAAGGGCGGTGCGATCGCGCGCTTCGCCGAGGTGCCGGATCGCACCGCGGCCGAGGCCCTGCGCGGCACCGTCCTGACCGTCCCCCGCTCGGCGCTGCCGGCGCTGGGGGAGGGCGAATACTACCACGCCGACCTGCTCGGCCTGCCGGCGGTATCGTCGGACGGCGGCGCCCATCTCGGGATCGTGATCGCGGTCGAGAATTTCGGCGCGGGCGACGTGATCGAGATCGAGAAGCCCGACAAGAAGCGCTTCATGGTCCCGATGAGCGCCGCGGCGGTTCCCGAGTGGAGCGAAGCGCGGCTGGTGGTGAACGCTGCGTTTGCGGAATAGATCGATCCGATCCCGAGCAATTGTGCGGGCGCGTGTTTGAATATGGCATTTCAGGCGTATATACAGCCCGTATATACAGGAGCCCGCAATGGCTAAGGACGATCGGCTGAATGAAGAGCGGCAGGCTTTCAAGCTTGAACGCGGTTCCGGTTCTGCGCCTTCGATGAAGGCGGTTGATAAGCAACACCACAAGACGAAAGTTTTTCGGTCGGGCAACTCGCTGGCGGTCCGTATTCCTGCGGGTACGAAGTTGACTGCGGGAATGGAGATGGAACTGGTGGTGGAAGACGGCCAGATTCTCTCTTACGCGCCGGCCGAGCAGCCAAAGCGCAAGTTCAATATCGCCAAGGTTGCCGGGTCGGCCACGAACCTGAAGAAAATTAAGCCCGAGGACCGGCTGTTCGCGGAACGCCCGCTGCTCTGGGGGCGGGACGTGGAAGATGACCGGGTGTGAAATATCTTTTGGATAGCAACGTCATCATCGCGCTGGTGATGAATGACGATGTCGGCATCGTGGGCAGGGCTGCAGAGTGCGAAGCGGGCGACATGGTTACATCGGCGGTGTGCTATGCCGAGGTTGCATACGGATCGGCCAACGAAAAGCCGCCCGCGGTCGAACAGTTGCAGGCTTTCGTTGAAGAGGTGCCGGTGCTTGACTTCGATTTCAAAGCCGCGCTCGTCTACGCAACATTGCCCTTTCGCCGGGCGAGTTATGATCGCTTGATCGCCGCGCACGCGCTGTCGCATGACCTGATTGTGGTGACGGATAATGTGACGGACTATGCCGATGTCCCCGGCCTCAAGGTCGAGAACTGGACATTGCCATTGTGACCTTCGCCGCCACCATCCTCACTCTCTACCCGGAGATGTTCCCCGGCCCGCTCGGCATTTCGCTCGCGGGCCGCGCGCTGGAAGAGGGCACCTGGTCGTGCGAGCCGGTACAGATCCGCGACTTCGCCGCCGACAAGCATCGCACCGTCGACGACACGCCCGCGGGCGGCGGGGCCGGGATGGTGCTCAAGGTCGATGTGCTGGCCCGCGCGGTCGATCACGCGCTGGAACTGCATCCCGACTGCCCTGTGCTGGCGATGACGCCGCGCGGGAAACCGGTCACCCAGGCGCGGATTCGGGAGCTTGCGGCGGGGCCGGGGGTCACGATATTGTGCGGCCGGTTCGAGGGTTTCGACGAGCGGATTTTCGCCGGCCGGCCGGTCGAGGAGGTCTCCGTGGGCGACATCGTCCTCTCCGGCGGAGAGCCTGCCGCGCTGATGCTTCTGGATGCTTGCATTCGGCTGCTTCCCGGCGTAATGGGCGCGCCTTCGAGCGGTACCGAGGAGAGCTTCGAAGAAGGGCTCCTCGAATATCCTCACTATACCCGGCCCGTCGAATGGGAAGGGCGCACGATCCCTGAAGTGCTGCGATCGGGGGATCATGCGAAGATCGAGGCATGGCGGAAACGCCACGCCGAAGACGACACACGGTTACGCAGGCCAGACCTTTGGGAACGCCACAGGGGCGTTCGGGACTGACCTGCCTCTGGCGCGCGGCATGAAATAGGGACCCAGGTATGAACCTGATCCAGCAGCTCGAAGCCGAGGCGATCGAGCAGTTCAAGGCGGGGAAGAGCATCCCCGATTTCCGCCCGGGCGACACGCTCCGGGTCGGCGTGCGCGTCGTCGAAGGCGAACGCACCCGTGTCCAGAATTACGAAGGCGTCTGCATTGCCCGCTCCAACCGCGGCATGGGCAGCAACTTCACCGTGCGCAAGATCAGCTTCGGCGAAGGCGTGGAGCGCGTGTTCCCGCTCTATTCGCCGAACATCGATTCGATCGCGATCGTCCGCCGCGGCGTGGTGCGTCGCGCGAAGCTCTATTACCTGCGCGGCCGCACCGGCAAGCGCGCCCGTATCGCCGAGCGTCGCGAGAACCAGGCGTAAGCGCCAGGGTTCGAAGCAGGATCACCTGAAAGGGGCGCCCTGGCGAACAGCCCGGGCGCCCCTTTTTCGTTGCGATCGGCGCGCGGCCGTTCGCCGGGAGTAGGAATGACCGACAAGCCGGAGCAGCCAGCAGAGCCCGCCCCGCAGCGGCCGGGCGATCCGACGCAGAAGGATGTGCTCGGCCTGGGCGGGGCCTGGGCGATGGCGGTCGGCGGAATGATCGGCGGCGGGATCTTCTCGACCCTCGGGGTGGTGATCTCGGTCGCGGGCGAATGGGCCTGGCTCAGCTTCCTGATCGGGGGGATCATCGCCTTCGCCTCGGGCCATTCCTATTCGGCGCTGACCCGCCAGCTCGACGAGCCCGGCGGGTCCTATTCCTTCCTTCGCTCGGTCGGGCAGCAGCGCCTGGCACGCTACGTCGTGTGGGTGCTGATCGTGGGCTACACGCTCACCGTGTCGGTCTACGCGGTGACCTTCGGCGCCTATGCCGCCAATGTGTTCGGACGGGACGGGATGGCCGTCACGCTGGCCGGGAGCGCGGCGATCGTGATCCTCACAGGGGTCAACCTGGCGGGCGCAGCGGAGAGCAGCAGGCTCGAACTGGTCGCGGTGTGGGGCAAGCTCGTGATCCTCCTCGGGCTCGCGCTGCTCGGCATCTGGCACTGGGCGCCGGAGAAGCTCGAACTGGCGCATGGCCACCCGGTCGGCTGGGGCGAGGCGCTGGTGGGGACCGGGGTGGTGTTCATGGCCTATGAAGGCTTCCAGCTGCTGTCCTACGACTACGACGAGATGAAGGACGCGAAACGCACCATCAAGCTGGCGATGCCGCTGGCGATCGGGGTGACGACGGCCATCTACATCCTCGTCGCGGTCGGGGCGGGGATGCTCGCGGGGGCGAACGAGATCGTGAAGCGCGAGGAAATCGCCCTCGCGATCGCCGGGCGCGACGCGCTCGGCGCTTTCGGCTTCTATGCGGTGTCGCTCGCCGCGGTGTTCTCGGCCGCCTCGGCGATCAACGCCACGGTCTTCGCGACCGCGCGGCTGGCCGAGCACGCGGCGCGCGACCGCGAGCTGCCGGAGATTTTCGCACGGCGCAGCAGCCGCGACGTGCCCTGGGCGGGAATAACGCTGATCGCCGCCGCGGCGATCGTGCTGGTGGCGGTCGGCGGGATCGAGCGGCTGGTCTCGGGCGCGAGCTTGGTGTTCCTGCTGGTCTTCGCGCTGGTCAACGCGATCGCCTGGATCCGCCGGGCCGGACGGCGCTGGATTTCGGCGGTCGGGTTCGCCGGCTCGCTGTCGGCCGCGGTGATGCTTGCGCTGTATCTTGCAGGGGCGTTCTGACGCGCGATATTCGCGCTTGCCCGCGCCGGGACGAGGCAATAGCCTTCGCGCAATGATCGCCCAATTCCTGCGGGTTGCCGCTCCTTCGCTCCTTCTCGGCCTGGTCGCCGCAACCTCCTTCGCCGCTCCGGCCAAGCCGCGCGCCGCGCCGCCCAAGGCCGACAGCGGGCCGACCGACCCGATGACCAACGATCAGGTCAAGAGCTACGACTGGGTCCGCCCCGAAGCCGACTATATCCGGCGCGAGGTGATGATCCCGATGCGCGACGGGGTGAAGCTGTTCACCGTGATCGTGATGCGCAAGGGCACCGCCGACGGACCGATCCTGCTCTCGCGCACGCCCTATGACGCAACCGCCGCGACCACCCGCAACCGCAGCCAGAAGATCGAGGAGATCCTTCCGGTGATGGACGCGGATTTCGTCGATGACGGCTACATCCGCGTCTACCAGGACGTGCGCGGGCTGGGGAAATCCGAGGGCGAATATGTGATGAGCCGTCCGCTCCGCGGGCCGCTGAACCACACGCCGATCGATCATTCGACCGATGCCTGGGACACGATCGACTGGCTGGTGAAGAATGTGAAGGAGAGCAACGGCAAGGTCGGCATTACCGGCTCGTCCTATCTCGGCTTCACCTCGCTGATGGCGCTGATCGATCCGCATCCGGCGCTCAAGGCGGCGGTGCCGCAATCGCCGATGGTCGATCTGTGGATCGGCGACGACTGGTTCCACAACGGCGCCTTCCGCGCCTTCGGGCTCGACTACGATCTCGAGCAGACCGCGCAGAAAGGCGGCGGCAGCGTGCCCGACGGGACCGACGACGATTACACCCGCTACCTCAGTATCGGCTCGATCGACGATTATGTGCGCAAGTGGGGGCTCGATGCGTTCCCCGCCGTGCGCAAGATCATCGAGCATCCGGCCTATGATGCGTTCTGGCAGGAGCAGGCGCTCGACAAGCTCCTCGCCAGGCGCAAGCTGACCGTGCCGACGCTGCTGGTGGTGGGCCAGTGGGACCAGGAGGACAGCTACGGCGCGCCGGCGGTCTATCGCGCGCTCGAGCCGCAGGACACGAACAACGACATGGTCAGCCTGGCGATCGGCCCGTGGCGCCATTCGGGGGTGAATTACGAGGCGCGCAGCCTCGGCCCGCTCGATTTCGAGGGCGACACCGGCCGCCAGTTCCGGGTCGGCACGATGAAGCCGTTCCTCGATTGCCACCTCAAGACCAACCCGCCGCCGTGCAAGACCCCCCCGGTGCTGACCTACGCCACCGGCACCGACCGCTGGGAAGCGACCGACCGCTGGCCCGCGGGGAGCGAGCAGCCGCTCTATCTCGGTGCGGGCGGCACGCTGTCGTTCGGCGCGGTGGCCGAGGGGAGCGAAAGCTACGTCTCCGATCCTGCCAAGCCGGTGCCCAACATGCCGCGCCCGGTGCATCTCTCGGGGCCCGAGTGGAAGACCTGGCTGGTGCAGGACCAGCGCTTCGTCGACGGGCGGCCCGATGTGCTGACCTTCCAGACCGACGTGCTCGACAGGCCGGTCCACATCCGCGGCGCGCCCCGGGTCGACCTGTTCGCCTCCACCAGCGGGCAGGACGGCGATTTCGTGGTCAAGCTGATCGACGTCTATCCGGCGGAGAACAGCGCCAATCCGAAGCTCGCCGGCTACGAGCTGCCGCTCGGGATCGAGATCTTCCGCGGCCGCTACGTCCACGGCTTCGCTACCCCGGCGCCGCTCGAACCGGGCAAGACCTACCGCTTCGGCTGGTCGCTGCCGAACGTCAACCACGTGTTCCTGCCGGGCCACCGGCTGATGGTGCAGGTCCAGTCGACGCTGTTCCCGGTCTACGACCGCAACCCGCAAAGCTGGGTCGCGAACCCGTTCGACACCAAGCCGTCGGACTATGTGAAGGCGACCGAGACGGTGCAGTTCGGCGGCGCGCAGGCGAGTGCGGTGTACCTGCCGGTGACCTCGGACTAGCTGAGCTAGCAGCCCCCAAACAAGGCTGTGGGTTGAACGGCGGGGCGGGGCGCGGTAACGCGCCGCGCCCGGCGCACTGCCGGTTGCGCAGGAAAAGCGAGACGAAACATGGGTTATCGGGTGGTGGTTGTCGGTGCGACGGGCAATGTGGGGCGCGAGATGCTCGCGATCCTGGCCGAGCGCGAATTCCCGATGGACGAGGTCGCCGCGGTCGCGTCCTCGCGCTCGACCGGCACCGAGATCGAGCTGGGCGATACCGGCAAGATGCTCAAGTGCAAGAACATCGAGCATTTCGATTTCACCGGCTGGGACATCGCGCTGTTCGCCGCCGGCTCCGGCCCGGCGCAGGAATATGCGCCCAAGGCGGCCGCTGCCGGCTGCGTGGTGATCGACAATTCCTCGCTCTACCGCATGGACCCCGACGTGCCGCTGATCGTGCCCGAGGTGAACCCCGAGGCGATCGACGGCTATACGAAGAAGAACATCATCGCGAACCCCAACTGCTCGACCGCGCAGCTGGTCGTCGCGCTCAAGCCGCTGCACGACGCGGCGACGATCAAGCGGGTGGTGGTGAGCACCTACCAGTCGGTCTCCGGCGCGGGCAAGCAGGGCATGGACGAGCTGTTCGAACAGAGCCGCGCGATCTTCGTCGGCGACCAGGTCGAACCCAAGAAGTTCACCAAGCAGATCGCGTTCAACGTGATCCCGCATATCGACGTGTTCCTCGACGATGGCTCGACCAAGGAAGAGTGGAAGATGGTCGTCGAGACCAAGAAGATCCTCGACCCCAAGATCAAGCTCAACGCGACCTGCGTGCGCGTGCCGGTGTTCGTCGGCCACTCGGAAGCGATCAACCTCGAATTCGAGAACGAGATTTCGGCCCGGCAGGCGCAGGACATATTGCGCGAGGCGCCCGGCGTGATGCTGGTCGATAAGCGCGAGGACGGCGGCTACGTCACCCCGATCGAATGCGCGGGCGACGGCGCCACTTACGTGAGCCGCGTGCGCGAGGATCCGACCGTGGAGAACGGCCTGACCCTGTGGTGCGTCAGCGACAACCTCCGCAAGGGTGCGGCGCTCAACGCGGTCCAGATCGCCGAGCTGCTCGGCCGGCGGCACCTCAAGAAAGGCTGACGATGGCAATCGTGGGCGGCTGCCGGTGCGGCGCGGTGCGCTATCGCATCGATGCCGGGACGATGCCGCCGACCTATGCCTGCCACTGCACGCGCTGCCAGACTTCGAGCGGATCCGCCTTCACGGTGCAGATGCCGGTCGGGATCGAGCGGCTCGGCGTCGAGGGCGAGACGATCAGCGTCGCGCTGCCGACCGTGGGCGGCGCAATCAGCACGATCCATCACTGCCCCGCCTGCCTGACCCGGCTGTACGGCGTGGGCTCGGCCCGTCCCGCAATCGCGATCGTGCGGGCTGGG
Source organism: Novosphingobium sp. (assembly GCA_017744735.1). Lineage (GTDB taxonomy): Bacteria > Pseudomonadota > Alphaproteobacteria > Sphingomonadales > Sphingomonadaceae > Andeanibacterium. The sequence goes on along the minus strand of JAGIAR010000007.1, from coordinate 263,974 downwards.
ACGCTCGACGAGAGCGCTATCCTCGAACCGGCGATGCATATCTTCACGAGTACGAAACAGCCGTGGGTCGCGTTGCCGGAGGATGTTCCGGCCTATGAAGACAACCCCGGAGCCGATGTCTGGGCGCAGTTGCTGGCGTGATCGGCCCCGGCGCTCTCACCGGGATCGACGGCCACTTTTTTCGTGCCGTGCTTGCGGGCCGGGAAGGGCAGGTGCTGGATCCTCCCGGACCACATAGCGCCGGGCGTTATCATCGGCCCGGCCAGCGCGCGCTCTATATCACTCCCGAAGCCGATTGGGCTGCGATCGCGGTGGGCAATTACATGGAAGAGGACGGGCTGGCGCGGATGATCGTGCCGCTCGAACTCGACGGCGCCCGCGTCATCGATCAGCGCGATCCTGTCGCCTGCGCAGCGTTGGGCATCGATCCGGCACTCAGCGCCGGGCGCTGGCGGCCGTTTCTCGCAGCCGGGCGCGAACCGCCGTCGTGGCGAAATTCGGACGCCGCCCGCGCATCCGGGGCGAATGGTCTGATCGATCCTTCGCGGGGAATCGCAGGTGGCTGGCACGTCACGCTGTTTCGCTGGAACGAGCCGGGGGCGCCGTACCTGCGCGTGGCAGGGCCGGCCGTTCCATGCGATTACGCTGCGGCGCGGATGCGCTGGCCGGCGCCCGGGGGCTGGGAACTTCCGGCCGCTCGCTGAGGAGCGGTCTTCCGTTAACGCCCCGGCAGCCTGGGCGGCTTGCGCATCAGGAACACCAGCGGCGCGGCGAACCAGGTGAGCAGCATCATCACGTGGAAATCGTCGACATAGGCGATCATCGCCGCCTGGCGGTTGACCATCCCGTCGACCATGCCGAGCGCGGCGCCGCTCAAATCCTTGTACTGGTCGAGCCCCGAGAAGTCGAAATAGATGCTGTTGGCGGTGATGTGCGCGCCGAGATCGGAATGCGAGGTCTGGATGTTCTGCGCGAGGATCGCGGTCAGCACCGCGACCCCGAGCGAGGAGCCGATGTTGCGGAACAGATTCATCAGGCTCGAGGCGTCGGTGCGGAACTGCGGCGCAAGGGTGGCGAAGGCGGTGGTGTTGAGCGGGATGAACACCAGCCCGACCCCGAGGCCCTGGACGAGGCCGGGCAGGGCGATGTCCATCTTGCCGATGTCGAGGTTCCAGTGCGACATCATGTAGAGCGAATAGCCCGCGATGACGAAGCCGGTGCTGACGCAGAGCCGCGTATCGACCCCGCGCCGCATCAGCTGGCTGGCGAACTGCATCGAGATCAGCACCCCGATCCCGCGCATCGCCAGCAGCGCGCCGGTCTCGACCACCCCGTAGCCGAGGATGTCCTGCAACAGGTTGGGGAGCAGCGACATCGAGGCGAACAGCACCGCGCCGATGATGAAGATGAAGAACATCGCCGCGAGCAGGTTGGGATCGCGGAACAGGCCGCGGTCGAACAGCGGCTGCCGCGTGGTCGCGAGGTGGATCGTCGCCATCCAGGCGGCCGAGCCGGAGACGACCGCATAGGTCCAGATTTCCTTCGATTCGAACCAGTCCTGCTGGTGGCCGCGGTCGAGCATCAGCTGCAGCGCCGCCAGCGTGGTGCCGATCAGCAGGAAGCCCGCAAGGTCGAACTTGCGCTGCGGGATCGCGCGCCGTGGCAGGTTCATCCACAGCAGCACGAAGGCCGCGATGCCGAGCGGCAAATTGACGTAGAACACCCAGCGCCAGTTCCAGTTCTCGGTCAGTATCCCGCCCAGGATCGGGCCGAGCACCGGGCCGATCACCACGCCCATGCCCCATAAAGCCATGATCTGGCCGCGCTTGCTGGGGCGGGTGGCGTCGAGCATGAACGACTGGCTGAGCGGCGAGATGAACGCGCCCGCGATACCCTGGAAGGCGCGGAACAGCACCATCTCCTCGAGGCTCTGCGCGATCCCGCACAGCATCGAGGCGAGGATGAACCCCGCGACCGAGACCAGGAACAGCAGCCGCGCGCCGACCTTGCCCGAGAGCCAGCCGGTGATCGGCATGCTCACCGCCGCCGCGATGATATAGCTGGTCAGCACCCAGGTCACCGTCTCGGACGAGGCCCCGAGCGCGGACTGCATGTGCGGCACCGCGACGATGGTGATGGTGGTATCGAGCACCTGGATCATCGAGGCGAGCATCACCCCGATGACCAGCAGCGCGTAATTGGGGGCGACGATGTCCGGCTCGTCGCGGAACGCCGGTTTCGCCGCGGGAGCGCCGGCGGACCGTCCGGGCGCGGCCGTGGCCATTGCCCTAGTTCTTCCGGCCGTCGGTATAGACGGTGACGTGGGCCGAGAGCCCGGCGATCAGCGCGCGCGGGCTCTTCTCGTCGATCGCTATCCGCACCGGCACGCGCTGGGTCACCTTCACCCAGTTGCCGCTGGCGTTCTGCGCCGGCAGCACCGAGAATTCCGACGCGGTGCCCGAGCCGATCGAGGACACGTGGCCCCTGATCTTCAGCTCGGGATAGGCGTCGAAGGTGATCTTGACCGGCTGGCCGACCTTCATGTCGTCGAGATCGGTTTCCTTGAAATTGGCCTCGACATAGGTGCCTTCGACCCCGACCAGCGTGAACATCGGCAGCTCGGCGATCGCCTGCTGGCCGAGCTGCAGGCGGGTCGATCCGGCGACCCGCCCGGCCATCGGCGCGCGGATTTCGGTGCGCGAGAGGCTGAGCCGGGCGGAAGCGCGCTGCGCCTGGGCAGCGGCGATGCGCGGGTTCTCGCCCGGCACCGCGGCACCGTGGGCGAGCTTGGACTTCGCTTCCGCCTGCTGCGCCAGCGCCAGCCGGAGCTGCTCGCGGCCCTGCTGCAGCTGGTGTTCGGCGGCGTCGTAATCGGCCTTGGTGGTGAAGCCGCGCGCCATCAGCGCCTTCTGCCGGTCGAACAGCGACTGGGCATAGGCGATGTCCTCGCGCGCGGCGGCGATGTCGGCGCCGGTCAGGGCCGGGTCGCTCGCCAGCGCGGTCAGGTCGGCCTGCGCGGTCGCGATCGAGGCATCGGCCTGCTGCAGCTGGATCCGGTAGGGCTCCGGGTCGATCCGGAACAGCAATTGCCCCGCGCGGACCAGATCGTTTTCCTTCACATAGACGCCGGTGATCGTGCCGCCGACCAGCGGGCTGATCGAGACCTTGTCCTGCTTGATGTAGGCGTTGTCGGTCGAGACCTTGCCCTGCAGGCTGATCCAGTAGCCGACCCCGCCGGCGATCAGTATCAGCGGCACCACCAGCATCAGCGCAAGCCTGCGCCACCGGCGGCGTTTCGGGGGAGCGGGCGCGGCTTCGGTGTCCCCCGGCGCGATCTGCGGATCGGCGTCAGCCATGCAGGCGGCGGGTGCGGCGCAGGATCGTGGCGAGCGGGAAGCCGTGTGTCATGTGGGACCCTATAATAAGCGGGCCTGGCAAGCTCAAGCTGGCTTGCCAGCGCCGGGGCAATGCGCCGATAGGGCGGGCAAGGAGACTTCGCATGAGTACTAGGACGATCACCGGCGGGTGCCAGTGCGGCGCGATCCAGTACGAGATCGAAGGCGACCTGCCGCCCGCCTATTGCTGCCATTGCGGCGAGTGCAAGAAGCAGTCGGCCAGCGCCTTCTCGATGTCGCTCGGGATCGCCTTTTCGCGGCTGACGGTGAAGGGCGAACCGGCGATGTTCGAGACCTTCGGCTTCAGCGGAGCGGTCAAGCGCTGCTATTTCTGCCGGTCCTGCGGCACGCGGATGTGGCACCGCTCGGGCCATAACCCGGAGTTCGCGACGCTCAAGGTTGGCACGCTCGACGACGGCGAGGGGATCGCGCCGAGCTTCCACCTGTGGGTGTCGAAGAAACAGGCCGGGATCATGCTCGATCCCGCGGTGCCGGCCTACGACACCCAGCCGGAGAACCTGCTCGAGCTGCGCGAGCGCATGGCGGGCACCAAGTGAGCGAGCGGTTCGCTTCGTTCGACGGTGTGGAGCTGGCGTTCCGCCGGGTGGGGGCGGGGCGGCCGGTCGTGCTGCTGCACGGGCTGTTCTCGAGCGCCGAGGTCAACTGGATCAAGTTCGGCCACGCGCAGAAGCTGGCCGATGCCGGCTTCGAGGCGATCATGCCAGACCTGCGCGCGCATGGCCAAAGCGCTGCGCCGCACGACCCGGCAAGCTATCCGCCCGAAGTGCTGGTGCGCGATCTGGAGGCGCTGGTCGCCCATCTTGGCCTCGAGACCTTCGACCTTGCAGGTTTCTCGCTGGGCGCGCGCACGGTCGCGCGAGCGGTAGCCGGCGGCATGGCGCCGCGCCGGCTGGTGATCGCGGGCATGGGGCTCGGCGGGCTGACCGACTGGGCCGCGCGTCCGACCTTCTTCCTCGACGCGATCGCGCGCTTCGACGAGATCCGCATGGGCGACGAGGCCTATTTCACCGTCCAGTTCATGAAGACGATGAAGATCGACCGGGTCGCCGCGAAGCTGTTGCTCGAGGCGGTCGGCAAGGGCGGGCCGGTGGAGCTTGCCCGCATCGCCATGCCCACGCTGGTGGTGTGCGGCGAGCAGGACCGCGACAACGGCTCGCCCGAAGCGTTGGCCGCCGCATTGCCCGACGGGCACTATGCCGCCGTACCCGGCACCCATATGAGCTCGGTCACCAAGCCCGAGATGGGCGAGGCGATCGCGCGGTTCCTTGTCGAGTGAAATCGTCCCCCGGTCGTGCCGCGGCTTGATTTGACCGCGCCGCTCGGTCAGGCTGGTTTCAATCAAAACCGGTTTTGCCGGGCGGTATAGGGACTGACATCATGAGAATTCTTAGCTCGGTGGCGCTTGCCGCGCTGGCGCTCGGCCTTTCCACTCCCGCGCTGGCGGCAGGCGACTTCCCGGTCACCGCCGACGGCGCGAAGCAGTTCGTCGAGGATGCGGAAGCGCAGCTCGGCGCGCTCAGCCTGACCCAGCAGCGGGCCGACTGGATCAACGAGACCTACATCACCGACGATACCGACGCGCTGTCGGCCGACGAGCGGACCAAATACACCGAGCTGCAGGTCAGGCTCGCGCTCGACGCGGCGAAATACGCCGCTGTGCCGGGGCTCGATCCGGTGGTCGCGCGCAAGCTGACCAAGCTGCGGACCACGATGGTGCTGCCGGCGCCGACCACGCCGGGCGCGGCGCAGGAACTGTCGGACCTCTCGGTCGGCATCCAGTCCGAATACGGCAAGGGCCACGGCACGCTGGACGGCCAGCCGATCTCCGGCTCGGACATCGAGGCCGAGATGGGCAATCTCGCGCATACGCCGGCCGAATATGCCGAGATGTGGGCGAGCTGGCACGACCAGGTCGGCGCGCCGATGAAGGACGATTACGTGAAGATGGTCGGCATCGCCAACCAGGGCGCGAAAGAACTCGGCTATCCCGACGTCGGCGCGCTGTGGCGCTCGAACTACGATATGCCGCCCGACCGGTTCGCGGCGATGACCGACCAGATCTGGGACGATCTCAAGCCGCTCTACCAGAGCCTGCACACCTATGTTCGGTGGAAGCTCAACGAAAAATACGGCGACGCGGTGCAGCCGAAGACCGGCCCGATCCGCGCCGACCTGCTCGGCAATATGTGGGCGCAGGAATGGGGCAACATCTACCCGCTGGTCGCCCCTGCGGGCGCGGGCGACATCGGCTACGACATCGGCGACCTGCTCAAGCGGCACGGCAAGGCCCCGCTCGACATGGTCCATGCGGGGGAGAACTTCTATTCCTCGCTCGGCTTTGCGAAACTCCCCGATACCTTCTGGAAACGCTCGCAATTCCTGAAGCCGGCCGATCGCGAAGTGGTCTGCCATGCCTCGGCCTGGGACCTCGACAACAAGGACGATCTGCGCATCAAGATGTGCATCAAGGTGAACAGCGACGATTTCGTCACCATCCACCACGAGCTCGGCCACAATTATTACCAGCGTGCCTACAACGACCATTCCTTCCTGCAGATGGACGGCGCTAACGACGGGTTCCACGAGGCGATCGGCGATTTCATCGCGCTTTCGATCACCCCCGACTATCTCGTCCAGATCGGGCTGCTCGATCCGAAGGACGTGCCGAGCGCCGACAAGGACATCGGCCTGCTGCTGCGGCAGGCGCTCGACAAGGTCGCGTTCCTGCCGTTCGGCCTGCTGGTCGACAAATGGCGCTGGGGCGTGTTCGACGGTTCGATCGCGCCGGACCATTACAACGATGCCTGGGTCAAGCTGAAGCGCGACTACCAGGGGATCGTGCCGCCGGTCGAGCGCCCGGCGAACGCCTTCGACCCGGGCGCCAAGTTCCACATCCCGGGCAACACACCCTACATGCGCTATTTCCTCGCGCGGATCCTGCAGTTCCAGTTCTACGAGGCGGCATGCAGGCAGGCCGGCTGGAAGGGGCCGCTGCACCGCTGCAGTTTCTACGGCAACAAGGACGTCGGCAAGAATTTGAACGCGATGCTTGCGATGGGCGCGTCGAAGCCCTGGCCCGACGCACTCGAGGCCTTCACCGGCACCCGCGAGATCAGCGGCAAGGCGATGGCCGACTATTTCGCGCCGCTCAAGGCTTGGCTGGACAAGCAGAACAAGGGTAAGCCCACAGGCTGGTAACGGCCGAGGAATACGATGCGTTCATACCCGGTGCTCGGCTGGCGCGAGACGATCGCGCTGCCCGAATTCGGCCTGGCGGCGATTCCCGCCAAGATCGACACCGGGGCGCGCACCTCGGCGTTGCACGCGACCCATATCGAGCTGGTCGAGCAGGGCGGGGTCGCGCTGGTGCGGTTCCGGATCGATCTCGGGCACGGCGACGAGACGCCGGTGTGCGAGGCGCATCACGTGTCGCGGCGCCGGATCACCAGTTCGAACGGGCAGGCGGAAGAGCGGCTGGTGGTGACCACCACGCTCGAGCTGGGCGGGGAGCTATTCGACGCCGAATTCAGCCTGACCGACCGGTCGGACATGATCCACCCGGTGCTCGTCGGGCGCAAGGCACTGGCGAGGCGATTTCTGGTGGATGCGTCGCGCACCTATCTTCGTTCGGCAACAAAAGCGCCTTAGGGCCGGGCCTCAAAAAACCGCAGAACGAACGTCGCCATGAAAATCGCAATGCTGGCGCGCAACGCCAATCTTTACTCGCACCAGCGGCTGGTCGAGGCCGCAAGGGCGCGCGGGCACGAGATCGACGTGCTCAACACGCTGCGCGTGACGATGAACATCACCTCGCACCGCCCGGAGGCCTTCTACCAGGGCAATCCGCTGCCGGCCTATGACGCGGTGATCCCGCGGATCGGCGCCTCGATCACTTTCTATGGCCTCGCGGTGCTGCGCCAGTTCGAGATGATGGGGGTGTGGACGCTCAACGAAAGCGTCGCGATCGGCCGCAGCCGCGACAAGCTGCGTTCGATGCAGATCCTCAGCCGCGCGGGGCTCGGCCTGCCGGTCACCGCCTTCGCGCACGATCCGAAGCAGACCGACGAGGTCTTGCGGATGGTCGGCGGCGCGCCGGTGGTGATCAAATTGCTCGAAGGCACCCAGGGCATCGGCGTGGTGCTGGGCGAGACCGAGCAATCGGCCAAGTCGGTGATCGAGGCGTTCCGTGGCGCCAACGTCAACATCCTCGTCCAGGAATTCATCAAGGAGGCGAGGGGGCGCGACATCCGCGCGCTGGTGATCGGCGGCAAGGTGGTCGCGGCGATGCAGCGCACCGGCAGCCCCGACGATTTCCGCTCCAACCTCCACCGCGGCGGCAAGGCCGAGCCGGTCAAGATCACGCCGGAGGAACGCTCGACCGCGATCCGCGCGGCGCGCAAGCTGGGCCTCAACGTTGCCGGCGTCGACATGCTGCGCGCCAACCACGGGCCGGTGATCATGGAAGTGAACAGTTCGCCAGGGCTCGAGGGCATCGAGCAGGCGACCGGCAAGGACATCGCCGGCAAGATCATCCAGTTCATCGAGGACAACGCGGTGAAGGGGAAGACCAAGACCCGGGGGAAGGGCTGAGCGCCTAGCCCTCCGGCACAACCAGATCGAGCGGGCGCGAGCCGATCGGGGCGCCGGTGACGCGGTCGATCACCTCGGGTTCGATCTCGATCCCGCTCTGGCGGTCGAGCAGCCGGCTGAGCGCACCTTCGCCGCGATGCTTGCGGCCCCACGCGCCGATCGCGACCAGGATCGGAATGAAGTCCCGCCCGGCGTCGGTCAGGACGTATTCGTACCGCGGAGGGCGCTCGTTGTAACGGCGTTTTTCGAGCAGGCCTTCTTCGACCAGGGCGGCAAGGCGGCTGGAAAGAATGTTCGGCGCGATGCCGAGGCTCGCCTGCAGCCGGTCGAAGCGATGCATCCCGCGCTCGACGTCGCGCAGCACCAGCATGCTCCAGCGGTCGCCGACACAGTCGAGTCCGCGAGCGACGGGGCAGGTTCCGGAATTTTCTTTTCGTTCGGCCATTGAACGGAGATAGGCGAGTAACTATCAAAATGCAAGCTACTCCGACTGACGGAGTCGCAGAACAGGAGTTTGTCCGATGTCCGATACCACCCAGGGAACTGCCCTCGTCACCGGCGCGTCGACCGGCATCGGCGCCGTCTATGCCGACCGGCTTGCCCGGCGCGGCTATGACCTCGTCCTCGTGGCCCGCGACGCCGCGCGGCTCGACGCCCTGGCCCGGCGCCTGCGCGACGAGACCGGTCGCAAGGTCGAGGTGCTGGCCGCCGATCTCACCCAAGGCGCCGACGTTGCCAGGGTGGAAGCCCGGTTTGCCGAGGATTCCGCGCTGACCTTGCTGGTGAACAACGCCGGCATGTCGCTGAAGGGGGGCACGCTGGAAAACAGCGCGGCGGAAATCGAGACGATCGTCGCGCTCAACATCACCGCCGTCACGCGTCTCGCGGTCGCGGCGGGCAAGGCCTTCGGCGAACGCGGCAAGGGCGCGATCGTCAATATCGCGTCGGTTCTCGGCCTCGCCTATGAATTGTCGGAAGGGGTCTACGCCGGCTCCAAGGCCTATGTGATCAATCTCAGCCGCAGCCTGGCCGCGAGCCTGCGCGAGCGCGGGGTGACGGTGCAGGTGGTCCTGCCCGGCGCGACCCGCACCGAGATCTGGGAGCGTTCGGGCAAGAACGTCGACGATTTCCCGGCCGAGATGGTGATGTCGGCCGAGGACCTGGTCGATGCGGCGCTTGCCGGCCTGGACCGGGGTGAGGAAGTGACCATCCCGCCGCTCGCCGACGAGACGCAGTGGCAGGCCTTCGATGCGGCACGGGCCGCGATGCTGCCGGGCCTTTCGCGCCGCGAGCCGGCGGCGCGCTATCGCGCTGCGGTTGCGGCCTAAAGCCGGGCGCGGCGCAGGCGCAGCGCGTTGCCGATCACCGCGACCGAGCTGCACGCCATTGCCGCGCCCGCCAGCATCGGGTTCAGCTGCAATCCGAACGACGGATAGAGCGCGCCTGCGGCCAGCGGGATGCCGGCCGCGTTGAACACGAAGGAGAAGAACAGGTTCTCCCGGATGTTGCGCATCACCGCCAGGCTCAGCCGCCGCGCGCGCACTATCCCGCCGAGGTCGCCCTTGACCAGAGTCACCGAGGCGCTCTCCATCGCGACATCGGTGCCGGTGCCCATTGCGATCCCGACATCGGCTGCGGCGAGGGCGGGCGCGTCGTTGATGCCGTCTCCGGCCATTGCGACCCGCCGGCCCTCGCGCCGCAGACGCTCGACGATCGCCTGCTTCTGCTCGGGCAGAACCTCTGCGAACACTTCGTCGAGCCCGCCGGTCTTGCGCGCGACGGCCTCCGCGGTGCGGCGGTTGTCGCCGGTGACCATCACCACGCGGACGCCGTCCTCGCGCAGCGCGGCGATCGCCGCGACGGCGCTTTCCTTGACCGGATCGGACACCACGAGCAGCCCCGCGAGTGCGCCGTCGAGGGCCAGGAACATCGCCCCCCGGCCATCGGTCCGCAGTTCGTCGGCCTCGGCCGAGAGCGGCGCGGGATCGATGCCGAGTTCCTGCATCAGCGCCAGATTGCCGAGCGCGGCGGAGCGGCCTTCGACGGTGCCGGTCACGCCCTTGCCGGTGTGGGAGGCGAAGCCGATCGCATCGGGAACCGCGAGGCCGCGTTCGGCAGCCCCGGCCACGATCGCGGCCGCGAGCGGATGCTCGCTGCCCCGTTCGAGCGCAGCGGCGGGGCGCAGCACCTCGTCTTCGGCCCGGCCGCCTGCGGTGACGATCCGCACCAGCGTCGGGCGGCCGAGGGTCAGCGTTCCGGTCTTGTCGACGATCAGCGTGTCGATCTTCTCGGTGAGTTCGAGCGCCTCGGCGTTCTTGACCAGCACGCCCGAGCTTGCGCCTCTGCCGGTCCCGACCATGATCGACATGGGGGTCGCGAGGCCGAGCGCGCAGGGGCAGGCGATGATCAGCACCGCGACCGCGTTGATCAGCGCATGGCTGAGGCGCGGTTCCGGTCCGACCGACAGCCACGCAGCGAAAGTGACGAGCGCGGCAAGGATCACCGCGGGAACGAACCAGGCCGAAACCTTGTCCGCCATCGCCTGCACCGGAGCGCGCGAGCGTTGCGCCTGCGCGACCATGTGGACGATCTGCGATAGCATCGTGTCCCGCCCAACCCGCTCCGCGCGCATCACCAGCGAGCCGGTGCCGTTCACCGTCGCCCCTATCACCTTTGCGCCTCCGCCCTTCTCGACCGGGACCGGCTCGCCGGAGATCATCGATTCGTCGATCGAGGAATGGCCTTCGATCACCACGCCGTCGACCGGCACCCTTTCGCCCGGGCGCACGCGCAGCAGATCCCCGGGTGCGACCTGTTCCAGCGGAAGGTCCGTCTCCGTCCCGTCCGCGGCGATCTTTCGGGCGGTCTTCGGCGCGAGCCCCAGCAGCGCGCGGATTGCCTTGCCGGTGGCCGAGCGGGCGCGCAGTTCGAGTACCTGCCCCAGCAGTACCAGCGTGGTGATCGTGGCGGCGGCCTCGAAATAGACCGGCACCGCGCCGCCCATCCCGCGGGCGGCGGCGGGAAACAGACCCGGTGCCGCGGTTGCCGCCACGCTGTAGAGATAGGCGGCGGCGACCCCGAGGGCGACCAGCGTGAACATGTTGAGGCTGCGGTTGCGCAGCGATGCCGAGCCGCGTTCGAAGAACGGCGCCGCGCCCCACAGCACGACCGGTGTGGCGAGAGCGAACTGGAGCCAGGCCGAAAGGGCCATCGATACCGGGTGCCAGCCGGTCAGTTCGACTCCCATCGTGAGCGCGAGCAAGGGTACGGTAAGCCCGGCGCATACCCACAGGCGGCGCGTCATATCCAGCAGCTCGGGGTTCGGGCCCTGCGCAAGCGACGGTTCGAGCGGTTCCAGCGCCATGCCGCAGATCGGACAGGTGCCCGGCGCGGAGCGGCGGATCTGCGGATGCATCGGGCAGGTCCAGATCACCCCTTCGCCGGCCGCGACGGGGTCGGCGCCGGCAAGCGATTGTCCGTGGCCATGCGCGGCGCGATGATGCGCATGGTCGCCGCCATGAGGGGGGTTTGCCATCGGCCGCGCTTACCGGAACGGCGGCTCGTTGAATGCTCGCAGCTTGCGGCTGTGCAGCCGGGCGCCTTCCGCCCGCAGCCGCTTGCAGGCGTGGATGCCGATCTGAAGGTGCGCACCGATCGCCTCTTCGTAGAACTTGTTCGCCTGCCCCGGCAGCTTGATCTCGCCGTGGAGCGGCTTGTCGGAGACGCACAGCAGGGTTCCGTAAGGCACGCGGAAGCGATAGCCCTGGGCGGCGATGGTGGCGCTTTCCATCTCGATCGCGACCGCGCGGCTGAGGCTGAGCCGCTGCGCGAGGTGGACGAAGCGCATCTCCCAGTTGCGATCGTCGGTGGTGACCACCGTGCCGGTGCGCATCCGCCGCTTGAGGTCCGCTCCGTGGGTGCCGCTGACTTCTTCCGCCGCCCCCGCGAGCGCCTGCTGGACCTCGGCGATCGCCGGGATCGGGATCTCGGGCGGCAGCATCGGATCGAGCACATGATCGTCGCGCAGATAGGCATGGGCGAGAACGTAGTCGCCGATCGACTGGCTGGGGCGCAACCCGCCGCAATGGCCGATCATCAGCCAGGCCTCGGGCCGCAGCACCGCGAGGTGGTCGCAGATCGTCTTGGCGTTCGACGGGCCGACCCCGATGTTGACCAGGGTGATCCCGCTGCGGTCCTCGCGCATCAGGTGATAGGCGGGCATCTGGTGCCGGCGCCAGGCGGTGTCCGAAAGCTGGCCGCGGGCATCGGTCACCGGCTGCTCGATCAGCAGCCCCCCGGCCCCGGCAAGGCCGACGTAGCCGTCGGTGCCGAGCTGCTCCGCCGCCCAGTCGACGAATTCGTCGACATAGCGGTGGTAGTTGGTGAACAGGATGAAGCGCTGGAAATGCTCGGGCGCGGTGCCGGTGTAATGGGCGAGGCGCGCGAGCGAATAGTCCGTGCGCAGGGCGTCGAACAGCGACAGCGGGATCGGATCGTCCGGCCCGCCAAGCTCGATTCCGTCGGCCAGCTCGTCGCCGATCAGGGCCAGGTCGGTGCTGGGGAAGAAGCGTGCGATCTCGGTCGCCGGAACCCCCGCCATCCGCGCCCCGGCCGCGCCGTCGAGCACGTAGGGAAAGGGCATCTCCTGGCGCGAGCGGCGCACTTCGAAGCGCACTTCGTAGTCGGCCGCGATCAGTTCGAGCTGCTCGGTCAGATAGTCGGCGAACAGCGCCGGGCGGGTGATCGTGGTTGCGTAGACGCCCGGCGCCTGCAGCCGCCCGAAAGCGCGCGTCGGATCGGCGCTGGTGCCTTCACCGCCGAAATGGATCAGCAACTCGGGATAGCAATAGGAGCCGTCGAGGCGCTTTTCGGGCGAGGGCGCTGCCCCGGTCTCGGCGAAGGCGAGGATGTCGGCGCGCAGGGTATCGACCGTATCGTCGTAAAACCGGCGGAGGTCTGCAATCACGTCAGCGATCTGGGTCATGCGTCCAGAATGCGCCTGTATTCCTGCAAGTCAAAGAAAAGGGCGCGGTCCCTGAGGAGCGCGCCCTTTCTTTGTCGGCAAAAGCGGAAGGATCAGCCTTCGGCTTCTTCCTCGGCGGCTTCGCCGGTTTCGCCGCGCGCTTCGGCGCGGGCAGCCCGCTTTTCCTTGGCCGAGGGGCCTTCGCGGCCCGGCTTGGCCTCGGCTTCGGCTTCCGCCTCGACCGGGTTCTCGAGCATCTCGGTCGAGATTTCGCCCGGCTCCGCATTCGGATCGAAGGCTTCGGTGAAGCCTTCGCCCTCGGCGCGCTCGTCTTCGAAGGCCTGGGCCATCACGTCGACGCCCTTGGCCTGCAGCTCGGCTTCATCGTCCGAACGGGCGACGTTGGCCTTGATCGTCACCGCGACCTCGGGGTGCAGCGCGACCTTCACGTCGAACACGCCGATCGTCTTGATCGGGCGCTCGAGGACGACCTGCGACTTGTTGACGTCATGCCCCTGGGCGACCAGCGCATCGACGATGTCGCGCACGCTGACCGAGCCGTAGAGCTGGCCGGAGTTGGAGGACGAGCGGATCAGCACCACTTCGGCGCCGTCGACCGTCGCGCCGGCCTTCTCGGCCACCACGCGGCGTTCCGCATTTTCCTTCTCAAGCCGTTCGCGGTTCGCCTCGAACACCTTGCGGTTGGATTCGTTGGCGCGGAGGGCCTTCTTCTGGGGCAGCAGGAAGTTACGGGCGTAGCCGTCCTTCACCGAAACGACGTCGCCGATCGTGCCCAGCTTCTCGATACGTTCGAGCAGGATGATATCCATGACGCTGCTCTCCTTACTTCACGACGTAGGGCAGCAGGCCCAACGTGCGCGCGCGCTTGATCGCGGTGGACAGCTCGCGCTGCTTCTTGCCGGAAACGGCGGTGATGCGGCTGGGGACGATCTTGCCACGCTCGGACATGAAGCCCTGCAGCAGGCGCACGTCCTTGTAGTCGATCTTCGGCGCGTTCTTGGCCGAGAACGGGCAGCTCTTGCGGCGGCGGAAAAACGGGCGGGCCATCAGTCTTCCTCCCTCTCGCGCCGGCGGCGCTGGTCGCGGTCCTGCTTGCGCATCATGACCGAAGGACCTTCCTCCAGCTCTTCGACGCGGATCGTCAGGTAGCGAATGATATCTTCGTTGATGCGCGCCTGGCGCTCGAGCTCGGCGATCACCGTGCCCGGGGCATCGATGTTCAGCAGCACGAAATGCGCCTTGCGGTTGCGGTCGATCTTGAACGCGAGGTTCTTGAGGCCCCAGGTCTCGGTCTTGGTGACCTTGCCTTCCGCCTGCTCCACGATTTCCGTGGCACTGGCCGCCAACGCATCGACCTGAGCCTGGCTCAGATCCTGGCGCGCCAGGAAGACATGCTCGTAATACGGCATGTGTCGTCCTTTCACTCTTGGCCGATCGCTGGCTGATCCGCGACCATCGCGGGGCCCCTCCGGCTTTCTTCGTTTCCCTGCCCTGAGGCGTGGAAGCGGCGCACATACAGGTTTCCCCTGTCATTGCAAGCTTTGCGCGGTGGCACGCGGGCACTATGCTGGCTTCAAACACAGGGGAGAAGAGATGAGAAGAGCACTTTTCGCAGCGATGGCGACCGCGGGCCTGACGACGGCGGGCCTGACGACGGCGGGCGTGCAGGCTGCCGAGCCGGCCACACCGGGCCTCGAATTCGTGCTCGAGGAGGTGGTCAAGCTCTCGCCCGCGGTAGAGGTCGGCAAGACGGAGCGCGGCAACCGGCGTTATATCCCGATTGTCGGGGGGCGCTTCGAAGGGCCCGGTATCGCAGGCACGATCGTGCCTGGCGGATGGGACTGGCAGCTCGACCGCGCGGACGGCTGCGTCGAACTGAAGGCCGACTATTTCCTGAAGACCGACGACGGAGTAACGATCAATGTCCTCAATCAGGGCACGATCTGTCCCGGCCAGCCGGTGCGTACCCATCCCGTGTTGGAGGCGCCGATCGGGAAATACGACTGGTTGAACAAGGCGGCGTTCGTTGGGACCTTGGAAGGGGCCGATCCGGCGGACGGGCCGGCAGTGAAGATCCGCTTCTACCGGTTGAAATAGGCCGGCGCGGGCGGCCGTGCCGAAGGGCCGGGGACCTGCGAACGGGAACATCGGCGGGAATGAGCCATTTTCATAGCCAAAGCTGCGCTGCACAAGAGAAGAAATGAACCCTACCCCCGTCGTTGCCGCCTCGCCCGAGCCTGCTGCCCAGCCTCTTGTCGATCTCCCCGATCTGTGGGCCTCGTCGATAGGCTGGGTCCAGACCAACTGGTTCCAGATCATCGTCGCCGGCGTGCTCGGCTTCGCGATCGTCACCGCGCTCTATGCCGTGCGCCGGCTCGGCAAGCGCTGGTGCCGCCCGGACAGGAATTTCGGCCCATGGCTGAAGATCATCGGCCGGACCATTTCGCGCACGACCGACTATTTCATCCTGATGGTCGCGGTCCGCTTGGTCGACGGCTACGCCCAGACACCGCCGGTGCTCGACCGGGTCGTGGTATTCCTGTTTACGATCGCGGCCGTGCTGCAGGGCGCGATCTGGGCCCGCGAGCTGATCATCGGCGCGATCGAGCATCGCACCTCGAGCGAGCACTACAGCGGCGAGGCGATCCTCAACGCGATGGGGCTGATCCGCCTGCTGGTGGGCGTCGCGGTCTTCGCGATTGCGGCGGTGGTGCTGCTGGACAATCTCGGGGTCAACGTCACGGGGCTGGTCGCGGGCCTCGGCGTGGGTGGCATTGCGATCGGCCTCGCCGCCCAGGGCATCTTCGCGGATTTGTTCGCCGCGTTGGCGATCATTTTCGACCGGCCGTTCAGTCGCGGCGACGCGATCAGTTTCGGCGATAACCGGGGCACGATCGAGGCGATCGGGCTCAAGTCCACCCGCATCCGCGCCTATACCGGCGAACGGATCGTGGTGGCGAACAAGAACCTGCTCGACATGCAGCTGTTCAACCTCACCGAGCGCGATCACATCCGGCTGCAGTTCACCATCGGGGTCGCCTACGAGACGCCGCCGGAGGTTCTTGCCCGCCTGCCGGGAATCCTGAAGGAACTGGTGGAGGCGGAAGGCGGGATCGCGGCCCGCGCCGGCTTCGAATCGTTCGGGGCAAGCTCGCTGGACTTCGCTCTGTTCGTCGATGTCCCCGGGGCCGACTGGAACGTGGCGCATCCGTTGCGCGACCGGCTGCTGGTCTCGCTGATGAAGCGCTTCGCGGAAGAGGGAATTTCGATCCCGTTCCCGACCCAGACGACCTATACCGCCGCGCCCGACGGCACGCTGATCATGCCCTATCCCGAGGTGCAGCCGGTGAAGCGGGTCGACCTGCAGCCGGCCGAAAAGCCGCCGACCGAAACGCCCGAGCGAAGGCCTTCTTCGAGCTAGGCGAGCCGGGTGAAAATGCCCTTGGCGAAATCGGTCAGCGTATCGTCGCGCGCGCCCATGATTGCGATGCGGTCGCCCGGTCGCGCGAGTTCGACGATGCGATTGCCGCAATCCTCGCGGCCCGCGATGTATTCCGCCTTGCCGCCCGCCTCACCGATCAGCCGCACGATCCTCTCCGACCCTTCGCTGCGATCGACCGTGCCGCCGAAATAGACCGGGTCGCACAGGATCGTGACGTCCTCCGGCCCGAGCAAGTGCGCGAACACCTGCGCCAGTTCGTGCCCCATCTGGCGCAGCGGGCCGTAGCCGTGGGGCTGGAAGAAGGCGATCACCCGGCCGGGCTGGCTCTTGAGCGTGCGCAGGGTCGCGGCGCATTTCTCGGGATTGTGGCCGAAATCGTCGATCACGGTTATGCCCGCAGGCGAGGTGCCGACGATGTCGAAGCGGCGGGCCAGGCCCTTGAAGCCGGCGAGGGCGGCTACCGCCACCCCCGGCGCCACTCCGGCCGCAGTCGCTCCGGCGATCGCCGCCAGAGCATTGGCCAGATTGTGCCGCCCGGGCATCGCAAGGCGCAATTCGTGCGAGCTGCCGTCGAGCCGGTCGATCACGGTGGCGGTGAGCGAGGCCGGGCCTTCCGCAAACTTAGTGACCGAGATCCGCGCGTCTTCGCTTTCGATCCCGAATCCGACCAGTTGATGCTCGGCGCGAACCAGCGCGCGCGCCTCCGGATCGTCGAAATTGACCGCGGTGTTGCGCGCCGCGCCGAGGAAATCGCCGAACAGTTCGCGCAGTTCCTCCAGGCTCTTGTGGTCGAGACTGACGTTGAGCAGCACCGCCACCTCGGGCCGGTAGAGCACGATCGAGCCGTCGCTCTCGTCGACTTCGGAGACGAACACGTCGCCGGCCCCGACTCGCGCGCTGGCGAAGGGCACGTCGGGCGCGACGAAGTTCTTCATCACCGCGCCGTTCATGATCGTCGGATCGCGCCCGGCCTGTTCCATGATCCAGCCGGTCATGCCGGTGACGGTGGACTTGCCGCTGGTCCCGCCGATCGCGATCCCGCATCCGGCGCGGTTGAACAGGGCCGAAAGCAGCTCGGCTCGGGTCAGCCGCTCACACCCGAGTTCGCGCGCGCGGACCACTTCCGGCACCGTGTCTTCGACCGCCGCCGACGCGATCAGCACCTGGTCGGCGGTGCTGACTCCGCTGCCGTCCTGCGGGAACAACGCGATCCCCTGCGCCTCGAGCCAGGCGAATTTCTCCGGGCTGCGCCCCTGGTCGCGGCTGCGGTCCGACCCGGCGATTTCGGCGCCCTGGCCGCGCAGGATCATCGCCAGCGGCAACATGCCCGAGCCGCCGATGCCGCAGAAGAACCAGGGGTGGGCGGTGAAGGTCGGCGCGGAGGTCATGGCCGCTTCGCTATGCAGTTGTGCGCGACAACACAAGCCGACTATCAGGAGCGCCATGACCCGTATCGCGATCTGCGCTCCGTCCACCCCGATCAACCCCGCGGACGCGGAACGGGTGCTGGCGCTGGCGGCGGAATATCCAACGCTCGAACTGACGATACACCCGCAGTGCTACGAGGAGCTGGGCCATTTCGCCGGTCCGGACGAGCGCCGGTTGGCGGTTCTGCTCGAATGCGCAAACGATCCGCGCTTCGATGCGGTATGGTGCGCGCGCGGGGGCTATGGCGCGAACCGGATCGCCGCGCAGGCGGTGGCAGGCATGAGGGAGGCGGCCCGCAACAAGCTGTTCCTCGGCTATTCCGACGCCGGCTACCTGCTTGCGGCGCTCTATCGTGCCCGGATCGGCAGGCCGGTCCACGCGCCGATGCCGGTCGACATCCGCCGCTTCGACGGAGAACTGGCGGTGCGCCGGACGCTGAGCTTCCTGGCGGGGAATCGTTCGGAGCTCGAGCCCTCGCTCGACACCCGGCCGACGGTCGCGTTCAACCTGATGACCCTCGCGACGATCTGCGGCACCGGGCTGATGCCCGATCTTGCAGGCCATGTGGTGATGGTGGAGGAAGTGTCCGAGCATCTCTATGCGGTGGACCGGCTGTTCTTCCATGTGACCGAGCATTTGCGGGACAAGGGGATCGCGGGTCTTCGGCTCGGCCGGGTCACCGACGTGCCGGTCAACGACCGTCATTTCGGTGCGGAAGCCGAAGAGATCGTCCAGGACTGGTGCGGCCGTACCGGCATTCCGTTTCTGGGCCTGGCCGACATCGGGCACGATCCCGCCAACAAGATCGTGCCGTTCGGGCTTGCCGACCGGGGTTAGCCGCCTCTAGGGCGGCTGCCATTTTTCTGCTTGAGGAGCGTTTCATGCGCGCATTCGTATTTCCGGGCCAGGGCAGCCAGAAGGTCGGCATGGGCGCCGATCTCGCCGCCGCCAGCGCCGTCGCACGCGAGGTGTTCGAGGAGGTCGACGACGCGCTCGGCCAGAAGCTCTCGGCGCTGATGCGCGAGGGACCCGAAGACCGGCTTACCCTGACCGAGAACGCCCAGCCGGCGATCATGGCCAATGCGATCGCGACGCTGCGGGTGCTCGAGCAGGAAGGCGGGCTGAGCATCGCCGAAAAGGGGGATTGCGTCGCCGGCCACTCGCTGGGCGAATACACGGCGCTCGCCGCGGTCGGCGCGTTCAAGCTCGCCGATGCGGCGCGGTTGCTGCGGCTGCGCGGGCAGGCGATGCAGGCCGCGGTGCCGGTCGGCGTCGGCGCGATGTGCGCGCTGCTGGGGGCCGATATCGAGAAGGCACAGAAGCTTGCCGACGCGGCCGCCGAGGGGCAGGTGTGCCAGGTCGCGAACGACAACGATCCGGGCCAGGTCGTGCTTTCCGGCCACCGAGAGGCGATCGAGCGGGCGGTCGCGATGGTCAAGGAATTCGAGATCAAGCGCGGGGTGATCCTGCCGGTTTCGGCTCCGTTCCACTGCGACCTGATGGGGCCGGCCGCCGATGCGATGGCCAAGGCGCTCGAGGACACTCCGCCCGGCGCGCTCTATCTGCCGCTCTACGCCAATTTCACCGCCGCCGCGGTGACCGATCCCGCCGAAGAGCGCGACCTGCTGGTGAAGCAGGTCTGCGGCCGCGTCCGCTGGCGCGAAAGCGTGATCGCGATGAAGGCGGCCGGCGTCGAGCAGTTCGTCGAACTCGGCGGCAAGGTCGTCGGTCCGATGATCGGACGGACGGTGGAGGATGTCACCGTCGCCAGCGTGGTGACGATGGACGATATCGAGGCATTGGCTAAGGAGCTTTGAGGATGTTCGACCTTTCAGGCATGACCGCGCTGGTCACCGGCGCTTCGGGCGGAATCGGTTCCGCGATCGCCCGCTCGCTGGCTTCCCAGGGTGCGCGCCTTGCGCTTTCCGGTTCGAACTCGGCCAAGCTGCGTGCCTTCCGCGAGGAGCTCAACGCAGACTATGGTCACGATCATGTCGAGATTACCTGCGACTTGTCGAACGCGACCCAGGTCGAGGAATTGGTGCCTGCGGCGGTGGATACGCTCGGCAAGCTCGACATCCTGGTCAACAACGCCGGCATCACCCGCGACAATCTCGCGATGCGGATGAAGGATGAGGAGTGGGACGCGGTGATCCGGATCAACCTCGAGGCCGCCTTCCGCCTGATGCGCGCCGCGTCGAAGCCGATGATGAAGGCGCGCTTCGGCCGGATCGTCACGATCACCTCGGTGGTCGGCGCGACCGGCAATCCGGGCCAGGTCAACTATGCCGCGGCCAAGGGCGGCCTGGTCGCGATGTCTAAAAGCCTCGGGCAGGAACTCGCGAGCCGCAACATCACCGTCAACTGCGTTGCGCCCGGTTTCATCCGCACGGCGATGACCGAGGTGCTGCCCGATGCGCAAAAGGAAGCGCTCAACGCGCGCATCCCGATGGGGCGGATGGGCGAGGGCGAGGACATCGGCGCCGCGGTCGCCTTCCTTGCCTCGAAAGAGGCGGGCTACATCACCGGCCAGACGCTGCATGTGAACGGCGGCATGGCGATGATCTCCTGAGGATCTCCCGAGCGATCTCGTAACGGGACAACAACCCACGGATTTATGCACAGGCTCGCGCCGCGCGGCTTGCCCTGAACGCCTGCTGCGGTAAGGCTTGCACCCCATGTAACTTGCGCGTCCGGGCGAGTCCGTCCGGGCGTTTTAGGGGGTCCGTAAGGAACAATGAAGGCCACCATCGAACGTGCCACACTGCTGCGCTGCCTGTCTCACGTGCAGTCGGTGGTGGAGCGGCGTAACACGATCCCGATCCTGTCGAACGTGCTGATCGAGGCTGCCGGGGACGGCACGGTGAAGGTCATGGCGACCGATCTCGATCTGCAGGTGGTGGAGAGCATGTCGGCGGTCTCGGTCGACAGCCCCGGTGCGCTGACGGTCTCGGCGCATCTGCTGTTCGACATCGCGCGCAAGCTGCCCGAAGGCAGCCAGGTCGGGCTCGAGGCGGCGGACAACCGGCTGACCGTCAAGGCCGGGCGCAGCCGCTTCCAGCTGCCGACCCTGCCGCGCGACGATTTCCCGGTAATCGTCGAGGGCGATCTGCCGACCAGCTTCGAACTGCCGGCCAAGCTGCTTGCCGAAATGATCGACAAGACCCGTTTCGCGATCTCGACCGAGGAAACCCGGTACTATCTCAACGGGATATTCTTCCATGTGTCGGACGAAAGCCACCCGGTGCTGAAGGCTGCTGCAACCGACGGGCACCGGCTCGCGCGCTATACGATCGCGCGGCCCGAGGGCGCCGACGGAATGCCCGACGTGATCGTCCCGCGCAAGGCGGTGGGCGAGCTCAGGAAGCTGCTCGACGAGGCGCTCGACGGCAATGTCGAGATCGACCTGTCGGCCAGCAAGATTCGCTTCACCCTCGGCGGGGAGGGCGGGGTGGTTCTCACCAGCAAGCTGATCGACGGCACCTTCCCCGATTACAGCCGGGTGATCCCGACCGGAAACGACAAATTGCTCAAGCTCGATCCGCGCAGCTTCTTCGAAGGTGTCGATCGCGTCGCGACCATCGCCACCGAGAAGACCCGCGCGGTCAAGATGGGGCTCGACATGGACAAGGTCACACTGTCGGTCACCTCGCCCGACAACGGCACCGCGGCCGAGGAAGTCCCCGCATCCTATGGCTCGGATTCCTTCGAGATCGGCTTCAACGCCAATTACCTCAAGGATATCCTTCACCAGATCGAGGGCGACAGCGTCGAACTGCATCTCGCCGACGCCGGTGCGCCCACGCTGATCCGCCAGGACGAAAAGAGCGCCGCGCTCTATGTGCTGATGCCGATGCGGGTCTGATTCGCCATTGCCGGAGACCGCCTAAAGCGGCACAAACGGCGGCGACTGGAGCGACTCTCCACCCGTCGGGAGCGGGGGATCCGGACGAGCGAAAAAAGACGGAGTCTGCATATGCCTATCGCATTTCTTGCCCCGCTGTTGCTGGCGGCCGGCACCGCCGACGTGGCCAAGCTGGATTGCCCGGCGATCTACGCCAAGACCGATTATACCGACGATACCGACCTCTGCCTCACCGCGCCGATGACCAAGCCGGCGTTCGAGGAGGGCATGACCTGCATCGGCAAGTTCGACGGCAGCCGCGCGATGGCGGACCGGATCACCCAGTTCGTCGCCGAGGCCAAGCGCGCCGATTGGGCCAAGCAGATCTCGGCGAACGACAATCTTGCCAAGCAGCTCACCGATCTGGTCGCACGGTCCAAGGACGATCCCGATCTCGATCACGCGGCCGGGCAGGCGGCGTATGATGCAGCGCGCGCGCCTTTCGATGGCGCGTCGACGCTCGGCGGGCCCGAGCAGCTCAAGATGTGGCAGGCCGAACCGCAGATCAGCAAGCGCTGTCTCGACGTGGTGAATTTCGTCGACGCGAACCTCGCGACCCGCGCCGACGAACGCGACAAGAAATCCCGCGACAACTGATCGGGCGATCCCGGGCGGTGGTCTAGTTCACCGCCCGGATCATCGCCTCGATATCGACGAATTTCTCGCGCGGGGCGCCGCTGCGCGCGGCCTGTTCCTCGGCTTCCTCGATCTTCTTCCAGTCGCGGAACGTAACGATCGCGATGCCGCGCTCGGCCGCGAGCGCGTCGAAGCCTTCGCGGCCCTTCCGGTCCGCGCGCCCGATCACTCCGCTGGCGATGTCCTCCGCGATCTTGTCGACCACCTCGAAACCGTCGGGCCGGTTTGTGCCGATCGTGCCCGAAGGGCCGCGCCGGGCCCAGCCGACGCAATAGAGGCCGGGCAGGATGCGTCCTTCGTGGTTGGCGAAGCGGCCCTGGCGCTCGTCGAACGGGACTTCGGGGATCGGCGAACTGCGATAGCCGATGCAACTCACCACCAGGCTCGCGGGTACGCGATAGGTCGCCCCGGTGCCGACCGCGCGCCCGGCCACCACGTTCGCCCGCTCCACTTCGACCGCCTCGACCTTTCCGTTGCCGATCAAAGCCTTGGGGATCGCGAAGAAATCGAATTCGATCTCGATCTTCTTCTCGCCATGCAGTGCTTCGGGGATCGCGGCGAAGCTGCGCAGGTGGGTCACGGATTTGCGCAGGCCGGGTTCGAGCAGCGCGTCTTCGCCCGCGTCGGGCAGATCCAGCGGATCGACCCGCGGCGAAGCCTGTTCGAGCTGCGCAAGTTCGCCCAGTTCCTTCGGGGTCATCATCACCTGGTGCGGGCCGCGGCGGCCGAGAATCACGATCCGCTTGATGTTCGAATGCGCGAGTATGTCCAGCGCGTGGGCAACGATGTCGCTGCCCGCGAATTCGGCTGGGGTCTTGGACAGGATCCGCGCGACGTCGAGCGCGACATTGCCCATGCCGATCACCACCGCGGTGCCGCCCGAGAGGTCGGGATCAAGCCCGGCGAATTTCGGATGGCCGTTATACCAGCCGACGAAAGCGGCGCTGCCGTAGACGTTCGCGAGATTCTCGCCAGGCAGGTCGAGCGGGCGATCGTGCGGCGCGCCGGTTGCGAGCACCACCGCATCGTAAAGCCCGCGCAGTTCCGGCACGGTTACGTCCGTGCCCACGCTGACATTGCCGACGAAGCGGACATTCTCGGTCAGCGCGGTCTGTTCGAACCGGCGCGAAACCCCCTTGATCGACTGGTGGTCGGGCGCGACCCCCGTCCGGATCAGGCCATAGGGCACCGGCAGGCTGTCGAACACGTCGATCCTGACGTCTTCGCCGAAGGCTTTCTGGGCGGCTTCGGCGGTGTAATAGCCCGCCGGTCCGGAGCCAATGATCGCAATATGCCGCATCGCTCTTCTCCCGGGATCGGCGCAGGATGTGAACATGACCGGGCAAGCCGTGCAATTCAACCCGTCGGAAACCGTAAGAGCCGCGTAATCGACCGGTTTTTCAGGGGTTTTCCCGTCCTGTCATTAATACTTTTTCAAAGTGGATTTGGCATTCCTGAGCGATGGGCGGAGCAGCAACCCAGCGGAAGGCCGCTTTCGGGCGCGACGGAGGGCGGCAGGCGCCTTCGCACGCGCTTTCGCATGCTTCCCTGGCGCCGTCCGGCGGCGGCGAGGACGAAGACCAGGGTTCGGTCCCGCAGAACGCACGCGTCGCCCGCTCGCGGATCCGGCCCGCTACGCCGTTCAGCTACACGCCGTCGCTGATTTCCGCGCAATGGATCAACATGGCGCCGATCATCGCCGCCTCCTTCGTCTTCGCCGCGCTGCTCGACTGGCGCCTTCCGCCCTCCGGTTCCGCGGCCGCCGCGGCGGTGGCGGTGATCTTGCCGCTGCTTGCGCCGCTGTTGCGGGCTTGGGAGCGGCGCCGCGCGCGGCGCCTGCCGGTCAGGATCGCCACGATGCTGGTAGCGGTAGGCCTGCCGATGTTCGCCTATGGCCATGCAGTCGCGAATTGGGGTGCGGGCCACGGCCTTGCCTGGCAGACCTCGCTCGGGACGCTGATCGTGGTCACCTCGATGGCATCGGTGATCCAGAGCGGCAAGGCCCCCGGGCTGTTCGCTGCGCAGATCGCCTGCTGGAGCGCGGTCGCCATCGCCGAGGGCTCGCTTGCGACCTTCGCCTTGCTGCTCGCCAGCGCCGGCTTTGCGGTGCTGATCAGCCGCCGGCAGATGCATTTCGTGCGGCGATCGAAGGAAAAGGAATTCGAGCGCAATCGCATCCGCGACCGCGCCGAGGACATTCTCAACGACTACGAGGATACCGGGCAGGGGTGGTTCTGGGAAACCGACCGGCGCGGCACGCTGACCTATATCTCGCATACGGTGGCCCAAGTGCTCGGGTTCGACGAGCCGGAAGCCTTGCATGGCAAGCCGTTCACCGAATTGTTCGATCTCGATGCCAGCGGGGTCGAAGGCGAGCGGACCCTGACCTTCCATCTTTCGGCCCGCTCGAGTTTCCAGGAACTGGCGGTGCGCGCTGCGACCCGCGACGAGCGCTGGTGGTCGGTCAGCGGGCGTCCGATCTATGACGATTTCGGCAATTTCGTCGGCTATCGCGGCTCGGGCACGGATCTTACCGAAAAGAAGCGCAGCCAGGAAAAGGCTTCGCGCCTCGCGCATTACGATTCGCTCACCGGGCTCGCGAACCGTTTCCAGATGTCGCAATCGCTGGAGAAGATTCTCAACGCGCCGATGGAGATGCACCGATGCTGCGCGGTGCTGCTGCTCGACCTCGACCGGTTCAAGCAGGTCAACGACACCATGGGACACCCGGCCGGTGACGCGCTGCTCAAGCAGGTCGCCCAGCGGCTTGAGCGCACGGCGGCGGAATACGGCCTGGTCGGCCGCCTCGGCGGGGACGAGTTCGAGGTGATCCTGCCCGGCACCGTCGCCAATGAACGGCTTGCCGAATTGGCGCAGGAAGTGATCAATTCGCTGTCGCAGCCCTATTCGATCGACGGCCATCGGGTGGTGATCGGCGCTTCGATCGGGATTTCGATCGCGCCCGACGACGGTGTGACCAGCGAGGCGATCATCCGCAACGCGGACCTGGCGCTCTACGCGGCCAAGGATGCCGGCCGCGGGCGCTATCACTTCTACGCCGACGATCTTCATTCGCAGGCCGAGGAACGCCGCCAGCTGGAACAGGATCTGCGCGATGCGATCGGCCATGGCGCGCTTGAGCTCTACTATCAGCCGGTGGTGGATACCGCGACCGAACGGATCAGCGGCTTCGAGGCGCTGATGCGCTGGAACCATCCGACCAAGGGGCCGATGTCGCCGACCAAGTTCATCGATATTGCGGAAGATGCCGGGCTGATCGGCCCCATGGGCGAATGGGCGCTGCGCACCGCCTGTCACGATCTCGCGAAGTGGCCGGCGAATGTTCGCGTCGCGGTCAACGTTTCGGCGCTGCAGTTCGCCAATCCGCAATTGCCCTCGATCGTCACCAGCGCGGTCGCGGAGGCGGGGATCGACCCGGAGCGGCTCGAGCTCGAAATCACCGAGAGCGTGTTCCTCACCGATGACGAAGGCACGGACGCGATGTTTGCCGCGCTCAAGCGGGTCGGCGTGCGTCTGGCGCTCGACGATTTCGGAACCGGCTATTCCTCGCTCGGCTATCTGAAGAAGGCGCCGTTCGACAAGATCAAGATCGACCAGAGCTTCGTGCGCGGCGCCACCCAGCCGGGCAGCCGCAACGGTGCGATCATCGCCTCGATCACCAGCCTGGCCCAGGCACTGGGGATGGAGACGACCGCCGAAGGGGTGGAGACGCTCGATGAGCTGGACCTGATCCGGATGCAGGGCTGCAGCCATGTCCAGGGCTTCATCTACGAGCAGCCGCTTTCGGCCAGCGCCGCGGCCGAGCGGTTGAAGACCGGCCTGGCGGCGGTCGCGCGCGGTCCGCGCTCGGCCCGCTCGCCGCGACAGACCATGCTGCGCAAGGTGGTGCTCGATCACAACGGCCAGCCCTACAACGGCACGATCCGCAACATCTCGATCTCCGGCGCGATGATCGAAGGGCTGTGGAACGTGCCGGTGGGGACGATTTTCCGCATCACGCTCTCGCAGACCCACACCGTTACCGGTACGACCCGCTGGTGCGAGGAGGATCGCATGGGAATCGAATTCGCCGCGCCGCTGCAGCGCGACCCCGCCGGGAGGATCGCCGCGATCGTGGATCCGAGCCCCGATCCGGTCCGCAAGTCGGTTGTCCGCAAGGCCGGATAAGGCCGTCAGATCCGGGGCCGTTACGGCCTTGTTTAGCGAATTATCAACCCTGTGTGTTTAGCATGGCCGTGCGCGCGCCGTTGAGTGCGCGCGGTGCACGGGTCCGGGAACAGCGATTTGAACAAGGGGCTTCTCAAGGGATTGCGCAACAAGGGCTCCGCCGTCGAGGCCGAGCCTGCGTCGGGCGCGCCGCTCTCCGGCGACCGCCTGACCGCGATCGCCGCCGAGTTCGAGAG
The DNA here is from genome assembly GCA_017744735.1 of Novosphingobium sp. Classification (GTDB taxonomy): domain Bacteria; phylum Pseudomonadota; class Alphaproteobacteria; order Sphingomonadales; family Sphingomonadaceae; genus Andeanibacterium. Next base: position 237,150 of record JAGIAR010000007.1, on the reverse strand, counting down.
GTCGGGTTCGGGCTGGTTCTGGGAAACCGATGGTCGCGGCAATATCGTTTATCTCACCGCCGAGATCGCGGAACTGTTCGGCAAATCTCCCGAGATGCTCCCGCACACGCTCTTCTCTTCGCTGTTCCTGACCGATCTTGGCGGGGACGGCTCCGCTCCGCGCAATCTTTCGCTGCTTTTCGGCGGGCGCAAGACCTTTGCCGGCCTGACCGTCCGGGCGGCGCTCGAAGGGAGCGAGGTTTACTGGGTCCTGTCGGGCCGCCCGCAGTTCGACGCCGCGGGCGAGTTCATCGGCTATCGCGGCAGCGCCAGCGACGTTTCCGAAGTCCGCAAGGCCGAGAACGAGACCTCGCGCCTGGCAGAGTTCGATTCGCTGACCGGCCTGTCCAACCGCCACCGCATGCAGCGCAAGATCGATGCGATGCTGACCGCCTTCCGCGCGGCCAAGCGGGTCTGCGCGGTGATGATGATCGACCTCGACCGGTTCAAAGCGGTCAACGATACCTTCGGCCACAAGGCTGGCGACGAATTGCTCAGGCAGGTCTCCGCCCGGATCAAGCGGGTGTTCGACACAACCGCAGAGATCGGCCGCCTGGGCGGCGACGAGTTCCAGGTGCTGCTGCCCGATTACGACGACCGCGGCCGGCTGGGCGAGATCGCGAAGAAGGTCATCGCGATGGTGACCCAGCCTTACCAGCTGGAAGAGGGGCGCTGCATGATCGGCGCCTCCGTCGGGATCGCGATCGCGCCCTATGACGGGGTAACCTCCGAGGAAATCGTGCACAGCGCCGATATCGCGCTCTATGCCGCGAAGAACGGCGGGCGCGGGCAATTCCGCTTCTATTCGAGCGAGCTGCAGAGCGAGAGCCATCTGCGCAAGGTGCTCGAGTCGGATCTGCGCGAAGCGCTCGAGGCCGGGCAGCTCGCAATCGAGTACCAGCCGATCGTCTCGGCGAGCACCGACAAGGTGATCGCGATGGAGGCCTTGCTGCGCTGGTATCATCCCGAGCGTGGCAAGATCCCGCCGGACGTGTTCATCCCGATCGCCGAGGAGAGCAACCTGATCCTGCGCATCGGCGAATGGGTGATCCGCAAGGCCTGCGCAGACGCCGCCGGCTGGCCCGAAGAAGTGCGGGTGTGCATCAACCTGTCCGAGCAGCAGCTGATCGCCGAGGGCCTCGCCCATCTCGTCTCGAACGCGATCACCCAGGCCGGAATCCATCCCGACCGGGTCGAGATGGAGCTGCGCGAAAGCGTGCATTTCAGCGAGGGCGATGCGACCGAGCGCGAGCTGAACGCGATGCGCCGCCTCGGGGTGCGCCTGTCGCTCGACGATTTCGGGACCGGCGCCTCGTCGCTCGGCTACCTTCGCCGCGCACCCTTCGAGACGATCAAGATCGACCCGAGCTTCCTGCGCGGAGCGCTGCGCGAGGACAGCCGCAACGCCGACCTGATCGGGGCGCTGGTGGCGCTCGCCAAGGCGCTCGGCATGCAGACCGTCGCGGAGGGGATCGAGGCGATGGACGAGCTTGCGCTGGTGCGCGAGAAGGGCGTCGACCTGGTCCAGGGGTTCGCCTACTCGCCGCCGATCGCCGCCGACGAGGTCGACGAGTTCCTCTCCGGCCAGGGCTGGGAGATAAAGCCGAGCGGGCCCGAGAAGCAGCGCTCGGAGCGCCGCAAGCTCTATCAGAAGATTCATGTGATCCACGAGGATCACCTCTACGACGTGATCCTGCGCGACCTGTCGCGCACCGGGGCGATGATCCAGGGCCTGCTCGACGTGCCGGTCGGCACCCAGTTCGTGGTCGACTTCGGCGAGGGCCAGCTGGCGATCGCGCGGGTCCTGCGCAGCCACCAGGACCAGCAGGGCGTCGAGTTCGAGACCGAGCTGGTCGAGGACGGGGCAGGGGGTCTGGTCACCCGCAACCGGGTGTCGCCCTATGCGCTTGCCGCCGCCGGCATGCCGCTGGCGCAATTGCCGCCTGGACAGTATCCGCTGGCCGAGCAGGCCGGCGACCAGAAGATGCTGACCATGCCGCGCTTCGGGGTGCGCAACCTCAAGGCGAAGCTGGAATACTGACCCGCTGGAATAGTCGGCGCGCTGCGGCTAAGGGCCGCGGATGACCGACCTCAGCCTGATCCGCAACTTCAGCATCATTGCCCATATCGACCATGGCAAGTCGACTCTCGCCGACCGGCTGATCCAGTTCACCGGCGGGCTCTCCGAGCGCGAAATGAGCGAGCAAGTCCTTGATAACATGGAGATCGAGAAGGAGCGCGGGATCACCATCAAGGCCCAGACCGTCCGCCTGAACTTCACTGCCGCGGACGGGAAGACCTACGAGCTCAACCTGATGGACACCCCCGGCCACGTCGACTTCGCCTACGAGGTCTCGCGCAGCCTCGCCGCCTGCGAAGGCGCGCTGCTGGTGGTCGACGCCGCGCAGGGGGTCGAGGCGCAGACCCTCGCCAACGTCTACCAGTCGATCGAGCACGACCACGAGATCGTGCCGGTGATCAACAAGATCGACCTCCCCGCCGCCGAGCCGGAAAAAGTCCGCGCCGAGATCGAGGACGTGATCGGGATCGACGCCAGCGAAGCCGTCCTCGCCTCCGCCAAGAGCGGCATCGGCATCCAGGAAGTCCTCGAGGCGGTCGTCACGAAAATACCCCCTCCGAAGGGCGATCGCAGCGCGCCCCTGAAAGCCATGCTGGTCGACAGCTGGTACGACCCCTACCTCGGCGTGGTGATCCTCGTCCGCGTGATCGACGGCGCGATCAAAAAGGGCCTGCCGATCAGGTTCATGGCCAGCGGCACCGAGCATCTGATCGACCGGGTCGGCTGCTTCACCCCCAAGCGGATCGAGCTCGACGAGCTCGGCCCGGGCGAGATCGGCTTCATCACCGCGCAGATCAAGGAAGTCGCCCAGGCCCGCGTCGGCGACACCATCACCACGCTCAAGGGCGGCGCCGCCACCCCGCTCCCCGGCTTCAAGGAAGTCCAGCCGGTGGTGTTCTGCGGCATGTTCCCGGTCGACGCGGCCGATTTCGAGAAACTGCGCGAAAGCATCGCCAAGCTGCGCCTCAACGACGCCAGCTTCAGCTTCGAGATGGAAAGCAGCGCCGCGCTCGGCTTCGGCTTCCGCTGCGGCTTCCTCGGCCTGCTGCACCTCGAGATCATCCAGGAGCGGCTCACCCGCGAATACGATCTCGACCTCATCACCACCGCGCCCTCGGTCGTCTACCGCATCCAGCTGCGCGCGAGCAAAACCGACCCCGCGCAGGAAATCTTCCTCCACAACCCGGCCGACTACCCCGATCCCAGCCGGATCGAACAGATCGACGAACCCTGGATCAAGGCGACGATCTACACGCCCGACGAATATCTCGGCAGCATCCTCAAGCTCTGCCAGGACCGCCGCGGGATCCAGACCGGCCTGACCTACGTCGGCGGCCGCGCGCAGGTCAGCTACGAACTGCCGCTCAACGAAGTGGTGTTCGATTTCTACGACCGCCTCAAATCGATCAGCCGCGGCTATGCCAGTTTCGACTACGAACAGATCGGCCTGCGGGAAGGCGACCTCGTCAAGATGAGCATCCTCGTCAACAACGAGCCGGTCGACGCGCTCAGCATGATCGTCCACCGCTCGGTCGCCGAAGCCCGCGGCCGCCACATGTGCGAACGCCTCAAGGACCTGATTCCCCGTCACCTGTTCAAGATCCCGATCCAGGCCGCGATCGGCGGCAAGGTCATCGCCCGCGAAACCATCGCCGCGCTGCGCAAGGACGTGACCGCGAAGTGCTACGGCGGGGATATCACGCGGAAGAAGAAGCTGCTGGAGAAGCAGAAGAAGGGCAAGGCGCGGATGCGGGAGTATGGGAATGTGAGCATTCCGCAGGAGGCGTTTATCGCGGCGCTTAGGATGGGGGAGGAGTAACCTCATTCTGGGGATGCGGGAGCGCCGGAGGCGGCCTGCCAGCGTAGGCCGGGGGAAATGTGTCGATCCTGCAGGCGGCGTTCATTGCGGCGCTACGGATGGGGGAGGAGTGAAAGAAGCGTGAGCGAATCGGGATCGGGGATTAGGTGTGGTTAAGCGGTCGCAGCGAGGCAAAAAGTACCAACGCATTGCTTACATTGAAAAATTTATCATCCGGCCTACCCAATCATCTCTTCTACCGATAGAGAATTGGCGCTAACCTGCCGCCTCGCAAGGGCGGGGATGAGTCTATGGCCGGTGACGGCGGCAGCCAACACTACGAACTTCGGTTCAGCCACCATGTTATCGAACATTTGGGGCTGAAGCTATACCAGAACAAGCCAACCAATGTGGTGGCGGAACTGGTTTCCAACGCGTGGGATGCCGGAGCCACAAAGGTAGATATAACGGTCTCGGATAACGAGGATCGCGCAAAACGGTTCTTGGCAGTTGCGGATAATGGATCGGGGATGACTCCTCAGGGGCTGGCCGAAGATTATCTGGTGATTGGCAAGCCAAAGAAGCGACCGCGTGCAGCCCGATATTCAATGGGGCGCAAAGGCATAGGAAAGCTTGCTCCGTTCGGCATCGCTAACGCTATAGACATCGTGACCGTCACGGAAACTAGCGCGACATGGCTTCGTTTAAGATTGGAGAAGCTTCTCGCAGATGGCGCTGCGTCTTCACCAACGGAACTGGCTTCATCTGAACCAGACATAATTTTCGAGGGCGAGCGGGCAAGTGATCTTCCTGTGGATCAGGATATAACAGGGTCGGTAGCCCAGTTCTTGTCACTTATTGAGGGCAAGACAGGCACGCTGGTGCTTCTTTCTGATCTTTCAGTTCTTAGAGCGATATCGGCAAAATCTTTGCTTGAAAGCATGGGGCGCAGATTTACCGTAACTCTAAATCGCGATGATTTCGCCGTAGAGGTAAATGGAGATCTTGTCGGAGCAGAGCAGTCTTTGCCGGAGTTTGAATTCCGCATACCGAAAGAGGGGTTTGTAACTGAACAAATTGGCGGAAAAGATGTTCGATATTGGGCAGGTTTTGTTCAAACAGCGGCTTGGCCTAGCGATGAGGCTGGCGTTGGTGTGTATGCGCACGGCAAGATTGCACAAGACCGGCCTTTCACCTTCGGGGTCAGAGGGCGAGAAATCTTCACGCGCTACATGTACGCAGTGGTTGAGGCTGATTTTCTTGATGAGCTTCCCGAAGACGTCATTTCAACAGACCGCAGTTCGATCGATTGGGATAATCCAATCGCGCGGCAGCTTTACGAGTGGGGACAAAAGAGCCTTCGACGGTGGATTGAGGATTACCGGGATCACAAGGCAACGGGAGAAAAAAGGCGTATATTAGCGCTTGTTGACGATCGGATAGAGCGCGGCGAACTGCCCAAAATACGCGATGATGAGAAAGAAATGCTTTCGGATTTACTGGCTGAAGTAACTCCATCATTGGGTAAGCAAGAAGGTGCGGATGTAATTGTAACTAGCGCTGTTTTAAAAGCTTACCTGCACCGGCCGACAAGAGAGCTTCTGAAAAAACTTTGGGGGTCATACTCCGCGGAGGGCTCGCAGGATGCGTACACGTTCCTCAACATAGTAGATCGACTTGCGCAGGCTGCCGTTCCGGAGGCGTTATCGATCGCCGTTACGTTTGCTCAACGGGCGTATGCACTCTCATGCTTGATGGATTTTCAGCACTCGCGTGGCGAGCCCGAACTGCAAAAGCTGATCGAGCGATTTCCTTGGATTCTTCAACCTGGCTTTGAAAAGTTAACAGCCAATCAGCAGCTAAGGACCGTTGTCATGGAGGCGGCCAAACGGGGGCTTTCACCCTCTCGCTTCGACACATCTGAAGTGGTTGACGAAGAGACGAAGCCTGACTTTGTTTTTCTTAGTAATCTGGATCAAGGACATATCGTGGTCGTTGAGATAAAAACGCCAAGGGAAGATTTGACCCTATCTAATAGAGAGCAGCTTGCTTCATATATGACGTATTTGGAGCAGCAATATCCTCAATCGAAGAGAGAGGGGATATTAGTAGGCTCTAACTCTAGTAACTTGGATCCCGTGCGGCGCGACATTAGGATAATGTCTTGGTCTGACGTATTTGTTGAATCTCGGCGAGGGCATATTGATATGCTGGCCGCGATGTTGCGAACCGCAAACCCCGACCCCGATGACGCTAGGCTTCAACAAGTGCTGGAGTTTGGAGGTGATGCTGTTTGGGAGCTGCTTGAAAAAGTTGGCGCGAATGACGAAGAGTTGTCTGAATTACTTCAAAATAGGCCGAAATTGACATGAATGTCCTTGCAGTTGATCTATTTTCTGGCGGAGGCGGCCTTACGGTTGGTTTAAAATCTGCTGGATTTACTGTGCATTCAGCAGTTGAAAAGGATCTACATGCTGCTGCGACTTATCGAGTTAATCATCCGGAGGTTAAGCTAATTGATAAAGACATCCGCGATGTCTCTGCAGACGATATCCGGCCCGGCTCGGATTTAAGCTTGTCCCTAATCGCAGGTTGTCCTCCTTGCCAAGGTTTCACAAGTTTGACTTCTAAGTACAAACGTGATGACCCGCGTAACTCATTGATAGCAGAAATGGAGCGCTTGGTTCTTGCGGCGCAACCGGCTGCGGTTATGATGGAAAATGTTCCTGGGTTGGTTTCGAAAGGAAGAGAGAAATTTGAAGAGTTTGTGAAAAGACTGAGAAATGCCGGTTACAAGGTAGATTGGGATATTCTTCAAGTCGCTGATTACGGAACTCCGCAGCTCAGACGCCGCCTCGTCTTATTGGCAGGTAAAGAGTTTAGAATTGGACTTCCAAAGGCAACTCATTCTAGGACTGGATCCAATGACACGACGCCGTGGCGGAAAGTGTCCGAAGTCATTAAAGATTTGCCTCCAGCCGAGACCTTCACGAGTCGACCCCTTCTTCACGATGGTGCGATCGCTTCTGAATGGCATCGAGTTAGGCGGCTTTCGTCAGAAAATCTCGAACGTCTTCGCTGGGCAAAGCCTGGCGGAAATTGGATGGACATTCCAGAACATCATCGGCCTGCTTGCCATAGGGGCAAGTATCGAGGTTTCAGTAACGTTTATGGTCGTTTAGCTTGGGATCAAACTGCGCCCACGATGACTGGAGGTTGCACAACTTTGAGTAAGGGGCGGTTTGGTCATCCGTCTGAATTGCGCACTATTTCTGTCTATGAAGCAGCGCTATTTCAAGAGTTTCCGAAAGACTATCGTATCGCGACTCCCTTTATGGATAAAGCGTGCGATATAATTGGAAACGCGTTGCCCTGTGGCTTCGCAGCGGCGATGGCTAGGCAAGTTATCAAAGCGCTAGGAACCACAGGCGTAAATTGAAGAAAAGATCGATCGTGCCGGAGCGGATCGCACTGCGTCCGCATCCGGCGTTTCTCGGCTGGCATCGCAAGCATTGTTTAAAGCACTAGAATTCCAGGGACAGTATACTTATTTTGCGGCCTTAACCTCCCATCCGCTCAATCAATGCCAACGCTCCCTTAGGATCCGCATCCACCATCCCCAACAATGTCCGCGCCGGAGCATCCGGCGAACGCCGATGCTGCTCCCAATCGCGCACGGTGGCGACCGGAAGCCGCAGCTTCTCGGCGAACTTGGCCTGGCTGAGTTTGGTCTTGGCGCGGATCGCCTTGACGTCCGGGCCGGCCACAATGCGGCCTCTGCTCGCATCGCCCTTTACGAAGGCGATCGCATCCTCGAGCCCGGCCATGATGCCCTTGAAGTCTTCGTCCTTCATGCGCGCAATTCCTTCTTCAACAATGTCGTCAGCGCCTTGAACGCTTTTTCCTGCTCGTCGGTCAGCGTGTCCTCGTCCGACTTGTCCAGCAGCCAGAGCAGGAACACAGGATTCATGTAGTCAGCGAAAAAGCTGAACACGCGATAGCCGCCGCTCTTGCCCGTGCCGTCCTTTGCGACCCGCCCCTTTCGGAGCCCGCCGGTTTTCTTCACGACCTTTCCGTAAGCGGGATCGGCTGCGTAGGTGTCATAGAGCGAGGCCAGCCCGTCCGCGGAAAGGCCAAGCTTCTTCGCTCTTGCGGTAAATGCCGGAGTTTCGACGACGGTATGGACAGGCGCCTTGCTCATGCAAGATTATATACGGCAATGCCGTAGATTATTCAAGTTTGAATTATACGGCCGTGCCGTATAGATGAGCGCCTGATTTTCCGGCCTCGTCAAAACCGTCGGTCGCTCTCTTCCTCATCCTCTCCCTCCTCCCGCAAATCCTCCAACGCCAGCAACCGCGCCGCCTCTTCCTCGCGCGCGCGCATCGCCTCGATCTTCGCGTCGAGGCTGGCGAGGATCGCGTCTTCGTCTTCCTCCTCCTGCTGCTGCCGCGCGGCTTCCCATTCGGCGAACCATTGCTTCTTGAGGCGGCGGAGCATCGCCTGGTCCACCGCGCTCATCCCGCGGGCGTTGTCGGCGCCGAAGCGTTTGGGGGCGCGGTTGCGCAGGAGGAACATCAGCAGATAGTCGTTATAGACCGTCCGCCAGCCGACCACCTCGCCGAAATGGTACACCGGCACCTCGACCCCGTTGAGCGCGCGGTCCATCGCGACGTCCTCGATTCTTTGCACGCCGAGCGCGAGGGCGGCTTCCCAGGCCTTGCGGAACTCGCCCGCCTCGGGGTGGCGGCGCAGCTGGTAGGCGCCTTCGGGGGTCATGTTCACCGCATGGGCGGCGCTCTTGACGCTGCCGGTATCGGCCAGCGCCTCGATGAAGTTCCGCTGGCGCTCGGGGGTCCAGCCGTCGTGGCGGTTGCTGTGCCGCGGGACCGGGGCGAAGGCGGGGAGGGTGCCTTTCGGCGCCTTGGTGCGGCTCTTGTCGATCGTCATCGGGGGACTCCGCCTGTGGGGGGAGTCGGGGGATGTAACCAGATCGGTTGGTGTAGGAAAATGGATTCTTGGCGGCCTGCCGCTGCGCTGCTTGACGCCAATTCCTCCCCGTGCCGGGGAGGAAGGCGTCGTGCGTTACGGCTTGCGCAGATATCTTCGAACTGTCGCTGCGCTCCTTGAGTTCAGGGCTTGCGCGCGCTCACCACCGAATAATACCCCCCGCCGCTGCGCTCGGCCTGGACGTCGACGAAGCCGGCCGCGCCGAGGATCTCCTTGAACTCGGCGAGCGAGTACTGCTTGCCGAGCGTGCCGGTGAGCATCAGCAGGCTGAAGGCGGCGGCGTGGAACGGGCCGGTGTAGTCGTCGTCCATCAGGATCTCGTTGAGGAAGATCCGCCCGCCGCTCGGCAGCGCGGCGAAGCTGCGTTTGGCGAGGTCGATGTTGGTCTCGTCGGACCAGTCGTGGAACACGTTGGAGAAGAAATGCCCGTCGGGGCCTTCGGGCCAGTCCTCGGTGAACATGTTGACCCCGGCGGTGCCGACCTGCGCGCCGACGCCGGCGGCCTCGACATATCCGGCGGCTTCGCGGGCGACTTCCTTGAGGTCCATCAGCGTGACCTTCAGCCCGGGGTTCGCCCTGGCGATCTCGATCCCGTAGACGCCCGAGCCGCAGCCGACGTCCATCAAATGGGTCAGCGTGCCGAACACCGGCAGCCGCGCGGCGCCGAGCGCGGGGGCCTGGCTGTGGGCCTGCATGAAGGCGGCGATGCGCCGGGCGGTCTCCTCGGTCATCGTGCCGGCCTCCCAGTTGGCCGGGCGCTCCTCCACCGTGCCGGGGCGCTTGCCGGTCTTGAGGCTTTCGGCGAGGCGGCTGCGCAGGTGCTGGTTGGCGTCGATCGAGGAGAGGAAGCCGGTCCAGTTGCCCTGGCCCTCGGGGTGGAGCCAGGTGCGGGCGAGGGCGGTGGCGCGCCATTTGCCGAGCCGCTTCTCGACATAGCCGTCGGCGCACAATGCAGCGAGGTGCATCGCCAGCGCGCGGGCATCGACCGCGAGCTCGGCCGCCAGTTCCTCGGTGGTGAGCGCCCTGCCGGACAGCGCGCGGAAGGTCCCGGCCTCTGCGTTCACGTTGAGGATCGGCAGGCGGAACATGCTCAGCCAGGCGTCCCAGATCCTGGTATCGTCGATTGTCGGCGGCAGTGCGGTGCTTTGGGCGCTCACGATTCATCCCCTCTCGTCTCTTTTTTCGGGCGACTTCATGCTCTATCGTCGCGTCAAACGGAAGATGAAAATCGGGAGACGATAATGGCTACACTTTTGGAAGACGATCTGGAGGGCGTAGAGTCCCGCGCGCGCGGCACCCTTACGCAAATCCGCTTCGTCGATCCCGGCGATTTCGTCACCCGCCGCTTCGTCAGCGCGGGCAAGGAGATGAACACCGGCACCTATTCCGACCATGAGGTGACGGTGCGCGACGGCATGCCGATCCGCGACCACTTCACCCTCGACACCCACGGCTTCCTCATCGCGAAGAACCCGAGCGCGGTGAAGGATTTCCACGACAAGGCGCAGGTCGATGCGCTGTACGAGCGCGAGGTGGAGGAGCACGTCCGCCAGCTCACCGGCGCGGACAGGGTGATCGCGCGCGGGTGGATGATCCGCACGTCCGCCGATTTGTCGCAGCACGCGGCGAAGAAGGTCGAGAACTACCAGCACACCGGCGGGATCCAGCCCCCGGCGGGCGAGGCGCATGTCGACGTCAACACCGCCACCGCGCGGCGCATGGCCGAAGCGACCTACCAGAAGCACTTCCCCGACGGCCCGGGCTTCAAGCGGTTCCTCGTCAGCTCCTACTGGCGCACCTTCTCGCCCGGCCCGCAGGACGTGCCGCTCGCAGTGTGCGACGGGCGCACCAGCTTCGGCGGCGAGGAGAAGTCGAACACGCTGTTCATCGTCGACGATTTCCCCAGCCTCGCCGAGGCCGAAGGGCCGATCCCGGGCGAGGAAGAGATGATGGCGGCTTCGATCTTCTCCTACAACCCGGGGATGCGCTGGTGGTATTTTTCGAACATGGCGGCGGACGACATCCTCCTGTTCAAGTTCCACGACAGCGACCACAGCCGCACCTGGCGCTGCCCGCACACCGCCTTCCGCGACAGCAGCTTCGCGCATGCGAACATCCGCGAGAGCATCGAGTGCCGCAGCGTGGCGTTCTGGGAGTAAGTGAAGCACATGGGAGGCTTCATCGCGGCGAGCAGCAAACATGCGCCCGTAGTGGCGGTTGCGGCTGTGCTGCTTGCCGCCTCTTCCGCAGGCGCAAAGGACAAGCCGTGGGAAGCCATCCCGCAAGATTTGCGAGCGTCGCAGGAACCGCTCGAGTTGGTGGTGCATCTCAAGCAGCAGGAGTTGGGCGTCGGCTCCGACCCGGGCGTGGCGCGCGATTCGAATGGCGGGATCATCGGGGCGCTGATCGATGCCGGAATCGATTCATCGAGCCGGAAAGGGGCCACCGCTACGCTCTCGGCGGCGCGCGATATCTTCAAGGGGCCGGATGCAGAAGCACTGCTGATGGACGGCATCCGCGAAAGTGTACGTCCCATATCCTGGATCGCGATGCGTGAAGGGGGCGCTCTTCACGACAACGGCGACGAGGCCAAGAGCGCCCTGCTTGACGCAGCGAGAGGGCCCTACCTGCTCGACGCCGATTGCTCATACAGCATAAGTCAGCGCTTTCAGGCAGTGTATGCCTATTGCGACCTCGCAATCGCGGCGAAGTCGGGCGACGGAAAGCCGGCCGACCGCTGGAAGCCCGCAAACCTGCGGTTCTCGCACTTCGTCGAAACCGAAGTGGCGTTGCTGAACCCGGCTTCCGGAATTCAGGGCCGACGCGCCCAATGGACTGCAAATTCGGCGGCGCTCCTGCGAAGCAGCCTCGAACGGGCGTTGGCGAAGGTCGGACCATTGCTTGCGCAAAGGTTGCTGATGACGGAGGGCGATCTGCTTGCGGCCAAGGCGAAGCCCAAGGCGCGCTTCGTCACCGCCTATGTCGGTATGGGTCTTGAGCACAAAGGGCAGGTTATCGACGGGTTCGATAACATCGTCGGCAAACACCACCCTAACGCCGGGGGGCTGATGCTGCTCTACAAGGCTGGAACCGACGGTGCCCTGCTGTTGGAGAAGGATAACAATTTCTATCACAACTTCGCGGTTGAGGGGCCAGAGCCCGAGGCTGACGCCGACTGAGTTCAGCGCCGGCCTCCGTAAATCCGCGAAAATATACAGGGTGCCGCAGGTTTTCCGGCGCAGCTCAGCCCCCGATCCCGTCGAGTTCCGCGACGACCTCGGGCGCAAGCTCGAGGGCGGCCGCGGCGAGGTTTTCGCGCAGGTGCGCGACCGACGAGGTGCCCGGGATCAGCAGAATGTTGGGCGAGCGCCGGAGCAGCCAGGCCAGCGCGACCTGCATCGGCGTCGCGCCGAGCCGCGCGGCGACCGCGTTCAGCGTCTCCGATTGCAGCGGGCTGAACCCGCCGAGCGGGAAGAACGGGACATAGGCGATCCCGAGCGCGGCCAGCTCGTCCACCAGCGCATCGTCGCTGCGGTGGGCGAGATTGTACTGGTTCTGCACGCAGACGATCGGGCAGATCGTGCGTGCCTCGGCGACCTGCGCCGCGGTCACGTTGCTGAGGCCGACGTGGCGCACCAGCCCTTCGCGCCGCAGTTCCGCCGCGACCTCGACCAGCGGCGCGATCGAGCCCTCGCTCGGCGCGTGGACGTCGCCCATGATGCGCAGATTGACCACCTCCATCGCCTCGAGCCCGAGGTGGCGGAGATTGTCCTCGACCGCGCTGCGCAGCTCGGCGGGCGAGAAGGCCGGCAGCCACGCGCCCGTATCGTCGCGCCGCGCGCCGATCTTGGTCACCAGCACCAGATCGTCGGGATAGGGGGCCAGCGCCTCGCAGATCAGGCGGTTGGTCACGTGCGGGCCGTAGAAATCGCTGGTGTCGATATGGTCGACGCCCATCGCGATCGCCTCGCGCAGCACCGCCAGCGCGGCGTCATGGTCCTTCGGCGGGCCGAACACGCCGGGGCCGGCCAGCTGCATCGCGCCGTAACCGAGCCGCTTCACCGTGCGGGTGCCCAACCGGAAGGTGCCGGCCTTGTCGAGACTGCTCATCATGCTGTTCCTTTCGCAGACAGGGCGCGGACTTAAGCGCTGGCCGACCGCGGGATAAGGCGGCATAATCGGCACAGACTGTACGGAAATCGAAACAATGGGCCCCGATCTCGGAGATTTGAACGCCTTCCTCGCCGTCGCGCGCGCGGGCGGGTTTCGCGAGGCCGCGCGCTCGGGCGGCGGCAGCGCCTCGGCGCTCAGCCAAGCGGTGCGGCGGCTCGAGGCGGCGCTGGGCCTTCGCCTGCTCAACCGCACGACCCGCTCGGTCGCGCCGACCGAGGCGGGGGCACGGCTGCTCGACCGGCTCGCCCCGGCGCTCGGCGAAGTCGAGGCCGCGCTCGATGTGGTGAACATGTTCCGCGACCGGCCCGCGGGGACGCTGCGGCTCAACGTTCCGGCGAATGTCGCCCGGCTGGTCCTGCCGCGGATCGTCCCGGGGTTCCTCGCGGCCTTCCCCGAGATCCGGCTCGACATCACCGCGCAGGACAGTTTCGTCGACCTGCTCGCGGCCGGCTGCGACGCGGGCATCCGCTACGGCGAGCGGCTCGAGCAGGACATGATCGCGGTACCGATCGGCCCGCGCCGCCAGACCTTCGCTACCGCCGCCGCCCCGGCCTATCTCGCGCAGCACGGGCGCCCGCAGCATCCGCGCGAGCTGCTCGATCACGCCTGCCTGCGCGGCCGGTTCTCCGGCGGCGCGATGCCGGCGTGGGAATTCGAGCGCGGCGGCGAGACGATCGCGATCGAGCCCGCGGGCCCGCTGGTGATCAGCCCCGGCAGCGCGTTCGATCTCGCGATCGAGGCGGCGATCGCCGGAGCGGGGGTGATCCATCTGTTCGAGGACTGGCTCGCGCCGCATCTCGCCAGCGGCGCGCTCGAGCCGGTGCTGGAGGAGTGGTGGGAGAGCTTTCCCGGCCCGTTCCTGTATTATCCGGGGCGCAGGCTGGTGCCGGCACCGCTGCGGGCGTTTCTCGACTATGCGAAGGAGGCGCGGTGGTAGCCATCCCGTGTCGCGCAGCCCCCTGCGGCATGGTGTTCGGATCGCGATCGTGGCATGATGCCGCACGGAGAGGATCACCACGGAAGCGCGGCACGCGTGTTCCGTTCGTGGGGGGAACCTATGAAACGCATCCTTTGCTCAATGCTCGTCGCGCTTGCCGCATCCCTTGCGGGGGTTCCCGCCGCGGCGCGGGACAAGCCGGTCTCGATCGTGCTCGTCCATGGCGCCTTCGTCGACGGTTCGGGCTGGAAGGGCGTCTACGACCTGCTGACGAAAGACGGCTACGAGGTGCTGGTGGTCCAGAACCCGACCGTTACGCTCGAAGGCGATGCCGAGGCGACCCGGCAGGTCATCGCGCGCGCAAGCCATCCGGTCGTGCTGGTCGGCCATTCCTATGGCGGCGCGGTGATCACCGCTGCAGGCGGCGATCCCAAGGTCCGGCGCCTCGTCTATATCGCGGCCTTCGCGCCCGATGTCGGCGAAGCGGTCGCCGATATTGCGGCCCAGCCCGCGCCGGGCGAGGACTCCGCCCCGCTGCTTCCGCCGAGCGGCGGCTATCTGATGGTCGATCCGGCCAGGTTCCCGACCGCCTTCGCTGCCGACGTCGATCCCACGACCACGCAGTTCATGGCGGTGGCGCAGGTGCCTTGGGGCCTCGGTGCGGTGGGCAGCAAGCTCAGCGCCGCCGCGTGGAAGGACAAGCCGGTCGACTATATGCTCACCCGGAACGACAAGATGGTCCCGCCGAGCAAGCAGCGCGCGATGGCGATCCGCGCGAAGGCGAAGCTGGTCGAGATCGACAGCAGCCACGCGGTGATGCTGTCGCATCCGCAGGAAGTGGCGGCGTTCATCGAAGCGGCCGCAACCGAAGGGAGCTGACCGGCGTTCCGGATCGGCTGCGCCGCCGCGCCCCGCTTGCACCCGCCCGCGCCATGTGGTGAAGGCGGCGGATGAGCGGACTGTCCCTGTCGCTGGCGCTGACCGACACGGTCGAGAGCGAGACCTTCGAGCGGTTCTTCGCCGGGTACCAGCAGGCCTTCACCCTGCCGGACGAGACCGAGGACCGCGACGGCTTCGCCGCCTGCCTGGCGCTCAACCGCGGGGCGGAGCACGCGCGCCTTTGCGCGGAGTTCGGAGCGTTTCGCGAGCTGTGCGCGGTCGCGTTCGACGGGGAAACCGGCGCGGAGGTGGGCGGCGCGAACTTCATCGCGATCGCGCCCGATCCGGATTTGCCCGCGGCGCCGGTGACGGCCAATCTCAACTATCTCTACATCGCCCCCGAGGCGCGCGGGCGCGGGGCGTTGCGGCGCTTCCTGCGCGCGCTGTCCGCGCAGATCGGCGGACTGTTCGGGCCGGCGCGGCGCGAAGTCGCCATCTTCATCGAGCAGAACGATCCGTTCCGCATGACCCGCGAGGCCTATGCGCGCGACAGCGCCCACAGCGGGATGGACCAGTTCGACCGGCTGCGGATCTGGGCGCGGATGGATGCGCGGATCGTCGATTTCCCCTATGTCCAGCCGCCGCTTTCGGCGGAGCAGGAGGCCGACGACAGCCTGCTCTATTCGGCGATGGGGATCGCCGGACCGGCGCTGCCCGCCGCGCTGCTGCGGCGGCATCTGGCGGGCTTCTTCGGCATCTCGGTGCTCAAGGGCGCGCCGCTTTCCGATAGCCCCGCGGCGACGGCGCAGCTCGCTCTGCTCGATGCGATGGCCGCGCGCGGCGAGGCGGTGGCGCTGCGCGATCCCGGCCCGCTGCTGGCGTCGGTGGGCGATCCGGCCGCGCTGCTCGCCCGCGCGGACCGGCCTCAGGATTTCAGGTCGGCCCTGTCCATGCTCGCATAGTGCTTCCCGACCACGCCGGGCAGCCGGCAGGCGGAATAGTCGTGGCGGCCCGGCGCACCGTTGAAATGGCGAAAGTCCAGCAGATCCTCGTCGAGGATCCGCCGCGCGGCCGGGTCGTGCGCGGCCCGCTCGCGCAGGGCGTCGCCGATCAGCGCGCGCATCCGGTAGTGGCCCGACCAGGCGGGGAAGGCCAGCTCGTGGCCGCAGCCGGCCTCGTCGATCGCGCAGGCGAAGCCGAACCGCACCGGCGCCGGCTGGCCGGCCCATTGCTCCACCGCCGAGCACAGCCCGGCGATCACCTTCGCGGCCAGCTGGCGCTTGGCGAACAGGCAGCTTTCGGGATCGGCGAGATTGCCGTGCTCGAAGAACGGGATCAGGTCCTTCCACGGCTCGGCCTCGCCCGGCCGGGTGCTGCCCAGCGGCGCCGGGCCCTCCGGCCCGTCGACCAGCACCACCAGCGCCGCCCACAGATAGGCGGAGTAATAGCGTGAGGGATAGGCGCCGTCGTCGACCGAGATGCGCCCGCGCCGGGCGTCGCCCTGGGTCACGTCGCCTTCGACCGCGCTGGTCTTCACGATCTCCGAAATGAACAGCACCGGGCGCTCGTCCTGCTCGCCGCCCCAGCTTTCCAGCGCGGCCGCGGGCAGGGCGTTGACCTGCGCCTTGCGGCGCCCGGCGAGGCTCTTCGACAGGCGCAGGCGGCCGACCACATTGGCCGGGGCGGCCATGCCGGTATAGGGGCGGTCGGGCACCGGGTCGGAACCGATCGCGCGGATTGCCTTCTCGTGCTTCAATTGCGCCTTCATCAGCCGGTCGAGGCTCTTGGCCACGGTCTTGCGCTTGCCGACCACCTCGATCGAATTGTTCTCGTCGCCATAGCCGTATTGCACCACCGCATAGCGCGCGGCCCAGTTGCGGCATTCGCAGATCGGGATGCTCGGGCCCCACAGCAGCCAGCAATTGTAGATGAACAGCTGGATCTGGCGCAGGTCGCGCGCGCTCGCGCTTTCGGGCCCGCCGGTGCCGCTGTTGGCGTCCCGGTCGAAGGTTTCGAGGATCGGGCGCCATTTCTCGTTGAACTCGATCAGCAGGCCGGTGAGCAGGTGCAGCGGGGCGACGAAGCCCGAGGCGATCTCGATCGGGCAGATGAAGCGATCGGCCTCCGCGCCCTCGAACCCGACCGAGCGCAGGCATTCGAGATAGGCCTTGATCCGGTCGAGCTGCTTGCTGACGATCGCCGGATTGTCGACGTCGATCGTCCAGTCGCCTTCCAGCGCCAGCACCTCGCGCATCGCCTCGCGCCACTCGGCCAGCGCGGCCGCATGGCTGCGGCGCGCCCTGAACCAGCGAAGCGCCGGGTCGGCCAGGCGGCGCAGCAGGCCCGGCCCGGCGTAGGGCTCGATCCCGCCGGCGCGCCAGTCGTATTGCGGGCGCGGCGCGAACAATTCGTGCTCGATCAATATGCGGGTGCGCCGTACCAGCGTGCGCTTCTCGACCGAGAACAGCGCGCGGTCGCTGAACGCCAGCCGCAGCACCGTGCCCAGCACCTGCAGGCGCCGGCCGCGCGGGGTGTTGGCATGGAACCGGCGCAGCAGCGCATAGCAGCGCGCCACTTCCTTGTAGACCAGCAGGCCCGCGAGCAGGCCGAGCAGGATGGTGATCGCGGCGGTGGCGATCTCGACCAGCGAGGCGAGGCTTTCGAGCCCGAGCCATTCGGCGATCCGGTCGATCCCCTCCCAGAACCTGGTCCACAGTTCCATCGCCCGTTACCCCCGCTGCGTGCCGCCGCGTCCATCCTATGAAGCAATGGCGCGCGGCTCAACCGGGTAGCGTGTGCGGATCGGCGGCGAGGGTGCGCAGCAGGCGCAGGCCTTCGGCGAGCCGGTCGGGTCCGATCGGGCCGCCGAGCGAGACGCGCAGCGCCGCCTCGCCGCCGCCCGCCGCGGCGAAGCGTTCCGCGGGGACCGCGGAGAGCCCGGTCGGGCGGAGCCGCCGGGCGATGGTCTCGGGAGTGGCCGCGCCGGTCAGCGGTATCCACATATGGTAGCCCTGGGGATGCGCGGCGAAGGCGATCCCGGCGAGGATTTCGCGGGCGAGCCGCTGGCGTTCCACCGCTTCGCGGCGCATCAGCCCGGTCAGCCGCGCGTAGGTCCCGTCCGCGATCCAGTGGCACACCAGCGCGACGTTGAGCGGCGGCGCCATGATCGCCGTGCGGTGGAGATCGGGGGCGAGGCGCGCCGCCGCGGGCGGGTCGGGCGCGCGGACGAAGGCGACCCTGAGCGCGGGGGAGACGATCTTGGAAGTGCTCGCGACATGCCAGCTGCGGTGCGGGACCAGCGCGGCGATCGGCGGCAGCGGGTCGGCGGCGAGCGGGGCATAGGCGTCGTCCTCGATCACCTGCAGCCCGCAGTCCTCCGCCGCCTGCGCCAGCCCGCGGCGGGTTTCGGGCGAAAGCGTCGCGGTGGTCGGATTGTCGTTGGTCGGTACGCAATAGAGCGCCTTGACCGGCTGTGCGGCGCAGGCGGCCCGCAGCGCGTCGCCGGTGAGTTCGGGCAGCGGGACCAGGACGATCCCCAGCCGCTCCGCCAGCGCCCGGAAGCCGGGATAGACGTAGCGCGCGCAGGCGACCGCGTCGCCCGGCTCCAGCGTTGCCGCCAGGATCGCGTGGAGCGCGTTCTGCCCGCCCGCGGCGACCAGCACCTGCCCGGGAGCGGCGGGCAGGCCCAGCTGCGCGAGCAGGCGCGCGCCGGCCGCGCGGTCTTCCGCCGCGCCGCCGGCCGGCTGGTATTGCAGCCGCAGCGGCGATCCGCCGTTGAGCAGTTCGGTGAAGCTTGCCGCGATGGTCCGCGCGAGCAGATTGCCGGGGAGTTCGGGCGGCAGGTTCATGCCCGCGTCGGCGCGCTCCAGCTCGTCCGGGGCGACCGTCTGCGGGCCGCGCACGAAGCTGCCGGCGCGGCCGCGCGCCTCGATCAGCCCGCGGTGGCGGACCGCGTCGTAGGCCTTGGTAACGGTGGTCAGATCGACCCCCAGCCGCGCCGCCAGCTCGCGCTGCGGCGGCAGGCGCTCGCCCGCGCGCAGCGCGCCGCGCTCGATCGCGCCGCCGAGCGCCTCGGCGATCGCCTGGTGCTTGATCCCCGCCCGGGCGAGGTCGGGAATCCAGCCTTCAGTCATCGAAGGACGAACCGGAACCCGGCTCGCGCCCGTCGAGCTTCGCCCACAGGCCCTCGGTGCCCGCTTCCTGCGCGCGGTTGAGATATTGCGAGGCGACCAGCCAGCCCTTGATCGGCTGCAGCGGCAGCAGGCACCCGGCCAGCATCAGCGGCACCGAGGTCACCAGATGGACCCACAGCGGCGGGTCGAACCGCACCTGCAGCCACAGCACCAGGAAGATCAGCGGGAAGGCGACGATGCATTGCGAGAAGAACGCCGGGCCGTCGTCGGGCGCGGCGAAACGGTAGTTGAGGCCGCAACGGGGGCAGCTGTCCTGCAGCTTGAGCCACGATTTGAACATCCGGCCCTGTTCGCAGCGCGGGCACAGGCCCTTCCAGCCGCAGCGCAGGATGCGGGCGAATTTGTCGTCGGCGGGGAGCGGTTCGGGCATTGCGGAGGCCTCCAGGCATTTTATGTATGGCATACATAAAATGCCGGTTCCGGAATTGCCAGAGCCGATGTCGCCGCATCGCCGAAAGATAAGCCGATGCGGTTGGCCGCGATTGGGTTAGGGTCCCGTTTTCCCGGCGCGAGTCGGGATCTCGGGGGATCGTTCATGCTGAGACTTGCCACACTTTTCGCTGCCTTCGGGGCGCTTGCCCTTGCCGTGCCGGCCGGAGCGGAAGTTCCGCCGTTTCCGAAGGATTTCAAGACCCGCGAGATCGCGACCAATGGCACGACCATCCATGTCCGCTACGGCGGCAAGGGCCCGGCGGTGGTGCTGCTGCACGGCTATGGCGAGACCGGCGACATGTGGGCGCCGCTCGCGGCCAATCTCGAGAAGGACCACACGGTGATCGTGCCCGACCTGCGCGGGCTCGGCCTTTCGGCGAAGCCCGGCGGCGGGTTCGACAAGAAGACCCAGGCGGCCGACGTCGCCGGGGTGATGGATGCGCTGGGGGTGCAGCGGGCGGATCTGGTCACCCACGACATCGGCAACATGGTCGGCTTCGCCTTCGCCGAATACGACACCGCGCGGGTCGGCAGCTTCGTGCTGATCGACGCGCCGGTGCCCGGCGTCGGCCCGTGGGAGGAAATCCTCAAAAACCCGCTGCTGTGGCACTTCCGCTTCGGCGGGCCCGACATGGAGCGGCTGGTGAAGGGGCGCGAGCGGATCTATCTCGACCGCTTCTGGAACGAGTTCTCGGCCGATCCCAAGCATTTCGACGAAGCCTCGCGCCGGCATTACGCGAAGCTCTACGCGCTCCCCGGCGCGATGCATTCGGGCTTCTCGCAATTCGCCGCCTTCGACCAGGACGCGATCGACAACCGCGCCTGGCTCGCTGCCGGCCACCGGCTGAAGATGCCGGTCTATGCGATCGGCGGGGAGAAATCCTTCGGCCCGACCATGGCGGTGGTGATGCGCGCGGCGGCAGACGACGTGACCGAGGGCATCGTCCCCGGTTCGGGTCACTGGATCATGGAGGAGAACCCGTCGGCCACGGTGCAGATGGTCCGCGCCTTCCTCGACGCGCATCCGCAGGGGTGAGGCGCTACTCGTCCTCCAGGCTGTGCATCTCCGCGTCGGACAGGCCGAAGTGGTGGCCGACCTCGTGGGTCATCAGGTGGGTGACCACCTCTTCGAGCGAGGCGCCGGTATGGCGCCAGCGGGCGAGCAGCGGCTGGCGGAACACGAAGATCGTCGGCGGCAGGTCGCCGCTCGCCCAGACCGACTGCTTGCTCACCGGATGGCCGCGATAGAGGCCGACGAGGCGCCGCGGATCGTTTAGCCCGACGCTGGCGAGCTGCTCGGGATCGGCGTAGTCCTGCACCCGGATCACGATGTCGCCGAGATAGGGCTGGAACGCTTCCGGGAGATGCTCGAGCGCGTCGCGGGCGAGGCGCTCGATCGTGCCGGTATCCGGCGAATGCAAGGAAGGTCCCGTCATCCGCGGGATATGGGGTGGACCTCCGCCAGCGGCAAGTCGCCGCGGGGTGCCCGGGCGAGGGCCAGCAGCGCATCGACCAGCGCCATCGCCGCCACCGCCACCGCCACGCCCAGGATCATGTCGGTCAGGTAATGCGTGCCCTCGACCGGGGTCGCCAGCAGCATCGCGCCGACCACCCACACCAGCGGCCAGCGCACCGGTCCGGCGCGCCAGGCGGTGCGCAGGTAGATCGCGCCGGCCGCCGCATGGAAGCTCGGCGCCGAGACCAGTCCGCGCAACTGGCCGAGGTCGATCGCCCGGACGGCATGCGCGCGCAGCGCCGGGATCAGGTCGGGCTGCCACAATTCGCTCGACGGCATGTAGCGGATCGGCGTGTGCCACAGATAGGAGAACGGCCCGACCGCCGGCATCAGCGCGAACAGCGCCAGGGTCAGCACCGCGGCGACCCAGAAGCTTGCCAGGAAGCGGTGCGCCTCGCGCCGCTGACCCGAGCGGGCGAACCAGCCGAGCAGGACCGCCGGGGTCAGATAGATGCTCTGGTACGCGGCGATCCCCAGCAGTTGCAGGATCCGGTGATCGGCCACCACCCGGTACCACCCGACCCAGTCGAAGCCGAGCGCGGCATCGCTGCGCGCCAGCGCCGCATCGGCATAGCCGTGCGACAGCGCGGCGATCGGGTAGGAACTGACCGCGCCGACCAGCGCCGTCGCGGCGAAGATCGCGTAATAGCCGGCGCAATCGCGCACCGCCTCCGCATGGCGCAGAGTGCGGCCGATCCAGCGCTTGCGCAGCGCCAGCACAGCGAGCGCGGCGGCGGCATAGGGGATATTACTTAGAGTGCCGAGCTCGATCGTCAGCTCCGCGCGCGCCATCAGCAGCGCGGCCAGCGCGAGGCTGGCAAACAGCGCCCAGCGCACGTGGGCCGTATCGAACCCTTCCTCTGCACGCATGGGCAGCCGCGAAATGCTCGCCAGGGGTGCGGTCGGAGTAGGGGGGGTCGCGTAAACGCGCTGTGGCTGCATCGGGGTCCTCAATTGCCGCTTGCGGGCAATCGGCTCCGTCACCTGAAGTGGGAGTGAACCGATTGCAAGAGGCGAGTTACCGGTTTGCGACCGACCTGCGTCGTCGGATCGGGTCGAACCGGTCGTGGACCTGCCCGTCGGCGGTCCGCACCTGCGGGCGCAGCATGTCGTCGTCGCGCCACTGCGGCTGGATCGCGGCGAGATAGGCGGTCATCAGCGCATAGCCGCGCTCGGAAATGCGCAGGAAATTGCGCCGCCCGTCGCACGCGTCGGCGAAGCGGGTCGCGAGGCCCTGTTCCTCGAGCATCCCGATCCAGCGCAGCGCGGTGGTGGCGGGCGCATTGGACGCGACGCAGGCGCTGGTGATGCAGACCAGCTGGTTGCGTTTCTCCGCGACATAGAGGTCCAGCAGCACGTCCCACGCGGCTTCCCCGAACATCGCCGAAGGGAAGAACTCGCTGCGCGCCTTGCGCTCGGCATAGAGCCGCTGCGCCGCGAGCTGCCACGCCGGGCTGTCGTCGCGCAGTGCCTCGAACCCGTCGTCGCCCGACAGCGCTGCGCTCTGGTCGCGCCCGATCTCACCGGCGAGCTCCATCATCTGGTTGCC
This sequence comes from Novosphingobium sp., assembly GCA_017744735.1. Lineage (GTDB taxonomy): Bacteria > Pseudomonadota > Alphaproteobacteria > Sphingomonadales > Sphingomonadaceae > Andeanibacterium. The sequence goes on along the minus strand of JAGIAR010000007.1, from coordinate 214,544 downwards.
GAGCAGCATCAGCCGGCGGGTGAGCGAGGCGGGATCGTTCATCGCACCCGCTCCGCGCCGCGGATCAGGGCGTGGTGCGCCAGTCGCGATAGGGGCCGGTGCGGCGCAGGCGCCGGCGATGGGCGAGCGTGCCGAGCAGGAGTGCCGCGAGCTGTGGGTAGATCGTCAGCTGAGTCACTGCGTAATAAGCGCGTTGGAGGCCTACTGGATTTATTGCTAACGCCAGATGACCTGAAAGTGCGGTTAACTCTGCAGCGGCGGCCCACAAGGGCCACATACGGTTCGCTCGCAGCGCAACATAGCCGAGTGCCAGCGTCTCTGCAGTATCCATCACCACATGGCCCGGATCGACGAACCGAAACTGCGGTGGCCCAAAGATCGCATGATAGGACGGATCTGCCAAATACCAGGCCGCAATAATGGCTGCTCCTTGGCGCTCCGGGATCGATCCGCACCATGAAGCATAGGCCACGCTGGCGAACATGAGTATCCACCCAAATTCCAACATCGGCGACATGGTGCCTACTAGCTCCGCTTGCGCTTCCTAGGCGGCCCGCCAGTCGCGATAGGGACCGATCCGCCGATAGCGCAGCCGGTGCGCGATCGTTCCCAGCAGCACTGCCAGCAATTCCGGATACAACGGAAGCTGGGTCATCGCCCAATAGGCGCGTTGCAGGCCGCGCGGGCCGATCAACAGCGCCAGATGGCCGGAAATCGCGATCAAGGCAGAACTCGCCGCCCATAGAGGCCACATCCTGTTCGCTCTGAGCGCAAGGGCCGTGAGCGCGATGAACTGAAGGCTGTCCATCACCACATGTCCCGGATCGACGAAGCGGAACTGTGGTGCGCTGAAAAGCCGGTGATAGATCGGGTCGGACACCGCGTAGATCGCCATGATCACGCCACCGCGCCGTTCCGGTGCGCCACCGCGCCAGATTGCGAACGCGGTGACGGCACCGATGAGCGAAAACGCGAAGGTGAGGTACGGCGACATGGTGCCTCGGCAGCATGATTTCGCCGCCGCGGTCAACCGCCAAGAGCTACGACCTCACCATCATCTTCGCCGGTCGGTACATGGGGGTCCTTTTCCGGGCAATCGTCCACGCCGGCAATCTCGCGCCCTACCTCGAGCAGGCCGCCATGCACGCGCGCCAGCTCGCCCGCCGCGGTGACCAGGGTCTGCTGCGACCTGGTCAGGCGCAGCAGCGCTTCATGGCCGGTGAAAGGGTCGGACGCGGTTTCGCGGCGAGCGGTCACCATCGTCGCGAGCAGCGAACTCTGCTTGAGCAGCGCTTCGTCGAGCGCCGTCTCGGCGTCGCGAAGGTCGCGGGTGATGCGCATCTGCGCAACCGGAACTGTCATCTTCATCGTAATCATCCCTCGTTCGGAGCGCAGTGCCCCCAGCAACACTCGAGAGATGTTCGATCCGGTCAGTCGTACCACTTATCCAGGAACTGCGAGGTCTGGGCGAACAAGGCGAGTCCCCCCAGAACCAGCAGCAGGATCAGCACGGCCAGCAAGACGATCGCGCCGACCCGGGTGATGGTGCCGTAGCGGCCATCGAACATCTCGGGGACGACGCGATAGTCGGCTTGCTCGCCGGCGTTCCGACTGCCCTCGATCCCCACCGGATCGCTGGCGACCCGCTCGACGACCGCGCCGTTCCCGAAGCCCGGATCGGGCGAAAGCGGCGGAAGTTCGATATGGGAATCTTCATATGTCATTCTTCCGGATATCGAACTGAGCCGGCGATAGATGACCGCGAGGTCCCCGCGGGTCGCCGCGCCCAGCTTTTCCTTGGCCCCGTCGATCCGCTGATCGACCGTGTGCGGCGAGATCCCGAGGATCTGCGCGATCTCCTTGGAGGTCTTGTGCTGGAGCAACAGCTCGAGCGCCTCCCGCTGCTTGGCAGTGAGAGTGTCGAGGGGAGACCCGGATTTTCCCGCTCCGTCCACCATGGACCTGCAATCATGCTCCCTGTTCGATCCGGCACCTGGCCCGCCGAATCCGGCTGCCGTTTAGCCATCATCTCCGTTTTGGATGCAATGCAATAACGCGTTCGGCCAACAACTAAGTCCGCCCCGGACGGTTCGGTCGGGCGCAGTTTCGGCGCCCGCGGACCGGGGGAGGCGGCATAGCGCGATCGCTCCACACTTCACTTGGCGTTCATTGAGCGGCTGGCTATACGGCACGCCATGCAATCGACCCGACGCTCCGCCCGCTCCTTCGTCCGGCCCATCGCGCTTGCCGGCGCGGCCTTCGCTATCCTGCTAACCGCCGGCTGCGGCGGCCGTGGCGGGCAGCACAAGGATACCGCCTATGTCGCGCGCGACGTCGAGACGCTCTACAGCGCGGCCAAGGCGCGGCTCGACAAGGGCGATTACAAGATCGCCGCGGCGCTGTTCGACGAGGTCGAGCGCCAGCATCCCTATTCGCCCTGGGCGCGCCGGGCACAGCTGATGAGCGCGTTCAGCTATTACGTCGGGCGCGATTACAACAAGTCGATCCAGGCCTCGCAGCGCTTCCTCTCGATCCACCCGGGCAACAAGGACGCGCCTTACGCCTATTACCTGATCGCGCTGTGCTATTACGAGCAGATCAGCGACGTCGACCGCGATCAGGCGATCACCGAGCAGGCGCTGACCGCGCTCAACGAGGTCAACCGCCGCTTCCCGCGGACCGACTATGCGGCCGACGCGCGGGTCAAGCTCGATCTCGTCAACGATCACCTCGCGGGCAAGGAAATGGAGATCGGCCGCTTCTACGAGAAGACCGGCAAGTGGCTCGCCGCGCAGGTCCGGTTCCAGAACGTGGTCGAGAAATACGACACCACCAGCCACGCGCCCGAGGCCCTGTTCCGCCTGACCGAGACCAGCCTCTCGCTCGGCGTGCCGGAGGAAGCCAAGCGCTATGCCGCGGTGCTGGGCGCGAACTATCCGGGCAGCAAGTGGTATCAGAAGGCGTTCGAGCTGATGGACAAATATCAGCCGGAGACCACCCGGGGCATCGCCAGCGCCAAATAGATTCCCCGAATAGACCCCCGAATAGATCCGGCGCAGACAGGAATGGCCCGCGCTGTTCGTAAATGCCGCTCGCTTCGTGACGCGCGGCGCGCCTTAGGCTAGGGCTTGGCGCGATGCTCACCGCGCTTGCCATCCGCAACATCGTCCTGATCGAGGCGCTCGATCTGTCGTTCGGCCAGGGCCTCGGCGTGCTCACCGGCGAGACCGGGGCGGGCAAGTCGATCCTGCTCGACGCGCTCGGGCTGGTGCTGGGCAACCGCGCCGAGACCGGGCTGGTGCGCGCGGGCACCGATCAGGCGAATGTCACCGCCACCTTCGAGTTTCCGCGCCTGCCCGAGGCGATCGCCGCGCCGCTGGCCGAGGCCGAGGTGGAGATCGAGCCGGGCGAGCCGCTGCTAATCCGCCGCACGGTCAAGGCCGACGGCGGTTCGAAGGCCTTCATCAACGACCAGCCGGTGGGCGTGGCGCTGCTGCGCGAAATCGCCGGCGCGCTGGTGGAGATCCACGGCCAGCACGACGATCGCGGGCTGGTCAATCCGCGCGGCCACCGCCTGCTGCTCGACCGTTTCGCCGGCGGCGACGTCGCGGGGGTGAGCGCGGCCTGGAACCGCTGGCGCGCGGCGGAAGAGAAGCTGCTCGAGGCGCGCGAGGCGATCGCCCAGGCCAAGGCCGACCAGGACCTGCTGCTCGCCCATATCGAGGAGCTGGCCGCGCTCGCGCCCGAGGAAGGCGAGGAGGCCGCGCTCGCCGAGGCGCGCAGCGCGATGCAGAAGGGCGAGAAGCTGGCCGAGGATCTCGAGGCGCTGCGCCATGTATGGGACGGTTCGGACAGCGCGCTCGCGTCCTTGCGCGCCGCCGCCCGCCGGCTCGACCGGATCGCCGGGGAACACCCGCTGCTGGCCGAGGCCCTGTCTGCGCTCGACCGGGCGGTGATCGAGGCGGGCGAGGCCGAGGGGAAGCTCGAGGCGGCGGCCGAAGCGCTGAGCTTCGATCCGGCCGAGCTCGACCGGATCGAGACCCGCCTGTTCGATCTGCGCGCGCTCGCCCGCAAGCACCGCTGCGAGGTCGACGATCTGCCGGCGACGATGCGCGCGATCCGTGCCGCGCTCGACAGTATCGAGGCCGGCGACGCCGAGATCGGCGCGCTCGAGCGGGCCGCCGCGGAGGCCGGGCAAGCCTATCGCGCCGAGGCCGAAGCGCGCCACGCGGCCCGCACCGCCGCCGCGACGCAGCTCGACGAGGCGGTCGCGCGCGAGCTCGCTCCGCTCAAGCTCGACGCGGCCAGGTTCCGCACCGCGGTCACCGCGCTGGCGGAAGACCGCTGGGGGCCGAGCGGGATGGATGCGGTCGAATTCCTGATCTCGACCAACCCCGGCGCCGATTTCGCGCCGCTCGCCAAGATCGCCAGCGGCGGCGAACTCTCGCGCTTCATCCTCGCGCTGAAAGTGGCACTCGCCGAACAGGGCGGGGCGGCGACGGTGATCTTCGACGAGATCGACCGCGGGGTCGGCGGCGCGGTGGCGAGCGCGATCGGCGAGCGGCTCGCGCGGCTGGCCGATGGCGGACAGTTGCTCGCGGTCACCCACTCGCCGCAGGTCGCGGCGCGGGGCGGGCAACACTACATGATCGCCAAATCTTCACAGGGCACGGTCACGCGGACGTCGGTGCAACTGCTCGACCAGGCGGGGCGGCAGGAAGAGATCGCCCGGATGCTCTCGGGCACCGAGATCACCAGCGAGGCGCGGGCGCAGGCGGACCGGTTGCTCGAAGGCGTCTAGGCAAAATCCCGCGTTGCAGCTTCGCTGGGCTGTGATAGCCTCCGGCCGGGGAATTAGACGGGGACTTACCATGATCGTCCAGACGGGTGCGCGCCTGCGCAACACTATCCGATTTTTCGTGGCTCTGCTTGCGGCAACGCTGCTTCCGGCGGCGGCGCAGGCGGCCCACTGGTATTACGACAACGCGCTCGGCGAAGTTCCGGCCGCCGAAAAGATCACGCCCGGAGAGCCCAAGCCGGTGCAGGTGCTGTTCGAGTTCCAGCGCGACGGCGAGCCCAATCCGAAGGCGACCAAGGTGGTGAAACCCTGGGCGTTCGAAGACATCAAGGGCACCGGGGCGTTTGCCGATGTGGTCGAAGGGCCGACTGCTGACGGGGCGATCCTCAGCATCAAGTTCAACAATATCGTCAAACAGGAAGAGCTGGACAAGGCGAAGAAGGACGGCTTCGGCGCCGGGCTCGGCTTCGGCCTGTTCGGCGGGGTGTTTGCCACCGACCACTATGTCGCGACGCTCGAATACATCCCGCACACTGGCGCCGAGCCGGTGAAGGTCGAGATCCCGCACGCGCTCTACATGACCTACGGCAAGCAGAAGAAGGAGCTCGTGATTCCGGGCACCGAGGTCAAGAACGGGGACGAGGCGGTCAAGACCGTCGTCCGCCAGGCGCTGGCGCGCGGGGTCAACGATATCCTGGCCAAGCTCGCGGCACCTGCCGGGGAGCCTGCCGTTGCGCAGCCTGCAGTCGAGGCGGGCGCGGAACCGGCTGTCTGATGAACGCAGCCGGGCGCCTGCTCGCAACGCTGGCGTGCCTGCTCTCCGCTGGCTGCATAAGCACCGAGATCGACGAGATCCCGCCGTCGTTCGAGACGGTGCGGCTGTTGCGTGAGCAGGACATCCCGCCGCTGGCCCTGGGCGAATTCGTTTCGGGGCCGAACGCACCGGGCCGCAGCGTGACCATTCGCGGATCGGACATGCACGCGGCGAAGGGGAGCAATTTCGCGCAGTTCCTCGGCGCCAATTTCGAAAGCGAATTGAAGGCGGCGGGCAAGCTCGATCCGGGCTCGCCGCTGCGCTTGAGCGGCGTGCTGACGGAAAGCCACGCCGGCGAAAACCTGTCGAGCGGGAAGGCGTGGCTGGCCGCCGAGATTTCGCTAAGCCGAAACGGACGCACCATCTTCACCAGGCCCTATCGCGCAGACTCGCAATGGAAATCGGACTTTATCGGCGCTATCGCGATTCCCGATGCTTTCCGTGAATACAACGCCCTTTACGCCCTGCTGGTCCGCCAGGCTCTCGGCGATCCCGATTTCATTGCCGCGGCAAAAAGCGGGCGCGCGCCTTCGCTCTGAAGCGGAGCGGAAGCATGGCTGATCTCACCGAAGCCGAAGCCGCCAACCAGCTGATGCGGCTGGCGAAGGAGATCGCGCGGCACAATGCGCTCTACCATGCCGAGGACACGCCCGAGATCACCGACCAGGAGTTCGATGCGCTGGTGCGGCGCAATGCCGAGCTCGAGGCGCAGTTCCCGCGGCTGGTCCGCGCCGACAGCCCCTCGCGCCAGGTCGGCGCGGCGGTGGCGTCTTCCGCGCTCGCCAAGGTGCAGCACGAAGTGCGCATGTTCAGCCTCGACAACGCGTTCAGCGACGAGGACATGCAGGAGTTCTTCGCGCGGGTGCGGCGGTTCCTCAACCTGCCCGGAGACGAGCCGGTCGCCTATACCGCCGAGGACAAGATCGACGGCCTCTCCTGCTCGCTGCGCTACGAGGACGGCGTGCTGGTGCGCGCCGCCACGCGCGGCGACGGGCAGGTGGGGGAGGACGTCACCGCCAACGTCCGCCACATCGCCGACATCCCCGGAATGCTGCGCGGAAACGTGCCCGCGGTGTTCGAGGTGCGCGGCGAAGTCTACATGGAAAAACAGGCATTTACCGCACTCAACGAACGCCTGATGGATGAGGGGCGGGCGAAGGCCGAAGCGGCCGGCGAAGTGTTCGATGCGGCAAAGATCCGCCAGTTCGTCACCCCGCGCAATTCCGCCGCCGGTTCGCTGCGGCAGAAGGATGCCAATGTCACCGCGCAGCGCCCGCTGCGCTTCCTGGCCTGGGGCTGGGGCGCGGCGAGCGAGCTGCCGCACGACACGCAATTCGCGATGATGCGGCAGATCGCCGAGTGGGGTTTCCCGGTCTCGCCGCTGCTCCAGCGGTTCGAGAGCGCTGAGGACTTGCTGCAGCATTATGCCGCGATCGGGGAGCGCCGCGCGGGCCTGCCCTATGATATCGACGGGGTGGTCTACAAGGTCGACCGGCTCGACTACCAGGCGCGGCTCGGCTTCGTCGCCAAGGCGCCGCGCTGGGGGATCGCGCGCAAGTTCCCGGCCGAGCGGGCCGAGACCGTGCTCGAAAAGATCGACATCCAGGTCGGCCGCACCGGCAAGCTCACGCCGGTCGGGCGGCTCTCGGGCGTGCTGGTCGGCGGGGTCACCGTGTTCAACGTCACGCTGCACAACCGCGACGAGATCGCCCGGCTCGGCCTGCGCGAAGGCGACCGGATCGTGATCCAGCGCGCGGGCGACGTGATCCCGCAAGTGGTCGAGAACCTCACCCGCGACGAACCGCGCGAGGCTTACAGCTTCCCCGACCATTGCCCGGTCTGCGGCAGCGAGGCGGTCGCCGAGGAGGGCGAGGTCGACGTGCGCTGCACCGGCGGGCTGATCTGCCACGCGCAGCAGTTCGAGCGCCTGCGCCACTTCGTCAGCCGCGGCGCGCTCGACATCGACGGGCTCGGCGAGAAGAGCATCCTCGAATTCATGGAGCTCGGCTGGCTCGAGAAGGGCCCGGCCGACATCTTCCGCCTGCGCCGCCACCGCAGCGAGCTGATCGGGCGCGACGGGTGGCAGGATAAGTCTGTGGACAATCTGTTGGCAAGCATCGAGGCCAAGCGCAGCCCCGATGCCGCGCGGCTGCTGTTCGGGCTGGGCATCCGCCATGTCGGCGCGGTAACGGCGCGCGACCTGCTCAAGCGCTTCGTGACGCTGCCCGCCTTGCGCGAAGCATCGGAAAAGGCGCGCACGGGCGATGCCGAGGCGCTGGAGGAGCTCACCGGGATCGAGGGCGTCGGCCCGGTGGTGGTCGAGGCGCTCGGCGACTTCTTCCACGAGCACCACAACGTCGCCGCCTGGGACGACCTGTTGAGCGAAGTTTCCCCGCCGCCCTATGTGGTCGAAACCACCGCCAGTGCGGTATCGGGCAAGACCGTGGTGTTCACCGGCAAGCTCGAGACCATGAGCCGCGACGAGGCCAAGGCACAGGCCGAACGGCTCGGCGCGCGGGCGGCAGGCTCGGTCTCGCCCAAGACCGACCTGGTGGTCGCCGGGCCGGGCGCGGGCTCGAAGATGAAGAAGGCGGCGGAACTGGGGATCGAGGTGATCGACGAGGCCCAATGGGCAGAGATCGTCAAGGCGGCGGGTTAGCTTCTTCCTTCCGGGATGACTATTGAGGGCGGGGAGGGGGAATGAAGCAATGACCGAAACCGAAGCCGCTTTCGAGCAGGCGACCTTCTCCAAGATCGCCTGGCGCCTGTGCCCGCTGCTGTTCGCGGGCTATTTCGTGGCGTTTCTCGACCGGGTGAACGTCGGCTTCGCCAAGCTCCAGATGGCGAGCGACCTCGGCTTGAGCGACGCGGTCTACGGCTTCGGCGCAGGGGTGTTCTTCATCGGCTATTTCCTGTGCGAGATGCCCGCCAATCTGGCAATGGTGCGGGTCGGTGCGCGGCGGTGGATCGCGCGGATCATGCTGACCTGGGCGGTGGTGTCGGCGGCCTTCCTGTTCACCGGGCACTTGCGCTGGGGGCCGGTGTCGCATCTGCTCGGGCTGACCGATGCCGAGTTCAGCTTCTATTTCCTGCGCTTCGTGCTCGGGGTGGCGGAGGCCGGCTTCGTCCCCGGCGTGCTGCTGTACCTGACCTTCTGGTTCCCCGCGTCGCGCCGCGCGCAGGTGATGGCGCTGTTCTTCGTCGCGATCCCGCTCGCCAGCGCGCTCGGCTCGCCGCTGTCGGGCGCGATATTGCAGTTCATGGACGGGGCGGAAGGGCTGCGCGGCTGGCAATGGCTGTTCCTGGTCGAGGCGCTGCCGTCGCTGCTGGTCGGGTTTCTCGTGCTGGCGAAGCTGCCCGACGGCCCCCGCGAAGCGCGCTGGCTGTCGGACGATGAGCGTGCGCTGGTCGAACGGCGGCTGGCCGAGGACGATGCGGCGAGGCAGGTCCACCGCCAGAGCCACGCGCTGCGGCATGTCTTCACCGACTGGCGCGTGTGGGCCGCGGGGCTCGCGGACTTTTCGCGCGGGGTCTACGCCAATGCGCTGAACTACTGGCTGCCGACGATCGTGCAGGAGATCGGCATCCCGAAGAAGGACTATTTCCTCGTCGGGCTGGTCTCGATGATCCCCTGGGGGATCGGCGCGGTCGCGATGGTCGTTGTCGCGTGGAGTTCGGACCGCAGCGGAGAGCGGCGCTGGCACGCGATCGGATCGTCGCTGGTCGCGGCGATCGGCTGCGTGCTGCTGGCCTTCGCCGGCCATTCGGCGGTGGTCTCGGTGCTCGCGCTGGCGATGATCGCGGCGGGCGGGCTCGCCTGGCTCGCGGTGTTCTGGACCTTGCCGACCGCGTTCCTTTCCGGCGTCGCCGCGGCCGCCGGGATCGGATGGATCAACGCGATCTCGCAGCTCGGCGGGTTCGTCGGGCCCGACATGCTCGGGCGGCTGCGCGGGACGGGGCAGGGCGACAACACGCTCGCCTTCCTGATCCTGGCCGCGGTGGCGCTGGTGGTGACGGTGCTGACCTATGCCCTGTCGCGAACGCCTAGGCCGCTGCTGCAGTCCCCGGCACCGTAGCGACCAGCGGGCGGCGGTCGCCCGACTGCTTGGCGCGGTACATCAGCCGGTCGGCCTGCGCGATCACGGTGTTCGGATCGGGCTTGGCCCCGGCCGGCACCAGCGCCACGCCCAGGCTGGCGCCGATGGTCCATTCCTCGTCGTTCGAGATGCCTTCGATCTCGCGCTGGATCCGGAACAGCACGTCCTTGACCGCCTCTTCCGAGGTTGCCGGGAACAGCGCGAGGAATTCGTCGCCGCCCATCCGCGCGATCACGTCGTCGCTGCGCAGCGCCTTGCGCAGGGCGCCGGCGATCTTGATCAGGCAGCGGTCGCCCTCGTCGTGGCCGAAGCCGTCGTTGACGCCCTTGAACCCGTCGAGGTCGATGAAGGCCGCGGCGACCCCGTGCTGCCATGCGCCCTGATGGCTCATCGCCTGCTTGAGCTGGGCAAAGGCGCCGCGCCGGTTGAGCAGCCCGGTCAGCGGATCGTGCACCGCGTCGATCTCGGCCGCGCGGCGTGCGCTGATGTCTTCGATCACCGAGACGAAGAAGTCGGCGCTGCCATCGGCCTTGCGGGCGAGCGCGACGGTCAGGTTGATCCACACCGGAGTGCCGTCGGCGCGGATGTAGCGCTTTTCCATCGCGTAGGAATCGATCCGGTCGGCGAGCAGGTCCTCGACATGGATCAGGTCCGACTCGAGGTCGTCGGGATGGGTGATGCCCTGGAAGCCGCGCGCCATCAGTTCCTCGCGTTCCCAGCCGGCGATGTCGCAGAACTTGTCGTTGACCATCACGAAGCGCCCGTCGGGGGCGACGATCGAGATGCCGACCGCGGCCTGGTCGAAGGTCGCCTGGAACAGCCGGTCGGCCGCCGCGCGGGCGCGCTCGCCCTTCGCATGCTCGTCGCGGGCAAGGCCCTGGGTGACGATCCCGGCGAGGAGCTGCAGCGCCAGCAGGTCGCGGTTGGAAAAGGCGCTGGCGGCGCGCGAATGGAGCCGCAGCAGGCCGACATGCTCGCCCTTGAACGGGATCGGCGAACTGATCGAGCTTTTCAGCCCGTCGCGGTCCTGCGCGCTGATCGAACAGAAGCCGGGGACGATGCCGGCGACCGGCGAGCGGCTGCCCGATTTCTTCGGCGATGCGCCGCAGGCCGAACGGCAGACGAATTCATGGCCTTCGCGCAGTTCGATCTCGCCGCCGTCGGCATTGGCGACCATCCGCACCGCGTTCTGGAGCACGATGCCGAGCACGCGATCGAGGTCGTCCCCGGCCGCGCTGACCGCGGTCTGGATCGCGAGCAACTGACGCGGCCAGTTCATCATCTTGGCGAGGTCGTTCTCGCTGAGGGCGCGGGCCCTCGAAATCTTGCGGATGTCGTCCATCGAACCCGTGTGTTTTCCCGCTCACGGCCAAGCCGGGAAAATAGCTCCGGGCCGCTTAAGAAGCCGTAAATGCGGCGTAGGAAAGCGCTTGAAAACGTGAGGGTTTGGGCGGCTTTGCGGGGCCGGGGAGCGCAGGCTGGCGGCCTAGGTAGTTTTACCAGAGCTTCGCCCAGTCGGGAAGGGCGCCGGGGCGCGAGCCGCGGACCGTTGCCTGCGGCCGCTTGCGCAGCCACAGGATCGACCAGTCGCCGCGCACCATCCGCTCGGCCAGGCGGAAACCGGCCCGGCGGCAGGCCCGCCGCACCGCGGCTTCCTGCGTTTCGAGCAGGCCGGCCAGCAGCAGGCTGCCGCCCGGCAGCACCGCGCGCCCGAAATCGCCCGCGAGTTCGACCAGCGGGCCGGCGAGGATGTTCGCGATCAGCAGATCGTAAGGCCCCCGCGCATCGAGCAGCGGATCGTCCATCCCGGCCGCGACCAGCATCGTCACTTCGCCCGCGCCGGCCCCGAGCGGCACCCGGTTGAGCGCGGCATTGTCCTCCACCACCCCGACGCAGACCGGATCGATGTCGCTCGCGGTGGCCAGCGCCTGCGGCCACAGGTCCAGCGCGGCGAAGGCGAGCAGGCCGGTGCCGGTGCCGATGTCGGCGCAATTGCGCACCACCGTGCCGCGGCGCTTCATCGCGTCGAGCATCTCGAGGCAGCCCGCGGTGGTCTCGTGCTGGCCGGTGCCGAAGGCCTGGCTGGCGGGAATCGCAAAATCCCTCACTCCCGGCGCCGTGTCGGGCCCGAAGTCGGGTGTGCGGACGTGGAACCGCCCGGCGCGGATCGGCCGGACGATGTGCTGGCTCAGCGTGACCCAGTCTTCTTCGGGCAGTTTCTCGATCGCCAGATCGGGCGCAGCGCCGTCGAACAGGCCTGCGACCATCGCCTTTTCGGCCTTGCCGGGCTGTTCGGCGAACCACGCCTCGAGCACCCAGTCGTCGGGCTTGTCCTCGGCGATCTCGCTGCCGGAAAGCACGACGGAATCGTCCCAGTCGAGCGCATCCTCATGCGCGATCAGCGCCGCCTGGATGATGTCCTTTGCCGCGAAGACGCTGATCTTCCAGCTCACGTGCCGGTTTCTCCGGGCGCCGCTTCCTTCGCCAGGCGCTCGTCGAGCTTGCGGGTCAGCCCGGCGGCGTAGGCGGCACAGGTCGGTTCGCTGGCGAGATTGCCCGCCTGCAGCTTTTCGCGCATCCCGCTCGCCATCGGGTGCGGGGTGAGCAATATGTCGCATTGCATCGCGGCGACCTTCGCAATGCTGGCGCGGAACGCGGCGAGGTATGCGGGATGGTCGCTGAAGCGGTAATCGTCGCTGCTCACCGGGCTGAGGCTGTCGACATAGGCGATCGCCTTGCACACGCTGCCCTCGCAGCTCGTCCAGCTCCAGCTGAGCGCGCCGGGCGTGTGGCCCGGGGTCGCGACCGGGGTCAGCGCGAGATTGCCGAGTTTCACCGGCTCGCCGGCATGGACGATCCCGCCCACTTTCGCGGGCGTGAAAGTGCCGTGATAGGCGAACTGCGGATCCGCTTCGGTCGGCGAACCGGCCGCGAGCGCTTTCGCCGCGGGTTCCGACGCCAGCAGGGTCGCGCCTGTCAGGCGCTGCAACTCGGCCAGGCCGCCCGCATGGTCGTTGTGCTCGTGGCTATGGAGCAGCAGCTTCACATCCGCCAGTTTGACGCCCGCCGCGGCGATATTGTCCGCGACCAGCTTCCCGCCATCCTTCGGGCCGCCGTCGATCACGATCGCGCCCGCATCGCCCTTCACCAGGATCGACGCGATCGCGCAGGTGCCGACGTACCAGGTGTCGCCGTAGACGTGGAACGCCGGGCCGGGCTTGTCCCATGCGTCGTCGTCCGCGCAGCGTTCGGCCCAGGCCGTCTGCGCGGCCCGATCGGGCGCGGGGCCGGGCTCGGCGGTGGAGCGCGAAGCGCAGGCGGGGGTGCACAGGGCGAGGGCGGCGAGCGCCGCGGCTGTTCTAGCGGACATAGCTTGCGCCGTTAGCGTCGATTACCGCGCCGGTCATGCTCGCCGGGGCATCCAGTGCACAGAAAACGGCGATTGCGGCGATTTCTTCCGGTTCGGCCACGCGGCCGAGCGGAATGTCGGCGAGCAGGCCCGCTCCGCCGCGGCTTTGCAGGTAATCCTCGGCCATCGCCGTGTCGGTGAATCCGGGGGCGATCGCGAAGCTGAGGATGCCCTCGGCGGCATAGGCGCGGGCGATGGTCTTGTGCAGCGCCAGCATCCCGCCCTTCGAGGCGGCGTAGTGCCAGTGCTCGGGCGAATCGCCGCGGTGGCCCGCGCGGCTCGCGATGTGGACCAGCCTGCCGTCCTCGCCGCTGTCGAGCCAGTGCCGCACCGCGAAGCGCGAGAGCTGGGCGGCGGCGGTGAGATTCACCCGCAGCGTGTCCTCCCATTTGTCGAGCCACTGGATGTCGGACGAATCGAGCGGGTTGGCCTCGAAGATGCCGGCATTGTTGACCAGCACGTCGATCTCCCCGCTCGGACTGCGCGCGAGCGCTTCTTCCCACAGCATTTGCGGGCCGATCGGCTCGGACAGGTCGGCCACGATCGTGTCGTCGTCGTAATCGTGCGCGGCGTGGCACAGCACGGTGGCGCCGCGCGCGCGGAGCAGCTCGACGATCGCGCCGCCGATGCCGCGGCTCGATCCGGTGACCAGGATGACGGGTTCAGCCATGCTTTCTCGTTAGAACGCCATCGCCCAGGGGCCAACCCCGCTTGCCTCGCCGATCACAATCGCTAAGGGGATGCGCAAGCATTTACGGGACTCTTATGACCAACCGCCCGCTCTCACCGCATCTCGGAGTCTACAAATGGGGCCCGCACATGCTGGTCTCGATCCTCCACCGCATCACCGGAGACGGGCTTGCGCTGGTCGGGATGGTGGTGCTCGTGTGGTGGCTCGGCGCGCTCGCCTATGGCGGCAGCGCCTATGAAACCTTCGCCTGGGCGGCAGGAACCCCGATCGGCTACCTTGTGCTGATCGGCATCAGCTGGGCCTTCTTCAACCATCTGTGCTCGGGTATCCGCCACTTCGTGCTCGATATCGGCGCGGGCTTCGAACTGCACGAGAACCGCCGGTTCTCGGTCGCGACGCTGGTCGCGGGTATTCTTCTCACCGCCGCCTTCTGGGCCGCGAAAGTGCTTCTCTAAAGGAACAAGACATGGGCGACGGTACGGAAATCGGCAAAGTCCGCGGGCTCGGCCCGGGCCATCAGGGCGCGCATCACTGGCTCCACCAGCGCTACACCGCGTTCGGCAATCTGTTCCTCGGCGCATGGTTCGTCACCTCGCTGCTGCTGCTCTCCAGCCTCGACATGGACACGGTGCGCGACTGGCTGGCGAAGCCGATCCCGGCGACCGCGCTGATCCTGCTGATCGTCAGCACCTTCTATCACGCGCGGCTGGGCCTGCAGGTCGCGATCGAGGACTATGTGCATGACGAAGGCAGCAAGGCCGGGCTGATCGGCCTGCTGAGCCTCGTCTTCGTCGCCGTCGGCACCTTCGCGGTGTTCTGCGTGCTGAAGATTTCGCTCACCACCGGAGGGAGCATCCTCTGATGGCGTCCCAGTCGTCTCAAGCCGCCTACAAGATTATCGATCATACCTACGATGTCGTCGTGGTCGGCGCGGGCGGCTCGGGCCTGCGCGCGACGATGGGGTCGGCCGAATCCGGCCTGCGCACCGCCTGCATCACCAAGGTCTTCCCCACCCGCAGCCACACGGTCGCGGCGCAGGGCGGGATCGCGGCGAGCCTGGGCAACAATTCGCCCGACCACTGGCAATGGCACATGTACGACACCGTCAAGGGGTCGGACTGGCTCGGCGACCAGGATGCGATCGAATACATGGTGCGCGAGGCGCCCGCCGCGGTCTATGAGCTCGAGCATGCCGGCGTGCCGTTCAGCCGCAACGCCGACGGCACGATCTACCAGCGCCCGTTCGGCGGGCATATGCAGAACATGGGCGAAGGCCCGCCGGTGCAGCGCACCTGCGCCGCGGCCGACCGCACCGGCCACGCGATGCTCCACGCGCTCTACCAGCAGAGCCTGAAGTACGACGCGGATTTCTACATCGAATATTTCGCGATCGACCTGATCATGGACGGCGGCAAATGCGTCGGCGTGATCGCGCTGTGCATGGATGACGGCTCGATCCACCGCTTCCGCTCGCAGGCCGTGGTGCTGGCGACCGGCGGCTACGGGCGCTGCTATTTCACTGCGACCAGCGCCCACACCTGCACCGGCGACGGCGGCGGGATGGTGCTGCGCGCCGGCCTGCCGCTACAAGACATGGAATTCGTCCAGTTCCACCCGACCGGGATCTACGGCGCGGGCGTGCTGATCACCGAAGGCGCGCGCGGCGAGGGCGGTTACCTGACCAATTCCGAGGGCGAGCGCTTCATGGAGCGCTATGCGCCCAGCGCGAAGGACCTTGCCAGCCGCGACGTCGTCAGCCGTTCGATGGCGCTGGAAATCCGCGAAGGTCGCGGCGTCGGCCCGCACAAGGACCACATCTTCCTCCACCTCGACCATATCGATCCCAAGGTGCTGCACGAGCGGCTGCCGGGGATCACCGAGAGCGGCAAGATCTTTGCGGGCGTCGACCTCACGCGTCAGCCGCTGCCGGTGGTGCCGACGGTGCACTACAACATGGGCGGCATCCCGACGAACTATCACGGCGAGGTGATGACGATCGGCGCCGACGGCAACCCGGAAACGGTCGTCCCCGGCCTGTTCGCGGTGGGCGAGGCGGCCTGCGTCTCGGTCCATGGCGCGAACCGCCTCGGCTCGAACTCGCTGATCGACCTGGTGGTGTTCGGCCGCGCGACCGGGCACCGGCTGAAGGAACTGCTCAAGCCCAATGCGGCGCAGGAGGAACTGGCCAGGGACAGCGCCGATTTCGCGCTCGGCCGGCTCGATTTCTTCCGCAACGCCGACGGCGGCTCCTCGACCGCCGAGCTGCGGCTGGAGATGCAGCGCACGATGAGCCAGCACGCCGCGGTGTTCCGCACCGACGAGCTGATGGCCGAAGGCAAGGTCAAGCTCGCCGAGACCTACGGCAAGATGCAGGACATCAAGGTCACCGACCGCTCGCTGATCTGGAACTCGGACCTGATCGAGACGCTCGAGCTCGACAATCTGATCTCGCAGGCCTCGGTCACGATGCATTCCGCCCACAACCGCAAGGAAAGCCGCGGCGCCCACGCGCACGAGGACTTCCCCGACCGCAACGACAAGGTGTGGATGAAGCACACCGCGAGCTGGTTCGACGGCTGGGGCGGCAAGGGCGGCGGCGTGAAGATCGATTATCGCCCGGTGCACGAATACACGCTGACCGATGACGCGGAGTACATCAAGCCGAAGAAGCGGGTTTATTGAGGAGGCGCGAGTCAGCCGATGAGGAATGGAAGCGCCTTTTGCGAGGCGGCTTTTGTTTTGAAGCTGCGCCTTTTGCTGCTCATCCATCGGACCATGACCGTGCGGAGCGGATGTTTTTTGTCGCGACGCGGGCAGGGGCTTCGAAAGAAGACATTCTTGGTGAAGCGCAGCGTTATTTGCTCGAAGTTCGCGGAATTCCCGTCAATGCCGCTGAGGAGCAATTGAACCGCGTAACGTCATTCCTTAGACGCTACGCACTTACCTACGAAGCGAAACAAGCTTGGTTGGTGTTTTGGAACAGATCGGATTCACTCGTTATCAACGCCACGTCCGACCTTGTTCAGGCGCTCGACCCGAGAATTTCAGAACGCCGGATCTATGAATTTCTGGAATTTTACTATCGAGCGGTGGAGTACACCCCCTGTGAATTACTCTACTACGCCACGAGGCCGAGCAAGAACCCTTATCGTGCAGAGGTGAACAAACCCAGCGACCGCCAGCCCCTGTCGTATACCTGTGGCCATGACCCTTGGCTCGAAGCCAGATACTGTCGTCAAGTGAGGATTTGGAATATTGAAGGAGGCGGAACGAAAGTTTGTTGGGATATGAACGATTTATCGAGCAAGGGACAGGATCGAGGTTGAATTTGGAATTTGTAGCATAGAATGCAGTTTCACAGCCATCGCTCGAAATCGCTGGCCACATGCCTCACCCGGACGATCTCGATCCGATCCTCCAGCACGAGATAGAACACCGCGTGCCGGCCGCTGGTCATCCGGCGCAAGCCCTGCCGTGGCTCGAATTCCGGGAAGCGCAGCGGATAGTCGAGGAGCGACTTGATCGCATCTCGCAATTCCGCAGCGTATTTCGCCGCTTGCGCTTCACCCCAGATTTCGCGGGTCTCTCGCTCCAATCGCCGCATATCTGCCGAAGCAGCTGCGCGGAACTTCAATTGCCTCACCGTTTGCCGAATGCTTCGTCGTACCAACGGTCGATGTCGAAGGTCTGGTCGATCGGGCTGGCCAGCCCCTCGTCGATCTCTTCGAGCAGCTTCGATTTGAACTCCGCGCGTTGTTCATGCAGCCGCAGCGCGTCGCGGATCACTTCGCTGGTCGAGCCGAATTCACCCGACTCTACCTGCCGCCGTGTGTAGTCGGCGAAGTGATCGTCCAGCGAGATCGAAGTGTTCTTTCCAGCCATGAGCGCAGGATACCAGATTTTGCTGGCGGGGCGAAGGTTCGACATCGCAAATACATCCGTTCCCGACTAGCTTCGCCCGCGATGATCCGCCGCGCCCTCATCTCCCTGCTGTTCGTATCCACCGCCTGCGCGGCCGCCCCGCCGCCCAGGTCGCTGCATCTCGATCCGTTCTACACCCAGTATCTCTCCGCCGACGGCATTCCGATCATTGCCTCGTCCAAGCCGCCCGAAAAGGCGCTCAAGGCGGCGCGGTCGATGGCGAAGGGGATGCTCGATCACCGGCCCGACCTTGCGCGGTTCCTGGTGCGGCAGCACTATACCATTTCGCTGATCGCGCAGGGCGAGGCGCTGCTCGACCTGCCCGAGAACCGCGACTGGGTGAAGCCGCCACCCGACGATCCGCGGCTGACCCGCTGCGAGAAGAAGCATTACGAAGAACGCATCGGCCGGCTGACCGCGCGCGAATATTGGGACGAGCGCGCACGCGGGATCGGCGGGCAGCACATGGCCGCAGCCGAGGAGGATATTCTCGGCCTGCCCGCGAGCCGCTATTGGGGCGAGACGATCTTCGTCCACGAATTCAGCCACCAGATCCTCGATGCGGTGCGCGGCGCCGATCCGGCGCTGTTTGCGCAGCTCGAGGCGGCTTACGCGAACGCGCAGGCCAAGGGCCTGTGGCTCGACGAATACAACATGACCACGATCGACGAATACTGGGCCGAAGGCAGCCAGTTCTGGTGGGATTCGAACCGCTTGCAGGTCTTCGCCGGGCGCCGGATACTCAACCATCAGGATCTCGCGGCCTACGATCCGGCGCTGTTCGCGGTGCTGGCCAGGGTCTACGGCAGCAAGCATCGGCTCAAGGGCGATCCGTTCTGGATGAGCCCCGCGCGGGTTCCGCCCGGGCCGCCGCCCGAGAACACCGCCGAGGTTTGCTAGCGGCGCCGATCGGGGGTAGATTTCGGCGATGATCCGTCGTTGCCTGTTCGCGCCGATCGCGTGCGCGCTCCTCGCCGCTCCCGCCTCGGCCGCGGGCGACGGCATCATGCTCGGCAAGCTCACCGCGCAGCTCTATTACAAAAACAGCGGCACGCTCTCCAAGGACGTGCTCGGCCGCAAGCCGGCCTTCTCCTTCTGGAACACCGGCGCGGGCGAGGGCGATGCGGAGGAACCGGCGGAGGACATGCTGGTCGGCGTGACCCTGTCCAATCCGGGCGACGACGGCGTATTCCTCGACGAGACGCTCGAGCTGTGGGTCACCGACGCCAAGGGCAAGCAGGTCGCCCGGCGCAATTTCAAGGGCATCCTGGTGCCCTACATGGGCAAGGTCTCGAACCCGCTGTGGCTGCAGGACATCCAGTGCGCCGGCCCGCTGACCCTGCATGCAAAGTTCCGCGGCAGGGAAATCAAGGCGCAGGTCAGCCTGGATTGCGGGGAGTAGCTCTCGCTCAAGGCTGCGCGGGCACTTCGCGGTGCACGCTGACGATCTTCACCGGCTGCGCGATCATCTGCCCCTTGAGCATGCCGTCGCCCTTTTCGGGATCGATCGGCGCCTCGAAGATCGCGAGCGCGACGTCCATGCCGCTGACGATGTGCCCGAAGGCGGCATAGCCGGCCCGCTGCTCGGCATCGGCGGCTTTCGGATCGGCGTCGAGCCCTTCGACGTCCGAGACCAGCAGCGAGAAATCGCCGGTCGCGGTGCCCGGTTCGAACCGCGCCATCGAGATCGCACCCTTGGTGTGGTGGACCCCGGTGACGTTGGTCGGCTCGTGCGCGATCGGCGGCAGGATCCGCTTCGGATCGCCCTGCGCGCCGCCCTGGATCACCCCGTTGGGCTGCGGGTCCCACAGCCGCATCACGCGGTAGAAGGTGGTGCCATCGAGCCGGTGCTGGTCGGCATAGCGCAGGAAATTGGCCGAAGTGATCGGGGCACGCTCGGTTTCGAGCGCAACCACGATCGAGCCGAGCGTTGTCTCGATCACCACGTTGGTCGTCGCCGGCCGGTGCGCGGGCGCGGTTTCGGGAGCGGGTGCGTCCTGCGCCGGCGCGGGCGGGGCGGTCAGGAGCATGGCGGCAAGGAGCGGGGCGGCAAGGGCGAATCGGCGAAGCATCGGCCGATCTTGGCAAACAAGTGCCGCCCTTCGCCAGTGCCGAAGCCTTCGGAGCCGTCCGGGGACGAGGAACAAGGGCGAGCGCCGCGGCGTTGTCCGGCCATGGCAACCAGAGCCGGAGAGAAGGCCGTCAAGGCGCAGCAGGACCTCGCCAAGAGCGCAGGCAAGCTGGTCCAGAGCGCCGACACGCAGGAGGAAAGCGCCGACCGGCGAACCCAGCTCGCGGCGGACCGCACGCTGCTGGCGTCCGAGCGCACCTATGCCGCCTGGGTCCGCACCGGCCTTGCCGCGCTGGCCGCCGGGGTCGGCGCGCGCACTCTGCTCGAGGATCTGGTGAGCGGCTGGCTGGTGCTGGCCGCCGCCATCGTGCTGATCCTGTTCGCCGAATTCTGCTTCGTCGCCGGGGTGTGGCGCCAGCTCGCCCGCGCCGTGCCGCCACCGCGCCCCGACACGCCGTTCCTGCCGGGCTGGGTGCTGATCGGCTTCAACGGCTTCCTGCTGCTGCTCGGCGCGGCGGTGCTGGTCGGGATTTTAACCCGCTAGCGCCGGCGCAGGTTCTCGCGGGTGAGGTCGGCAACGGACTTCGCCCCCATCAGCTTCATCCCGCGCAGGATTTCGCTTTCCAGCAGGCCCACCGCGCGGTCGACGCCTTCCTCGCCCGCCGCGGCGAGCGCGTAGAGGTAGAGCCGCCCGCCCGAGACCGCCTTCGCTCCGAGCGACAGCGCCTTGAGCACATGGGTGCCGCGCCGCACCCCGCCGTCGAGGATCACCTCGACCCTGTCGCCGACCGCATCGACGATCTCGGCCAGCTGGTCGAACGGCGCCCGCCCGCCATCGAGCTGGCGGCCGCCGTGGTTGGAGATGTAGATCGCATCGACCCCGATCTCCGCGGCGCGGCGCGCGTCGCCGACCGACATGATCCCTTTCAGGGCGAACTTGCCAGCCCAGTCGTCGCGCAATTTGTCTGCTGCCTTCCAGTCCATCGACGGGTCGAGCATCGCATCGAAATAGTTCTGGATCGAGATCGCTTGGCCGCTGCCGGCGCTCACGTGGCTTTCGAGATTGGGCAGCGAAAAGCGTTCGCGCAGCATGTAGTCGAGCGCCCAGCGCGGCTTGGTCGCATAGGACAATACGCTGGCCGGGGTGAAGCGGGGAGGGGTGGTGAAGCCGGTGCGCTTGCAGCGCTCGCGATTGCCCGAAACGATCGTGTCGACCGTCAGCGTCACCGCGTCGAACTTCGCCGCGCGCGCCTTCTCGAGCAGGGCGGCGTTGAGCCCGCGGTCCTTGTGATAGTAGTACTGCAGCATCTTCGGGCCGGAATAATGCGCGCCGATCTCCTCGATCGAGACGCTCGACAGGCTCGAGATGCCGAACCACAGGCCGAACTTCTCGGCCACCTTGGCCACCGCACGCTCGCCCTTCCAGTGGAACAGCCGCTGCAGCGCGGTGGGGGAGAGCATCAGCGGCAGCGGGGTGGTCTTGCCCATCACCGTCACCGAAGCGTCGATCTCCTCCACCCCTGCCAGCACGTTGGGCACCAGGTCGCATTCGTCGAAGGCGGCGGTGTTGCGCAGCTTGGTGATCTCGTCGTCGCCCGCGCCGTCGATGTAATGGAACACCGGGAAGGGCAGCTTGCGATGCGCGAGCAGGCGGAAATCGTCGATATTGTGGCAGTCGGCCAGGCGCCGGACGTGGCGCGGCGCGGCGATGATGCGGCTCATGCGATAGGCTCCGGTCCCGGCATGCCCCTGCCTTAGCGCGGCGCGTGCCGCGCGCAAGCGGCCCGCGCGCTGCGAGCCCGTTCATTTGCGCTTCAGATTACAGATGTAATCGTGTATCCAGTCACTCGAGCCGGGGAGGTACGCATGGCGGAAGACGAAGGTGAGTCGGGACGGCCCGAGCGGATCAGCCCCGAGCGGATCAGCCCAGAGCGGATCAGCGAAGCCGAACACGCGGTCATGGAAACGCTGTGGGCCCGGGCCCCGCTGACCGCGACCGAGGTTGCCGACGATGTCGGCAAGGCGCGCGGCTGGACCCTGCCGACGGTCAAGACGCTGCTCTCGCGGCTGGTCGCCAAGCAGGCGGTCGCGACCGAGCCCGACGGGCGC
This sequence comes from Novosphingobium sp., assembly GCA_017744735.1. Lineage (GTDB taxonomy): Bacteria > Pseudomonadota > Alphaproteobacteria > Sphingomonadales > Sphingomonadaceae > Andeanibacterium. Next base: position 192,634 of record JAGIAR010000007.1, on the reverse strand, counting down.
CGGTTCCTCTACCGCCCGCTGCTCGAGCGCTCCGACTATGTCGAGGGTGAGTCGCGCCGTCTGGTGGATCGCCTGTTCGGCGGCCGCGCGGCCCCGCTGCTCGCGCATCTGGCCGAGGCGGAGGCGCTGACCGACGAGGACATCGCCGAGATCGAGGCGCTGCTGAAGGGGCTCAAGCAATGATCGCCTGGCTCACCGACACGCTGATCGCCACCGGGGCGCTGATCGCGCTGGTGCTGGTCCTGCGGCGCCCGGCCGCGCGCCATTTCGGGCCGCAGATCTCCTATGCGCTGTGGGCGTTGCCGCTGCTGCGCTTCGCGCTGCCGCCGTTGGTGCTCCCGGCGAGCCTGGCGCCGCGCGCGGCGGCCATGCCGGCTGCGGCGCTGGTCGCGGATGCCTCGGCCGGGATGCCGGCCGGGATCGTCGCGCTGCCGGCCTACGAACTTTCGTTCTGGGACCGCTGGGGCGGGGTGCTGGTCGGCACAGCGATCTCGGTGTGGCTCGCCGGGGCGCTGACCTTCCTCGCCTGGCGCGCCTGGACCTATGTCCGGATGCGCGCCTGGCTGCTCGAAGGCGCGCGGCCGATGGGCGAGGCGGGCAAGGTCCGGCTGGTCGAAAGCCCGGCGGTGAGCGCTCCGGTCGCCTTCGGGGTGAGCGACAAGGTCGTCGCCCTGCCGGTGGGGTTCATGGCGAGCGAGAACCGCGCCGCGCGCGACCTCGCGATCGAGCACGAACTGGCCCATCACCGCGGGCGCGACCTGCTGGCGAACATCCTTGCCCAGCCGATCTTGGCGCTGCACTGGTTCAACCCGCTCGCCTGGCTCGGCTGGCGGGCGATGCGCCGCGATCAGGAAGCGGCTTGCGACGCACGGGTGATCGCCGCACGGGGCCCGTGGGAACGGGCCGCCTACGGGCAGGTGATCGCGAGCTTCGCCGCGGGCCAGCGGCTCGCGCTGGCGGCGCCGATGGCCTGCCCGGTGCTGGGCGAGAAATCGATCATCCACCGCTTGCGCAGCCTCGGGCGGGACGAGGTTTCGCCGCGGCGGCGGCTGGCCGGGCGCCTGCTGGTCGGCGCTGCGGCGCTGGCCCTGCCGTTCACCGCGTCGGTGTCCTATGCGGCCGCCGACACGGAGGGTGCGCCGCCTGCCACCGCCGAGCCGCCGCGACCCGAGATCCGCACCGACGGGGCCATCGTGATCGTCGACGTGCGCGGCGGTGCCGACCCGAACGACCCGAAACTGCACACGCGGGTGATCGAGCGGGATGGCCGCCGGATCATCCTGAAGACCGAAGTGCCCGTGTCGGACGAAGAGGCCGCGGCCCGGATCGCCCGTGCGCCGCTGCCGCCGGTGGTCCGCACGGATCCGATGGTGGAGCCCGACGTCGCCCGGATCGACCGCGACCGCGCCGATGCCGATCGCCGCTGGGCCAATTATACGCAGGCCCTCGCCCGGCAGGGAGAGCAGTCCGCGAAGGCGGGGGAGGCCTGGGCCAAATGGGCCGAGCAATTCGGCCAGAGCTGGGCCGCCTGGGGCGAGAAGGTCGGCAAGGCCGCCTCCGCGGCCGCACCGGCCGCTCCAGCGCCGCCGCATGCTCCCGCCGCCCCGCGCGCGCCGGTTCCACCGGCGGCGCCGGCCTATGCCTACAGCTATAGCTACGACTGCGATGGCGACGGAAATCTGGTAAAAATCCAGGCGGTGCCGGGCGCGGGCGAAACCGCCCTCCACGCGGGCCGCTGCGCCAAACTCGCCGACGTCAATGCCAGCGCGCGCCGCGCGCTGCTCCAGGCGCGCGGCAAGATCGCCAACGACCCACGGATGGACCCGGACACGCGCGACAAGGTGCTGGATGCACTCGACGACGAGATCGACGATCTCGCCGACGCAGACGATCCGGAAGGTTGACAGGGGGTCCCGCGGAAAACCCTCCCGCGGGACGGGGAGGGCCGCCGGATGCTCACCCGGCGGCCCCTTTCCTCAGTTCTTCTTGTCCGACTTGTCTTCCTCGGCCCGCGATTTCGCAAGGTCGGCGGCGTATTTCGCGCGCACCTTCGCGTCGGCCGGGCGCGCCGGATATTTGCAGCCGAGCTTGAGGCCCTGGCCCTTGAGGAAGGCGCGCCGCATCAGCCCGGCGACGATCGCGTCCTGGAATTCCTGCGCGTGCTTGTTTGCGCCCGAGACCTCGCGGATCACCCCGCGGAACGGGATGAACGAACCGACCATCGACTTGGCGACCGTGCCGAAGGTCATCTTGCGCTCCGCCGGGGTCGCGACGTCGAAATCGGGCCCGAGCACCGCGTCGAGCTCGTTCACCGCAGTCACGTAATTGGGGCACTTCCTCAGCCCCGCGGTGCTGTAGGGATCGTTCTGCGCGGCGATCAGCAGCGGCGGAATCTCGTCCTTCTCGAGATTGAGGTCCTGGATCGGGGTCATCCCCACGTCGCGCGCGGTCACCGTCTTGTCAGTCACCGGCTTTTGGGGTTCGTCGGCGGCCGAGAGCGGCGCGGCGACGAGCGCCAGCGCGGTCAGGCCGAGCAGCGGATTACGGCTTGAGATCCGCGAAAGTGTCGCATTTGTCTTCATCCCCTGTCTCCATTCCGATCCGGAGCCACTTCATGCGCTGGGCACTGGATCCGTGCGTGAATGCGGCTTCAACCGGCCTGCGCCCGGCTTGTTCCATCAGCGTGTCGTCGCCGACCGCGTGGGCCGCGGTGAGCCCCTCCTCCAGATCGCCCGCTTCGATGCGGTCCTTGTTGAGCGCGGCCCACACGCCGGCGTAGCAATCCGCCTGCAGTTCCAGCCGCACCGACAGGGCATTCTCACGTGACGGGTTCTGCTGCTGCATCTGCCGCACCTGCCTCGAGATGCCGGTGAGGTTCTGGACGTGGTGGCCGTATTCGTGCGCGATCACATAGGCGCGGGCGAAATCGCCCTTCGCGCCCATCTGCTGCGCCATCTCGTCGTAGAAGGCGGTGTCGATATAGATGCCCTCGTCGCTCGGGCAGTAGAACGGCCCCATCGCGCTCTGCGCCGCACCGCAACCCGATTGGCCTTCGCGCGAGTAGAATTCGAGGATCGGCTGCTCGAAGGCGATCCCGGCGGCCTTGAACTTGGGCTCCCAGGTCCTGTTGAGCGAATCCAGGTGGGCGCAGGCCTCGTGGCTGTATTCGTTGACCGCGCAGCTTTCGGCCGCGGTGCGCCCGCCCACGGCCTGTTCCTGCGGCGCGGACACCTGCGCCTGGTCGAGCCCGCTCAGCAGCTGTGCCGGGTCCGCCCCGGTGAAATAGGCGATCGCCAGCACGATCAGCAGCCCGCCGCAGCCGAGCGACCCCTTGCCGCCCGGAAACCCGCCGCCGCCGCCTTCGCCGCGCTGGTCGCGCACGCGGATATTGGCCGGATTGAAATCGTTGAGACGCATCGAATCCCCAGTCGATCAGCGGGTAAGAGCAGCGCTGAAAGCGCCGCCGGTTCCCGGACCAATGTGTGGCAAGGCTCCGTCACGGAGTCGAGCGTGTTCCTTCCGCTCCTGCCCGCGCTCGGGCAGGCCGCGTAATATAATTGCGCCGCCGCCCAAGCATTTGTTCTCCCGCCCCCCTAGCGGTTTTGCCCCCGTGCGGTTACATGGGCCGCCACGATTCTCCGGAGAACAGCGAGCGGTGGCAAATATGGACATTCCGACGGGCCTGACTTTCGACGACGTGTTGCTGCGTCCGGGCCCGAGCGACATCGTCCCCTCGCAGACCAACACCAAGACCCGGCTGACCCGCGGAATTTCGCTCAATATCCCGATCGTTTCCTCGGCGATGGACACCGTCACCGAGGCCGACATGGCGATCGTGATGGCGCAGCTCGGCGGGATCGGCGTGCTCCACCGCAACCTCTCGCTCAAGCAGCAGGTTGCCGCGGTGCGCCAGGTCAAGCGCTTCGAGAGCGGCATGGTGGTCAACCCGATCACGATTGGACCCGACGCCACGCTCGGCGAGGCACAGGCGATCATGGCCGACAACCGCATCAGCGGCATTCCCGTGGTCGAAGCCTCGGGCAGGCTGGTCGGCATCCTCACCAACCGCGACGTGCGCTTCGCCGACAATCCCAAGCAGCCGGTCCGCGAGCTGATGACGCATGACGATCTCGCCACGGTCAGCACCGCGGTGACCCAGGAAGAAGCGCGCAAGCTGCTCCACCAGCGCCGGATCGAGAAGCTGCTGGTGGTCGACAACGACTATCGCTGCGTCGGGCTGATCACGGTCAAGGACATCGAGAAGGCGGTCACCTATCCCGAGGCGACCAAGGATTCCGCCGGCCGCCTGCGCGTGGCCGCGGCCAGCACCGTCGGCGACAAGGGCTTCGAGCGCACCGAGCAGCTGATCGACGCCGAATGCGACGTGGTGGTGATCGACACCGCGCACGGCCATAACTCGGACGTCGCGAAGGCGGTCGAGCGGGTCAAGAAGCTGTCCAACGCGGTCCAGGTGGTCGCGGGCAACGTCGCCACCGCCGAGGCGACCAAGGCGCTGATCGATGCCGGGGCCGATGCGGTCAAGGTCGGGATCGGCCCGGGCTCGATCTGCACCACGCGGATCGTCGCCGGCGTCGGCGTGCCGCAGCTTACCGCGATCATGGAAGCCGCCGAGGAAGCGCTGAAGGCCGGCGTGCCGATCATCGGCGACGGCGGGCTGCGGACCTCGGGCGATGCGGCCAAGGCGCTCGCCGCCGGGGCCTCGACCGTGATGATCGGCTCGCTGCTCGCGGGCACCGACGAAGCGCCGGGCGAGACGTTCCTTTACCAGGGCCGTTCGTACAAGAGCTACCGCGGGATGGGCTCGGTCGGCGCGATGGCGCGCGGATCGGCCGACCGCTATTTCCAGCAGGACATCAAGGACCAGATGAAGCTGGTGCCCGAGGGGATCGAGGGCCAGGTACCCTATAAGGGCCCGGCCAAGGACGTGATCCACCAGCTGGTCGGGGGCGTGCGCGCGGCGATGGGCTATACCGGCGCGGCGACGATCGAGGAGCTGCAGCAGCGCGCGCAGTTCGTCCGCATCACCAATTCGGGCCTCGCCGAAAGCCATGTCCACGACGTGTCGATCACGCGGGAAGCGCCGAACTATCCCACGCGCTGAGCCATGACCCCCGCCGCGCGCGTCCAGGCGGCGATCGAGCTGCTCGACCAGGTGATCGAGGCCGCGCGCGGCAATGGCGCGCCCGCCGACCGGATCGTCGCCGATGGGCTGCGCGCGCGCCGCTATGCCGGATCGAAAGACCGCCGCGCGATCCGCGACCTTGCCTATGCCGCGATCCGCGCCTGCGGCCCGCTGCCCGCAAGCGGCCGTGCGGCGATGCTGCGGCTGGCCGGGCTCGACGCGCCGCTCGGCGAATTGTTCGACGGGTCGGCTTACGGGCCGGCCCCGGTCGAGCCCGGCGAGCCCGTTGCGGCGGGCGGGATTGCGCCCGAATGGCTCGAGGCGCGCCTTTCTGCGTCGGGTGTCGCGGGAGACGAGGCGCAGGCGCTGCTCGCGCGCGCCCCGCTCGATATCAGGGTCAACACGCTCCAGACCTCGCGCGCGGCGATCGAGCTGCCGCTCGAGGGCGAATTGCTGCCGGTGCCCGAGGGGCTGCGCTTCCCCAACGGTACCCAGGTCGAACAATGGACCGCCTTCCACGCCGGCTGGATCGAGGTGCAGGACTGCGGCAGCCAGACCGTCTGCCTGGCGGTGGCCGCGCAGCCGGGCGAGACCGTGATCGACCTGTGTGCGGGAGCGGGGGGCAAGACGCTGGCGCTTGCCGCGGCGATGCAGAACCGCGGGGTGCTGCTGGCCTCCGACACCGACCGCGCGCGCCTTTCGCGGCTGGGCCCGCGCGCCGACCGGGCGGGTCTGCAGATCGGCGAGACGCTGCTGCTCGATCCCCGGCGCGAGCGCGAGGCGCTGGCCCCGTGGCTCGGCACCGCCGACGCGGTGCTGGTCGATGCGCCCTGTTCGGGCACCGGCACCTGGCGGCGCAATCCCGAGGCGCGCTGGCGGCTCGATCCGCCGCAGCTCGCCAGGCTCACCGAGCTTCAGGCCTATCTGCTCGATCTCGCGGCCGAGCTGGTCAAGCCGGGCGGGCGGATCGCCTATGTCACCTGCTCGCTGCTCGACGAGGAGGGCACGGACCAGGTCGAGCGGTTCCTCGCCGCGCACCCGGGCTGGCGCGCGGAGCTGCCCGAGCTTCCGCTCGGCGCGCCCCACGGGCAGGGCGTCCGCCTTTCTCCGCTGCGCGACGCAACCGACGGATTTTTCATCGCGCGTTTATGTCGCGCGTGATAGGTCTTGGCCGTCATGCGACACCATGACCGTTCGACAATGACCGCGCTCAAGGAGTTCGCGATGCGCTATTTCCCTGCCGCCTGTGCCCTCTCGCTGCTTGTCGCGGTGACCGCCAGCGTGGGCGAGGCGAGCCCCTACGTCGCCGATCCGCGCGCTGCCGCGCTGGTCGCGCAGGGCCGCGCGCAGCTCGATGCGGGCAAGACTTCGGATGCGGTCGATTCCTTCGAAGCCGCGCTCGCGGTCGATCCGGGCTATACCGACATCTACCTCGACCTGGCCGAAGCCGCCCGCAAGGACGGGATGCAGGGCAAGGCGATCCACTATTACCGCGTCGCGCTGACCGTCCAGCCGGACAATCTCGCCGCGATCTCGGGCGAGGGCGAGGCGCTGCTCGAAAAGGGTGCGGTCGAGAAGGCCAAGCGCAATCTCGCCAAGCTCGAGACGATGTGCGGCGGCAATTGCCGCGAGGCCAAGGAACTCGCCAGCGCGATCGACAATGCCCCGCGCGCCGCTTTGGTCACTGCCGAGGCGGTGACGCCGGATCCGGTCGTCACCAAGAACTGACGCCTGCCCCGCCGAGGAGGGGCCCGCAGGTTCAGATCAGCGCCCGGAACTCTTCCAGAACCGCGCGATAGACGCGCTTCTTGAACGGCACGATCAGCTCGGGCAGCAGCTCGGGATCGATCCATTTCCATTCGCAGAACTCGGGTGGAGTGTGCGCTGTCAGGTCGATCGCATCGTCGTTGCCGGTGAAGCGCATCAGCAGCCAGCTCTGACGCTGGCCGCGATACTTGCCGCCCCACAATTTGCCGAGCAGTTCTTCGGGCAGGTCGTAGAGCAGTTCTTCCTTCGCCTTGGCGATCAGCGCGACGTCGGCCTGGGTTACCCCGGTCTCCTCGGCCAGTTCGCGATAGCCGCAGGCGAGCACGTCCTCGCCATCGTCCATCCCGCCCTGCGGCATCTGCCAGGCGTCGCCTTCCTTGTTGTCGATGCGCTTGCCGACGAACACCTTGCCGTCGCCATTGACCAGCATCACCCCCACGCAGGGGCGATAGGGGAGGTCGGAATTGTTGGAAGTCATGCAACCCTTTCCAGTGTCGCTTTGGTGGCGTGCAAAATAGCAAGCAGATCGGCGTGCGCGCTAGGGATCGCCTTGCGGATCTGGACGAACCCGTGGATATTCCCGGCGAGTTCCAGATAGGTCACCTCGCAGCCGGCCCGGATCAGCGCGGCGGCATAGTTGCGGCCCGAATCGCGCAGCGGATCGAGCGCAGCGGTCGCCAGCACGGTCGGCGGTGTTCCGGCCAGCGCGCCGAGCACCGGATAGGCGCGGCGGTCCGCCGGATCGAGCGCGTAGCACTCGTCGAAGAAGGAAATCACATCCTTGGTCAGCATGTAGCCGTCGCCGAACAGAGCGTAGGATTCGAGCGGCGCGATCGGCTCGGCGACCGGGTAGATCGGCACCTGCGCGATTACCGGCACCGCCGCTGGATCGAGCATCAGCGACTGGGTGGTGACGATCGCGAGATTGCCGCCGGCGCTGTCGCCGATCGGGACCAGCCCGGTGACCTCGAAGCCGAGCGGCGCGGGGCTCGCCGCGAGCCAGCGCGCGGCCGCTTCGCAATCCTCGGGCGCGGCGGGGAAGGGGTGTTCGGGGGCAAGCCGGTATTCGACCGAGACCACCGGCAGGTCCAGCTCGGCGGCGATCTCGCTGCAGGTGCCCTGGTAGCTGTCGATATCGCCGAACACGAAGCCGCCGCCGTGGATGAACACCATCAGCGGGGAGGGGCCGCGCTCCGCCCGTGCATCGTAGAGCCGCAGGCGGATGTCGCCGCGGGGGCCGGGACAGGCGAGATCCTCGATCCGCGCCAGCGCGCGCGTCGGCAGCTGCACCATCGGCTGCATCGCCGCGGTCATCGCGCGGGTCTGCTCGATCGGCACCGTGCGCATGTCGGGCCGGTTCATGCCCTCGAGCATCGCCAGGAAGGCGCGCACGTCGTCGCGCACGAAATGTTCGCTATCCACCATCTGTCATCCTCTCTCGTCCGGAACGGTGAATAAGTTCGGAACGGGCAGGATTCCAACGCCCATTTTTGGGTAAGAGACAGAAAAACTTGGTTGCGGCGGGGCATGGCCGATCATAGGTGCCCTGCCAGAATGGCATTTACGCGCCTTTTTGCGGGCGCGATAAGGATACGACACATGGCAACTCTCGCAGCCGAAAAGCCGGCAGCAGCCGCGCATACGCCCGAAGCGGTGGTGGTGCGCTTCGCAGGCGATTCCGGCGACGGCATGCAGCTCACCGGCGGGCAGTTCACGCTTTCGACCGCGCTGGCGGGCAACGATCTCGCGACCTTCCCCGATTTTCCGGCGGAAATTCGCGCGCCGCAGGGCACGCTGTTCGGGGTTTCCGCGTTCCAGATCAACTTCGGCTCGACCGAGATCGAGACCGCGGGCGACGCGCCCGACGTGCTGGTGGCGATGAACCCGGCGGCGCTCAAGGTGAACCTCGCGGCGCTCAAGCCCGGCGGGCTGATCATCGCCGACACCGGCGAGTTCAACAAGCGCAACCTCGAAAAGGCGAAGTACGACGTCAGCCCGCTCGACGACGGCAGCCTTGCCAGGTGGGATGTGCTGGCGTTCGACATTTCCGCGCTGACGGTCGAGGCGGTGAAGGATTTCGGCCTCGGCAACAAGGATGCGCTGCGCTGCAAGAACATGTGGACCCTCGGCCTTGCGCTGTGGATGTTCGACCGTGACCGCCAGCCGCTGATCGACTGGCTCAACGGCAAGTTCAAGAGCAAGCCCGACCTCGCGGCCGCCAATATCGCCGCGCTCAACGCCGGCCACGCCTATGGCGAGACCGCGGAGCTTTCGGGCCCGCTCAAGCAGCTCCACATTCCGCCGGTTGCGAGCGCGCCGGGCCTGTACCGCACGATCACCGGCGCCGAGGCGGTCTCGCTCGGCCTCGTCGCGGGCGCGCAGCTGGCCGGGCTGCCGATGTTCTTCGGCGGCTATCCGATCACCCCGGCCTCGGCCATCCTCCACCATCTCGCGCGGCTGAAGGAATTCGGCGTCACCACCTTCCAGGCGGAAGACGAGATCGCCGCGATCTGCGCCGCGATCGGCGCCTCCTACGCCGGCCAGCTCGGCGTGACCTCGTCCTCGGGCCCCGGCATCGCGCTCAAGGGCGAGGCGATGGGCCTCGCGATCATGACCGAGCTGCCGCTGGTGATCGTCAACAGCCAGCGCGGCGGCCCGTCGACCGGCCTCCCGACCAAGACCGAGCAGAGCGATCTCTACCAGGCGGTCTACGGCCGCAACGGCGATGCGCCGATGCCGGTGATCGCCGCGCGCTCGCCCGGCGACGTGTTCGACTGCGCGATCGAGGCCTGCCGGATCGCGGTCCAGTACATGACCCCGGTGATGCTGCTGACCGACGGCTATATCGCCAATGCGGCGGAGCCGTGGAAAGTCCCTGATCCCAAGGCTTACGAACCGTTTCCTGTGACTTTCCTCGAAGAGAAGAATTCGGGCGACACGCTGCTCGCCTACAAGCGCGACGCCAAGGGCGCGCGGCCGTGGATCAAGCCCGGCACGCCCGGCCTGATGCATCGCATCGGCGGGATCGAGAAGCACGTCGAGACCGGCAATATCGACTATTCGCCGGCCAACCACCAGGCAATGACCGACGCGCGCAAGGACAAGATCGACGGGATCGCCAAGACCATCCCGGCGCAGGACGTCGTGCTCGGCGATGCCACCGGCACGCTCGCGGTGGTCGGCTGGGGCTCGACCTTCGGCCCGATCCACCAGGCGGTGCGCCGCGCGCGCAAGCAGGGCCTTTCGGTCAGCCATGTGCATGTCCGCAACGTCTGGCCGCTGCCGGCGAACCTCGGTGAGCTGCTGAGCGGCTTCGACCATGTGCTGGTGCCCGAGATGAACACCGGCCAGTTCAAGACCGTGCTGCGCGACCAGCTGCTGATCGACGCCAGGAGCCTGACCAAGACCAGCGGCCAGCCGTTCAGCATCGCCGAACTCGAAACCGCGATCGCGACCTATTTCGACGCGACGGCCGACAATGAGAGCGGCGAAGTCTCCCCCACGCCCGCGCAACTGCCCGAGGAGGGCTCGGGCTACGACGATGGCTCGCTCAAGACCGGAGTGAAGCCATGAACGACATGACCCCCATCGCCACCACGCTCAAGGACTGGGAAACCGACCAGGAGGTCCGCTGGTGCCCCGGTTGCGGCGACTATGCGATCCTCAAGGCGGTGCAGCGCACCCTGCCGGCGATCGGCGCCGATCCGAAGAACACCGTGTTCGTCTCGGGCATCGGCTGCTCGAGCCGCTTCCCGTACTATATCGAGAGCTACGGCTTCCACACGATCCACGGACGCGCGCCGGCCTTCGCGACCGGCATCAAGCTGGCCAACCCCGATCTCGACGTATGGCTGGTCACCGGCGACGGCGACGGGCTGTCGATCGGCGGCAACCATCTGATGCATGTGCTGCGGCGCAATCTCGACGTGCAGATCCTGCTGTTCAACAACGAGATCTACGGGCTGACCAAGGGCCAGGCCTCGCCGACCAGCCGGATCGGCACGCCGTCGCCCTCGACCCCGCTCGGCTCGGTCGACCGGCCGGCCAACCCCTGCGCCTTCGCGCTGGGCGCCGGCGCGCGCTTCGTCGGTCGCGGGTTCGACGTCTCGAAGTTCCTGCCCGAGGTGCTGACCGCCGCCCATGCCCACAAGGGCGCGGCCTTCGTCGAGATCTTCCAGAACTGCATCGTCTACAACAAGGACGTGTTCAACGACTTCGCCGCGCCCAAGGGCGCGGAGGATCGCCAGCTCTGGCTCAAGGACGGCGAGCCGATGCTGTTCGCCAATGGCACCAAGGGCATCGCGCTGGATCTCGAGACGCTTTCTCTGAAAGTGGTCGATGTCGCCGAAGGCGACTGGCAGGGCGCCGGCGTGCTGGTCCACAATGCGAAGAACCGCGCGATCGCGCATATGCTGGTCGAAATGCCCTTCGGCGAATTCCCGATGGCGCTCGGCGTCCTCTACGACGACCCGCGCCCGACCTTCGAGGCGGCAGTGATCGCGGAGAAGGCCAAGGCCAGCGAAGGCAAGACCGCCGATCTCGCCAAGCTGCTCGCGAAGGGCCAGACCTGGACGGTGGACGACAAGGGCGGGCATCCGGCTTAGGATTTTCGCGCAAAGACGCAAAGACGCGAAGGGGAAAGCCGATGGGGCTGGAGGAACTCGCCAAGGTTTGCGTCGATCGCGGGTTTAGATTGCATCGCGATCTCGGCCCGGGCTTGCTCGAAAGCGTTTATGAGACCTTGATGTTCGAAGGCCTTCGGCGGGATGGGCTAAAGGTCTTGCGGCAGCAACCCGTGCCGCTCGTCCACGACGGGATCGTGATCGAGAATGGCTTTCGCTTCGACCTGCTTGTCGAAGACAAGCTGCTGATCGAGATCAAGTCGACCGAACGCCATGCGCCCGTTCATGCCAAGCAACTCCTCACTTATCTGCGGCTGATGGATTTGCGGCTCGGCCTGCTGATGAATTTTGGGCTCGCGACTTTCAAGGAAGGCACGCGCCGGCTGGTCAACGGCTACGTTGCGACCGCATGATGCCTTCATCTTCGCGCCTTCGCGTCTTTGCGCGAAACCGGTAAATGGACAACCTCACCCATAGCCTCGTCGGCTGGACGCTCGGGCAGGCGGGGCTGAAGACGCGCAGCCGCAAGGGGCTGGCGGCGCTGATCCTCGGGGCCAATGCGCCCGATATCGACGTGTTCCTCGGCTGGGTGCCGTGGGCGCCGCTCGCGACCCATCGCGGGTTCACCCACAGTTTCTTCGGCGGGGTGCTGCTGCTGCCGCCGATGCTGGCGGGCTTGCTGTGGCTGCTCGACCGTTGGCAACTGAAACGCGGTGCGAGTTTTGCGAGCGGGCTGCCGATGCATTTCGGCTGGCTGCTGACGCTCAGCTATATCGGCTGCCTCACCCACCCGCTGCTCGATTGGCAGACTTCCTACGCGATCCAGCTGTTCTCGCCGTTCAGCAACCGCTGGTACCACAACGATGCGCTGTTCATCGTCGATCCGTGGCTGCTGCTCGCGCTGGGGTGGGGCATCTGGCTGTCGCGGCGGTGGGAGCGGGAAGGGCGGGCGCGTTGGGCCAGGCCGGCGCTCGCCGCATCCGCGGCGGCGCTGCTCTATATCTGCGCCAACGGCGCGCTCAGCGCGCAGGTCCGCCACGCGCCGATCGCGCCGGAGGGCGATGCGCGGCCCGATGCGATGGTAATCTCGCCGCCGCCGGTGCTGTTCTGGCAGCGCTCGGTGACCTGGCGGCAGGACCATCTGATCCATTTCGACGAATACGCGCCCGGTGCCGGCTGGATCTGGAATCCGGATTATCGGCCGCCCGTACCCGACGGAATGACCGACCCGCTCGCCCGGCGTGCGCTCCACACGCCGGAAATGGCGAGTTTCGCGCGCTGGTCGATCCTGCCGATGGCGCGGGTGACGCGGGAGCGATGCCGCGTGCTGGTCGCCTTTCAGGATGCGCGCTTCGGCCGGCGGCCGGGCGAGGGGCGGCTGGGGCGGTCGGTCACGCTGCCCCAGCCGGGGCCGGGCTGTTGAGTTTCATTGGCAAGACAGAAGCTTGCGGCAAATACGGCGCGGGCGCTCAACCCTTGCCGACTCCGTTTCGGCGGAGCATATAGCGCCCCATGTCTGCTGAGGGGATCGGACGGGGAGACCTGCTGCTCGAAGGTAGCCACCGGATCCACACCGGTCCGGCGCTGTTTGCGCGCCTGTTTGCGGGCGGGGGCCAGAAACTCCTCGATCAGGTCGATCGCGGCCTGCAGCGCGGTTCGGTGACGGTTCGCCTGCCCGACGGCGCAACGCGGGTGCTGGGCGGTCGCGCTCCGGGGTTCGAGGCCGACATCCATATCCGCGACTGGCGCGCGCTGCTGCGGCTCGCGACCGGTGGCTCGGCCGGCTTCTACCAGGCGTGGGAAGCGGGCGAGTGGGACAGCCGCGACCCGGTGAGCCTGTTCGCGCTGGTGATGGATAACGGCGCGTCGATGGGCGACACCGGCCGCGCCAAGGGGCCGTGGCGGATCGCCGCGCGGCTGCTCCACTGGTTCAACCGCAACACCCGCGCGCAGGCCGAACGCAACATCCACGCGCATTACGACCTCGGCAACGATTTCTACGGCGCCTGGCTCGATCCGACGATGAGCTATTCGAGCGGGCTGCATTACGATTCGCGCGGCCTGGAAGCGTCGCAGCACAGCAAATGGGCGAAGCTCGCCGAACGTCTCGAGAGCGCGGGCAAGGGGCCGGCGACCCTGCTCGAGATCGGCTGCGGCTGGGGCGCGCTGTCGAATTATTTCGCGTCGCGCGGCAGCAAGGTCACCGGGATCAGCCTGTCGGACGAGCAATTGCACTGGGCCGCGTCGCACCAGGCCGGTGATATCGATTTCCGCCATCAGGACTATCGCGACGTTACCGGCCAGTTCGACGCGATCGTCAGTGTCGAGATGGTCGAGGCGGTCGGGCGCGAATACTGGCCGAGCTATTTCGATTGCCTCGCGCGCTGCCTCAAGCCGGGCGGGCGCGCGGCGATCCAGTTCATCGCGATGCGCGAGGAATTGTTCGACGGCTATGCCCGCAACGCCGATTTCATCCAGGCCTATATCTTCCCGGGCGGATTGCTGATCCGCACCAGCGAGTTCCAGCGGCTTGCCGCCGAACGCGGGCTGCGCTGGGAGGACCAGGAGGATTTCGGGATCGATTATGCCGAGACGCTCAAGGCGTGGCGCGAGAACTTCGATCGCGCCTGCGAGGAAAGCCGGCTGCCCGAGGGGTTCGACGAACGCTTCCGGCGGCTGTGGCGCTTCTACCTGATGTATTGCGAAGGCGGTTTCCGCGGCGGCGGGATCACCGTCAGCCAGGTCACGCTGGTCAAGGACTAGGCGCCGGGCCGGACCGCGGCCTGCCCGCGATAGCGCGCAAGCAGATTGTCGTGGACGATCGGGCTGAGCAGCTTGGAGAAGGCGCAGCCGCACAGCGCATCCTGCCACCACACGACTTCCGCCTGCAGCGCCTCCAGCCCCGGGAGGGTGAGCCAGCACAGCGTGCCCGGATGCATCTTGCTGACTGCGGTGGCCGAGAAGCCCGAGAGCGACAGGTCGTGCACCACGGTCTGGAACCCGCGCCCGCCCGATGCGCGCAACTGCGCCGGGATGGTGATCTTGTAGCGGGGAGCGCAGCGATCTTCCTGCGCGGCGACTTCGTAGCGCTCGAAACGGGTGGTGAGCTGGTTCATCGCGATGGCCTCCCATGTGCCGGATGCTTTCCGTCGGGCTTCCGCCCGTGGTTAGGGAGACTATCGGATTTCTGCTTTAGCGGGGATTTGCAGAACCGGTTAACCGGCCGCGTCGATCCGTTCACGATGCCCGGTGGGGAAGCTTTCCTGCACCAGGGCTACCAGCCGCGCGGCCACATCCTCGGGCGGCTTGACCGTCGCCGGGTCCTCGCCCGGGAAGGCGCGCGCGCGCATCGCGGTGCGGGTCGCGCCCGGATCGACGATCGCGACACGAATCTCGGAAATCCGTTCGACTTCCTGCGCGTAGCATTCGAGCAGCGCCTCGAGCGCGGCCTTGGTCGCGGCGTAGGCGCCCCAATAGGCGCGGGGCTGGGCCGCGACGCTGCTGGTCAGGCCGATCACCCGCGCGGCCTTGCTCTGCCGCAGCATCGGATCGAACGCGGCGAGCAGCGCCTGCGAGGCGAGCAGGTTGGTGGTGATCGCCTGGTTGAAGGCTTTCGAATCGATCTGGGTGACCGGCCCGAGCTGGGTCAGCACCGCGGCCGACATCACCAGTATGTCGAGCGCATCCCAGCGATTGCCGATCGCGGTCGCGAGCCGCGCGATCGCGTCGGGTTCGCCGAGGTCCATCGGGGCGATGGTCGAGCTGCCGCCGGCCTGGTGGATTTCCTCCTCGACCGCTTCGAGCTGCTTCGCGGTGCGCGCGGTCAGGATCACATGCGCCCCGGCCGCCGCAAGGGCCTTGGCGGTCGCCGCGCCGATGCCCTTGCTTGCCCCGGTCACGAGCGCGAGTTGCCCGGCGAGGGGCCCGGCTGCGGTTTCGTCTGCCATCAGGCCGCGTCGGGGAAGGTGAGCTGCGCCGCGTCCGATTCGCGCCGGGCCAGATCGGTCAGGCTGGTCGGATAGTCGCCGGTGAAGCAGGCGTCGCAATATTGCGGCCGGGCGTTGTTGCGGGCTTCCTGGCCGACCGCGCGATAGAGCCCGTCGATCGAGACGAAGGCGAGGCTGTCTGCCTGGATGAAGTCGCGCATCGCCTCGAGGTCCATCCGCCCGGCGAGCAGCTTGGAGCGCTCGGGCGTGTCGACCCCGTAATAGCAGCCGTAGCCGGTCGGCGGGCTGGCGACGCGGAAATGCACTTCCTTGGCGCCCGCATCGCGCATCATCTGCACGATCTTGAGGCTGGTGGTGCCGCGCACGATCGAATCGTCGATCAGCACGATCTTCTTGCCCTCGACGATCAGGCGGTTGGCGTTGTGCTTGCGCTTCACGCCCGAATGGCGCGCGCTGTCCGACGGCTGGATGAAGGTACGCCCGACATAGTGCGAGCGGATGATCCCGAGCTCGAACGGAATGCCGGATTGCTGCGAGAAGCCGATCGCCGCGGGCACGCCGCTGTCGGGCACCGGCACGACCACATCGGCGTCGGCCGGGCTTTCCAGCGCGAGCTGGACGCCGATCTGCTTGCGCACATCGTAGACCGCGCGTCCGTCGAAGATCGAATCGGGGCGGCTGAAATAGACGTGCTCGAAGATGCAGGGGCGGGGGGCCGGGTCGCCGAACGGGCGCAGGCTCTCGATATTGCCGGCGAAATCGACCCGCACCAGCTCGCCCGGCTGGATCTCGCGAATGAATTCCGCGCCGACCACGTCGAACGCCACCGTTTCGCTTGCGAACACCACCGCATCGCCGATCTTGCCCATCACCAGCGGGCGGATGCCCAGCGGATCGCGGCAGGCGATCATGCCTTCCACCGTCATGCAGACCAGCGAATAGGCGCCTTCGAGATAGCGCAGCGCGTCGATGAAGCGGTCGAGCAGCTTGGGAAAGCGGCTGGTCGCGACGAAGTGGATGATCACTTCGGTGTCGCTGGTCGACTGGAAGATCGCCCCGTTGCGCACCAGCGTCTCGCGCAGCGCCGCCGCGTTCGAGATATTGCCGTTATGCGCGATCGCGAAGCCGCCGCTCGCCAGATCGGCGTAGAGCGGCTGGATGTTCCTGAGGCCGGAGCCGCCGGTGGTCGAATAGCGGACGTGGCCCGCGGCCATGTGGCCCGGCAGCTCGGCAAGCTGTTCGCCGGTCGCGAAATTCTCGGCGACATGGCCGAGCCCGCGCCGCGAATAGAACTCGCTGCCGTCGTAGCTGGTGATGCCGGCGGCTTCCTGGCCGCGGTGTTGCAGCGCGTGGAGGCCGAGCGCGCAGATCGCCGCCGCGTCGGCCGCGCCGATCACGCCGAATACGCCGCATTCTTCGTGCAGCGTGTCGTCCTGGATATCCCAGGGGGTGGTGTCTCTGAGGTCAGCGCCTTCAGTCATTTGGTCCGGGGCCCGAGCTTGCTGCGCCATGCGCGGACCCAATGGCGATGTTACGGCCCGATTACAAGGGGGCGGTCGCGGTTGAAACCGGATTCACCCCCGCTTTGTTGCCCGAGTGCGCCGGAATGAAATGCCCGCTTGCCACCCCGGCAGACCGCCGCTATTGGCCCGCGTCTGCCTCGCCCCCGCCTTACAGCGGGTGCGCCGGTCGGGGAGTAGCTCAGCCTGGTAGAGCACTGTCTTCGGGAGGCAGGGGCCGGAGGTTCGAATCCTCTCTCCCCGACCAATTTCTTCATTCGATTTACCGAATCGGGCCATGGGCGCTAGATGCACCCATGGCTTCCCGTTCCGCTTTTCAGTTCGACGCACCCGCCCCCCGCCATCCGGAATGGCAATACCTCGACCTGCTGCGCCAGGTCTGGGAGCAGGGCGACGAGCGGATCGACCGCACCGGAATCGGCACGCGTGCGATCTTCGGGCCGCAGATGCGCTTCGACCTGTCCGACGGCCGGATGCCGCTGATCACCACCAAGCGGGTGTTCTGGAAGACCGCGACGCGCGAGATGCTGTGGTTTCTCACCGGGGAAACCAACATCCGCCCGCTGGTGCTGCAGGGCGTGAAGATCTGGAACGAATGGCCCCATGCGCGCTACGTCAAGGCGACCGGCGACGCGATCGAACTCGACGCCTTCGTCGCGCGGATCGCCGAGGACGAGGCTTTTGCCGCGCAATGGGGCGATCTCGGCCCGGTCTACGGCAAGCAATGGGTCGACTGGCCGACCTACGAAGCGGATGGCGCGGGCAGCTATCGCAAGGGCCCCGGGATCAACCAGGTGGCGCAGGTGATCGAGAGCCTGAAGGCCAATCCCGGCAGCCGGCGGCATATCATCGAAGGCTGGAACGTCGCCGAGCTCGACCGGATGGCGCTGCCGCCGTGTCACAAGACCTACCAGTTCCACGTTGCCGGCAATCGCCTGAACTGCCTGCTCTACCAGCGCAGCTGCGACGTGGCGCTGGGCCTGCCGTTCAATCTGTGGTCGGGCGCGCTGCTGCAGCGGATGATCGCGCAGCAGGTCGATCTGGAACCCGGCGAGTTCGTCTGGACCGGCGGCGACACCCACCTGTACCTCAATCACGGCGATCTGGTCGAAGAACAGCTGGCCCGCTCGCCTGCCGGCGAGCCGCGGCTGGAGATCCTGCGCAAGCCCGAGTCGATCTTCGACTACCGGATCGAGGACTTCGCAGTGACCGGCTATGCGCCGCAAGGCGCGATCAAGGCCCCGATCGCGGTATGAGCGATCCGCGGATCGACGCCTATATCGCGAAGGCACAGCCCTTCGCCCGGCCGATCCTCGAATATATCCGCGCGCTGTTCCACGAAGCTGTTCCCGGGCTCGAGGAAGGCATCAAGTGGGGCGTGCCGCATTTCATCCATCGCGGGAAGAACCTCGGCGGGATGGCGGCGTTCAAGGCGCATGCGGCACTGATCGTGGCCAGCATGGGCCGGCAGGGCGAGGGCATGGGCGGCTACGGCAAGCTTGCCGGGCTCGACGAACTGCCTCCGAAGGACAGGCTGATCGCGCAGATCCGCGAGTCTGCCGCGCTGATCGAGAGCGGGAAGAAGCCCGCGCGGAGCAAGCCGCCCGCCCCGAAGCAAGCGATTGCCATGCCGCAGGATTTCGCAGCGGCCTTGCGCGACGCGCCGGCGGCCAGGGCGGCGTTCGATGGCTTCACCGCCGCGCAGCAGCGCGACTATCTCGAATGGATCACCGGCGCGAAGCAGGAAAAGACCCGCACCGCACGCCTCGCGACCGCGATCGAGTGGCTGTCGGAAGGCAAGCGCCGGAACTGGAAATACGAGCGCTGATCCGGTTCAGCGCACGATCGCCGAATAGGTCATCCGCCCGCTGCCGCGCCGGGCCTCGCCGGGGCTGACCGGCCAGCGCAGATGGGTCACATCCTCGGGCGTCGCCTGTCGGCCGTCGATCCGCAGGCCGCCGAGCAGGCCCCAGTGCCGGCCCCCGTCGACCGAGACCTGGACCGAATCCTGGCTGGTGTCCTCATAGGAGATTGTCGAGGGAATCGCGCTGGTTACCGCGAAGCCGCTCTGCGAGGGCGGGGCGGTCCATTCGATCATCAGGATCACCCGGTCGCCATGCCGGAAGGTTTTCGCCGGCTCGATCCGGCGCTGGACCCGCCCGTCGCCGGTATGGCCGAGGCGCTCGACGAACACTGCGCTTTGCAGCGATATGGCGACGTTCTGCGCCGCCAGCGGTGTGCAAAAAACTCCGGCGACCAGCGCCGCGAACATGTATTTCCGCATTGGATAAACCCCGTCTGATGGCGGGAATCCTCGCAGCGAAGCACCAAGATATGGTTAATATCCGGCTGAGTTTCGTTCACCGAGAAAGCGGCGCTTACTTCTGTTGACAGGCATGCGACGCTGCCTTAGTGGCGCGGCTCCCCAAGAGGCACGCGGGTGTAGCTCAGTTGGTTAGAGTGCCGGCCTGTCACGCCGGAGGTCGCGGGTTCGAGCCCCGTCACTCGCGCCACTTGGGGGATTTTCCGATAGATTGAGCTCTGCGTGTTCCGGCGAAAGCCGGAACCCGGGCGCATGCGCCCATGTTGAAGTGGGGCGTTCGCCGGGGAACGGATCAGGCAGCGGCAGGGCCGGGTTTCACCGCCAGCGGCCGGTTTCCATCCAGATCAGGAAGCGCCTGAGCGGCAACAGCCATACGGTGCCGAGCACCAGGTAGATCGGCGTCTGCACCAGCACCGGCAGCAGCCCGATCCATTGCGAGGCCCAGGCGACCCCCAGCGCGTAGAGAATCAGCGCGGCGACCAAGCCCAGGATCCCGAGCGGGATCCGCATCGTCGGCTCGCGCCGCATCAGGCGAAGGGGCCGTAGAATTGCGAAGGGGTGACGATCGCGCGCAGCGGAACGTCGTGCGGCTCGGTCGGCAGGTCGGCGACCTTCTGCACGTCCCACGCCATGCCGATGGTGATTGCGCGCGGATGCCTGCCCAGCCAGCCGTCGTAATGCGCGGCGCCCTGGCCCATCCGTTCGCCCTTGTCGGTGAAGGCGACCAGCGGCACGAACAAAACGGTGGGCTCGACCTCGCCGTTGGCGGCCACGGGCTGCGGGCCATAGGGCCCGTCCTCGAGATCGCTTTCGCCGAAGGGGTCGGACCAGGCGCGGAAATGCATCGGCGCATCCTTGTCGGTGAAGGCGGGGAGGGCGACCGTATGGGCCTGTTCGTGGAGGAAGCGCGCATAGGCGCGCGCCGGGGCTTCGCCAGGAATGTCGTAATAGACGCCCACGACCGCGCCGGCCGGGACCAGTTCCATCACCGGGCGGGGCGGCCGGCGGAACAGCAGCGCGCGGGTGCCATCGTCGAGCGAGGCCGCATAGTCGCGCCGCAGCCGGCGCATTTCGCTGCGCAGCGCCTGCTTACGCTGCCGGAGTTCGTCGAGCATGGATTGCTCCGTAAGATGGGTGACGGGACCACCATGGGCCGGTGCCGGGGAAATCCTCTGACGCCTAACGTCAGGTGGGGACCATATGTGCCGGACCAGGGTCCGACCAGGGACAGCCCCCATGGATTGCTTATAGCCTCAGGGATATTCTGTCGGCGCGTACCGGGCAGTACCCGTCGCGGCCTATCTAAGAGGGGCGTCGCTAAGCCTCAAGACTTTCGGCAAGTTTTTCGAGCCGCTCGGCCATCGCTTCCAGCGCGGGGGCGGCGCCGTCGCCGGGCGGCGCGGCCTCGGACGGCGTGCGGTGCTTCAATTCGTGCGCTTCGTCGGCCAGCAGCAGGGCGGCGAACAGCAACGCGCGCGGCTCGTTCTGCGTGGCATTGGGGCCGAGCGTGGCGAGCTTGCCGTCGATCGCGCGCCCGAGGCTCGCGATATGGGCCTCCTCGCCGTCCTGGCAGGCGACGGCGTAGCTGCGGCCGCCGATCCGGAGGGTGACGTTAGCCATGCTCGAGCGATCCGATCAGCGTGTCGAGCTCGCGCAGTGTCGCACCGACTTCGGCCCGCAACTGGGCATGCCGCATCGCCAGCAGCGGGTCGTCGCCGAGAGTGGTCCCGGGGGAAGGGGCGGGCGCGTGGGCCGCATTCGCCCTGGCAGCTGCCTCGATCCGGGCTGCGGCGGCCCCGATCCGGGCCAAGGCGGTTTCCACCCTTTGCTCCATCGGGATTGGCTAACCCAAAGTTCCACGGGGGCGCAAAAGCTTCACGGCGAAAGTTGTGAATTACCGTTGATTGTGTCCGGCGGGGAACCGCCCGGAGCCGCGCTTGACGGGGGGCGGTGCGTCCGCAAAGGAGGCGGCGCGCCGAATCGCCAACAAAAATCCGTCACCTCCGGCGCACTCGCAGGAGCCCGATAGCATGACTTTAGACGCCGCCCGCCTCGCGCCCATGGCCAACGCCATCCGCGCGCTCTCGATGGATGCGGTGCAGAAGGCCAATATCGGCCATCCCGGCATGCCGATGGGCATGGCCGACGTCGCCACGGTGCTGTGGGGCGAATACCTCAAGTTCGATCCCGCCGCGCCGCACTGGCCCGACCGCGACCGCTTCGTGCTGTCGGCCGGCCACGGCTCGATGCTGATCTACGCGCTGCTCAATCTCACCGGTTTCGCGCGGCCGACGATGGACGACATCCGCAATTTCCGCCAGCTCGGCAGCCCCTGCGCCGGCCACCCGGAGAACTTCCTCCTGGATGGCGTCGAGGCGACCACCGGCCCGCTGGGCCAGGGTCTCGCGATGGCGGTCGGCATGGCGATCGCCGAACGCCACCTCAACGCCACTTTCGGCGACGAGCTGGTCGACCACCGCACTTGGGTGATCGCGGGCGACGGCTGCCTGATGGAAGGCATCAACCACGAAGCGATCAGCCTTGCCGGCCACCTCGGCCTCGGCCGTCTGATCGTGCTGTGGGACGACAACAACGTCACCATCGACGGCACGGTCGAGCTTTCCTCGAGCGAGGACGTGCTCGCCCGCTACCGCGCGACCAACTGGCACACGGTGAGCTGCGACGGCCACGATGCCGCCTCGATCCGCAAGGCGCTGGACGAGGCGCTGGCCGATCCGCGCCCGTCGATCGTCGCCTGCAAGACGATCATCGGCAAGGGCGCGCCCAACAAGCAGGGCACCTCGGCGGTCCACGGTTCGCCGCTCGGCGCCGACGAAGTCGCCGCCGCCCGCGTCGAACTCGGCTGGACCTCCGCGCCGTTCGAAATCCCCGCCGATATCGCGGCCGACTGGAGCGCGCTCGGTGCCAGGGGCGCGGCCGCCCGCGCCGAATGGGAAGCCCGCCTCGCCGCAAACGCCGGCAAGGTGGCGTTCGAAAGCCAGCTCGCCAGCATCGCCGACAAGGCCGCGCCGACGCTCGAAGCCTATATCCAAGGCATCGCCAAGGATGCGCCCAAGGTCGCGAGCCGCAAGGCCAGCGAAATGGCGCTCGGCCCGCTGACCGAGCACCTGCCCCAGCTGATCGGCGGTTCGGCGGACCTCACCGGTTCGAACAACACCAAAACTTCCTTCACCAAGCCTTTGACCAAGAACGATTATTCGGGCCGCTATCTCTATTACGGGATCCGCGAGTTCGGCATGGCGGCGGCGATGAACGGCATGGCGCTGCACGGCGGGGTGGTGCCTTACGGCGGCACCTTCCTGATCTTCAGCGATTATGCCCGCAACGCGATCCGCCTGTCGGCGCTGCAGCAGGTCGGGGTGGTCTATGTGCTGACGCATGACTCCATCGGCCTCGGCGAAGACGGCCCGACCCACCAGCCGGTCGAGCAGGTGATGAGCCTGCGGCTGATCCCGAACCTGCAGGTGTTCCGTCCGGCCGACGCGGTGGAGACCGCCGAATGCTGGGCGCTTGCGCTCGAAACGCCCAAGACCCCGTCGGTGCTCGCGCTGTCGCGCCAGAACCTGCCGGCGGTGCGCGGCGAGGGCGACGAGGCCTGGACCGGCGCGTCGAACCGCTCGGGCAGGGGTGCCTATCGCCTCAAATCCGCCGCGGCCGCGCGCAAGGTGGTGCTGATCGCGACCGGTTCGGAAGTCAGCGTCGCCATCGACACCGCCGCCGCCCTTGAACAACAGGGGATCGGTGCCGATGTGGTCTCGGCCCCGTGCCTCGAATTGTTCGACCGGCAGGACGCCGCCTACCGCGCCGACATTCTGCCCGAGGATGCGCTTATTGTTTCGATAGAAGCAGGGGTTACCTTGGGTTGGCAGGCCTACACCGGGCGCAACGGGCTCAACATCGGGCTCGACCGCTTCGGCGCTTCGGCCCCGGCCGAGGTCCTGTTCGAACACTTCGGTTTCTCGGCCGAGAAGATCGTGCCGCGCATCACGGCCAAGCTGGCCCAATAAGGAGCATTCTCATGGCGACCAGGATTGCAATCAACGGCTTCGGGCGCATCGGGCGCAATGTGGCCCGCGCGATCTTCGAACGCACCGACCATGATCTCGAGCTGGTCTCGATCAACGATCTCGCCGATGCCAAGGCCAATGCGCTGCTGTTCAAGCGTGACAGCGTCCACGGCACCTTCGCCGGCAGCGTCGAGGCGGACGGCACCGACCTGATCATCGACGGCAAGCGCATCCATGTGACTGCCGAGCGCGATCCGGCCAACCTGCCGCACGGCGCGAACGACATCGACATCGTGTTCGAATGCACGGGTTTCTTCACCGACCGCGCGAGCTGCGAGAAGCACCTCGCCGCGGGCGCGAAGAAGGTGCTGATCTCGGCCCCGGGCAAGGAGGTCGACCTGACCGTGGTGTTCGGCGTGAACCACGAGAAGCTCTCGGGCGACCACACGATCGTCTCGAACGCCTCGTGCACCACCAACTGCCTCGCGCCGCTGGCCAAGGTGCTGAACGACGAGATCGGCATCGTCCGTGGGCTGATGACCACGATCCACGCCTATACCAACGACCAGAAGATCCTCGATCAGATCCATCCGGATCCGCGCCGCGCCCGCGCCGCGGCGATGAGCATGATCCCGACCACCACCGGTGCCGCGCGCGCGGTGGGCGAGGTGCTGCCGGAACTGAAGGGCAAGCTCGACGGCTCGTCGATCCGCGTGCCGACCCCGAACGTCTCGGTGGTCGACCTGACCTTCCAGCCCGCCCGCGCGACCACCAAAGACGAGGTCAACGCGCTGCTCAAGGCCGCTGCGGAAGGCGCGCTCAAGGGCGTGCTCGGCTATTCGGAAGAGCCGCTGGTCTCGATCGACTACAATCACGATTCGCATTCCTCGACCATCGACAGCCTCGAAACCGCGGTGATCGAGGGCGAGCTGGTCCGGGTCCTTTCGTGGTACGACAACGAATGGGGCTTCTCGAACCGGATGCTCGACACCGCCGGGGTGATGGCCAAGTTCCTTTAAGGGAAGCTGCGATGGGCGCGTTCAAGACGCTGGACGATCTGGGGGACGTGACCGGCAAGGTCGCGCTGGTACGGGTCGACCTCAACCTGCCGATGGACGGCGGGCAGGTCACCGACAAGACCCGCATCCACGCCAGCGCGCCGACCATCCTCGAACTGGCGGGCAAGGGGGCTAAAGTCCTGCTGCTCGCCCATTTCGGGCGGCCTGGCGGTGAGCGCAGCTCGACCCAGTCGCTCTCGATGGTGATCGACGCGGTGCAGGAGGTGCTCGGCAAGGAAGTCATGTTCGTGCCCGAAGTCGCCGGGCCAGTGGTCGCGCAGGCGGTCGGCATATTGCGGCCGGGCGACATCGCGGTGCTGGAGAACACGCGCTTCTGGAAGGGCGAGGAAGCCAACGATCCGGCCTTCGCCAAGGCGATCGCGGCGAACGGCGATTTCTTCGTCAACGACGCCTTCTCCGCCGCGCATCGCGCCCATGCGACGACCGAGGGGCTGACGCATTACCTGCCCTCCTACGCGGGCCGCTCGATGCAGGCCGAGCTCGAAGCGCTGGGCAAGGCGCTCGGCGATCCGGAACGGCCGGTCGCGGCCGTGGTCGGCGGGGCCAAGGTGTCGAGCAAGCTCGCGGTGCTCAAGCACCTGGTGAGCAAGGTCGATCACCTGATCATCGGCGGCGGCATGGCCAACACCTTCCTCGCCGCGCGCGGGGTCGATGTCGGCAAGTCGCTGTGCGAGCACGATCTCACCGATACCGCCGAGGAGATCATGGGCGCGGCCGATCAGGCGGGCTGCACGGTCCATCTGCCTTACGACGTGGTGGTCGCGAAGGAATTCGCCGCCAATCCACCGTCCCTGCGCACCTGCAACGTCCACGAGGTCGCCGCCGACGAGATGATCCTCGACGTCGGCCCGCAGGCGGTCGAAGCGCTGGCCGACGTGCTCAAGACCTGCCGCACTCTGGTGTGGAACGGCCCGCTCGGTGCGTTCGAAACCGAACCCTTCGATGCGGCCACCGTCGCGCTGGCGAAGACCGCCGCGGCGCTGACCAAGGAAGGCTCGCTGGTCTCGGTTGCGGGCGGGGGCGACACGGTCGCCGCGCTCAACCACGCCGGAGCGGCGCAGGACTTCACCTATATCTCGACCGCCGGCGGCGCCTTCCTCGAATGGATGGAAGGGCGGGAACTCCCCGGCGTCGCAGCGCTTGAACGATAATCGGAGGGCTTGATGATCGAACCGGACATGCTTGAGCGGCTCACCACGGGCAAGGGTTTCATCGCCGCGCTCGATCAGAGCGGCGGCTCGACCCCCAAGGCGCTCAAGGGCTACGGGATCGAGGAGGGCGCCTGGTCTTCCGACGAGGAAATGTTCGACCTGATCCACCAGATGCGCGTCCGGATCATCACCTCGCCGTCCTTTACCGGCGAGAAGGTGCTTGGCGCGATCCTGTTCGAAAAGACGATGGACGGCACCGCCGATGGCAAGCCGGTCCCGACCGCGCTGCGCGACCGCGGCGTGGTTCCGATCATCAAGGTCGACAAGGGCCTCCAGGACGAAGCGGACGGCGTGCAGATGATGAAGCCGATGACCGGGCTCGACCTGCTGCTGGCCCGGGCGCGCAATCTCGGCGTGGTCGGCACCAAGATGCGCTCGGTGATCCAGTCGGCCAACCCGAAGGGCATCGCGGCCAACATCGCGCAGCAGTTCGAAGTGGGCGAGCAGATCTGCGCCGCCGGGCTGATCCCGATCCTCGAGCCCGAATACAACATCAAGGCGCCCGACCGGGCCGAGGGCGAGGCGATCCTGCGCGACGAGATTCTCAAGCACCTCGACGCGCTGCCCGAGGGCCGGATCGTGATGCTCAAGCTGTCGCTGCCGGTCGAACCGGACCTCTACAAGCCGATCGTCGACCATCCGCGCGTCGCGCGCGTCGTTGCCCTGTCGGGAGGGTTCGAACGGCCTGAGGCCTGCGTCGAACTGGCGAAGAACAAGGGCGTGATCGCCAGCTTCAGCCGCGCGCTGCTCGAGGATTTGCGTTCGGAGATGAGCGACCAAGAATTCGACCAGGCGCTCGGCCAGGCGATCGACGAGATTTACGAGGCCTCGGTCGCATGACCACCGCGCATCCGGTCACGGTGAACGACCGGATGCAGCGCGGCTATCATTACGAGCGCACCGAACCTGCGGGCCGCAATTTCGACCCGCGGTTCGAGCCCGAGCTGACCCCGAAGGAAATGCTCCACCTCGGCGTGTTCGGCGGCAAGTACATGACCGACTGCCGCGACGAATTCCCCGCCTCGTGGTTCGAGGGCGCGAAGCTCTCGCCCGGCGGGGCCGACCCGGACTGCAATTTCTTCGGCATCATCGCGAGCAAGCCGCTCGGCGAATGGCGCCGCAAGGGCTGGCTCCACCCCGACGATCCGCGCGGGTGGTTCCAGTGGTATTGCCGCTATTATTCGGGCCGCCGGCACGAGGACGACCACTGCCAGATCGGCCGCTGGCGCGCCTTCGCCCGCCACGCCGGGCAGATCCGCAAGAACTGCGAGCCCGGCGATCCGTTCTGCCGCCCGAAGCAGCGCCAGGCGCTGCTGCAATGGGCCTATGACAGCCGGGTGATGTGACCGCCGCTTAGTGGCCGCCTTCGAAGCCGAAGCGGTAGTCTCCCGGCGCCAGTGGATCGGTGGTGGTCTTTTCCGGCGTGACCGAGGCCAGGGTGAGCGAGAGCCCGTGGGTGCCGTGGGTGAGGCCGAGCGTCAGCGGGGTGGTTTCCTCCCACCCGGCGCCGGCGATCCTGGCGACCAGCACGACCCGGCCGGCCCACACGCAGCGCGCGTTCATCGGACAGCGGCTGTCTTCGTTGACTTCGAGCGGCGTCACCATCAGCGAGCCGACCTGCACCGGCCGCCCGAGCGGCACCGGCGTGCCTTCGGCCGCGCCGACGACCTGCGGTGGGGGAGCCGAGCGCGGCGCAGCGGCGGTGCAGGCGGTCAGGGCCAGCGAAGCGAGCAGGGCAGCGAGGGTCTTCATAGGCGGATCATCTCCCGGTGTGGCTGAACGGCGACGGACTCGGTTCGCCAGCGCCTTGAAAGCCAGAACGCTTGGCGGCGATACACGCGCATACTAGAGGCGCAAAGCATGAGTGCTACCGAACCCGACTGCCAGCTTTACCTGATCTCGCCGCTCGACGTCGGCGGGGCCTTTCCCGACCGGCTCGTCCGCGCGCTCGATGCGTCCCGCGAACTGGGCGGCCCGGTCGCCGCGTTCCAGTTCCGGGTGAAGGGCATCGACGAGCACGAGGCCGTGCGGCTGGCCGAACCGCTCCAGCGCATCTGTTCCGAGCGCGAGGTCGCCTTCATCGTCAACGACAGCATTTCGCTGGCCAGGCGGATCGGGGCGGACGGGGTTCATCTCGGCCAGTCGGACGGTACCGTGCAGGATGCGCGCGAGCGGCTCGGGCGCGATGCGCAGATCGGGGTCACCTGCCACGCCAGCCGCCACCTGGCGATGGAAGCGGGCGAGGCGGGGGCCGACTACGTCGCCTTCGGAGCGTTCTTCCCGACCACGACCAAGGAGGTCGAGCATCACGCCGAGCCCGAGATCCTCGCCTGGTGGCAGAATCTGTTCGAATTGCCCTGCGTCGCGATCGGCGGGATCACTCCGCAGAATTGCGCCCCGCTGATCGAGGCCGGGGCCGATTTCCTCGCAGTGTCGGGCGCGGTGTGGAATGGGGACGAGGTAGAGGTGCTCAAAGCCTTCGCCAAGTTGCTGTAAATCCACGGAGCTTTCGCCGCCCTTGCGCGTTTTCGCGTAAAGGGAGTTGCCGATGCGTTTTCCGATCCTGTCCGCGCTGATCCTGCCCGGCCTGCTGCTTGCCGGGTGCAAGCGCGAGCAACAGGCATCGCCCACCCCGGCCGAAACCGCCAAACCCGATCCGAACGGCGCGGACTCGATGGCGTCGAACGACGGCGCGGCGGCTGCGGCACAGCCCGTCGATCCGCGATCGACGATGATGCAGGCGCAGGTGGTGCTCGAGCGGCTCGGCTTCGGCGCGGGCATAATCGACGGCAAAAGCGGCATCTCGACCGCGAATGCGCTGGCCGGCTTCCAGGAGGCGAAGGATTTGCCGAAGACCGGCAAGCTCGACCGGGCGACCCGGCTGGCGCTGGCGCAATGGGCAGGCATAGCGGCCACCCGGCGGGTGACGATCCCGTCGGACTGGGGCAGCCAGCCCTATGCTCCGCTGCCGAAGGATCCGGCGGCGCAAGCCAAGCTTCCGCGGCTCGGCTACCAGAGTCTCGACGAGCGGTTGGCCGAGCGGTTTCACACCACGATCGACGTGCTGGAATCGCTCAATCCGCACAGCCAGGCGTCCGCGACCCCCGCCGCCCGCGCGTCTGCGGCGGACCAGCCCTATTTCACCGCCGGGCAGACGATCACCGTGCCCAACGTCGGTGCCGACTGGATCGATGCCGCTGCGGTGAAGGATCCCGTCTGGCTCGACACGTTGCGCTCGCTCGGCGTCGGCACGCGCCAGCCGAAAGCCGCCCGACTGGTGGTCGACAAGTCGTCGGGCTGGCTCAAGGCCTACGACAAGGCGGACAAGCTCGTCGCAATGTTCACCGTGACCACCGGGTCGAGCCACGATCCGCTGCCGCTCGGCAACTGGAAGATTCTCGGAGTCAGCCACAATCCCGATTTCGCCTACGATCCGTCGCTGTTCTGGGACGTGCCCGACAGCAAGCAGGCGGAGCGCCTGCCCCCGGGGCCCAACGGCCCGGTTGGGGTGGTGTGGATCGACCTGAGCAAGCCGCATTACGGCATCCACGGCACGCCCGAGCCCGAGACCATCGGCCGCGCGCAGAGCCACGGCTGCGTGCGGCTGACCAACTGGGACGCCGCGCGGCTTTCGCTGATGGTCGATGCCTCGACCAAGGTGGAATTTCGTGCTTAGCGCTCCCGGACGCAGCGCAATCCGTTGGGCTGGCCGTCTGGGCCGAGCTGGCGCAGGTACCGGCCGTTCTTCATCTCGTAGCGATTGGGCTTGAGCGGCCCGCTGGTCATGGTGACCTGATCGCCCAGCCGAAGATATTTGCCGCGCTTGCCGTTCGAGACATAGGCCGAGGCATTGACCACCTTGAAATTCTGGTCGGGCGCGGGAACGCCGCGGCTGGTGGTCGCGTCGCCCGGGCGTTCGCAGGTGTATTCGCCGCGATCGAGCGTATCGATCCGGCCGCCGGGATCCGCCAGGGCCGGGGCGGCGGCAGCCAGCGCGGCCAGGCAGAGGGTTCCGAAAACTCGTGTCATCGCTGTTCCGTTCCGTTGCGCGCCGCTAGCACGGGGTTGCCGGCTTCGCCAGCGCGGCTTGCCGTCCACCGGTCCACACGCTAGGGCGCGCGCTTTATACGCTCTTTTGACATCGAAGGCTGAACCCAATGAAAATCAGTGGCGTCGATATTCGCCCCGGCAACATCCTGGAATACGAAGGCGGCATCTGGAAGGTCGCGAAGATCCAGCACACCCAGCCGGGCAAGGGCGGGGCGTTCATGCAGGTCGAGATGAAGAACCTGATCGACGGGCGCAAGACCAACGTCCGCTTCCGCAGCGCCGACACGGTCGAACGCGTGCGGCTCGACACCAAGGATTTCCAGTTCCTCTACGAGGACGGCGAGCAGCTGGTGTTCATGGACAAGGACAATTACGACCAGATCACGCTCGATTCCGACCTGCTGGGCGATGCGAAAGCCTTCCTCACCGACGGAATGGACGTGACGCTCGAATTATATGACGAACGTCCGATTTCCGTTCAGCTTCCCGAACAGGTCGAAGCCCTAATCGTCGAGGCCGATGCCGTCGTTAAGGGACAGACTGCCAGCTCCAGCTACAAGCCGGCGATCCTAGAAAACGGTGTCCGCGTTATGGTCCCGCCGCATATCGAGAGCGGGACGCGTATCGTGGTGGATGTCTACGCCCGTGAATATGTAAGGAAGGCCGACTGATCATGAGGAAAATCCAGCTTCTCGCCGCCGCTCTTGCCGTTGCGGCCGCTCCGGCGGCGTTCGCCGCGCAGGGCGACGCGCCGAAGACCGCGCCGGCCAAGCCGGCCGCGCCCAAGGCGGCGGCAACTGCCTCGCCCGAGGAAATTGCGAACTTCAAGCGCGGGGTGCTGATCCTGCGCACCTTCAACACCGTGCTGCAGAACAAGGACGTCAAGCAGCCGGTCAAGGCGCGGCTGATGGCGTGCCTGTACGAGCATAATCTGAAGGAAATCTCGACCGCGACCGCACGGGTGTTCGACCAGAACCCGACCCTCAAGAAGGACGATGCCTCGCAGGTCTACAAGGTCGCGTCGCAGGTCTGCGGGATCACCTACAAGCCGGCAGCACCGGGCGCCAAGCCCGGCGACGGCCGCTAAACAACGCGAGTAATAAACGCGAGGCCGCGTTCCGCAGGGGGCGGAGCGCGGCCGGACGGAAGGATATCATGGCAGCAGTTTCGGGGCTTATCCGCGTAATGGAACGCGCCGCGCGCAAGGCGGGCGGAAAATTGCGTCGCGATTTCGGCGAGGTCGAGCATCTCCAGGTCAGCCGCAAGGGGCCGTCGGACTTCGTGTCGAAGGCCGATCGGCAGGCCGAACGCACGATCTACGACGAACTCCTCCAGGCGCGGCCCGACTGGGGCTTCGTGATGGAAGAGGCGGGCACGATCGAGGGCGACCCGACCAAGCCGCGCTGGATCGTCGATCCGCTCGACGGCACCTCCAACTTCCTCCACGGCATCCCGCATTTCGCGGTCTCGATCGCCGCGCAGGAACCGCGCCTCGACGGCACGGGCTGGGGCGAAGTGGTCGCCGGGGTGGTGTATCAGCCGATCACCGACCAGACCTTCTGGGCCGAGAAGACCCGCGGGGCCTGGCTGCACGATGCGCGGCTTCGGGTATCCTCGCGCAGCCGGCTCGCCGACGCGCTGATCGCGACCGGCATTCCCTATCAGGCGCACGGCGATTTCGGCGAATGGACCAAGGTGTTCCGCGAGCTCGGCCCGCAGATCGCCGGGATCCGCCGCTTCGGTGCCGCGTCGCTCGATCTCGCCTGGGTCGCCGCAGGGCGGTTCGACGGGTTCTGGGAAACCGACCTCTCGCCGTGGGACACCGCCGCGGGCTGCCTGCTGGTGCGCGAGGCCGGCGGTTTCGTCACCGATTTCCGCGGCCGTTCGCAGCCGATCTGCGACATCGAGGTGCTGGCCGCGAACGATCCGCTGCATTCGCGGCTGCACAAGGTGGTGGCCGCCGCACTCAAGGCCTGAGCGCGCGAATTCGTCCTTAATTGCCCGCCTACCCCGTTCGCTTACCCGGGATTAGCCATCGCCGGCGAAGATCGTGGCAGGCAACGATGGGGGCAAACCATGGGTACGATCGGCATTTTCCTCGGCCTTGCAGCGACCGCGCTCACGGCGCAGTTGCAGCCGCACGATTCCGGTGGCGACACGACGGTGCAGGCGGGGGCGCCGCAGGCGGCGTTCGACGCCCTGCCGGTCAGCTACCGCCTGCCGGCGGCGGCTGCGCTGCCGGGCGCGCCGGGCACAGCGAGCGCACCGCGCGCCGAGCTGCGCAAGCTCGCTCCGCCGCCGCCGCCGCAGGCGCCGTTCCGGCTCCCTTCGGCCGAGGTCTGGCGCGGCAGTTCGGCGGTCAAGGCCAATCCCGTCGGCCTGAAGCTCGCCTGGAGCCTCTGACCGGCCGAAACACCGGTTGAACCGGCGGCCAGCCGCCGCTAAGGCGCGCGCCACCGGTCCGTGCCCCTGTGGCGGAATGGTAGACGCGAACGACTCAAAATCGTTTGCCGCAAGGCGTGCCCGTTCGAGTCGGGCCAGGGGCACCAAAATCGTCGCGACGGCGCCGGGCGTGTCGCGTCCATGCTGGTTTTCCGGCCCTCCGATATCCATTCCAAGGACGGAGTGCAGGAGCCGAGTTTCGCCCGCGCGACCCATTGTGCGGCGATTTTCGCGGCCGCGCTCAAGGCGACCGAGGAAGGGAGCGCGGATTACGATGCCAGCGTCGAGGTCGGCACGGCCTGGCTCAAATGGGCCCGGCAAATCGCCGAGGGCCGCGACGCCGACAGCGCGATGGATGGCGGGATGGACGGCTTCACCCAGCGCGTCACCGGCAAAAGCCCGGAAGATGCGAGCGCCGAGCTGTCGAAAGAGATCAAGGCCTGCCAGACGGTCAAGACGATGATGGCCGGAACGGAGCCCTTCGCGACCGTTTACGACGAGGCGGTGACCGGCAAGCCGGGCTTCAACACCGCCGTCGATTGCCTGGCGAACTCCAGTTTCATAGCCCAGACCATCCGCAAGAAAGACCCCAAGCACAACTGGTTCGACGACGGAGTGGAGACCTGGGGCAAATACGCCGAGGACATCCGGGGGCGGCCGCAGCCAGGCGACCACCGACGCCGCGACCGCGCGTGCCACGCTGCTGGATGAACCAGTGCACGCAGATATTCGGCAAGGTCCAGGACCAAGGGTTGGAGCGGGTCAAGGCCGACCGCGATGCCTGCATCGCCTGGGAGGCGCGCTTCCGGATTATTTCAGGAACCGTTGAGCCCGGTTCTGTCCCTGCTGGACGCCGCGCGTCGAGATGATACGCTCGCCTACGAATCCCGCCCCGCGTCCAGCGCGAGACGGCAGGGACGGAAGAGGGGGAGAGCATGCCGGGACCAGCCTATCCCGCAGTGGAGAATTATCGCTTCGACTGGAGCGCTCTGGACGAGGCGACGATCCGCGCGGCGCTGGACAAGGTCGCCGCCGCGGGCCCGCAATGCGCTTCCGGCCTCGACGGGTCGCTGGCGGGCCGGACGATGCGGATCGTCGCGGACGGCGGACCTTACGGCGCCGGGCCCACTTTGGCCTATCGGTTCGAATCGGGCGGGCGGCTGACCCTGTCCGAGAACGGCGGCGCCGAGATCGGCGCGGGCTACGGCGCGTTGCGGCTCGGTCCGATCGCCTTCTTCGCCCATCTGATTCCCGGCACGCTGCGCGGTTATGCGGTCGCGCTCGACGAGGCGAGCGGGCTGGTCACGGTGATCGAGCTGTGGTTCGCAGGTTACGACAAGCGCAAGCGCGAGGTGATGCGCTCGGTGTCGTTCGGTTATGCGGGCGACATGCCGGTCTCGGAAGAGCGGCACAAATTTTCCAATCGGGTCGAGGGGAAGGGCTTCTATTGGAAGCAGGACGGTGGCGCGGAGACGCTCGAATACTATCCCTCGATCGCCTACACCCACTGGGTCGAGCTGACCCGGATGAACAAGAAGCAGGGCTACAGCGCGCCCGCGGACTATATCCAGCTGAGCGAGACCTACGATCTCTACACCCGCACCGAGTGCGAGTTTTCGGGGATATTCCAGGCGCACGTGGTCGATCTCAACCGGGCGCAGCAGGTCGGCCTGCGGATCGGCTTCAACGCGGCGGACGAGCTGGAATTCTACCTCTTCCGCGGCGAGGGCGAGTGGCTCGGCCAGATCGCCAAGTTCGAGCAGTTCGGCGATCAGGTCGCCGGGCCGATGTTGCCGCGCCCGGGTCCAGGTCAGTCGGCTGCCATAGATGCCACGGCGAAAGGCGCGCGCGCTGTCTATCGACCGCTCGAGACAATGCCCAAGATGAGCAAGGCCGCGGTTGCTGCGGCGGTTAAGGCCAATACGCTGGTCTTCGCCAAGCGCACCGGCGCGGGCGACGGCGCGGCGGGGATGGCGGGCAATTCGCTGCCGTCGAGCGGCGGGCTGGCCGGACGGAACGCGACGATCCGCTATGACGGCGGGCCGGTGATGCAATATCGCTTCGATGGCCCTGAGGAACTCAGCTGGCGCCGCGACGGCAAGGGCGACTGGACCACCGCGCGCTACCGGGCGTGGGAAAGCGTGCCGGGCGTGTTCCTGTTCGGCCATGTCCTCGAAGGCATGCCCGATTACGACGGCCACATCGTCTGCGCCGATTTCGAAAGCGGCAAGGCGACCTGCTACAACGGCTATCTCAACACGCCCTATTTCGCGAACGAAGCGGGTGCGCGGACGCTGTTCGGCAAACTCGAGAGCGAAGGCGTGCCGGATCCGGGCAATGCGCGGCACACCTATACTTCCGAGATGCTCGGTCGGGCGATCACCTACAACTATTCGCCCGGCCTGACCTCGATGCACCTCTATTCGACGCCCAAGACGACCAGCTGGATCATCTTCACCCCGCAAGGGTCGGGCGGACTCGAATGGTGCGGCTCGGGCGCCCAGGTCAAGATCCGCGACGGCCTCTATTTCCTCTACTGGATCGAGGAGGCCTGCAACGGCACGCTCGGCACGATCCTGATCAACCTGCGCACGATGCACGACGCGGGGATCGGCTACCACTGCGGCACCGAAGGGCTGAGCATGAGCCAGGTCGGCGCGCAATGTCGCCACGCCGGGCGCTTCGACGTCGAGCGCTTCTTCGCCGATATCGTTTGAGAAGGGAGCTGAAGAATGACCGAGAAACCGATGACTTCACGGCGATCCTTTCTCAAGGCGGGCGCCATCGTCGCGGCTCCGCTTGCGGCGGTGGCGGCGCCCGCGGCCGCAGCGCTGGCCGGCGATCGAAGCAGCGAGCGGCTTGCGCGGATCGAGGACGAGCGTGCGATCGAGGCGCTCAACCGCGACCTGGCGCGGCAGGTGAGCGCCGGCGGCTCGATCGCCGGCCTGGCCGAGCCGGGGCTTGTCGGCCTCGCCTTCGACCCAGGCGCGGAGCCCGCGGAGTTCACGATCTCCGCCGACCGCACGCGGGCTTCCGTGCGGATGGCCTGCAGCGCCGAATTCGAACGCGAGTTCGAGGGCCAGGCCACGCTGGTTCAGATGGCGCGCCTGCAGGGCAATGGCGCGGTGCGCGTCACCGAGGCGCGCAGTTTCGTCGGGAGCTACCTCCGCCGCCGCGACGGCTGGAGGATCGAACGGATCGAGCTGGCCTGATGGCCGGTCTGCGGGGCCTTGCACGCACGGTGCTCTGCGGGGTGCTGGCCTGCGCGCTCGCGGCCTGCTGGACTTCGCAGAAGCCGCTACTGACCGACACCAACGCCTCGTCGGTCGGTTTTGCCGGGAAATATCGCGGCAAAGGGGAGGACGCGCCGACGGTGCTGGCGATCGCGTCCGGCGGCGGCACCGCCTATGCCTTCGTCGACGAAAAGAACGAGCGCATCCCGGTCCGCTTCCTGGCGCTGGGGTCCGAGTGGTACCTGCTGCAATACGAGATCGCGGACGGCGCCGAGGATCCCGACCCGGCCTATATGTACCAGGCAATCCGCCGGGTCGGCCAGGATCTCTATTTCTACCCTTCGAATTGCGAGGACGTCGCGGGAGATTTCAGGGGTCTGAAACGGTCGAACTGGGCCCCAGGGGCGGCGGATGGTCCGCGGGAGACGGCGCCCCGGGGCTCGCAGACCTGCACCTTCTCCGGCCTGGCCGGCCTCAAGACCGTGGCGCGCACCTATATCGCCAAGGTCGAGAAGGGCGCGATCACCGCTTCGCCAAGCGTGCTGGAACGCCTCGGGTCCTGACCGGAACCCGTCCGGGCGCAGGGTAAACGCCCGGTCAACCGTCGCGCCCGCCCGAAAAGCGGGCAAATTGCGCCTGTAAAATTTACCGACATTTCACCACTCGGCCCTAGACCGGCGCTGTCCGCATCGGCGGGCGGCTGCCTGGCAGGGACCCCGATCGTGCGATGATCCGTCTTTTCAAGCACTACATTCCGCACGCTGTGCTGTTGCTGGGCCTGTTCGACCTCGTGCTGCTGGTCGCCGCGGGCGAGTTGGCGTGGAAGCTGCGCGCGAGCCAGATCGGGATCGATGTCGGCGCGTTCGCCGATCGCTTTCCGGCGCTGCTGGCGGCAAGCGGGGTGGTGCTCGTCGCGATGATCTCGGTCGGCGTTTACGGCGCGGATTCGCTGCGCTCGATGCGCTTTGCCGCGGCGCGACTGCTGGTCGCGGTGAGCCTGGGCGTGATCGCGCTGGCATTCATCGACTTCCTGATCCCGGGCGAGACCTTCTGGCGCTCGACCCTGGCCTATGCGATGGGCCTGTCGGTCGTCTTCCTGGTCGCGAACCGCCTGATCGTCGGCGGGATCCTCGGTGCCTCCGCGTTCCGCCGACGGGTGTTGGTGCTGGGCTCCGGCCAGCGCGCGCAACGCCTGCGCCAGCTGAGCTTGCGCCCCGAGAGCGGCTTCGTGATCGTGGGCTATATCGCGATGAGCGATGCGGCCAAGGTGGTCGAGGAAGCGATCGCGCGCTCGGCGATCCACGATCTCAACCGCTTCGTCGAGAACCTCGGCGCGAGCGAGGTGGTGCTGGCGCTCGAGGAGCGGCGCAACGCGCTGCCGCTGAAGGACCTGCTGCGGATCAAGACAGCCGGCGTCCATGTGAACGATTTCTCGAGCTTCATGGAGCGCGAGACCGGCCGGGTCGATCTCGACACGGTCAATCCCTCGTGGCTGATCTTTTCCGATGGCTTCTCCTCCGGGCGGGCGGTGTCGAGTGTCGCCAAGCGGCTGTTCGACGTGCTCGCCAGCGGACTTCTGCTGCTTGCGACCTTCCCGCTGATCCTGATCTTCGCGCTGCTGGTCAAGCTCGACAGCAAGGGGCCGGCCTTCTTCAGCCAGACCCGGGTCGGCCTGTTCGGCCAGCCCTTCGACGTGGTCAAGCTGCGCTCGATGCGCACCGATGCCGAGAAGGACGGGGCGCAGTTCGCCCAGCAGGACGATCCGCGCGTGACCCGCATCGGCAAGTTCATCCGCAAGGTCCGGATCGACGAGCTGCCGCAGGCATGGAGCGTGCTCAAGGGCGAGATGAGCTTCGTCGGCCCGCGTCCGGAGCGGCCCGAATTCGTCGAGGATCTGGAGGACAAGCTGCCCTATTATGCCGAACGCCACATGGTGAAGCCGGGGATCACCGGCTGGGCGCAGATCAACTATCCCTACGGCGCCTCGATCGCGGATTCGCGCAACAAGCTCGAATACGATCTCTATTACGCGAAGAACTACACGCCGTTCCTCGACCTGCTGATCCTGCTGCAGACCCTGCGGGTGGTGCTGTGGCACGAGGGAGCGCGGTGATGGGCGCGCCGATCGACATGTGGGCGACGCTGGTCACGGTGCTGCAGGTCGCTGCCGCCGCGGCGCTGCTGGGAACCGCCGGTTGGCTCCTGCCGCGGCGCGAGAAGCTTGGCTCGGCCGCGCAGCCGCTGCTCGCCGCGCTTGGGATCACCGCCTTCTGGGCGCTGGCGGTCGTGGCGCTCGGCGCGGTCGACGCCGGCACGCAGATGTTCCTCTCCCTCAGCTACCTGGCGTGGTTCTGGGCTCTTTACCGCTTGTTCGCCCACGACGGGCGCCACGAGACGGTGCGCCCGATCCGCACGGTGATCTGGGCGCTGGCTTTCGTCGAGATGCTCCAGTTCGGCCTGCTCGCGCTTGCAGCGCGGTTCGGCGGCTTACCGGGCGCGCCGCAGATGATCTTCGACCTGGCGATGAGCTTCCGCCTGCTGTGCACGGTCGGGGCGCTGGTTCTGGTCCACAATCTATATGTCGGTGCTTCCCCGGCCGGCCGGCTGAGCCTGCGCTGGCCCGCGGCGGCGCTCGCCTGCCTGTGGCTCTACGATCTCAATTTCTACACCGTCGCCTATCTCACCGGCAGGGTCCCCGAAACCCTGTCCGACCTGCGTGGGCTGGTGCTGATCGTGATGGCGGTACTGCTGGCGATCGGCGCGGCGCAGGCCGGCGGCGAGCTCAAGCTGCGCGCCTCGCGCTCGGTCGCGTTCCAATCGTTCTCGCTGCTGCTGATCGGCGCCTATCTGGTCGGGATGGTGGTGGTCGCGCAGGGTCTCGCCTATGTCGGCTCGGACTTCGCGCGTCTGCTCCAGCTCGGCTTCCTCGTGGCCGCGAGCGTCGCGGCGCTGCTGGTGCTGCCCTCCCGGCGCCTGCGCGGATGGATCCGCGTGGTGCTGGCCAAGCATCTGTTCCAGCACCGTTACGACTACCGCGCCGAATGGCTCCGCTTCACCGAAACGATCGCCCGCGGCGGCGAGCAGGTTACCCCGCTGCACGAACGCGTGGTGCGCGCCGTGGCCGACATCACCGACAGCCCGGCGGGCCTGCTCCTGACCCCCGGCGACGACGGCTCGCTCTGCCTCGATTCGCGCTGGCAGTGGCCCGAGATCGCGGTTCCGGGCGAGGCGCTCGACGCCACGGCGGCGCGCTTCTTCGAAAGCCAGCGCTTCATCCTCGATCTCGACGACGTGCGCGACGGGCGCGACGCCAAGGGCGAGAGCGGAATCGTGCCCGCATGGCTGCGTGAGAACCGTCGCGCCTGGGCAATGATCCCCTTGCTCCATTATCAGCGGCTGGTCGGCGTGGTGGTGCTGGCGCGCCCCTCGGTCGCACGGCGGCTCGACTGGGAAGACTTCGACCTGCTCCGCGTGGTCGGCCAGCAGCTTGCCAGCTACCTTGCCGAGCAGGCCGGGCAGGAGGCGCTGGGCGAGGCGCACCGCTTCGACGAGTTCAACCGCCGCATCGCCTTCGTGATGCACGACATCAAGAACCTCGCGAGCCAGCTTTCGCTGCTCGCCCGCAACGCCGAAAAGCATGCCGAGAAGCCGGAATTCCGCGCAGATATGCTGGTGACCCTGCGCAACAGCTCCGACAAGCTCAACGCCCTGCTCGCGCGCCTCGGGCGCTACGGGGCGGTCGGGGTCGAACGGCCCGAACGGATCGATGCCGTCGAATGCGTCAGCCGGGTCGTCCGCCGCTACGAGGCGCAGCATCCGGTGACGCTGGTCGAGCAGCAGCCATCGGTGGTGCTGGGCAAGGCGGATTCGCTCGAGCAGGCGCTGGTCCATCTGGTCCAGAACGCCATCGACGCGAGCGAGCCCGAGGCGCCGGTGCTGCTCAGCGTGCGGATCGAGGGTCTGTTCTGCATCGTCGAAGTGATCGATTCGGGCACGGGAATGAGCGCGGAATTCATCCGCTCGCGCCTGTTCAAGCCGTTCCATTCGTCCAAGCCCGGCGGGTTCGGGATCGGTGCCTTCGAGGCGCGCGAGCTGGTCCGGGCGATGAACGGGCGGCTCGACGTCGAAAGCCGCGAGGGAATCGGCACGCGCTTCATCCTGCGCCTGCCGCTCGATCCTGCGGGCCTGCTCGAAGACAATCTTGCCAAGGACGTTGCCTGATGGCCGACAAGACTCTCCCCAAGCTGCTGATCGTGGAGGACGACGAGGGCCTGCAGGCGCAGCTCAAATGGGCCTATGACGATTTCGACGTGACCATCGTCGGCGATCGTGCCGCTGCCATTGCCGCATTGCGCGCGGAAGAACCGCCGGTCGTGACGCTCGACCTCGGCCTGCCGCCCGATCCCGACGGTACCAGCGAAGGCTTCGCGGTGCTCGAGGAGATCATGGCGGTCAAGCCCGACACCAAGGTGATCGTCGCGACCGGCCATGGCGCGCGCGAGAGCGCGCTGACCGCGATCGCCCGCGGAGCCTACGATTTCTACCAGAAGCCGGTCGATATCGAGCAACTCGGCCTGATCGTGCGCCGGGCGCACAACCTCCACCGGATCGAAGCCGAGAACCGCGCGCTGCAATCGCGCGCGGGTGAGGAGAACACGGTGCTCGGCGGGTTGATCACCGCGGCGCCGGAGATGGTCAAGGTTGCCCGCACGATCGAGCGGGTCGCCAACACCAATGTCTCGGTGATGCTGCTCGGCGCGAGCGGGACCGGCAAGGAACTGCTGGCCAAGGGCCTGCATGACGCGAGCGACCGCCGCAGCGGGGCCTTCGTTGCGATCAATTGCGCGGCGATCCCCGAAAACCTGCTCGAAAGCGAGTTGTTCGGCCACGAGAAGGGCGCCTTCACCGGCGCGGTCAAGACCACCGAGGGCAAGATCGAACTGGCCAGCGGGGGTACGCTGTTCCTCGACGAGGTCGGCGACATCCCGCTGCCGCTGCAGGTCAAGCTGCTGCGCTTCCTGCAGGAACGGCAGATCGAGCGGATCGGCGGGCGCAGGGCGATCGACGTCGATACGCGCATCGTCTGCGCCACCCATCAGGATCTCGAGGCGATGATCGCCGACGGCCGGTTCCGCGAGGATCTCTATTACCGGCTCGCCGAAATCGTCGTAAAAATCCCCTCGCTGGCCGAGCGTCCGGGGGATGCGACGCTGCTCGCGAAGGCTTTCGTCAAGCGCTTCGCCAAGGAGATGAACCCGCAGGTCAAGGGCTTTGCCGCGGATGCGATCGCCGCCATCGACGCCTGGAAATGGCCGGGCAATGTGCGCGAGCTGGAAAACCGGGTGAAGCGTGCCGTGATCATGGCCGACGGCAAGCTGATCGGTGCGGGCGACCTCGACCTCGAGGGTGCGGAGGAAGACGAGGCGCAGCCGCTCAACCTGAAGAGCGCGCGCGAGCAGGCCGATCGCAAGGTCATCCGTCATGCGCTGGCACGCAGCGAGGGCAATATCTCGAACACCGCCAAGCTGCTCGGGATCAGCCGGCCGACGCTCTACGACCTGCTCAAACAGTACGATCTTCATGCCTGACACCCGCCGCAAGGCGAAGGCGGTGCTGGCGGTGCTGGCCCTGCTCGTGTTCGCATCGCCGCTCAGCGGGGCGAGCGGCGATGCGGAAGCCGCGTTCAGGGAAGGGCGCGCCGCACTGCTGCACGGCGATGGCGTGGCGGCGGAGATCGCGCTGCGCCGGGCGCTCGCCGCGGGTGCGCAAAAACCTGCGATCGCCGCCTGGATGGGGGAGGCCTATCTCGATCAGGGCGATCTCGACGCGGCGCGCGAGTGGCTCGAGCCCGGGCGGTTCACTGTCGCGAACCGCCAGCATGGCTTCCACATGCTCGCGCGGCTCGAAATGGCAGACGGCGATCTGGCTGCCGCCGGCGCGGCTTTCGACAAGGCGCTGGAGGGCGGCCAGGGCACGGCCGAGATCTGGGTCGATATCGGACGCATGCGCTATCGCGGCGGGGAGCATCACCAGGCACTGGAGGCGGCCGATACCGCCCTCAGGCTCGACGGAAGGAACCTCCGCGCGATCGAGTTCCGCGGCCAGCTCGTGCGCGATGCGCAGGGGTTGATCGTCTCGCTCCCGTGGTTCGAGCGGGGGTTGAAGCTCGCGCCTGACGATCTCTCGCTGCTCGGCGAGTATGCGGCGACGCTCGGCGAGATCGGGCGGGCCAGCGACATGCTGCGGGTGACGCGGCACATGATCGAGCTGGACGGGTCGAATCCGCGAGCCTTCTACCTCCAGGCGGTGCTGGCGGCGCGGGTGGGGAATTTCAATCTTGCCCGGCGGCTGCTCTACCGCGCCGGCGACAAGCTGGCACAGGTGCCGGCGGCCATGATGCTCGAAGGCATCCTCGAGATGCAGGCCGGCAATTGGGCGCTCGCGGTCGATGCCTTCGACGAGCTGGCGCGGCTGCAACCGAACAACGACCGGATCGTGCTGCTGCTCGGCCGGGCGATGCTTGAGAACGGCGACGGCAGCGAGGTGGTCGCGCGCTATCGCGCTCTGGCCGACGGGCCTGGCGCTTCGCCCTACCTGCTTACCCTCGTCGGCCGGGCATTCGAACAGGACGACGATCGTGCGAGCGCTGCCCCCTTTCTCGACCGGGCGGCGCGGGGGCCGTCCATGGCGGTCCTGCCGCTGGCGGTCGGCAAGGACGGCGAGCTGGCGCTGTTCCGCTATGGCGACGACCCCTACCGGATCGACGCCGCGGTGCCGCGGCTGCGCAAACTGCTTGCCGCAGGGGACGGCGCCGGAGCGGCGGGCGTGGTCGAGACGCTGACCCGCCGCTATCCCGGTTCGGCCGATATCGAGACGCTCGCGGGGGATGTCGCGCTGGCGCGGGGCGACGGGGCCTCGGCCATGCGCGCCTATGCCTCGGCGGCGCAGGTCAGCCGGCCCTATACGCTGATGACCAGGATGGTCGCCGCGCTGCGGATTGGCGGGCAGGAGGCTGCCGCGCGCAAGCTTGCCGCGGATTTCCTGCGCCAGCACCCGCAGGATGGCGAAGCGGCGGAATTCCTTGCGCGGCTCGACATCCAGCGCGGCGACTGGAAGCGGGCCGAAGCCCTGCTCGACTATGCGCAAGTCCTGCGCGGCGGCGGTCGGGATCCGCTGCTCTATGCGACGCTGGCCGAAGCCAAGCTCCGGCTGGGCGACGGGGCGGCGGCGCTGGACGATGCGCAGGACGCCTTTGCGATGCAGCGCGCCAATCCGGCGGTCGATCTCGTGTTGGCGCAGGTTCTGCGGCAGGCCGGGCGCACCGGTGAGGCGAATGCGTTGATGGCCAAGCTGCAGCGGCTGCCAGGCTGAGCCTTACCCGCCGCCAGCGCCGTGCCTGCGGTTGTGCCGCGCCGACCACCAGATCGCGAGGCCGATGAAGGCGGCGCCGATCAGCCCGGTGATCGCCTCGGGAATCTCGTAGCGCACCGATGCGAGCATGATCACCGCCAGCGCCAGGATCGCCCAGAAAGCGCCGTGCTCGAGGAAATGATATTCGGTCAGCGTGCCCTTGCGGACCAGCATCACCGTCATCGCGCGGACGAACATCGCCCCGATCGACAGGCCGAGCGCGATCACCACCATGTTGTTCGACAGGGCGAAGGCTCCGATCACCGCATCGAAGCTGAACGAGGCGTCGAGCACGTTGAGATAGAGGAAGCCGCCAAGCCCGGCATGGACCGCGACGCCCGCCGCGCTCATCCGCTCTTCGCGCAATTTGAGGATCGTGCCGAGTCCGTCGACCGCGATAAAGCAGACGATGCCGAGGATGCCCGCGACGAGCACGGTGTGCGAATGGTGCTCGGGCAGCAGCATCGAGACGCCCCACAGCGCCAGCAGCAGCACCGCGATCTCGAGCGCCGGCACTGCCGAGAAGCGGGCCAGCCGCTCCTCGATCGCGTGGATCCAGTGCACGTCCTTCTCCTGGTCGAAGAAGAACTTGAGCCCGACCATGCCGAGGAAGGCGCCGCCGAAGCCGGCGATGCCGACATGGGCGGAAGAGACGATCTGCTCGTAGCGCTCGGGCTGTTCGAGCGAGAGTTTTGCCGCCTCGATCGGTCCGAGCCCGGCCGCGATGGCGACGATCGCCAGCGGGAAGACGATGTACATGCCGTAGACCGCGATCACCATGCCCCAGGTCAGAAAGCGCTTCTGCCAGACCGCGTCCATGTCCTTGAGCACGGTCGCGTTGACCACCGCATTGTCGAAGCTCAGCGAGACCTCGAGCACCGAGAGCACCGCCACGATCCACAGCACCTGCGCCATGCCCTCGAGCGTGCCGGTGCTGGAATAGCCATACCAAGCCGCCAGCATCAGGCAGACGAGGGCGAACAGGATCGGGCCGCGGAAATGGGTCAGCACGGTTCTGGCTCTCTATTCGGGCTGATAGGTCTGGTCGGCACCGGGAAAGGCGCGGGCGCGTACTTCCGCAGCATATTTTTCCGCGGCCGCGGAGATGGTCGCCGCGATGTCTTCGTAGCGTTTGACGAACCGCGGCACCCGTTCGAACATGCCGAGCATGTCTTCGGTCACCAGCACCTGCCCATCGCACTGGGCCGAAGCGCCGATGCCGATGGTCGGGCAGGCGACGGCTTTGGTGAGGGCGATTGCCAGCGGTTCGACCACGCCTTCGATCACGATCGCAAAGGCGCCGGCCGCGTCGAGCGCGGTAGCGTCGCCGACGATCTTCTCCGCCTCCGCTTCGCTCCGGCCGCGCGGGCCGTAGCCGCCGAGCACATTGACCGCCTGCGGGGTCAGCCCGACATGGCCGATCACCGGGATTCCGCGCTGGACGAGGAAGGCAACCGTCTCGGCCATTGCCGCGCCGCCTTCCAGCTTCACCGCCGCGCAGCCGGTCTGCTTGAGCAGGTAGGATGCGCTCTCGAAGGCCTGGGCCGGGGACTGCTCGTAGGAGCCGAACGGCATGTCGACCGCAACCACCGCGTGATAGGATCCGCGCACCACCGCGGCGCCATGGTTGGCCATCATCTCCAGGGTCACCGGCACGCTTGAGGGCAGGCCGTAGATCACCTGGCCGAGCGAGTCCCCCACAAGCAGCAGATCGCAGTGCTGGTCGAGCAGTTGTGCCTGGCGCGCTGTATAGGCGGTCAGCATCACGATCGGCTCGCGGGTCACGCCGTCCGCCTTGCGTGCGCGCAGTTTCGGCACGGTCAGCCGCCGCATCGGGGCCGGGGTCGGATTGGCGC
Source organism: Novosphingobium sp. (assembly GCA_017744735.1). GTDB lineage: Bacteria > Pseudomonadota > Alphaproteobacteria > Sphingomonadales > Sphingomonadaceae > Andeanibacterium. The sequence continues at coordinate 148,003 of JAGIAR010000007.1, read as the reverse complement.
GGCTGGTGGAGGTGTCGATGGTGAAGGTGGTGGACATGGCGCGCTTCTAGACGCTGAGTAGAGATCGGGGAAGGGCGACAGTAACCCCTTGCCAAAGGCCGGCTTGCCGCTAGCTTCGCCCGCTTACCCGGGGTCTGTGAGGGAACATCTATGCTAGGCCGCATCAAACCGCTCGACGCGATCCTCGCGACGGCGGAGAAGAAATCGCTGCATCGCTCGCTCGGCTGGTTCCAGCTCACATTGCTCGGGATCGGCAGCGTGATCGGCACCGGCATTTTCGTGCTGACCTCGGCCGGGGCGCAGAAGGCCGGACCGGGCCTGATGCTCGCCTTCGCGATCGCCGGGGCGATCTGCGTGGTCGCGGCGCTGTGCTATGCCGAGATCGCCTCGATGATCCCGGTGGCCGGCAGCGCCTATACCTACAGCTATGCGACGATCGGCGAATTGCTCGCCTGGACGGTCGGCTGGGCGCTGATCATGGAATATGCGATCGCGGCGGCGGCGGTGTCGGTCGGATGGTCGGGCTATTTTACCGGCACCATCCTTCACGGCTTTTTGCATATAGACTTGCCCGCGGCGCTAGAGGCGGGGCCGCTCGCGCTTGGCGGCGCGGCGGGGGGCGTGATCAACCTGCCGGCCTTCGTGATCGCCCTGCTGGTCACCGGCCTGCTGATTGTCGGCACCAGCGAAAGCGCCAAGGTCAATGCCGCGCTGGTGGTGATCAAGATCGTCGCGCTGACCGCCTTCGTTGCGCTGACCTACACCAGCCCGTCCTTCTCGGCCGACAAGTTCAATCCCTTCCTTCCGGCCGGCGTGTTCGGCGGCTTCGGCACCGGCGTCGGCGCAGTCGGCGCGGCGGCGACGATCTTCTTCGCCTATGTCGGCTTCGACTCCGTCTCGACCGCGGCCGAAGAAACCAAGAACCCGCAACGCAACGTGCCGATCGGGCTGATCGGATCGCTGCTGATCTGCACCGTGTTCTACATCCTCGTTGCCGGCGGGGCGATCGCGACCATCGGCGGGCAGCCGATCATGGGGCCGGACGGTGTGCCGTTCCCGGCCGGTTCCGAAGAGCTCGCCCGCCAGTGCGCCATGCCCGAACATGCGCAGGCACTGGTCTGCTCGAACGAGGCGCTGGCGCATGTGCTGCGCACGATCGGCTTCTCGGGCGTCGGCAATCTGCTCGGCATCGCGGCCTTCCTCGCTCTGCCCTCGGTGATCCTGGTGCTGCTGTTCGGCCAGACCCGCATCTTCTTCGTGATGAGCCGCGACGGGTTGCTGCCCGAAGTGCTGAGCAAGGTGCATCCCAGGTTCAAGACGCCGCATATCGTGACCGCGATCACCGGCGGGCTGGTGGCGATCGGCGCGGCCTTCTTTCCGGTGGGACAGTTGGCCGACATTTCCAATGCCGGCACGCTCTATGCGTTCATGATGGTGGCGATCGCGCTGCTGGTGCTGCGCAGGACCGATCCGGCCCGCAAGCGCCATTTCCGCGTGCCTTTCGTGTGGTTCGTCGCTCCGCTGACGATCGTCGGCTGCGTGTTCCTGTTCTTCAACCTGCCGATGCAGGCGATGCTGTTCCTGCCGATCTGGGGCGTGATCGGCCTGGCGATCTATTTCGGCTACAGCCGTGCGCACAGCAATCTCGCCCGCGGGATCGTGGATGTGCCGGAACTCGATCCGGATGCCCCGCCGGTCGCTGCCGCGCCGCTGCCGGGGATTCCCGTTCCGGGTGAAGCCGACGAGTAGACGTGCCGTTCGACCTCGCCGCCTATTGCGCCCGGGTCGGGGTCGATCCGGTTCGTCCTGACACGGCCGGTCTGGCGGCGCTGCAGCAGGCGCAGTTGCGCGCGGTCGTGTTCGAGAATTTCGATCCGCTGCTGGGGCGAATTCCGGCACTCGAGCCCGATGCGCTGTCCGCCAAGATCGTCGGGCACGGGCGGGGCGGCTATTGCCACGAGTTGAACTCGCTGTTCGAGCAAGCGCTGCGCGCGCTCGGCTTTCCGGTCGTGCGGATGCTGGCGCGGGTGCGGATGCGGGCGGGAAAGCAGGCTCCGCGCACCCATCTGGTCCTGCGGGTCAAGGTGGAAGGCAGGCGGTTTCTCGCCGATGCGGGCTTCGGCGGGCCAGGCTCGCTGATGCCGCTCGATCTCGCCTCGCGCGCGGAACAGCGGGCGCCCAACGGCACCTTCCGGCTGATCGATGACCCCGACAGCGGCGAGGTCGTGCTCGAACGGCTCGCCACCGCCGGGTGGGCGCAGGTGTACGCCTTCGACGGCGCCTACGTGAGCGATGGCGAGGTCGCCGCCGCCAATCATCTGTGCGCGACCTGGAACCAGGCGCCCTTCGGCTCGCATCTGATGCTCAACGCCTATCTCGGCGACGCGCGCTACGGCCTGTTCGACCGGATGCTCACGATCGAGCGCGCGGAAGGAAGCGAGAGCAGGGAATTGCGGGACTTCGGGGAGTTCGAGGCGCTGATCGCCGAAACCGGGCTGAAGCTCGATCCGGCGGATCTCGCTGCTGCATGGGAGAAGCTTGCCTAGTCGGGCCGATGAGAACATAATAGGAACATAGATTTCCGGATGTTCCGATTCGCATGACTGCCCAGGCCTTTCCCTCCCCTTTCGCGGCTGCCGTTTCCGCGGCGGCGGCGCATTGGCGTCCGGGCCTTGTGGCCGACCGGCACAGCGAGATCTTCGCCCCGGCGGCAGAGGCGAGCGGGGCGGGAATGGCGCTGTCGCTTGCGCTCGACGGGCTGCGGGCCTCGGGCCTGGCGGAGGGTCGCCGCGCGATCCTGTGGGTGCAGGACCGCAATGCGATCCGCCTCGGCGGGCGTCCCTGTCGCGCGGGCCTTCCGGCCGAATTGCGCGCGCGGCTGATCCATGTCGCTGCCCAGACCCCGGAGGATGCCCTGTTCGCGCTGGAGGAAGGGCTGCGCTGCCGCGAACTGGCCTGTGTGATCGGGGAACTGACAGGAAACCCCAAGGCGCTTGGGCTCACCGCCTCGCGCCGCCTGAGTCTCGCGGCGGAGCGCCATGGCGTGCCGCTGTTCCTGATCCGGCTCGACGCCCGGCGCGATCTCTCCTCGGCGCGGATGCGGTGGGAAGTGCATTCCTCCACCTCGCCGCCGAGGCGCTGGAACCCCGCGGCGCCCGGAACGCCGAGCTGGCGCGCGGAGCTGTTCCGCGCGCGCGGATACCGCCAAGGAGAATGGATTTTGCACGATGACGGAACCAGGCTCGTCGCCGGCCCATCCCAGGGGGCAGCGGCGGATCATGGCGATCTGGCTGCCGTGCCTGGCGATCGATCGCTGGCGGCACTCTGAACGCTGCAAGGCAGGGGAGGGTGCGGATGCCGCCCCGCTCGCCCTGATCGCCGAAACCGCCCACGGTCCGCGAATCGAGGCGGTCAATGCCGCAGCGCTGGCGGTGGGAATTCGCCTCGGCATGCTGCTTGCCGATGCGCGCAGCATCCATCCCCGGCTGGCGGTAAGGCCTGCGGATCCGGAGGGCGACCGGGCGTTCCTCGAACGTCTTGCGTTGTGGGCGCAGCGCTGGGGCCCATGGAGCGGGATGGACGCGCCCGACGGGTTGCTGGTCGACGTCACCGCGGTCGCGCATCTGTTCGGCGGTGAGGCGGCGATGCTGGAGGAAGCCCAGGCCTGCATGGCGGCGCGCGGGCTTGCCGCGAGGGTTGCGATCGCTCCGACCGCGGGGGCGGCCTGGGCGCTGGTGCATTGCGCGCGCCGCCGGCCGATCCTGCGCAGCGGCGAGGAAGCGCTGCTCGATCCGCTCCCGGTCGCCGGATTGCGCCTCGCTCCCGAGGTGCTGCTGGTCCTGCGCCGGCTCGGGCTCAAGCGGATCGGCGATCTTCGCGGGATCGGACGCGACGCGCTCCAGCGCCGCTTCCGTAACCGCCGCGATCCCGCCGCCAATCCGCTGATCCGGCTCGACCAGCTGCTCGGTCTTGCCGCCGAACCGCTGCTGCCGGTGGTCGCCGAGGAAGTGCCGCTGGCCCAGCGCCGCCTGCTCGAACCTATCCGCCATCGCGAATTGCTCGATGTGGTGGTGGCCGATCTGGCGGGCGACATGGCGCGGCTGCTCGAAGGCCGGGGGAGTGGCGCCAGGCGGCTCGAACTCGGCCTGTGGCGGGTCGACGGAGACGTCGCCGTCCGTCCGCTGGAATTCGCAGCCGCCACCCGCGATCCGGCGCATATCGCGCGCCTGTTCGCGGCAAAGCTCGACGATCTCGACGCCGGCTTCGGGATCGAGTTGGTGCGGCTGCGGGCTCCGTGGTGCGAGGCGCTCACCATCGAACAGACCGATATCGAGACGGTCGAAACGGAGGGCACCACGCTCGCCGCCTGTATCGACCGGTTGACGGTGCGGCTCGGCGAAGCAGCGGTGCGCCGCCCGGTCTCCCATCCCAGCCATATCCCCGAACGCGCCCAGCGTTGGCGCCCGCCGCTGGAGGTTAGGGCTTCGCAGGAAGAATTGGCTTTCAACGACAGGCCCTTGAAACTGCTCGACAAGCCTGAGGAAATTGCCGTCCTCTACGCCACGCCTGACGGCACCCCGCAGCGGTTCCGCTGGCGCGGGGCGGTGCACGATATCGTGCGTGCCGAAGGACCCGAGCGGATCGCTCCCGAATGGTGGCGCGAACGCTCGACCGTACGCCTGCGCGACTATTACCGGATCGAGGACGACGAGGGGCGGAGATACTGGATCTGGCGTCATGGCCTCTTCGGCGACGGTCGCGGCGGCGATCCGCAATGGTTTCTGCAAGGGTTGTTCGCCTGATGCCCGATATCCCGCTCACTCCGCCGCGTCCGCGGATCGAGGCCGCTCCCGAAGCGCTCGATCGGCCGCCCCGCGCGCCCTTCGTCGAGCTTGGCCTGGTGAGCTGCTTTTCCTTCCTGCGCGGCGCCTCGCACGCGACCGAGCTGGTCGGGACCGCGCGGTTGCTGGGCTACGACGCGATCGGGATCGCGGACGGCAATACGATGGCCGGGGTCGTGCGCCTTCATAGCGCGGCGAAGCAGGTAAAGATGCGCCCGGTGATCGGCTGCCGGATCGAGACGGTCGAGGGACTGGCCTTCCTCGCCTATCCGGCCGACCGGGCAGCCTATGGCCGCCTGTGCCGGTTGATCTCGGCCGGGCGGATGGGCAAGCTCGATGGCGCTTGGCAGGACAAGGGCGTGTGCGACATCTCGCTCGCGATGCTGGCCGAGCATGCCGAAGGGGTGCAGCTGATCCTGCTGCCGCCCGAAGACCTGACGGAAGAGTTCACGATCGCGGTTGCGGGCAACGTCATCCCCTTTCCGGTAGCGGGCACGCGGGCCTCGGCGGCGTCGCGCAGGCTGACCCTGCCGTTTCCCGAGCTCGTTCCCCATCTGGCGGAACTGCTCCCGACCCTCGGCAATCTCGCCGCCAGCTATCTTCATCGCGGCGACGATATCGCGCGGATCGAGCAACTCGACGCGCTGGCGAATGCCAACGGGCTGGTCCTGCTCGCGACCAACGACGTCCATTACCATTCGCCCGATCGCCGCCCGCTGCAGGATGTGATGACTGCGATCCGCCACAAGACCACCGTCGCCGCCGCCGGGCACCTGCTCCACGCCAATTCCGAGCGGCACCTCAAGAGCCCGGCGGAGATGGCGGCGCTGTTCGCCCGCTGGCCCCATGCGATCAGGGCCGCGCGCGAGGTGGCGGATTCCTGCGCCTTCAGCCTCGACGATCTGAAATACATCTATCCGGAGAAGACCTATCCCGAGGGCAGGACGGCCCAGCGGCAGCTCGAAGTGCTGTCATGGGAGGGCGCCAGGGGGTTCTATTCGGGCGATATTCCCGCGAAGGTGCAGGGGGCGCTGGAGCATGAGCTGGGCCTGATCGGCCGGATGAAGCTCGCGCATTACTTCCTCACCATCAAGGAGATCGTCGATTACGCGCGCAGCCGGGACATTCTGTGCCAGGGGCGCGGCTCGGCAGCCAATTCGGCGGTGTGTTTCTGCCTCGGGATCACCGCGGTCGATCCGTCGGAGAACGAGCTGCTGTTCGACCGCTTCCTGTCGGAAGAGCGCGACGAGCCGCCCGACATCGACGTCGATTTCGAGCACGAGCGGCGCGAGGAGGTGATCCAGCACATCTACGAGGAATACGGCCGCGAGCATGCCGGCCTGTGCGCGACGGTGATCCACTACCGGCCGCGCATGGCGGTGCGCGAGGTGGGCAAGGCGCTGGGCCTCTCCGAGGACGTCACCGGCCTGATGGCGCGGACCGTGTGGGGCAACCACGGCGATGCCGTGAACCGCGAGCATGTCGCGCAGGAAACCGGGCTGGACCTGTCGGACCCGCAATTGCGCCGGGTGATCGCGCTGACCGACCAGATGATCGGCATGCCGCGGCACCTGTCGCAGCACGTCGGCGGGTTCATCCTGACCAACGACAGGCTCACCGAGACGGTGCCGATCGGCAACGGCGCGATGCCCGATCGCAGCTTCATCGAATGGGACAAGGACGACATCGACGAGCTCGGGATCTTCAAGATCGACGTGCTGGCGCTGGGCATGCTCACCTGCATCCGCAAGGCGCTCGACCTGATCCGCGCCCACCACGGGAAAAGCTACCGCCTGAACACCATCCCGCGCGAGGATCCGGTGGTCTACGACATGCTGTGCAAGGCAGATTCGATCGGCGTGTTCCAGGTCGAGAGCCGCGCCCAGATGAGCATGCTGCCGCGCCTGCAGCCGCGGAAGTTCTACGATCTGGTGGTGGAAGTCGCGATCGTGCGGCCGGGGCCGATCCAGGGCAACATGGTCCATCCCTATCTCAAGCACCGCAAGGCCTCGCGCGAGGGGAGGGCCGGGTTCCATCTGCCGAGCCCGTCGCCCGAGCACGGCCCGCCCGACGAGCTATCGTCGATCCTGAACCGCACCTTCGGCGTACCGATCTTCCAGGAACAGGCGATGAAGATCGCGATGGAGGCGGCCAAGTTCTCGCCCGACGAGGCGAACCAGTTGCGCAAGGCGATGGCGACCTTCCGCTCGCGCGGGATGATGCACCAGCACGAGGAAAAGATGGTCGGGCGGATGATCGAGCGCGGCTACGATCCCGAATTCGCGGCCCGCTGCTTCGATCAGATCAAGGGCTTCGGCGAATACGGCTTTCCCGAAAGCCACGCGTCCAGCTTCGCGCTGCTGGTCTATGCCTCGAGCTGGATCAAGTGCCATTACCCGGCCGCCTTTGCCGCGGCCTTGCTCAATTCGCAGCCGATGGGTTTCTATGCCCCGGCGCAGATCGTGCGCGATGCGCAGGAACACGGGGTCACTGTGTTGCCGGTCGATGTAAACCGCAGCGATTGGGATTCGACGCTGGAGGAGAACGACGGCGCCATCGCCCTGCGTCTCGGCCTGCGGCAGGTCGACGGCTTTCCCGAACACGCGGCAGCGGCGCTGGTCAATGCGCGGGCCGAGGATGGGGCCTTCCGGGATGTCGCGGAGCTGCGCGAGCGGGCCAGGCTGATCGCTTCGCAGATCGAGAAACTCGCCGCGGCCGATTGCTTCGGGTCGCTCGTCCTGCCCCGGCGCAAGGCGCTGTGGGCGTCGCGCAGCCTGGTGCCGGCGGTGCCGCTGCCGCTGTTCGATTATGCCCGCGAGCGCGAAGAAGGGGCGGAGCGCAGCCAAGCCGCGCTTCCGGCGATGCCGCTGTCGGAAGAGGTGATCGCCGACTACCAGACCCACCGGCTCAGCCTGAAGGCCCATCCGCTGAGCTTCCTGCGCTCCGGCCTGGATGCGCGCGGATTCACGCCCTGCGGGGAGCTGCGGCGGCAGAAGCAGCGCGCGCGGGTCCAGGTTGCCGGGGTGGTGCTGATCCGCCAGCGGCCGGGCAGCGCCAAGGGCGTGTGCTTCGTCACCCTGGAAGACGAGAGCGCGATCGCCAATCTGGTCGTGTGGCCCGACGTGTTCGCGCGGTTTCGCGGGGTGGTGATGGGGGCGCGGCTGATCGAGGCCCGCGGGCGCGTCGAATATGAGGACGATGTGCTGCATGTGATCGTCGATCACCTGGCAGATGCGACGTCCGCACTCACCGCCCTGTCTGGCGATCTGCCTGCACCGGAAGAGTGGGATCCGGCGCTCCATCGCCATCCGCGCGATGTCAGGATCGTCCCCAACTCCCGCGACTTCCACTGATCTGTTCCGATCCGGGCCAGTGGACAAACCGCGCGCCGCCGGACCTCTCGATGGTGTAAAACAGCTTAACCTTGCCGGGAGAAGCGAAATGCGATTGCTGCGCTGGACGATCCTGCCGCTGCTTGCCTGCTGCGCCGCATCGGCCAGCGCCTACGATCCGATCGTGCTCAAGCGCGGGTGGGAGCGGGTCGACTTCACCCGCAGTGGCCCATGCGAGGCCGAGGCCGGCACCAACGGCCGGTTCTACATCCTCGCGGTCTACGGCATGGAGCCGGGCGAACGTGCGGGGCTGACCCTGACCAACGGCGACATGCGGCCGATCGAGCGCAGCGTCACCGCCGATTCCGAAGGGGTGTGGACCGATTATTACATCCCGTTCCGCTGGGGCCGCGAGGGGGGAACGGTCCAGGCCACGATCGCCGGCGCGAGCTGTGCGGTCGCGCTCCATTTCGACTGGAGCCGCGTCAGGGGCTGAGTGCGGCCAGCCCGTCGAGCCTGGTGGGCCAGCGCGCCGCCGGGGCCGGATGCCAGCGCATGTCGGTGAAGGGAATGCGGAAGGCACCGCCGCCGTCCACCCGCAGGTAGACGAGGTCGTACTCGGTATCGCCGTCCGGCACATAGAGCGAGGCCATCCTGCCCTCCATCCCGGCGTCCGGTATGCCGCATTCGGGGCACAGCGAAAGCCGCGCCAGCGCGCGGGCGTCGTGGCTCTTCACCTCGCATTCCTCATCCGGATAGGCGAGGAAGTTGACCAGCAGGGCCAGGATCTTGGGCGAGATTCCGTCGGGGAAGCTTGCCCTGAATACGCCGGCGGAGCCCTGCAGCGGGGCGATGTCGACCTCCACGTCGTAGAGCGCGCGGAAATGGCCGAGGATCTTCATCAGCTCGGCTTCGCTCGACCCGCTCACCAACAGGCAGATCCGCCGGTCGGGCAGGGGTGTGTCGCTGAAACCGGGGCCGTGCGCCGGGGTCGGTTCTTCATGGGTGAAGAAGCGCAGATAGACGAACACCAGCAGCACCGCCGTGCCGATGCCGATCAGCAGAAGTCTGATGTCTTCGCCCGTCATGCTACCCCCGCGCTCCGGTTTAGCGCAGCGGCAACCGGCGCGCTACACCGCTTCGAGCGCGTATCCGGCCGAGCGCACCGTGCGGATCGGGTCGGGCGCGGTGCCGACCGTGATCGCCTTGCGCAGCCGCCGGATATGCACATCGACCGTGCGTTCCTCGATCTCGCTGCCGGTGCCCCACACGCCGTCGAGCAACTGCCCGCGGCTGAACACTCGGCCCGGGCTTTCCATGAAGAACTTGAGCAGGCGGTATTCGGTCGGGCCGACCGAAAGCTGGTTGCCGCGCCGTTCGACCCGGTGCGCGACCGGATCGAGCTTGAGATCGCCGACCTCGAGCATCTCGCCCGCCAGCGCCGGGCGCACCCGGCGCAGCACAGCGGAGACGCGCGCGAGCAGCTCGCGCGGGGAAAAGGGCTTGGTCACGTAATCGTCCGCGCCGGTCTCGAGCCCGCGCACGCGGTCGTCCTCGGCCTCGCGCGCGGTCAGCATGATGATGGGGACATGCGCGGTCGCCTTGTCGCGGCGCAGGCGGCGGCAGACCTCGATCCCGCTGGTGCCTTCGATCATCCAGTCGAGGATCACCAGATCGGGCGCATCCTCGTCGGCAAGGATCAGCGCCTCGTCGCCGTCGGCGGTGGTACGCACCGCATAGCCCTCGGCCTGAAAGCGGTATTCGAGCAGTTCCGCGAGCGCGGGATCGTCTTCGACGAGCAGGAGCTTGGGTGCAGCCATGTTCGGTTTCCGTTCCTTGTCGCTTTCCCCCACCACATGGATATTACAGCTTTACGACAAACATGCGGCCCGGGGCGGTACTCAATGGCCCGTATTCAATGGATGGCGGGTTCGGCCTCCGCGTCGGCCTCGGGCACATAGGTGCCGGTGGCGGCGAAATAGACCATCTCCGCGACATTGGTCGCATGGTCGCCGATCCGCTCGATGCTGCGCGCGACGAACAGCAATTGGGCCGCGCTGCTGATGGTCGCCGGGTTTTCCATCATGTGGCTGACGAGATTGCGGAAGATGCTTTCGTAGAAAGCGTCGACCTTCTCGTCGCGGGCGATCACCTCGCGCGCGGTTACCGGGTCGCGTGCGGCATAGGCGGTCAGCACGTCGTGGACCATCTCGGCGGCGACCTCGCCCATCGCGGGCAGCAGGGTCAGCGGATCGAACTGCTTGTGATGCTCGATCTGCGAAGTGCGCTTCGCGATGTTCTTGGCGTAATCGCCGATCCGTTCGACCACCCCGGCGATCTTCAGCGCCGCGATCACCTCGCGCAGGTCGTCGGCCATCGGCGCGCGCAGCGCGATCACCCGGACCGCGAGCTTGTCGACCTCGATCTCGAGCGCATCGATCTTCTTGTCGCGGCGGACCACTTCTCGCGCCAGCTTCTCGTCGCCCTTGACCAGCGCATGGAGCGATTCCTGGATCGCGAGCTCGGCCAGGCCGCCCATTTCCGCAATCAGTCCGCGCAGCCGGGTGATGTCCTCGTCGAATGCCTTGACCGTGTGTTCGGTGCTCATCAGCCGTACCGCCCCGTTATGTAGTCCTTGGTCCGTTCTTCGCGCGGATTGGTGAAGATGTCCGAGGTCTGGCCGTATTCGACCATTTTTCCAAGGTGAAAGAAGGCGGTGCGCTGTGAGACACGCGCGGCCTGCTGCATCGAATGGGTCACGATCACGATCGCGAAGCGGCCTTTCAGCTCGTCGATCAACTCCTCGATCCGCGCGGTCGCGATCGGGTCGAGCGCCGAGCAGGGCTCGTCCATCAGGATCACTTCGGGGTCGACCGCTATCGCGCGGGCGATGCACAGGCGCTGCTGCTGGCCGCCCGAAAGCGCGGTGCCGCTGTCGCTCAGGCGATCCTTGACCTCGTCCCACAGGCCCGCCCGCCGCAGCGAGCGTTCGACCACCGCGTCGAGATCGGCGCGGCTTTCGGCGAGGCCGTGGATCTTCGGCCCGTAGGCGATGTTCTCGTAGATCGACTTGGGGAAGGGATTGGGCTTCTGGAACACCATCCCCACGCGCGCGCGCAGGTGGACCACGTCCATCCCCGAGCGGTAGATGTCTTCCCCGTCGAGGGTGATCGAGCCCTCCACCCGCGCATTGGCGATGGTGTCGTTCATCCGGTTCAGCGTGCGCAGGAAGGTCGACTTGCCGCAGCCCGAGGGTCCGATGAAGGCCGTCACAAATTCGCTCGGGATGTCGATCGAAACCTCGTCAAGCGCTTTCTTCTCGCCATAATAGACCGAGACCTTGTCGGCGGTCATCTTCGGGGCGTGGGGACGGGGGGCTTCGTTGGTCACCAAGTCTTCTCGAAACGGTTGCGCAGGTAAATGGCGAGACCATTCATCGCGAGCAGGAACAGCAATAGCACGATAATCGCGGCCGATGTCCGTTCGACGAAGCCGCGGTCGATTTCGTCGGACCACAAATAGATCTGCACGGGCAGCGCGGTGGCGGGATCGGTGAATCCGCCGGGCGGGGTCGCGACGAAGGCGCGCATGCCGATCATCAGCAGCGGCGCGGTCTCGCCCAGGGCGCGCGCCATGCCGATGATCGTGCCGGTGAGGATGCCCGGCAGAGCGAGCGGCAGGACGTGATGAAACACCACCTGGATCGGCGAGGCGCCGATCGCCAGTGCGCCGTCGCGGATGGAGGGCGGCACCGCCTTGATCGCGTTGCGGCCCGAGATCACGATCACCGGCATGGTCATCAGCGCTAGGGTAAGCCCGCCGACCAGCGGCGCCGAGCGGTAATAGGGAAAGATCCACAGGAATACCGCAAGGCCGAGCAGGCCGAAGATGATCGAGGGGACCGCGGCGAGATTGTTGATCGAGACTTCGATCAGGTCGGTCCAGCGGTTTTTCGGCGCATATTCCTCGAGATAGACCGCCGAGGCGACCCCGATCGGGAAAGCCACGCCCAGGGTCACCAGCATCGTCAGGATCGAGCCCTTGAGCGCGCCCCAGATGCCTGCCTGCTGCGGACTGGTCGCATCCGAGCGGGTGAGGAAGCCTGTGTCGAGGGCGCGGTGCAGGCTGCCGCGCTGGCGTAGCTGCCCCGCGAGCGCGGTCAGTTGCGGGTTGCCTTCGCCCCGGATCGCCTTAGCCAGTGCGTCGCTGACCGGGACCGAGACCTCGAACCGGGTGTCGAGCAGCGCCGGATGGGCGACCAGCCTCGCGGCGACTTCGCGCCATGCGGTGCTGGCCAGCTCATTGCCGGCGCGGTCTCCCAGCGCCTTGCGCGCGGACAGGTCCAGCGCATCCTTCAGTCCGGCGGCGTCGAGCGCCTGGACCGCGCCCGGCTCGCCGAGGCGCGCCGGATCGATGTTGAGTACGCTGCCGGTGAGATCGAGCGGAAAGCGCAACTCCTCGCGCATGAACCCGCCGAGGCCGTTGGCGGTCATGGTCGCGAGCAGCAGCGCCAGCGCCAGCGCCGACAGCAGGACGGCGCCGAGGCCGAAGGCGCGGAACCGCCGTTCGGCCCGGTGCCGGCGGCGGAGCCCGGCCGCGATGCGGGCGGCGGGGGAAGGGGTGTCACTCATAGGCTTCGCGGAACCGCTTGACGACGCGCAGGGCGATGAAGTTGAGCGCCAGCGTGACCAGGAACAGCACGAAGCCGAGCGCATAGGCCGAGAGCGTGGCCGGATGGTCCGGGGTACCCTCGCTGGTCAGCAGCGCGACGATCTGCGCGGTCACGGTGGTCATGCCGTCGAGCGGATCGGCGGAGAGCCGGGCGGTGCGCCCGGCCGCCATCACCACGATCATGGTTTCGCCGATCGCGCGGCTGACCGCGAGCATGATCCCGGCGACGATGCCGGGCAGGGCGGCGGGCACGATCACGCGGTGAATGGTCTCGGACTTGGTCGCGCCCAGCGCCAGGCTGCCGTCGCGCATCGCCTGGGGCACGGCCGCGATGCTGTCGTCGGCCATCGACGATACCAGCGGGATGATCATGATCCCCATCACCAGCCCTGCTGCAAGCGCGCTTTCGCTGGAGGCGCCGGAGATGCCGATCGCCAGGGCCACATCGCGCACCAGCGGCGCGACGGTCAGCGCGGCGAAATAGCCGTAGACCACGGTCGGCACGCCGGCGAGGATCTCGAGCAGCGGCTTCATCCACTTGCGCAGCGCGGGGGAGGCATATTGGGTAAGGTAGATCGCGCTCATCAGCCCGAGCGGAATCGCGACGATCATCGCGATCACCGCGCCGATATAGATGGTGCCCCAGAACAGGGGCACCGCACCGTAATTGTGGTCGAGCCCGGCGTTGGCAGGCGCCATGGGGTCGGGGCTCCAGTTGGTCCCGAGCAGGAAATCGAGCGGATTGACGAGCTGGAAGAACCGTAGGGTCTCGAAGGCAAGCGAGGCGAGGATGCCGAAGGTGGTGAAGATCGCGACCAGCGAGGCGATCAGCAACCCGGTCATGGTTGCCCGCTCCACCCGGCCGCGCGCTGCGAAATCCGGCCGGAGGCGGATGAAGCCGAACCCGCCGCCCGCCAGCCCGAGCAGCACCGTGCCGAGCAGGCCGATCGTGCCCAATTGCCGCAAGGCCTCGCGAAACGGAGCGACCAGGGGCTTGGACAGCGGATTGAAGCCCGCTGTGACGGTGCCCTCGGCAAGCGCGCGCGCCTCGGTCAGGATCGCCTGGCGTTGGAACCCGAAGGCGGGAAGCTTCGCCGCGGCGGGATCGGCCAGCACATGCGCGAGCACCAGATCCGGGCTGACGGAGGACCAGATCGCGGCGAACAGCAGCGCCGGCACGACGATCCACAGGGCGACGTACCAGCCGTAATATTGCGGCAGCGCGGCCATCCCCGCGCGGCCGAAGGTGCGCTGGAACCCGCGCGCGCGGGCGCGGGCCGCGAGCCACCCGCTCAATCCCAGGCCCAGCGCGAACAGGATCGGAACGACGGGTGACATGATCGGGTTCGGTCCGTCCTACTTGAGCGCGGCAGGATCGAGCGGGGTCAGGTCGGCCACCACCCTGGCCTGCTGCGCCTGCAGCGCGTCGGGCATCGCGATCATCCCCGCCTTCGCCAGCGGGCCGTCGGTACCCCACAGTTTCGGCCAGGCTCCGACGAATTCCTGCAGCCCGGGCACCGCGCCGATATGCGCCTTCTTGAGGTAGATATAGAGCGGGCGCGCGCCCGGATAGCTGCCGTCGGCGATGGTCGCGTAGCTCGGCATCACTCCGCCGATGGGGAGGCCCTTCAGCTTGTCGGCGTTCTCTTCGAGATAGGAATAGCCGAAGATGCCCACCGCCTGGTCGTTCGCCTCGAGCTTCTGGACGATCAGATTGTAGTTGTCCGCAGTGTCGGCATAGGCGCCGTCGGTCCGCAGGTCGCCGCAGATCTTGTCGTGCTTTTCCTTGTCCCTCTCGGCCAGGGCCTTGGTCGCCGGATCGCTGTCGCAGCCGCGGTTCAGGACCAGCTCCTTGAGCGCGTCGCGCGTGCCGGAGATGGTGGCCGGGCCGTAGACCATGATCGGAACCGCCGGCAGCGCCGGATTGACGTCGTGCCAGGTCTTCGCGGTGTTGGGCTTGCCGAACGGGTTCGCGGCGATCGCCTTGTAGACGTCTGCCGGGGTCAGGGCCATGGCCGCTCCGCTCCTGGCGTTGGCGAAGGCGATCCCGTCGATCCCCACCTGGATCTCGACGATCTGGTTTACCCCGTGGCTGGCGCAGTCGCTGTATTCGGATTTCTTCATCCGGCGCGAGGCGTCCGCAATGTCCGGATGCTGGGCACCGATCCCGGCGCAGAACAGTTTCATCCCGCCGCCGGTGCCGTTGCCCTCGATGATCGGGGCCTTGAAGCCCGGATTGTCGGCCGCGAAGGTTTCCGAAACGACCTTGGCGAAGGGGAGCACGGTGGAGGAACCGACCGCGCGAATCGAATCGCGGGTCTGTTGGCCGCCGCCTCCGCAACCCGCCAGCAGCAGCGACGCTGCAAGGGCGGCAAGGGAAAGAGCGAGCGAGGGCTGGGTTTTCATGGGTCTCGTCCCCGGTTGGGCAACACGATGCCTAACGGCTGAGTGCCCGCCCGATGTTGGACTTATGTGACACGTGTATGACAAGCCCTAGGAGGTTTTGTCGATTGTCGGCAGTCTCACGGTCACAACCGTGCCTTCTCCAAGCTTGCTCGCGATGTCGAGCCGCCCGCGGTGGCGCTCGACGATGTGCTTGACGATCGCCAGGCCAAGCCCCGTACCGCCGGCCGCGCGGCTCCGCCCCGGATCGGTGCGGTAGAAGCGGCGGGTGAGGTGGGGGATGTGCTCGGGATCGATCCCTTCGCCGCGATCGGTCACGGTGATGACCGCGCGATCGCCTTCCTCGATCGCCAGCCTCACATCGACCTTGGTTTTCGAACTCCCGTATTTCAGTGCGTTGTCGGTAAGATTTCGCACCAGCTGTTCGAGTTGCTGAGTATCCCCGCGTGCCGGCACCTCGGCCTTGGGCACGTCGATCCGGACCCGCTCCTTGTCGTCGGCGGCACCGGCTTCCTTGGCGGCCTTGGCGACCAGCTTCGCGAGATCGATCCGCTCGGCGGGCTGATCGTGCTTTTCGGCCTCGATCCGCGAGAGCGACATCAGATCGCTGACCAGGCTCTGCAGCCGCTTGGCTTCGCGCAGCACCGTGTCGAGGAACTTGGCGGCGGTTTTCGGGTCGGGCTTCTGCCCTTCTTCGGTCAGCGTCTCGACATAGCCGATGATCGAGGCGAGCGGGGTGCGCAGCTCGTGGCTGGCATTGGCGACGAAGTCCGTATGCGCGCGGCTGATGTCGGCCTCGGCAGTGCGGTTGTGCAGTTCGATCACCCAATAGCGCTCGTTGATCGCATGGCGGGTGAGCTTCCAGATGCTCTTGGGCGTGGTCAGCCCCTGGATCGTCGCCGAGCCGCCGCGCTTGCGGTCGAGCAGCGCGATCGCCTGCGGGTGGCGCAGCGCGATTCGCGCATCCTGGCCGACGATATGCTTGCCGAACACCACGCGCGCCGCCGAATTGGCGATGATCACGCGGTTCATGTCGAGCAGCAGCAGCGGCAAGCTGAATTGCTCGATCATGTCGCGCATTCCGTCGCGGGTAAGCTGGACGCTGTCGGTCTGGGGCTGGATCACCTGCTCGACCGGGCGGATGAGCCAGAGCGAGCCGATCCACAGCAGCAACACCGCCAGCGTGAGCCAAATATCCGCGCCCGCCAGGACCATGCCGATCCCGGTTGCGACCGCGACCGCGATTCCGGGCCAGGGGAGGGAGCGGGCTTGGGACATCGGCCGAGCAATTAGCGGCGCGCATCGCTGATCGCCAGCGGATCGTGTTTTTTGTCATATACTTTGAAACGTGCCGCGCGACCGCGGTCCCCGTTTTGGACTTCCCGATCCGGTCTGCGCGATGGTAAAAACCGCGCTCCGTTCAGGGATCGGCCGTTGAGCGACTGGGCACAGGCGCGGGATCCCGGGCGCCGATGCCGGACTTTTGGAAACGAGAGCGAACCGGTGCTGCTTCCCGATACGATATTGCTGGCCGCGGTGCTGGCTCTGGCCGCCTGGCGGCTGTTCGTGCCCGCCTGGCGGCCCCGCCTGCGGATCGCCGCGGCCGGCCTCGCGGTTCTGCTGGCGGGCGGCCAGTGGATCTTGTGCGGCTTCACCTGGCAGGACGTCCCCGCCTATATCCTGCTTGGCCTCAGCGCCCTTCCGCCGCCCAAGACCGGCGCGGTGCTGCGGTGGCTCGGCCGGCTCGGCTTCGCCACGATCGCGGCCGCCTGCGTCGGCGTCTGGATCATGCCGGCGGTCCCGGCGCTGCCGCCTCCCGACGGGGGATACGCGGTTGGCACGGAGATCTACCGCTGGACCGACTTCTCGCGCGATGAGCCCCACACGGCCGATCCGGCCGACCGCCGGGCTGTGATCGCTCAGGTCTGGTACCCTGCCAAGCAGCGCGGACCGACCGGCGGCGCGCGTCTGCCCTATATCGACGGAACCGGACGCATGCCGGCGACGGTCAGCGGCCTGCCCGGCTTTCTGCTCGCCCGCTACGGCCAGATCGACAGCCATGCCGCGCCCCGGGCGCCGCTCGCCGGCGGCGAGCGGCCGTGGCCGGTGGTGATCTTCTCGCCCGGCTACGGCGCTCCGCGCGCAGCCTACACCGGACTGGCGACTCGCCTCGCCAGCCGCGGCTTCGCGGTCTTCGCGCTGGACCATCCCTACGAGGCGGGAGTGACCGAGCTTCCCGACGGCCGGGTGGTCGGGACGCGCGAGATCGTGCTGCCGGGAGAACGCGACAAGATCCCCTATATGATCCGCGAGCAGGCCCGCAGAGCGGCCGATATCTGCTTCGTGATCGACCGGCTTGCCCGTCCCGAAGCCCTCTCGCCCCGCCTGCGCGGCCGGATCGACGGGTCGAAAGTGGCGGTGATCGGCCATTCCTTCGGCGGAGCGGCCGCAATCGCCGCGCTCGGCGAGGATTCCCGCGTGGTGGCCGCGGCCAATATCGACGGCACGCCCTATGGCGACCTGACCGCGCGCAAGCTTGCCCGCCCGTTCCTGCTGATCGAGAGCGATCCCGCCGAGACGCCCCATGGCGATCAATTCGTCGAAGGCAACGGCAGGCTGCTCGCGAATATGAGTGCGCCGGGTTTCCGCTACGAGATCGGGCACGCCAACCACTACAGCTTCACCGACCTGCCGTTCTTCTTCGCGCCGCCCGGGCGCTGGCTGCTGGCGCAGGCGATCGGCGGCGAGCGAGGTCCGGCGGAGACGCAGCAGGCGACGGCGGACCTGCTCGCTGCCTTCCTGGCGGGTCCACTGACCGGCAAGGCGGCCGATCTCGCCGCGACGGCAGCCCGCTATCGGGACATCCGGGGCGGCCGGGTGTCGCCCCGGCGGCAAAGCGGTTGAGTGCGGGAAGCGGGATCGGATCGCCACGGACTGCGGGGTTCCGCAAAACCGCTCCGCGCTGGTGACCCCTACGGGAATCGAACCCGTGTTTCAGCCGTGAGAGGGCCGCGTCCTGACCGCTAGACGAAGGGGCCGGAAATCCGGCAGATCCGGGGCGCCGGGCGCCCGCTGCAAGTTGGTGACCCCTACGGGAATCGAACCCGTGTTTCAGCCGTGAAAGGGCCGCGTCCTAACCGCTAGACGAAGGGGCCACTGCGTTGCAGGCCCGCGCACTTAGGGGCGGGGCCGGGCCGGGTCAACCCCCAGAGTAGCGCCGCCGATTCAATCGGCCCAGGCCGCGTCTTCGAGATGCAGTTCCGCCTGCGGCCGGCTGCCCCAGTCGTCGATCTTCGCGCGGCCCGCGAGCCACAGCGACCGCCCTTTCGCTCCGTGCAGCAGCGCCTGCCCGAGCTCGGTCTCCGCGGCGCGGAAGGCGATCGCCTTGAACGAGGCGCCGTCGCGCCCGCTGGCGATCACCCGCACATGGTCTTTCCCGACAAGATCGGCCTTGACCAGCCGAACCGGACCGACCGCGACCCGCGGTGCCGGCCAGCCGACCCCGAAGGGGCCGGCGCTGTCGAGCGTCTCGACCAGGCCGGGGGTCAGCCCACCGGGAGCGACCGCGAGGTCGAGCAGCATCGAGCGTTCCTCCAGCGCGCGCATGACCGCGGCCGAAAGCCGTTCGTCGAGCCATTGGGCGAGGGCGTCGAGCCTGGCCGGAGCAACCGTCAGCCCGGCCGCCATCGCGTGCCCGCCGCCCGCGACCAGCAGCCCGTGCTCGCGCGCCGCGATGATCGCCGCCCCCAGATCGACCCCGCCGACCGAGCGGCCCGAACCCTTGCCATTGCCGTTTTCATCGGCGTCGAGCGCGATGACCAGCGTCGGCTTGCCGGTCTTCTCCTTGATCCGCCCGGCGACGATCCCGATCACGCCCGGGTGCCAGCCCTTGCCGGCAAGCACCAGCACCGCGCGGTTGTGCTGCGCGGCCAGCTGCGCCTCGGCGGCTTCCTGCACCTCGGCCTCGATCGCGCGGCGTTCCTCGTTGAGCTGCGACAACTGCGCCGAGATCGCACGCGCCTCTTCCGGGTCCTCGGTGGTCAGCAGCCGCACGCCCAGGGTCGATTCGCCGACCCGTCCGCCCGCGTTGATCCGCGGCCCGAGCGCGAAGCCGAGGTCGCTGCAGCTTGGTGCGCGGTTGAGGCGGCTCGCATCGATCAGCGCGGCCATGCCGGTGTTTTCCCGCCGCGCCATTACCTTGAGCCCCTGTGCCACCATCGCCCGGTTGAGTCCGTGCAGCGCGGCGACATCGGCCACCGTGCCGAGCGCGACCAGATCGAGCAGGGCGAGCAGGTCCGGCTCGGGGCGGGTTTCGAAATAGCCGCGCTGGCGCAGGGTCCGCACGGTCGCGATCGCCAGCAGGAAGGCGACGCCGACCGCGGCGAGGTGGCCGTGCGCCGCGCCGATGTCGCCTTCGTCCAGCCGGTTGGGATTGACCAGCGCCGCGGCGACCGGAAGCTCGGCGGCGCATTTGTGGTGATCCACCACGATCACGTCGACCCCCGCGCGGTGCGCCTGGTCCAACGCGTCGTGCGCCATCGCGCCGCAATCGACGGTGACGATGAGGCTGCTGCCTTCCTCCGCCAGCCGCACCAGCGCTTCGCCCGAGGGCCCGTAGCCCTCGAGCAGGCGGTCGGGAATGTAGTAGCGCGCCGGCTGCCCCAGCAGGCGCAGCAGCCGGACCAGCAGCGCCGCGCTGGTCGCCCCATCGACGTCGTAATCGCCGTAGACGGTCACGGTCTCCTGCCCGAGCACGGCTTCGGCCAGGCGCTCGGCGGCCGCGTCCATGTCGCGGAACTGGCTCGGGTCGGGAAGGAAGCCGCGCAGCGTCGGTGTGCGATGGCGGGCGAGGTCCTCGCGCGCAACGCCGCGCGCGAGCAGCAACTGGGTGACGATGTCGTCCTCCAGCCCGGCGATGCCGCCGCCGTTTGCGCCGCCCAGATCCATGTTGCCGCCGCGCCACTGCCAGCCGCGCCCGCCGAGCGAGCGCTCCACTCCGAGGACGGCCGGGACGTGTCGGGATGCCATGCCGGACAGCTACCCGATCCGGACAGCAATTGACAATCGCCGGGCGGGGCGGATGCTGGCGTTATGGACAGTCCGCCGCTCGCGATCCTGTGGCACAGCCGTACCGGCGCCGCCGAGGCCATGGCGCGCGCGGCGTTCGAGGGGGCGGGCGGCCAAGGAGCGGGCGGCCAAGCAGCGGGGGGCCGTGCGCGGCTGCTGTACGCCAGCGCCGCGGAACCGGCCGATCTGCTTGCCGCGCAGGCCTATCTGTTCGCCTGCCCGGAGAATCTCGGGACGATGTCCGGCACGATGAAGGACCTGTTCGACCGTTGCTATTATCCGTTGCTCGGGCAGCTCGAAGGGCGGGCCTATGCGACGCTGATCGCCGCGGGATCGGACGGGACCGGGGCGCAGGCGCAGATCGACCGGATCGTCACGGGCTGGCGGCTGAAACGGGTTGCAGAGCCGCTGATCGCGAATCTCGCCGCCCAAACGCCGGAGGCGATTTGCGCGCCCAAGACTGTCCCCCCGCCGGTGCTGGCGCGTTGCCGGGACCTCGGTGCGGCGCTCGCGGAGGGGTTGGCGCTCGGCGTGTTCTGATGCGTCCGAACCCGAGCGATCTCCCCTTGCGGGACTCGACGGCATCCGCCTTTCGCGCCACAACGCCGGGCCTTGGCACGAAGGGGGCGCAACGCCATCGCACAGGATCAGTCCAGGATTGCGCGACCCGCAGCCGTGCTGTCCCTGCTGTTCGACGGGGCGGCGCAGCCCGACGCTTCGTCGATCCATCGCCTGGCGGCATCCGGCGAATTCGCGGTCAGCCACGATCCGCCTCCGGATAGCGACGGCAACTGGCTGGAATTGCTGGTCAATGGGCTGACCTTCGACCTCAAGGGGCTCGCCCCCGGGAATGCCGAGATCCATGAGCTTCATGCGAACCTGTTCGACCTTCCGCCGGGCTTCAACGCGTTTCAATACGCCGCGCTGACGCTTACTCCCGGCCCGCATCTCGCAGCGGGCGCGGCGATGATGCCGGTGGTGCGCAGCCAGATGTGGCTCGCCATGCAATTGTGCGAACTGCCGGGGATCGTCGCGGTCGGATGGCTTCCCGCGCGCACGCTGAGCGGCCCGGGCCATTTCCGCCGCAGCGTGACGCGCTGGCTCGAGGGCGGCGCCTTCCCCGCCCTAGGGCTCACCGCGCTGCTCAAGGCGCCCGACGGGGGGATGCAGAGCGAAGGCCTGGCCTTCTTCACCGGGCAGGAACTGCGGCTGGAACCCGAGATTGCCGGGCGCGGTGCCGGTTCGGCCCAACTTGCGCTGCGGCTGATCCACGAGCTGGTCGAGCGGGGGCCGATCGAACGGCCCGAGGGCGCGACCGGCCCCGACGGCGCGGCGCTGCGGCTCGATCCCTCGCCCAACCGGCGCTTCGTGCGCGTCAGCGCCGCATGATCCAGGGCGGGGCGGCGGCGCGCAGGCGACTGCCGTTCCGCTCGGTCAACCGGCGCGGCATGCCCGGGCACCAGTCCGGAATGCAGCGCCACCATCTCTTGCCGAGCCAGTTGCTGGGCGGGCGCTGCTATGGCGCGCTGTTCGCGGCGGTCGGGCACGAGCGGCTCGGGTTCGACGATTTCCGGCTCAACGGGTTGCTGCTGCCCGCGTCCGAGGCTGCCGCGGCCCGGATCGGCCTACCGCTCCACCGGGGGCCGCACCGCGTCTACAACGAACTGGTCGCGCAACGGGTCGGGCAGGTGGAGGCGGCGTGGTCCGACCTGCGCCTGCGGGCGCCCGAAATCGCGCTCGACCAGGCCTGGATGCGGCTCGCCCTGCTGCAGCGGGCGTTGCGTCGCCGGCTGCTGGCACAGCGTCGCCCGTTGCGGCTCAACCTGCGCGATCGGCCCGGCGCCGGGATCGACTTCGGCGAGCTCGACGCGATGGCGGAAGCGCTGTGGGGTGCCAGTCAGGACGCCTTCATCCCGGTCCTGGCCGCCAACTGACGCTTCGCCTCCTCGTATTCCGCGGCCAGCCGCGCGACCCGGGCGGCGACCGGCTCGATCGCGTGGACCGCACCGATGCCCTGGCCCGAGCCCCAGATATCCTTCCACGCCTTGGCCTCGCTGCCGGTCACCTGGCTGAAATCCATCTTGCTCGGATCGCTTTCGGGCAGGCGATCGGGATCCATCCCGGCGTTCTCGATCGAGCGGCGCAGGTAATTGCCGTGCACCCCGGTGAAAAGGTTCGAATAGACGATGTCCTTCGCCTCGCCGTCGACGATCGCCTGCTTGTAGGCCTCGACCGCATTGGCCTCGACCGTCGCGATCCACGGGCTGCCGATATAGGCGAAGTCCGCCCCCATCGCCTGCGCCGCGAGGATCGAGCGACCATGCGCGATCGCTCCCGACAGCGCGACCGGCCCGTCGAACCACTCCCTGATCTCCTGCATCAGCGCGAAGGGCGATTGCGCCCCGGCATGGCCGCCGGCGCCGGCCGCGACCGGGATCAGCCCGTCGGCGCCCTTCTCGATGGCCTTGTGGGCGAAGCGCTGGTTGATCACATCGTGCAGCACGATCCCGCCCCAGCTGTGCGCCCCCCGGTTGATCTCCTCGACCGCACCGAGCGAGGTGATCACCAGCGGCACCTTCCATTTCGCCAGCACTGCCGCGTCTTCCATCAGCCGGGGGTTCGAACGGTGGACGATCAGATTGCAGGCGAAGGGCGCCGAAGGGCTCTCGGGATGGTCGCGGTCGTGCGCGGTCAGTTCCTCGGTGATCCGGTGCAGCCATTCGTCGAGCATGCCCGATGGCCGCGCATTGAGCGTAGGGAAGCTGCCGACGATCCCCGCCTTGCATTGCGCGATCACCAGGTCCGGGTTCGAGACGATGAACAACGGCGAGCCGATCACCGGCAGGCGCAGGCGGTCGAAAATCGGGGGCAGGGGCATCAGTTCGCTCCGCGCAAGGTGACACATCGCGCCGGGAGGGGTGTGACACATGTGACAGGGTTATAGAGGCAAAAATCCCGCCCGCCGCGGTCGCCCGTTCCGGCGGGTTCTGGCATGAGCAAACGGGTGGTCATCCGGCCGGGCTAGCAGGTTTGGGGCGTGTAGGAAAATGCGCTACGGCACGCCGCTTCGGCGAAAGGGGAGGTCGCTCCGCTCTTGACGAGACAACGTTGTCAGTCGATGGCCGGGGCAAACAGAATTCTATGGGAGGAACCATGGCGCGGCGCGCACTCACGATCGCATTACTGCTGGGCAGCGCGCTTTGCGCGAGTGGACCCGGCGCGGCGCAGGTTTCCGCGCAGGCCGCCCTGTGGGGCTCGCAAGGCCAGGACTGCGCCGCGAAGCCGGGCGAGGACAAGCCCTGGGCCGATCCGTCGTACAGCCCCGAGTGCCGGGCGCGCTTCGTGCTGGAGCAGTTCAGGACGGTCGAAGAAAAATTGCGGTTCCTCTCGCCGCCGCCGCCGGGACTCGATGCCGACAAGGCGGCAGCCACCAACGTGCGCGACGTTGGGAAGGAACTCGGCATCCCGCAGATCGGCGGATCCGACGGGCCGGCCGGGCTGGTGCGGGGGGCGACGGCGACCGCGCTGCCATCACCGCTGGCGGTAGGGGCGAGTTTCGATCCCGCGATCGCGGCCAAATACGGCGACGTGATCGGCAGCGAATTTCGCGCGGCCGGACTCGGCACGATTCTCGGCCCGGCGTTCGACGTCGCGCGGAGCTGGAAGTTCGGCCGCCTGTCCGAAAGCATGGGCGAGGATCCGTTCCTGATGGCGCACCAGGCCGCCGCCGAGGTCAAGGCGATCGGCGACCGCAAGGTGCTGGTGCAGATGAAGCACTTCGCCAATTACGGGCAGGAAGCCGGGCGCGTCGGCGATCAGCCCTCGGGCGGGGCGCCGGCGGGCAACAATGCGGTGAGCGAGAAGGCGCTGCGCGAGATCTACCTGCCGAGCTTCGAGGCGGCGGTGAAGCAGGGCGGCGCGGGCGGGGTGATGTGCTCGTTCCCGCGCATCAACGGGGTCTATTCCTGCGAGAACGCGCATCTGTTCGACATCCTCAAGCGCGAATGGCGCTTCGACGGTTTCGTCGGGCCCGATTTCCCGAGCGGACAGCGCAGCATCACCCGCGCGGTGATGGCGGGGCTCGACAGCGGATCGTTCGTCGCGAGCAGCTTCAACGCCGCGCTGGCGCATGAAAAGAGCCTTGCCGACGCGGTACGCGACGGCGACGTGCCCGAAAGCCGGCTCGACGACATGATCCTGCGCCGCCTGATCCCCTATTACCGGCTCGGCATCTTCGACGATCCGCCGAAGAAGGTCGGCGACGACGTATCGACCCCGGCGGCGCGCGAGACCGCGGCCGAGATTCTCGCCGGCGGCAGCGTGCTGCTCAAGAACGACGCGGGCATCCTGCCCTTCGGCGCGCAGGTGCGCTCGGTCGCGGTGATCGGGATGCAGGCGGGGCCGAAGGCCGATGTGGTCGAGCTGGGTTCGCCCTATGTCGATCCGAAGCACCTGGTGCCGGCGCTCGATGCGATCGAGGCGCGGGCGGCGGGCAAGGTCAAGGTTGCCTACGCACAGGGGACCCTTGGCACGGCTCCGCTGCCGGAACCCGCGCCGGGCCTGTTCACCGCCGCGAACGGCGCGGCCGGTTTCGCGGCCGAGTATTACGCCAATCCGAACCTCGATTTCTCGGGCACGCCGCTGGCGAGCGAAGTGGTGGCAGATCCGTCGCTGGCGAAGGCGCCGGCGATCGCGGGCCTGCCGGAAAACAACCAGTGGTCGGTGCGTTACACGGCGCGGTTCACGCCGCAGGTGAGCGGCCTTCACAAGTTCGCGCTGCACGGCTCCGGTTCGGCGCGGCTGTTCGTCGACGGCAAGCTTCGCTCCGAATTCGAGCTGGCGGACTTCGCCAATGCGATCTTCGCGCCGGTGGAGTTGCAGGCGGGCAGGCCGGTCGAGGTGCGGATCGACTATACCCCGCGCGCGGCGCTGCGGCCCGAGCGGATGACGATGTTCGGGCAGGACATGGGGCTGAGCCTGCGCTTCGGCTATGCCCCGCCCGACGATCTGATCGCGCGGGCGGTGGCGGCGGCGAAGCAGGCCGATGTCGCGGTGGTGTTCGCGGGCGAGCGCTTCGGCGAAGGCATGGACCGCGCCTCGCTGTCGCTCCAGAACGACCAGGACGCGCTGATCGCGGCGGTCGCGGCGGCCAATCCGAACACGGTGGTGGTGCTGAGCACCGGCGGGCCGGTCGCGATGCCGTGGCTGCCCAAGGTGCGCGGCGTGCTCGAGACCTGGATGGGCGGCGATGCCTATGGCCCGGCGGTCGCGGGCATGCTGTTCGGCGACCGCGAGCCGGACGGGCGCCTGCCGGTGACCTTCCCCGCGGACGCAAGCCAGGGCCCGGCGACCCATTCCTACGAATTCCCCGGAACGGTCGATCCCGCGACCGGGCGGCTCGACACCTCCTATTTCGACGAGGGCGTGCTGGTCGGCTATCGCTATTGGGATGCGCACGGCCAGCAGCCGCTGTTCCCCTTCGGCTACGGGCTTTCCTACGGCCGGATCGGGGTGACGGGCGAAAGCGCGAGCCTCCAGCCTGACGGCGGCATCCTTGCGAGCGCGCGGCTGACCAACAGCGGCAAGCGCGCGGGGAGCGAGGTGCTCCAGCTTTATCTCGGCTTCCCGGCGGAGGCCGGGCCGGCGCCGAAGCAGCTCAAGGGCTTCGCCAAGGTCACGCTGAAGCCGGGCGAGGCGAAGGACGTGGCGATCGCGGTGAAGCGCGAGGATCTGCGCTACTGGAACGAGGATGCGCCCGGCTGGCGGGTCGCGCCGGGCGACTACACGGTCTATCTCGGCCGTTCTTCGCGCGACATCCTGTGGCAGGGCACGGTGACGGTCGCGCCCTAGTTTCACCGGTAAGCAATTGTGCGCAGGCGGCGATTGCGTAGAAAGGTCTCTCAACAGGGAGATCTTTCATGCGACTGCTGATCACCGCCTCTGCGCTGGCGCTTGCCGTGCTGCCCGTTGCCGTCTTCGCCCGCCCGATCGGGCCCGAAGACCAGCTCAAGGAACAGATGGTCGGCGATCCGCAGATCGCGCCCGACGGGTCGGCGGTTGCCTACACCGTCACGACCTATGACACCGCGGCGGACCAGATGGCCTCGCACATCTGGCTCGCCCCGTGGGACGGTGCCGCGCCGCGCCAGTTGACCGGGCGCGCGGGCGAGAGCGAGAGCGGCGCGAAGTTCAGCCCCGACGGCAAGACGCTCGGTTTCCTCTCGAGCCGGGCCGACAAGGACAAGCAGGGCGAGACCAGGCTGTGGCTGCTGCCGATGAACGGCGGCGAGGCCAAGCCGCTCGACGGGATCGCGGGATCGGTCGACGATTTCGCCTTCTCGCCCGACGGCAAGTATCTCGCGCTGATCGTCAGCGACAAGCAGCCCGACCTCGGCAAGGATTCGAACGGCGACGAGATCCCCGCGCCGATCGTGGTCGACCGCTATCACTTCAAGGTCGACGACATCGGCATCCTCGACAACCGCCGCCAGCGCCTGTTCCTCTACGATCTCGCCGCGGGCACGATGAAGCGGATGACCGACGGGGATTACGACGAATATCTCCCCGCCTGGTCGCCCGACTCCACCAAGGTCGCCTTCGCTTCCAAGCGCGCGCCCGATCCCGACCGGACCTACAACAGCGACATCTTCATCGCCGCGGTCGCCATGCCGGGCGCCGCGCCGTTCCGGCTCACCACTTACGAAGGCGCGGACGTGCCGCAGGATGCGGGGGCCTATCCCGCGTGGAGCCCGGACGGGAAGCAGATCGCCTATATCCGCAACGGCGACCCCAAGCTGATCTATTACGCCGCCAACACGGTGGCGGTGATCCCCTCGACGGGGGGCGAGCCGCGCCTGCTGACCAAGGATCTCGATCGCAACACCTATTTCAGCCCGGTGTGGACCCCCGACGGCAAGGCGATCCGCTTCGTGCTGGAAGACGACGGCAAGCAGGTGCTGGCGTCGGTTTCGCCGAACGGCGGCGCGGTGAGCCGGCTGGCCGAGGGCGAATTCGTCGTCGCGAGCCCGACGATCGCGAAGAACGGCCATACCGCGCTGCTGCAGAGCTCGCCCCGCAAGCCGTTCGAGGTCTATGCCTTCGATGCGGGCAAATTGCGCCCGCTCAGCCACCAGAACGACGACTGGCTGAAGGAAATCGACTTCGGCCAATTGACCTTCAACGCGTGGAAGGGGCCCGATGGGACCGAGGTCCACGGGTTCATCCTCACCCCGCCGGCCTCGGCGCCGGGCGTCGCCGCGGGGCAGAAGCTCAAGACGATCCTCCACCCGCATGGCGGGCCGGCCGCGCAATACGACTGGTCGTTCGACATGTGGCAGAACGTGTTCGCCGGGGCCGGCTTCGTGGTGCTGACCCCCAACCCGCGCGGCAGCACCGGGCGCGGGACCGCCTATGCCAATGCGCTCAATGCCGCGTGGGGCGGGGTGGACGTGCCCGAAGACCTCGCGCTGGTCGATCTGGCGGTGAGCAAAGGGATTTCGGACCCCGACAGGCTCGTGGTCGGCGGGTGGTCCTATGGCGGGATGGCGACCAATTACCTGATCGCGTCGGACACGCGCTTCAAGGCGGCGATGGCGGGGGCCTCGATCGGCAACGTCTTCGCCGGTTACGGCACCGACCAATACGTGCTCGACTACGACACCGAGCTCGGCGTGCCGTGGAAGAACCTCGATGTTTGGATCAAGAACTCCTACCCGTTCCTCCACGCCGACCGGATCAAGACCCCGACGCTCTACATGGTCGGCGGGGCGGACGTGAACGTGCCGACGCTGGCGAGCGAGCAGATGTACCAGGCGCTCAAGACCCAGGGGATCGACAGCGAGCTGGTGATCTACCCGGACCAGTATCACCACTTCACCCGGCCGAGTTATGTCGTCGACCGGATGAAGCGGTGGCTGGCGTGGTACGACAAGTACCTTAAGTAGCGATCAGGGTTTGGCCTTGGCCGCGTTGCGCGCGGTGATCGTCTTGAGCCATTCCGCCGGGGTGGGCATCACCGAGAAGTCGGTGCGGTGCTGGATTTTCCATGTCCCGCCGATCCGCACGAACTCGTCCTCGTAGCGGCCGGCCAGCATCGGCACCGGCGCGCCGCCGTCGCCGCGCATCACGAACAGGTAGCGCGAGCGCGCGGTGGCATGATCGCCGTCGACGTTCACCTCCATGTTCGAGACCAGGTGGAAACTCTCGCCATTGACGAAGCCCGGCGGCGGGGTGCCGAACAGGCCGACCAGCATCGCCTTGATCTCGGCCGGCCCGCGATGGACGCTGGTGCCGTTCTGCCAGATGCCGTCCGGGGCAAAAAGCGCGGCGTAGCTGTCGTAATCCTCGGCATCGATGAACCTGGCGTAGTCCGTCATCACTCGCTGGATGGCGAGCGTGTCCTCGGCATGCTGAAGGCGGGCCTCAAGCTGCCCGACCCGCCGTTCCAGCGGTGTCTCGGGGGATGCGGCCTGGCCCGCGATGGGCGCGACGAGCAATGCTGCGGCCAGAACGGCGCGACGAATCATATTCCCTCTCCCGACTCGTTGGTCGGGCGGGAGCTTAGCTACTTCTTCGGCGGAGCGGGAATCAGGCTGATCACCTTGCGGCTGGCGAACTTCCACGCGCCGTCCTCGCGCACGAGCTTGTCCTCGTAGCGCGCCATCAGCGCCGGGGTCGGGCGGTTGTCCGCCCCCGGGACCATGTAGAGCGACATCGAGCTGGCATGGGCGTGGTCGATATCGTCGAGCGCTACCACCTCGTTGAGGAACACGTGGAAGTTCGGCTCCCTGAAGCCCAGCGCGTTCTCGGCGAACACCTGCCGCATGGTCTCCCCGGCTTCCTTGCCGCTCACGCCCTTGCCGGACCCGGTGACGTAGACCCCGTTCTTCGCGAACAGCTTCGCGAAGCCGTCGAAGTCGCGCGCGTCGAGCGTGCTGCCGTAGGACACCAGCAAGGCATGGATTTCGGCGCGATCCTTGCCCTCGTCGTCTTTCCGCAACTGGCATGCCCCAAGGAACAGGGCCGGTAGCACGACGAAGGCAAGAAATCGCTTCATGTCACATCACTCCCGTGTGGCGCCGTTGGCGGCGCTCAATATGGCGCGGACGCTGGCCGAGGCCACGTCCTCGTCGATCCCGACCCCCCAGACCACGCGTCCGTCGGGCAGGGCGCATTCGAGATAGGCGGCCGCGTTCGCATCGGTCCCGGTGCTGAGCGCGTGTTCGGAATAGTCGCGCACTTCCAGCTCGACCCCGAAGGCGTTCTTGAGTGTGGCGAGGACCGACGAGATCAGGCCCTTGCCGCGGCCCGACACGCTTTGCGCGACCCCGTCGACCTCGATCGTGCCGGTAAAGATGCGCTCGCCATCCGCGGCGCGGCCTTCGTCGTAATCGACCAGGCGGAAGCGCCGCTTGTCGACCTTCACGAAATAGGCCTCGCGGAACACCTGCCAGATGTCGGCGGCGTTGAGCTCGCGGCCCAGTTCGTCGGCGATCCGCTGGACGTGCTTGGAGAAGTCGGCCTGCAGCCGCTTGGGCAGCTTCAGTCCCTGGTCCTGTTCCAGCACCCAGGCGAAGCCGCCCTTGCCGGACTGCGAGTTGACGCGGATCACCGCCTCGTAATCGCGGCCCAGATCGTGCGGGTCGATCGGCAGGTAGGGCACGCGCCACAACTGGTCGTTGCGGGCGGCCTGCGCCTCGAAGCCCTTCTTGATCGCGTCCTGATGGCTGCCCGAGAAGGCGGTGAACACCAGTTCGCCGCCATAGGGATGGCGCTGGTGGACCGGGATCTGGTTGCAGTATTCGACCGTCTCGATGATCGCGTCGATGTCCGAGAAATCGAGGCCGGGATCGACCCCCTGCGTGTACATGTTGAGCCCCACCGTCACCAGGCAGCAATTGCCGGTGCGCTCGCCATTGCCGAACAGGCAGCCCTCGACGCGGTCGGCGCCGGCCATCAGGCCCAGCTCGGCCGCCGCGACGCCGGTGCCGCGGTCGTTATGCGTGTGCAGGCTGACCGCGACCGTGTTCCGCCGCGGCAAATTGCGGCAGAAATACTCGATCTGGTCGGCATAGATGTTGGGCGTCGCCGCTTCGACCGTCGCCGGCAGGTTGAGGATCAATTTGTGATCCTCGGTCGGCTGCAGCACGTCCATCACCGCTTCGCAAACCTCGAGGCTGAAATCGAGCTCGGCGGTCGAGAAGGTCTCGGGGCTGTATTCGAAATACCAGTCGGTGTCGGGACGCTTGGCCGCCTCGTCGCGCAGGATCTTCGCCCCGCTGACGGCGATTTCGCGCACTTCGTCCCTGCTCATGCGGAACACGATGTCGCGCCACGCGGGGCTGACCGCGTTGTAGAGATGGACGATCGCCTGCTTCGCCCCTTCGAGGCTTTCGAAGCTGGTGCGGATCAGGTCCTCGCGCGACTGGGTCAGCACCTGGACGATCACGTCGTCGGGGATGCGGCCGGACTGGACCAGGCTCTGGATGAAGTCGAACTCGGTCTTGCCCGCGGCGGGGAAGCCGACCTCGATTTCCTTCAACCCGATTTCGACCAGCATGTCGAAGAAGCGGTTCTTCTTCACCGCATCCATCGGATCGATGATCGACTGGTTGCCGTCGCGCAGATCGGTCGAGAGCCAGCGCGGCGGCGCGGTGATGGTGCGCGAGGGCCACTGCCGGTCCGCGATCGGGACCTGCGGGAAGGGGCGGTATTTCTGGCTCGGATCCTTGAGCATCGACATGGGAATTCGCCTTAGAGACTTGGGCACGCGCGGCAAAGCCTTCGCGCCTGTGTTTTACCGGGGGTTGCAGAGCCCTTAGGCGGGGTTGCCTGCGCCGCGCGCAAAGCAGAAGACGCGCCTAAGGGCGCGTAAGTCGAAGCAGCGCAAGGATCGTGCGGTTCGTCATCGCAGGCCAGATGGCCGATAAGCGGTAAATATTCAAGTCATATCCTCCCCGGGAGACCGTCCCGGGGAGGATCGTGAGGCTTATTGCTTCTCGAAGGCGGCGGTGATGGTCAGATCGACCTTGTCGCTCACCATCGGCACGGCCATGCCGAGGCCGAAGTCCGCCCGGTTGACCGAAGCGGTGCCCTTGAACGCGATGGTTTCCTTCTTGGAATAGGGATTGGTGCCGACCGCGGCGAAGGTCGCGTCGATCACCGCGGGCTTGGTCACGCCGTGGATCGTGAGATTGCCGGCGATCTGGGCGCTGCTGCCGCTGACGGTCACGCCGGTCGATTCGAAATGCGCGGTGGGATAGGTCGCCGCGTCGAAGAACATCTTGCCCTGGAATTCCTCGTCGAGCTTGTCGATCGTCGAGTGCAGCGTGTTGATCGGCATGTCGACCGAGAGCTTCGCATTCTGCGGGGCCTTGGGATCGATCGCGAGCGAACCGCTCGCGCCCGAGAGCAGGCCCATGTTGCTGGTCAGGCCGAAGTGGAGATAGGTAAACAGCACCTGGGTGTGGCCGCCGTCGATCGTGTAGGTGCCGCCCGAGATGTCGCCCGGATTCATCGAGGGCGCCGGCGGCGCGCCGGCCTGGGCATGGACGATGGCGCCAGAAAGCAGTGCCGCGCCGGCGGCGCCGGCGATGCCGAGATAGAGCTTACGCATTGTGGGGTCTCCCGAGGTCAAGAATCTCGGGTGCAGTGTGGCGCGGGCGGGGGGCGTTGTCTATGGATAACCCAGCCCCCTCTCCAAGCTGCGCTAACCGCTTACGCGGCAAGCTCCGCTATCCTCTCCCGCGAGGGGAGAGGATAGGAAGGGGTGCTCCTCCCCCCTTGCGGGGGAGGATACGCAGGCTTGGCGACGTGTCGCCTAGCCGCAGTTGGAGAGGGGTGAACCCTTAGTTCTTCTCGGTATCGACCAGCTTGTTGGCGCCGATCCACGGCATCATTGCGCGCAGGCGGGCACCGGTCTGTTCGATCGGGTGCGCGGCGGCGGCCTTGCGGGCGGCCTTCAGCTCGGGCTGGCCGGCGCGGTTGTCGAGCACGAAGTTCTTCACGAAGCGGCCCGCCTGGATGTCTTCCAGCACCTTCTTCATCTCCCACTTGGTCTCTTCGGTGATGATCCGCGGGCCGGTGGTGATGTCGCCGTATTCGGCGGTGTTCGAGATCGAATAGCGCATGTTGGCGATGCCGCCTTCATACATCAGGTCGACGATCAGCTTCACTTCGTGGAGGCATTCGAAATAGGCCATTTCCGGCGCGTAGCCGGCTTCGACCAGAGTTTCGAACCCGGCCTGGATCAGGTGGGTCAGGCCGCCGCAGAGCACCGCCTGCTCGCCGAACAGGTCGGTTTCGCATTCTTCCTTGAAGTTGGTCTCGATCACGCCCGACCGGCCGCCGCCGACGCCCGAGGCGTAGGCGAGGGCAACGTCATGGGCATTGCCGGTGGCATCCTGGTGGACCGCGATCAGGCACGGCACGCCGCCGCCCTTGACGTATTCGCCGCGCACCGTGTGGCCCGGGCCCTTCGGCGCGATCATGATCACGTCGATGTCTTCCGGAGCCTCGATCAGGCCGAAGTGGATGTTGAGCCCGTGGGCGAAGGCGAGCGCGGCGCCCTTCTTCATGTTGCCCTTGAGGTCGTTCTCCCAGATCGCGGCCTGGTGCTCGTCGGGCGCGAGGATCATCAGGATGTCGGCCCATTCGGCGGCTTCCTTGTTGCTCATCACCTTGAAGCCGGCGCCTTCGGCCTTCTTGGCCGAGGCCGAGCCGGGACGCAGCGCGATCGCCACGTCCTTGACGCCGCTGTCGCGCAAATTCTGCGCGTGGGCGTGGCCCTGGCTGCCGTAGCCGACGATCGCGATCTTCTTGCCGGTGACCAGGTTCAGGTCCGCATCGGCATCGTAATAGACTTTCATGTTGTTCTTCCTGTCAGTCCTTCGCCCGCACGCCGGCGGGCGGCCAAAAAATTTGGTTCGGCCTCTGCAACCGCAGAGACGGGGAGGCAAGCGTTAAAGCCCCTCCGGTCCGCGCAGCATGCCGACCACGCCGGTGCGGCCGACCTCGACCAACCCCAGCTCGCGCATCAGCGCGATGAAGCTGTCGATCTTGTCGGGCGGGCCGGTGAGCTCGAAAATGAAGCTTGCGGTGGTGGTGTCGACCACCTTCGCGCGGAATACGTCGGCCAGGCGCAGGGCCTCGACCCGGTTGTCGCCCTTGCCGGAGACCTTGATCAGCGCAAGCTCGCGCTCGACATGCGGGCCGGCCTCGCTGAGGTCGATGACCTTGTGGACCGGCACCAGCCGTTCGAGCTGGGCGTGGATCTGGTCGATCACCGACGGTGGACCGTTGGTGACGATGGTGATCCGGCTGATCGCGTGGTTGTCCGAGATATCGGCCACGGTCAGGCTGTCGATATTGTAGCCGCGCGCGGTGAACAGGCCGGCGATCTTCGCCAGTATGCCCGCTTCGTTGTCGACCAGGATGGTGAGGACGTGGCGCTCACCGGCTTGTCGCTGGATTTTCATCAGACCAATGCCTTCGCTTCGTCGTCCATCGTGCCCGCGACCATGTCGCCGTAGAGCAGCATTTCGGTGTGGGCCGCGCCCGAGGGGATCATCGGGAAGCAGTTCGCATCCTGCGCCACCCGGCAATCGACGATCACCGGCCCGTCATGCGCGATCATCGCCTCGATCCCGGCGTCGAGATCCTTTTCGTCCTCGATCCGGATTCCCTTCCAGCCGTAGGCTTCGGCCAGCCGCACGAAATCGGGCAGGCTGTCGGAGTAGCTGTTCGAATAGCGGCTCTCATAGGTCAGTTCCTGCCACTGGCGGACCATGCCCATGTATTCGTTGTTGAGGATGAACACCTTGACCGGCAGGCGGAACTGGCTCGCGGTGCCGAGTTCCTGGATGTTCATCTGGATCGAGGCCTCGCCCGCAATGTCGATCACCAGCGTATCCGGATTGCCGAGCTGCGCGCCGATCGCGGCGGGCAGGCCGTAGCCCATCGTGCCGAGACCGCCGGAGGTCAGCCACTTGTTCGGCTTGTCGAAGCCGAAATACTGCGCGGCCCACATCTGGTGCTGGCCGACCTCGGTGGTGATGATCGGATCGTGCTTGCGGGTAAGCGCATAGAGCCGCTCGATCGCATGCTGCGGCATGATCGCGTCGGTCTTGCCCTTGGCCGGATAGGCCAGGCTCTTCTTCCCGCGCCATTCCTCGATCCGCTGCTTCCAGTCGCCGAGATCGGGCGCCTTGCGGCTGCCCCAGACGGCGATCAGCTGCTCGAGCACGGTCGCGCAATCGCCGACGATGCCGAGATCGACCGGAATGATCTTGTTGATCGAGCTGCGGTCGATATCGATGTGGATCTTCGCCGAATTGGGCGAGAACGCATCGAGCCGGCCGGTCACGCGGTCGTCGAAGCGCGCGCCGATGTTCACCATCACATCGCACTCGTTCATCGCCAGGTTGGCTTCGTAGGTGCCGTGCATCCCCAGCATGCCGAGCCAGTCGGGATCGTCCGACGGGAAGGCGCCGAGGCCCATCAGCGTGCTGGTGACGGGAGCGCCGACGAGCTTCTGGAACTCGCGCAGCAGCTCGGTCGCCCGCGGGCCGGAATTGATGATCCCGCCGCCGGTGTAGAAGATCGGGCGCCTGGCGTTGGCGATCATCTCGACCGCCTCGGCGATCTCGTCGATGCTGCCGGCCATGTTGGGTGCGTAGCGGATCTTGCGCTGGATCTCGCCGTCGTGCCAGGCGGCGACCGCGACCTGGACGTTCTTGGGGATATCGACCACGACCGGGCCGGGGCGGCCGGTGGTGGCGATCTGGAACGCCTCGTCCAGCGTCGCGGCGAGATCCTGCGGGTCCTTCACCAGATAGTTGTGCTTGGTGCAGTGCCGGGTGATGCCGATCGTGTCGGCTTCCTGGAACGCGTCCGAGCCTATCAGGTTCGTCGCGACCTGGCCGGTGATGACGACCATCGGGATCGAATCCATGAAGGCGTCGGCGATGCCGGTGACCGCATTGGTTGCGCCCGGACCCGAGGTGACCAGCACCACGCCGGGCTTGCCGGTCGACCGGGCATAGCCTTCGGCCGCATGGGCCGCGCCGGCTTCGTGCCGGACGAGGATGTGGCGGATGCGCTGGTCGGAGAACAGCTCGTCATAGATCGGCAGCACGGCACCGCCGGGATAGCCGAACACATATTCGACTCCCTGCCTGACCAGGGTCTCGACCAATATCGCCGCGCCGCTTTTCTCTTCGGCCACGTGTAATTCCTTCGTTCCTCTGACCGGTTGCCGAACGGCTTTCCGGTCCTCCTGCAATTCTCGGGCGAGGGACTTCACAGTCTCCATACCCCTGAAAAAACCGACCCGGCGCAGTGGGCTGCGCCGGGTCGCCTCTCCGAACTTGCGCGGGTCGTTACGACCTCGGCTTGGGGAGGCTGCTACGGGACCGTTTATAACGCGTCAAGGGTTAATTGGATAATAAAATTTCAAAATGGATCGACAAATCGAAATCATGCGATTCAAAGCGGTTCCAATCGGCCGGGAACTGGTGGCGCGCCCATGTATATTGCCGCTTTGCGTAATTTCGTGTCGCCTGCGAGCCACGCGACAGCACCTCGTCGCGGCTGCTTTCGCCGCGGATCAGCGCCGCGATTTCGGGCACTCCGATCGCCCGCATGACGGGCAGGGCGGGATCGAGGTTGCGGGCGAGCAGCGCTTCGACCTCCGCGATCGCGCCGCCGTCCAGCATGCGGGCGAAGCGCAGGTCGCACCGGCGATAGAGCAGGTCGCGCGGCGGCAGGATCACGGCCGCGTGCAGGCCGATCTCGTCGGCAATCCCCCCGGTGCGCCGTTGCTGCCAGAACCGCATCGGCTTGCCGGTCGACCGGACCACCTCGAGCGCGCGAGCGATCCGGGTGGTGTCGCCCGGATTGAGCGCCGCGGCGCGCTCGGGGTCTTCCGCGAGCAGCGCGGCATAGGCTTCGGCGACGGGGAGGGCGCGCACCGTGTCGCGCACTGCCGGCTCGATCGCGGGGATCGGGGCGATCCCGTCGAGCAGGGTGCGGATGTAGAGCCCGGTGCCGCCGACCAGGATCGGCACCGCGCCGTCCGCCCGGATGGCCGCGATCTCCCGCTTCGCCGCTGCCGCCCAGTCTGCGGCCGAGCAGGTTTCGGCGCCGTCCCAGGCTCCGAACAGGCGATGCTCGATCCCGCGCATCTCTTCGGCCGAGGGGCGGGCGCTGAGCACCGCGAGGTCCGCATAGACCTGGGCGCTGTCGGCGTTGACCACCACGCCGCGCTGCCCGCGCGCGGCCAGCGCCAGCGCCAGCCGCACGGCGAGATCGCTCTTGCCGCTCGCGGTCGGCCCTGCAATGAGCGCCAGCGATTTTCCCGGAGATGTACCCTTGCTCATTGCCCGCCTGATAGCAGACCCCGCCACGCTTTCGGCAAGACTCGATGCCGCGACCGCCGCGCTGGAGGCCGAAGGACTGCGTCTGGCGCAGGCGGAAATGCTCGAATTCTGCAGCCATGTGCTCGAACTGATGCTGCCCGAGGGCGATCCGGCGGTTCTGGCGCGGGTGCTCGATGCGCATTTCCAGCCGTCCGACCTGATCGTGTCGAGCGCCGCCTTCGGCATTCCGCACCTGTTCGTGTCGGACATGGATTCGACCATGATCGGGCAGGAATGCATCGACGAGCTGGCCGATTTCGCCGGGATCAAGGACCAGATCGCCGCGATCACCGAGCGCGCGATGCAGGGCGAGCTCGATTTCGAAAGCGCGCTGCGCGAACGCGTCGGCTTGCTCAGGGATCTGTCCGACAGCAAGATCGCCGAATGCCTCGCGACCCGGATCGAGCCGATGCCGGGCGCCCGGACGCTGGTCGAGACGCTCAAGCGCAAGGGCTGCAAGACCGTGCTGGTGACCGGCGGGTTCCACCAGTTCGCCGATCCGGTCGCGGAGATGCTCGGGTTCGAGCGCGTCGTCGGCAACCGGCTCGAAGTCGTCGATAACCTGCTCACCGGCGGCCTGGTCGGCCCGATCACCGACAGCAGCGTGAAGAAGGCGGTGCTGCTCGAGGAACTGGAACAGCTCGGCGCCGAGGCGATCTCGCTCGCCACCGGCGACGGCGCAAACGACATCCCGATGCTCGAAGCGGCGACCTATGGCGTCGCCTATCGCGCCAAGCCCAGGGCTCGCGCCGCCGCCAATGGGTGGATCGACCGCGGCGACCTGACCGCGATCCTCGAACTGCTCAACATTCCCCGCCACGAATGGGCCGAATGATCAACTATTGACATTAATGTCAGTAAAGTCCATTTCGCCGAAATGGACGCAGTTGCCCTTTCCTCCCGAGCCGACGCCGAGCCGGCGTTGGACGTGCCGCACGCCTTGTCCGTTGCCGCGCTTCCGCTCACCGACCCGCGCCGCGAATTGCCGCGCTATCGTCCGCTCAAGGCGTGGCACCATTTCCGCGAACTGGTGAAAGACAAGGAGAACACCGGCGAGGTGTTCCACATCTTCGAATCGCTCCCCTGGAAGGGCATGCCGGCGGCGGCCGAGGCGTTTCTGGGCAGCGAGCGCGGCCGTCGGATCATCGCGAGCGAGCCGTTCCTGCCCGAAATTCTCGACGATCACGCGGCGCTCCGGCGCCTGCCCAAGGGCAGCGTCGCCCAGGCCTATTGCGACTTCATGGAGAGCGAAGGGCTTTCGGCGCAGGGACTGGTCGACGAGTTCGAAGGCTTCCTGCGCGATCGCCCGCGCTATCAGGACCAGTTCGCGCTCTATCTCCACCGGATCCGCGACACGCACGACCTGCTGCATATCCTCACCGGCTACGGCCGCGACGCGCTGGGCGAGCAATGCGTGCTGGCCTTCACCTACAGCCAGCAGCCGGCGCCGGCGCATCTGCTGATCGCCTATGCCGGGGCGCGGGAAATCGCCAAGCGGGCGCCCAAGGCGCCGGTCTTCGCGGCGGTGCGCGAGGGACAGCGCCTGGGCAAGGCCTGCCCGCGCCTGGCCGAGCAGGCGGTGCGCGAGATCCTGCCGCTGCCGCTCGAAGAAGCCCGGGCGAAGCTCAACATTACCCCGGCGCAGCATTATCATGAGGTTCACCGCATCTGGCGTTCGCAGGGGGTTGATCCCTATGACGTGCTCGGCAAGAAGGCGGCAGCTTAGCCGCCGGTTTGCCCTGTGCTGACGGTCAGCCTTCCATCCAGTCGCGGAAAAAGCTCTGGTGGGCCGCGCGCAGGTCTTCGAGCGCGACCTCGTCGTAGTTGAGCTCTTCTTCGCTCCCCAGCGCGATCGTGCGCCCGCCGGTCCAGCCGATGAAGCAGCAGCCAACCCCGCTTTCGCGTGCCAGCTTCTCGACCACATGGCTGTCGAACGGCTCGCTCACGACATAGCGGCCCTGGGTCTCGCCGAACACCGACCAGGCGTGGCGGCGCTTCTCGTTGTCGACGTGGTCCTCGAAGGCGGTGACCAGCAGGCGCGCGCCGATGTCGCCGGCCAGCGCCATCTCGGCGACGGCCACCAGCACGCCGCCGTCCGAAACGTCGTGCACCGCGGTGACGAAGCCCTCGTCGATCAGGTGGCGGACGAATTCGCCGTTGCGCCGCTCCGCCGCCAGGTCGACCCGCGGCGGCGGACCGGCCTCGAGCCCGCAGCATTCGCGCAGCCACAGCGACTGGCCGATCTCGGGTGCCGCCTTGGGATCCGCGCCCACCAGCAGCAGCTTCTGCGCTTCCGCCTTGAAGGCGATCGTCGCCATCTTGCTCGAGTCCTCGAGGATGCCGACCCCGCCGATCGCGGGGGTGGGCAGGATCGCCGAACCGCCGCCGGTCGCCTTGCTCTCGTTGTAGAGCGACACGTTGCCGCTCACGATCGGGAAATCGAGCGCGATGCAGGCCTCGCCCATGCCCTGGAGGCACCCGGTGAACTGGGCCATGATCTCGGGCCGCTCGGGATTGCCGAAGTTGAGGCAGTTGGTCACCGCCAGCGGCCGCGCGCCGACGGCGCTGAGATTGCGATAGGCCTCTGAAATCGCCTGTTTCCCGCCTTCGTAGGGATCGGCGTAGCAATAGCGGGGGGTGCAGTCGGTGCTGATCGCGAGCGCTTTGGGCGTGCCATGCACGCGCACCACCGCCGCATCGCCACCCGAAAGCTGGAGCGTGTCGGCGCCGACCTGGCTGTCGTACTGCTGCCAGATCCACGACCGGCTCGCTAGATCGGGCGACGCCATCAACTTGAGCAGGTCCGCGGCGATGTCGCTGGTTTCGGGCACGCCGGTCAGCGGGGCGAT
Organism: Novosphingobium sp.; assembly: GCA_017744735.1. GTDB lineage: Bacteria > Pseudomonadota > Alphaproteobacteria > Sphingomonadales > Sphingomonadaceae > Andeanibacterium. The sequence goes on along the minus strand of JAGIAR010000007.1, from coordinate 108,425 downwards.
CTTCGCCCAGGCCTTGTACTGGTCCTTCGGCATCGACGGGCGATCGTATTCGGGCGCATCGTCGGCCAGGGGCCCGAGCGGAATGTCGCACACGACCTCGCCGTCGAATTCCAGTACCATGTGCCCGGTGTCGGTGACTTCGCCGATCACCGCGAAATCGAGCTCCCACTTCTTGAAGATCGCCTCTGCCATCGGCTCCTTGCCGGGCTTGAGCACCATCAGCATGCGTTCCTGCGATTCCGAGAGCATCATCTCGTAGGGCGTCATGCCCTCTTCGCGGCAGGGGACCTTGTTCATGTTCAGGCGGATGCCCGCGCCGCCCTTGCTCGCCATCTCGACCGAGCTCGAGGTCAGGCCCGCGGCGCCCATGTCCTGGATCGCGACGATCGCGTCGGTCGCCATCAGTTCGAGACAGGCCTCGATCAGCAGCTTCTCGGTGAAGGGATCGCCGACCTGCACGGTCGGGCGCTTGGCGTCGGCATCCTCGCCGAAGTCGGCGCTGGCCATGGTCGCGCCGTGGATTCCGTCGCGACCGGTCTTCGAGCCGACATAGACGATCGGATTGCCGAGGCCGGTGGCGGCCGAATAGAAGATCTTGTCCTGGTCGGCGACGCCCACGGTCATCGCATTGACCAGGATGTTCCCGTCATAGGCCCTGTGGAAATTGGTCTCGCCGCCGACGGTCGGCACGCCCACGCAATTGCCGTAGCCGCCGATCCCCTCGACCACGCCCTTGACCAGGTGCTTCATCTTCGGATGGTCGGGCCGGCCGAAACGCAGCGCGTTCATGTTCGCGACCGGGCGCGCGCCCATCGTGAAGACGTCGCGCAGGATCCCGCCGACGCCGGTCGCCGCGCCCTGGTAGGGCTCGATGTAGCTGGGGTGGTTGTGGCTCTCCATCTTGAAGATCGCCGCCTGACCGTCGCCGATGTCGATCACCCCGGCATTCTCGCCCGGGCCGCAGATCACCCACGGTGCCTTGGTCGGCAGTTTCTTGAGGTGCAGGCGCGAGGACTTGTACGAGCAGTGCTCGCTCCACATCACCGAGAAGATCCCCAGTTCGACGAGGTTGGGCTCGCGCCCCATCCGGTCGAGGATGATCTGGTATTCGGACGGGCTGAGGCCATGCTCAGCCACGATTTCGGGAGTGATCTGGGACATGAGCGGCCCTTAGCGGGGGCTTGCCCGCATCGCTAGCCCTTGCTGCGCTTGACCCTGCGGCTTGTCCCCGCCATTGCTTCCGGCGATGGACGAAACCGCCGAAAACATTGCCGCGATGAGCTTCGAGGATGCGCTGCGCGCGCTCGAGGACGTGGTTCGCAGGCTCGAAGGCGGCGAAGTGCCGCTCGACGAATCGCTCACGCTCTACGAGCGGGGCGAGGCGCTGCGCAAGCATTGCCAGGCGCGGCTCGACGCGGCGCAGGCACGGATCGAGAAGATCGTCGCGGGCGGGGACGGCAAGCCCTCGGGCACCGTGCCGCTCGATCCCGACCGGGACAACTGACGGCGTGCCGGGCTCGGGGGCGATCACCGGCGTCATCGACGGCGTGCTGGCGCGCGGGATGGACCGCATCTGCGGCGAGATCGACCGTGCCTTCGACCTGCTGCTGCCGGTGCCGGAGGATGCCCGGGCGCGCCTGGTGGAAGCGATGCGCTATGCAACGATCGGCTCGGGCAAGCGGCTGCGCCCGTTGCTGCTCACCGCGACTGCCGATCTCTACGGCGTCGATCGCGACAGCGCGGTGCGTGCGGGCGCGGCGATCGAGGCGATCCACGTCTATTCGCTGATCCATGACGATCTTCCCTGCATGGACGACGACGATTTGCGCCGGGGCAAGCCCACTGTGCACAAGGCCTTCGACGAGGCTACTGCGGTGCTCGCAGGGGATTCGCTCCACGCGCTGGCGTTCGAGATCCTCGGCGATCCGGCGATCAGCGGCGATCCGTTCATCCGCGCCGAACTGGTCTCGACGCTGGCCCGCGCGAGCGGCCACGAGGGCATGGCCGGCGGACAGATGATGGACATCGTCGCCGACAGCGAGACCTTCGATCTCCACACGATCACCCGGCTGCAACAGCTCAAGACCGGCGCGCTGCTTGGCGCGGCGGTGGAGATGGGCGCGATCCTCGGCAAAGTGCCGCACGAAGGCCGCACCCATTTGCGCAACTACGCCCGCGACATCGGCCTCGCGTTCCAGATCGCCGACGATCTGCTCGACCATGAAGGCGACGAGGAACTCGCCGGCAAGGCGCTGCGCAAGGACGATGCGCAAGGCAAGCAGACCTTCGTGTCGCTGCTCGGCCCGGAGCGGGCCCGGGACCAGGCGCGGGCGCTGGTCGAGCAGGCGGTGGGTCACCTCGCCAACCACGGCGACGAAGCCGATTTGCTCCGCGCGATCGCGCGCTATATCGTCGAGCGGGATCACTGAGGGGGCATGATGGAACGCATCGGCATCTATCCGGGCACCTTCGACCCGATCACGCTCGGCCATGCGGACATCATCCGCCGCGGCGCGAAGCTGGTCGACCGGTTGATCATCGGGGTCACCACCAATCCCTCGAAAGACCCGATGTTCGCGCCCGAAGAGCGGTTGAGCATGGTCGAGCGCGAGGTCGCCGCGCTGGGCCTGGCCAATGTCGAGGTGGTCGGGTTCAACGCGCTGTTGATGAAATTCGCCGAGCGGCAGAACGCCACCGTGATCGTGCGCGGCCTGCGCGCCGTGGCGGACTTCGAATACGAATTCCAGATGGCGGGCATGAACCAGCAGCTCAATCCCAATATCGAGACGGTGTTCCTGATGGCCGACGTGAGCCTGCAGCCGATCGCTTCGAAACTGGTCAAGGAAATCGCCCTGTTCGGGGGCGATATCGCGCGATTCGTCAGTCCGGCGGTCTGCACGGACGTCACCGCGCGGGTCGAGAAGCTCGGCCGCCGGGGCGAGTTTTGAGCTTGGCCGCGCCGTTCCAATCGTTCATTGAACCGACAGTCCGCCGCCGCTAAACCGCCGCGCGAGAGATTTCCGAGAGAACAGCCCAGTCCATGAAGAAACGCCTGATTGTCGCGGCGATCGCCCTGACGCTTACCGGTTCCGCAGCCTTCGCGCAGCAAACGGGTGGGGGCGGCGGGCCGCCGCCCAAGGAAACCAACGCCCAGGCGGAAAAGACCGCCGCGGCCGCGCTTGCCGCGACCGAGAACGGCGAGCCGCTGCGGACCTACAAGCCGGTCGACTTCAACCTTGCGGACGATCCCGAGGATGAGCTGGTGCTCGACCTGTCGACCGGCAAGCGGGTGATCATCCGCCTGATGCCGGACTGGGCGCCCAACCATGTCGAGCGGATCAAGACGCTGACCCGGCAGGGCTTCTACGACGGGATCATCTTCCACCGCGTGATCGACGGCTTCATGGCCCAGACCGGCGACCCGACCGGGACCGGGCAGGGCGGTTCGCAGCTTCCCGATCTCAAGCAGGAATTCAACCCGATGCCGCACGTCCGCGGCACCGTCTCGATGGCGCGCGCCGCAGGCGAGGATACGGCGAATAGCCAGTTCTTCATCGTGTTCTATCCGCGCCTCGGACTCGACCGGAAGTACACCAACATGGGCCGGGTGATCTCGGGCATGGATGCGGTCGACGAGATCCAGCGCGGCGAGCCGCCGGCGAACCCGACCAAGATCCTCCAGGCCTCGATCGCCTCGGACCACAAGGCCCCGCCGCCGCTCCCCGCGCCGGAGGTCGACAAGCCGGTCTCGCTCGACGATCTGAAGGCCGCCGGCGACACGGCGGCCCCGCCGGCTGCGCCCCCCGCCGGGAACTAGGCGTCAACCATCCGCTTGCCGTGCCGCGCGGGATGACCTAGCCGCGCGCGATGCGTGTCGACCTTTTCGATTTCGAGCTCCCGCCCGAGCGCATCGCCCTGCGCCCGGCGCGGCCGCGCGATTCGGCACGGCTGCTGGTGGCCGATGGCGAGGCGCCGTTCGCGGATCGCACCGTCCGCGAGCTCCCCGCCTTGCTGCGTGCCGGCGACGTGCTGGTATTCAACGACACCCGCGTGATCCCGGCCCAGCTCGAAGGTATGCGCGGCGCGGCGAAGATCGGCGCGACGCTGCACAAGCGCATCGACCTCCGGCGCTGGCAGGCCTTCGTCCGCAACGCCAAGCGGCTGCACGAGGGCGACACGATCGCCTTCGCCAGCGGGGTTTCCGCGGTCGCAGAGCACCGCCACGCCGACGGCAGCTGGACGGTGGCCTTTGCGGGGGATGAGCCGGTCGAGGTGCTGCTCGAGCGTGCGGGGCGGATGCCGCTGCCGCCCTATATCGCCGGCAAGCGGGCGACCGACGAAGCCGACAAGGCCGATTACCAGACCATGTTCGCCGAGAAAGATGGCGCGGTTGCCGCGCCGACCGCTTCGCTCCACTTCACCCCGGAGCTGATCGCCGCGCTCGACCGGGCCGGGATAAGGCGCGAGACGCTGACCCTGCATGTCGGCGCCGGGACCTTCCTGCCGGTCAAGGCCGAAGACACGGTCGACCATGCGATGCACGCCGAATGGGGCGAAATCGACCCGGCAACCGCCGATCGCCTGAACGCTGCGCGCGCGGCCGGCGGGCGGATCGTCGCGGTCGGCACCACCTCGCTCCGCCTGCTCGAAAGCGCGGCGGACGAGCACGGCAAGATCCACGCCTTCGCCGGCGACACCGCGATCTTCATCACCCCCGGCTATCGCTTCAAGGCGGTTGACGGGCTGATGACCAATTTCCACCTGCCCAGGTCCACTCTGTTCATGCTGGTCAGCGCGCTGATGGGGCTGGAGCGGATGCAGGCGGTCTACGCGCATGCGATTTCGGGAGAATATCGCTTCTATTCCTACGGGGATTCCTCGCTTCTTCTGCCGGGCGCAAATTCTTAGCACGGCAACCGCTTGCATTCGCGCGCGGTTCCCCCAAATGGTCGCGCGTGAGCGAGACGATACTGGACATCAGGGGGCTGTCGAAAACCTACAAGGGCGGGCTTACCGCGCTTGACGGGGTCGACCTTCAAATCCGCAAGGGCGAGATATTCGCCCTCCTCGGGCCTAACGGCGCCGGCAAGACCACGCTGATCGGCGCGGTCTGTGGCCTGCTGCGGCCCAGCGGCGGGACGATCGAGGCCTTCGGGCTCGATACGCAGCGTCAGTGGCGCAAGGTTCGCCAGCGGATCGGGCTGGTGCCGCAGGAACTGAGCTTCGACATGTTCGCGCAGGTCGAGCATTCGGTGAATTATTCGCGCGGCATGTTCGGCTGTGCGCCCGATCCGAAGCGGATCGAGCAGGTGCTCCGCTCGCTGAGCCTGTGGGACAAGCGCGACGCCAAGATCCGCGAACTGTCGGGCGGGATGAAGCGCCGGGTGATGATCGCCAAGGCGCTGAGCCACGATCCCGAGCTGCTGTTCCTCGACGAGCCGACCGCGGGTGTCGACGTCGAACTGCGCCGCGACATGTGGAGGCAGATCGGCGCGCTGCGCGATGCCGGGACCACCATCATCCTCACCACGCACTATATCGAGGAGGCCCAGGAAATGGCCGACCGGGTAGGGGTGATCAACAAGGGCAAGATTCTGCTGGTCGACGACAAGGACGCGATCATGGCCAAGCTCGGGCGGAGCGAGGCGCGGATCACGCTGACCGAGCCGCTGCCCGAGATACCGTCGGCGCTCGACAAGTGGCATCTCACGCTCGAGGACGAGAACCGCACGCTGGTCTATGCGGGCGCGGAAGGCGAGGGCAAGCGCGCCGCGGCCGAGTTGGTCAAGGCGGTCGTGGCCGCAGGAATCGGGTTCGAAGGTATCGTGACCAAGGAATCGAGCCTCGAGGACATCTTCGTCGATCTGGTCGAAGGCAGAGAAGGGCTCGCGGCATGAACCTGAACCTTCGCGGTGCCTGGTCGATCCTGACCAACGAGCTGTTCCGCTTCTTCCGCACGGTGTTCGGATCGATCCTGTCGCCGGTGCTCACCACCTCGCTCTACATCGTGGTGTTCGGGGCGGCGATCGGCAGCCGGATGGACCCGAGCCAGTTCGGCGGAGCGTCCTACGGCGCGTTCATCGTGCCCGGGCTGATCATGCTGACGCTGCTCAGCGAGAGCACCTCCAATGCCAGCTTCGGGATCTACATGCCGCGTTTCACCGGGGCGATTTACGAGCTGCTCAGCGCCCCCGTTGGGGTGGCCGAGACGCTGATCGGCTTCGTCGGCGCCGCGGCGATGAAATCGCTGATCATCGCCTCGATCATCCTGATCACCGCGCGGCTGTTCGTCGATTATTCGATCGCGCATCCGCTCTATGCGGCGGGCTATGTGGTGCTGGTCGCCGCGGCCTTCTCGCTGTTCGGCTTCATCCTCGGAATCTGGGCCGACGGGTTCGAAAAGCTCTCGATCATCCCGATGCTGATTCTCACCCCGCTGACCTTCCTCGGCGGCACCTTCTATTCGGTGAAGATGCTGGCTGAGCCGTGGCGCACGATCGCCCAGTTCAACCCGGTGTTCTACCTGATCAACGGGCTGCGCTGGTGCTTCACCGGCCATTCGGACGTGCCGATCGGCCTGTCGCTGGCCTGCACGCTCGGTTTCGTCGCGCTGTGCATAGCGGTTATCGCATACATTTTCCGGACCGGGTGGCGCTTGCGCGGCTGACGCGCTAGGCAGCGGCGAGCATGAGAGCCGCCGCCCGCCATCTTCCTGTTCTTGCTGCCCTTCTGGCCGCGGTTCCCGCGCCGGCGCTGGCCGGACTGCCGGAGCCGGTGCGCGCGATGGTCGATGCGGCGATCGCCACCGGCGATGCCAAGAAGGTCGCCACGGTGATCGAGGTCGCCAAGGCGACCAATCCCGCCGATGCCGCCGAGCTCGCCGAAATGCAGGCCGATTTCGAGGCCGGCCAGAAACGCCTCGCCGAAGCGAAGGCGAAGAAGCGCGAGGCCGAAATCCGTTCGGCCGGGCTGCTGCGCAACTGGTCGGGCAGCGGCGAGGTCGGGGCTTCGCTGTCCTCCGGCAACAGCCGCAACACCGGCCTGTCGCTGGCGCTCGAGCTCAATCGCAAGGGGATCGACTGGAGCCACAAATTGCGCGCGACGCTCGATTACCAGCGCTCGGCGGGGACCACCACGCGCGAACAGATCTTCGCCTCCTACGAACCGCGCTACCAGATCGACGACGGGCTGTTCGCCTACGGCCTGGCGCAATACGACCGCGACCGCTTCCAGGGCTTCTCGGGGCGCTATGCGGTGTCGGGCGGGCTCGGCTACAAGCTGATCGACCGCAAGCACCTCAGCCTGTCCGCGCAGCTCGGTCCCGCCTATCGCAGCACCGAGTTTACCGATGGGAGCGTCGAGAACCGCCTTGCCGGTCTCGCGGCGCTCGATTTCGACTGGCAGATCACCGACCGGCTGAAGCTGACCCAGGACGGCAACATGATGGCCGAGACCGGCGGCCGCGCGGCGGTGCTGATCGACGGCAGCAACACCTCGGTGACGATGACGACCGGGCTGGAGGCCAAGGTCAGCAACCGCCTCTCGACCCGGCTTTCGTTCAAGCTCGACTACGACAGCGATCCGGCCGACGGGGCGGTCTCGACCGACACGCTTTCCCGCTTCACCCTGCTCTACGGCTTCTGACGCCCGACTTTGCCCACTCGACATTGAATCGGGCGGGCGGCAAGGGGGCGCGATGACCCGCTTCTCCTTCACCATCGCCGCCACCGACGGCAAGGCGCGCACCGGCACGATCGCGATGAAGCGCGGCGAGATCCGCACGCCCGCCTTCATGCCGGTCGGCACCGCCGCGACGGTCAAGGCGATGAAGCCCGAGGCGGTGCGCGCGACCGGTGCCGACATCATCCTCGGCAACACCTATCACCTGATGCTGCGCCCCGGCGCCGAGCGGGTCGCCAAGCTCGGCGGGCTGCATCGCTTCATGAACTGGGAGCGCCCGATCCTGACCGACAGCGGCGGCTACCAGGTGATGAGCTTGTCCGAATTGCGCAAGATCACCGAGGAAGGCGTTTCATTCGCGAGCCACATCGACGGATCGCGGCACATGCTCACCCCAGAGCGGTCGATGGAGATCCAGCGGCTGCTCGGCTCGGACATCGTGATGGCCTTCGACGAATGCCCGCGGGTCGACCAGGGACGGGATGCGATCGCCCGCTCGATGGAAATGTCGATGCGCTGGGCGAAGCGCAGCCGCGACGGGTTCGACAGCGGGCACCAGCACGCGTCGGTCTCGGCGCTGTTCGGCATTCAGCAGGGCGCACTCGATCGGGACCTTCGCCTGCAAAGCGCGCAGGCGCTGCGCGAGATCGGCTTCGACGGCTATGCGATCGGCGGGCTGGCGGTGGGCGAGGGGCAGGAGGCGATGTTCGCCACGCTCGATTTCGCCCCCGGCCAGCTGCCCGAGGACGCGCCGCGCTACCTGATGGGCGTGGGCAAGCCCGACGACCTGGTCGGTGCGGTCGAGCGCGGGGTCGACATGTTCGATTGCGTCCTCCCGACCCGCTCGGGGCGCAACGGCCAGGCCTTCACCTGGAACGGGCCGCTCAATATCCGCAACGCCAAACATGCGGAAGACCAGGGGCCGCTCGATCCGCGCTGCACCTGCCCGACCTGCGCGACCTATTCGCGCGCCTATCTGCATCATCTGATCAAGGCCGGCGAAATCCTCGGCGCGATGCTGATGACCGAGCACAATCTGGGGTTCTACCAGCAACTGATGGCGGGGATGCGCGTGGCGATCGGAGAGGGGCGGTTTGCGGCGTTTGCCGGCGAGTTCCGGCGCGATTACCTCGGTTAGGCGCTCGGTTATCTAAGGGAAATTACGGAGGGCAAGAGACCGCTTCACAAGCCGCGGCGGCGGTGGCATTCCCGCTGCAAACGGGTTCGCGGAGGGCAATCGTGAAGCGCAGTATCTTGTGGTCGGCCACGGCAATCGCGGCCGCCTCGCTTCTGTCGGCGCCGGTTTCGGCCGAGACCGTCGAGGAGACGGCCGCGCGCTTCGGGGCGATGCCGACCTTTCTCGACATCAGCCTGTCGCCTTCAGGGTCGAAGATCGCCTATATCCAGGCGGGGGGCACCAGCGTCGAGAATCTGCTGGTGGTCGATATGGCGGCCAACGGCACGCCGCAACTCGTGTTCAGCTATCGCGAGCCGAATTCGGACCTCGTGTGGTGCAAATGGGCGACCGAGGACCGCCTGGTCTGCCAGATCGGCTTCAAGAAGGTGGACGAGGACGGCGTGCTGCTCGGCTTCTCTCGGCTGATTGCCGTCGGGGCGGACGGGACCAACCCGATCCAGCTCACCGCACAGGACAGCACGAACGCGCTCGGTCTCCAGCAGAATGGTGGCTATGTGCTCGCATTCGATCTCGCCGGAAAGCCCGACAAGATTCTGATGACCCGCGACTGGGTAGAGGAAACCTCAACCGGCACGCGGCTCGCGAATACCGACGAGGGCCTGGGCGTCGAGGAAGTCGATGTGCGGACCGGGCGGCGCCTGAAGGTCGACGCGCCCGATCGCGATACGGTCGATTACACCGCCGACGATCGCGGCGCGGTGCGGTTGAAGGTGCGCCAGGAATCCAACACGCAGGATTATCTGAAGGACCGGCTGCAGTATTTCTATCGCGGGGCCGATTCCGACAAGTGGATCGGCTTCAAGGGTGACGACGGCTTCAGCCCCGAAGCGGTCGATGCGGCGAAGAATGTCGCCTACGGCTTCGTGAGCCGGAACGGACACCAGGCAGTCGAGACGATCGCGCTCGACGGGACGAATGCGACGCAGATCGTGCTCGCGCGCGGCGATGCGGACGTCGACGAACTGATCCGGATCGGGCGCCAACGGAGGGTGGTCGGCGTGTCCTATGCGACCGAGAAGCGCCAGGTCGCCTATCTCGACCCCGATCTGACGAAGCTGGCGGGCCAGTTGCAACGGGCCCTACCGGGTACGCCGCTGGTCGACATCATCGACGCGAGCGCGGACGAGACGAAACTGCTGCTGATGGCGTCGAGCGACACCGATCCTGGCATGACCTATCTGTTCGATCGCGGCGCGCACAAGCTGACCGAGGTGCTGCCCTGGCGCGCCGAGCTTCACGGGCAGATGATGGCCAAGATGACCCCGGTGAGCTTTCCGGCTGGCGACGGGACGATGATCCCCGGTTATCTCACCCTGCCGCCCGGCTCGGACGGAAAGCGCCTGCCGGCGATCGTGCTGCCGCACGGCGGCCCGGATGCGCGCGACGAATGGGGTTTCGACTGGCTGGTGCAGTTCTTCGTCGCGCGGGGCTATGCGGTGCTGCAGCCGAATTTCCGCGGATCGACCGGCTATGGCGACGCGTGGTTCGGGCAGAACGGGTTCAAGGCCTGGAAGACCGCGATCGGCGATGTCGACGACGCCGGGCGCTGGCTGGTCGCGCAGGGGATCGCCGCGCCGGACAAGCTCGCGATCGTCGGATGGTCCTATGGAGGCTACGCGGCGCTGCAGTCGCAGGTGCTCGACAACAAGCTCTACAAGGCGGTGGTTGCGATCGCGCCGGTCACCGACCTGGGCAGGCTGGTCGAGAACGCGAGCCAGTACGTGACCTACCAAGTGGTCAAGGACCAGGTCGGCACCGGCCCGCAGATCGAAGAAGGCAGTCCGGCCCGCAACGCCAAGGCCTTTGCGGCGCCGGTGCTGCTGTTCCACGGCACGCTCGATCAGAACGTGCCGGTCGAACAGTCGCGGCTGATGAAGCAGCGGCTAGAGGATGCAGGCAAGCAGGTCACCTATGTCGAATTCGACGGCCGCAGCCACCAGCTGGCCGACGCCTCCGCGCGCACGCAGATGCTGACCGATATCGACCGGTTCCTCGCGAAAACGCTGGGCGCTGCGGAGTAACGCGAGGGCCGGATACGAAAAGGGCGGCCCCGCAGGACCGCCCTTTCGTGTTGGCGACCGGCTAACCGATCAGCGCGAGTAGAACTCGACCACCAGGTTCGGTTCCATCGTGACCGGGTAGGGCACTTCGTCGAGCTTGGGCACGCGGGTGAAGGTCACCTTGTCGGTGCCGTCGACCGAGACGTAATCCGGCACGTCGCGCTCGGGGAGGCTCTGCGCTTCGGCGATCAGGGCCATGTCCTTGGCCTTGTTGCCCAGGCTGATCACGTCGCCCACCACGACGCGGCGGCTCGCGATGTTGCACTTCACGCCGTTCACGCGGATGTGGCCGTGGCTGACGATCTGGCGCGCGGCGAAGATGGTCGGCGCGAACTTGGCGCGATAGACCACCATGTCGAGGCGCTGCTCGAGCAGGCCGACCAGGTTCTGGCCGGTATCGCCCTTCATGCGGTCGGCTTCCTTGTAGGTCGCCTTGAACTGCTTTTCGGTCACGTCGCCGTAATAGCCCTTGAGCTTCTGCTTGGCGCGCAGTTGCAGCCCGAAGTCGGACATCTTGCTCTTGCGGCGCTGGCCGTGCTGGCCCGGCCCATAGGAACGGCGGTTGACGGGGCTATGCGGGCGGCCCCAGATGTTTTCGCCCATGCGGCGGTCAAGCTTATGCTTGGCGCTCTTGCGCTTCGACATATGTCGTCTCCAATCTGCTGCATTCCCACTGCGGGAACGCTCGAACCCGGGTCGCACCGATGGACCTTCCGTCCATCGCGGCCGCCGCTTCACCGGGGTGCGGGGCCAATCGGATACCGCCGGAGAATCCCCGGCGGCCCCAAAGTGAGCGGCGCCATTGGCCGCTCGGCAGCGAAAAGTCAAATGGTAAGGCCCGAAGGCGCGGTCCTAGGAGGATTTCCCGGACTGCTGGTCGAATTGACGCAGGCCGTTCCGGGTGCGTTCGGCAAGATCGTCCCACTGTGCCTGGGTCATGCAGGTGCGCTTGACCTGGGTGCGCGATCCGGTGACCGGCTCGCTGCGGCAGATCAGCTTGTCCTTCGTATCCTTCCGGGCCTCGCCCTTTCCGTCTGCGGCAGCGGCCTTGCCGCTATCCTTCGCGGGTGCCGGGGACAGCGGCATTCCCGCCAGTGCGAGCATCATAGCCAAGCCAACCGCCTTCATCGAACCTCTCCCGTTGTCGGTATTTTGCAAGGGAAGCTATCGCCTTTGCCTTCGATGACAAAGTCCGCACGAGTACTAATTTGTATCAACGGGCCCGCCGGGCTTGGGGCCGGACCTTCCCAGCGCCGACAGGACCCCCCGCAGCGTGCGCACCTCGAGGTGGTTCCAGCCGGGTTTGGTCAGCAGATTGCGCAGCGTCAGCCGGGTCGATTCCGCCCGGCTTTCGGGAAAGAAATAGCCCTTCGGTTCGAGCAGTTGCCCGAAATGGCCGATCAGCCCCTCGAGTTCTTCCTGCGGGGCGGGGGGCAGCAGATCCTCGCGCGGCGGAATCGCGAGATCGCGGTGCTTGGACCATTCGTAGGCGACCAGGATCACCGCCTGGGCGAGGTTGAGCGACGCGAATTGGGGGTTGATCGGCACGGTCAGGATCGCACGGGCGAGGGCGACGTCTTCGGTTTCCAGGCCCGAGCGTTCGGGCCCGAACAGGATCGCGCTGCCGCCCTCGTTGCCGACGATCTCGCGCGCGGCGACCTCGGGCGTCAGGACCGGCTTGGTAACGCCGCGCTTGCGCACGGTGGTCGCATAGACATGGGCACAATCGGCCACCGCATCGGCCACGGTTTCGAACACCTTCGCTTGCTCGAGCACGATGTCGGCACCCGAGGCCGCCGGCCCCGCCGAAGGGTTAGGCCAACCGTCGCGTGGCGAAACCAGCCGCATCTCGGCAAGCCCGAAATTGAGCATCGCCCGCGCGGCCTTGCCGATGTTCTCGCCCAGTTGCGGACGGACGAGGACGATGACCGGGGAAGTGCTAGTCCGCGGCAATGTCCCGCACCGTGCTGGCGAATTCCTCGAAATCGCGGGCTTCGGAGAAATCGCGATAGACCGAGGCGAAGCGGATATAAGCCACGCTATCGAGCGCGCGCAGCCCGTCCATCACCATCTCGCCGATCCGGGCCGAGGCGATCTCGCCGTCGCCCAGCGTCTCGACCTGGCGCTGGATCCCGGAAACGAGCTGGTCGAGCCGTTCCTGCGCGACCCCGCGCTTGCGACAGGCGAGGGCGACCGAACGTTCGATCTTCTCGCGATCGAAAGCCTCGCGGGTGTCGTCGCTCTTGACCACGGTGATGTCGCGCAGCTGCACCCGTTCGAAAGTGGTGAAGCGCGCGCCGCAGCCTTCGCACTGGCGGCGGCGGCGGATCGCGGTGTTGTCCTCGGTCGGACGCGAATCCTTCACCTGGGAATCGTCGTGGGCACAGAAAGGGCAGCGCATCGCGGGCTTACGTCTTGTTCCGTTGCCACAGCATGAAGCCGGCCCCGGCGATCAGCCCGAGCGGCCAGCTTACCACCGGCAGAACCCCGCCGATCAGCGCGCCCACGGCCGCGCCGGTGAGCACCTGCTTGCTGCCCGGATGGGCGAAGCCTTCCTTCGCCATGTCCTTCACATCGGCGGTGATGTTCTCGATCAGATCGTCGCCCTTGTCCGGACCTGCCATGCTTACCTCCCTGGATAGACGGGGAACGCTTCGCACAATTCCTCGACCCGGCTGCGCACGGCCGCTTCGATCTGCGCGTCGCCTTCGTCGCCATTGTGCTTCATGCCTTCGATCACCTGCGCGATCAGTTCGCCCACGACGCGGAACTCGGCCGGGCCGAAACCGCGGGTCGTCCCGGCCGGTGTGCCGAGGCGGACGCCCGAGGTTTTCGTCGGCGGCAGCGGATCGAACGGGATCGCGTTCTTGTTGCAGGTGAGCGACGCGCGGTCGAGCCCGACTTCGGCCGCCTTGCCGGTGACCCCGGCGGCGGTCAGGTCGACCAGCATCAGGTGGTTGTCGGTGCCGCCCGAAACGCAGCGCAAGCCGTTCTCGGCGAGACTGGCGGAAAGCGCCTTCGCATTCTCGACGATGCGTGCCGCATAGTCGCGGAAATCGGGGCGCAGCGCTTCCTGGAACGCAACCGCCTTGGCCGCGATCACATGCATCAGCGGCCCGCCCTGAAGACCCGGGAACACCGCCATGTTGAACTTCTTGCTCAGCTCCTCGTCGTTCCACAGGATCACGCCCGAGCGCGGGCCGCGCAGGCTCTTGTGAGTGGTGGTGGTCACGACATGGGCGTGGGGGAAGGGATGCGGATGCGCGCCGCCGGCGACGAGGCCCGAGAAGTGCGACATGTCGACCAGCAGGTAGGCTCCGACCTCGTCCGCGATCGCGCGGAAGGCGGCGAAATCCCAGTGGCGCGGGTAGGCGGTGGCGCCCGCGATGATCAGCTTCGGCTTGTGCTCGCGCGCGAGCCGCGCGATCTCGTCCATGTCGAGCAGCTGGTCTTCTTGGCGCACGCCATAGGGCACCACGTTGAACCACTTGCCGCTCATGTTGACCGGCGACCCGTGGGTCAAATGGCCGCCCGCCGCGAGGCTGAGGCCCATGAAGGTGTCGCCCGGATTGAGCAGCGCGAGGAACACCGCCTGGTTCATCTGGCTGCCGCTGTTGGGCTGGACGTTGGCGAACTGGCAGCCGAACAGCTTCTTCGCCCGCTCGATCGCGAGGTTCTCGACGATGTCGGCATATTCGCAGCCGCCGTAATAGCGGCGCCCCGGATAGCCCTCGGCATATTTGTTGGTGAACACCGAGCCGGTCGCCTCGAGCACGGCGGGCGAGGCGATGTTCTCGCTCGCGATCAGTTCGATCTTGTTGCGCTGCCGGCCGAGCTCGCTGCGGATCGCGGCGAAGACTTCGGGATCGGAAGCCTCCAGGCTATCGTGCCAGAAGTGCTGCAAGGCGTCGGAATGGGTCGCGGGCGCGGTGCTCATTGTCGGGTTCAGTCCTGCGGAGGGTTGGTAAGCTTCTCGACCCGGCGGAGGTGCCGGTCGCCGGCGAAGGGCGTCGAGAGGAAGGTTTCGACACAGGCCTTGGCCATGTCGATGCCGGTCAGCCGTGCGCCGAGTGCGATCGCATTGGCATTGTTGTGTTCGCGCGCCAGCTTTGCCGAAAGCGGCTCCGAGACCAGCGCGCAGCGGACCTGCGGGTTGCGGTTGACCGCGATCGAGATGCCGATGCCCGAGCCGCACAGCGCGATCCCGCGCTCGGCCTTGCCCGCGGCGAGATGCTCGGCAAGCTTGTAGCCGAAATCGGGATAATCGACCGAGGCGGTGCTGTCCGGCCCGAGGTCGGCGACCTCGTGGCCCTGTTCGCGCAGCCACTCCGCGAGCTGGCCCTTGAGCTCGAAAGCCGCGTGATCCGAGGCGATACCTATCTTCATGGCGCGCACATAGGCACTTGGTCCCGCCAGTGCCACCGCAAAAGCGCTTTCTCCCCGGGGAGGTGAGCTATAGGCTTCAGGAGGAGATTAGCGACATGAAGACGCTTCAAATCCTGCAGGACAACATAAACCATCCGGTCTTCAAGACGACTGTGGCTGCGGCCATTGAGTTTGTGGCTTCCCGGACCATCGAATGCGACCAAGGTGAAGAGACGATCCATCCGTCTTCAAAGTGGTTTTCCGACCTTTATGCGTTCAGAAAAAGGATCGGATACATCAAGCCTGGGGCAGCGATAGGGTTGGATGAGATGATTCAAACATTGGCTGCCAATGACGTACCGGTACAGATGCGAACGTTAGAGTTGGACCGAGGCGCGATAGCGGTTTGGATCGATCAACAGGACGAGCTTTTGGGCATCTTGGTGTTTCCCCGGGATTTTCCGAAGGACGAATTGAAGTAAGTCGAAAAGCCAGACTGGCACGGGAGAGATCATGGACTATCGCTATCTCGGCCGCAGCGCGCTCAAGGTGTCCCCGCTGTGCCTCGGCACGATGATGTTCGGCGGCGCGACCGAGGAGGCGGTGGCCAAGCGGATCATCGACAAGGCGCGCGGGCAGGGGATCAATTTCCTGGATACCGCCGATCTCTACAACGGCGGCGCCTGCGAGGAAGTCGTCGGGCGCTGCATTGCCGGCAGCCGTCACCACTGGGTGGTCGCGACCAAGTTCGGGCACCGGATGGGCGGGGAGCCGAACGAGGGCGGCCAGTCGCGCAAATGGATCTTCCAGGACGTCGACGACAGCCTGCGCCGGCTCGGCACCGACTTCATCGATATCCTCTATTTCCACAAGTCCGACGGCGACGCGCCGTTCGACGAGCCGCTCCGCGCGATCAGGGACCTGATGGCGCAAGGCAAGGTCCGCTATTACGGCATCTCCAACTTCAAGGCGTGGCGGATCATGGAGGTCTGCCGCATTGCCGACCAGCTCGGGATGGACCGGCCGATCGTCAGCCAGCCGCTCTACAATATCGTCGACCGCCTCGCCGAGGTCGAGCAGCTCCCGGTCGCCGGCCATTGCGGGATCGGGGTCGCGCCCTACAGCCCGCTCGCGCGCGGAGTTCTGTCGGGAAAGTACGATCCGGGCAAGGCGCCGCCTGCGGATTCGCGTGCGGGGCGCGGCGACCCGCGGATCATGCAGACCGAATGGCGCCCGGAATCGCTCGGCATCGCGCGGCAGATCGCCGAACGGGCGGCGGGTAAGGGCATTACCACCACCGCCTTCGCGATCGCCTGGGTGCTGCGCAACCGCCTGATCAGCGCGCCGATCGTCGGCCCGCGCACCGAGGAGCAGTGGGACGCCTATCTCCCGGCGCTCGACGCGGTGCTGGACGCGGAGGACGAAGCCTTTATCGACGCGCTGGTGCCGCCCGGCCACGCCTCGACCCCGGGCTACACCGACCCGCTCTATCCGATCGAAGGACGTCCCCTGAGATGAACGAAGCCGACTACCACCGCTATATCGATGCCTTCAACGCACGCGACTACGACACGCTCGAGACCTTTTTCGCCGAGGATTTCGCGCTCGAGAACGCCGGCTTCCGGGTCCAGGGCAAGCCCGCCTTCCGGGCCTTCTACGCTTTCTTCCACGAATATTGCCAGGAACAGGTCATCTTCAAGGGCTTCTTCCCGGGCAAGGACGGGTTCGTTTCCAACGTGGTGATCCGCTTCACCGGGCAGAAGGCGCTGTCGCAGGAGGTGCTCGACGCCAAGGGCTATCCGGGCATGACCCCGGTGCCGGTCGGCGTGAGCGTGGATGTGGAATTCTACATCCACTACATCCTGAACGCGGATGGGCTCATCCAGTATATCAAGGGTGCGGTGTGGGTGCCCGAGGCTCCGTCCGCCTGACGCCTGCACACGAGCCGCGGCGGGGAAAAGCGGATGCCGGAGCGAAGCATCCGTCTATACTTCGCTCCGGCATCCTTCGGCACGGCCCCGGGATTCCGGGTGGGGCCGGCCAGTCCTGTTGCGTTGATCCGTCTATTCCGCCAGCGCCGGTTCGAACGCGGTTTCGGGGAACTCGCCGGCCAGCGTCTTGCGCAGGGTCCTGCGGAAGAGGAACGGCTCGAGTATCCGGCCGATCACATACATCGCGGCGAAGATGCCGGCGTAGATATAGGCGATCAGGGGAGACCCCTTTCCACCCTTGCCGCCCTTGCCGCCTTTCCCGTTGCCGCCATCGTCGCCTTTGGGCTTTTCGGGTTGCGGGGCGCCCAGGAACTTGTCGATCGGGTTCATCGGCGTGGCCATGTGTGCCTCGTCGAGCCGCTTCTGCTCGGCCTTGGCCTTCGCCTGCTCGGCAGCGGTCGGTTTGAAATAGGCGTCGTGCTGGACCATGATCTGGCTGAACAGAAGGAACAGCAGGGGCGCCAGGAAGCAGAACAGCAGCGCCGGGCTGGTCGCATCGTAGACCAGCTTCGCACCCCCGTCGGCAACCCGCAGCGTGCCGCGGTTGAAGGTCGCCAGCCGGTTCTGCGGATTCGGGTTCCTGTTGCCGTAGCTGAGCGTGTCACCGTCGACCGTGTGGCTGGTCTTGTCGTTGCCGACCGAGGCGAACAGCGGGTTCAACTTGTCGAAGACCTCGGCAGGCGACTGCGGAGGATCGAGCGGAAGCGCCCCTTTGATGCGCCAGATTCGATCGAGGTAAGGCAGGTTCGGCAACTTCACTTGAAATTCTCCAGAGATAGGTCCGGTCCGGCAGGCGCGGGTTTCCTCTCCTCGGCCCGGGGGAGGCGAGGCGAGCGGCAGGTTGAGGAAAGTCGGGAGCCGCCGCGGGGGTGGCTCCCGTTCACGCCCGTCCGGGTTACTCGGCAGGCACCGCAGTCGGGCCCTGCAGGCGCTTGCCCAGGCGGCGGACCCGGCGGCGCACGGCCTTGTAGCCTTCCGAAACGGTGTAATGCATCGTCTCGTGGATCGGCATCCGGCGGCCGCCTTCGATACCGAGCTTCTCGGCTTCACCGTCCACGCAGGTGCCGAACATGCGGTCGATGATGATCCAGGTGCCGGCGTAGTTGCTGCGGGTTGCCTCGTAATCCTGCGAGTGGTGCAGGCTGTGATGCTCGGTGGTGTTGAACAGGAAGCGCCACCAGCGCGGCGAATTGAAGCGCACGTTGATGTGCTGGTAGGTGCCGACAGCGAGGCCGAGGGTGCCGGCGATCAGCGCGGCGCGCGGCAGGAAGTCGAAGAACCCGCCGATGCCCAGGCCGATCAGGAACAGCTCGATCGGATTGCCGACCGCGCCCTTCTGGATGTTGAGCTGGGTGACGTAGTGGTGCGGCGCGTGGGCCAGCCACAGCGGGTACCAGTTATGCATCCCGCGGTGCATCCAGTACTGGCCGAAATCGAAGATGAACGAGATCATGAAGGCCTGGATCAGGAGCGGCAGGCCGGTGAACCAGGCGAACTTGTCCCACAGAAAGAAGTTCTGGATCGCATCGGTCATCGCGCCGCTGCCGAAGTGGCTGCTGACGATCCGCAGCATGGTCGCGCCGAGACCGACGTAGAACAGGTCGCTGATCAGTTCCTTCCAGGTCAGGCGCCAGCTCTTGTAGCGCGGGCTGACCCATTCAAGGGCGAGGAAGAAGATCTTGGTGCCGAAAGCGATCGAGATCCCGGTCGATGCCTTGGCGACCGAATCCGGCGCGTAATACCAGAACGCCAGCGCCGCAAACAGCAGCGTGGGCTGGAACCAGGTGAAGATGAATCGCTTTACCGGCCCGCCTTCGACGCGGCCGATGTTTTCCCATCCGATCGTGACCGGCGCATCCGCGCCGATGATCCTTTTGCCTACCTGTACTCCAGCCACGGAAAGTCTCCCTCCATCGAGCCGGAAAACCGGCCCGAACGTTGCAGAATCTCTCCCGTGAACGTGTTTTGGTGCTGTTTGACGGAAAGCTATCGATATTAACGAAAGCGTCAAGCGTAATAATCAAAAGGACACATATATTCGCGATCGGTCGGCATTTGTGCACGCCTTGCCCCGGTCGTCTACCCCTTCTACACGCGCCCGATGGCCGCAGATGCATGTTTTCCGGCGTTCGGGCGCTTCGATGCCGACTCGTTCCTGCGCGATTACTGGCAGAAACGGCCCCTGCTGATCCGCAATCCGTGGGCCGGATGGCGCAATCCGCTCGAGCCCGACGAGTTGGCGGGTCTCGCCTGCGAGGACGGGGTGGAGGCGCGCCTCGTGGTCCATGGGGCCGATGGCTGGTCGCTCGAGCACGGTCCGATCCCCGAAGACCGCTTCGGCGAACTGGGCACGGATCCGTGGACGCTGCTGGTGCAGGCGGTCGACCAGCACGTGCCCGAGGTGGCTGCGCTGATCGAGCCGTTCCGCTTCGTGCCCGACTGGCGGATCGACGACGTGATGGTCAGCTATGCGAGCGACGGGGGCGGGGTGGGGCCGCATTTCGATCGCTACGACGTGTTCCTGGTACAGGGTCTCGGCCGGCGGCGCTGGCGGGTGGGCGGACCGTGCGACGAAGCCAGCGAGCTGCTGCCCCATGGCCAGCTGCGGCTGCTCGCGCGGCTTGATCCGATCGACGAATGGGTGCTTGAACCGGGCGACATTCTCTATCTGCCGCCGGGCATCGCGCATGACGGGATCGCGGTGGGCGACGATTGCATGACCTATTCGGTCGGTTTCCGCGCGCCCTCGCGCCGCGAACTGCTGGCCGGATGGGCCGAAGGCGAGCCCGACCTTCCGGGCGAGGACGAGCGCTACGAGGATCCCGATCTCGTGCGCCAGGCCAATCCGGGCGAGATCGCGGCAAGCGCGCTCGACCGGCTCTATCGGCTCGCGGGCGGTGCCGGCGAGCGGGCGGAGTTCGCGCGCTGGTTCGGCGAATATGCCAGCACGCCGAAATATCCCGAGATCGACTGGCGGCCCGAGGAGCCGCTGGAACCGGGAGAGCTGCGCGCGCTGGCTGCGGATGGGGTTCCGCTCGCGCGCAATCCCGCGAGCCGGTTCTGCTTCCTGCGCGAGGGATCGTCGATCGTGCTGTTCGCCGACGGCGTCGGCACCGAGTGCCGCGACGCCTGCGCCGCCTTCGCCGAGCGGCTGTGCGCCGAAACCAGCCTGGTGCTCGACCCCGCGGCGCCGGAAGCGGTGCTCGACCTGGTTGCCGATCTGGTCAACCAGGGCTGCCTCGCGTTCGACGAGGACGGCTAGACCCGGATTTCGCGCCATTCGCCCGGCGCGATTCCGGCGAGGGACCACTCGCCGATGCTCCAGCGCACCAGGCGCAGGGTCGGGAAGCCGACCGCGGCGGTCATCCGGCGGACCTGCCGGTTGCGCCCTTCCGCGATCGTCAGCGCGATCCAGCTGTCGGGAATGCTCTGCCGCACGCGGATCGGCGGATCGCGCGGCCAGAGGCCGGGCCGTTCGATCCGCCCGACCGTGGCGGGCCGGGTCGGGCCGTCCTTCAGCGTGACGCCCTGCGCGAGCCGGGCCAGCGCCGCGTCGGAAACCTCCCCCTCGACCTGCACCCAATAGGTCTTGGGCAGCTTGAACTTCGGGTCGGCGATCCGCGCCTGCAGGCGCCCGTCGTCGGTCAGCAGAAGCAGCCCCTCGCTGTCGCGGTCGAGCCGGCCGGCCGGATAGACCCCGGGCACTTGGATGAACTCCGACAGCGTCTGCCGGGCCGTGTCGGTGCCGCGGTCGGTGAATTGCGAGAGCACGCCGTAGGGCTTGTTGAACAGGATCAGCCGGGCCATCCTTTCGCCGATACAGCAAAACGGGAGAGTTGCCACGATGGCCGGTTTGACGATCTGGACGCTCGACTGGGTGCCCGAGGGGCCGCGCGGCTTCGTGCGCGACCTGCGCCTGCGCTGGGCCTGCGAAGAGGCCGGGCTGCCGTACGAGATCCGCACGGTCCCGTTCGACGACCGCGCGACCAACCACCTCGATCGCCAGCCCTTCGGCCAGGTCCCCTATCTCGACGACGGAGAGGTCCGGATGTTCGAGAGCGGCGCCTGCCTGCTCCACCTCGCCCGCAAGAGCGAGGCGCTGATGCCGCGCGACCCGGCGGGCGAGGCGGAGACGCTCGAATGGACGGTCGCGGCGCTCAACTCGCTCGAGATGACCACCGTGCCCTGGTGGTTCATGACCATCTCGGGCACGCCGGACGAAGCGCTGACCGCGTGGACGGCGAGCAGGCTCGGGCATGTCGAAACCGTGCTGGCACAGCGCGAGTGGCTGGCGGCGGGCCGTTTCACCGTCGCCGACCTGCTGATGGCGGATGTGCTCCGGATCCCGCAGGTGCGCGCTTTCGGCGAGCGGCCGGCGAGCGAGGCCTACGTCGCGCGGGTCACCGGCCGCCCGGCTTTCCGGAAAGCCGAAGCCGACCAGCTTGCGCTGTTCGCCGGGGCGGATGCGGCCCGCGCGTGCTAGCAGCCGGGATCGTTACGTCTTGTTGCGCGCCCCGCGCTGGTCCGCCTCGCTGCGCTTCATCTTCTTTTCGACGTAAGCCGCGACGTCGGCCTTCATCTCGGCGGTCAGCTGCGGCATGTCTTTCAGCAGTTCGCCGGTCATCCGCTGGTTGGCGGCGATCACGTCGGGATCCTTGAGGAGGGTAGTGCTTCGCTCGAAGAAGTGCTGCCCGGTCTGCGTGCTCGCGAAGGCAAGCAGCTGCTGCAACTCGTCGGGCGAAAACGCGCGCGCATAGGCGTTTGCCATGGCGTCGAAATAGTCCGGAAGATGCGCGTTGATGATCGGCTGCATCTGCTCGAACATGCGCTGCACCGAATGGTCCACGATCGTCGCAAGTTCCTTGTCCCCGTCGGGATTGGCCGCCGCCATCGCGCCGCGCATCTGGTTGACCAGCGCATCCATTACTCCGGCAAACATGGCTTTCCGCTTTTCGGGCGGGAAGGCGAGGTCGACGATCCGGTGCGCGAGGGCGACCGAAGCCGGGTCGAGCGGAGCATCCGCGTTTGCGACGGCAGGGTTCGCGCCGCCGGCCGTCTCTTGCGCCGTGGCCGCAGCCGGTGCCGCGAGCACCAGCACCGCGCCCGCAAGCGGCATCCAAATCGTCTTCACTGCGACCCTCCGTGTTGTTCGACCTGCGATTAGGACGGAATGGCGGAATAATCCATCGCCCGAAGATCCGCGATCAGGCTCGGGCCGGTCGGGTCCCAGCCGGTCTTCGCCCGCGTCTGTGCGCTCGA
This sequence comes from Novosphingobium sp., assembly GCA_017744735.1. Lineage (GTDB taxonomy): Bacteria > Pseudomonadota > Alphaproteobacteria > Sphingomonadales > Sphingomonadaceae > Andeanibacterium. The sequence continues at coordinate 85,872 of JAGIAR010000007.1, read as the reverse complement.
AGCAGGCAGGTCGGCCGAAGCGAATATCGCGAACCAGCCGAAATAGTCGGGCGCCTGTTCGGGCGCGAGCGACACGAGCGGCAGGCCGAGGCCCGCAGCGACCGTCTCTGCAATCTCGCGCATCGCCACGCCTTCCTCGGCCACGGCGTTGTAGCGCGCGCCGGCCTCGCCGCGCTCGATCGCCAGCGCATAGAGCTTGGCGACGTCGAGCACGTGCGCGGCCGACCAGCGGTTGCGCCCTTCGCCGACATACGCGACCGAGCCCTTCGCGCGCGCGGTCGCGATATAGGGCGTGATCAGGCCCTGCTTCACCGGGTCGTGGACCTGCGGCAGGCGCATCACCGAGACGTTCACTCCGGCGTCGAGCAGGGCCTGCCCGGTCAGTTCCGAAGCGATGCGCGGATTGCCGTGTTCGAGGTTGAACACGTCCTCGCGTGCCGGCGTGCCGTCGCCGGGGTCGCCGATGCCGACGCCCGAGGTGATCAGCAGCGGGCGGTCCGAGCCGTTGAGTACCGCGCCGAGCGCCTCGATCACGCGGCGGTCCTTTTCGCAATTGGCGACGAAGTTGGAGAAATCGTGGTCGAAGGCGGCGTGGATCACCGCGTCGGCATTTTCCGCGCCGCGGGCCAGACCGGCGGGGTCCTCCAGCGTGGCGCGATAGGGTGTGGCCCCGGCCGCCTCGAGTTGCCGGGCACCGCTATCGGACCGCGTGAGCCCGCTCACTTCGTGACCTGCGGCGAGCAGTTCGGGAACGATGCGCGAGCCGATGAAGCCGGTTGCGCCGGTAAGGAAGACACGCATGGAAAACTCTCCGGATGTTGCGATGTCCGCCGAAATAGGGGATGGTCTATCCTGTTAAAGTAGTGACTTTATCATGGTATAAGAGCTAACAGGACCAAGGCGATGGCGAGGGACGATCTGGGAACATTCCTGCGCGACCGGCGCATGCGGCTCGATCCCGCGAGCCTGGGTTTCCCCTCCGGCCGCCGCCGCACGCCCGGCCTCCGGCGCGAGGAAGTCGCGCAGCGCGCGAATATCAGCCCGACCTGGTATACCTGGCTCGAGCAGGGCAGGGGCGGGGCGCCTTCCGCCGAGGTGCTCGATCGGATCGCCGCCGGGCTCATGCTGACCGATCCCGAGCGCGACCATCTCCACATCCTTGCCTTCGGTCATCCGCCCGAGGCGCGCTATCGCGGGGCGGAAGCGATCTCTCCGCGCCTGCAGCGGGTGCTCGACGCGCTCGAATGGAGCCCGGCGCTGGTCCGCACCGCCACCTGGGATGTGGTCGCGTGGAACCGCGCGGCGCAGGTGGTGCTGACCGACTATGCACAGCTTCCGCGCGAAGGGCGCAACATTCTCAGGATGATGTTCTCCGACGAGCGGGTACGGTCGGCGCAGGCGGATTGGCTCAGCGTCGCGCGCTATGTGGTCGGTGCGTTCCGGGCCGACGCCGCGCGCGCGGGCGCGGGCGTGGAAGTCCGCCAGCTGGTGGAGGAGCTTTCGAGCACGAGCCCGCATTTCCGGGCGCTGTGGAACGACAACGAGATCGTCAGCCAGAAGGAAGGCGTGAAGCGCCTGCGGCACGCCGAACTCGGCCCGATCGAACTCGAATTCTCGACCTTCGCGGTCGAAGGCCGATCGGACCTGAGCATGATGGTCTACAACCCGGCCACGCCCGGCCTTGCCGCCCGGTTCCGCGAACTCATCGCCCGAGGCGGCGGCCCCGCGGCGGGGCCTCAGTAATAGTGGTGATCGCCGTCGTGGTGGTCGCCATGATGGTGATGATGCCGGTCGCTGTCGTAGCCGGGGTGGTGGCGATCGTAGCAGCCCGACAGCAGCACGCCCGAGGCGAGCAGGGCAGCCAGGGCAGTGCGGCGGGCCAATGTGCGAAGCACGGCAGCTTTGTTATCCATAGTTAAAACTCCTTTGCCCGATCAACCGGCAGGGAAGAGCTTGGTTCCTTCGGGCTCGGCCGGACGCAAAAAAGGGCGGGAAACCCCGCCCTTTTCATGCCTCCCGGTCCGGTAAGGACGGGTCTTTACTGATCGAGGAACGAGCGCATCTTGCGCGAGCGCGATGGGTGCTTGAGCTTGCGCAGCGCCTTCGCCTCGATCTGGCGGATGCGTTCGCGGGTGACCGAGAACTGCTGGCCGACTTCCTCGAGCGTGTGATCGGTGTTCATCCCGATGCCGAAGCGCATGCGCAGCACGCGTTCCTCGCGCGGGGTGAGGCTCGCGAGCACGCGGGTGACGGTTTCCTTGAGGTTCGACTGGATCGCCGCATCCACCGGGATCACCGCGTTCTTGTCCTCGATGAAATCGCCGAGGTGCGAATCCTCCTCGTCTCCGATCGGCGTCTCGAGGCTGATCGGCTCCTTGGCGATCTTCATCACCTTGCGGACCTTCTCAAGCGGCATCGAAAGACGCTCGGCCATCTCCTCGGGCGTGGGCTCGCGGCCCTGCTCGTGAAGGAACTGGCGGCTCGTGCGGACCAGCTTGTTGATCGTCTCGATCATATGGACCGGGATGCGGATCGTGCGCGCCTGGTCGGCGATCGAGCGGGTGATCGCCTGGCGGATCCACCACGTTGCGTAAGTGCTGAACTTGTAGCCGCGGCGGTATTCGAACTTGTCGACCGCCTTCATCAGTCCGATGTTGCCTTCCTGGATCAGGTCGAGGAACTGCAGTCCGCGGTTGGTGTATTTCTTGGCGATCGAGATCACCAGGCGCAGGTTGGCCTCGACCATTTCCTTCTTGGCGATGCGCGCCTCGCGCTCGCCCTTCTGGACCATGTTCACGATCCGGCGGAACTCGGTCAGGCTCATGCCGGTCTGGCCGGCGATGTCGGCGATCTCGGCGCGGATGCGCTCGACTCCCTCGGCTTCCTTCTCGACGAAGGCCGCCCAGTACTTGTCCTTCTTCGCCATGCCGGCGAGCCAGGCCTCGTCGAGCTCGTGCCCGACATATTCGTCGAGGAACAGGTTGCGCTTGACCTTGTGGCGCTCGGCAAGGCGCAGCATCTGGCCGCCGAGCGCGGTCAGGCGCCGGTTGAAGGCATAGAGATTGTCGACCAGATATTCGATCTTGGTCGCGTGGAACTGCACGCTCTCGACCTCGGCGGTGAGCTGTTCGCGCAGCTGCTCGTATTTCTTTTCCTTCGCCGCCGGGAATTCCTCGGCGTGGCCCTGGGCCTCGACGCGCTCGGCCTGGATCTTCTCGAACTTCTTGAACAGCTGGGTGATGTTCGCGAACTTCTCCAGCGCAGCCGGCTTCAGCGCGGCTTCCATCTGGGCGAGGGAGAGGGTGTTGTCTTCCTCGTCGTCCTCTTCGCGGCGGCGCGGGCGGCTTTCGCCGTCCTCGTCCTCATCGACCTCTTCCTCTTCCTCGACGTCTTCCTCTTCCTTGTAGGAAGGGCCGGCGGTCGCCTCGCTGATCTCGCCGTCGTCCTCGCCTTCGGCGCCTTCCTCCATGTTCTCGACCGGAGGCTCCTTCGAGAGCATCGCGTCGAGATCGAGAATCTCGCGCAGCTGCATCTCTTCCTTGTTGAGCGCGTCGGACCACTGGATGATCGCGTGGAAGGTGATCGGGCTTTCGCACAGCCCGAGGATCATGGTGTCGCGCCCGGCCTCGATGCGCTTGGCGATCGCGATCTCGCCTTCGCGGCTGAGCAGCTCGACCGCGCCCATCTCGCGCAGGTACATCCGCACCGGATCGTCGGTGCGCTCGGTGGTCGTCGCCTTCTTGGGCGATTCGGGAACGGACCGGCCGTCGTCCTGCTCGTCGGCGGTGTCGTCGGCGCCGGCATCGTCGTCCTGCGATTCCGCATCCTCGTCGCTCTCGACGATGTTGACGCCCATTTCGGAGATCGCGGACATGATGTCCTCGATCTGCTCGTTGGTCATCTCGTCCTGCGGGAGGGCTTCGTTGAGCTCGTCGACCGTGACGTAGCCGCGGCGCTTGGCCTTCGCGATCAGCTTCTTGATCGATGCATCGTTGAGGTCGATCAGCGGCGCGTCATCATTGCCATCGCTGCCGCCGTTCTTCTTGTCTGACGCCATAGGTCGTTTCTAGTCCAATTCTTCCTCGCCCGGAGCCGTTTCGCGCGGCTCGGCGGGTGCTGTTTCCTTAGCCGGTAGGGCCGCCCGTTTGCTGGCCATTTGCCCGAGTCGCCGCTCAAATTCCAGCTTTCGTTTGAGCAGCCGCTGCTGCTCCTCGAAAGCCGCCGGCTCGAAGGTCTGTTCGAACCGTTGCGTGGCGTCGGCAAGCGCGGCTTCGAGGGCGGGCCTTTCGACCAGCAGACTAACCGCTTCGGCCAGATCTTCGCGCGCGCCTTGCGGATCGGAGCCTTCCACGAGGAAGGAATAGAGTGCCTTGTCCGACTGCGGTGCGAAGCTGTCAGCCGGCGATATGGGCATTTCGGCCCGCGAATCAAGCCTGTCGGACATTTCGAGCAATGCGTCGATCGAGGCGGCGAAGCCCATGTCGTTCGGAGTCAGGCGGCCGAGCGCCTCGGCGTGCCGGGCGATCAGCTCGGGATGACGCGCCAGCCCGGCGACCACCGCCTCCGCCAGCCGGTCGCGCGAGCCGCCCGCGGCGAAGGCCTGCAGGCGATCCTTCGCTTCCGGAGTGAGCGCCGGGCGGGCGGCGAAGGCGGGTTTCTGCCCGCGCGCGGGGCGGGGCTGGAATTCGCGCTTGGGGAAGGCGAAGGCGTAGAACCGGTCGAGCAGATCGCGGCGGTAGAGCGACTTGATCTCCTTGTCCGCGATCAGCTCGACCTGTTCGATCAGCCGCGCGCGCAGTCCGGCCTTGTCCTCCGGTGTCGCCAGCGGTCCCGCCTCGCGTTCGTGCTCCCAGATCGTATCGAGCAAGGTCTGCGGCGCGCCGAGCAGCTTCTCCATCGCGGCCGCGCCGCGCTGCTTGATCAGATCGTCCGGATCGAGCCCGGCCGGAAGGCGCACGATGCCCAGCGAATGGCCGGGGCGGAGCAGCGGAAGGGCGCGGCTAATCGCCCGCATCGCGGCACGCTGGCCCGCGGCATCGCCGTCGAAGCACAGGATCGGCACCTCGACCATGCGCCACAGCAGTTCGAGCTGGCGTTCGGTCAGCGCGGTGCCCATCGGCGCGACCGCCTCGCCGATCCCGGCGGCGGCCAGCGCGATCACGTCCATATAGCCTTCGACCACCACGATCCGGCCGGTCTGGCGCGAAACCGGCCCCGCGCGGTTGAGGTTGTAGAGCGTGCGGCCCTTGTCGAATAACGGCGTGTCCGGCGAGTTCAGGTACTTGGGGGCATCGGTCTTTGCCGCGTCGAGGATGCGCCCGCCGAAGCCGACGATCCGCCCGCGCGGGTCCTCGATCGGCAGCATCAGCCGCCCGCGGAACCGGTCGTAGGGCTCCTTGCCCTCGACCTCGATCCGCAGCCCCGCCTCGATCAGCATCCGCTCGTCGAACCGGCCGCCGAGCGCCGCCTTGAGCGCCTGCCTGCCTTCTGGCGCATAGCCGAAGCCGAACCGCTCGATCGTATGCGCGTCGAAGCCGCGCTTCTTCAGATAGGCGCGCGCGCGCTCGCCCTCGGGCGCGCGCAGGCTTGCCTTGAACCATTCCTGGGTGGCGGCCATCACGTCCTGCAGGCCCGATTGCCGTTCGGCCCGCGCGGCCGTGCGCGGATCGGGGGGGGGGACTTCCAGCCCCGCTTCCGCGGCGAGTTCCTTCACCGCGTCCATGAATGAGAGGCCGCGCTGGTCGGTCATCCAGCGGATCACGTCGCCATGCGCGCCGCAGCCGAAGCAGTGGTAGAACCCCTTCTCGTCGTTGACCGTGAAGCTGGGGCTTTTCTCGTTGTGGAACGGACAGCACGCCTTCCACTCGCGCCCGGCCTTGATGAGCTTGGTCGTGCGCTGGATCACGCTGGACAGCGTGACGCGCGCGCGCAGTTCATCGAGCCATTGGGGACTTAACACTACTCACTCCGTGCGAGAGGCGCGAGGGCTCTCGGTCTCCCCCCCTTCAGGGAGGGGTTGGGGGAGGGCCTGTCCGCAAGCACCTGTTCGATCCGAAATAGAACGCCCGCAAGATTATCCAAAACGTCGTGATTCCAGAAGCGGATCACGTGATAACCCTGTGCACGACATGATCCTCTCCCCTCGCGGGAGAGGATACGGAGGCTTGGCGACTTGTCGCCGTAGCCGGAGTTGGAGAGGGGCGGCACGTAACGCCCCCTCTCCAAGCTTCACTAGCGCCACTTCGGGCGCAAGCTACGCTATCCTCTCCCGCGAGGGGAGAGGATAGCTACCTACCCAAAACTGGCCTTCACCAGGCCCGATGCCTTGGACATGTCGATCTCGGTCCCGTGGCGCTCCTTGAGCAGCGCCATGACCTTGCCCATGTCCTTGATGCTCTCCGCGCCGGTCTCGGCCTTGATCCCGTCGATCAGGCTGGCGACTTCCGCGTCCGAAAGCTGTGCGGGGAGGAATTCCTCGATCACCGCGAGTTCGCTCTTTTCCTGCGCGGCCAGTTCGTCGCGGCCACCGGTTTCGAACATCTGGATCGATTCGCGGCGCTGCTTAGCCATTTTCTGGAGGACGTCGATCACCATCGCGTCGTCGTCGGCCGGGGCGCTGGCGGTCCGCAGCTCGATGTCGCGGTCCTTGATCTTGGCGAGGATCAGGCGGACGGCGGCCAGGCGCTCTTTCTCGCCGCCCTTCATCGCGGTGATCTGGGCGGCCTTGATTGTATCGCGGAGCATGCGTTCCTACTTTCCTGTGGATGTTTCGCGCCCCAAATGGGGAAGCGGCAGTGCGATGGCAACAATCTTTCCCCGCACGGTTGACGGGGAGGGGATGCACGTCTAGCCGCCGAGCCTTAGCGAACATCGCCGCAACTTTCTAACGGAGCGCCTCATGGCCGACCCCGCCTCTTCGTCTGCGCCACAACCGAAAGGTGCGACGGGAGTCATCGTGCTTGCCGACGGAACCGTGGTGTGGGGCAAGGGCTTCGGCGCCACCGGCAGCGCGGTGGGCGAGGTGTGCTTCAACACCGCGATGACCGGTTATCAGGAATCGCTGACCGACCCGTCCTACGCCGGGCAGATCATCGCCTTCACCTTCCCCCATATCGGCAACGTCGGCGCCAACGACGAGGATATCGAATCCCGGGTCGAGGGCGCGGTCGGCTGCGTGGTGCGCGAGGATGTAACCGATCCTTCCAACTTCCGTTCGGCCGGGACTTTCGGCGAATGGCTGGCGGCCGCCGGCAAGATCGGCCTCGCCGGGGTCGATACCCGCGCGCTGACCCGCCGGATCCGCCTGCAGGGCGCACCCAATGCGGTGATCGCGCACGAACCTTCGGGCAAGTTCGACATTCCCGCGCTGCTCGAACGCGCGCGGAGCTGGCCGGGGCTCGAGGGCATGGACCTCGCCAAGATCGTTAGCCGCGCGCACGAGCAGGACTGGGAAGGCAATGTCTGGAAGCTCGGGTCGGGCTACGGCCGGTCGCCCTATGAGGAGCGCCCGCATGTCGTGGCGGTCGATTACGGCGCCAAGGACAACATCTTCCGCAATCTGGTAAAGGCCGGAGCGAAGGTGACGGTGGTGCCGGCCGAGACCCCGCTGGAGGCGATCCTCGCGCTGAACCCCAAGGGCGTGTTCCTGTCGAACGGCCCGGGCGATCCGGCGGCCACCGGCGCCTATGCGGTGCCGGTGATCCAGGGCCTGCTCGAGCGCGACGTGCCGGTGTTCGGCATCTGCCTCGGCCACCAGATGCTCGGCCTCGCGGCGGGCGCGAAGACGGTCAAGATGCACCAGGGCCACCGCGGCGCGAACCACCCGGTCAAGCGGCTGAGCGACGGTGTGGTCGAGATCACCAGCATGAACCACGGCTTCGCGGTCGACAATTCGGCGCTGCCCGACGCGGTGGAGGAGACCCACGTCTCGCTGTTCGACGGCTCGAACTGCGGGATCGCGATCAAGGGCAAGCAGGCGTTCGGGGTGCAGTACCATCCCGAGGCGAGCCCGGGTCCGCAGGACAGCTTCTACCTGTTCGAGAAGTTCGTGGGGATGCTTCAGTGATGCGAGCCCTTACGTTCCCCTCACCCCCTTCAGGGGGAGAGGGTCGGCGCGTCAGCGCCGGGGAGAGGGGGGCCGCGCTCAGGTCATTCAAAATCTCTTCCCAAAGCGATCAGGATCGCGCGAGCGACACCATCGGGGTTGGACATGACCTCGTTGTTGGGGATGCGCAGCACGCGCCAGCCCTGATCTTCAAGCAGGGCGGTTCGCCGCGCGTCGTAGGCTTCCGCGCCGGGAGCGAAGTGGGTGTCGCCATCCAGTTCGACAATCAGCCGCTCGGCACGCGCTGCAAAGTCGGGAATGAACGGCGCGCGCACCGCCTGCCGGACGAATTTGACCCCGCCAAGGCGCTTCGCGCGGACGATCGCCCACAGCGCCTGCTCGGGCGCCGTCATGTTTTTTCGCAATTCTTTCGCACGCTCTCGCGTGGGTCCGTGACGTTTGGCCATGAGCGAGCGTCCCCCCTCTCCCCAACCCCTCTCCCCCTGAAGGGTGAGAGGGGCTTTATGGCAGCGGTTATCTAAATGCCCAAACGCACTGACATCTCCTCGATCCTCGTCATCGGCGCCGGCCCGATCATCATCGGCCAGGCCTGCGAGTTCGACTATTCCGGCACCCAGGCGATCAAGGCGCTGAAGGAGGAGGGCTACCGCGTGGTCCTGGTCAACTCCAACCCCGCCACGATCATGACCGATCCGGAAATGGCCGATGCGACCTATGTCGAGCCGATCACCCCCGAGATCGTCGCCAAGATCATCGAGAAGGAACGCCCCGACGCGCTGCTGCCGACGATGGGCGGGCAGACCGCGCTCAACTGCGCGCTGGCCCTGTTCAACGACGGCACGCTGGAGAAGTTCGGCGTGCAGATGATCGGCGCCGATGCCGACGCGATCGACAAGGCGGAAGACCGCCAGCGGTTCCGCGACGCGATGGACAAGATCGGCCTCGAAAGCGCGCGCAGCGGCGTCGCGCATACGGTCGAGGAAGCCAACAAGGTGCTCGAGACCACCGGCCTGCCGGCGATCATCCGCCCGAGCTTCACCCTCGGCGGCACCGGCGGCGGGATCGCCTACAACCGCACCGAGTTCGAGGCGATCGTGCGCTCGGGCCTCGACGCCAGCCCCACCACCGAAGTCCTGATCGAGGAATCGCTCCTCGGGTGGAAGGAGTTCGAGATGGAGGTCGTGCGCGACCGCCATGACAATTGCATCATCATCTGCTCGATCGAGAACGTCGATCCGATGGGCGTCCACACGGGCGATTCCATCACCGTCGCGCCGGCGCTGACGCTGACCGACAAGGAATACCAGATCATGCGCAACGCGAGCATCGCGGTGCTGCGCGAGATCGGGGTCGAGACCGGCGGGTCGAACGTGCAGTTCGCGGTCAATCCGAAGGACGGCCGCCTGATCGTGATCGAGATGAACCCGCGCGTGTCGCGCAGTTCGGCGCTGGCTTCCAAGGCGACCGGCTTCCCGATCGCCCGCGTCGCGGCGAAGCTGGCGGTCGGCTACACGCTCGACGAGCTGACCAACGAGATCACCGGGGCGACCCCGGCGAGCTTCGAGCCGACGATCGACTATGTCGTGACCAAGATCCCGCGCTTCGCGTTCGAAAAGTTCAAGGGCGCCGAGCCGACGCTGTCGACCGCGATGAAGTCGGTCGGCGAGGTGATGGCGATCGGCCGCAGCTTCAAGGAATCGATGCAGAAGGCGCTGCGCGGCCTCGAAACCGGGCTCGACGGGTTCAACCGCGTGCTCGCGCTCGAAGGTGCGGGGCGCGACCAGATCACCGCCGCGCTCTCGCGCCGCACGCCCGAGCGCATCCTCCAGATCGCGCAGGCCTTCCGTGAGGGCTTCACGGTCGACGAAGTGCAGGCGATCACTCATTTCGATCCCTGGTTCCTGCGCCACATCTGCCAGATCGTCGAGGAAGAGCAGCGCATTTCGAAAGACGGGCTGCCGAACGATGCGGCGGGTCTTCGCCGCCTGAAGGCGATGGGCTTTTCGGACAAGCGGCTCGCCACGCTGGCGGTGCGCTCGGTCCATGTCGCAGGCGGGTTGGGCGAGACCCAGGCCACCCGCTCGGGCCTGCTGCACGATGCGGTGCGCGCGATGGCGGGGGCGACCAGCGAAGAGGAAGTGCGCAAGTTGCGCCACAAGCTGGGCGTGCTGCCGGTGTTCAAGCGGATCGACAGTTGCGCGGCCGAGTTCGAGGCGGTCACGCCCTATATGTACTCGACCTACGAGGCCCCGAGCTTCGGCGCGGCCGAGGACGAGGCGCAGCCTTCCGACCGCCAGAAGATCGTGATCCTTGGCGGCGGGCCGAACCGGATCGGGCAAGGGATCGAGTTCGACTACTGCTGCTGCCACGCGTGCTTCGCGCTGGCCGAAGACGGGTTCGAGACCATCATGGTCAATTGCAACCCGGAAACGGTCTCGACCGACTACGACACTTCGGACCGGCTCTATTTCGAGCCGCTGACCGCCGAGGACGTGCTCGAGATCCTGCGGGTCGAACAGTCGGCCGGCGAACTGCTCGGCGTGATCGTGCAGTTCGGCGGGCAGACCCCGCTCAAGCTGGCGCAGGCGCTCGAGGATGCCGGGATCCCGATCCTCGGCACCTCGCCCGACGCGATCGACCTCGCCGAAGACCGCGAGCGCTTCGCCAAGCTGGTCAACCAGCTCAAGCTGCTCCAGCCGGCCAACGGCATCGCGCGCAGCCGCGACGAGGCGGTCGCGGTGGCCAACCGCATCGGCTACCCGGTGCTGATCCGCCCGAGCTATGTGCTCGGCGGCCGCGCGATGGAGATCGTCGACAGCGAGGCGCAGCTCGACGACTACATCGCCACCGCGGTCAACGTTTCGGGCGACAGCCCGGTGCTGATCGACCAGTATCTGCGCGATGCGATCGAATGCGACGTCGATGCGCTGTGCGACGGCGAGCAGGTGGTGATCGCCGGGGTGATGCAGCATATCGAGGAAGCCGGCGTCCATTCGGGCGACAGCGCCTGCACCCTGCCGCCCTACAGCCTGCCGCAGGAGATTATCGCGGAAATGGAGCGCCAGGCCGAGGCGCTGGCGATGGCATTGGGCGTGAAGGGCCTGATGAACATCCAGTTCGCGGTGAAGGACGGCAAGGTCTATCTGATCGAGGTCAATCCGCGCGCCAGCCGCACGGTGCCCTTCGTCGCCAAGGCGATCGGCCAGCCGGTCGCCAAGATGGCCGCGCGGGTGATGGCCGGCACCAAGCTGGCAGACCTCCCCGCGATCAAGCGCGACGTGCCCTATATGGCAGTGAAGGAGGCAGTGTTCCCCTTCGCGCGCTTCCCCGGGACCGACCCGGTGCTGTCGCCCGAAATGAAGTCGACCGGCGAGGTGATGGGCATCGATGCCGATTTCCCGATCGCCTTCGCCAAGGCGCAGCTCGGCGCGGGCATGGTGCTGCCTCAGGGCGGGACGGTGTTCATATCGGTCAAGGACAGCGACAAGCAGGTGATCCTGCCGGCGGCGAAGCTGCTGGTGGAACAGGGCTTCAGGATCATCGCGACCGGCGGCACCGCGCAGTTCCTGGCCGAGAACGGCCTGCCGGTCGAGCGGGTCAACAAGGTCGCCGAAGGCCGCCCGCACGTGGTCGACAAGATCGTCGATGGCGAGGTGGCGCTGATCTTCAACACCACCGAAGGCTGGCAGAGCCTGAAGGACTCCCAATCGATCCGCGCGACCGCGCTGATCATGAAGCTGCCCTATTACACCACCGCGGCGGCATCCGACGCGGTGGCGAGGGCGATCGCGGGCCTGAAAGCGAGCCAACTTGAAGTGCGCTCGCTTCAGGACTATTACAGTTCGTGAAACGCGCGTCTTCCCCAAACATTCGAGCGCTGAACCAGGCCGTTTCCCGTCACTGTAGCGGGAACCGGAAGGCAAGGTTTTCTCGAAACGGGGGCGGCGCTGAAGAGATAGACGCTACGGGGTTGTAGAATGGAAAAGGTCCCGATGCTGGCGGAAGGCTATGAAATGCTCACCGCCGAGCTGAATGCACTGCGCCAGGAGCGCCCCCTGATCGTCGATGCGATCGAGGAAGCGCGCGCCCACGGCGACCTGTCGGAAAACGCGGAATACCACGCGGCCAAGGAACGCCAGGGCCAGGTCGAGGCGCAGATCGCCGAGATCGAGGACAAGGTCAGCCGTGCGCAGATCATCGATCCGGCGACGCTCTCGGGCGACCGGGTGATCTTCGGCGCGACCGTGACCCTGCTCGACGAAGAGGACAAGCCGAACCGCTACCAGATCGTCGGCATGACCGAGGCCGACGCGCGCAAGGGCCGGATCTCGTACAACTCGCCGCTCGGCAAGGCGCTGATCGGGCGCAAGGTGGGCGAGGATGTCGAGGTGACCGTGCCTTCGGGCGACCGGTTCTACCTGGTCGACAAGATCGAGTTCATCTGAAGAACCCTCCCTATCCCCCCGCCAGCGGGAGGGGAGCGAGACTTGCCGAACGTATGTGAGGCTCGTCGCAGCGGGGAGGGCGGTGCAAACCCGCCCAACCTCAACCGAACTTCACTTCAGCGGAATATCGGGCTCCAGCAGCTTGTGCAGGTGCACGATGACGTATTTCATCTCGGCATCGTCGACCGTGCGCTGCGCCCATGCGCGCCAGGCATCTTCCGCCTCGGCGCGCGAGTTGTAGAACCCCACCACATGGATGTCCTTGAGGTCCTGGAACTCGATCTTCTGGGGGTCGGTGACGCGTCCGCCCATCACCAGGTGCAGCAATTGATTGGACATGTGTTTCGCCTGTTGCAGTGCAATAAACCGCCTCTGCAATAGCGGCTTGGAGCGGGCTGGCAAGTGGGGCGCGGGCCGCTAATCGCGGCCCGCCACAACCTTGTCCTTGAGCCGGGCCGCGGCATCCTGCAGCGAACTGCCGAAATCGCCGAGCCGCTCACGCGTGGGCCCGCCCACTTCTTCGGCCGCTTCGAAGGCCTGCCGGCCATAGGCAAGCCCCAGCTCGGCCACCGTGGTCAGGAAACCGAGCGCGTTCCTGCTCAGGCGCCGCGTGGGCGAACGCGGGATCAGGGTCGAGAGCGCGACCCCGATCGCGACCCCGCCGAGCACCACCAGCAGCGGATGCTCCTTCGCGGCCGAGGTCAGCCGGTCGATCGGGCCGGCGGCCTGCGCATCGCGCTTCGCCTGCCGGGCCTTGCCGGCCTCGATCCGCTCACGCAGGGTGGGTCGTGTGGCATCGCTCATTTCGGATCTTCCTCACCTTCTTCCCCGTCCCCTGTTTCGTCTCTTCCCGCGAGCCAGCGGCCGAGCGGTTTGCGCGCGAACCACAGGCTCGCGCCCGCGGCGACGCCGGCCAGCACCGCCGCCAGCATCCTGCCGTGGCCTGCCGCGAAATCGACCGCCGCGTCGCTCGCCGCGTCGGCCTTGGCGCCGATGCGGTTGGCGATGCGCTCGCCGATCGCGCCGGGCGTGGCCTCGCGCCGGACGTGCTTTAGCTCGTCGCGGAACAGCGCCCGCGCCGAATCCCTCAGCGCCCGGTCTTCCTTCATCTGCTGCTCGAGATCAGCCATCGCTCTCGCTTTCGAACGCCCCGGCGATCCCGCGCACCCCGCGCTTGGCGATCAAGCCGAGCAGTGCGGCAGCGAGGAGCATGCCGAACATCGTGACCAGCGTCGCCGCGATCGGCGGCATCACCTGCATCAGCGAAATCAATATCCCGACCACCAGCACCACCACCGAGAGCGTCACCAGCAGGATTGCCAGCCCGGCGAAGATCGCAATCCATTTCGCGTGGCCGGCGATATAGCCGAGACGGGTCTTCTGGAAGGCCAGTTCGGCCTCGGCGTAAGTACGCCCGTCCTCGATCAGCGCGCCGATGTCGTCGAACAGCGAACCGGGACTTTCGCCGTCGGTTTCCGGATCGGTCTCGATTTCGTCGGGATCAGCGGCCATGGGGCCGGGTGAACCGTCCATGGCCGCCTGTGTCAAGGTCCGTCTCGGGTGAAGTTAAGACTTGTTCGACCCCGAAAACAGGCGCGCGAGGAAGAACCCGGCAACCGCGGCGATACCGACCGCGAGGCCGGGGCTCTTGCGCACAAATTCGCGCGCATCGTCGCCCAGTTCGTCGAGATCCTTGGCTTCGATCTTGGCTGCGGTTTCCTGCATCTTGCGCGAGGCCGTGCGGGCATAGTCGCCGTATTTGGTGCCGAAGCGGTCGTCGATCGTTTCGGCATTGTCCGACACCAGTTTGCCGAGGCCCGATATCGCGTCGCTCGCCCGGGACTTGCCTTCGACCGCCAGCTCGCCGGCCTTCTTCTTGGCCTGCTCGCCGTAGACCTTGGCTTCGTCGACCCATTCGCCCGACTTGGCGACGGCCTGGTCCCGATAGGCTTCGGCGCGGGTCTTGGCCTCGGCACCGAGTGCGGCGGCGCCGGCCTTGGCATCGTCGAGCGCCTTGGAGAACTTCGCCTTCGCAACCTCGGTATTCGCCGATTTCGCGGGAGCCTTTGCCGCGGCGGCCTTGGCGCGCGGCGCCGCGGGCTTCTTCGCGGCGGGTTTTGCAGGAGTCTTGGCCATTCGATTCTTCCTTTCACCCTCCCGGGAAGGAGGCAGTCGACAGCGAACGGGATGATCCCGCCCTTCGGATAGATAGGAAACGTGGCTTGCTTGCCAATGTTCCGGTGACTACGGCGTCCACGTTTCCCGGTAACAGAACAAATCCTGCCGGGTTCTTATCAGCTGGAGGCCGATTTAACCATGACCGCAATCATCGACATCCATGGCCGCGAAGTTCTCGACAGCCGCGGCAATCCGACGGTGGAAGTGGACGTGCTGCTCGAAGACGGCAGCTTCGGCCGCGCGATGGTTCCCTCGGGCGCCTCGACCGGCGCGCATGAGGCGGTCGAGCTGCGCGACGGCGACAAGGCGCGCTATCTCGGCAAGGGCGTGCTCAAGGCGGTCGGCTCGGTCAACGGCGAGCTCACCGACCTGCTGCTCGGCCTCGATGCCGAAGACCAGCGCGAGATCGACCTTGCGATGATCGCGCTCGACGGGACCGACAACAAGGGGCGGCTCGGCGCCAACGCGATCCTCGGGATCAGCATGGCGGTGGCCAAGGCCGCGGCGAACGCGCGCGGCCTGCCGCTCTATTCCTATGTCGGCGGGGTTTCCGCACACGTCCTGCCGGTGCCGATGATGAATATCATCAACGGCGGCGAGCATGCCGACAACCCGATCGACTTCCAGGAATTCATGATCATGCCGGTCGGCGCCGGCAGCATCGCCGAAGCTGTCCGCTACGGCTCGGAGATCTTCCACACGCTCAAGAAGACCCTGCACGACAAGGGCCTGTCGACCGGCGTCGGCGACGAGGGCGGCTTCGCCCCGGACATCGCCAGCACCACCGACGCGCTCGACTATATCATGAAGGCGATCGAAACCGCCGGCTACAAGCCGGGCGAAGACGTGGTGCTCGCGCTCGACCCGGCCTCGACCGAATTCTTCAAGGACGGGAAGTACGATATCTCGGGCGAAGGCAAGATCCTCACCCCGCATGAGATGGCCGCCTATTACGCCGATCTCTGCGCCAAATACCCGATCCGTTCGATCGAGGACGGCATGGCCGAAGACGATTTCGAAGGCTGGAAGGCGCTGACCGACCTGATCGGCGACAAGGTCCAGCTGGTCGGCGACGACCTGTTCGTGACCAACCCCGCACGCCTGGCGATGGGGATCGAGAAGGGTGTCGCCAATTCGATCCTGATCAAGGTCAACCAGATCGGCACGCTGACCGAAACGCTCGAGGCGGTCAGTCTCGCGAACCGCAACGCCTATACCGCGGTGATGAGCCACCGTTCGGGTGAGACCGAGGATTCGACCATCGCCGACCTCGCGGTCGCGACCAATTGCGGGATGATCAAGACCGGCTCGCTCGCGCGCTCGGACCGGCTCGCCAAGTACAACCAGCTGATCCGGATCGAGGAGGAGCTGGGCGACAGTGCGGTCTATGCGGGGACGGATTGCTTCGGGTAAGAACGTATTCCTCCCCGGAACGGGGAAGGGGGATCATGCGCAGCGTGGTGGAGGGGCAGGGTCGGTCGATCCTGCCTTTCCTCGTTATGGTTTGCCGCAGTGCCCCTCCACCGTCTCCGACGGCCCCTCTCCCCATTCCGGGGCGGTATTGTCGGTCATCGACCAACATCATCGCTTGATCGACGAGCGGAATTTGCCTTTGCGCGCAGGCGGCCTATCAGGTTGCGCTTGAAACCGGCTGCGCGGCGCGCTGCGCCGTGGCCGCAGGAAAGGGACTGACATGAGCAAATCCATCTTCGCCGCGCTGTTGCTCGGCACGGCCACCGTGATCGCGGGCCCGATCGGCTGCACCCAGAAGGGCACCGAAGTCGCCGCCACTCCGGGGACGGGCCTGGGCATCGAGAAGGGCTGGATGGATAGCTCGGTCAAGCCGGGCGACGACTTCTATGCCTATGCGGACGGAGCCTGGATGCGGAACACCCCGATCCCGGCCGACCGCTCGAGCGTGGGCGGCTTCGTGATCGCGTCCAACCAGACCGAGCAGCAGCTCGGCAGCCTGCTTGCGGATATTTCGAAGTCCGACGCGGCCGACAACACGCCGCAGGGGCGGATCCGCAATCTCTACAATGCCTATCTCGACACCGCGGCGATCGAGCAGGCCGGTCTGTCGCCGATCAAGCCGGACCTCGACCGCTTCGCCGCGATCAAGGACAAGAAGGAGCTGTCGGCGGTCCTCGGCAGCCAGATCCGTGCCGACGTCGATCCGCTCAACGCGACCAATTTCTTCACCGAGAACCTGTTCGGGATCTTCGTGACCCAGGCGCTCGCGGGCAAGGATGTGGTGCCCTACATCCTGCAGGGCGGGCTCGGCATGCCCGAGCGCGAATACTATCTCTCGTCCGACCCCGAGATGGTCAAGATCCGCACCGCATACAAGAAATACATCGCCGACATGCTGACTGCCGCCGGCGACCCCGATGCGCAGGCCAAGGCGCAGGCGATTTTCGATCTCGAGACCAAGATCGCCAAGGCCCACGCGACCCGCGCCGAGAGCGAGGACTTCACCAAGTCGGCCGTGCTGTGGAGCCGCGCCGATCTGGAAAAGAAGGCCCCCGGAATCGACTGGGGCGCGCTGCTCGATGCCGCGCAGCTGGGCAAGCAGGGACAGTTCGCGGCCTATCATGCAAGTGCGATCCCGCGGCTGGCTGCGCTGGTGCAGTCCGAACCGCTCGATGCGTGGAAGGCTTGGCTCGAATTCCATCAGATCAACAAGAACGCCGAGGTGCTGCCCAAGACATTCGACCAGCTGAGCTTCGCCTTCAACGAAACCGTGATCAACGGCACGCCCGAACCGCGCAGCCGCGACAAGCGGGCGCTGGCGGCGGTCAATCGGCTGCTCGGCGACGATCTCGGCAAGCTCTATGTCGACAAGTACTTCCCGGCTTCGGCCAAGGCCGAGATCGAGGGCATCGTCGGCAACATCAAGACCGCTTTCGGCACCCGGGTGAAGGCGATCGACTGGCTCGCTCCCGCGACCAAGGAAGAGGCGCTCAAGAAGGTCGAGACGATCCAGGTCGGGGTCGGCTATCCCGAGACCTGGCGCGACTTCTCGTCCGTGAACATTCCCAAGGGCAACCCCTACCTGGCGTTCCAGGACGCCGAGAAGGCCGAATATGCGCACCAGCTCGCGAAGATCGGCAAGCCGCTCGACAAGGGCGAATGGTGGATGACCCCGCAGACGATCAACGCGGTCAACCTGCCGGTGCAGAACGCGCTCAACTTCCCGGCCGCGATCCTGCAGCCGCCGTTCTTCGATCCCAAGGCCGATGCCGCGTTCAACTATGGCGCGATCGGCGCGGTGATCGGGCACGAGATCAGCCACAGCTTCGACAACAACGGGGCGATGTTCGATTCCACCGGCGCGCTGCACAACTGGTGGACGCCCGAGGACCTCAGGAAGTTCGAAGTCTCGGGCAAGGCGCTGGCCGACCAGTTCGATACCTACGAGCCGTTCCCCGGCCTGCATGTGAACGGCGAGCTGACGCTCGGCGAGAACATCGCCGACGTCGCCGGGCTGGCCGCGGCCTACGACGCCTATCACGCCTCGCTCGGCGGCAAGGAGGCGCCGGTGATCGACGGCTTCACCGGCGACCAGCGGTTCTTCATCGCCTATGCCCAGGCCTGGGCGACCAAGATGCGCGACGCGGCGCTGCGCAAGCGGATCGCGACCGACGGCCACGCGCCGGGCCAGTATCGCGCGCTGACGGTGCGCAACCTCGATGCGTGGTATAAGGCGTTCGACGTGAAGCCGGGCGACAAGCTCTACCTGCCGCCCGAGAAGCGCGTCAGGGTGTGGTAGTCGTTCATTTTCGACCTGGAAGGGGCGGGTATGAAAAGAGCGATTTCCGCCGTTGCGATGGGTGCCGCGCTGGTCTGTTCGGTGCCCGCATTCGCCGAAAAATCTCCGCTGCTCGGCAGCTGGTCGGTCGATACCGCCCGGCTGCCGGTGCCGCCCGAGCAGCGGCCGAAAAGCGTGATCATCAGTTTCTCCGAAGCCGCCGGCGGCAAGTGGCACATGGATGTCGAGATCACGCTGGCCGACGGGACCTATAGCCACGGCATCACCACCTTCGATCTCGACGGCACTCCGGCGCCGGCTTCGGGCAATCCCGAGGCCGATCTGGCGGCGGCGCGGCTGCCGGCGCCGGGGGTGCTCATCGTGGGTTTGAGCAAGGGCGGGGTGCCGGGATCGTTCCGGGTCTATGCGATCCAGCCCGATGGCGATCACCAGATCGAGACCGCATCCTATTTCAACCCGGACGGCACACCCTACACGCGCTACAACTATTTCACCCGGGTCAAATAATCAGGGCGCCGCGACCAGGATCACCGCACCCGCCGCGATGATCGCCGCACTGAGGGCCCGGACGCGGGTGACTTTCTCGCGCAACACGAAGGCGGCGAGGATCACGCCGAATACGATCGAGGTCTCGCGCAGCGCGGCGAGGCGCGGGACGTCGCCGAGGCGATAGGACCACAGCGCCGAGCCGTAGGAGACGATCGACAAGGCCCCGGCCAGCACGCCCGGCTTCCATTGCTGCTTCGCCTGGACGAAGAACACCTTGCCCCGCCACACCGCGAAGATCGTCCCGATCCCGCTGCCGAGGAACAGGAAACCCCAGACGATGTAGCTCGCCGCACTCGGCGCCGCCCGGGCCCCCTTGGCGTCGACCACCGTATAGGCCGCGATGGTCGCGCCGGTCAGCAGCGCCCAGCCGAGCGCGGTGCGGCTCGGCGGGCGCCAGAAGGCGATTGCCATGGTTCCCGCGCTCACCAGCACGATCCCGGCGAAGATCCCTGCGCTCACCGGATCGCCCAGCGCAAGCACCGCGACTGCCGCCGCGAGCGCGGGCGCGACGCCGCGCATCACCGGGTAGACCGCGTTCATGTCTGCCCCCTCGAACGCCTTGATCAGCGCAAACAGGTAGACGAGGTGGATCGCCATCGAGGCGCAGAGCCACCCCCATGCCCCGTGCGGCAGCGGCACGACGAAGGCGAAGGGCAGCACGATCAGAGCGCTCGACCCGTCGATCAGCGCGCGCCCGGCCATCTTGTCGCCGCCGGACTTGAGGATCGTGTTGACCGCCGCATGCGCCGCTCCCGAAAGGAGCATCAGCAGCGCGGCGAAGGGGATCATCGCGTCTGGCTGAGGCGCGCGAGCTGGTCGTCGGTCAGCTGCAAGCCGGCGCCTTCGAGCAGCGCGTCGAGCTGCTCGGGCACGCGCGCGCTCGCGATCGGCGCGGCGATGCCGGGCTGCGCATTGATCCAGGCGAGCGCGATCGCCGCATGGCTCGCGCCGGTCTCGCTCGCGATCACATCCATCACCCCGAGGACCGGCAGGCCCTTCTCGAAGAAGCGGTCCATCCCGCCGCCGCGCGCCGACTGCGCGAAGTCGGCGGTGGTCCGGTACTTGCCGGTGAGGAAGCCGGAGGCGAGGCCGAAGAACGGCAAATGCGCGATGTCGCGCGCGACACAGAGCTGCTGGAGCGCAGCGTCATAGGCGTCGCGGTTGACCAGGTTGAATTCGTTCTGGAGCACCGAATAGGGCGTGAACCCGCCGCTTTCTGCGACCGCAAGCGCGGCGGAGAGGCGCTCGGCGGTAAAGTTCGAGGCCCCCACTTCGCGGACCTTGCCGGCCTTGACCAGCGCGTCGAAGCCGCCGGCGATCTCGTCCAGCGGGGTGCTTTCCTCATCACGGTGGGCGTAGTAGATGTCGACATAGTCGGTCTGCAGCCGGTCGAGCGACTTCTCCAGCTCCTCGGCCAGCTTCACGGGCGCGAGGTCGCCCGGGTTACCCATCATGCCGGTCTTGGTCGCGATCTTCATCTCGGCCCGGTTGCCGCGCGCGGCCATCCACTTGCCGAGCACCGTCTCGCTCTCGCCGCCGACATGCCCGGGGGCCCACACCGAATAGCCCTGTGCCGTGTCGACCATCCGTCCGCCCGCCGCATAGAACTTGTCGAGCACCGCGAAGCTGGTGTCCTCATCCGAGGTCCAGCCGAACACATTGCCGCCAAGACACAGGCGGATTCCGCCGATCGCTGCATGGGTCACGCGTAGTTCTCCCGTATCGCGAGCAAGGCCAGCGCGGCCTTCGCCGCTTCGCCACCCTTGTCCTTCTGTTTGGGATCGGCGCGAACCAGCGCCTGCTCCTCGTTCTCCACGGTAAGCACGCCGTTGCCGATCGCAAGCCCATCCATCGTCAGGGCCATGATTCCGCGCGCGCTTTCGCCGGCCACGATCTCGAAATGATAGGTCTCGCCGCGGATCACCACGCCGATCGCGACAAAGCCGTCATAGCGGCCGCTTTCGGAAACGGTCGCGATCGCGCCGGGAATCTCGAGCGCCCCGGGAACGGTCAGGACCTCGGCGGTATGCCCGGCGGCTTCGAGCGCGGCCCGCGCACCTACCACCAGGAGATCGTTGAGATGGTCGTAGAAGCGCGCTTCGACAATCAGGAAATTGGCCATGGTTAAGCTCCGGAACAGGGGATCGGCCGCTCGCCGACGATGGAAAGATCGTAGCCCTCGAGACCGACCAGCGAATGCTGGGTATTGGTGAGCAGGACCATGTCGTGGACCCCGAGCTCGGCGAGAATCTGCGCGCCGACGCCGTAGTCGCGCTGTTCCTGGGCCATGTCGCCGGGCGCGTCGCTGCGTTCGGAGCGCATCTCGCGCCCGCGGATCGCGCGGGTGGCGTAATCGCCGGTCGGGCGGCTGATCAGCACCACCACGCCGGCGCCTTCTTCGCCGATCGCCCGCATCGCGCCTTCGAGCAGCCCGTGGCGGCCGCTTTCATCGCCGAAGATATCGTCGAAGATCGACATGGCATGCATCCGCACCAGCGTGGGTTTCGCCGGATCGATCCTGCCCTTGACCAGCGCCATGGTCTCTTCGCGGGTCGCTTTGTTGTAGAAGCTCATCGCGCTCCATTCGCCGCCCCAGCGGCTGCTGAAGCGCGTTTCGGCCACCTTCTCCACCAGATGGTCGTGGCGACGGCGATAGGCGATCAAATCGCGGATCGTCGCCATTTTCAGCCCGTGGAGGCGGGCGAAGCGGATCAGATCGTCCATCCGCGCCATCGAGCCGTCCTCGTTCATGATCTCGCAGATCACGCCCGAGGGGTTGAGGCCGGCGAGGCGGGAAATGTCGACCGAGGCTTCGGTATGCCCGGCGCGCACCAGCACCCCGCCGTCGCGCGCCACCAACGGGAAGACGTGGCCCGGGGTAACGATGTCGTCTGCGCCTTTCGAGGCGTCGATCGCGACCGAGATCGTGCGTGCACGGTCGGCCGCGCTGATTCCCGTGGTGACGCCGGTGCGCGCCTCGATCGAGGTGGTGAAGGCGGTCTCGTGCCTTGTGCGGTTGTTGCGGCTCATCAGCTCGAGACCGAGCTGGTCGACCCGGGCGGCGGGCAGGGCGAGGCAGATCAGCCCGCGGCCGTGGGTCGCCATGAAATTGATCGCATCGGGTGTGGCCATCTGCGCCGGGATGATCAGATCGCCCTCGTTCTCGCGGTCCTCGTCATCGACCAGGATGAACATCCGCCCGTTGCGCGCCTCATCGATGATCTGCTCGATCGGCACCAGCACCGGGGCGTCGTCGTTGGCCGAGAGGAAGCGCTCGAGCTTGGCGAGCGTGTCGGCCGTCGGGTTCCAGCCCGGATCGGTGCAATCGCGCAGGGTGTTGGAGTGGAGCCCCGCGGCGCGGGCAAGCCCGGCGCGGGACATGCGGCCGTCGGTGACGATCTCGCGGACCCGGTCGATGGTGCTGTTGTTCATGGCTCGCATCTAGTCACATTGAAATGTGATGACAAGGTGCAACGATCACATTCTTCTGGCGGTTGGCGGCGCGCGTGGTTAGAGTGAGAGGATGAGCGACCAAGCCCTTCTCGATACCTTCCGCCTTTCCTTGCGGCATATCGCCGCGACCGTCTACGCTATCACCACCGGCCATGGCGGCGAGCGCTTCGGGATCATCGCGACGGCGGTCAATTCGCTGAGCTTCGATCCCCCGTCGCTGCTCGTCTGCGTGAACCATTCGGCTTCGCTCCACGATCCGCTGCAGACCGCCGAAATGTTCTGCGTCAATGTGCTCGGGATCGGCAACCGGGCCGTCGCGGATTGCTTCGCCAAGGGCGGCAGCGAGCGCTTCTCGGTCGGCGAGTGGGAAGAGGAACTGGGCGTTCCGGTCCTCGCGAGCGCACAGTCCAGCCTGATCTGCCGTGTCGCCCGGCGCGAGGCCTTCGGCACCCACACGATCTTCATCGGCGAGCTGGTCGCAGCGCGGCACCGCGCCAATGCGAAGCCGCTGACATATTACGACGGACGGTATATCGATATCACCGAAGCGCCAGACCAATAGGCGCCAGGAGAGATTCGCATGCGCAGACTTTGGCTCGCCGCCGCAGTGGCGGTCGCCGTTGCGGCACCGGCCGCGGCCCACCATTCCTTCGCCGCCTTCTTCGATCCGGACAAGCTGGTGAAGGAGAAAGGCACGGTCACTGCGTTCCGCTTCACCAATCCGCACGGCACGATCGCCTT
This sequence comes from Novosphingobium sp., assembly GCA_017744735.1. Classification (GTDB taxonomy): domain Bacteria; phylum Pseudomonadota; class Alphaproteobacteria; order Sphingomonadales; family Sphingomonadaceae; genus Andeanibacterium. Next base: position 62,669 of record JAGIAR010000007.1, on the reverse strand, counting down.
CGATGTCGCGGGGGCGGATGGCAAGGTGGTCCACTGGCGGGCCGAGACCAACGCTCCGGTGGTGCTGGTGCGGCGCGGATGGAACCGCGACATCCTCAAGCCGGGCGACGTCGTGACGATCGAGGGCTGGATGTCGCGCGACGGCAAGCCCTACATGCGCCTGCGGCAAGCGTTCGACGCGAACGGCAAGCTCATCGGCACGGCGCCCTTCGGCGTGACGGACAAGGGCTGATGCGGCACCTCGTTCTCGCGGCCGCGCTGGGGACCCTCTCGTTCGCGGCGCCCGCCCTTGCCGAACACCCCGACCTCACCGGTTTCTGGAACCTCGATTTCGGCCCGCTGGTGCCGGAAGCGAAGGCGATGACCGACGCACTGCCGCCCAATACGGTGGTGATCGAGGACACGGGCGTGGTCGAATTCCCCGCCAACGAATACGGTGGCCTGAAGCCCAAGCCCGCCGCACTCGCGCACGCGAAAGCGTGGAAGCCGACCGACGAGATGACCCTGACGAAGGTCTGCGCCGCGCCGTCGATCATCTATGCGATCCAGGGCCCGTTCCCGTTCGAGGTCTACCAGACCGACGCGATGATCGTGTTCAAGTACGAATATTTCGATCAGACCCGGGTGATCTTCATGGACGGCCGCGGCCATCCGCCGGCCGACGCGCCGCATTCGAAGATGGGCCATTCGATCGGCCATTGGGAAGGCGACGAGCTGGTGATCGACACCGACCACATCGAAGCCTCGACCATCACCAACAACGGACTCGATCACAGCGCCGACATCCACATGGTCGAACGCTACCGCAAGGTCGGCAGCGACACGCTGGTAGCGACCGAATGGTTCGAGGATCCGGCGACGCTCGACAACAACGGCGCCCGCCTGATCCAGTGGAAGAAGCACCCGGGCGAGTATGTGCTGCCCTACGATTGCGACCCGAGCTTCGCCCAGGAATACCAGGAAACCGGCACCGACGAGGGCTCCGGCAAATAGACGCCCCTACGCGTGTGTTGACCATTGGCTCTGACGCTCATGCAAGGCATGATCCGCCATCGCCGTAGGCCTTCGGCCTGTCGATCCAATTGGAAGGTTTGGTGGACGCACTAGGGCTCGAACCTAGGACCCGCTGATTAAGAGTCAGCTGCTCTACCAACTGAGCTATGCGTCCACACCGGCCTGCAGCCTTTCGGGCTGATTTTTGCCGCGCCCCGCGAATCGCGGGAGGGCTTCATATAGAGCTTGTCGCGCGGGAGGGAAGGGGGTTTTGGCCTTCTTTTCAACCGCGCGAGCGTGCGCGGTAAAGTTCGGCCATCCGGCGGGCCGCTTCGCTCGACAGGGTGAGGAAGCAATCGTCCTGCGCAACCGTGTCTTCGTAGAGATCGATCAGCTTGGCTTCGGCCAGCGCGTCGATGTACTGGCGGGTCGCCATGTCGGGCGCATAGCTGGCGAGGGCGAGTTCGCTCACCCGCATCTCCCGCCCGTCGATCCGGGCGATCATCAGTTCCAGCATGATGTCCCAGGCGGGCTCGCCGAACAGCGTGCTGCCGAAATAGCGGTCGCGGGCGCGGCGCTGGCGGAGCAGGGCTTCGAAATAGTCGCGCGGCGAAACCGCCGGCGCGGGCGCTTCATTGCCTGAACGGTTGTCGTTGCCGGCGCGGACATCGGTCTCGCGCGCGGCCTGGGCGAGCTCGTCCGCCAGCCGGGTGAGGCTCTTGTGGAGGTTCCACAGCGAGATCGCCTGTTCGTCCTGCTGGTCGCCCAGCGCGGGGTTGACCCGAGTCGTCATCAGCACACCTGTTGCCGGCGCGCCTGAGCGGCACCGGATGCCCGAACCTCCACAGTCGAGCCGGGGCACGGTGCGGGCGGCACGTGCCACCCGCCGGTGCCCCGGCTCTGGGAGGAACTCGCGTTCGAAAATTGGGCGCCCGGCCGTAGCAGGGGGGAGGGAGTTACGGCCGGGCTGGATCGGATAGCTCCGATTTAATCGCGCAGTTAATAGTTGTCGTTGCTAATGACAACCCCCATTGTCGACCTTTCGCAACGGCCTGCCGCAAGGGGTCCAGCATCGCGGGGCGATGGCGAAAAGAAGTTTCGGAGAACGGGTAGCGTTCTGGAAGGAAATTTCGTGGCCCCATCCGATCGCGCAGGATTGGCGGACGGATGGGTCCAGTTCCAGACTCATTTTTTTGCCCGGCCGCGCCTTTTACAATGTCCCTGGGTCCCCGAATCGCGACCTGGCTCGGCGAATCGCCGTTCAGGAAAAGCTGCTCGAGGAGCCGCCTTCCTTCGTCCAGCGATCGACCATCATCAGGGTGCCAATGCAGATCATGTTGGTCATCATCGAGGATCCGCCGTGGCTCATGAAGGGCAAGGGGATGCCCACCACGGGTGCAAGGCCGGTGACCATCATCAGATTGATCATCACGTAGAAGAAGATCGTTACGGTCATGCCCGCCGCGAGTAGCTGGGAAAAGCGGTCCGGCGCGCGGCGCGCGACGCCGAGGCCCCAGCGCAGGATGATCCCGAACACCAGCAGCACGCCGAGCCCGCCGACCAAGCCCCATTCCTCCGACATGGTCGCGAAGACGAAGTCGGTGTGGGACTCGGGGAGGTAGTTCAGATGGCTCTGCGAGCCGTTGCCGAAGCCCTTGCCGAGGATCCCGCCCGAACCGATCGCGATCTTGGACTGGGTGATGTGATAGCCGGTGCCGAGCGGATCGCTCTCGGGATCGAGGAACACCAGCACGCGGTTGCGCTGATAGTCGTGCAGCCCGAAGAAGAAGGCCAGCGGGGCGATCACCGCCGCTGCGACCCCGCCGCCGACGAACCAGCGCATCGGCAGGCCCGCAAGGAAGATCGTGCAGCCGCCGCCGAAGCAGATCGCCAGCGCGGTGCCGAGATCGGGCTGGATGATCACCAGCGCGGCGGGCACCGCGATCAGCGCGCCCGCGGGCAGGATCGAGCGCCATCCGCCGATCTCGCCCACCGGGAGCGAATTGTAGAAGCTCGCCAGCACCAGCACGATGGTCGGCTTCATCAGTTCGGATGGCTGCAGCACCAGCGGACCGAGCGCGAGCCAGCGCTGGCTGCCGCCGCCGACGAAGCCGAGCGCCTCGACCCCCATCAGCAGCAGCACGACCGCGCCATAGGCGGGGAAGGCGGCCCAGCGCACGATCTCCTTGGGAAAGCGCCGGATTACCAGCGCCATCGCCAGAAACAGCACGAACCGGCTGAGATGCGAGGACGCATAGGGGCTCATGCTCCCGCCGGCGGCGGAGTAGAGCACCGCGGCACCGAAGCAGGTCAGGCAAGCCAGCGGCAGGATCACGCGCCACGGGAGCTCGGCGATGGGGGCGGGAATGAGGCTGCGAGCCATTATTGCGGCGCTCCGGACGGGGCGGCATCCTTGGCGTCGGCGGAAGGCGCGGGGCTGGGCGCGGGGGCTGCCTGGGTCTCGCCGCTTTCCGCGCCGGTCACCACGCCGGTGGTCTGCGCCTGGGGCTCGTTGCCTTCCGAGCGGCTCATCGCCTCCTCGACCGCCGCATCGCCGTCGACCTTTGGTGCGGAGACGCCGTATTGTGCGGCGTAGACGCGGTATTTCTCCGCCATGCGCTGCGCCGGCGGGCCGCCCCAGGTCTTTTCCATCTCGATCAGGCCGGCCCAAGCCTTCTGCGGATCGAACAGGCAGGTCATCACGTCCTTGGCGATCGGTGCCGCTGCGCTGGCGCCGAACCCGCCGTGCTCGACCACCACCGCCATCGCGTAGCGCGGCGCTTCGGATGGGGCGAAGCAGATGAACCATGAATGGTCGCGCCCCTTCCAATCGCCGCCGCCACCCCGGCTGATCAGCTTGCGGACCTGCGCGGTCCCGGTCTTGCCCGACATGGTGATGTTGCCGACGTTGAGGCGGCTCGCGGCCGCGGTGCCCGAGCCGTTGACCACCCTGAACATCCCGTCATGGGTGACCGCAAGCTGTTCGGGGGTGAACGGAAGCGCGGGGCCGAGCGGCTTGGGGTGCCCGAACATCAGCGACGGCAGGAGATCGCGCCCGCTGGCGATCCGCGCGGTCATCAGCGCGAGCTGGAGCGGCGAGACCAGCACGTAGCCCTGGCCGATCGCTGCGTTGAGCCCGTCGGAGGCGGTCCATTCCTGGTTGTAGCGACGCATCTTCCATTCGGGATCGGGCACCGTGCCGTAGCGCTGGTTGATCCCGGGCAGGTCGTATTCCTGCCCGAGCCCGAGCATCTTTGCGACCGGGGCGACGTTCTCGTAGCCGACCCGGTGGACCATGCTCCAGAAATAGGTGTTGCAGCTGTGCTCGATCGCCCCGCGCATATCGAGCACGCCGTGGCGGGCGTCGCAGCGGAAGAAGCGGTTGCCCAGCTGGTAGCCGCCCGGGCAATTGACCTTCTCGTCGGGCGAAACGCCGTTGATCTGCAGCGCCAGGCTCGCCAGCGGCTTGACGGTCGAGCCCGGCGGATAGAGCCCGCGCACCGCCTTGTTGAGCAGCGGGATATGATCGTCGTCGTTGAGCATTTTCCACTCGATCCGCCCGATGCCGTTGGCAAAGGTGTTCGGATCGAAGCAGGGCATCGAGGCAAGGGTGAGGATGCCGCCGGTCTGGCAGTCGATCACCACCACCGCGGCGGACTGGAGGCCGATCCGGCGCGAGGCGAAATCCTGCAGCGCGCCGTCGATCGTCAGCCGGATCGACTGGCCGGGCGTGTCCTCGCGCGTGTCGAGGTCGCGCACGATCTCGCCGCTGGCGGTGACCTCGGCCCGGCGCGCGCCCGGCTTGCCGCGCAGGATCTGGTCGTATTCCTTCTCGAGCCCGTCCTTGCCGAGCTTGAAACCCGGAGTGACCAGCAGCGGGATATGCTCCTTCTCGTATTCCTTGGCAGAAGCGGCGCCGACATAGCCGAGCAGGTGGCCAACGCTCGGGCCGCTCGGGTAATACCGCGAGAAACCGCGCTGGGGGACCACGCCGGGTAGTTCCGGCAGGCGCACGCTGACCGCGGCGAACTTGTCGTAATCGAGGCCGCTCGCGACCTCGACCGGCTGAAAGCCGCGCGCGTCGGCCAACTTGTCCTTGAGATCCTGAATCTGCACCGCGGTGAGCTGGAGCAGCTGGCCGAGCTGGTCGACCTCGCGCTCTGCATCCTGTAGCCTTTCGGGTACGATATCGACGCGAAAATCCGCCCGGTTCGAAGCCAGCGGCTGCCCGGCGCGATCGAGAATCCAGCCGCGGCGCGGCGGGATCAGGGTGAGGTTCACCCGGTTCGATTCCGCCTGCATCTTGTATTTCTCGTTCTCGGCGACCGCGAGATAGCCCATCCGCGCGGCGAGCAGCAGCCCGATCCCGCCCTGCACGCCGCCGATCAGGAAGCTGCGCCGGGTGAAGGAATGCCTGAGCGTGGCGGCGGTGTTCTGGCCCATCAGTCGAGATGCCGGACGCGGATCAGGCGCACCCGATCGAAGAAGGCGACCAGCCGGGCGACCAGCGGAAACAGCAATATGCCGAGCGCCACCTGCGGCAGCACCAGCGGCACGCGCCACAGCTCGATATGGCCGTCGGCAACGATCGCACCGATCGCGAGATAGGCGACGATCAGGCCCGCCGCGGTCGCCCAGTCCTGCCAAAAGCCACGCCACGGAAAGCGCGTCTCGATTGCCTCGAGCGCGAGCAGGGCAAGCGACCACAGCATGATCGCGCAGCCGAAGGGCTGGCCGCTGAACAGATCGTCGAATGCGCCCAGCGGCAGGCCGATCCACATCGGCAGCAGGCCGGGCCGCTGGATCCGCCAGGCGAGCAGGAGCATGAAGCCGAGCGGCGGCACCACCGGCCCGGACGCGACGATCGGCAGCAGCGGGGTGAGCGATCCGACCAGGATCGTCGTGAGGGGAACGCCCTGCGATAGAACCGGCGAGTGGTCGCGGTTGATCGTGCGGCCGAACCGGTCACGATGGGTCGCGGTCATCTGGGTCTCGACACTCACTTCGCGTCCTCGCCTACCGTCGCCGGATTGGCGGCCGGGGCCGGGCGGTCGATCACCGCCTGGGCCTGAGGCTCCCACATCGGATCCACCGCGACGTGGATCGTGGCCGCGGGATTGGCGGTGGGCAGGGCGATCGCGCCGTCGCGGGTCAGGTCCTCGACCACCGCGACCGCGATCCCGGGACGGAACAGCCCGCCCGCACCGGAAGTGACGAAGACATCGCCCTTCTTGAGCGGATTGATCCCGAGGTTGATCAGCCGCAGGCGCAGCGAGCCGTCGGCCCGGCCTTCGGCGAAGGCGACCACATCGTCCTTGGCGCGGCGCACCGGGACCATGCTCGCCCCATCGGTCAGCAACAGCACGCGCGACGAGGTCGCGCCGGTCTCGAGCACCCGCCCGACCAGGCCGAGCGGCGAACGCACCGGCATGCCCGGCTGCACGCCCTGGTCCCGGCCGGCGGAAAGATAGGCGAGCCGGCGGGTGCTGGCCGAGCTCGAGCCGATCAGCCGGGCATAGGCGATCGGCTTCACCTCGCCCTCGCGCAGGCCCAGCAACCCCTTGAGGCGCGCGTTCTCCGCCGCCAGCGCCTGCTCCTGCGCCAGGCGGACATGCGCTTCCTTGACCTCGCGTTCGAGTTGCGCGTTGCGATAGCCCGCCTGCCAGTAACCGGCGATCGACTGCCACAATGATTGGCCGCCGTTGCGGGCGATCGCGCTTCCCCGGCCGACAGGGCTGACGATGTCGGTCGCCGCGCCGCGGATGCCATTCATCGCATCGGGCTTCCAGAACGACAGCACCAGCAGGATAGCACCGAGAGCGGCACCGAACGCGGCCACGAGATATCCGGTGAAGACGCTGAATTGCGCCTTCTTGGAATAGCTCGACGATCGACCGGATTGCTGCGGCATGCCCATTCCCTGTCTGGCCGGCGGGCCCGGGACTTGGGACGCCGGCCGAAGCCCTTAAGCGGTCATCAACACGCCACGATAGATCGGATCCTCCATCGCGCGGCCGGTGCCCAGCGCGACGCACGACAGCGGATCCTCCGCCACGCTGACCGGCAGACCGGTCTCGTCGCGCAGGTGCTCGTCGAGGCGGCGGATCAGCGCGCCGCCGCCGGTGAGGACGATGCCCTGGTCGACGATGTCGGCCGCCAGCTCCGGCGCGGTGTTTTCCAGCGCGATGCGCACGCCTTCGACGATCGCGCCGATCGGCTCGGACAATGCCTCGGCGATGTTCGCCTGGTTGATCGTGATTTCCTTCGGCACGCCGTTGACGAGGTCGCGGCCCTTGAGCGTGATCGCCTCGCCGGCGCCGTCTTCGGGCACCACGGCGATGCCGTAATCCTTCTTGATCCGTTCGGCGGTCGCATCGCCGATCAGCAGATTGTGGTGGCGGCGGACGTAGGAGACGATCGCCTCGTCCATCTTGTCGCCCCCGGTGCGAACCGACGTCGTATAGGCGAGGCCGCGCAGCGAGAGCACCGCGACTTCGGTCGTGCCGCCGCCGATGTCCACCACCATGCTGCCGACCGGCTCGGTCACCGGCATGTCGGCGCCGATCGCCGCGGCCATCGGCTCGAGGATCAGGAAGACTTCGGAGGCACCGGCATTCGAGGCCGCGTCGCGGATCGCGCGGCGTTCGACCGAGGTCGAGCCCGAGGGCACGCAGACCACGATCTCGGGATAGCGGAACAGGCTCTTCTTGCCGTGCACCTTGCGGATGAAGTGCTTGATCATTTCTTCGGCGATTTCGATATCGGCGATCACGCCGTCACGCAGCGGGCGGATCGCCTCGATGTTGTCGGGCGTCTTGCCCATCATCATCTTCGCATCGTCGCCCACCGCCTTGACCCGCTTGGTGCCGTTGATCGTCTCGATCGCGACCACCGACGGTTCGTTCAGCACGATCCCGCGATCCTGCACATAGACCAGCGTATTGGCGGTTCCGAGGTCGATCGCCATGTTCTGTGAACCGAATTTGAAGAATTTAGAGATCAGCGAGCTCATCAAAGAATCCGTATCTTTCCGGGCCTTTAGAAGGCCCTGTTATGGGCGGCGTTGCGGCGATGCAACAGCCGGTCGCGGCTGCTTAAACCAAGCCTTGTGCAAAGGCCAAAATTTTGTGCGGAAAGCCACGGAAATTTGGGCGGTTCGGCTCGAAATGAACCCCCTTCGCCGCTAGGCTCGAATCCATGCCGACAATCCGCCGCCTTCCAGAGACGCTGGTCAACCGTATCGCCGCGGGCGAGGTGGTCGAGCGCCCGGCCGCGGCGCTCAAGGAACTGGTCGAAAACGCGATCGATGCCGGCGCGACGCGGATCGACGTGAGCCTGCTGGACGGCGGGCTCGGTCGGATCGAGGTGACCGACGATGGCTGCGGCATGGCGCCGGAAGAGATGGCGCTGGCGCTCGAACGGCATGCGACCTCGAAGCTGCCGGACGAGGCGATCGAGCTGGTCGCAACGCTCGGCTTCCGGGGGGAAGCATTGCCCTCGATCGCCAGCGTTGCGCGGCTGACCCTCGAAAGCAGGGTCCGCGGGGCCGAACAGGGGTGGCGGCGGGTAGTCGATCATGGCGTAGTGAGCGAGGAAGGCCCGGCCGCGCTGCCGCCCGGCACCCGGGTCAGGGTCGAGCAGCTGTTCGGCAAGGTTCCCGCGCGGCGCAAGTTTCTGCGCGGCGAGCGCAGCGAATATGCCGCCTGCCTCGACGTGGTACGCCGGCTCGCGATGGCGCGGCCGGACGTGGCCTTCAGCCTCGAACACGGTGGGCGGCGGATTTTCGCGGTGCAGGGCGGCGAGAGCACCGAGGCCAGGGTCGCGCGGATCGTCGCGCGCGAACTCGCCGACAATGCCGTGCTGCTCGACATGGAGCGGAGCCTCGAAACGGGCGCGATGCGGTTGACCGGGGTCGCCGGCCTGCCGACCTACAACCGCGGGGTGGCCGATCACCAATATCTGTTCGTCAACGGCCGTCCGGTGAAGGACCGGCTACTGACCGGCGCGGTGCGCGGTGCCTATGCCGACATGCTCGCGCGCGATCGGCACGCGGTGCTGGCGCTGTTCCTCACCCTGCCGCCCGAAGAGGTCGACGTGAACGTCCATCCGGCCAAGACCGAGGTGCGGTTCCGCGATGCCGCCGGGGTGCGCGGGTTCATCGTCTCCGGGCTGCGGCAGGCGCTCGCGACCGGGGACCGGCGCAGCGCCCAGGCGCCCGACGGCGCGGCGATGGGCCGATGGCAGCAGGAGCCGGTTCGGGAAGACATTTCACCTGCCTTGCGCTCCATCTTCGCCGGCCGCGACTGGACCGCACCACAAGCGCGCGTGAGCGAGGCCGGGCGCGAGTGGCGCGGCTACGAAAGCGAAGTGATGGCCGCGCCGATGGGCCGCGCCGAAGCGGCTGCACCGGTCGCGCCCGAAACCGAAGACTTTCCGCTCGGCATTGCGCGCGGGCAGGTCGCCAACACCTATATCGTCGCCGAGGCGTCCGATGGGCTGGTGCTGGTCGATCAGCACGCGGCGCACGAACGCCTGGTGCTCGAACGGCTCCGGGCGGCCGGGGCGGGCGACAAGGTCGCTGCGAGCCAGGCGCTGCTGCTGCCCGAGGTGGTCGAGCTGGACGAGCCGGCTTGCGACCGGCTTGAGGACAATGCGGAGAAATTTGCTGCACTGGGCCTCGCGATCGAGCGGTTCGGCCCCGGCGCGATGCTCGTGCGCGCGCTTCCGGGTGCGCTGGCCAAAGCCGATCCGCAGGCGCTGCTGCAGGACCTGGCCGACGATCTTGCGCAGAACGGCGATGCCTTGCTGCTCGACGAGAAGATCGAGCACGTGCTGGCGACGATGGCCTGCCACGGCTCGGTCAGGGCCGGCCGGACCCTGTCGGTCGCCGAGATGAATGCGCTGCTGCGCGAGATGGAACGCACGCCGCGTTCCGGCCAATGCAACCATGGGCGCCCTACGTGGGTTAAGCTGTCGATGACGGATGTCGAAAAGCTTTTCGGAAGGCACTGATGCGCGCAATTCTGCCGATTTCGCTGCTCTTGGCCCTGGCCGCTTGCGGCGGTGCGAATGACGACCAGTCGGACAAGACGCTCAGCAACAAGGCGGCAACCGAGATCGTCAAGCAGGTCAACGACGCCTCGGTCCCGATCCAGCCCGAGCCGATTCTCGAGCACGAGATCAAGCGGCTGCGGTTCCGCAGCGCGGGCTGCGTGTTCTCGCCCGGCAGCGGCGGCCACGGCGCGATGGTGCTGGCGATGAAGGAAGCGGGCTACATGAAGGTCGACGGCGAAATGATCCGCTTCGCCGCCGACAGCGGCAGCCCCGAAATCAGGCCCGGGGTCCGCTCGCGCTATTTCGGCACCTCGCACTGGTTCCGCCTGTCTTTCACCGACAAGGCCGGCGGCGCGCATCTTACCGTGGGCGACCATGCCGACAACATCGTGTTCGACGCGGAAGGCAAGGTCTGGTGCGACGGGGATAATACCTAGTCGGATAGGTCTGGCGTTGCGCCTCCGCGCTGTCTAGCCTGCGTGCGGGACATTCGGGGGGCTGATCATGAAATACGTGCTGCGCGCCGCGCTGCTTGCGATGACGTTGCTGGTTGCCGGATCGCAGGCTGCCGGCCTTGCCGCGCAGGACGACAAGATCCCGCCCCAGCTGCTTGCGCTCGAGAAGAATCTCAGGCCGAAGCACGGCAAGATCCCCATCGCCGCGGCGAAAGCGACGCTCGACCTCGGCGACCAGTACGATTTCTACGACGCGGCCGATGCGCGCACGATCCTGGTCGATCTGTGGGGCAATCCGCCGGCGAACGCCGACGGGGTGCTCGGCCTCGTCATGCCGGCCGGCGCCTCGCCGCTCAGGAGCGACAGCTGGGGCGCAGTGGTGACCTACGAGGACTCGGGCTACGTCGCCGACGACGATGCCGCCAGCGCCGATTTCGGCTCGATCCTCGACCAGCTCAAGCAGGGCACCGAGGAGGCGAATGCCGAGCGCACCAAGCAGGGCTATCCCGCGATGCATGTCGCCGGATGGGCCGAGAGCCCGCATTACGACAAGGCCAGCCATTCGGTGATCTGGGCGCGCGACCTCAGGATCGAGGGTGCGCCGGTCGATTCCCTCAATTACGACCTCCGTACGCTCGGCCGCCGCGGGGTGCTCAGCCTGAATTTCATTTCGGTGATGCCAAGCCTGCCCGCGATCCGGCTCGCGGCCGCCGATTTCGCCGATCATGCGAGCTTCGATGCGGGTTCGCGCTATCGGGATTTCGACGCCGGGAGGGACAAGAAGGCCGAATACGGCATCGCCGGGCTGGTCGCGGCCGGGGTCGGAGTGGTCGCGGTCAAGAAGCTCGGCCTGCTCGCGCTGATCCTCAAGTTCGGCAAGGTGATCTTCGTCGCGGTGGCCGCCGGGCTGGTCGCGGTGCGCAAGTTTGTCGCCAGGATGTTCGGTTTCGGCAAGGCGGAGGAAGCGGGCGAGGTCTACTACACCGAGCCCGAGACCGTCGATCCCGCCCCGCGCGCCGACCTTTCGGGCTTGCCGGGCGGCGACGCGGCACGCGATCCCTAGCTTTCGCGCGCCCGCACCAACGTGATCGGCTTCATCGCCAGCACCGCCTCGCCGTGCTGGTTGAAGGTGGTCATCCGCAGGTTGAGGATCCCCAGCCCGGGTTTCGAGCGGCTGCGGCGCTTGTCGAGCAACGCCATTTCGCAGCTCAACACGTCGCCGGGATAGACCGGCTTCAACCAGCGGAGCTCGTCGATCCCCAGCGCGCCGAGCGACGAGCGCGGCTCGACCGCGGCGTGCTCGACCATCATCGCCATGGTCATCGAACAGGTGTGCCACCCGCTCGCGGCGAGCCTGCCGAAATGGGTTGCCGCCGCGCCCTCGTCGCTGAGGTGGAACGGCTGCGCGTCGTATTTGCGGGCGAAGTCGAGCACTTCCTCGCGGGTGACTTGATAGTGCCCGAAGCGCCGGATCGAGCCGACCTCGAGGTCTTCGTAATACAGGGGTTCCGCCATCAGCGACCCAAAGCAAGTTTCGCGAACAGGGTAAAGCCCAGCGGATGCCTGCCATAGGCGGCATCGAGCGCCGCAGGCTTGGCGTAGGCCGATCCGGCCGCGCCGAGGGTCAGGCGGAACAGCTCGCCGAGCGGGATGTGCCGCGCGTAGCCGGCCTGGAACTTGGTCACCCGGAAGGCGACGTCGTGCAGCGGGTCCGAATGGTCGGGGAAGAGCTCGTCGTTGTCGACATTCTCGACCCGGCCGAACAGCGCATTGCGCCCGTCGATCTCCCAGTTCACCTCGCCCAGCCAGGCGGTGAGCGTGTCGCCCGGGACGCGGCTCTTCGCGCTGAACGCGGCCATCGCGGACAGAGAACCGGTGGAATACTGCGCGGAGGCGGTGAAGCGATGCTCGTCCTCCCCCGAGTGCAGCGCCTCGGGCTGGTGCAATTCGCCATAGCTCGCCTGGATCAACCAGCGCGTGGTAGGGTTCCAGGTGCCGCGCACCGACCAGCTGTCGAGCCTGGGGGTCTCGATGTCCCAGCGGTATTCGTCGGGCTCCCGCCCGCGGAAGGCGGAGGCTTCGAGCTGGAAATGCTCGCTCGAGAGCCCGCCCGTCACCACGCCATAGGTGATATGGGTCGAATCGAACCAGTGGTGGGTGATCGGCGGCTCCGGATTGTTCGCGGCGGAGGCGCGATGCATGAAGGCGCTGGGGCCGAGTGCCGGCTCGCCCACCGGGCCGCCGTAGACGAACAGCGTGGTGTTGGCGGCGATGTTGAAATCCACCCGCCCGGCCAGTTCCATGAACAGATCGTGCGGATGCTGGCGGTCGACCAGCGCCTCGCCGCCGGCGGTCTCGCCGGTCGCGAACAGGTTGGGATAGCCGCGCGCGTTCATCAGCGGCTCGGCGCTCATCATGGTGCGCAGCTGGATCGTGCCCCAGCCGGTGTCGTGCGCGGCCGAGAGCATGGCCATCGAGGTCGAATAGAGCTTGTCGTCGCCGCGCGGTCCGGAGACGTCGGTATATTGCGCGGTGACGTAGCCGTGGAGCATCACCATCCAGTCGCCGGTCGCCAGGTGGACGCCGTGCATGGCGCCGTCCTCTCCCGGCAGGCGCGAGCTGCCCGAGCCTTCGCCATAGGCGGGGGCAGGGGCGTCTCCGTCCGCCATGTCCATGCCGGGCATGGCCATCGCACCGTGATCCATCGGCTCGGGGGCGTCCTGCGCGAGGGCAGGCGCGGCAAGGGGCAAGGTGGAGGCGCAGGCGGCGAGCAGCAGTTTTCCGGTCATCTTTCGTTCCTCAATGGGTCGCAGCCAGCATCCACACGGCCATCGCGACCATGGCGAGATTCTCGATCAGCGACACCGGGCCGAGCGGCACCTTGCCCGAGCCGCCGACGCAGGCGCATTCGAGCTCGCGCTTCTGGACATAGACTGCATAGATGACCGAGACCGCCCCGATCGTGCCGATGAAGCCCGACAGCGGGATCGACAGCCACGGCAGCAGCCGCCCGGCCATCAGCACCCCCGCCAGCGCCTCGGCGAAGGGATAGAGATAGGCATAGGGCAGCCAGCGCCGCGCGAGCAGGTCGTAGCCGAGGAACATGGTCGCGAACTTGTCGACGTCCTGCAGCTTGAGCATCGCCAGCAGCGCCATCGAGAAGGCGACGAACCATTCGCCGCTGCGCAGCGTCAGCGCGCCGAACAACGACAGGCTGAGCGCGGCCGCCAGCGCAGCGGCCACCGCGAAGACCGCGATTACCGGACGATAGCTTTTCGCCTGTGGATCGCGGACCGTGAGGCCTAGATGACGCCGCAGATCCTCGTATCCGCCGATCCGCTCGCCGCCGATGAACACCTGCGGAGTGGTCTTCACCCCATGCGCCTGCTTGAAGGCCTCGTTGTCCGCCGCGGTTTCGAGGTGGTGGTCCTCGACCGCATAGCCCCGGCGCTCGAGCAGATACTTCGCCTTGAGCCCCCAGGGGCAGACGTGCTTCTCCATCACCATCCGGTACAGCGCGGCGGACTTTTGCTGGTTCTTTTCCATGATGGCGGGATTATAACTTCCGTACCCCGGTACGGAGTCAAGCGATGGCCATGACGATTTCGGAACTCGCCCGCAGCGCCGGCATCGGCGTGGAGACGGTGCGGTTCTACCAGCGCAAGGGGCTGCTGTTCGATCCGCGCCCCACGCGGCTCGGCGGCGCGAAAGGCCAGCGGCACTACGGGCCGGAGGAGGCGCGGCGGCTGCACTTCATCCGCTCCGCGCAGGCGGCGGGGTTTACGCTCAAGGAGATCGCCGAACTGCTCGCGCTCGACCGGAGCAACGACCGGCCGCGGGCGCGGGAGATGGCTCGGGCGCGGATCGCCGATCTCGAAGCGACAATCGCGACGCTGACCAGGGCGCGCGACAGCCTGCGCAAGCTGGCCAAGGAATGCGCCGGATCGAGCGAGGGACCTTGCCCGATCATCGCGAGCTTCGATTAGTATAACCCGCGCTGCCACGACGAGGGAGGAGTGGCGTCCCGGCTCAGACGTTGAACTTGAACAGCATCACATCGCCGTCGTGGACGACGTATTCCTTGCCTTCCTGGCGCAGCTTGCCCGCCTCGCGCGCACCCGCCTCGCCGCCCAGCGCGACATAGTCGTCGAAGGCGATGGTTTCGGCGCGGATGAAGCCCTTTTCGAAATCGGTGTGGATTTCGCCGGCCGCCTGCGGGGCCTTGGCGCCCTTGTGGACGGTCCACGCCCGCGCTTCCTTGGGGCCGACGGTGAAGAAGGTCTGCAGCCCCAGCAACTCGTAGCCTGCGCGGATCACCCGCGCGAGGCCGGTTTCCGAAAGGCCGAGCGATTCGAGGAATTCGGCGCGGTCTTCCACCGGCATCGCGACCAGTTCGGCCTCGATCGCGGCCGAGACGATCACTGCCTGCGCGCCTTCGGCCTTGGCCTTCTCGAACACTTTCGCGCTCAGCGCATTGCCCTCGGCCGCTTCATCTTCGGCGACGTTGCAGACGTAGAGCACCGGCTTGGCGGTCAGCAGCTGCGCCTGCTGGAACACGCGCGCTTCCTCGTCGTCCTTCGGTTCGGTCAGCCGCGCGGGCTTGCCTTCGCGCAGCAGCTCGAGCGCCTGGCCGAGCACGCTGGCGATCAGCTTCGATTCCTTGTCGCCGGTGGTTGCGCGCTTGGCCGCGGCGGGCACCCGCTTCTCGAGGCTTTCGAGGTCCGCGAGCAGCAGTTCGGTCTCGACCACTTCGGCATCGGCGATCGGATCGACCTTGTTGGCGACGTGCTGGATGTCGTCATCCTCGAAGCAGCGCAGCACATGCACGATCGCATCGACTTCGCGGATGTTGCCGAGGAACTGGTTGCCCAGGCCTTCGCCCTTGCTCGCGCCTTTCACCAGGCCCGCGATGTCGACGAAGCCGAGCTGGGTCTCGATGATCTTCTGCGATCCGGCGATCTTCGCCAGCTGCTGCAGCCGCGGATCGGGCACCGCAACATTGCCGACGTTCGGCTCGATCGTGCAGAACGGATAATTCGCCGCCTGCGCCGCCTGCGTCTCGGTAAGAGCGTTGAACAGAGTCGACTTGCCGACATTGGGCAGGCCGACGATCCCGCAACGGAAACCCATTTTGCAATACCTCGAAAAGAATGTGCGGCGCCCTTAGACGGGGGGCGGGAGAAACGCCATCCGCATCAGGTTTTCGCCTTGCCCCCGATCTCGCGCGGGCGCAGCATGATCAGCGCGGCGAGCCCCGCGAGCGCCGCGGCGCAGGCGGACGCCAGCACCGCCCGGTCGAAGCCTTCCTCCAGCGCGCCTCCGGAAGCCGCCAGTACCGTGCCGACCAGGGCGGTTGCGATCAGCCCCCCGGTGCGCGCGACCGCGCTGTTGAAGCCGTTGGCCGCGCCGACGTGGCGCTCGTCCACCGAAGCCATCACCGCAGTGGTCAGCGGCGCGACCGCCCCGGCCATGCCGAGCGCGACCACCGTCAGCGCCGGGAACAGCGTGGTCCAGTAGGATGCGCCGGGGGCGATGCGCGCCGCCAGCGCGAAGCCCATGGCCGCGACGACCGGGCCGATGGTGAGCGGCCAGCGCGGTCCGGTCCGCGCGGCGAGCCCGCCCATGAAGCGCGAAGAGGCGCCGAGGATCAGCGGGATCGGCAGCAGCGCCGCGCCCGCCTCGATCGGCGAATAGGCGTAGTTCTCGATCAGCAGATAGGGGATCAGTACGAAGGCCGCGCCCATCGCGCCGTAGAGCAGGAAGGTCAGCACCGTCAGGCCGCCGAAGCTGAGCGTGCCGAACAGCGCCAGCGGCATGCCGGCATGGGACCCCTCGTGCGCCTCGATTCCCACGAACAGGGCAAGCCCGGCGAGCCCGGCGGCCACTTCGGGTATCCCGTCCCAGCCTGCCGCCTCGGCACCGCTCGCGACCGTCAGCCCCCAGGTCAGCGCGCCGAGCGCAAGCGTCGCGATGCCGACCCCGCGCCAGTCGAGCCGATCCCTGGCCCGCACCGGCGGGTCTTCGACCCGCAACAGCCCGATCGCGAAGGCGCCCGCGGCCAGCGGCAGGTTGACGTAGAAGATCGCCCGCCAGCCGACCGCGTCGATCAGCCAGCCGCCGACCAGCGGGCCGATCGCGGCGGTGATCGCGCCGGCCGCGGCCCAGGTGCCGATCGCGCGTCCGCGCTCGTCGCCCGAAAAGGCGGTGCCGAGCAGCGAGAGGCTGTTGGGCATCAGGATCGCAGCCGCCGCGCCTTGCGCGAAGCGGGCTGCGAACAGCACCTCCAGCGACGGCGCCATCGCGCAGGCGAGCGACGCCGCAGCGAAGCCGGCCAGCCCGCCGAGGAACATCCGCCGCCGCCCGAACCGGTCCCCCGCCGCGCCGCCGAGCAGCAGCAGCGCGCTGAGCGGCAGCAGATAGGCGTTGATGACCCATTGCAGGTCGGAGGCGGTCGCGTGGAGATCGGCGCGGATCGCGGGGAGGGCGACATTGGTGACCGAACCATCGACGAAGGCGAGGCTCGACGCGAGGATCGACGCCGCTAGCGTCCAGCCCGGCGCCGCGCGGCTCATTGCGGGGCGCTTGCCGGTTCGAGCATCCGTGCCGCGAGCCGCCCAAACGCTTCCGCAACCCCGGCCGGATTTTCGATCCACGGGAAATGCCCCCCGCCGGGAATGCTTGCGCGCAAGACGTTCCGGCCGCCAAAGCGCGGATCGTCCCAGCCATGCTGGCTGACGATCCGGTCTTCGGCGCCTGCGAGGATCAGAACCGGCAGTCGCGCGGGCCACCAGCTGTGGGCGTAGGTGTCGTCGAAATGGCGATCGGACCATTCCACCGCAGCGTAATTATACGGCATCCGCGCAAGCAGATCGCGCCCGGCTGCAAGGCTGCCGGGGGTGAAATTCCATTCGGCGGAGGCGACCGCGATATCGCGCAAATTCTCGTTGGTACGATCGGCAATGTAGATCGCCGTCGTCCGCTCGACCTCGGGCAGCGGGTGCAGTTCGGTCATTGCTACGAAGCGCGGTTTCCAGCCCGCGTCGGGCGCGGTGCTGACCAGCGCCAATCCGCGAATCCTTCTCTCGAGCTCGGGCACGCTCAGCAGATACATCCCGCCGGTCGAATGGCCGATGCAGACCGGGTTCTCCACCGCCTCGGCCGCTTCGAGCAGCACCTGCGGCCAACGTGCGTAGCAATCGTCGGGTGCTGGCACGCCGTCGATGTTCGAGCCGTCGCCCGGAAGATCGACCAGCCAGAGGTCGCCCGGCACCCGCAACGCATCGGCCAGTTCGGCCAGGCTTTCCGAGCCGATCCCGGGTCCGCCGGGGAACAGTAGCCAGTTGAGCGGGCCGGAGCGCGAGGCATGGCGGCGCAGGCGGACGCGCGAGGGCGTGAAGACGGTCTCCATCAGTCCTGCATCCGCAGCGCAACCTCGTTCATGAAGCGCGCGTCGTCGCCCTTCGCGAGCCAGTCCGCCTCCGCGCCGATCGAGCCGAGCATGTCGGCCAGCTCGTCCTGCTCGCTCTTGGCGTAATTGCCCAGGACATAGCCGTGGACCCGGTCCTTGTGCCCCGGATGGCCGATGCCGATCCGCACCCGGCGGAAATCCGGCCCGAGATGCTGGTCGATCGAGCGCAGCCCGTTGTGCCCGGCGGTGCCGCCGCCGGTCTTCACCTTGAGCTTGAACGGGGCGAGATCGAGTTCGTCGTGGAATACGGTCAGCGCATCGGTGCCAAGCTTGTAGAAGCGCAGCGCTTCGCCCACCGCGCGGCCGCTTTCGTTCATATAGGTCGCGGGCTTGAGCAGGATGATCTTCTCGCTGCCGAGCCGGCCTTCCTGGATCCAGCCCTGGAACTTCTTCTGCACCGGGCCGAAGCCGTGCATGTCGGCGATCACGTCGAGCGCCATGAAGCCGACATTGTGCCGGTTCATCGCATATTGCGGTCCGGGATTTCCAAGGCCGACCCAGAGTTGCATCGCGGTTCCTTACGTGGGGGCGGTCGAAAAAACAAAGGCACAGAAAAACGAAGCGCCGGCAGTGCAGTGCACGGCCGGCGCCCGGTTTTCGCTGGTTGCGAGATTATTCGCCCGAGGCTTCGCCTTCGGCGGGGGTCTCGTTGTCGCCCTCGCTCGAACGCAGGGCCGACGGAGCAACGATCGTCGCGATGGTGAAATCGCGGTCGGTGATCGCGCTGGTCGAACCGGCGGGCAGGGTGACGCTGTGGATGTGGATCGAATCGCCGATATCGAGGCCGGTCACGTCGATCTGGATCTCGTCGGGGATCTTGTCCGATTCGCAGATCAGGTCGAGCTCGTGGCGCACGACGTTGAGCACGCCGCCCTTCTTGAGGCCGGGCGAGGCTTCCTCGTTGGCGAACACCACCGGGACCAGCACCTCGACCTTCGAATCCTTCGCCAGGCGGAGGAAATCGACATGGAGCGGACGGTCGTTGACCGGGTGGAACGCGACGTCCTTGGGCAGGGTACGCAGGGTCTTGCCGCCGAGCTCGATCATCACGATCGAGTTCATGAAGTGACCCGTGCCGAGCTGGCGGCGCAGTTCCTTCTCCTCGACGTGGATCGTCTGGGGTTCTTCCTTGCCGCCATAGATGACGGCGGGTACCCGGCCTTCGCGACGCAATTCACGGGAGGCTCCCTTGCCAGCCCGTTCGCGCGCTTCGGCGGGCAGGGTCAGAGCGTCGCTCATGATACGTGCCTTTCGAAAAGCTTGTTACACAGTCCCGCCACGCCTCCAGGGATGACCATGGCCGGGAAGGGGGCGCCCCTATGGGAAAAGCGGCGGTAAAGCAAGCGTTCCGTGGGTTGCGGGCCGCTATTGCACCCGCTTCACGGTGAAGCCCTTCGCTTCCAGCAGCGCCGCGAGCCCATCGGGCCCGACGGTATGCGCGGCGCCGACCGCGACGAACACGGTCTTGCCGGTGCCCATCTCGCCCGCGATCCGCCCGGCCCAGTCGCGGTTGCGCGCGACCAGCAGCGCCTCGCGCAATTCCGGGTCGGCCAGCATGTCCTCGTGGGTTTCCTTGACCAGCGCATTGGTGTCGCCGCGCAGCCAGGCCTGCAGCCGCGCGTCGCTCTTGGCGTCGCCCTCCAGCGCCTCCTGCGCGACCGCGGCCAGCAGGTCGCGCTGCTCCTGCTCGGGCAGGGCGTCGAAGATCCTGAGCTGTTTCTCGGCGCCTTCGAGCTCGACCACCCGCTTGCCCTTGGCCGCCTTGAGCAGCGCGAGATCGACCCCGTCGCCGCCGCGATCGTCATAGGCCTGCGACAGCGCGATCGCCGCGGCCCAGCTTTCCATCCCGGCGAAGTCCGCGTCGCTCAGGCCCTTGCCCGCAAGCGCCTGCTCCAGCTGCGCCCGCTCCGCCGCCGGCAGGCGCTGGCCGAGCGGCGGGAGGCCGGGGGAATGGCCGAGGCGGTCGAAGATCCCGGCGATCGAACCGCGCCGGGCCGCCAGGTCGACCTCGACCAGCAACTCCTCCGACCCTGCGAAGGCGCGTTCGAGCTCGGGCGTGGTCCATTCGTAACCGTCGGGCAGCGAGTGGACGGTGCCGAACAGAAAGGCGTGCGCGCCGTTCTCGCCGGTCACTTCCCACAGCGCCGGGGCGGGCTTGGGCGGACGCTCTCCCTTGCAGGAAGCGAGCAGAGCCAGCGCCGCCAGCGCCCCGGCCAAGCGGCGCCGCGGGCGCATCAGTGGACGCGCTTGCTCGAGATGCCGAGCTTGCGGAGCTGGTCCTGCACGCTGCCCTTGCCGGCAAGGTGCCCGGCGCCGACCGCGATGAACACCGTGCCGGGCTCGCCGAGGCGGGTCTTGATCCATTTCGCCCAGTTGGCGTTCCGGTCGGTCAGGATGTGGCGATAGAGCACCGGATCGGATTCCTCGGCGTTGATCAGCGCGGCAAGGCCCTTGGCATTGCCCGCCAGCCACGCGCCGAGCATCGCCGAGAGATCCTGCTTGAGGGTCGGCGCGGAGGCGACGATCTGGTTGAGATAGGCGATCTGCCGGTCTTCGGGCAGGCCGTTGAACAGTTCGAGCTGGAACTGCATCGTCTCGAGCGCCGCGCGCCGCGTGCCGTCGCGGGCGGTGTCCTCGATCACCTGCTCGACCCCCTGGTCGGGATCGAAGCCGGCGAGCTTGGTCATCACCACCGAGAGATAGAGCCCCGCGGTCCACGGCTTGTAGCGGTCGAACTGCTCGACCGGGATGCCGAGCGAGACCAGCAGGCTCTCGAACGCCAGCCGGTCCTTGGGGGCGAGCTTGTCGCGCAGGTTCTCGCCCGCCGGGAGATAGCCCTTCTGCGCCATCAGCTGGTCGATATTGCCGTCCTTGGCCGGATCGAGCTCGGTGACCAGCTCGGTCGAGCTCTGCAGCGCCTCGCGCAGGTCGGGATCGAGCCACTGCACGTCCTGCGGCAGGAAGTGGATCGTCCCGAACAGGTAGATGGTGGTGTCCCTGTCCTTCACCCGCCACACCGCCGGCCCGCCGTGGACCTTGAGCGGCTGCACCGCCGTCTCGCCGGTCGAGGCGTAGGCGTCCGACGCGCCGAACAGCAGCGCGAAAGCGAGCGCGAGAAGTGCGGCGATTCGGCGAAGCCCGGTCATAGAAGGCCTTGTTGCGACCAAGCGTGTGAACGGCAAGTTATGCCGAAGGAAGATTTGTCGAAGCCCGCGCGCTGTTGCGCTTTGGCCGCGCATCCGCCATGGGCGCGCCCATGACCGGCAAGCCGTTATCGTTCCAGGAAATGATCCTCGCGCTCCACGATTTCTGGAGCGCACAGGGCTGCCTGATCCTGCAACCCTACGACATGCGGATGGGCGCGGGCACGTTCCATCCGGCGACTACCTTGCGCGCGCTCGGCCCGCAGCCGTGGAAGGCCGCCTATGTCCAGCCGAGCCGCCGCCCGACCGACGGGCGCTATGGCGAGAACCCGAACCGGCTGCAGCACTATTACCAGTACCAGGTGATCCTCAAGCCGAACCCGGCCAATCTGCAGGAACTCTATCTCGCCAGCCTCGAGCGGATCGGGATCGACCCGCTCAAGCACGACATCCGCTTCGTCGAGGACGACTGGGAAAGCCCGACTCTGGGCGCCTGGGGCCTCGGCTGGGAAGTGTGGTGCGACGGGATGGAAGTGACCCAGTTCACCTATTTCCAGCAGATCGGCGGGTTCGACTGCAAGCCGGTCGCCGGCGAGCTGACCTATGGGCTCGAACGCCTCGCGATGTATCTGCAGGGCGTCGACAACGTCTACGACCTCGCGTTCAACTCCTCGGGCGTTTCGTACGGCGAAGTGTTCCTCGAAAACGAACGCGAGCTGTCGAAATACAACTTTGAAATTGCCGACACCGATGCGCTATTCGACGGCTTTGCGAAGGCCGAGGCCGAGAACCGCCGCTGCATCGAAGCCGGCATCCCGCTCGCCGCCTACGACCAGGCGATCGAGGCGAGCCATCTGTTCAACCTGCTGCAGGCGCGCGGCGTGATCAGCGTGCAGGAACGCGCCAGCTACATCGGCCGGGTGCGCGATCTGGCCAAGGGCAGCTGCGAAGCGTGGATCGAGAAGAACAAGGCCCAGTGGGAAGCGGACTTCCCGGGGTGGACGGTATGATTTCCATCCAACATCGCCCAGTTCGTGCTCCTGCGAAAGCAGGAGCCCAGGGCAAGGTAGCGCCGGTCTGCCCTAGGCTCCTGCTTTCGCAGGAGCACATGATTGCGGGTGAACGCGCATGACCGACTTCCTCCTCGAACTCCGCTCCGAAGAAATCCCCGCGCGGATGCAGGCCGGGGCACGCGCCGATCTGGAGCGGCTGTTCCGTGCCGAACTGAGCGCCGCGGGCGTTGTCCCCGGCGACATCACCGTCTGGTCGACTCCGCGCCGCCTCGCGCTGATCGCGAAGGGCCTGCCGCTTGAGACCGAAGCCGTCAGCGAAGAGCTGAAAGGCCCCAAAGTCGGCGCGCCGCCGCAGGCGCTCGAAGGCTTCCTGCGCAAGACCGGGCTGACCCAGGACGAGCTGACCGAGCGCGACGGCGTGTTCTTCGCGGTCACCGAAAAGCCGGGCAGGGCGGTAAGCGCCGTGCTGGCCGAGGCGATCCCGGCGATCGTCGCCAAGTTCCCGTGGCCCAAGTCGATGCGCTGGGGCGCGAATTCGATCTCGACCGAAAGCACCCGCTGGGTCCGCCCGCTGTCGGGCATCGTCGCGATCTTCGGCGAGGAACTGGTCGAATGCGAGGCCGGGGGCGTGACCTCGGGCTATGCGACCAAGGGCCACCGCTTCCACCATCCCGGCGAAATCACCGTCGATGGCGCGCATGATTACCGGGAGAAGCTGCGCCTCTGCCACGTGATCGTCGATCATGCCGAGCGGCAGGACATCGTCCGCTCGGGCGCCGCCAAGGCTGCCGCCGACGCGGGGCTGACGCTGGTCGAGGACGAGGGGCTGGTGATCGAGAACGCCGGGCTCACCGAATGGCCGGTGCCGCTGCTCGGCCGGTTCGACGAAGCATTCCTCGAAGTCCCGCCCGAAGTGATCCAGCTCACCGCGCGGGTGAACCAGAAATATTTCGTGTGCGAGAAGGACGGCAAGCTCGCCAACGCCTTCGTCTGCACCGCCAACGTGGTCGCCGAAGACGGCGGCGCGGCGATCGTCGACGGCAACCGCAAGGTGCTCGCCGCGCGGCTTTCGGATGCGCGCTTCTTCTGGGAGCAGGATCTCAAGACGCCGCTGGCCAAGCAGGCGGAGAAGCTGCAGCGGATTACGTTCCACGAGAAGCTCGGGACCGTGGCCGACAAGGTCGAGCGGGTTACCGGTCTCGCATCGTCGTTGGTCGATCATGCCTTCCAGCGCGGAGTCGGTCTCCCAGATCATCAAGGCGACAACGCCATTCGTGCAGCGCAGTTGGCCAAGGCCGATTTGGTCACCGAAATGGTGGGCGAGTTTCCGGAACTTCAGGGGCTCATGGGAAGCTATTACGCCCAAGCTCAAGGTGAAAATCCTGAGGTAATTGCGGCAATACGCGATCAATATCTTCCGCTTGGCCAAGGCGACAGGTTGCCCAAGGGCTGGGCCTCGATCGCCGTCAATCTAGCGGACAAGTTCGACACTATCTCGACGTTCTTCATGGCTGGTATGCCGCCCAGCGGATCGCGTGATCCTTTCGCTCTACGGCGTGCGGCACTTGGCGTAATCAGGATCGTTTTCGAGCATGGTCTCCGCTTCAATCTTAGAGGCATCATCTATCATTCAGCCGGAACTTTGACGTGCCAACGCACTGGTAGGACCGTGATCGAGCAAGCTGCTTTCGACGAAATGTCGGAAGCGGGGTATCTTTCGCCGGATAGATTGGCCGATGACGTTGTCGACTTCTTCGCCGACCGCCTCAAGGTCCAGCAGCGCGAAGCCGGCGTCCGCCACGACCTGATCGACGCGGTCTTCGCGCTCGGCAACGAAGATGACCTCGTCCGCCTCCTAGCCCGCGTAAAAGCCCTCCAATCCTTCATCGCCACCGAGGACGGCGCCAACCTCCACGCCGGCTACAAGCGCGCGGCCAACATCCTCAAGAAGGAGGACTGGCAGGGCATCGAGGGCGAGATCGCGCAGACCGGCGAGGAAGATCCGCTGTCCGAAGTCGACGATCCGGACCTCGCCGCGGTGGTTGCCGCCAAGCTCAACGAGCGCCACGCGAAAAAACTTTCCTACACGCCGGAAACTGCGGAAAAGGCCTTGATCGATGCGCTCGATTTCGCCGAGCCCAAAGCCGCCGCGGCGGTCGAGGCGGAGGATTTCGAGGGCGCGATGGCCGCGCTCGCTTCGCTGCGCGCGCCGATCGACACTTTCTTCGAAGAGGTGATCGTCAATGCCGAGGAACGGGAAAAGCGCCACGCCCGGCTCGACCTGCTTGCGCGGTTCCGTGCTGCAGTGCACAAAGTGGCGGATTTCTCGAAAATCGAGGGCTGACCCGCGTCACCCGGCATCGCAGGCCTGAAATGGGCACGATGTCAGGGGTTTGCGGGAAACTTTTCAGGGTGACAGGGTGTAACTTGTGTAACCCTAAACTTGGGTGGGTTTAGATGAATAGCTCGGTTTACACGTTCGGCGGCGGCGCCAACAGCGACGACGCCCGTTCTAGGGACAAGACGATCGTCGGCGGCAAGGGCGCGAACCTTGCCGAAATGGCCGGGATCGGCCTGCCGGTGCCCCCGGGCTTTACGATCACGACCGAGGAATGCGTGCGCTATCTCGCGACCGGTTCGGACTTTTCGGCCGAATTGCGCGCCGAAGTCGCCGCCGCGCTGACCCATATCGAGCAGGCGGTCGGCAAGGACTTCGGCGATGCCGCCGATCCGCTGCTGGTCTCGGTCCGCTCGGGTGCGCGGGTGTCGATGCCCGGGATGATGGACACGGTGCTCAACCTCGGGCTCAACGACGCGACGGTCGCCGGGCTCGCGGCGGTCTCGGGCGACGAGCGCTTCGCCTGGGACAGCTACCGCCGCTTCATCCAGATGTATTCCGACGTGGTGCTCGGCCTCGATCACGGGCTGTTCGAGGAAGCGCTGGAAATCGCCAAGGAAGACAACGGCTTTTATGCCGATGTCGATATGCAGGCCGAGCATTGGCAGGCGCTGGTTGCCGAATACAAGGGCATCGTCGAGGCGGAATGGGGCAAGCCCTTCCCGCAGGACGTGAACGAGCAGTTGTGGGGCGCGATCGCCGCGGTGTTCGACAGCTGGGATTCGGACCGCGCGAAGGTCTATCGCCGGTTGAACGACATTCCGGGCGACTGGGGCACCGCGGTCAACGTGCAGGCGATGGTGTTCGGCAACATGGGCGACACCAGCGCCACCGGGGTCGCCTTCACCCGCGATCCGGCGACCGGCGACAAGGCCTATTACGGCGAATATCTGGTCAATGCGCAGGGCGAGGATGTGGTCGCGGGAATCCGCACCCCGCAGTATCTGACCCAGGCCGCGCGCCAGGCGGCCGGGGCGAAGCCGCTGAGCATGGAAGAGGCGATGCCCGATGCCTATGGCGAGCTGGCGCGCGTGTTCGAGCTGCTCGAGCGGCATTACCGCGACATGCAGGACATCGAATTCACCGTCGAACGCGGCAAGCTCTGGATGCTCCAGACCCGCAGCGGCAAGCGCACCGCCAAGGCCGCGCTCAAGATGGCGGTCGACATGGTCGGCGAAGGGCTGATCGACGAGAAGACCGCGATCCTCAGGGTCGATCCGATGGCGCTCGACCAGCTGCTCCACCCGATGCTCGATCCGGCGGCCGAGCGCGACATCATCACCACCGGCCTGCCGGCATCGCCCGGCGCGGCCTCGGGCGCGATCGTGCTCGATGCCGATACCGCCGAAGTCCGCGCCGCGCGGGGCGAGGCGGTGGTGCTGGTGCGGGTCGAAACCAGCCCCGAAGACATCCACGGCATGCATGCGGCCAAGGGCATCCTGACCGCGCGCGGCGGGATGACCAGCCACGCGGCGGTGGTCGCCCGCGGCATGGGCCGCCCCTGCGTTTCGGGCGCTTCGGCGGTCCAGATCGACATGGCGGCGCGCACGCTCAGGATCGGCGGCCGCGCGCTCAGGGAAGGCGACACGATCACGCTCGACGGGTCTACCGGCCAGGTGATCGCGGGCGAGGTGCCGACGATCGAGCCCGAGCTGGTCGGCGATTTCGCCACGCTGATGGGCTGGGCCGACGCGCACCGGCGGATGAAGGTGCGCACCAATGCCGAAACCCCGGCCGATTGCCGCATGGCGCGCCAGTTCGGCGCCGAGGGCATCGGCCTGTGCCGCACCGAGCACATGTTCTTCGACGATGCGCGGATCACCGCGGTGCGCCAGATGATCATGGCCGACAGCGAGGCCGGCCGGCGCGAGGCGCTGGCCAAGCTGCTGCCCGAGCAGCGCGCCGATTTCGTCGAGATCTTCGAGGTGATGCGCGGGTTGCCGGTGACGATCCGCCTGCTCGATCCGCCGCTGCACGAATTCCTGCCGCATGCCGAGCGCGATTATGCCGAGCTGGCCGATGCGACCGGGCTCGGGCTCGATCACCTCAAGCGCCGGGCGGAGGAACTGCACGAGTTCAACCCGATGCTGGGCCATCGCGGGTGCCGCTTGGGGATCACCTTCCCCGAAATCTACGAGATGCAGGCGCGCGCGATCTTCGAGGCCGCCTGCGACGTGGTTGCGGGCGGCGGAGAGCCGATCGTTCCCGAGATCATGATCCCGCTCGCCGCGACCAAGCGCGAGCTGGATATTCTCAAGGCGCTGATCGACGCGACCGCCGCGGCGGTGTTCGCCGAGAAGGGCAAGGCGCTCGATTATATCGTCGGCACGATGATCGAGCTGCCGCGTGCGGCGCTTATGGCGAACGAGCTGGCCGAGACGGCCGAGTTCTTCAGCTTCGGCACCAACGATCTGACCCAGACGACGCTCGGCCTGAGCCGCGACGACAGCTCGCGCTTCCTCGCGCAATATGTCGAAAAGGGCATCTTCCCGCGCGATCCCTTCGTCAGCCTCGATATCGACGGGGTCGGCCAGCTGGTTCGCCTCGGCGCCGAGCGCGGGCGCGGTTCGCGCGCCGGGATCAAGCTCGGCATCTGCGGTGAGCACGGCGGCGATCCGGCGAGCATCGGCTTCTGCGAGGAGGTCGGGCTCGATTACGTTTCCGCCTCGCCCTATCGCGTGCCGATCGCGCGCCTGGCCGCGGCGCAGGCGGCATTGAAGTAGGAAACCGAGCTCCCGGGTCAGCGGGGCTCAGGAAAACGAACAGATTTCAGGATCTCCACCCGCTCAGCGTAAGGATCTCGAACCGCTCGGTGACCCTTTCTTCGCCGCCCATGAAGGCCTCCGCTGCGCGGGCAAGCATCGCCCGGTTCAACCGCGGGGCAGGGGACGCAAGCGCGCTCGTCAGGCCCTGCGCCCGCAGGTCCGCTACAAGCGAGGCGAGCGAGCCGAACCGCACCTCGAGGCTGCGGAAATCGGCCACCGGATCGGCGAAGCCGCAGCGCTGGAGCAATTGCGCCCCGGCCCGCACATCGACCGCGGGGTGCATCCGCGCCGCGGGCCGGTCGCCGTCGGCAGCGAGCATCGCGGCGCGCAGGCGGGGTAGCGATCCGGCGCCGACGAAGCTCGCGATCAGCAGCCCGCCGGGCGCGAGCGCCGCGCGCAAATGGACCAGCGCCCCGGGCAGGTCGTTGACCGTGTCGAGCGTGCCGAGGCTCGCGATGAAGTCGTATCCGTCGGCCGGGAAGGGCGCTTCCTCGTCGAACCCCTCCTCGGGCGCGACGTGCTCTCCGGCCAGCGTCCCGGTGAAGTCGCCGATGACCAGCGCCCGCTGCGGCGCGTGCCGCAGGAAGGCGAGCCGCTCGGTGACGTCCTCGAGCATGTCGTCGAGCAGGTAATGCGGCGCGCCGGCAACGTGCTGGAGCGCCCGCATCCGTCGCCGGATCGCCAGACGGCGGGCGTTCGAGAAGATCGTGGGCGGCGCGGAGGACATACGCATTCCCCCTGCCGCGCTTGCTCCGTCCGCGCAAGCGAGGCAGCATCGCGCAATGGGGGTATCGGACGCAGTATCGGGGACCTTGGCTCCGCTGGTGGACTTCGTCTTCCCGCCGCGCTGCCCGCTGTGCGGCGACGGGCTGGCGGCGCAGAGCGGGCTGTGCGCGGCCTGCTGGTCGCAGCTTGCGATCCCGGGCGAGCCCGCCTGCATCCGCTGCCAGCGGCCGTTCGGCAAGGAGGCGCAGGCAGGAACGATCTG
The DNA here is from genome assembly GCA_017744735.1 of Novosphingobium sp. Classification (GTDB taxonomy): domain Bacteria; phylum Pseudomonadota; class Alphaproteobacteria; order Sphingomonadales; family Sphingomonadaceae; genus Andeanibacterium. Next base: position 34,392 of record JAGIAR010000007.1, on the reverse strand, counting down.
CGCGCCGTGCCTGGCCGCTCCGCCAAAGCACGACGGGATCGCGGCAGGCACGCTCTACAACGATGCGTCGCGCAGGCTGGTGTTGGCGTTCAAGCATGGCCGGCGGATCGCGCTGGCGCCGATGCTCGCCCGGCTGATCGCGGCCCGGCTACCGGCGCTGGAGGGGGACTGGCTGGTGGTGCCGGTTCCGCTCCACCGGATGCGCCTGTGGTCGCGCGGGTTCAACCAGTCGGCGCTGCTCGGGCGCGAACTGGCGAGATCGAGCGGTGCCGGGCTGGTGGTCGACGGGCTGGTCCGCCGCAAGCGCACCCCGGTGCTCGGCGGGTTGAGCCGCAAGGCGCGGGCGCGGGCGCTGCAGGGCGCGATCGCGGCCAATCCGCGGCGCGCGGCGCGGTTGAAAGGGGCCAATGTGCTGCTGGTCGACGACGTGCTGACCAGCGGCGCGACCAGCGCGGCCTGCGTGGGGGCGCTCAAACGGGCCGGGGCGGAGAAGGTGGTGATCGCCTGCTTCGCCCGGGTCCTCGACGAAGCCCTCGACGCGGCGGCCTCGCACGAAACCGGCTGAGCCCCAACGCAAGACGCCCGGAGCAAGCTCCGGGCGTCCACGTGACGATAATGTCGGGCCAATTCTCGGTGCCGGTTGCGGCACGACGATTGCTGGCCCAATCCCTCATTTTTCCGGCAAACTCCCTCGCCCGGGATATTTGCCGAGACCCCCCATTGACCTTGGCGCTTCCAACAACGCTGCCGGTTCGGCGGGCGACCTCGTGGGCCGCAGGGCGTTAATCTCATCGAAAGGTCGGATTCCAAAGCGGCAAGGCGCGAGTTCATGGATTTTGAGGCCGATCTGTGTTTATCGTGCAACAAATTCGCTCCGGCGCGCTTGGGCCGGGAGCAACATACGAAGGATCGAGACTATTTCTTCCCCCGACACGGCCGAGCGCGAAAGCGGCTCCGCCTTCCTGCCCAAATTCGACGCCCAAAGCCTGCTGACCGCGGTGGTAACCGATTCTGTCAGCGGCGCGGTGTTGATGGTCGCCTTCATGGACGCCGAGGCCCTCGCCAAGACCCGCGAGACCGGCTTCGCGCATTTCCACTCGCGCAGCAAGGGACGGCTGTGGATGAAGGGCGAGACCAGCGGGCACGTGCTGAAGGTCGACGAGGTTCTGGTCGATTGCGATCAGGATGCGCTGGTGCTGCGGGCGACCCCCGCCGGGCCGGCGTGCCACACCGGCGCGACGAGCTGCTTCTACCGCAAGCTCGACGGCGATCGCTTGGTGCCCGTGCCCGGTTGACGTTTACGTAAAGGGAATATACCGTCGCGGCATGTCCAGCGCAGCCGCCCGCAAGCCTCAGCCCGAGATGCCGTCAGGCGCGCATCTCGATCGCCCCGACAATGCCCAGCGCGAACGCTTCACCATCGGCGACCTCACCCGCGAATTCGGCGTGACCGCACGCGCGCTGCGCTTCTACGAGGACGAGGGCCTGATCGCGCCGAGTCGGGTGGGTCTGTCGCGGATCTATTCGAAGCGCGATCGTGCGCGGCTCGCATGGATCATGCGTGCGAAGAACGTCGGTTTCAGTCTGACCGAGATCCGCGAGATGATCGATCTCTACGATCTCGGCGACGGGCGGGTCGAGCAGCGCCGGGTCACCCTGCAGCGCTGCCAGGAAAAGATCGCCAAGCTCAGGCAGCAGAAGGCGGACATCGAGAGCTCGATCAAGGAACTGAGCGAGTTCGTCGGCCATATCGAGAAACTGGAACTGGGCAAGCCGGCCCGCTAGGCGCCGCCCAGGCTCAAGGAGAGACACATGCCCACCTACAAGGCGCCGACGCGCGACACCCGCTTCGTGATCAATGAACTGCTCGAGCTCGAAAGCTACGGAAATCTCCCCGGCTTCGAGAACGCGACGCCGGATCTGACCGACGCAATCGTCGAGGAAGGCGGGCGCTGGGCTGCCGAGGTGCTTGCGCCGCTCAACCAGGTCGGCGACAAGGAAGGCTGCGTCCGCCATGACGACGGCTCGGTAACCACCCCGACCGGGTTCAAGGACGCCTATCGCAAATATTGCGAGGCGGGCTGGGGAGCCTTGTCGCTCTCGCCCGAATACGGCGGGCAGGGCCTACCGCATGTGCTGGGGATCGCGATGGAGGAATATCTCGCATCCTCGAACCACGCCTTCGCGATGTATCCCGGGCTGACGGTGGGCGCGGTCTCGGCGATCCTCGCGATGGGTTCGCAGGAACTCAAGGACCGCTATCTGCCCAACATGATCTCGGGCAAGTGGCTGGGCACGATGAACCTGACCGAGCCCCAGGCCGGCACCGATCTCGGCCTGCTCAAGACCAAGGCCGAACCACAGGCCGACGGCACCTATTCGATCAGGGGCACCAAGATTTTCATCTCGGCGGGCGAGCACGACCTGTCCGAGAACATCGTCCACCTCGTCCTCGCCAAGACTCCAGGGGCGCCGGAAAGCTCGAAGGGCATCTCGCTGTTCATCGTGCCCAAGTTCCTGGTCAACGAGGATGGCTCGCTGGGCGAGCGCAACGCAGTCTCGTGCGGCTCGATCGAGCACAAGATGGGCATCCACGGCAACGCCACCTGCGTGATGAACTACGACGGCGCGAAGGGCTGGATCGTCGGCGAGGAGATGAAGGGCCTCGCCGCGATGTTCATCATGATGAACGCCGCGCGGCTCGGCGTCGGCGTCCAGGGCCTCGCCCAGGCCGAAGTGTCCTACCAGAACGCGGTGACCTATGCGCAAGAGCGGCGGCAGGGCAAGGCGATCGCCGGGCGGGTCGATCCCTCGGCCGGTGCCGACCCGATCATCGCCCATCCCGACGTGCGCCGGATGCTGATGGATGCCAAGGCGTTCAACGAAGGCATGCGGGCACTGATCCTGTGGGGTGCCCTGCAGGTAGACCTCAGCCACAAGGCTCCCGACGAGACCGCGCGGCAGGAAGCCGACGACATGATCAGCCTGCTCACCCCGGTGATCAAGGGCTACGGCACCGACAAGGGCTTCGACGTCGCGGTCAACATGCAACAGGTGTTCGGCGGGCACGGCTACATCTGGGAGACCGGCGTCGAGCAGTTCGTGCGCGATTCGCGCATCGCGATGATCTACGAAGGGACCAACGGCGTGCAGGCGATGGACCTGTGCGGACGCAAGCTGCCGGCCAACGGCGGGCGGGCGATTCAGGAATTCTTCAAGCTGGTCGACGGCGAGATCGCATCGGCCAAGGCCGATCCTCAGCTCGAGCCGATCGCGTCCAGGGTCGAGAAGGCACTCGGCGAGCAGAAGGCCGCGACCCTATGGTTCGTACAGAACGCGCTCGCCGCGCCGAACAACCTCGGCGCCGGTGCGCATCACTATATGCACATCATGGGAATCGTGTCGCTCGGGTGGATGTGGCTGCGCATGGCCAAGGTGGCCGCCGCAAAGCTGGCTGTTGGGACCGACGACAAGGCTTTTTACGAGACCAAGCTCGTCACCGCGCGCTATTTCGCGGAGCGCTTCACCCCCGATGCCGGCGCGCTGCGCCGCAAGATCGAGGCCGGCAGCGAAGCGATGATGGCGCTGACACCGGATCTGTTCGAGACGGCCTGACGGTCGGCCCACCCGGTCTCGGGGCCGGGTGGGCGTGTCCATGCTGGCATTCGGGCGGGACGATCCCAAGCTGCAAGGTGGCGGGAGGTTGTCTGGAAGGAACAACCGTGCCCCACGTTCGCATGTTTTTGATCGGAGGCGGCGCATTCGCGCTCGCTTTCCCCTTGGCCATGGCCGCAGCCGCACCCGGCCCGGCTCTGCCGTCCTCGCAGCCGCCTGCTCAAGGGGCGCCTGGCGACATTCCCGAGCCGACCGAACCGGTATTGCCGCAACCCGCCGCTCCGCAACCCAGGACGGGGCCGAACCTGCCGGGTCAGCCCGACGATGCCGCCGTTCCGCCGGCGGTCGTTCCACCGCCTTCGCCGACGCTCGACAGCAATGGCGACGGCAAGCCGGACGCGTGGGATCGTGACGGCGACGGCAAGGCCGATGCCTGGGATCTGGACGGCAACGGCACACCCGACGCGTGGGACAGCAACAAGGACGGCAAGCCCGACGCCTACGACAGCAACGGCGACGGTGCGCCGGATGCAGGTGCTACCGCACCGGGAGCGCCAAAGCCGCTCTGATCATCCGGCGAAGACCTCGTCGAAGAGCGAATGCATCGCGGCCCAGCTCTGGCGATCGGCGCTGGCGTCGTAACCCAGGGCCGGGCTGTCTTTCGGGCCGAACGGGTTGGTGAAACCGTGCTTCACGCCCGAATAGGCGTGGAAGTGCCAGTTGCCCTTGGCCTCGTCCATTTCCTCCCAGAATGCCATCACCTGGCTGCGCGGGACGAGCGGGTCGCGATCGCCGTGGCAGACCAGGATCCGCGCGGAAATGCCGCCTGGCTCGGCCGGCAGGTCGGTCATCAGCAGGCCGTGAAAGCTCACCACGGCCTTGAGCGGCGCGCCCTCGCGCGCGAGTTCCAGCACCGCGCCGCCGCCCATGCAGAAGCCGATCGCGGCGAGGGGCAGGTCCTTTGTCTCCTCGAGCGACACGAGCGCCTTGATCGCGGCCCGCAAACGGGTCCGATAGGCGTGGACGTCGCCCCGGATTTCGCTCGCGAAATCGCGCGACTGCTCCATGCTCTCGGGGGTCTTGCCGTAGAAATCCGCGATCAGCGCGATGTAGCCCGCCTCTGCCAGCGCGAGGGCCTTGTCCTCGACTGAGCGGGTGGTGTTCATGATCGTCGGGTAGACGACGATCCCGGCCTTGGGCGTGCCCGAGGGGCGCGCCAGCAGGCCGTTCAGCGCGGTGTCGCCGTCGGAGTAGGCGAGGGGTTCGAGACCGCTCATCACGCCTCCGGGAGGAAGTCGGGCACCGAGAGATAGCGCTCGCCGGTGTCGTAGTTGAACCCGATCACCCGTGCGCCCGCGTCGAGCTCGGGCAGCTTCTGGGCGATCGCGGCGAGGGTGGCGCCGGAGGAGATGCCGACCAGCAGCCCCTCTTCCTTGGCCGAGCGGCGCGCCATCTCCTTGGCGGCCTCGGGCTCGACCTGGATCGCGCCGTCGATCGCCTGGGTGTGCAGGTTGGTCGGAATGAACCCGGCGCCGATCCCCTGGATCGGATGCGGGCCGGGCTGGCCGCCCGAAATGACCGGCGAAAGCGTCGGTTCGACCGCATAGGCCTTCACGCCCGGCCACACCTTCTTCAGCTCTTCTGCCGAGGCGGTCAGGTGCCCGCCGGTCCCGACCCCGGTGATCAGCACGTCGATCGGCAGGTCGGCGAAATCGGCGAGGATCTCCTGCGCCGTGGTGCGGGCGTGGATCGCGATGTTGGCGGGATTCTCGAACTGCTGCGGCATCCACGAATTGGGCGTTGCCGCAAGGATCTCCTGTGCGCGGGCGAGGGCGCCCTTCATCCCGAGCTCGCGCGGGGTGAGATCGAAGCTCGCGCCATAGGCGAGCATCAGCCGGCGACGCTCGATGCTCATGCTTTCGGGCATCACCAGGATCAGTCTGTAGCCCTTGACCGCGGCGACCATCGCCAGGCCGATTCCGGTGTTGCCGCTGGTCGGCTCCACGATCGTGCCGCCGGGCTTGAGCGCGCCGCTCTGCTCGGCCGCCTCGACCATTGCGAGTGCGATGCGGTCCTTGATCGATCCACCGGGATTGGCGCGCTCGGACTTGATCCACACTTCATGGTCCGGGAACAGCCGGGACAGGCGGATGTGCGGCGTGTTGCCGATGGTGGCGAGAACGTTGGATGCCTTCATGTCATTGTCTCCATCAGTCCATCTCTCCCCTTGTGGGGTCGGGCTGGCGGTTTTGCGCTGCGAACGTCCTGGCCCGCGGAAGTTCCGGGAAGATGAACGCCCAAAGCCCGGTGATGATTATCGCACCCGCCCCGCCGAACACAACCGCCCCCGTCGCGCCGAGCAGTGCCGCGGCAAGGCCCGACTGCATTTCTCCCAGCTCGTTCGAGGCGGACACGGCGAGCCCCGAGATCGACGAAACCCGCCCGCGCATCGAGTCGGGCGTGTTGAGCTGTTCCAGCGTGTTGCGGACGAACACCGAAACCATGTCCGCCCCGCCGAGGATCGCCAGCAGCCCGAGCGAGAGGAACAGGTTGCGCGACAGGCCGAAGGCGAGGGTCGCCGCGCCGAACACCGCCACGGCCCAAAGCATCTTGACCCCGACGTTCTGCGAGAACGGCCGGAACGACAGGAACAGCGCAACCGATCCGGCCCCGACCGCGGGAGCGGCGCGCATGATCCCGAGCCCCTCGGCGCCGACGTGCAGGATGTCGCGGGCGTAGACCGGCAGCAACGCGGTCGCGCCCGCGAACAGCACCGCGAACAGGTCGAGCGATACGCAGCCCAGCAGGAAGCGCGTCTTCCATACGAAGGTGAAGCCCTCGATCATCTGGCGCACCGGATGGAGATCGCTGCGGTGGCGCGACTGGATCGGCCGGATCGACAGCACCAGGAAGGCGCAGACCAGCAGCAGCGCGGCCGAGACTGCGTAGGGCACCGCTGGATTGGCTGCGAACAGCAGGCCCCCGACCGCCGGGCCGACGATCTGTCCGCTGGTGAAACCGATCGAGCCGAGTGCGATCGCGCGCGGGAGCAGCGGGGTGGGCACGACGTTCGGCGTGATCGCGCTCATCGACGGGCCGCTGAACACGCGGGCCGCGCCGTGGGAGGCTGCCAGGACGAAGCACAGCGGGAGGGTCAGGTGATGGGTGTAGGTCAGCAGCCCGATCGCGACCGCGATGCAGAAGTCGATCGACAGCGAGATGCACGCAACATAGCGCCGGTCGAAGCGGTCCGCCGCAACGCCGGCCACCGGGGTAAGCAGGAAGAATGGGACGAACTGGGCAAGGCCGAGCAGGCCGAGCTGGAATGCCGCGTGGCTTTCGCTCATCCCGTAATCGGCGCGTGCGATGGCGTAGGTCTGGTATCCGATCAGGACGACCATCGACAGGGTCGCGCAGACCAGCAGGAACCTCGCAACCCAGAACCGCCGATAGTCGGGAATTTGCAGCGGGGAGGTGGGTTCGCTCACGGCACGCCATTGGCAGGCGCTTCACACCTTGCCAAGCGATCAGATTGTTGGGCGCCGGAAAGGCAGGCTTGGGCCGGGGGTCAGCGGCCGCGACGCAGGCGCGGGTTGGGCTGCAGCACGTCCATCATGCGGGTGAAATCGTCGAGCCGGATGATTCGCTCGAACTGCAATCCGGCACGCTCCTCCCGCACCCAGATCACATAGGCTTCGATCCGGCCGATCTCGGGCAGGCGGATGATCACGCGTTCACCGCGGTCGAGCCCTTCCGAGTTGTCGACCATGAACCCATGCGCCGAGATATTCGCGATATGCAGCGACAGATCGCCGCGATCGCGGTGCTCCGCGATAACGGGAAAATCCACCGGATGCCGCGCAGCACGGCGCATTTCCGGCACAGAAAGTTGTGCTCCAGACAAGGGGCTGACCCTCCACCTACGACCTATGGAGCGCAGGTTTTGCCAGCAAATCGCTGCCAAATCGTAAAGGCGCGGTTAGGACAAACGCTTCACCTCATGCACGGCGCAACACGGCGTGTTTCTTTTTTCCGAGGCTGAGTTTTCTTTCCGCCCCTTCGGTGACGGTCACCAGCAAGGCCGCGTCCTTCACCGCTTCGTCGTCCAGCCTCACAGCGCCTTCGGCGATCTTGCGCTTGGCTTCGCCATTCGAGGCGGTGAATCCGATCGCGGTGAGCGCCGCGGCAAGGCCGATGCCTTCCGGCGCGACCGCCAGCACCGGCAGATCATCGCCCATGCCGCCTGCGCCGAAGGTTGCCTCAGCCGTAGCCTCGGCCGCCTGTGCGGCCTTCTCCCCGCGAACGAGTCTCGTGATTTCGTTGGCCAGCACCACCTTGGCCGCGTTGATCTCGCTGCCCTCGAGCTTCTCGAGCCGTTCGATCTCGTCCAGCGGCAGGTCGGTGAACAGGCGCAGGAACTTGCCGACGTCGCGATCGTCCGCGTTGCGCCAGTATTGCCAGAAATCGTAGGCCGGAAGCTGGTCCTCGTTGAGCCACACCGCCCCCGCGGCGGTCTTGCCCATCTTTGCGCCGTCGGCGGTGGTCAGCAGCGGGGTGGTCAGGCCGAACAGCTCGAACCCGTTCATCCGCCGGCCGAGCTCGATCCCGTTGACGATATTGCCCCACTGGTCCGATCCGCCCATCTGCAGGCGGCAGTCTTGCTGCTGCGCCAGCTCGCGGAAGTCGTAGGCCTGCAGGATCATGTAATTGAATTCGAGGAAGGTCAGCGGCTGCTCGCGCTCGAGCCGCAGCTTGACCGAATCGAAGGTCAGCATGCGGTTGATCGTGAAATGCGGCCCGACCTCGCGCAGCAGGTCGATGTAGGACAGCTCGCGCAGCCATGCGTCGTTGTTGACCATGATCGCGCCGGTCGGGCTGTCGTCGAAGCGCAGCAGTTTCTCGAACACCGTGCGGATCGAGGCGATGTTGGCGTCGATGATCTCGGAGGTCAGCAGCTTGCGGCTCTCGTCCTTGCCCGAAGGATCGCCGATCTTGGTCGTCCCGCCGCCCATCACCACGATCGGCTTGTGGCCGGCCTGCTGCAGGCGGCGCAGCATCATGATCTGGACCAGACTGCCGACATGCAGCGATGGCGCGGTGGCGTCGAAGCCGATATAGCCGGGCACGATCGTTTTGGCCGCGAGGGCGTCCAGGCCCTCGGCGTCGGTGAGCTGGTGGATGTAGCCGCGTTCGTCCAGCAGGCGCAGCAGGTCTGATTTGTAATCGCTCATCATGCCCTCGATTTCAGGGCCGGGCGGTTAGCATCGGGGGGGGCGACATGCAAAACTATCCTTTGACCGCGCACCCGGCGCATCCGCCGCTTTCGGTCAGGGCGATCGAGGCGCGGGTGATCGGCTTCGACGCGAGCTTGCTGCGGCTGCGCTGGCGGATCGAGGGCGCGGCGAAGCTGGTGGTGCCGGTTTTCGCGGGCAAGGGCAGGGCGGACGGCCTGTGGGAGACGACCTGCTTCGAGGCCTTCCTGAAGCCCGAAGGCGGAGCCGCCTATGTCGAACTGAACCTGTCGCCGTCCGAACGCTGGGCGGCCTACGATTTCGCGACCTATCGCGACGGCATGGCACAACGTCCGTTCCCGCACGAGCCGCACTGCGCGATCCGGGTCGGCACCGATCTGACGATCTTCGACGCGGCGGTGCCGAGCGCCGGCCTCCCCGCGCTGCCCGCGGCGATGGGGCTGAGCGCCGTGATCGAGGAAAAGGGTGGGGTGAAGAGCTACTGGGCGATGACCCATGCTTCGGAGAAGCCCGATTTCCACGACGCAGCTTGCTTTGCGGCGGTGCTTGAGCCACCCGCCTGAAGCATGAAATTCGGAATAGACCGCCTGCTCGCCGAGCCGGAGCTGCGCCAGCCGCTGCACGGCAGACGCATCGCGCTGATCGCCCACCCGGCTTCGGTGACTGCCGACCTGACCCATTCGCTCGACGCGTTGACGGCGCTCGGCGACTTGAACGTCACCGCCGCCTTCGGTCCGCAGCACGGGCTCAAGGGCGACAAGCAGGACAATATGGTCGAGACCGCGGACGAGACCGATCCGACCTACGGCATCCCGGTGTTCAGCCTCTATGGGGAGGTGCGCCGCCCGACCGGCCAGATGATGTCGAGCGCCGATGTGTTCCTGTTCGATCTGCAGGATCTCGGCTGCCGGATCTACACCTTCGTCACCACGCTGCTCTATCTGCTCGAGGCCGCCAGCGGGACGGGGAAGGCGGTCTGGGTGCTGGACCGGCCGAATCCCGCCGGGCGCCCGGTCGAAGGCACGCTGCTGGTGCCGGGGCAGGAAAGCTTCGTCGGCGCCGGGCCGATGCCGATGCGCCACGGGCTGACGCTCGGCGAGATGGGCCGCTGGTTCGTCGAGCAGTTCGAGCTCGACGTCGACTACCGCGTGATCGAAATGCAGGGCTGGGAGCCCGGGGGGCCGGGCTTCGGTTGGCCCGAGAGCCGCGTCTGGATCAACCCGAGTCCCAACGCCGCCAACCTCAACATGGCGCGTGCCTATGCCGGGACGGTGATGATCGAAGGCGCTACGCTGAGCGAGGGCAGGGGCACGACCCGTCCGCTCGAAGTGCTGTTTGGCGCGCCCGACGTCGATGCCGCGGCGGTCAGGATCTGCATGGAGCGCTTCGCGCCGCACTGGATGGAAGGCTGCGCGATCCGCGAATGCTGGTTCACCCCGACATTCCACAAGCACGCCGGGCAACTGTGCAACGCGCTGATGGTCCACGCCGAAGGGCCGTTCTACGACCATGCGAAGTTCAAGCCCTGGCGCTTGCAGGCGCTGGCGTTCAAGGCGATCCGCCAGTTCCATCCGACCTACGATATCTGGCGCGACTTCCCCTATGAATACGAATTCGAGCGGCTTGCGATCGACGTGATCAACGGCGGGCCGGCCTTGCGGGAATGGGTCGACAATCCCTCGGCCGGGCCGGACGACCTCGACCGGATCGCGCTGGCCGACGAAGCGGCCTGGACCGAAGCGACCCGGCATCTGCTGCTCTACTGAGCCGAGCGGCGATGCCGGGGTGAGCTTTCCCGCGCCATGATCATCGCGAACAGTCCGATCGCTGCGACGCCGGTGAGATAGATCGCGATCGACAGCGGATTGCCGGTCTTTTCGATCAGCCAGGCGATGAAGGGCTGGGTGGTGCCGCCGAGCAGCGCGACGGGGATCGCATAGATCAGCGCAAAGGCGCGCGCGCGGACCGGGCGGGGCAGGCTCTCGTTGATGAGCGTGTAGATCGCCGGGTCCCGCATTCCGGCGATTCCGCTCAGCAGCACCGTCCCGGCAACGAAGGCCACCGGCGAAAGCGTGGTGGTGATCCATAGGAAGACCGGAACCAACAGCAGCACGAAGCAGATCTGCGGGATCAGGATCACCCGCTTGCGGCCCCAGCGGTCGCTGGCGCGGCCGCCCCACAGCATCGTCAGCACCGAGGCGAAATTGAGCCCGGTCTGCGCGAACAGCGAGGTCTGGGCGGAAAAATGCAGCGTCCGCTGGCCGAAGGTGGCCATGTAGTTGAACATGTAGGTCCCGATCGTGCCGCTGCCGATCATCAGGCAGCCGAGCACGATCACCCCGGCATAGGTACGCACGCCGGCATGGCCGGCTTCGTCGGGCTCGGGTTCCTTGTGCAGCGTTTCGGGCAGCGAGCTGCGGATCCAGATCGCAAACGGCACGATCAGCGCTCCGACCAGCAGCGCGATGCGCCAGCCATAGGTTGCCAGCTCGGCCTCGGACAGCCGCAGGGTCAGCAGGAAGCCCATCAGCGCCCCGAGCGTCGCCGCGATCTGTTGGCTCGCGCCCTGCCACGAAACCGCGGCACCGCGGCGATGGGTGTCGGCGGATTCGACGAGGTAGGCGGTGGCCGAACCGACCTCGCCGCCCAGCGCGAAGCCCTGGATTAGCCGCGCGCAGACCGCGATCACCGGTGCAGCGATACCGATCGTGGTGTATCCCGGCGTCAGCACCAGCAGCAGGATGCCGCCGCCCATCAGCGTCATGCTGAGCAGCATCGCCGGCTTGCGCCCGTTGCGGTCGGCATAGCGCCCGAGCACGAAGGCGCCGAGCGGCCGGGTCGCGAAACCCGCGCCGAAGGCCATCAGCGAGGCCATCAGGCTGAGGAACGGATCGTCCCTGAACGGGAAGAAGGTCTTGCCGATCTGGATCGCGAAGAAGGCGTAGGCCAGGAAATCGTAGAATTCGATCCCGTTGCCGATCGTCGCGGCAAGGATCGCGCGCCGCTGCTGCGACGGGGTGAGCACGATGCCCCTGGTTCCTTCGGCCAAATTGCGTTCCCCCGCAGTCGTTTCAGCGTTTGCGCGACAGCTCCCTCATCGCATCGTCCAACCCCTCGATGGTGAGAGGGTACATCCGATCGTCCAGCAAGTCGCGGACCATCTTCGTCGATTGGGAATAGTTCCAATAGCGCTCGGCAACCGGGTTGAGCCATACCGCCGAAGGCCATCCGGCCACCATCCGCTGCAGCCAGGTCGCGCCCGCTTCCTCGTTGAAATGCTCCACCGACCCCCCCGGGTGGGAGATTTCGTAAGGGCTCATCGCGGCATCGCCGACGAACACCGCCTTGTAGTCCGCCCCGTATTTGTGGAGCAGGTCCAGCGTCGGGATGCGCTGTTCGAACCGGCGGCGGTTCTCCTGCCACAGACCCTCGTAGGGGGAGTTGTGGAAGTAGAAGAACTCGAGGTTCTTGAACTCGCTCGTCGCGGCGCTGAACAGTTCCTCGCACACGCGCACATGCGGGTCCATCGAGCCGCCGACGTCGAGGAACAGCAGCAGCTTCACCGCATTGTGCCGCTCGGGCCGCATCCGGATATCGAGCCACCCCTGCCGCGCCGTGCCGTCGACCGTCGCATCGAGGTCCAGCTCGTCCGCGGCGCCTTCGCGGGCGAAGCGGCGCAGGCGGCGGAGCGCCAGCTTGATGTTGCGCGTGCCGAGTTCGCGGGTGTTGTCCAGATCGCGGAACCGGCGCTGATCCCACACCTTGATCGCCTTGCCGTGGGTGCTCTCGCCGCCGATCCGCACGCCTTCCGGGTTGTAGCCGCTGTTGCCGAAGGGCGAGGTCCCCCCGGTCCCGATCCAGCGGTTGCCGCCTTCATGGCGGCCCTGCTGTTCTTCGAGCCGTTCCTTCAGCGCGGCCATGATGTCGTCCCACGAGCCGAGCGAGCGGATCTTCGCCATTTCCTCGTCGCTGAGGAATCGCCGGGCGACCGCCTTCAGCCAGTCTTCGGGAACTGCGGGCCGTTCTTCGCCCTCGCGCACCAGCCCCTTGAAGACCTTGCCGAAGACCTGGTCGAACCGGTCGAGCAGGGCCTCGTCCTTCACGAACACCGCCCGGGCGAGATAATAGAACTCCTCGGCCGAGAGCGCGATCGCCTGCCGGTCGAGCGCCTCAAGCAGCACCAGGTGCTCCTTGGCCGAGGCGGGGATTCCGGCCGCGCGCAATTCTTCGACGAAGTGAAGGAACATCGCCGGTCAGCCTCCCGCCTGTGACCTTTTATGTGACGCAGAACCGGCAGCGAAACTTGGCGACCTTCCGGAAAATGCCGATCGAATTCGATGGCTTGGCAGCCATCGCGAAACACTGCGTGTGACCTTCCGCCTGGGCCGCTTTCGTGCCCGATCGGGTGTTTCGAACAGGTTCATGAATGCAGGCCTAGCGGAAGCGGGCGATGTAGGAAAATCATTGATCTTCCGCATTCCAGATTGACTTTATCCGCTTTAAATCGGCGGGCCGCGGGTCTAAGCCGCGCGGCAAAGAGAGGACACTTGCAGATGCTCAAACTCTACAGCTTCGGACCGGGCGCCAACTCGCTCAAGCCCATGCTCGCGCTTTACGAGAAGGGCCTCGACTACGAGCAGGTCCAGCTCAACCCTGCGAAATTCGAGCATCATTCCGACTGGTACAAGGCGATCAACCCGCGCGGCCAGGTGCCGGCGCTGTGGGACGACGGGAAGGTTGTGACCGAGAGCACGGTGATCTGCGAATATCTCGAGGACGCGCACCCGACGGCGGTAAAGCTGCGCCCCGACGATCCGTTCGAGCGCGCCGAAATGCGGGTGTGGACCAAGTGGGTCGACGAATATTTCTGCTGGTGCGTCTCGACCATCGGCTGGCACCGCTATGTCGGCAAGATGGCGCAGGACCTGTCGGACGCGGAGTTCGAGGAGAAGGTCGCCAACATCCCGGTCTACGAGCAGCAGGTGAAGTGGCGCCGCGCCCGCGCCGGCTTCCCCCAGGACATGCTCGACGAGGAAATGCGCAAGATTGCGGTCTCGGTGAAGAAGCTCGACGAGCACCTGCGCGACAACGAATGGCTGGTGCCGGGCATGTATACGCTGGCCGACATCTGCAACTTCGCCATCGCCAACGGCATGCAGTACGGCTTCGCCGAGCTGGTGAACCGGGACGACACGCCCGGCCTGATCCGCTGGATCGAGCAGATCAACGCACGTCCGGCGGTGAAGACAATGTTCGCCGAAGTGCAGCGCGAGATCGTGCACGAAAAGAAAGAGCTGAACGTTTAAGCGTCGGGTTCTTTCGGCCGGTTCACCGCCGAAACCAGCACGAAGCTGATATACATCAGCAGGTACCAAGCGCCGAGCTTGGCGGGCGACACGAGATGCCACCCGCGCGCCTGGTTCGGATAGCGCCACGCATCGGCGAAGGTGCCGAGGTTCTCGGCGAACCAGATGAACAGCGCGACCAGCAGCCACCCGACCAGCAGCGGCATCCAGCGCCGCTGCCGCCAGACGGTGAAATAGACCGGGGTGCGCCGGAACAGCGCGACCATCGCCGCGAACAGCAGCAGGCGGATGTCGGGCAGCCAGTGGTGGGCGAAGAAATTCACATAGACCGCGGCCGCCAGCAGCCAGGTCCAGACCGGCTTCGGATAGTGGCGAAAGCGGAAATCGAAGATCCGCCAGACCCGCGCGATATAGCTCCCGACCGCCGCATACATGAAGCCCGAGAACAGCGGCACCCCACCGATCCTGAGAACGCTCGGTTCGGGATAGAGCCACGACCCGGCCGAGGTCTTGAACAGCTCCATCGCGGTGCCGACGACATGGAACGCAAGGATCACCTTCGCCTCGTCGAGCGTCTCCAGCCGGCTCCACAGCATCCCGAGCTGGATCAGCAGCGCCATGATCGTCAGGAAGTCGTAGCGGGCCAGGGGAGCATGAGCCGGATAGAACAGGTAAGTCCCGACCAGCAGCGCCAGCATCAGCGCGCCGAACAGGCAGGCCCAGCCCTGCTTGAAGCCGAACAGCAGGAATTCGTAGACCCACGCGTGCAGCCCGGGCTTGGGCTCGAACCGCTCGAGCCGTGCGCGGACCGCCGCGAAGCGGGTGTGCGCGGGGCTACTCACCGGCGGATCGGCCCGCTATGGTCGAAGGCATCTGCGAGGGGAGTTTCGATGCGTGCATGGATGATCGCAGGTCTGGCGCTTTGCCTTGCGGCTTGCAATCGCCCGGGCGAGCAATCCCCGGCCTTCGCGATTGCGCACGGAGCCGGCCCGGTCGAGCGGATCGAATGCCGCCAGGGCGAATGCTACTGGACCCAGCGCCAGTCGGTTACGGTGCTGACCCGCTCGGACGACGCGATCCTGCTCAAGGTGGCGGAGCGGGGCGGCAACTCGGTGCACGGCCCCGATGCCGCGCCACCCGACGCATGGGCGCCGGGGATCGACGTCGCCTGGCAGGCCGAGACGGTCTATTTCCGCTGTTCGCGCACCCGCCCGGCGATGCTGTGGAAGTCGGACGGCGCGTTCCTGCTCGACGCGCTCGACCTGCACGGCCTCCCGGGCGCGCAGGTCGCCTCGGCCCACGAATACATGGCCGCCTGCCACAGCCTTGCGCCGGGGAAGTGGGACGGGAAGGCGCTGCAGCAGCTAGGCTATGCGAAGGCGGCTGCGAACCAGGCGCATTATCCGACGCTGGAAGCGGGGTTGAAGGCTTTGGCTGAATAGATTGCAGCGCTCCTGCGCAAGCAGGAGCCTAGGATCGGAAAAGTCGTTCGGTTGAACTCTGGGTTCCTGCTTTCGCAGGAACGCAAATTCCCTAACTCCCCCGCCGGTTCATGAACGCCAGCCGCTCGAACAGCATCACGTCCGCCTCGTTCTTCAGCAGCGCGCCGTGCAGCGGCGGGATCGCTTTCGACGGGTCGCGGTTCTGCAGAACTTCCAGCGGCATGTCCTCGTTGAGCAGCAGCTTGAGCCAGTCGATCAGCTCGCTGGTGCTCGGCTTCTTCTTCATCCCCGGGACCTCGCGGATGTCGTAGAAGATATCGAGCGCCTCCCTCACCAGCTTCTGGGTGATGCCGGGGAAGTGCACGTCGACGATCGCCTGCATCGTCGCGCGGTCGGGGAAGGCGATGTAGTGGAAGAAGCACCGGCGCAGGAAGGCGTCGGGCAGCTCCTTCTCGTTGTTCGAGGTGATGATCACGATCGGGCGCTCCTTGGCCTCGATCCGCTCGCCGGTCTCGTAGACGTCGAAGCTCATCCGGTCGAGCTCCTGGAGGAGGTCGTTCGGGAACTCGATATCGGCCTTGTCGATCTCGTCGATCAGCAGCACCGGCAGCTTGGGCGAGGTGAACGCCTCCCACAATTTCCCGCGGCGGATGTAGTTCGCGATGTCGTGCACCCGCTCGTCGCCGAGCTGCCCGTCGCGCAGCCGCGCGACCGCGTCGTATTCGTAGAGGCCCTGGTGCGCCTTGGTGGTCGACTTGATGTTCCATTCTATCAGCGGGGCATCGAAGGCCGCGGCGATCTCGTGCGCGAGCACGGTCTTGCCGGTGCCGGGCTCGCCCTTGATCAGCAGCGGGCGCCGCAGCAGCGCCGCGGCGTTGACCGCGACCTTGAGGTCATCGGTGGCGATGTAGGAGCTGGTGCCTTCGAAACGCGTCGTCATTGGTGGAGCATAGCAAGCATCCGCGTGGCGAGGGCGAGAAAAGCGGTATCGTCGACGGTATTCGCCGGATCGTTCCAGCTCGCCGCGACCACGTACCAGCGGCCCGCCTTGTCCTTGACCAGCCACGAGAGGTTGATCACCCCCGGCTCGGACCCGCCCTTGTAGCCTGCATAGTCCCAGTAGGCGCGCTCGGTGGAGGGCATCGTCGGGTGGATCGCGAGGATGTCCATCACCACCGGGTCGCCGAGGTCGCGCAGCCGCGCAAAGATGTTCGCGATGTCCTGCGCCGAGGCGAACCATTCGATCGTGTCGACCGCGACCGGGCTGCTGATCGAGGATATGTCGGCCTTGAACGAGGGCGCCCACCGGTCGAGCAGCGTCGCCTGCGCGGCATCGTCCGCGGCGGCATAGTCCTGCATCCGCGCCGGATCGCCCGACTTGAGCGCGAACAGCTCCGCCGTGGTCAGCACCGGCAGCATTTTCGACGGGTCGCCGTGGCCCGAAGCCCTGACCTCCGCCGCCAGAGCGTCGCGGCCGAGCAGGCGCACCAGCACGTCGGTCGCGGTGTTGTCGCTGATCGAGATCATCATCGTCGCGAGCGTCTGCAGCGTCACCGGCGTGCCGATCGGCCAGTCCTGCATCTGCCCGCTCGGCACCGAATGGGCATCGAGCCTGACCACATCGGCCCAATGCCGCCGGCCCGCCTTGATCTCCCGCCCGAGCGCGGAGAGCACGTAGAGCTTGAAGGTCGATCCGATCGCGAATTCCTGCGTCGGGCGGTCGGTCAGCACCGGCTGCGGCCCGCCTTCGCCGAGCTGGTAGATGCCGAAGCCGTGTACGCCGGGGAGGGCGGCGAAGCCGGCGATGATCTTCTCCGGCGTATCGTCGATCCGCCTGACTCCGGTGATGCGGAAGCCGGTCGCCTGGTAGGGCGCGTCGTCCGAAAGCTGCAGCACCGCGGCGGCGCGCGCCTGCTCGAACACCAGGTCGAAGCTGATCACGCCGTCGCCGGTGTAGTGGAGCTCGTCGACACTCAGCAATTTGCCGTTCTGGGCGGTAAGCTGGTCGACGATCGCCTTGAGCTGGCTTTCGGGCACGGCGGCCAGGAAGCTCGGCGCGAAAAGCTCGGTCGCGGGAACGGTGCCGAGCAGCACGTATTGCACCTGGCTCGCGCGGTTGTAGCTCGCCTGCTCGATCGCTTCGGAATCCTCCTGCGCGAGGGCGGCCGAAGGCACGGCGGCGAGGAGCAGGAGGGGGAGCAGGGCGCGGAACATCTCGAACATCCTCCGGCGCAAGGCGTTGCGCGAACGGTGGCTCGACCTTAACGCCCGACCGGTCAGGGATTTCTTACCTGCGCAGGTTTACGCGTCGATCAAATCCCGGTCCACTTCGCCCGCGCGGTTCTGGATGAAGTTGAAGCGGTGCTCGGGGTTGCGGCCCATCAGCTGGTCGACCAGTTCCTTCACCGCGAAGCGCTGTTCGTGTTCAAGCGGCAGGGTGATGCGGATCAGCGAGCGGGTTTCGGGGCCCATGGTGGTTTCGCGCAATTGCTGCGGGTTCATCTCGCCGAGGCCCTTGAAGCGGCTGACCTCGACCTTCTTGCCCTTGAATTTCGTTTCCTCCAGCTCGGCGCGGTGCGCGTCGTCGCGGGCATAGGCGCTCTCCTTGCCGGCGGTGAGGCGGTAGAGCGGGGGCTGGGCGAGGAACAGGTGGCCGCGCTTCACCACCTCGGGCATTTCCTGGAAGAAATAGCTCATCAAGAGGGTCGCGATATGCGCGCCGTCGACATCGGCGTCGGTCATGATCACGATCCGGTCGTAGCGGAGATTTTCGGGGTTGCAGTCCTTGCGGATGCCGCACCCTAAAGCGAGGTTGAGGTCGGCGATTTCCTGGTTCGCGCGGATCTTGTCGGCGGTTGCCGAGACCACGTTGAGGATCTTGCCGCGGATCGGCAGGATCGCCTGGGTCTTGCGGTCGCGCGCCTGCTTGGCACTGCCGCCCGCGCTGTCGCCTTCGACGATGAACAGCTCGGTCTCGCCCTTGCCTTCGCCGGAACAATCGGTGAGCTTGCCCGGCAGGCGGACCTTCTTGGCATTGGTCGCGGTCTTGCGCTTGATCTCGCGCTCGGCCTTGCGCTTGAGGCGCTCGTCCATCCGTTCCATCACCGCGCCCAGCAGCGCGCGGCCGCGCTCCATATTGTCGGTCAGGAAGTGGTCGAAATGGTCGCGCACCGCGTTCTCGACCAGCCGCGCGGCCTCGGGCGAGGTCAGGCGGTCCTTGGTCTGGCTCTGGAAATGCGGGTCGCGGATGAACAGCGACAGCATCACCTCGCTGCCGGTGACGATGTCGTCGGCGGTGATCTCCTTGGCCTTCTTCTGTCCGACCAGCTCGCCGAAGGCGCGGATGCCCTTGGTCAGCGCCGAGCGCAGGCCCTGCTCGTGGGTGCCACCGTCGGGAGTCGGAACGGTGTTGCAGTACCAGCTGTAGGAGCCGTCGGACCACAGCGGCCAGGCGATCGCCCATTCGACCCGGCCCATCTGCTCCCCAGCTTCGTTGTTAGGGAAGTCCTGCTTGCCCGAGAAGAACTGCGCGGTGACGCATTCGCGCTCGCCGATCTGCTCCTTCAGGTGATCGGCCAGCCCGCCGGGGAACTGGAACACCGCCTCCTGCGGCACCTCCTCGCTGGCGAGCGAAGCCGCGCATTTCCAGCGGATCTCGACCCCGGCAAAGAGATAGGCCTTGGAGCGGACCAGCTTGAACAGCCGCTGCGGCTTGAACCTCTGGTCGCCGAAGATCTCGCTGTCGGGAACGAAGCTGACCGAGGTGCCGCGGCGATTGGGAGTAGGGCCGAGCTGCTGGAGCGGCCCCTGGGTCACGCCGCGGCTGAATTCCTGGGCATAGAGCTGCCTGTCGCGCGCGACCTCGATCCGGGTGAAGCTGGACAGCGCGTTGACCACGCTGACGCCCACGCCGTGGAGGCCGCCCGAGGTCGCGTAAGCCTTGCCGGAGAACTTGCCGCCCGAGTGGAGCGTCGAGAGGATCACCTCGAGCGAGGACTTGCCGGGGAACTTGGGATGTTCGTCAACCGGGATGCCGCGGCCGTTGTCGACGATCGTGAGCCGGTTGCCTTCATCGAGCACGACTTCGATCCGGTTCGCATGGCCGGCGACCGCTTCGTCCATCGCATTGTCGAGCACCTCGGCGGCAAGATGGTGCAGCGCGCGCTCGTCGGTGCCGCCGATATACATGCCCGGGCGGCGGCGGACCGGCTCGAGCCCTTCGAGCACCTCGATCGAGGAGGCGTTGTAGTCGCCGCTTGAACCCGGGGCGTTTTCGAACAGATCGTCGGACATGATGCGGCTATAAGGCGCGGAATCGCGCGCTTACAAGCCGGATATGCCGGTTATCGTCAGTCCTCGAAGCGGTCAGGCGCGGGCGAGACCACGTCGATCCGGCCCTTGCCGACCTGGCGGACTTCCATCGCCCGCTCGATCGTTCCGTTCGGGTGGAAGCGGAATGCGCCATCGACCCCGAGGAAGGCGTCGCTCTGGACCAGCCGGCCGGTGGGCAGCGTGGAGCCGGGCTTCCAGTTGCGCGCCAGGCGGATGGTCAGCAGCACCGCGTCGTAGCCGAGCGTCGCGATCCGGTGGGGCGCGGTGCCGAAACGCGAGCGATAGGATTCCGCGAACTGGCCGAAGCGACCGTCCGACACGCCTGAGAACAGCGCGCCGCGCAGCGCAGCCGAGCCCGGAACCGCCGGATCGCCGCTCCAGCGCTCGGTCCCGAGCAGCAGCGGCGTGACCGCGCCGGCGGCGCGCAGCGAGCCCGCCGCCTGGATCGACAGGCGGGCGCTTTCGGGCAGCAGCACCGCGTCGTAGCCGCCCTTCTTCTTGAGCCGCAGCGCCGCGCTGATGATCGAGGTGTTGCCGGGATCGTAGGTGTCGCGGGCGACCAGTGCTCCGCCCCGCGCGGCTACCGCCGTGCGCAGCGCGGCCTCGGCCCGCGCGCCGTAGTCGCCATCGGGCACCAGGATCGCGAAGCGCTTCGCCCCGCGGCCGATCGCATAGCCCACCGTGCGGGCGATCGACGCGTCGGGGCTGATGCCCATCGCGAAGACGTCGCGCGCGGCGACCGAGCTGTCGTTGGAGAAGGTGATGATCGGCACGCCGGCGGGGCGTGCGCGGGCCAGCACCGGGGTCACGTCGTCGGACAGCAGCGGGCCAAGAATCAGCTTGTTGCCGTCCGACAGCGCGCGGGCGGCGGCGCTGCCGGCGCCGGTCGCCGTGTCGTAAGTTGTGATGCGGACATTGTCGGCGTTGGTGTCGAGCAGCGCCATGGTCGCGGCGTTGGCGATCGCCTGGCCGACGTCGGAATTGGGGCCCGACAGCGGTACCAGCAGCGCGACGCGGTGGCGGCCCTGGTCGCTCGGCAGGCCGGTCGGGGTCGGGGTGGGCGCGGGGACGTTCTGCGGCTCGACCCGGGGGACGACCTGGCAGCCCGCCAGCAGCGTCACCGCCGCCATGGCGAGCACCCGCCGCCGATTGATCCTGCCACCCAACATCTTGCTGCTCCCGGCAATCCTGTTCACAAGGCGCGTTCTATTCGGGGACCACCATGTCAGACGCGCCGCTTCAACCCGGTCTCTATATTGTCGCGACGCCGATTGGCAATCTCGGCGACATCACGATGCGATCAGCCGATGTGCTGTCCCGTTGCGACCTGGTCGCATGCGAAGACACGCGCGTAACCGGGAAGCTGCTCAAGCACCTGGGGCTCCACAAGAAAATGTGGCGCTACGACGATCACAGCGACGAAGCCGCGCGCGAACGGGTGATCGAGGCGATGCGCGGCCAGGCGGTGGCGCTGGTCAGCGATGCCGGCACGCCGCTGATCTCGGACCCCGGCTATCGCCTGGTGCGCCGCGCACGCGAGGAAGGGCTGATGGTCACCAGCCTGCCGGGTGCCTGCGCGGCGATTATGGGGCTCACCCTGTCGGGCCTGCCGAACGACCGCTTCCTGTTCGCGGGCTTCCTGCCGGTGAAGGAAAAGGCCCGCGCCGACATGCTGGCCGAGCTGGCCGGAGTGTCGGCGACGCTGATCTTCTACGAAACCCCACCGCGGCTGCTCAAGGCGCTGGAAGCGATCGGCGCCGCGCTGCCGGGGCGCGAGGTTTCGGTCGCGCGCGAGTTGACCAAGCTGCACGAGGAGTGCCGCACCGGCGAGGTCGGATCGCTGATCGATCACTATGCCGCGCATCCGCCGAAGGGCGAGATCGTGCTGCTGGTCGCGCCGCCCGGCGAGGAGGCGGGCGAGTTCGATCTCGACGCGCTCCTGCTGGCGGCGATGGAGCACGACAAGCCCTCGCAGGCGGCGGCGCAGGTCGCCCGGGCCACCGGCGCGGATCGCAAGGCGCTTTACGCCCGCGCGATGGAGCTGAAAGCGCGATGACCCGCCAGGCCGCCGAGCGGCGCGGCCGCGGCGGCGAAACCCGCGCGGCGCTGTGGCTCGGCCTGCAGGGCTGGCGGATGCTCGGCAGACGGGTCAAGACCCCGCGCGGCGAGATCGACCTGATTGTGCGGCGCGGCGGGATCGTCGCCTTCGTCGAGGTCAAATGGCGCAATTCGGCCGCCGATCTCGACCACGCGATCGACGAATACCGCCTGCGCCGGGTGGCCGCGGCGGCCGAGGCCGTGGCGCACCGTTACCTCCGGGCGGGCGACGACATGCGGATCGACGTCCTGCTCCTTGCGCCGCGCCGCTTCCCACGCCACATCGTCAACGCGTGGATGCCCTGACCATCCGCCGAACGACGAAATGAGGGTTAGAGAATGTCGCTACGCGTCGCGGTCCAGATGGACCCGCTGGAAGGTATCAACATCGCCGGGGATTCGAGCTTCGCGCTGATGCTGAGCGCGCAGGCGCGCGGGCACGAATTGTTCCACTACGATGTCGGATCGCTGACGCTGGACGAGCACGACCGGCTGCACGCGCTCGCCCGTCCGGTGGTGGTGCGGCGCGAGGCGGGCAACCATTTCGAGGCCGGCGAGCCGGTGCCGCTCGACCTCGGCAAGCAGGCCGACGTGGTGCTGATGCGGCAGGATCCGCCGTTCGACATGGGTTATATCACCGCGACGCATCTGCTCGAGCGGATCGAAAAGGAAACGCTGGTGGTGAACAACCCCGCCAGCGTCCGCAACGCGCCGGAAAAGGTCTTCGTGCTCGATTTCCGGCACTTCATGCCGCCGACCATGGTCACCCGCAGCGTCGACGAGGTGCGCGAATTCCAGAAGCGCCACGGCGCGGTGGTGGTCAAGCCGATCCACGGCAACGGCGGCAAGGCGATCTTCCGCGTCAATGAAGAGGGTGAGAACCTTTCTGCCCTGTTCGAAGTGTTCAACCAGACCTGGCCCGAGCCGCACATGGTCCAGCCGTTCCTCCCCGAAGTGGCCGAGGGCGACAAACGCATCGTGCTGGTCGACGGCGAATATGCCGGCGCGATCAACCGCCGGCCGGGCGAGGGCGAGTTCCGTTCGAACCTCGCGCGAGGCGGATCGGCGGAGAAGAGCGAGCTGACCCCGCGCGAGCAGGAAATCTGCGCCGCGCTCGGGCCCGAATTGAAGCGGCTCGGCCTGATCTTCGTCGGGATCGACGTGATCGGCGGCAAGTGGCTGACCGAGATCAACGTTACCTCGCCGACCGGGATCGTCGCGATCGACAATTTCAACGGCACCGATACGGCCGCGATGATCTGGGATGCGATCGAGGGGAAACTGCGGAAATGACCCGATCCCCAGACCCTCATGCCAGCGCAGGCGGGCATCTCATGAAGTCGCGCACAGCGGCCTGAGACCCCAGCTTTCGCCGGGGTGACGAACCCGGCCGGTCGCGCGTTGAAGGCTCCATGAACCAGTTCATCCTCCCGACCATCGAGCAGGGCGGCTATCTCGGCATCTTCCTGCTGATGGTGATCGAGAACGTGTTCCCGCCGATCCCCTCGGAACTGATCATGGGGCTGGGCGGCGTCGCCGTGGCCAAGGGGAGGATGGAGTTCTGGCCGCTGATGGTCGCCGGCACCCTCGGCTCGACCCTGGGCAATTACCTGTGGTTCCTTGTCGGGCACAGGTTCGGCTACGAGCGCCTGCAGCCGATCGCCGACCGCTGGGGGCGCTGGCTGACCTTCGATGCGCACGATATCGAGCGCGCCAGCCACTTCTTCCGCCGCCACGGCCAATGGGTGGTGTTCGCGCTGCGCTTCTCGCCCTTCCTGCGCACGATGATCTCGCTGCCCGCGGGCCTTGCGCACATGAAGCAGTGGAAGTTCCTCGGCTTCACCTTTGCCGGCGCGGGGGTGTGGAACGTGCTGCTGGTAACGGGCGGGCGCTGGCTGGGGCGGTACTTCGACGAGAGTCAGGCGCTGCTCGACTGGATCGTGGGCGGTGGGCTGGCGTTCGGAGTCGCGGTTTACCTGTGGCGGGTGGCGCGGTGGAAAGGGCGGTGACGCGCTTTCCCGTTCTCCGGCGAAAGCCGGAGGCCAGGGCGGCCTGGCGCTACGGTCGCCCTGGGTTCCTGCTTTCGCAGGAACGCAAAAAGATCAGACCCCCCACTCGTGCACCGGCATCCCGCTGCGCTGGTGCTCGAGGTAATCCGCCGTCAGCCGGAACACATCGCCATGCTTGCGGAAATGGGCAAGCTGCCATGCCGCGCCGTTCCGGCCGGTGGCGACGCGCTGCTCGATCACTTCGAGGTAGCGGTCGACCAGCTCAGGCGAGACGTCCTGCGCCTCCAGCCCCTCGCGCGCGAGCGGCAGGAGCGACTTCAAGACTTCGCGCGCCGGAAGGCGCTTGCCGCCCAACCAGGTGAATTCGGCATCCATCCCGTGCTTGGCCGCGGCATAGAAATTCGCCCGCGCCGCTTCGAACGGCAGCTCGGGCTTCCTGCAGCGTTCGGCGAGCATGAACACCGTGCCGTAATAGAAGGCGGCGTTGGCGATCATGTCGATCACGCTCGGCCCGGCCGGCATCACCCGCTGCTCGATCCGCAGATGCGGCGTGCCGTCGGCGTCGAAGCCGACCAGCGGGCGGTTCCACCGCCAGATCGTGCCGTTGTGCAGGCGCAGGCAGGGGAACTCCGCCTCGTTCTCGCCCGCGATCGGAAGCAGGGCCGGGTAGTTCGCGAGGTTCTCGACGAAGATCGCGGTCGGGTCTTCCCCCGCATAGCCGGTGCCGAAGGTCACGCGGTGGAGCGCGGCATCGTCGCCCGCCTGCTCGATCGCCTGTTCGAAGATTGCGATCCGGGTCTCGTGCCACAGCGGCTGACCGAACAGGAACGGCGCATTGGCCGACAGCGCAACCAGCGGCGCACTCAGGATCATCGAGGCGTTGAGATTGCCGGCCAGCTCCCCGGGCGGCACCTGCAGATGGAGCTGGAACGAGGTGGTCGCGGCCTCGAGCATGCAATCGAGATGCTCGGTCTGCAGATGCGGCCAGTCTTCGTGATGGCTGTCGATGTCGATCCGCAGCGGCCGGTTCTCGCGCAGCCGCACCAGCTCGGTGTTGAGCGCGGCATAGCGGTTCGACGGGGTCATGTTGTCGAGCGACAGATCGCTCTCGCGCAGGGTCGGCAGCGTGCCGATCGCGATGACCGTATCGACATCCTCGTGCGCGTTGGAGACGCAGCGGTTCCAGGTCGCGTTGAGATGGTCCTCGAGCTCGCGCAGCCCGTCTCTCGCCAGCCCGCCAGGCTCCGCATTGACCTCGATGTTGAAGCGCGACAGCTCGGGCACCACGAAGGGATCGCCGAGCCGGTGGAGGAAGCTCTGGTTGTGCGGTGCCGGCCAGGAATTGCGGTCGATCAGCCAGGCCTCGAGTTCCAGCCCGATGGTCGGGCCCTGGTTCGACAGGCGGCCGCTGGCGTGGTGATCGCGCAGCGCCGCGGTCTCGCGCGCAAGCTGGTCGGTGAAATTCCGGAAGTCGGCCTCATCGAAGCCGGTCGCACTGATTTCCTGGCCCATGATCCCCCCTGAACCGAATGGCGGGGACTATGCCTCGCGCCCGACCGTCATGCCAGCGGAAGCTGGCATCTCCGGCAGCAGGTGCACGCCCGCGAGAGGTCCCAGCCTACGCTGGGGCGACGGGGTGGGATCAGCGGCCCCGCGGATGGGCAGTGCGATAGGTTTCCAGCAGCACCGCCTGGTCGACCTTGGTGTAGATCTGGGTCGAGCCGAGGCTCGCATGGCCGAGCAGTTCCTGCAGGCTGCGCAAATCCGCCCCGGCACCGAGCAGATGGGTCGCGAAGCTGTGGCGCAGCGCGTGCGGAGTCGCGGTTTCGGGCAGGCCCAGCGCGATCCGTGCGGCCGCCATCGCCTTCTGCACCATGCCCTGGTTGAGCGGACCGCCCTTGGCGCCGCGGAACAGCGGTTCGTCCTTCGCCAGCGGCCACGGGCATTGCGCGGCATAGGCGGCCACGCCCTCGCGCACGATCGGCAGCAGCGGGACGACGCGCTGCTTGTTGCCCTTGCCGGTCACCAGCAGCGTCTCGCCCAGCGGCAGCGCGGCGCCGGTCAGCGACAGCGCCTCGGCGATCCGCAGTCCGGCGCCGTAAAGCAGCAGCAGCACCGCCCGGTCGCGCGCGCCGATCCAGTCGGTTGCTGCCATGCCCTTCACGGCGTCGGCGACGTTGAGTGCGTCGTCGGGGGTGATGGGGCGCGGCAGGCCCTTCTTGACCCGCGGCCCCCGCACGCGGGGTGGGGCAGCCTCGGCGATCCCCGCCTGCTCGCGGGCGAAGGCAAGGAAGCTCTTGAGCGCGGAGAGCTCGCGGGCCGCGCTGACGTTGCCGATTCCCTCGGCCCGGCGCGCGGCAAGCTGGCGGCGCAAAGCGGGGCCGTCGAGCCGGGCGAGCGCTGGCCAGTCGCTGTCGGGCAGCGTGTCGAGCAGCCGCGCGGCGCTGGCGAGATAGGCGCGGACGGTGTGGGGCGAGCGGCGGCGGCCTTCGGAAAGGTGGGACCCCCAGGCTTCGAGAATATCCGCCTTGTTCACGCCGCGACCAGTTCGGCCGGGACCAGTTCGCCCAGCAGCGCGTCGAGCAGCGGCATCCCGGCGTCGGTCACCGTCACCCGGTCACCCTCCTGCCGCACCAGCCCCTGCGTCTGGTAGAAGGCGAGCCGGTCGCGGTCGATCAGGCCGTCGATCCCGAACCGCGCGGAAAGTGCGGCGAGGTCGATCCCCTCGGCGAGCCGCAGGCCCATCAGCAGCGCCTCGCTCGTCTGCTCGTTCAGCGGCAGGGCGCGCTGTTCGGCGATCCCGTGGCCCGCCTCCGCGATCGCCGCAAGCCAGTTCTCGGGCTTCCTGTGTCGCACCGTCGCGCACCCGCCGCGCCGCCCGTGCGCACCCGGACCGATGCCGGCGTAATCCTGATAGCGCCAGTAGGTGAGATTGTGGCGGCTCTCCTCGCCGGAGCGGGCATGGTTGGAGATTTCGTAGGCGGGCAGGCCTGCCGCGGCGGTCAGCTCGCGAGTCAGGGCGAAGAGGTCGGCGGCTGCGTCATCGTCGAGCGGGGTGAAATCGCCCTTGCGGACCATCGTCTCGAAGCGGGTGCCGGGCTCGATCGTCAACTGGTAGAGCGAGAGGTGCGAAGTGCCGAAACCCAGCGCGGTTTCGAGCTGCTCGCGCCACTGAGTCGGGGTCTGGCCGGGCAGGGCGTAGATCAGGTCGAAAGATACCCGCTCGAACACCTTGAGTGCGGTCTGCAGGGCGTTGAGTCCTTCCTCAACCCCGTGAAGCCGGCCCAGGAATCGCAGCGCCCCGTCGTCGAGCGATTGCAGGCCGAGCGAGGTGCGATTGACCCCGGCCAGCGCCAGATCCCTGAACTTTCCCGCCTCGACCGAAGAGGGATTGGCCTCCAGCGTGATCTCGATCCCGGGCGCGAAGCCCCAAAGCTTCTCCGCCTCGTTCAACAGCGCTTCGACCGTCGCAAGGGGCATCAGGGAGGGCGTGCCGCCGCCGAAGAAGATGCTCTCCAGCCTCTCGCCGCCCGCCAGCTCCGCCTCGTGCCGCAGATCGGCGAGCAAGGCCTCGCGCCAGATATCCTGCTCCACCCGCTCCCGCACATGCGAGTTGAAGTCGCAATAGGGGCACTTGGCGAGGCAGAAGGGCCAGTGGATGTAGAGCGCGCGGGCCATCGGCCGATCCTAGCTGGCGAACTGCTCCGAAACCAGCTTGGCGAAGGCATCGGCGCGGTGGCTGATGCGGTGCTTCTCGTCCGGGTCGATCTCGGCGAAGCTCTGCGCATGGCCGGCCGGCACGAACACCGGATCGTAGCCGAAGCCCATCGTCCCGCGCGGCGGCCAGGTCAGCGAGCCGGCGCAGGTGCCTTCGTAGACCGCGCTTTCGCCGTCGGGCCAGGCCAAGGCCAGCACGCAATGAAACGCCGCGTCGCGCGGGGTTTCGGGGCCTTTCGCCGCCAGCATTCCCTCGACCTTGCCCATCGCCATGTACCAGTCGCGACCCGGATCGCCCTCGAACCACTGCCGCTCGGCCCAGTCGGCGGTGTAGACGCCGGGGCGTCCGCCGAGCGCCTCGACCGACAGCCCGCTGTCGTCCGCCAGCGCCACGATCCCGCTTGCCTCCGCCGCAGCGCGCGCCTTGAGCAGCGCGTTTTCGACGAAAGTGGTCCCGGTCTCGTCCGGCTCGGGCAGGCCGAGCGCCCCCGCGGAAATGCACTCGACCCCATAAGGCGCGAGCAAGGCCCCGATTTCCTTCAGCTTGCCCGCATTATGCGTGGCGATCACCAGCCTGCCGGAACCGAGCTTGCGTGTCACTTGGTCGCCGCAGCCTGCGCCGCATAGATCCGGTCGCAGCCGATCCGCGCCAAGCGGAGCAGGCGCAGCAGGCCTTCCTCGTCATAGGTCGCGCCTTCGGCGGTCGCCTGGACCTCGGCGATCTGGCCGCCCTCGATCAGCACGAAATTGGCGTCGGCATCGGCCGAGCTGTCCTCGACATAGTCGAGATCGAGCACCGGCGTCCCCTTGACGATCCCGCAGCTCACCGCCGCGATCCGCGAGACGATCGGATCCTCGGCGATCAGCCCCTTGGCCATCAGCCCGTCGACCGCGAGCCGCAGCGCGACCCACGCGCCCGAGATCGCCGCGGTGCGCGTGCCGCCATCGGCCTGGATCACGTCGCAATCGAGGGTGATCTGGCGCTCGCCGAGCTTCTTGAGATCGGTGACGGCGCGCAGCGCCCGCCCGATCAGGCGCTGGATTTCCTGCGTCCGGCCCGACTGCTTGCCCTTGGCCGCCTCGCGTTGGCCGCGGGTGTGGGTGGCGCGCGGAAGCATCGAATATTCGCCGGTGACCCAGCCTTCGCCCTTGCCCTTGAGCCACGGCGGCAGGCGCTCCTCGACGCTGGCGGTGACCAGCACCTTGGTGTCGCCGAACGACACCAGCACCGAGCCTTCGGCGTGTTTGGTGAAGCCGGTGACGATTTCGATAGAGCGCATTTCATCGGGCGCACGGCCGGAAGGACGCATGGGAATCTCCGCTTGTGTTGGAACTGCCCCTAGCCACGGCGGGTTCACGATGCCACCGGCATTTTTTCGCCGAGAGGTTTGGTCACACATGCGTTTCATCGCCATACTCGCTGCCGCCGCCCTGCTAACCGGCTGCGCCATCATGCCCGAGGCGGATTCGCCGCCGCCGCCGCAGAGCGTCCGCTTCGAAACCACGCCGTGTTTCGGCAGTTGCCCGGTGTTCGTCGTCACGGTTTCGGCTGACGGCCACGGCACCTATGAAGGCGGCCGTTTCGTCAAGACCAAGGGCACGCACGAATTCACCGCGACGCCGGAACAGGTG
Organism: Novosphingobium sp.; assembly: GCA_017744735.1. Lineage (GTDB taxonomy): Bacteria > Pseudomonadota > Alphaproteobacteria > Sphingomonadales > Sphingomonadaceae > Andeanibacterium. The sequence continues at coordinate 4,990 of JAGIAR010000007.1, read as the reverse complement.
CGGACCTTCTTCGCCCGTCTCCGCCCGTTCCGCCCGCATGGCGGGAAGCGCTACGACTACGGTCACTGCCCGGTCCCGGTCGCAACCGACAGCCCGAGCGTAGACGTGCGCTGGATTGCACCGGGCGGGCACGATTCGCTCAACTGGTATCTCGGCTGCCGCGTACCGGAACTGGAGACGATCCGGCCCGATCTGCGCAATGCGTGGCAGGAACTGCCGCTCGACGATCTCGTCGGCCGCGCCGAGAACCGCTTTGAATATGACCGGCGTGGCGGTTAGCTAGGGCCGATCATGCCCAACCCGCCCGTCACCGAACTGACCACACGCGCCCGCGAGATCTTCCGCCTGGTGGTCGAGGGCTATCTCGACACCGGCCAGCCGGTCGGGTCGAAGCGGCTCGCGGGGGAGGCGGGGCTCAACCTCTCGCCCGCCTCGATCCGCTCGGTGCTGTCGGACCTCGAAAGCCTCGGCCTGCTTGCCGCACCGCATACCAGCGCCGGACGAATGCCGACCGAAACCGGGCTGCGGCTGTTTGTCGACGGGATGATGCAGGTGGCCGAGCCGACCGCGCAGGAGCGCGCCGCAATCGAGCGGCGGCTCAAGCAGCCCGGCCCGATCGAGCAGGCGCTCGAGGCGACCAGCGCAGTGCTGTCCGAGATCTCCGCCGCCGCCGGGGTGGTGATGGTGCCGCGCCGCGAGCCGCGGCTGAGCCAGATGACTCTGGTCCCGCTGTCGCCGGGCAATGCTCTGGCGGTGCTGGTAGGCGAGGACGGCCATCTCGAAAACCGGGTGCTCGCGCTGCCGGTCGGCATTCCCTCCTCGGCGCTGGAGCAGGCGAGCAACTACATCTCGGCGCGCCTGGCGGGGCGGACCCTGGCCGATGCGGTCAAGGCGATGCTGCGCGAAATCTCGACCGGCAAGACCGCGCTCGACGAAGCGAGCCGCGATCTCGTCGAGCGCGGGCTGGCGGTGTGGAGCGAGGACGCGGCGCGACGGCCGGTGTTGATCGTGCGCGGGCAGGCCAAGCTGCTCGACGAAGAGGCACTTGGGGATATCGAGCGGGTACGGCAGTTGCTCGACGATCTCGAGAACAAGCAGTCGATCGCGCAATTGCTTGAGAGCGCGCGCGAGGCGGATTCGACCCGGATCTTCATCGGTTCGGAGAACCGCCTGTTCGCGCTTTCGGGCTCGTCGGTGATCGCCTCGCCCTATCGCGACCGCGAGGGTAGGGTGGTCGGCGTGGTCGGTGTCATAGGGCCGACACGGTTGAATTACGCGCGCGTCGTCCCCATGGTGGATTTCACCGCTCAGTCGTTGGGCAAATTGATCGGATAACAAAAGAATACGCATGATGGACGAAGACAGGAAGCAACCTCTCGACGAAGCAGCGGCGGCCGAATTGGCCGGTGTGCCGGAGGAATTGCTCGAACAGAACAATGAAGCCGAATCGGTCCTCGAAGAACTGACCAAGCTGCAGGACGAGCTCGCCTCGACCCAGCAGAACGTCCTTTACGCGCAGGCCGAGACCCAGAACGTGCGCCGCCGGCTCGAGAAGGACATCGCCGACGCCCGCACCTATGCGGTGACCGGCTTCGCGCGCGAAATCCTCTCGGTTGCGGACAATCTCGCCCGCGCGCTCGACGCGGTCTCGCCCGAAATGCGCGAGGACGAGAAGCTGCGCAACTTCATCGCCGGAATCGAGGCGACCCAGCGCGAAGTCGACAAGGTCTTCGCCGCGCACGGCATCAGCCGCATCGCCGCTACCGGCATGCCGCTCGACCCGAACCAGCACCAGGCGATGATGGAAGTGCCCAGCACCGACGTCGCCCCCGGCACGATCGTGCAGGAGATGCAGGCCGGCTACATGCTCAAGGACCGCCTGCTGCGGCCCGCGATGGTGGTGGTGGCGAAAAAGCCGGACTGAGTTCGATACCCCTCTCCAAGCTGCGCTAGCTCCTGCGGAGCAAGCTGCGCTATCAGTTGGAGAGGGGTTACCCTCCAAACAGCGCCTCGATCTCCCCGGTCGAGTGCAGGTCCGCGAACACGAAGGCCATGTTGTGCAGCGTGGCTGCGTGTTCTTCGTCGGTCAGCGCGGCATTGGCGTCTGCCGCGATCAGCACGCGGTAATTGTGCTGCATCGCGTCGCGCGCGGTGCTTTCGCAGCAGCAATTGGTCAGCGTGCCGGAGATCAGCACGGTGTCGATGCCATGACCCTTGAGGATCGCATCCAGATCGCTGGTGCCGGGCGTGAAGGCGCTGAAGCGCTGCTTTTCGACCACCAGGTCTTCGTCGCGGACGTCGAGGCCCGGCCAGAGCTGCCAGTAGTGCGCGCCAGGCGTGAACGCCTCCTTGTGGCCTTCGGCCGCGGGCCCCATCCGGAAATGGAAGGTCGACCAGCTCGGCGAGCCTTCGGGCGGGGTGGTAAAGCGGACGAACACGTTGCGCCCGCCGGCCTCGCGGATCGCCGCGGAGACGCGGTTAACGTTATCGACGATCTCACGTGCCATCGGCACTTCGACCGGCGCGCCTTCCTCCATGAAGCCGTTCTGCATGTCGATGATCAGGTGCGCGGTCCGCGCCGGATCGAGGTCGGTAAAGCTGTTGCGGACACCGCCACGGGTGGCGGCAAGGCGATCGAGGATCGCCGAATGATCGACGGCGTGCGGCATTTTGTCTCTCCCGTCGTGGGATGTCGCGCAAACGAAGGCAGGCGGCAACCGTTTTAAACAGGGCGAGCGGACCCGATCCTACGCCCAACGGTGCAACTCTTGCGGCGTCGCACGGTTGGTTCCGTAACACGGAGCGACTGGAGAAACCCGATGAGAAAGCATGGACTGATCGCCGCGGCATTGCTGGCCCCGGCTTTCGCGCTCGGCGCCTGCGCGAGCAATTATGCCGGGGAAGGCGCACTTGCGGGAGGCGCGGTCGGTGCCGGCGTCGGCCTGGTGACCGGCGGCGACGTCGCCGAGGGCGCGGCGATCGGCGCGGCCGCCGGCGCGGTCGGCGGTGCGTTGATCAAGAAGGACGGCAGGTGCTATCGGCGCGACCGCGACGGCCACGAATACGAGGTCCGCTGCGACTAGGTCAGCTGGCTCCCGGAAAATCGACCAGCCTGGCGTAGGCCGCCCGGTCTGCGCCGGCTATTGCCGCGCCCCTCCGCAGGAGGAAGGCGTGGCGGACTATCTCCGCCTGCTGCTCGATCCCATAGGATGCCAACGGCTTGCCCCGGACGAGCTCGTAGCGATAGCGGCTGAAGGGCAGGCGGCGGAGCGGCAGGAAAATGCCATTCTGGTGCTGCCAGACATGCGTCATCTCGTGGATGAACAATCCCTGCCGGTCCAGCGAAGCGGTGCCGAAATCGTCGCAATAGCTTCCACTGTCGGGGTGGAAGTGAAGATGCCCGCGCGGCGCCATCACCACCTTGCTGGGCTGGAACGGAAACCATTTTCGCCGTTTGATGCGCACTCGCGCGTAGTCGATCGCGGTCCCGAACACCGAGTGCGCAAGCGCGATCTCGCCCGGCGTCAGCGGCCGTTCGCCGCCCGCCGGGCAGGCATGGCTCAGCGCGCGTCCCCGGCCGCGAGCACCTTCGCCTCGAAGCTGACCTTGTCGCCATCGGAGAAGGTGAGGGTGACTTCGGTGGTGCCGCCGGCCTGCAGAGCGGGATCGAGATCCATCGCCATCACGTGATTGCCGCCCGGGGCGAACCGTACGGTCGCGCCCTTGGCAACCGCGATCTGGTCCATGTCCTTCATCGCGCTCATCCCGTTCATTTCGACCGAGGTGTGCAGCATCGCGCTCTTGGCGCCGTCAACGAAAGCGCCCGCGATCGCAGTGTCCTTGGCGCCGTTGTTGGTGACGTCGAAATAGACCGCGCCGGGATTGCCCTTCACCGCCGGCAGGACCAGGCGTCCGTCCGCCACCGAGATCCCCGAGGGCGCCTCGGGCGCCGCTTCCGACGCAGCCGCGGAAGGTTCCGAGCCGCCCTTGCCGCAGGAAGCGAGGCCGATGCCGGCGAGAACCAGCGCGGAAGCGGCGAAAAGGGCGGATTTCATGGCAATTCCTCTCCAAAGACTTTGGAATTTCTAGTCGCCGTGAAACCTTGTGCCAAGGGAAACCCACCCTATATCGCGCGGCAGGAGTGATCCAACGAGCCGCCGATCCGCTTTGCCATCTTTTGGGAAGCGAAAGCGCGGTGTCCAACATTCGAAGCACAGGATAGGAAGTAATGGCCAAAGTCATCGGTATCGACCTCGGGACCACCAACAGCTGCGTGGCTGTGATGGATGGGGGCAAGCCCAAGGTTATCGAGAATTCGGAAGGTGCCCGCACCACCCCGTCGATCGTCGCCTTCACCAAGGACGGTGAGCGCCTGATCGGCCAGCCCGCCAAGCGCCAGGCGGTGACCAATGGCGACAACACGATTTTCGCGGTGAAGCGCCTGATCGGCCGCCGCTTCGACGACCCGGTGACCAAGAAGGACACCGAGCTGGTCCCCTATCACATCGTCAAGGGCAAGAACGGCGACGCCTGGGTGCAGGCCGGCGGCGAAGACTATTCGCCCAGCCAGATTTCGGCCTTCATCCTGCAGAAGATGAAGGAAACCGCCGAAAGCTATCTCGGCGAGACGGTCACCCAGGCGGTGATCACCGTTCCGGCCTACTTCAACGACGCGCAGCGCCAGGCGACCAAGGACGCCGGCCAGATCGCCGGCCTCGAAGTGCTGCGCATCATCAACGAGCCGACCGCCGCGGCGCTCGCCTATGGCCTCGAGAAGGCCGACGGCAAGGACTATTCGCCGTCGCAGATCTCGGCCTTCACGCTGACGAAGATGAAGGAGACGGCGGAGGCCTATCTCGGCCAGCCCGTCACCCAGGCCGTCATCACGGTTCCGGCCTATTTCAACGACGCCCAGCGCCAGGCGACCAAGGACGCCGGCCAGATCGCCGGCCTCGAAGTGCTGCGCATCATCAACGAGCCGACCGCGGCC
>JAGIAR010000006.1 GCA_017744735.1 Novosphingobium sp. | reverse complement strand
CGGTCAACTACGCAACCAGCAACGGCACCGCGACGGCAGGCTCGGACTACACCGCCAAGAGCGGCACGCTGACGTTCACCGCGGCCCAGACCAGCAAGACCATCACGGTCAGCACGACCCAGGACACCACGTCTGAAGCCAACGAGACCCTCAACGTCACCCTCTCCAGCCCCACCAGCCCCGCAACCATCGCAGATGCCACAGGGGTCGGGACCATCGTCGATGATGACGGGTGGTCGGCAACGCTGACGGCAGGTGAGTATGAGTGCGCCCTCAGGTGCACTGACGACGGCTATATTGCCGGCACAACAGGTTCGATGACCAACACCTCATATGGCAGCTATCAGATTACCGGGGTTTACGTTGAAACAGTCTCCCACAGCGTGGAGATAATCCTGTCAATGTCCGGTAGCGCGGTTCCGCCCAATTCCGGCTGGACGTCCATCATCATTCCCGGGGTCGGAACATTTACGCGAACATCGGCGAACTATTCTTCGGTCGGAACCACCGCCCGTTGGGACTGGGTGGGGGCAATTGGCGACGACGTCACCAACGGCACGGTCACGATCCAGTGAGCAAGTCGCTCACAGAAAAGCGGGGAGGTTCTGCCACGGGCGGACGTCAGACCGTGTATTTCCATCAGCAGCAGGCGGCGGCGTGCCGCAGGCTTCCAGGGGCGTCTGAAATGGTGAGTTTGCACAAAATATGGTTCGCGGTTCTTGCCGCGCTGTTGATTGCAATTCCAGTCCATGCGCAGGAGATTCCGGATAAAAAGGAGTTCGACCTCTATACTTCGGGCGGGGTCGATATCTTTACCGGGCAGTTCAAGCTCTACTCAAACGATATATCGGTCGGGAGCGGCGACTTCCCTTCTCGGCTCGATCTGGTCCGTGAAAACGGTCAATATCCATTTCAGGCCGACCAGGCTTATATGACGAACAATCTGCGCCTGACCGCGTTCTGTTTTCCCTGCACATCTGATTTCGAGAACAAGCTGACGGTCAAGGCTTTCGACGGCGTCCACAGTTTCACCGGGTCTTATGTTGCCTGGGGCTCGGCTAGAACGTGGACTAACGACGCGCCCGATGGCGCCCAGGTGATCGACAGTGGGGGAACACTGGAGTTCAGGTCGAAGGCTGGCGATCAAATATTCTTCGTCGCAAACGGCGACGACGGGACAGGTATCGGTTGCGGCGGATACTGCAGGGTTCCGGTGTATGCGGTGATGGCAAATGGCGAGAGCATCGTATTCAATTACGACAACCCGCCGTCGACCGGCTTTTCGCTAAGTAGATTGATTTCGGTAGTCAATTCGCGCGGATATGGCCTCCTGTTTGGCTATATGAACTCCTCGCTGACAAGCGGAGACTTGGCCCAGAGATACCTGCTTACGTCGGTGACCGCCTTCCGTTCAGGCTGTGTATCTGGCGTGGTCAGTTGCACCACCGGCCCGCTTGCAAGCGTAAGCTATGGCTGGACGAACGTCGGCACCAACATCCTAGGCGACGCCCTTTACCGGATGACCTCGTTTACGAACGCGCAGGGGCGGGTTCTCAATTACGAGTATGCAGCGGCCGGTCATCGCATGAGCTCGGCAGCCTACGCAGATGCGCCAACGGTCAAGCTGCTTCAGAACACCTATGCAACCTACAGCGGCAACGGGGATTGCGAAGAGGGGAAGGTCACACAGCAGACGGACGCACTGCTCCAGACGACGCAGTACGATATGAGCTATTGCTCTACATATCCGAGAAGCAGGCCTACCACGACAGTGACCGCGCCCGATGGTTCGGTCACCACCTATGAATTTACCGCCCTCTACTATGACGGGATCGTCGGCTTGCCGACTACAATCGCCAAGCCTCTCTCGCGAACGCTGACCTACACATATGACACTGGTCGCCTTGCCAGTTCTACGGACGCCGAGGGCAAGACCGTAACCTTTGTTCTGGATGATCGCGGCAACGCGATACAAACCACCACAACGCCGAAGAGCGGATCGACCGAGCCTGCCCTTGTCGAATACGCCAGTTTTCCGACCTGCGATTCAACGAACTTCCGGTATTGCAACAAGCCGACCTATACGATCGACGCTCGGGGCTCGCGCACTGACTACCAGTATGACGCGGCTCACGGGCAACCGACCGTTGTCCTTTCGCCTGCCGACGCCAATAATGTCCGTGCGGTGGTCCGGAATAGCTATTCCTCATTCTATCCGGCTCCAGGCGTCGTAGCGCCTTCCGGGATTACGCTTGTTTCTGCGTATTATCTCACGAGCAAGGATACGTGCCTGACATCGACCGTAACCGGGACGACAGTTGATTTTACCTATACCTGCCCCTCCGGCTCCCGGAACCGGACGAACTTCATTTACACCGCCTCGACCTCGTCCTCGCGCACCAATCATGAGCTTGAGGGCATTGTCGATGATGCCGACTCTGCAGCGGTTCGGACCTGCTACCGTTACGACCAGGTCGGGAATCAAATCGCCGAAACCAAACCGCGCGCTGCGCTCAGCACCTGCTTCTGAGGAGGGGATCATGAAGCACATTGCATCCCTTTGCGTGGCAATTGCTATCGCTTTTGCCGGAATCGGCTGTGAACGAGTTGAGGCCCAGTCCGCCTCCAGCACCTTTACCAGCTATGTTCGTTATGACGTTTTTCGGCGGGTGGTAGGTACGATCAGCGCAGATCCAGATGGGGCCGGCCCGATTGCGTTTGCGGCCGTGCGAAACACTTACGACACGGATGGGCGCCTGATTAAGGTAGAGACCGGCGAACTCTCCGCCTACCAATCGGATAGTGTCGCCCCATCGGCATGGACTGGATTTACGATCTTCCAGACGCAGGACATCAGTTACGATGTCATGGGGCAGAAGCTCAAGGAAACCGTGTCTGCGGGAGGATCGATCAAAACCGCGACCCAATACAGCTACGATAACATGGGGCGCGGGATATGTACCGCTGTGCGGATGAACCCCGCGATCTTCGGGAGCCTTCCTGCAGATGCCTGCGCACTAGGCACTCAAGGCAGCGGTTCCAATGCGTTCGGTCCTGATCGAATAACGAAGAACACCTATGATACTGCCGGGCGGCTGACGAAAGTCCAGAAGGCGCTCGGGACGAGTCTGCAGCAGGATTATGTCGCATACACTTACAGCACGACCGACAAACAGCTCACGGTGACGGATGCCAATGGTAACGTGGCAGGCTTTTCATACGATGGTTTCGGTCGGCTTCAGAAATGGAGCTTTCCATCCAAAACGACGGTTGGTTCGGCATCGACCACCGACTTCGAACAATACGGTTATGATGAGAACGGTAACCGCACATCGCTTCAAAAGCGGGACGGGACGACGCTCGCCTACGCGTATGACAAGCTGAATCGCATGATCCAGAAACGGGTCCCGGATCCGGTTGGGAATGTCGCTTCGACCACGACCGGCAATTGCTATACACTTGCAAGCGACACCAATGATGTTTGTTATAATTACGACCTTCGAGGTCTGCAGCTTTCCGCTCGGTTCGGATATGCTTCAGGCCAGGGAATAACGAGCGTTTATGATGATCTCGGTCGTCTAACCTCAATTACAACCGATGTCGGTGGTACGAGTAGAACGCTCACCTATCAATATGATGCGGATTCAAACAGAACTCGCATAACTCACCCTGATGGAAACTATTTCGTCTACGCCTATGACGGGCAGGATCGGAATATCTCGATTTCCGAGAATGGTAGCGCTACGCTCGCGGCGATCGGCTACAATTCTCAAGGTGGTCGAACCTCACTTTCGGGCGGCGTGGACACCGCGTACACTTACGACAGCATAATGCGACTGGCGTCGATCAGCCATAACCTCGCATCGACGGGTCAGGACGTGACCTACAGCTTTACGGCCTACAATCCCGCAAGTCAGATATTGGCTCGCTCGGCCGACAACAACTCCTACAGCTGGAATGGGGCCGTGAACCTCAGCAGATCTTACGCGATTAACGGGCTCAACCAATATACGAGCGCGGGGCCAGCATCGTTTTGTTACGATGACAACGGGAATCTGACCTCGGATGGAACTTGGGTATACCGGTATGATCGGGAAAACCGATTGATAGAGTCCCGAGCCGCCGTGTCGACCACTTGTCCTGCGGCAACGACTGGGAGTTCGATTGCCGGGTTGGCCTATGATCCGCTGGGCAGGCTTGTCCAGACAAGTGGAAGCGTGACGACGCAATTGCTTTATGACGGGGATGCGCTGGTCGCGGAGTATTCCGGGAGTACACTGCTGCGGCGCTATGTTCATGGCGCAAATGTGGATGAACCGCTCGTTTGGTATGAAGGTTCGGCGGTCTCCAGTCTGACTCGGCGGTCCCTGCGGGCGGATAATCAGGGGAGCGTTGTATCTGTCTCCGATGCGAACGGGGCGGGGATTTCTATAAACAGCTATGATGAATATGGGATTCCGTCTGGGGGAAACAGCGGGAGATTTCAGTACACGGGGCAAATAAATCTTCCTGAAATCGGTATGTATTACTACAAGGCGAGGGTTTATTCCCCGACGTTAGGTCGTTTTCTACAGACCGATCCGGTTGGCTTTGATGATCAAATAAATCTTTATGGTTATGTTTCTAACGATCCGGTAAACTACAAGGATCCGTCCGGTAAAGATAAAGTTGAGTGTACTATTGTTGATGGCGTTCCGCAGGGTTGTACACTTATGCCGGATGATGATCCAAATACAACGGTCACATACACATCAATAAACAATTTCACTGATTTGGAGGGAAATCAGGATTCGTCGTCTACGACTTGGACGGAAACTTACGAGGGTTCGATATCGAATCAAGGTTTTTTCGGAAGTTTATTGGGAGAGGCTCAATCGGTAATAGATTCGATTTCCAAGCAGTTGAGTGCGGAAACTGGCGCAAAAGTGACGGTCGTGCTTGGTGCGGGTTTTTCTGCTGGCGAAGCTCTTCCTTCTCCCCGCGAATCCCTTCTTCAGCGGGCAAGCGACCCGCGGGTGCGAAATGTTGTTGATGAGCTTTACCGAAAAGGCGCAAAGATGGGTAATGGGAGCTCAATGGATGCTTACAGAACGGATCGAAGTCATTTGCAGAAATTATTGGAAAGGAGAACGCAACTGCAGAGGCTCCTAAAAGATCCGTCCCTTTCCGCCAGTGATCGAGCTATAGTAAAAGAATTGCTAATAGATATTCAAAATGCCTTAAGCGGAAGGTGATTTATGAATTTTATCATTAAGGATGATGAGTATGATTCGGTCATAAAAATAATAAATGAAAGTAAAAAATTTTTACTATCAAACGAATACAAAATAATAAAGGGAAATGGAGAAGATCTTCCTGGGGTGATGTCTGCCGCTTTCACAAGATATTTAATTAACGGTATCAAGTCTGGAATATTGGATAAATCAAAATTCTCCAATGATTTTAATATAATTAATCAAATATCTGAGATAAAATCGGAAAAAATTATCCATGTATTTTATGATGAAATTTTTCCTCAAGAGGAATTTTCATTAATACTTGATATAATGAATGATAAAGTCAAAGACCTTTATCGGAATTGGTTGGGGTCATGTTGACATGGGATTGTCAGGGTAACTTCCTTGGGCAGCACTGAAGTCCGAAGTCGAAATTTCATCCGGCTGCGGCGGACGCGGCGGCCCACTCGGCAAAGGCGGCCGATCGGAAGTCTCGCATTGTTTTCCTGGAAGTGAGATGACGCTGGATGGCGAAGGTATTGTAGATCGCGGAGTGGGTTGAAACGAAGCGCTGAGCCTGACCCTGGGACTTGAAGCGCTACATCTTTCGCTCCCGCCTGCGCACGGGCAGATGTGAATTTTCCGCCCGATTGTTCTCCTGCAACCGCCCTGGACAGTGACGGTCAAGGCAACCTAGTTCTCGCATCGCGGCCTTGTAGGATCGAAGTCCATCGGTGACGATCTTCTCCGGCTTGAAACCTTGCTTCTTCAGCAGTTTCCTCAGCAATTTCAGCGCTGCGGCCTTGTTGCGGCGCTTCTGAACGAGGACGTCGAGAACCTCGCCTTCCTTATCTACGGCCCGCCACATGAACATTCGTTTGCCCCCGATCCGGACTACCATTTCGTCGAGATGCCATACGCAATCGGGTCGGCCACGCCGGCGCCGGATGTTCGCTGCGATGGCTGGTCCGAACTTGTTCGCCCAGCAACGAACCGTCTCATAGGTCACGCCGATTCCGCGCTCGGCGAGCAGGTCCTCGACGTCCCGAAGGCTCATGGTGAACCGGAAATACAGCCACACTGCATGGCAGATGATCTCTGGTGGGAAGCGATGGCGCTTGAAAGAAAGGGGCTTCATAGCCCTCTATTTAAACGGGAAAATTTATGAAGTGGAGACGAGTTGCGGTTAGACGGACAGCACCGCCACGTAAGTCATTGTAATAGCTCAATATTCTAGCATTCCCTGCACTGGGGCCGTGTCCGCGCCACTGCGCGGGACAATGCGTCACGACTTCCCGAATTTCCCTGAATTTCCGCGTCTCTGAAGGGCGATTCCGCCCGCGCGTCTCTGCGCCGCAAACAATCGGTCCGGTTTCCCTGTTAACCAGGGAATCTGCAGGGAATTTTGCTCCTGGCCGGCCGGGATGGAGCAAACCAGGGCTGGCACTGAAACCGGAGACCGCGTAAAACCGCGGCACAGACGATGGCGTAGACGCGAAATTCCCTGTGCGACGATGCAGGGAATTTTCTCGCGATTGCAGGGAGCGGGTTTCTCTTCAGCAGGGAATTACGGTCGCGATTACTGCCGAGGGTCCTGTCAAAGGGATGGCTTGGCGGCTGAGGCGCTGCTAGCGGCGTGGTCATGAGCAAGGCCGACAACCCGTTCCGCTATTTTCACTCGTCGCCCGAGATCATCCGCATGGTGGTGATGCTGTACGTGCGGTATCCGCTGTCGTTGCGGAACGTAGAGGATCTGCTGTTCGAGCGTGGCTACGACTTCTGCCACGAAACAGTGCGGCTGTGGTGGAACAGGTTCGGCCCGATGTTCGCAGCCGAGATCCGCAGGCGTCGGGTGAGCCACATGCATGGTTTCCGGAACTGGCGTTGGCACCTCGACGAGATGTATGTGAAGATGAATGGCGAGATGGTTTATCTGTGGCGCGCGCTCAATCACGAGGGCGAGGTTCTGGAATCCTTCGTGACGAAGAAACGGGATAAATCCGCTGAAACGGTATGGGACAGTCGAGGCAATCGTCACCGATGGCCTCCGATCATACCCCGCAGCGATGTCCGAGCTCGGCATCCAGGATCGCCGGGAGGTCGGGCGCTGGTTAAACAACCGGGCCGAGAACAGCCACCTACCGTTCCGGCGACGAGAGCGGGCGATGCTCCGGTTTCGCCAGATGAAATCGCTCCAGAAGTTCGCTTCGGTTCATGCCTCCCTGCACAACCACTTTAACTCGGAACGTCACCTCGTCGATCGCCAGACTTACAAGGAACGCCGCTCGGCCGCTTTGGCCGAGTGGCAAAATCTTGCGGCATGAATTATAGCCGATCCGGCCCTTGGTGCGCCGACCGGAGACGAGTTGTCATCCGCCTGCCAGCACCCTTGCAGCGCAGGGGGCATCCACAGACGGCAGCACCCACTCTCTCGCTCCTAACTAACTTATTCATCTCCATATTCTCCTGAATTCTCTACTGAGACGCCGGTAGGCGCGTCAGGATTGGGCGCCCGTACGGTTGTTCTGACTACTCTGATGACACCGCTGGAATCAGCAGCTAGCCGCCCATTTGGCGATCGAGGACCGCGGCTTGATCGACTTGAGGCATACGGTGGTGGAGAGGCGGTGGACACCGGGCAGTTTTGCCAGGCCCGCACGCAGCAATTCGTCGAGATGTTCCACCGATCGCGCGTGAATGCGGAGCAAATAGTCGCTGTCGCCCGCGGTGGTGTGACATTCGATGATCGCGGGATGATCGAGCACCGCCTGTTCGAATTCGGCGTGCCTGTCGAAGCTGATCCTCACACTGATGAGGCATTGAACCGCAAGCCCGACCGAGGTGGGGTCTATAGTTGCCGTATAGCCCCGGATCGTACCCGATCGCTCCAGTTCCCGCACGCGGTTCCAGCAGGGCGATTTCGAGAGTGCCACCCGCTCGCCCAACTCCGCAAAGGACAGGCGTCCGTCCTTTTCCAGCTCGGCGAGAATCTTCCAGTCCAGCCTGTCCATGGGGCGCTCCGGGAGGGAATAACCGGCAAAACGATACGAAGGAAAACGGCCCATTTCAAAGCCGGTTGTTCCGGAAAGAGAACGATTAACAGGCCAAATCAGCACAATGTTCGCCGGCCGAAAAGATAATTTCCCTCGCAGTTTTCGAGGGAGCCGCGCGTGGCGATTTTGCACGTTTTCGACAGCCCGCCGCCGGGCGCCAATGCCGACTGGACGATGGACCAGAACTGGGACGATTTCACCCAGGCAGAGCACGACATCTGGGACGAGCTGGTATCGCGCAAGGCGAAGATGATCGCCAGTTACGCGTCGGAGGCCTTCGTCGCCGGGCTCGGCATTCTGGAGCTGTCCAAGCCGGGGATTCCCGATTTTCGCGAACTCAACCCAAAGCTGCGCGCGGCCACGGGTTGGGAAGTGGTCGCGGTACCGGGGTTCATTCCGAACGATGCCTTCTTCAAGCATCTCTCCGAAAAGCGCTTCCCGGTCGCGAACTTCCTGCGCGGGGCGGATTCGCTCGATTACAGCGAAGAGCCGGACATGTTCCACGATCTGTTCGGGCACCTGCCGATGCTGACCAACCCGGCGCTGGCGGATTTCCTCGTCAATTACGGCAACGCCGGATTGCGCGCCGAGGCGATGGGGACGACGGACTTCCTTGCCCGCCTGTATCTCTACACGGTGGAATTCGGGCTGGTGATCGAACATGGGCGGCTGCGCGGCTATGGCGCGGGCTTGCTGTCCAGCCTGAGCGAGACCGAACACGCGCTGACCTCGCCCGAGGTGCGGCGGATCTATGTCGATGTGCCGCGGGTGATGCGCACCCAGTATCACTTCGATCGGTTCCAGGAAGTCTACTTCGCGATCGACAGCTTCGACGAACTCCTGCGCCTCACCGAAGAGACGGACTTCGCGAGCGTCTACGCCCGGCTCGAAGGCTTGCCGCCACTCGAGCCGGGCGCGGATTGCCCGCAGGACATTCGCTGCGAGGCCGCGTGTTGAGCCGGCGGGTCGTGATTACCGGCGGGCTTGGCGCGCTGGGTGCGGCGGTCGAGGCGGCCTTCGTCGCGTGCGGCGACAGCGTGGTCTTGATCGACGTGGCGCCGCAACTGCCCGCGGGGCGCTCGGCAGATCAGGTAATCGTCGATGTCGATCTGGCCGACATGACGCGCGCGCAATACGCGCTGGCTCGCGCCGCGGCGCAGCTCGGCGGGATCGACGTATTGGTGAACACTGCCGGCGGCTATGCATGGGAACGCGCGGCGCCCGAAAGTTTCGTTACGCTGCAGCGCATGTGGCTGGCCAATGTCGCGACCTGCTTCAACGCCTGCGTCGCGGCGCTGTCGCACATGGCGGACAGGGGGCGGATCGTGAATGTCGGAGCGCTGGCTGCCGGGCGCGGGAGCGAAGGGCATGCGCCCTATGCCGCAGCCAAGTCCGCGGTCGCACGGTTGACCGAGGCACTCGCCGACGAGGCGTCCGAGCGCGGGATCGGCGTCAACGCGGTGCTTCCCGGGATTATCGACACGCCTGCCAATCGCGCGGCGATGCCCGATGCGGATCATCAGGCCTGGACCGCACCGGCGGCGATCGCGGACGTAATCGAATTCCTCGCTTCGCCTCGCGCGCGGGCGATCAGCGGGGCTTTGGTCCCCGTGGCGGCGGCTTGCAGTGAGTGATCCGGTTGAGCGACTTACCGAGGCCCAGCGTGCGGAACTGCTGCCGGCTCTCCTGCACTGGCGCCACGATTCCGAACGCGACAGCATTAGTCGCGACTTCCTTTTCGAAGATTTTGGCACCGCCTTCGCTTTTATGACGAGAGTTGCGGCGATCGCGGATCGGATGGACCACCATCCCGAGTGGTTTAACGTCTACAACCGGGTGGAGATATTGCTCACCACTCACGACGCTCGCGGGTTGTCGCTGCGTGATGTAGCGTTGGCGCAGCAGATCGAGGCGGTAGCCGGGTAATTGCCTTCTGCTGAAGGTTCAGGGCCGCAACATGGTGAAGCGCTTTTCCGGGTCGAGCGTGAAATAGTCGCCAGGGCCGCCCGCGCGTAAGATCGGGCGGGCGGCCGCAGTGGCATAGATGCCGTCAATGATCGCGCCGGGCGCGATATGAATGCCGACGACTTCGCCGAACGCGACCCAGGTATCGATCGCCTCGCCATCGGCCGATTGCAGCCGCACGATCTGGCAGAGCCGGCATTCGAACGAAACCGGCGCGGCGGCGACCAGTGGCACGGCGATAAGGTGGCCTTCGGCCTTGGTCAGGCCGGCCAGCTCGAATTCGTCGACCTCCGGCCCGGCCATCGCGCTGGTCGCATTCATCGCTTCGGCCAGTTCCTCGGTCGCGAGGTTCCAGGCGAATTCGCCGGTCGCTTCGATATTCGCAATGCTGTCCTTCCAGCCGACGCTGGCGAAGCCCACGATCTGCGGGCGGTAGTTGAACGCGTTGAAGAAGCTGTAGGGTGCGAGGTTGGCGATCCCCGCTGGCGACAGCGAGGAGATCCAGCCGATCGGCCGCGGCCCCACGATTGCGTTGAGCGGATCGTGCGCAAGCAGCGGCCGGTGCTCGCCAGGCCGGAAGAAATGGCGGGTTTCCGGCACAGGATCAGACCTTCGGCGCGGGGGAATAGCCGCAGGTGGCCGAGATCGACGCGCAGGCAGTCTTGAGCCGGATCGCGGCATCGCCGTTGAGGCTGTCGTCGAAGCTGTTGTAACGGCCCATGATCGTCAGCGCGCCATAGGCGGCGCCCGAATAGTCGAAGATCGGCACCGACAGCGCCGAATAGTCCGAGACAAGCCCGCCGCGCACCCGGCTGATGCCATCGGCCCGTACCTTCTCGAACATCTTTTCAGCGGTCATGAGCGTGTGCGGATCGTCGATGGTGTCGGCTGTGCCCGTGAGCATGAAATGACTCAGCTCCTGCGCAACGAGCGGGCGGATGATGCTGTCCGGCATATGCGCGGCGAGATTGCGGCCTACCGCCGAGCGCAGGATCGGCAGCACCGAGCCGACGCGGATATCGAGCACCGTCTCGCTCAGCGGGCCATCCGCGCGGTAGATGATCGTCGGCCCGCGGTTACCCCATACGCCGAGGAACACGGTCACCCCGATCCCGTCGGCCAGTTCGGCCATTGCCGGGCGGGTGGCGGAGAACAGGTCGAACTGGTCGAGGAACGCGAGGCCGAGCTTGAGCGCGACCGGTCCTAGTCCGTAATGGCCGGTGTCCGAATGCTGGGTGACCACGTCGAGCGCGGTGAAGCTGACCAGGTAGGAATGGACCTTGCTCGGCGGCAGGCCGCTCATCTGCGAGATGGTCTTGAGCGGCAGCGGGCGCGCGGCACTGGTCAGCACCGCGAGGATCGAAAACCCGACCTCGATCGACTGGACGCCCTTGCGTGCGGGCTTCTTCGTTGCCTGTGCCATCATCCCGTCCGTGGTGGTGCCGGGAGCAATTAGGCGTTCGGGCACGGGTTGATCAATAGCGGCCCGACAGCAGCGCGCCGGCGCCCGGTACGCGGGCTTCGATCCCGAGGCGCTTCTGCATCTGCCAGGTGGTGCAGACCGCGGCCGAGACGACCGGCAGGCCGAGTTCGTCCTCGACCTTCTGGATCGAGGGCAGCGACGGCATCTGCACGCAGGCCGAGAGCACCAGCGCGTCGATCCCGGTGAGGTCGAGCTTGCGGTAATGCTCGAGCAGGTTTGCCGGATCCTGCGCAGCGACCTCGAGGTTGTCCGGGATTTCCAGTGCCAGCCAGTCGCTCACCGCGATGCCTTCGCCCTGGATGTAATCGACGACGAGTTGGGTCAGCCGCTTCATGTAGGGCGCGACCACCGCAATCTTCTGCGCGCCGAGCGCCTGCAGCCCGTCGACCAGCGCACCGGCGCTCGACACCACCGGCGCCGGGCGGCCATTCTCGCGCGTGCGGCTTTCGAGCCGCTCCTGCGACACCCGGTGATAGCCCGGGCCCATGCTCATGATCGCGACGAGGCAGGCGTAGCCGAGCACGTCGACCGCGGCGTCGGACAGTTCGAATGCGCAGCGGTCCGAATCCGCGTCCATCGCCGCGAGTTCTTCCTTGGTGACCTTCTTCATCCGCATCCGCGCGGAGTGGAAGGTGAAGCGTTCGGGCAGGATCGCCTCGCGCGCACGCAGCATCGCGGGGATCTCGGTCTCCATCGTCACGTTTGAGCTGGGCACGATCTGCCCGACGCGGAAGGTACGGGCCATCGTTTCAGGCCTTCACGATCGGGTTGCGCAGTGTGCCGATCTTCTCGACCGTGCATTCGACCACGTCGCCCGGCCACATGAATTCCTGCGGCTCGCGGCCCGCGCCAACGCCGGCGGGGGTGCCGGTGGCGATGATGTCGCCCGGTTCCAGCGTCATCACGCGCGAGATGTCGGCGATCAGATCGTTGACGTTGAACAGCATGAAGCGGGTGTTGCCGTTCTGCTTCTCGACCCCGTTCACATGGGTGGTGAGTTGCAGATTGTGCGGATCGCCGATTTCGTCGGCGGTCACGATCGCCGGGCCCATCGGGGCGAAGGTGTCCTGCCCCTTGGAGACGATCCACTGGCCGGCGCGGCGGCAATCGCGCGCGCTGATGTCGTTGATGATCGTGTAGCCGAACACGTAATCGAGCGCGGCGTCCTTCGCGACGTTGCGCGCCGTCTGGCCGATCACCACCGCAAGCTCGCATTCCCAGTCCAGCTGCTGCGTGACCCCGGCATTGTGGCGGATGGGATCGCCATTGCCGATCACCGCGGTCGGCGGCTTGGAAAAGATCACCGGCTCCTGCGGCAGGCTGGCCGAAGTGTCGAGGCTGCGCGCGGATTCGGCGACGTGCTCGGTGTAGTTGAGGCCGATGCCGAAGATGTTCTTGCGCGGGCTCGGGATCGGCGCGAGCAAGGTAACATTGCCTTTGGGCACCGACGCGCCGACCAGCAGCGCCGGATCGGCCTTGTCGAGCAGTCCTGCGAGGGCAGTGGGCGCAACCGGACCGAGATCGATAAAATCGAGCATGGTCGAGGGGAGGGCGATCCCGCCGGCCTGGCCGAAGCGGGCGACGTCGATGCACAGGCCGTTCGCGATCAGGCCGAGGCGCGCGGACTTGTAGCCGCTACGATAGGTTACGAGGCGCATTTTCTGGGTGTCCGTGTTGCTTGGGTCAGAGGGCGGCGGGCTGGTGGCCGCTGTTGGTGTCGAGCGCTTGCTCGATTTTCACGCCCAATGCTTCCATCACCGGGAAGTCGTTAAACGAGAACAGGAAGGCCTCGCCGCTGCCGGTGTTGACGTGTTCGTGCCACATCCATGCCGGCACGCAGAAGATGTCGTGCTGCTTCCAGTCGATCCGCTTGCCGCCGATGACCGAATAGCCTTCGCCCTCGGCGACATTGTAGACTACGTTGCCGGTATGGCGATGCGCCTTGGTGTGCAGCCCGGGTTTCAGCATCTGCATGTGGGCGCCCATCGTCTGCAGCGCCCAGCCGCCGGTCAGCGGGTTGGAATAGCGCATGATGTGCCCGTCGAACGGCGATCCGTCGCTGACCTTGGCGAGGTTCCAGAGCGCGTCGCGGGTGGCTTCCCAGCGATAGACCATCACCGGCGAATAGGGCTTGTCCCAGGCCGGAATGCCTTCGGGCTTCATCGCGACGCTGCCGTAGCTCAGCGGCAAATCGTTCGCGGGGAAGGCGCGCGTCTGGGTCGGCTCGGGATAGACCGCGTAGAAATTGGTCTCGAGCGAGTTCATCAACGGGATGTCGAGCCCGTCCTGCCAGATGCAGGTCTTGCCCGAGACGCTGACCCCGTGATCGTGCCAGCAGCCGTTGGGGGTGAGGACATAGTCGTTGCCGCCAAGCTCGATCTCGTGCCCGTCGACCACCGTATAGGCGCCGGCGCCTTCCATGATGAAGCGCTGGGCGGAGGCGGTGTGGTTGTGCGCCGGGGTGATCTCGCCCGCCTTCATTGCCTGCAGCCCACTGAACAGCCAGCCGCACACCGCGCTGTTCGCGCGGCCCGCTTCGCTGTCGTTGAGCAGCACCACCACGCGCCGACCGGCGTCTTCCGGGCGGACGAGGTCGATCGCGCGCAGGCACAGATCGCGCATCTCGTCGTACCGCCACACGGTCGGCGAATAGCGGCTCTCGGGCTCCCACGGCTCGATCGCATTGGCGCGCTTCCAGAAGGCCGCGGCATTGTGCTGGCCCAATTCGCCGTAGAAGGCCTCGAGCTCCGGATTGTCGACCACGCGCGAACGGCCGAGCTGGGCGTCGCGGGGATCGGGATTGATGGCGGTATCGCTCATGCGGCTTCTCCTGTCAGCAGGATATCTGGATCGGCGGGTGCGGTGTCTTCGAGGAATTCGGCCGACGCCAGCGGCTTGCGGTTGACCCTGAGGTCGAAGATGTCGAAGCGGTTATAGCCGCCGATGATGTCGTGCATCTGCTTGGGCTGGATGCAGGCGTTTAGGTCGATCTCGGCATAGACGATGCCTTCCTCGTCGATCAGCGGCTCGCCGATCACGCGCCCGTCGGGCCCGATCACGCCCGAGAAGGCCGAGCTGCGCCGTTCGAGCAGGCGGCGCGCTTCCGGATGCTGCGCGCTCATCAGTTCGACGATCTCGTTCGAGATGGTCGAACAGGCGACCACGGTGAACAGTTTGCCTTCGAAGGAATGCGCAGAGGCGCGCAGCCGGATCGCTTCGGCCATGTCGTAATCCTCGGGCGCGACCGGCAGCGCGATGTAGTTCGCGACATGGACCAGCTCGCCCTGCGACAGCAGGGCGAAGCGGGCGAGGGTGTTGGTGTTTTCGCCGCAGGCCAGCGTGCCGAGCGGCCCGACCTCGGTGTCGTGGACCTTGAGCGACGAACCGTCGCCGCCGGCCCAGCTCAGCTTCTCGGCCCAGGTCGGCACCAGCTTGCGGTGCTTACCGATAATCTCGCCCGACGAGGAGATGATGACGTTGGTGTTGTAGAGCGTGCCCAGCCGGCGGCTTTCTCGCTCGTTGCAGCCGATCACGACGGTACAGGCATATTCGCGCGCTGCCTCGCAGATCCGCGCGATCTCGGGGCCGGGGACCTCGATCGCCGACTTGACCAGCCGTTCGAACCAGGCGCTGCCCTCGATCGGGTTCATCAGCCAGCTCCAGTAGGGATAGGCGGAGATGAACACTTCGGGGAAGGCGACCAGCTGCGCGCCGTTGCCGGCCGCTTCGGCGATCAGCGCGCAGGCCTTGTCGACCGTCGCGGCGCTGTCGAGAAACACCGGCGCGGCCTGGACGGCGGCGACCTTCGATTTGGGCAGGCTCAGCATCGGCGCTCTTTTCCTTGCTCTTGGGGCTTCAGGTGACTGCCGCGCGCTGGCGGTATTCGGGCTTGTCCCAGTCGCCGCTGGTCACGACCTCGTGGATCGCGGCGACCGCGTCGATCACGTCGCGATAGCGCAGGTAGAGCGGAGTCAGGCCGAAGCGCAGCACGTCGGGCGCGCGGAAATCGCCGGTCACGTCGCGGTCCTTGAGCGCCTGCACGATCGCATAGCCTTCGGGATGGGTGTAGGAGACCTGGCTGCCGCGCAGCGCGGGATCGCGCGGGCTGATCAGGACGAAACCCAGATCGCTGCAGCGCTCGTCCATCTCGGCGATGAACAGCTCGCTCAAGGCCACCGACTTTTCGCGCAGTTGCGCCATGTCGGCCTCGGCCATGATAGCGACCCCGCATTCGAGCGCCGTCAGGCCGAGCACCGGCGGGGTGCCGCAGAGGAACCGCTCGATGCCGGGTGCGGCGCGATAGCCTTCCTCGAAAGCGAAGGGCGCGGCATGGCCGAACCAGCCCGACAGCACCGGGCGCGCCGCCGCGTGGTGGCGCCGGGCGGCGAAAAGGAACGCCGGCGCGCCGGGGCCGCCGTTGAGGAACTTGTAGCCGCAGCCGACCGCGAAATCGGCGTTTGCGCCGTTGAGGTCGACCGGGATTGCACCGGCCGAATGGCTCAGGTCCCACACCACCAGCGCGCCTTTCGCCTGCGCCTGCGCGGTCACTGCGGCCATGTCGCGGATCAGGCCCGACTTGTAATGGACCTGCGTCAGCAGCACGACCGCGACGTCATCGTCGATCGCATCGACCAACGCTTCGGGCTCGACGCCTTTGGCCCTGACCGTGCCGCCGGAAAAGCCCGCGACGCCCTGCATCATGTAGTGATCGGTCGGGAAGTTGGTCGTCTCGGTCAGGATCGTCCCGCGGCCGGGATTGAGCGACAGTGCGGCGGTGAGCGCCTTGAAAATGTTCACCGAGGTCGAGTCCGCCGCGATCACTTCGCCCGGCTCGGCGCCGAGCAGGCCCGCGATCTTGTCGCCGACGCGGCGCGGCGCGTTGACCCAATCGGCCCCCAGCCACGAAGTGATCAGCCCTTCGGCCCATTCGGCGGTCACCGCCTCGACCATCCGCTCGGCTGCGCGCTTCGGCATCACGCCCAGCGAATTGCCGTCGAGATAGATCAGTCCTTCCCGCAGCTGGAAGCGGTCACGGAAACCCGCCAGCGGATCGGTCGCATCGAGCGCATTGGCCCGGGTCGAATTCACGCCGCTCACCTGTCAAACTCCCGCAAGATCGCCCGCACCGGGCTGGCATCCGCGCCCGCGATCTTCAGCGGCAGCGCGATCAATTCGTAGATTCCCGGCGCCACGCCCTCGAGCACCAGTCCTTCGAGAATCCGCATGTCGGCCGCGAGCACCTGGTGATGTGCATCGAGCGTCTTCGATTCCTGCGGGTCGAGCGAAGGGGCATCGGTGCCGATCAGCCGCACGCCGGCCCGGGCAAGCAGCGCGATCGTTTCGGGCGCGATCGCGGTGAACGCGCTGTCCCAGGCGTCGGCGGGGAAGCTCGCGTAGGTGCGAAGGATCACCCGCTCGGCGCCGGCGATCGCGTCGGGAGCGAAGTCGGCGGGGGTCACGCTGCCGGCGGCATGGGTGACGTCGATCACCACGCAGCGGCCGATATAGGGGTCGAGATCGCACTCGCCGCTGGCCGTGCCGTCGTTCGCGTAATGGAACGGGGAATCCGCATGGCTTCCGGCGTGCAGCGGTGCGCTCATCGCCGAGACGTTGACCGGGCAGTCCGGCCCGATCTGGGCAAGCCGCTCAAGCGCGAAAGGCGGTTCGCCCGGCCAGACCGGCAGGGCCGGGCGCAGGGTTTGCGAAATATCGTGGATCCGGCCCATCTCAGGCGCCGTCCGCATACGTGCCGCCTTCGCGCGGCGCGCTCAGGCGGGTCCGCATCGACCACAGTTCGGGGAAGAAGTTGAGGCTCAATGCCTTCTGGAGATAGTTCACGCCGGACGAGCCGCCGGTGCCGGGCTTGTGCCCGATCACGCGCGAGACGGTCTTCATGTGCTTGAAGCGCCATTCCTGGAAATAGTATTCCAGCGCGGTGATCTTCTCGCCCAGCGTGTAGAGCTGCCAGTTGGCTGCGGGATTGGCATAGATCTTCAGCCATGCGTCCTCGACCGTATCGCTTGGCTCGTAAGGCTGCGTCCAGTCGCGTTCGAGGTGATCGGCGGGGATCGTAAAGCCCTTCCGCGCGAGCAGCCGCAGCACCTCGTCGTAGAGCGAGGGCTCGGCCAGCGCGGCCATCAAATGGGCGTAGGTTTCCGGTTCCTGGCTGTGAACGATAGCGAGGTCTGAGCGCTTGTTGCCGAGCAGGAATTCGAGCTCGCGGTACTGCCACGACTGGAACCCCGAGGCCTTGCGCAGGAACCCGCGGAAGGTCAGGAAATCGTGCGGGGTCAGCGTCGCGAGCACTTCCCAGGAATGGATCATGTGGCGCTGGATGGTCGCGATCCGGTCGAGCGTCTTGAACGCCGCGTCGAAATCGTCCGCGCGCACGGCCGCGATCGCCAGCTTGGCTTCGTGCAACACCAGCTTGAGCCACAGCTCCATCGTCTGGTGCATGATGATGAACAGCATCTCGTCGGGCTTGTCGGATACCGGGACCTGCGCCGAGAGCAGCTGCCCGGTCTGCAGATGGCGGGCATAGGTCAGGCCCTTGTCCCACTGGATCGCCTCGCCGTCGATCTGTGCCTCGAAGCTCTCGACTCCGTCTTCGATGAATTTCCTGATCGTCACGCCATGCTCCTGCTCCCTGCGCACCGATGGGCGGGGAAGTGTTCCGGCGAAGAACCAGTCGCCGAAGGCCTGGGGGATGGCAAGGTCATCATGCCGTCAACGGGCGACACTATTCAGCATTGCAAAATTTACGTTCCTAAAACGAAAATTCTGTCCCTCAGTCGATTTCATGAACCGGAAGGTCGGTGCGGCGGACGACTTCGCGCATCGCAATGCTGGATGTGACCCGCGCGACATTCGGCAGCCGGGTCAGGCGGATTGCATGAAGGCGTTCGAGATCATCCACATCGCGGGCGACAAGGTGGATCAAATAGTCCGCGGATCCGGTCATCAGGAAGCATTCCATCACTTCGTCGATCCGCGCGACTTCGCGTTCGAACTCTTTCAAAGCGGCCTCCGATTGCGAGACCAGCGTGATCGTCACGAAGGCGTTGAGGCGGAATCCGATCCGGTCCGGGGCTATGATCGCCGCATAACGCTGGATCACCCCGTCCGCTTCCAGCTGCCGGACCCGGCGCAGGCAGGAGGATTCGGAGAGGTTTGCGGATTGCGACAGTTCGGCATTGGTCGCGCGGCCGTGGCGCTGAAGCGCGCGCAGCAGGCTGAAGTCGAAACTGTCGTAGGCCTTGGAGGATTTCATGCGAATTTCACCCGAGCGTGCACGATTCGTGCAATGCTGAATATAGAACGATCGAGAAAGCCGGAAACTGCCATTCGCGTCGCGCTAGGCTGAACCACTATGCGATGGAGGACGATATGCGCGTTGGAGTTCCGAAAGAGATCAAGGCCCTTGAGTTCCGGGTGGCGGTCACGCCGGGTGTCGCCGCCCAGCTTGTCGCGGAAGGACACGAGGTCTTCGTAGAGACGGGCGCGGGGGCCGGGGTGGGGTTGGGCGACGACGCCTATAAAGCGGTGGGCGCGACGGTCCTGCCCGATGCCGCCGCGGTGTTCGCTGCTGCCGGGATGATCGTGAAGGTCAAGGAACCGCAAGCGAGCGAGATCGCGCTGCTGCGCCCCGACCATCTGCTGTTCACCTATCTCCATCTCGCGGCCGATCCCGACCAGGCGGCCGGGCTGATGGCTTCGGGCGCGACCTGCATCGCCTATGAGACCGTCACCGATGCGCGCGGGCGCCTGCCGCTGCTCGCGCCTATGAGCCAGGTCGCCGGGCGGATGGCGGTCGATGTCGGCGCCGCGCATCTGCTGCGCCCGGCCGGCGGGCGCGGGCTGCTGCTGGGCGGCGTGCCCGGCGTCGCCCCGGCCAAGGTGGTCGTGCTCGGCGGCGGCGTGGCCGGCAAGCACGCAGCGCAGATGGCGCTCGGCCATCGCGCCGAGGTGAGCCTGTTCGACATATCGGCCGCGCGGCTGGAGGAACTCGACGACCAGTTTCAGGGCGCGGTGCGGACCGTGTTCTCGACCCCCGATGCGGTGCTCGAAGCGGTGGTGGAAGCCGATCTGGTGATCGGCGCGGTGCTGATCCCCGGCGCCAAGGCGCCGTGGCTGGTGCGGCGCGAGCATCTTGCGCAGATGAAGCCCGGCGCGGTTCTGGTCGATGTCGCGATCGACCAGGGCGGATGCTTCGAAACCTCGCGCCCGACCACGCATGACGAGCCTGCCTATGTGGTCGACGGGGTGATCCATTACTGCGTTGCCAATATGCCTGGCGCGGCGCCGCTAACCTCGACCTATGCACTCGGCGCGGCCACCGCGCCCTACGTGCTGAAGCTTGCGGCATTGGGCGCCGAGCGCGCGATGGCGGCGGATCCGGGGCTTGCCGCAGGGCTCAATGTGGCCGGGGGCAGGATCGTCCATCCGGCCGCAGCCGCGTCGCTGCCGCAACTCGCGGCCTGATCGCAAGGCGTGGCTTCCGCCGCCCTCGGTTTGCGCCGAGTTTGGTTTGCGCCGAGTTTGGTTTGCGGAAGCCATTTTTGCTGTTTCGGAATTTGGGCGCCCGCCGCACTGGCGGGCGCCAAGCGTGCTGCTCTACGGCAGGGAAATGCGGGGCGCGCCTCGCCTGTAATCTCCCGCGTAGGACGTTGTAATAGTGGACGAACTCGTCGAATATCTGGAAAGCCGTGGCGAATTGGCACTGGTCGAGCGCGAGGTCGATCCCAGGTTCGAACTGGCCGCGGTAGCGGTGGCGCTGCAGAAGCAGAGCGAGGATGCGGTGCTGTTCCGCAAGGTTGGCGGCACGAAGTTTCCGGTCGTCGCGAATGTCTATGGCAGCCACCGGCGCCTGTGCGCGATGATCGGTGCGGGCGAGCGGAGCTTCGCAGAACGCTGGCTTGAACTGACCGAAGGCCGCCAGAGCAATCCGGCGCCCTTCGCTCCGGCAGCCGCTTGCGAGCCGCATGTCGAATGCACACTCGGCGATCTGCCGCAGATCACCTATCACGCCCGCGACGGCGCGCCCTATTTCACCTCGGCGATTTATCTCGCGAAGGATCCGGACACCGGCACGCCGAACCTTTCGTTCCACCGTTCAATGTATGTCAGCGACGGGGAACTGCGCGTGCGGCTTGGCTCGACGCACGATCTCGCCTCCTACCAGGCGCGGGCCGAGGCGCGCGGCGAGCCGCTCGAGGCCGCGCTGATCCTCGGGGCGAGCCCGGCGCTGTTCCTCGCCGCCTGCGCCTCGCTGCCGATCGACGACAGCGAGATCGATCTTGCCGGGCGGATCGCCGGGCGTCCGCTGGAGATGCGGCGCTGCCATTCGATCGATCTCGAGGTGCCGGTCGACGCCTCGATCGTGGTCGAGGGCCGGTTCCTGCCCAATGTGAAGCGGCCCGAGGGCCCGTTCGGCGAATTCATGGGCAATTACGTCGAAGTCGGCGACAACCATGTGTTCGAGGTGACCGCGGTCACCCACCGTCCGGGCGCGGTGTTCAACGCGCTCGTGTGCGGCTCGACCGACGATCTCCGCCCGCTCGAGGCGGTCACCGCCGCGCGGGTCTATCGCCATCTCAGGAACACCGTGCCGGGCGTGCTGGATGTGAGCTGCCGCCCGAACGTGATGATCACCATCGTGCGGATCAGGAAGCAGTACGAAGGGCACGGCAAGCACGTGATCCTCGCTGCGCTCGGATCCTATCTCGACTACAACAAGGTCGTGATCGTGGTCGACGAGGATGTCGACATCTACAATCTCGAGGATGTGATGTGGGCCTATCTGACCCGCGGCCGCGCCGATACGCGCGCGATGATCCTCAACGACATTCCCGGCTTCTACCGCGATCCGATGAAGGACCACTGGGGCCGGCTGGCGATCGACGCCACCATGCCGTGGGGCCGCGAAGCCGAATTCGCACGCAAGCACGTGCCCGGCGCCGATAGCATCGACCTTTCCGAATATCTTGCGTGAGGCGCCGCCGGCCCGCCGGGCCGGCCGCCGTTTCGCTGCGTAAACAGGAGCATACCAATGTCAGCAATCGAAGTTCGCGACCCGCGGACCGGAGAAGTCGAATTCACCTTCGAGCCGGATTCACCGCAGGCCGTCGAACAGGTTTGCCGCAGCGCGCGCAAGGCGCAGCAGGCGTGGCGCGAGGACGGGCTGGCCTATCGCAGCGACGTGATGAAGAAGTGGGTCGAAGCGCTGCACGCGCGCTCGGGCGCGATCATCGATGCGTTGGCGAAGGACACCGGCCGCCGCAAAATCTCTGCCGAAGAGGTCGGGGCGATCGAGCACATGGTCCACGGCTACATGGACAAGGCGCCCGAAATTTTCGCCAAGGTCGAGAAAACCTCCAGCAACACCGCGACCGTCGATTTCGAACAGCAATATGTGCCCTATCCGGTTGTCGGCGTGATCGCGCCGTGGAATTTCCCGCTGGTGCTGGCGTTCTTCGATGCGCTGCCGGCGCTGTTCGCGGGCTGCACTGTGGTGCTGAAGCCGAGCGAGGTGACCCCGCGCTTCATCGATCCGTTGCTGCAGAGCGTCGCCGACGTGCCCGAGCTCGACGGGGTGATCTCGGTGATCAAGGGCGGGCCCGAGACGGGGCAGGCGCTGATCGCCAATGTCGACCTGATCGTGTTTACCGGCTCGATCCCCACCGGGCGCAAGATCGCCGCGGCGGCGGCTTCCCGGATGATCCCCTATTTCCTCGAGCTTGGCGGCAAGGACCCGGCGATCGTGCTGGCCGGTTCGGACCTCGACCGGGCGGCGACTGCGATCATCCGCAGCGCGATCTACAACAGCGGCCAGGTCTGCTACGCGATCGAGCGGATCTATGTCGAAGATGCCGTGCATGACGAGCTGGTGCGCCTGCTGGTCGAGAAATGCGCTGCGCTTGAGTTGAACTATCCCGAGATGGACAAGGGCCATATCGGGCCGTTCATCTTCCGCAGCCAGGCCGATATCGTAAAGGAGCAGCTCGACGACGCGGTCGCCAAGGGCGCGACGATCGAGTGCGGCGGCGAGGTGAAGAATCTCGGCGGCGGCCTGTGGATGGAAGCGACGGTCGTGACCGGCGTGACCCACGATATGCGGATCATGACCGAAGAGACCTTCGGCCCGGTGATCCCGGTGATGCGGGCCAGCTCGGCCGACGAAGCGGTGGCGCTGGCGAACGACACGATCTTCGGCCTCAGCGCCGCGGTGTTCGCGCCCGACATGAAGACCGGCACCGCGACCGCGGCGCAGGTCAACGCCGGCGGCGTCAGCATCAACGACACCGAACTGCCGCGCACGATCACGCTCGACGGCGAGAAGATGGCGTTCGGCTATTCGGGGCAGGGCGGATCGCGCTACGGCGCCACTACGATGATGCGCTACGTTCGCAAGAAGGCGCTGATCCGCAATCACGGCGAGATCAAGGGGCTCGAAGCACTGGCGGAGGAAATCGGCTGAGCAGCCCCGACGAAAGGTTCGAGACATGACCGATACTATGCTCCGCGAACGCGGGCGCGAATATGTGCACGCGAAGATGGCCGCTGCGCACGCGAAGTTCCACGTCCCCTCGGCGCGCGAGATCGGCGGCTGGGTCTATCTGACCGGCGTGATCGCCGCGCACGAGCAAGGCGATGCGCCCGGCCATGCCGCGGGCTTCGAACGCGCCTTCGCCTATATTGCCGAGATCCTCGCATTGGCCGGCTGCGACTGGAACGACGTGGTTTCGATCACCTCGCACCATCTCGATATCGGCGCGCAGCTGGCCGAGATGGCCGGGGTCAAGGACGGGTACTGCGCCGCACCTTATCCCGCGTGGTCGGTGCTCGGAGCGGCGGGGCTCGCCAATCCGCATGGCTTTTGCGAAATCGTCGTGGTTGCGCGCAAGCCGGGCTGACGATCGCGCCTAGTGTTCCTGCTCGACCAGATCCGCGAGCAGGTCGGGCGAAAGGCTTTCCGCCAGCAGCTTCTTCGCGCGGTAGACCTTTACCTCGATCGCCTTCGGGGTGAGCTTGAGCACCTCCGCGGCTTCCTTGTGCGAAAGGCCTTCGATCGCGGTCAGGATCAGTGGATAGCGCAGCGATTCCGGAAGCTCCGCAATCGCCCGGTCGAGCGAGGCGGCGGTCAGGTCGCGTTCGAGGGCCGAGACCGGCTTCTGTGAAGTCGCGCCGGTAATCTGGCTGAGCAGGGTGAAGGATCCGACCGCAGCCCGGTAGACGATGTTGCGCCGCCCGTGGTCCCGGCATTTGTTCAACGCGATCCGTCGCAACCAGATCCCGAACGGTCGCTGGAGGTCGTAGCTGCCGATCGCGAACCAGGCCGCGATGAAGCTGTCCTGGAGAATGTCGAGCGCATCGTCCTCGTCGCGCACGTAACGCCTTACCGAACGCAGCAGCCAGTGCTTGTGACGGCCGATCAGCGCGGTGAAGGCGGCATGATCGCCCTTCTGTGCCAGAGCGGCGAGAAGGCGATCGTCGTCATCGGTCACTGCGAATAGGAGGGATCGTTCGCGACGACGCGCAGGAAGGACGTGTCGAACGTAGTCCGCTGTGGCCCGGTCAAAAGTGCACGCGCGTTGGAGATGAAGGCGATCGAGGCCATCCGGCGCTCGTGGACGATGCCGTCGACCAGCGCGGCAGCCGCCTCGACCTGCGCTGGCTTGTCCGCCTTTTGTACCACTGCCTGCGACAACGCGACCAGCGCGGTCTGCAGCCGCGCTCCGCTCGCCTTGCGCTCGGCCTCGTAGCTCTGGCGCAAAGCGTCGATCCTGGCGTGCTGTTCGATGGTGAGGCCGACGCTGGCGTCGTCGAGCAGGGCGCTCACGGTCTGCGGGAACGGCTCGGGCGCGCGCGCCTGCGACAGGCCTGCCCAGGCTCCGCCGAACCCCGCGATCAGGCCCAGCGCGATCGCTCCGGCGACGATGGCCAGGTTCCCGGCAAGCCGGTTCATCCGAAATCGCCGCTTTCGGAAAGCTCGCCGGTCATCGACAGATGCTGCAGCGCCCGTTCGGCCTGAAGCGAACCGACGCCGTAGCTGCCGGCAAAGATCGCGACGAAGGCCAGCGCGCCACAGGTCGCGCTCAGTCGGCGCGTACGCCGATCGCGCGCGGCGACGCCCTGCCAGACATCGTGCTCGAGCCGCGCGAGCCTTTGCTCGGTATCGCGATCGAATGCCTCCTGCTCGTCGAAACTGGTCATGTGTCTCTTCCCGCTTTTGTAGGGCCCTTACCATCGCTGGGGGCGCGGACCTATACGCAGCCTCCCGCCAAAACCCTCACGCCCGAAAAATGCTGCCAGCGAATGAGGGATCGCAGCCCGTCTTGCGTATAGCCAGCAACGGCAGCGCAGTGGTGCCGGGATCGCTTTTGCATCGGGAGCACGACAGCATGTTGCGCAAATTTCTCATCGGTTCGGCGCTGGCCGCAGGCGCTATCGTTTCGCTGGCCCAGCCCGCGCTGGCGCACCATTCCTTCGCGATGTTCGACATGAAGAAGAACATCAAGATCAGGGGGACGCTGCGCGAGTTCCAGTGGACCAATCCGCACGTCTTCCTCGAAATCCTCGTCAAGGATCCCAAGGGAGCCACGACCAACTGGAGCATCGAGGCCGGCGCGCCGAACATTCTCACCCGCCAGGGCTGGAAGCGCTCGATCTTTACGCCGGGGGAACAGCTCGAAGTGGAACTTCACCCGCTGCGCAGTGGCGCGCCCGGCGGTGCGATTGTTTCGGTGCGAAAGGCCGACGGAACCGTGATCAACGGCTGAACCTCAGCCAAGGCTTGCAACGAGATGCGCGAGATGCCCGCAGTCCGCCGCGGGCATCAGCGCGGAGTAGGCGTCCATGCTGGCGGCTGCATGGTCGCCGGGACCCTTCTGCGAGCTTTCGTCCGGTTCGAGATAGGCTGCGAACCGGACTAGCTGAAGCCGCTCCGCCTCCAACTCGGCTTGCTTGACCGCTGCGCGCAGCCTGAGTGCATCGGCATCGGCCCGAACCCTTAGCGCGCGGCGGGCAAGTCTCAGATTGTCGATCACGCCGCGCCGCCACGGCGCGTTTTGGCTCTCGATCCACAAAAGCTCTTCGACCGAAAAGCTCTGGCCGCGCGTTGCCGCGAAACACAGGAAGATCAGCAGCGGCACGTCTGCATCGGCATCGTCCTGCAGGTGCAGACAGGCGCTTTGGACGCCCTCGCGCCGATAGAACTCCAGCGCAAAATCCCACAGGTCGCGGCTGTCGGCCTCAGGCATCCGGGCGGCCCTGCTGCCACCGGCTGACCAGCCCGGCCTCGATATCGAAAAGGTCCAGAACCCTGCCGACGCTGTGATTGACGACATCGCTGAGCGTCTCGGGCTTCATGTAAAACGCAGGCACTGGCGGGGCGACGATCGCGCCCATTTCAGCAAGCTGCGTAAGCGTGCGCAAATGGCCGAGATGCAACGGCGTCTCGCGGAGCATCAGCACCAGTCTGCGCCGCTCCTTGAGGATTACGTCGGCCGCGCGGGAAAGGAGCGACGACGTGATGCCGCAGGCGATCTCGGAGGCCGACTTGATCGAGCAGGGCGCGACGATCATTCCGTCGGTTCGAAACGATCCGCTGGCGATCGCGGCGCCGATATCCTGATTGGAGTAGCAGACGTCGGCCAGCGCGCGCACGGCTGACACGGTCAACCCGGTCTCCTCGTGGATCGTGCGGCCGGCTGCATCGGAAACGATCAGATGCGTTTCCACTCCGACGGTCCGCAGGGCCTCCAGGAGCCGAATTCCGTAAATCGCTCCGGACGCGCCGCTGATCGCTACAATCATTCGCCGCTGGCTCACCTTGTCTCCTTTTCCGGCCGTTGCAGGCCCGGAATATCGGGCGGAACCGTTCATCTCCAGTGTGCGATGCCCGATGCGGGCGATGGATTTCCGGATTCGAAAAAACATCTACCGGTTGGTGCTGCGGGGCGGTTTGACGTGGAAGCGCAGGGGCATAAGGTAGCGAGGGTCAAATAAGTGCAACATTAAGAAGGGGAGAAAATCCCCCCGGAGGAACCATGAAAGATCATTCGAGGATTTCATCTTGAAGACAAGATGTTGGAGAAGTTCATGGTAATTACTAATAAAAATGGCAAGTTGGTTGGTCCCTTTTCTAAGAAGGGCGTGATCAAGGCTGCGCTTGTTATTGCCGCATCCTGGCCGGTCATGGCCCACGCGGAAGACGTGGCGAAGCCCGACGCGGCCGATGCGACCGACAACGAAATTCTCGTCACGGCTACCAAGCGGGCCGTCTCGGTGCAGGATGTGCCGCTGGCGGTTGCCGCGCTCGACGGCGACGCGCTGGAAAAGACCAACGCGATCGACCTGACCCGTCTCGGCAACATCGATCCGGGCCTGCAGATTCAGAGCAAGGGCGCGGGCGACAACCAGATCATCATCCGCGGGATCCAGTCGGCCGGCGCTTCGCTGGTTTCGGTCTACATGGACGAGGCGGTCGTTACCGGCAGCGACTTCAACGGATCGGGCGGCCGACAGAGCAGCCTGCCGTTCTATGACGTCGAGCGGGTCGAGGTGCTGAAGGGCCCCCAGGGAACCTTGTTCGGTTCGGGTTCGATGGCGGGCAGCGTTCGCGTGGTCGCGAACAAGCCGGATCTCGATGACTACTCCTTCAAGATCTCCGGTTCCGCCGAAGGCGGAGCGGGCACGAACGCTCTGTACGAGACCTACGGCGTCGCAAACCTGCCGATCGTGAAAGACAAGCTGGGCCTGCGCATCACTGCGTGGGATGTCGATGGCGGCGGCTATCTCGACCGGGACGCGGACACCAGCCCGAAGGCCGAGAACAACACCAATGACCAGCACGTCAAAGGCGCGCGCGCGATCCTGCGCTGGGACGCCACCGACAATCTCACGCTGACTTTCACCGGGCTCACGCAGAAGCTGGTGGTCGATGACGTCGACTACTACATGCGGACGGACGGCCCCTACATCATCGGCACGCCGACGCTGGGCGGGTGGGACGAAACCGATCACCTCGCCAGTTTCGTCGGCGAATATAAGCTCGATTTCGGCACGATCACCGCAACGAGCTCCTACTACAAGAAGGAGCTGCTGTACCGGTCCGACACCACCTATATCACCAAGCTGTTCGATCTGCCGGGCGGTTACCAGATCAACGAAGGGCAGGATCGTTCGATCTGGAGCAACGAATTGCGGTTCGCTTCCGCGTTCTCCGGGCCGTTCCAGGTGGTCGCAGGCCTGTTCTACGAGCGGGATCGGGATCTTTCGCAAAACGTGATCGGTCTCGCCGCTGCCGACGGAAATCTTCCTTGCACTCTCTACGAGGATTGCTCCGCGAAGGGCTTGCAGAGCGACTTGCTGTTTTCGAGGGCGCTGCAGCATGACGTCGATCAATATGCGGCGTTCGGGCAGGCCGACTACGATATCACCGAAAAGCTGACGTTCACCGCCGGCATCCGGTACTATACTGGCAAGCTCGACTGGCAGGAATATTCCAACCAGAGCTTGCGTCTCCCCGACAGCCCCGTCCAGGACGGGCCGGTTACCACACTCGACGACAAATCGACCCAGCATAACACG
Organism: Novosphingobium sp.; assembly: GCA_017744735.1. Lineage (GTDB taxonomy): Bacteria > Pseudomonadota > Alphaproteobacteria > Sphingomonadales > Sphingomonadaceae > Andeanibacterium. Next base: position 157,441 of record JAGIAR010000006.1, on the reverse strand, counting down.
AGCTTCAATTTCTCGCTCGGCTGGCGTCCTACCGACGAGGTGTCGTTTTACGCCCGCGCGGCTTCGGGTTTCCGCCTTGGCGGGATCAACTCTCTGAGTTCGCGACAACTCGATCCGACGGTGCCGGTGGGCTACGATTCCGACACTTTGTGGAACTACGAAGTCGGTGCGAAGTTCGCGCTGTTCGATCGCAAGCTGACGATCGACACCGCCGCATATTACATCGACTGGAGCGGCCAGCAGGTCTCGCAGGTGACCAAGTCCGGCATCACTTCCTATATCGCCAACGCCGGAACCAGCGACGTGAAGGGCTTCGAACTGTCCTTCTCTGCCAGGCCGGTCCCGGGGCTTACCGTCGGAGGCGGCTTCACCTACACGGAATCGAAGCTGACCGAGGATCAGCCGCTGGCCGATACGGACCCTGCCGCGGGACACAAGGGCGATCATATTCCGCTGGTGCCCAAGTGGAGCTTCACGGGCCAGCTCGGTTATGAAATGCCGGTCGGCAGCAGCACGGTCTACGCCCAGACCTCGTTCAACTATCGCGGTCGCGCGTACACCGACTTCAACGAGAACGGGCTCTACATTCCGATGGAAGCCTACTTCCGCGCGGATGCCTCTGTGGGCGTACGGCACGGCGAGTGGGATATCAGCGTGTTCGTCAAGAACCTCACCGATGTCGCTGCGCAGATCGGCGTGGTTCCGTTGACCGGTGCGGTGCCGGATGGCGAAGCCTCGATCACCACGATCCGCCCGCGGACGTTCGGCGTGAAGCTCTCGACCGGCTTCTGATCGGGAAATCGCGTCGGCCGTGAGGGATTTCCTCGCGGCCGGCGTATTCCCTCGAATGGCAGCCGACAAGGAGGCATCGATGCGTTCGCGAAAGTTCAGCAAGGGGTGGATCGCGTTTCGAGGCCGGGCCGCGGTGGTCGGCCTGGCATTGTTCGCGACACCTCTTCTCAGTGTCGCCGCCATCGCCCAGACCACTCCTGCTGCTCCGCCGCCGCTGACCGAAGAGCAGCGCGCGCTGGAGAAGGACTGGAGCATGAACGGCACCTGGATGGTGATCCGGCTCGGCTTCAGCGGGTTCCTGTCGGAAGAGGAATATCTCGATCCTTCGGTGCCCGAACGCAATCCGCCTCCGCTCAATCCCGAAGCCCGGCAGCTGCGCGAGACGATCCGCAAGGAACTCTCCGAAGGCAAGACACGCTACAACCCGACCGCCAACTGCATGCCGGCGGGCGTGCCCTATCTGCTTGCCTATCCGGCGTCGTTCGAGATCCAGTTCTCCGACAATCGGGCCATGTTTCTGTACGACAACCGCGAATACCGGATCGTCTATATGGACGGTCGCGACCATCCTTCGCCCGACGATATCGAGCCCGGCTTCTACGGGGATTCGATTGGCCAATGGGAAGGCAAGACCCTGGTGATCGACACCGTCGGCCTGCGTGGCGGGGACAAGGTCCAGATCGAGCCCCACATCAAATTCACCAGCGCGATGCACGTTGAAGAACGCTGGACGCAGACCGGCCCCGACGAAATCCAGGTCCAGGTTACGATGACCGACCCCGGGATCATGACGGCTCCGTGGGTTGTCACCCAGACCATGCTGCGGACGCGCGACACCAGCCTGGTGGAGGCTATCTGCATGGACAACAACCGCAACCCGACCGATGCTTCGGGCCAGCCGATGCTGCTCGGTCCCGATGGCAAGCCGCTCAAATGATCGTGACTTCGGGAAAGCCGCTATGACGAAAACCGGAACGGGCAGGGACGGCGCGCACACCGAAGTATGGACCTCAAAGCTGAGCTTCCTCTATTCGGCCACGGCAGCCGCGATCGGCCTCGGAAGTCTGTGGCGCTTCCCCTACGTCGCCGGCGTCAACGGCGGCGGTGCCTTCGTGCTGGTCTATATCACGTTCGTGGCGCTGCTGTGCGTCCCGGTGATCCTCGCCGAGATGTTCATTGGCAAGCGCGGAAGTGGCAGCACGGTCGCCAGCGTCAACCGGGTGGTGAGTGAAGAGGGGGCCAACGGGTTCTGGCGTTCGATCGGCTGGCTTAGCCTGCTGATCCCGTTCTTCGGCCTCAGCTATTACAGCGTGATCGCGGGCTGGTGTCTCGATTATGCGCGAACCGCGGTGTTTGACGGCTTTTCCGGCATCACGCCGGATCAGTCCAAGGCTGCCTTCGGCGATTTGATGGCCTCGCCCACGCGGCTGCTTGCCTTGCAGGCGATCTTCATCGTGGCATCGGTATGGGTCGTCAGTCGGGGGCTGAAGGGCGGAATCGAGCGTATTTCGCAGATCAAGATCGTCGCGCTGTTCGCGGTGCTGCTGTTCATGGTGGGCTACAACGCGGTTAATTTCGGGCTCGCCAAGGCCGGGGCCTATCTGTTTGCCCCAGACTTTTCGCACCTGACTGCAAAAGCCGTGCTGGCTGCCTTCGGTCAGGCGCTTTTCTCGACCGGGATCGGGATTGGGGTGCTGATGACCTACAGCGCCTTCGTTCCGCCGGGAATCTCGTTGCCACAGTCGAGTGCGCTGCTGTCGCTGGCCGTGGTGATCGTGGCGTCGCTCGCCGGCCTTGCCATCTTTCCGATCGTGTTCAACTTCGGCCTCAGCCCCGATCAAGGCACCAACCTGATCTTCGTTACCGTGCCGATCGCCTTCGGCCAGATGACCGGTGGGCGGCTGGTTTCGATCCTGTTCTTCGGCCTGATCGCGATCGGCGCCTTCACAAGTGCTGTCGGCATGCTTGAGCCGGTTGTGGCCTGGCTCGAGGAACGCGCCCGGATCGGGCGCACCTGGGTCTGCGCGCTGGTCGGGCTTGCGATCTGGCTGGTCGGTCTGCCCTCGATGCTGTCGTTCAACCTGATGGCGAATGTGCACCCGCTCGGTTTCATTCCGCTGTTCGCGCAGAGCCCGGTGTTCGACATACTCGACACCGGGATCGCCTTGATCCTGCTACCGCTCAACGCGCTTCTGATTGCACTGTTCGTCGGATGGTGCGTGCGCCGGGCGACCGTGATTGCCGAACTGGGCGACGGCAGGCTGATCGACTATTGGAGGCCGGTTCTGCGCTATCTCGCCCCGCTGGCGATCCTCTGCCTGTTCGTGGGGCTTTAGGCGGCGGAGAACTGTGTGAGCGCGCCGACGATCGTCGCCAGACCGCCCGAGAACAACGAGGGCATTCCCAATCCGCCCGCGAGATGCTCTACCTGTTTTTCCGGCTTCTCGACCGGCGAAGAGGTTATCGCACAGATGCAGGGCGCCCGCGCTCCAGACGATCCCGAATATGCAAATTACGGCCTGTTTCGTACGCTTCTGGCCGGGCATGGCGCTACGCTCAGGGACGCCTTCGACGCACTGCGATCGCCCCGCTGGGCCGACCATGTTACGGAGGTGCCCGATTGCGGGGTAATTCACGCGGTCATCCCGATCCCGGGCGAGGATAGCGGCAGCAATTGGGAAATGATCTCGATCCGCGACGAGATCTTCGCGATCGTTACCAAATGCGACTATCACCACCCGCGACAGGAAATCGTGCCGAGCGAGCCCTTCATCGAGGCGCATTTCCCGATCGAGGGCGATACGACGCTGATCGATGACAACAACGCCGATATGGCGGTGCGGTGCGCGAACATGATGGTCTGCAGGCAAGGAATGGATACGAACTACGTCATCCATTGCCCTCCCGGGCCGCGTGTGCTCGTGAGCCTCTACGTCGCACCGAAGACGATGCACAACCGCTTCGGCCTGCCGGTCGGTATCGAGGACAACCCGCTCCTCAAACGCGATCCGGGCGAAACCGTCATCGCGCAACTGCCGATCCATCCCGACGTCCAGGCCGCCCTCAGCTTGCTGATCAAGAGCGATTTTACGGGGATCCGGCGGACCAGCTTCGCGGAAGCGAAAGTGATCGAACTGTCATGCTTTGTCGCCGATGCGGTCGCGTCGTTTCGCGAAGAGCGGGCGGACAATTTCACCTTCAGCGACCGGGACCTCGCTATTTTCGACCGGGCACGGCACCTGCTCAGCACCCAGTTCTCTCCCCCCCTCACGATCCCGGCCCTGGCTCGGGCGATCGGGACAAATACAAACAAGCTGAAGACGGGTTTCAAGCTGATCTACGGGATGACCGTTTTCGAGTTTGCCAATCAGCATCGCATGCAACATGCGATGACGCTGCTTTCTACCAGGCATATTCCGATCAGCGAAGTTGCTCAGGCGATTGGCTACCGCAGCCAGGCCAGCTTCTCCACTGCGTTCAAGGAATTCTTCGGACGCTTGCCGCGCGACGTGCGGCGTGAAAGTTCCGTCGAGCGTGCGCAGCGCATGGGTAAGGGCGACCGGACCAGTTGAAGGGCGCTGTCGGACGAAGTGCACCGGTTGATAGGCGTTGGGGTATGCCGCCGGGAGACCCGGCTGCTGCTCCTACGTCTCGGCCGGGTGCTGTCAGACCAACGTGGCATCGATGCCATCGCGGTGGTAGCGAGCCGGATGAGCCGCAAATCGAGAGCCTTGCCTCCCAGCCCGTTCAAACGCTTCAACTCCTCGCCCGAGGTGATCCGCCTTGTGGTTCTGATGTATGTCCGTTTTCCGCTGTCTTTGCGGAACGTCGAGGACCTGCTGTTCGAGCGCGGCATCGATATTTGTCACGAAACCGTGCGTTTCTGGTGGAACCGGTTCGGCCCGATGTTCGCCGCGGACATTCGACGCCAGCGCGTTAGCCGGATGCGCGGCTTCCATCATTGGAAGTGGCACCTCGACGAGGTGTATGTGAAGATCAACGGCGAGATGCATTACCTCTGGCGCGCGGTTGATCAGGAGGGCGAGGTGCTGGAAAGCTACGTCACCAAGACGCGCGACAAGGACGCAGCGCTGCGGTTTATGAAGAAGACGCTCAAGCGCCATGGCCGTGTTGAAGCGATCACGACCGACGGCCTACGATCCTACAAGGCTGCGATGAAAGAACTCGGCAACGAGCAGAAGCAGGAGGTCGGCAGGTACGCAAACAATCGCTGCGAAAATTCACATTTGCCTTTCAGGCGACGAGAGCGGGCGATGCTGCGCTTCCGACAAATGAAGAGCTTACAGAAGTTCGCCTCGGTCCATGCCAACGTCCACAACCACTTCAGCCAGGAACGCCATCTCGTTGACCGCCAGACTTACAAAACCCACCGCTCAGCCGCCTTGGCTGAGTGGCAGATCCTCATGGGCTAGGTGAACGCAGCCAAGGGGCGAACTGTGCCTATCGGAGACGAGTTGCGGTTAGACTGACAGCACCCTAAAAAGGCTATGCGCGAGCGCGATTTTGATGGTGATAAGCCATTCGTGGACTGGATGGTTTATGTACCGCGCGCAATAGATTTTGCTCCTTTGCCGGGACATGTTGAGAAGTTACCAGGCTTGGGATCGATAGTTGTCGTGAAACCCGATCCGCCGGTCGGAGAGGATCAAGATGAACTTGCTAGTATTCGTCAGGTGGAACGTCTTCTTCAAACATGAGTGTGTTGCTACCTGCCCCTTTTGAAACCTGCTAGGCTGCGGTTACGGCGATTACGGCGATTACGGTGACGGTGCAGTACCCCTAAATGGACACCCTGGTTTAGAGCCGTGTTTGGCTGGGCCAAAAACCGCTGTCCTACACGATCTCGATCTGCCACCGTCGGGTTGGCCCTTTGCCCTTCGACAAGCTCAGGGGGTTCAGGACAGGCTCTTTGAGTCCGTAATTCCCCATGCTGCCGCGCGCTTCGCTCTCCTGCGACTTTCACCAAAACTTCCCTTGGTCGATATGGGTGAAGTTAAGTGAAGTTAAGGACCTTCCACTCGTTCGTTGGCTTTCGATAAACACGAGTGCGGACATTCGGACCTTTCGGCGGTGCGATCTCCTCCGGTACAGCGTCAACTGTGTCAACTTCGGGTGGTTTTGAACAACGGGACGCTGTCTTCGGGCGTGATCATCCGGCGTCCGAACACCAGCCCGATCTATGGCGGGGCGGCGTACAACCATGCACCGCAGAGCGAGAGCATCCTCTACGACAAGGCCGGGCAGCGCACCTCGGTGGCGGTGACCAACGCCTATTACGACACCTACGGCGCCAGCGTGACCGGGGTGGAGGAACTGCGCGAGATCTACACCTACGATCCGGCCGGACGCCTGATCCGCTCCGACCAGTCGACCGGGACCCTGGTCTCGGCGCCGACCCAGGCGCAGATCGATGCGCCGGCGGCCGCGCCCACGACCGGCACGCGCCGTTCTACCTACAGCTATGACGCGATGGGCCGCCAGCTGGGGCAGGTGGACTACAAGGTGGACGGGACCACGGCGGTCTACAGCCGGACGATAAGCTACAACGCGCGGGGCCTATGATTGAAAAGTTATGACTATTAAAATATTACGTAGGAATGTCCCCCTTCTACTTTTTGCGTGGCAGCAAATCTCGCTGCTTGCCAGCATATCTCTCAGTCTGAAGGCGCGACCGTAATTGTAGGCCATGTTGCCTTGTCGCCTCTCAAGGCTTCCACGCCTGAACTTATGGGAGCTGCTCGAGGGGTCTATGATGTGAAAACGTTGGATGGTCGAAGTTATCACGTAATGATAGGGAGGTGTGCCCTGGGGTGCCTGACAGCGGCAAAATGTCCGAATTTCTTTGCGAAGTAGAGTTTCGAAAATCAGACGATGGACTTGAAATTCTTTTTGAAGATAGAGCACCTTCGGAGTCAATGAATGCCATTGTAACAATTCGATGTGAAGTGATTTAGTAAAGTTTGCAATCCCGATCCCAAATTTGGAGCTTGGTGGGATACAAAACCGCATGCCTCGAATGCCAGAGCTTATAACCAATCTTGGCAAGAATTTCTCCGTTCAGGCTCTCCGCCTACGCAGCAACAGCTTCTTAAATTTGGGGGTTCTATCGCGCAGAAATATGGGCTGAAGATAGGGTTCTAAATGTGATGGGAGTTGATCTTTCTAGCTTATATCTTTTTGGCGAGGCATTCGATCGCGGCTCTGTCCGTGCAGAGATTACCTGCCCCTATGACAACGCCGAACTCAATCTATGGATATCCGGCCAGTGCACGCGAGTGATTACGTTAAGGCAGGTCGAGGGGGGTAGGCCGTGCGACCTTATAGGGACTACAAGTGCATTCGATCTCATTTCGTCACGCATTCAGGAGGCTCTCACGGCCGAAGGCATTGTAGGCTGGAAAACATGCCCAGTTGACCTCAAAGACAAGAAAGGAATGGTGATCCCCGGTTACGGCTCGCTGGCGACTACTGGGCGTTGCGGCCCTCTCATCAACAGTCGGTCGCCAAAAGTGAGACGAATGAATGTACCGCAGACACAGGAGATAAATGTATGGCTGGGCTATTATTTTGATGGGGAGAGTTGGGATGGTTCGGATATGTTCCGACCTGAAGGAACGCGCATGACGATTGTGACTCGGCGGGTTAAAGAGGTGATTGAAGGTATCAAAGCAACGAATATAGCATTCAAACCAATACTGGAAATTGAACGCCTCGTGTTGTAGTAGATATTGGTGCCGGTAACAGCGACTGCATTGCCGGCGCGGTTGCCGTAGGCGAGCGCCTGGATCAGGTTGTCGCGCGTCGAAATGCTCGTCTCGGTTGCGGGGTCCGCGGCCACGGTCGCGAAGCTCCCGTCCGAGGTCGTCAGGTTTCCGACCGCGAGACCGGCGGTGTTCGCCGCGTCGTTGCCATAGGCCGCACCGATGATCGCATTGTCGCGGTTGAGCAGGCTGGAACCGCCGTCCGAACCGCTGGTGGTGACGATCATCGCCGAGCCTTCGTCCGAGGTGTTCTCGGCGCTGACGCTGCCGGAAGCCGACTGGACGTTGAGCAGGCCGTAGGCGGCATCGACCCGCGGGGCGGTCGCCGGATCGTTGTCGAGCACGAAGCCGCCGGGGGCGGGATCGTTGAAATAGACCTGCGAGCCGATACCGTCCAGCGAGGCATCGACCGTAAGGGTTTCGGCGTGGATATCCAGCGTATTGGACACCGATCCGGCATAGGCGATTGCGCGGTTGAGGTTTCCGCTGGTCTCGACACTGCTGCCGGTGATCTGGTTGGTGCTGATCAAATTGGTGCCGTAATTCGCCGCGGTGAGGGCGGAATCGTCGGCGACGATCTGGACGCTCGCGATACCGGCGCCGGTCGCGCCGGCGGTGCCGGCAAGCGACAGTCCGTTGAACCCGGTGTTGCCTACCACGACCGCTTCCTGCGTGTTGCCCGCCAGTTCCAGGGTGCTGTCTTGCACGTCGCCCGCATCCACCTGGACCTTGACGATGCCGGTGTTCTGGTACGCGTTGACGTTGCCGCTGTAGATGGTCTGCAAATTGGTTACGTGGCAAAGCCAGACACTCTTTCAAACGCGTCAACTTGCCTCCTAAGGTCATGTCCCGTGGTGCTGATGGAGGTGCGGCTTCCGCTGCCGCTGCGGAATGTCGAAGGCCTCCTGTTCGAGCGCGGGATCGACATCTGCCAGGAAACCGTGCGGTTCTGGTGGAACCGGTTCGGAGCGATGTTCGCTGCGATCGCGGGCCCAAACTTGTTTGTCCAGTAGCGCACCGCTGTAACTCGTGTCGATCCGGGGCCCCTGTCCCTTATCGAGAGGACACGGTGCGGTGCACGGGAATGCGAAACGTGGGGAAACAGATCGAGAGGAAATACGCGAGATGGGCGAAGATCGGCCAGGGCGCCGTCCGGACGGTGAGTTCGGCGCTGACTTGCCGGCCGTGCTGGTCGTTTGCGCGCTCGTCTACCTACTCGATGGCCTCGTCCACTCGATCATGGGGCCGATCGCGCCCGCGGTGGAAACCTCGTTGTCGCTGTCGCATGCCGAGCTCGGGCCCATCTTTTCCGCCAATCTCATCGGGCAGTTGTTCGGGCTGATCCTGTTTCCACTGCTCGCATCGAAGATCGGCAACCGCAAGGTCGTGATCGTCACCGCGACCGGTTTCGGCGTGTTCCAGGTCGCGTCGGGCTTCGCGGGTACCGGCAACCTGCTGTTTGCCACCCGCCTGATGACCGGGGTGTTTCTCGGCGGCGCGCTGCCGACTTGCCTGGCGATGGTCAGCGCGGTGGCGCCTCCGCACCGGCGCGGGCTGGTTATCACCGCCTTGTTCACCGGCTACGGGATGGGCGCGACCATCGCCGGGCTCGTGGTGGGGATATTCGGCGTCGGCAGCTGGCGCGCCGCGATGATCGCTATCGGGGCATGCTGCCTCGCGACGGCGGTGCTCGCCTGGCTCTGGCTCGGCAGGCGCAGCCCCGAAGCCGGACCGGACCGGTCCGAAGGAATCGGCGGAACGCTCAATCCCCTCGCCGTGCTCGCACCCAGGCTGCTGGTAGGAACGCTCGCGCTGTGGCTGCTGTTCATCTGCATGTTGACGATAAGCTATTGCCTGTTCTCATGGCTGCCGATCCTGCTGGTCGACGTCGGCTACGATCCGTCGATCGCGGCGATTTCGGTAACCACCTTTTCGTTCGGAGGGATCGTCGCGGCACTGGGTGTCGGCTTGCTGATCGACCGGTTCGGGGCCTTGCCCGTCCTGATCGGCTTTCTGGTCATCTCGACCGTGATGCTGTTCGGCATCGGCCAGATCCTGGCGAGCGCCTCGCCGGCCACCCTGCTGATCCTGCTCGGCGTGTGCGGTTTCTTCCTGCTCGGCGCTTATGGGGGGGTGAACGTGGTGCTTGCCAGCCACTACCCCGAGGCGATCCGTGCAATCGGGATCGGCTGGACCAAAAGCGTCGGAAGGGTCGGCACCATCCTCGCGCCGATCCTGATCGGTTTCGCGCTCAGCAACGGCGTGAGCGAGACGACAGTCATGTCGCTGTTCGCCTTGCCGGCCGGCCTCGCCACCTTCGCGCTGGTGATCATCGGCCTGACCGAACGCCGTGAAAGACCGGCGGCATTGACCGCGGCAGAGTAAAGGAAAGGGTCGTCGCGTGCAGCTAACCCAGATCAAGGCATGGAGCATTCCCACCACTCTGGGCGTGCATTACGAGAAGCTGCTGGGTGCTATCGGATCGGAGGATTTCGGCGTGCACCTGCGCGAGGCGATCATGTCGTCGACTGCCGGCGCGCGTCGCATCTATCTGTTCGAGGCGACCGGCCGGGAAAATCACGAATTGCAATATTCGTTCTGCGAGCCCGGCGTGGCCGAACTCTTCGAGACCTACAACAAGTGGTACCAGCCGCTCGATCCGGTCTGCGACGCCTATCAGGCGGCGCCGCGCACCAGCAACGTCGCGTTTCTGCGAGTCCGCCCGAGCGACATCGCATCTACGGGGTTTCGGCGACAATTCTACGACGAGCCAGGGATCCTGGAGCGCATATCGATCATTCAGCGCGGGATCGACTCGTGGCGGGTGCTTAGCGTCGCCCGACACCTTTCCGACGGCTATTTCTCAGACGGCGAGGTCGAGATGATCGTCGGCCTGGCCTGCCTCTCGCTGCCGATGTTGCCGATGAACCGCGATCGCCCGGCCGCCAAGCGCTGCCTGAGCGTGCTCCAGCTCGAAGAGCGGTTTGCCGGACGCTTTGCCGAATTGACCGAACGCGAGCGGCAGGTTTGTGCGCGCGCGGCGATCGGCATGACGGTCGAGGGTACGGCGCTCGATCTCGGGATCGCGAAGACTTCGGTGCGGACCTATCGCAAGCGCGCCTACCAGCGGCTGCGGGTCACGAGCCCGTTCGAGCTGTGCACGCTGGTGACCCACTGAGGCAGCTGCCGCCGGCGCGTGATCGCGCGGTCCGCTAGACGGGTTCCACCACACGCTCTGCGGCATCGAACGCCGGCATGATTTCGTCGGCGAGCCGGCGCAGGCTGCCGGTGTCGCCGGTCGCGTCGAGCAGCAGCAGGTACTCCGCTCCGGCCGCCTGCAGACGCTTGATCCGCCGCGTGACCTGCTCGACCGTCCCGATCAACCAGATGTCGTCCGGATCTCCGTCGGCCATCGGCGGGCGGTGGAGCCCATCGGCAAGCTGGTTCGGGTCGGTCGACAATTTGCGGTTGTTGGCCAGCACATGCTGGTGATGGTCCAGCGCGTCGCGGGTTTCCGCTTCGCTCGCGGTAAGGTGGAAGGCCCGGGTCACGCCCACGCGCATCGGATCGTACCCGTGCCCGTTGGCTTCGGCGGCCTGGCGATAGGCGGCGATGCGCCTTCCGATCTGACTTGAATCGCTGAACTGGTCGAGCAGCAGGCTCTGGCCTCGCGCGCCCGCGCGGATGGCGGACGCGTCGCTCCCGACCGCGATCCACAGCGGCGGGTGCGGGCGCTGGATCGGGGTCGGATCGATGATCGCGTCGTCGAACCGCCAGAACCGCCCGGCAAAGGAGAACCGGCCGGTGGAGTGCCAGGCGAGATCGAGGATTTCCAGCGCCTCTTCGTAGCGGGGCATCAGCTCTTCCGCCGGGATGCCGAAACCGCGGCATTCGGTGTAGCGGAACCCGCGGCCGACGCCGCAGTCGAACCGTCCGTTGGATAGCAGATCCAGCGTTCCGACTTCTTCGGCATAGAGTAGCGGATTGTGCCACGGCAGGATCGTCACCGCAGTGCCGAGGCGCATCGTCTCGGTTCGCGCGGCAAGGTTCGCCAGCATCATCATCGACGACGGAATTTGCGGAAGGCCGGTGAAATGGTGCTCGTTGAGAAAGCACGAAACCAGCCCGAGCCGCTCCGCCTCTACCACGTAGTCGATCACCTGATGCAGGATCGCGTGATGATTATTCGCGGCGACCGGGTTCTCCCAGATGCCAAGGAACAGCCCGAATTTCATGCGTCCGTCTCCTGCTTGCTTGCGAAGCCGGGTTAGCCCAAAATCGACCGGCGGCTTGTCCACCGGTTCTGGGACAAGACTGTCGGCGAGAAAGAAGCCATGCAGATCGAGCGGATCGAAACCGAACGGATCGTGCCCGAGGTGCTCGGGCCGTTCGAGCAGGCCGCGGCGGCGATGGGCTCGGAACGCTTCTACCGCGCGTTCAGCGCCGGGCTGGAGGCTGGGGTGCGCGTCGATCGTCTCTACCTCATCGATGGCAGCGCGCGCACCGAGCCATTGATTGCGGAAACCGAGAGCGGGAAGCCGCCTGTTTCGGGGCCTGCCTACGTCACGCGCTTCCTGCCCTCGGATCCGCTGCAGGCAGCGATCGACCGGATCGACGGCGATGGCACCATCTTGCGGCTGAGGGTGCTTCCCAGCGACATTCTGGTCCCGGCCTACCGCCGCATGCTCGAACGGGCGGAGGTCATCGAACGGGTCTCTTTTCTGCGCAAGCTCGGCCGCGACGGCTGGCGTTGCCTGACGGTTGCGCGGCGGCGCCAGTCGGGCGGTTTCGACGCGCGCGAACTCGATTGGCTGGGCGGGTACTTCCGTCTCGTCACGCCGCTGATCGATCGGCACCGGGCGTTGGTGGGCGAAGTGGTGGAAGACCGCGCGGAACGCATTCTCGAACTCGAGGAGCGTTTTGCTCGGCATTGCCCCCAGCTCACCCCGCGCGAGCGCCAGATTTGCGCGCGGGCGGCGATGGGCATATCGGTCGAAGGCGCTGCGCTTGACCTCGGCATCGCGGCGTCTTCGGTGCTCACCTACCGCAAGCGCGCCTACCATCGCCTGGGCGTCAGCAGCGCCTACGAACTCGCGCGCTTGGTCTTGCGCTAACCCGCGGGCCCTATCGCTCCGAGCTGTCCTCTTGCAGACGGACAGACCCTTTCTCTTGCCGTTCCTAGAACCCCATCACCAAAGTTAAAAAGAATATGGGGAGGGGTTCGATGAGGGCAGTATTTGCAGGCGGGGCCTCGCTGGCGGTGTTCGCGGCCGTATTCGGTTCGCCGGCATTCGCGGCGGATGATACGACGGCTCCGGCCAACGCGGCAGCCGCTGCCGACGCGTCTGCGGACGGGCTGGGCACGATCATCGTCACCGCGCAGCGGCGGGCGGAAGACGTCCAGCACGCAGCGCTTTCGATCACCGCGATCACGGGGGACTCACTCAAGGCCAAGGGGGTTACCGATACCGACGCGATCGCGCGCACGACCGTCGGCATCGAGATCCAGCCGAGCAGCGGCCCGTACACCACCTTCAGCATCCGCTCGGTCAGTTCGCTAAGCGGCAACGCCTTCGCCGATCCGGCGGTGGCGGTGAATTACAATGGGGTATATCTCGCGACCCCGACGACTTTCAGGGGACTCTATTACGATCTCGACCGGATCGAGGTGCTCAAGGGACCCCAAGGCACGCTCTATGGGCGCAACGCCACGGCCGGCGCGATCAACATCATTCCGAAAAAGCCGGACTTCTCGTTCGGGGGCGATGCCAGCGTCGACGTCGGCAACTACGGGCATTTCGATTTCAGCGGCGCGCTCAACGTTCCGCTGAGCGATACGGTCGCGTTTCGCGTCGCAGGCCAGCGCGCAAAGCACAATGGCTACATGAGCGACGGCACCAGCGACGAGGATGTCCAGGCGGCACGTGCATCGCTGTTGTTCGAGCCGAGTTCGAACTTCTCGCTCCTGCTCAGCGGCGACTGGTCGCACGAAGGCGGCAAGGGCCCGGGCGCGACCTTGCGGACCAACTGTTCCAACCTGGGAAAGCAGGGCAATGGGTGCTTTGTCGCCGACCCCTATACCGACGTCGGAGATCTGGCCAGCTACTATACCGCGGCTCACATTGCGCCCCAGACGACCGATCCGTTCCTCGACAGCAATTACTATGGCGCCAACCTCAACGCCGATCTTACGACCGGAATCGGAACGTTCTCGCTGATCGGCGGCTATCGCAAGTCGGATGTGAGTTACGTTACCACCGGCACCAGCTGGCAGCTGCGCGAGAAGCAGCACCCCGAGCAGGAATCGGTCGAACTGCGGCTCGCCTCGCCCTCGGGCCAGCGCTTCCAGTACGTTTTCGGCGCCTATTACCTGAACACCGACCTGCATGCCCGCGCGAACGGCGAGAACGCGACGCGCCACACCTTCAGCGATCAGTGGACCAATCTTTCGGGCTGGACCGGCGCGCTGTTCAGCCAGCTGACCTACGGCCTTACCGACACGTTCCGCCTCACCGGCGGGCTGCGCTATACCTACGAGCAGAAGAGTTCGGACAGTAAACGCTACAACATCGCCACCATCGGACCCGATCCGGTGATTCCGCCGGCCCCGGTCGGCAATCCGGTCAATACGGTGGTCGGCAAGCAGAGCTGGAACCAGGTGAACTGGAAGGCCGGGTTCGAACTCGACGCCGGGCCCAGCAATCTGCTCTACGGCAACGTCAGCACCGGCTTCAAGGCGGGCGGCTTCTATTACGGCCCGCCGGGCTCGGACACCTACCAGCCCGAAAAGGTGATCTCCTATGTGCTGGGGTCCAAGAACCGCTTCTTCGGCAACCGCGTGCAGCTGAACGCGGAGGCGTTCTATCTCAACTACACCGATCAGCAGGTGAGCTTCGTCAAGCTGGTCGGCTCGACCTCGACGCTGGTCACCGAAAACGCGGGCAAGTCGCACGTTTACGGCCTCGAGGTGGAAGGCGATTTCCTTCCGCTCGACAACACGCGGATCGGCGCGCAGGTCCAGTATCTGAAGGCGAAGTACGATTCCTTCACCTACCAGACATTGGCGCCCCCGCCCGCCGCTTCGGACTGCGCGGTTACGCCCGGAGTGCCGCAAGCGACGGTCGATTGCGCGGGGGTCACGCCGCTGAATTCGCCCGAATGGACGATCATGGGCGACATCGAGCAGACCATTCCGCTCGGCAGCGGCGCGAAGATCGTGGCCGAGGGCAATGTCCGCTACGAGGACCATTACCAGACCGATATCTCGTATATCCCGCTGGGCCTGGGCGGCGGCACCGCCCGTGTCAATCTGGGGCTGAGCTACATTGCGCCGAACGATCGTTTCTCGATCAAGGCCTATGTCGACAACGTCACCGATGTGGTCACGGTCTCGGCGCAGACGATGAGTTCGTCTTACTCGGTGTTCCCCTATTTCGGCTCGCGCTTGCTGGCTCCCCGGACCTTCGGGGTGCGCGCGTCGGTGAACTTCTGACCGGGAATGCGGCAGTATGACGGCATATAACGACGATCGCGAAAAGGCAGGTCTGGAGGTGATCCGCCAGCTCGGCTGGGGCCAGAACGAGGGAGTGCGCGAACTCGACGAGGACTTGTGGCGGATCATTTCGGAAGCCAATTTCGGGACGATCTGGGCGCGCCCCGGGCTTTCGCTGCGCGAACGGGAGCTTATCTGCATCTCGATCCTGATCGCGATCGGTGCGCACGGGGTTGCGCTGCACTTCAAGCATGCCAAGGAAGTGGGCTTCACCGACGACGAGCTGAAGGAAGTGATCCTGCAGACGATCCCTTACGCCGGCCTTCCCCGGGCACTGAGCGCGATGGCTCTGTTCAAACGCATCCAGTCGGGCGAAGAGCCCAAATTGTAAGTCGAGAGCGCGAACGATGAACACGATCACCGGCAACATCATGGATTCGCGGCCAATGACGGCCGAGTGTTCCGAAGCCGAGCGCGAGGCGCGCGTCGAGCTGGCGATCGCCTACCGTTTGTTCGACTGGCTGGGGATCACCGATATCATCCACACCCATATCTCGATCCGCGTGCCGGGCGAGGAGGGGCGGTTCCTGCAACTGCCCTACGGCCATCTGTTCGGCGAGGCGAGGGCGTCCGACATGGTGAAGTGCGATGTCGACGGCAACATCGTCTCCGATCCCACTGGCCTCGGGATCAGCCGTGGCGGGTTCTGCATCCACAGCGCCATTCACCAGGCAACCGAGCAGGCGGCCTGCGTCATGCACGCCCACACAGAGGCGACGATCGCGGTCGCCAATTATCGCGACGGGCTTCTGCCGCTCACTCAGCATGCGCTGCGGTTTTACGGCAAAGTCGGCTATCTTGAATATTGCGGCGCGTTCAACACCGCTGAGAAGCGGGCGCAGCTGCCCGCCGCACTCGGCGATGGAGATGTTCTGATGCTGCGCAACCATGGCCCGCTGGTGGTGGGCAAGAACGTGCGCGAATGCTTTTCGCGGATGTACTACCTCGAACGCGCGTGCCGCATGCAGGTGGCAACGCTGTCTGCCTGCAACGATCCCAAGACCGAACTGTGCTGGCCGTGCGAGGCCGATTGCGTGGCGATGGCGAAGGGCTTCGAGAACGGCGATGCGGTGATCGATCGCGAATGGGCCGCGCTTACCCGCATGCTCGACGATGCACGTGCCGACTACGCACGCTGAGCGCTACCAACTCGTCAGGAACGGCCCGAAATTGGTACCGCGACCGCCGCTGTCCTCCGAGACAACGTGATTGCGCTGGCGGCCGAGAAATTCGAGCTCGCTCTCGACCACATCGCCGGGCTTGAGCCAGCGCCCGCCATGTGAGCCCGCGTTGCCGGGCGGGGAGCCGGTGATCAGCAGATCGCCCGGCATCAGCCGCACTCGCTCGCTGGCATAGGACAGCATCTGCTCGGGGCTGAAGATCATGTCGGTCACCGGCCAGTCCTGCATCGTTTCGCCGTTGACCTTCATCCGGATGCGGATTCGGTCGCGATCGACGAACTGCTTGGGTACCACGAACGGGCCGAACGGCTTGAATCCGGGCTGGTGCTTGCTGATCCAGTCGTAGCCGAACTTGATGTCGACCCGGCGGAACTCGTCGACCGTGCCGAGATCGTTGACGATCACATAGCCCGCGATCAAATCTGCGGCCTCCTCGGGCGTCCGGTAGCGGCCGGTGCCGGCGACGATCACGCCCAGTTCCAGTTCCCAGTCGGGGTTCTCACCGATCAGCGGCAGCGCAATGTCGTCGTTCGCACCGGAGAGTGAGGAGTGGAGGCCGGTCCACAGGAACGGCATGCCTTCGCGCGCGCGCCGGTCGACTTCAGCCAGGTTGCGCCGGAAGAACGCGGCGTCGTCTTCGCCCGGCAGGCGATGATCCTGGTTGAACTTGTTGTGGGTCATCATCTCGGCGACGTGCTGGCGATAGTTCGACCCCGCGCCAAGCAGGTTGGGGTGAGCTAACGCCGGCAGGCATTCGACGTCGGCGAACCGGAGGTCGCTGCTGCCGCCCTTCGCCGCGAGGTCGGCGAACCAGTCGAGCGCGCGCGCCCAGTCCTCGAACACCGCTTGGGTATCGCGGTAGCGCGCCGAGAGGTCGATCAGGCTGCCGTCGGCCAGCACCAGGCCGGGGAACGCAGGGCTGTCGGGCAGGCGATAGGTGCCGACGCCGAAGCTGCCGCGCGCGAGGCCGGTGGCTGGATCGAACTCGGTCATCGGTGCGCTATTCCCTGAAATGGTCAGAGCGGGTCGTGAACGGGCGTGAGCAGTGGCTCGCCGGCGAAGTGGCGGCGCACGTTCTCATGCTGCTGGCGTCGCATGTCGATGCCCGCCTCTTGCGTGTAGCCGGCGATATGCGGCGTCAGCACCGTGTTCGGCACTCCGTCCCATTTCTCGGGCGGGGACGGTTCTTTCTCGAACACGTCGAGCGCTGCGCCTCCGATCGCGCCGGCGCGCAATGCCGAAATCAGCGCTTCCTCGTCGACCAGGAAGCCGCGCGAGATGTTCACCAGCATCCCGGTGGGGCCGAGTGCGGCGAGGACTGCCGCATCGACCTGATGCCGGTTTTCGGGCGCGGCGCGGCTGGCGACGACCAGCACGTCGCTCCATTGCGCGAGGTCGGCCAAGTTGGCGGCTCGCGCGAACGGCGCGCCGGGCTTTGCATGCGGCCCCCACCAGCGGACCTCCATCTCATGCGCCGCGAGCCGACCCGCGATCGCGCCGCCGATGCGGCCGAGCCCGATGATGCCCGCGTGCTTTCCGCGCAGCGAAGCGCGCGGGACGCGGCTTTCCCGCCAGCCGCCCTCGCGCACCGAACGGTCCGCCGCCGGGATCCCGTGCCACAGCGCCAGCGCCAGCGCGACCGCGTGATCGGCGACATCGTGCGCGTTCACTCCGCCCGCAGTCGTCAACGCGATCCCGCGCGACGCCAAGTGTGCGAGGTCGATCCCGGTGTAGCCGGTGGAAAAGCATGCGACGAGCCGCAGCGCCGGGAGCGCATCGATCAGCGCGTTGGGCACGGTGTCGCCGCTCGCGATGACCTCGATCGCGTCGGCGAGCTCGGCGGGCGGCAGTTCGCCGCCTGCCAACTGGACGATCCGGTAGTCCGCCTCCCATGCCGCCCGCTGCCCGGCCATCATCGGGCCATAGAGCACAAGCACCGGCGCGGCGGCGGTCATCCGATCCCGAAACGTTGGCGGGCTTCCTCGACCGTCGCCGGCCTGGCGCCGTAGAACGCCGCGATCTCGGCCGCTGCCTTGACCATTTCGGAATTGTCGCGCGCCACGCTGCCGTCGGGCAAGTGGATCCCGTCCTCGAACCCGACGCGGACCAGGTCGCAGCCCATCGCGATGCCGAGCGTGACGAATTTGAACATGTCGCGTCCGGTTGCGGTGACGCCCACGATCGCCTTCGGAAACATCCTCAGGCCTTCGTCGATCGAAAAGATGATGTTGCGCGCGACCGGCGGGGTCGCGCCGAAACCGCCGCCATACAGCAGCCACACGTTCTCGCGGTCCTTGTCGAACAGGCCCTCGTCGGCATAGCGCATCAGCCGGTACAGCGAACTTGCCTCGACGATCTCGTACTCGAGGGCGCTGCCACGTTCATAAACCGACTTGATCGTCGCCTTGAGGAGTTCGGGCGAGTTCACATAGGGCGTTTCGGTTGGATAACCGCCTTCGGGGTTGTGAAAGTCCGCCGATCCGGCGGCGATCCCGAACACATCCTGAGGAGGGTCGATCTGGAGGATCCCGAGCCGTTCGCTGTCCGACGGCCAATGGAATTCGCCGGTTTTCGGATCGCGCCTGACGCCGATCCCGTTGGTGGTCTGCACGAGCACCGGGCTGCGCTTGCGAATCTCGCGGATGATCTCCGAATAGATCGCCTTGTCGCCGCTGTTCTTGCCGTCCGGCCCGCGCGCATGGACGTGAACCAGCGAAGCGCCGGCTTCGTAGCAGCGCGCTGCCGCCTCGCCGATTTCGGCGGGCTGCTTCGGCACGATCGCGCCGTCGCGGTCCTGTTGCATCCCGCCGTTGAGCGCAGCAGTGATGATCACTTTGTTACCGTCGAGCATTCGTCCTCCCCGTATTGCCCGTGAAGCATTGCAACCGCGCGGCAACCGCGTCTGTCCTCTTGGAGCGGGACAGGGGCCAGCTTTGGGCCCTCCGATCGGGGTAGCGCTGTCGGATCAATCGAATGCGGCGGTGGATCGAAACGGAGCGCCTGAGAAACCTGCGCCGGCCGAACCCCGAAACCCCCAAAAAATTCTCCCGCTTGCCCGATCGGTTCAGCGCTGGGTAAATCGTCGCTTCGCTCCGTCGGTCTGCGGTGTGTAGAGGCTGACAAGAGTCCCTTCGGGGTCACGGAACTGAGCCGCCTTGTTGCCCCAAGGCATGAGTTTGGGCGCCATCACCACCTCCAATTCCTCCTTCAGTCTCACGAAATCTGCCTCGACGTCATCCACTTGGAATTCCAGGACGGCGGAACGGTTCGCCGCCGCTTCCGCGCTACCTTCCTTGAACAGCCCGACTGTCTCCACGTCCCCAATCGCCAGCGTGGCGCCGGGCGTGACGATCTCGGCGAAAAGCGGGCCAAGCCATTCGGCGGTTAAGCCCGTGACATTCTCATAGAATGCGACGACCGCCTTGATGTCGGTCACGACCAAGCGGATGGATGCGAGTTTCATGCTTTCTCCTTCGCTCTGTGCAGCAGCTGCATCGGCTGGCTCTTGTGGCATAAGCCTGCTGCCACCATTATGGCAGCAGGAGTCAGCAACGATGCGACGGGCCGAACGCCTCTTTCAGATCATCCAGATTTTGCGCGGCTCGAGCCGGCCGATAACCGCGGCAGCATTGGCGGCGGAACTCGAGGTTTCTAAGCGCACGGTGTATCGGGACATAGCGGATCTGATGGGGCAGCGGGTTCCGATCAGGGGCGAGGCAGGTCTGGGGTATGTCCTGGCCCCCGGTTACGACATGCCTCCACTGATGCTGACAAGCACAGAGGTGGAGGCGCTTGTGCTGGGTGCGCAATGGGTGATGGGCCGCAATGACATTTCTCTGGCCAACGCCGCGCGGGACCTTATCTCCAAGATTGTTGACGTAGTCCCGGAGCACCTGCGGCCCGTCATTCTGGAGCCAAGCCTTGGGCCAAGGCCGGTCGCATCGGAACGCGAGACCGCGATAGATCCGGCGGTCATACGCTCAGCAGCGCGCGACGGCAAAAGGTTGCGAATACGATACAAAACCGAAGCGGGCCATGAAACCGAGCGAACCGTTTGGCCCATAATTCTGGGCTATTCGGATACGGTACGGATATTGGTCGCCTGGTGTGAGCTGCGATGCGACTTCCGACATTTCCGAACCGATCGTGTCCTTCAAGCAGAATTGCTGGAGCTCCACGGGATCAAGCCGGTCGATTTGCGGCGTCGCTGGACGAAATGGCGGGAGAGCCATCCCTGCGATGGCTCACAATCGGCTGCTCAGGAGCCGGCGGCAGCAGATGAATGGACCCAGCTCTCCCGGACGACGGCAGCATAGCTGAACGACCGACATTCATGCGGTTTCAGCCGCATCGTAGCCCACCGAATTGCCGCCTGCCTGTTACCCCTGCGCCGATCCGACCCGCGGCGTCTTTTTCGGAGAGGAAAAACGGAGCGGGTTGAACGGCGCAGACGATCTTCTGCAGCCGCGAAGATGCGTCCCCATGGACCGAAGAGCGGGATGAATCGGCGACGATGGAACCCCTTCCTTGGATCGGGGCGTTCCCGTCTCAGGCCGGATACACTCTCAACGCATCCAGAAAGGTTTCGTGCGGCATGGCAACAAAAATATGGGACTGCGCAATTGTGGGCGGCGGCCCGGCGGGGCTCACGGCAGCGGTCTATCTGGCGCGGTTTCATCTCTCGGTGATCGTGATCGATTCCGGAAAAAGCCGGGCGGGCATAATCCCCCTGACTCGCAACCACGCTGGATTTCCGGATGGAATATCTGGCCCGGTCCTTCTCGCGCGCATGCGCCGCCACGCCGTCAAGAGTGGCGCCAAACTGGTAGACGGGAGGGTCGAAGTATTGAAGCGAACGGGGGAAGGATTTTCCGCGCTGGTCGATGGAGAGACCCAGCTTGCCCGAGCAGTCCTGATCGCAACCGGGGTGGTCAACCGTCGCCCGCCGATGATGGACGAAGAGATGCACGATCGCGCTGTCGCCGATGGCCGCCTGCGCTACTGTCCGATCTGCGACGGCTACGAGGTAACCGACCTGAGAGTCGCGGTGCTCGGCACAGGAGCGCGCGGGTGCAAAGAGGCGATATTCCTGCGCAGCTATACCGACGATGTCACATTGTTCGCCCCGGACAGGCACGACCTTTCCGCGGAGCAAGAGGCGCAGTTGAGCGAGGCGGGTATTGTCATCGCGGGCCCGTGCCGGACGATCACTCTGGCTGAGGGCAAAATCGTAGTCGGACTGGACGAGGGCGCCCAGTCCTTCGACAGCCTCTATCCCGCGCTGGGCTCGGACATCCGTTCGGAACTGGCGGGCCAACTCGGCGCCGATCGCACGGACGATGGCTGCCTGAGAGTCGATGCCCATCAGCGCACCAATGTCCCAGGCCTCTATGCGGCAGGCGATGTAGTCAAAGGCCTCGATCAGATCAGCCACGCGATGGGCGAAGGTGGGGTTGCCGCGACCACCATCCGGAACGATCTGGCCAAGCAAACCCCGCTTCGGCGCTAGGCGCCATTTTGCGCGTGGAGATCGACCACCAGTTCACGCAGCCGGCGTATCGGCCTTGTCGGTAAGGCGGCCATTTCGCTCCGGACGCTAGGAAACGTGACTTGCCCCGTTGCGCAGTGGAGATTCGATCGTGAACCGGTGCTTTGCTGCACGGTCGAAGGGCCGTGTCGCGCAAGATGCGTTCACGCCGCGTTTAGCATGGATATGAAACTGAGACGCCCGTGCCCGATCAAGGACAGCAACCATGACGACGGTCGCCGAGGTGATCGTGGAAACCCTCGAGGCTGCCGGCGTGCGACGCTGCTATGGCATTCCGGGCGACACACTGAATCACATAACCGATGCCATCCGCGCGAGCGGGATCCGCTGGGTCCATGTCAGGCATGAGGAGGCGGGCGGCTTCGCGGCTGGGGCCGATGCGATGCTTACTGGCGAACTGGCTGCCTGCGCCGGTTCGTGCGGTCCCGGAAGCCTGCATTTCATCAATGGCTTGTTCGAATCTCATCGCAACCGGGCGCCGGTAATCCTGATCGCGAGCCAGATCATTCGCGACGAACTCGGGTTCGATTTTCCGCAGGAAGTCGATTTCAAGGCAATCTACAAATCCTGCAGCGTTTTCTGCGAAGAGATCCGTACTCCCGCTCAGGCGCGGCGGATGACGGCGATGGCGGCGCAGGCTGCGCTGGCGCGGCGGGGCGTGGCAGTCCTGATCGTGCCGGCCGACGTATCGAGTGCCAAGGCGCCCGACGAGCCGCACTTTGCCGTTCACCGGGCAGAGCCGGCGGTGGTTCCCTCAGAAGCCGAACTCGCTCGATTGGCGGCGGCCCTGAACGAAGGCGGCCGCGTTGCGATCTACGGGGGTTCCGGCTGCGAACATGCGCACGATGCGGTGGTGGCGCTCGCCGCCCGACTCCACGCACCGGTTGCCCACACATCGCGCGCCAAGGACTTCCTCGAACACGGCAATCCCTACGATGTCGGAATGACCGGCATTTTCGGAAACGAAGCCGGATATCGCGCGCTACTGGAATGCGACACATTGCTGCTCCTCGGCTGCGATTTCGCCTGGCGGCAGTTCTATCCGGAGAAGGCCAGGATACTGCAGATCGATATCGACGGCACGCATCTTGGGCGGCGTCACCCGGTCGGGATCGGGCTGGTCGGCGGCATCGGGCCGACGCTGGCGGCGCTCTTGCCTCGGATAAGGCAGCGCGAAAACGACGGCTTCCTGACCGAATGTCTTGCGCGCCGCCGGAAGAGCGAGATCGAGCAGGGCAAGCACGCGACGGTCGGCAAGGGCGGCGCGATCCATCCGCAATACCTTGCCGAGACGATCTCTCGCCATGCCGACGACGATGCGATCTTCACCGCCGATGGCGGGTCGCCGATGGTCTGGTGCCTGCGCCACATCGTCTCGACTGGCCGCAACCGCACCATTGTAAGCCTGAGCCACGGGACGATGGCGAACGCGATGCCGCAGGCGCTCGGAGCCAAGGCTGCGTTCCCCGAACGGCAGGCGATCGCGCTTTCGGGCGATGGCGGCCTGGCGATGATGCTGGGCGATCTGCTCACCGCGGTGCAGGAGAAATTGCCGATCAAGGTTGCCGTGTTCAACAATGGCGCGCTCGATTTTGTCGAGATCGAACAGAAGGTCGAAGGCTTGCTCGAGGCCTACACCGACCTCGTGAACCCCGATTTTGCCGGCGTAGCCGAAGCGATGGGGTTTCGCGGCTGGCGGATCGAGCGAGCCGAGGAACTCGATGCTGCGGTCCGGCAATGGCTGGCCGCTCCTGGCCCGGCGCTGCTCGATGTCGTGACCGACCGGTTCGAACTGGTAATGCCGCCAAAGGTGGAGCCGGGGCAGGTCGCCGGCATGGCACTCTATTCCGCCAAGGCCCTGCTCGGCGGACGCGGGAAAGACGTCGCCGGCATCATCCGGAATCTCCTCTCATGAGCGATCTTCCCAAACTTGCAGACGCTCTATTCCGCGATCATGCGTTGTCCAGAAACGTCCTTCTGATCGCGGGGGCGGCGGGAACCGCATTGGTGGCCGCGGCCGGCTTGCTGCATTCCTGGTGCCTGTGGTTTCTGATCCTGACTGTGCCGCTGCTGACTGTTGCGTGCATCGATCTGGTCCAAACGCGTCATTCGCTGCGCCGGAATTATCCGGTTTCGGCCAGGTTTCGCTGGTTTTTCGAATGGCTGCGCCCGTTCCTGCGGGCTTACATCGTCGAGAGCGATCTGGACGGACGACCGTTCAACCATGAAGACCGGGCGCTGGTTTATGCGCGCGCCAAGGGCGATGTCGACACCCATCCGTTCGGCACCGAGCTGGACGTGTATTCCGACGAGTACGAATGGCTCGCCCATTCCATATCCCCGTCCCGCACTGCCCCCCAATATACCCGGGTCGCTGTCGGGAGCGAGCAATGCGCCCGGCCTTATGCGGCAGCCCGCCTGAACATTTCCGCGATGAGTTTCGGAGCGTTGGGTGCGAACGCGATCGAGGCGTTGAATCTTGGTGCGAAGCTCGGCGGCTTCTATCACGACACCGGCGAAGGCGGGCTTTCGCCTTATCATCTCAAACATGGCGGCGATATCGTTTGGGAAGTGGGCTCGGGCTATTTCGGTTGCCGGGACAAGGCAGGAAATTTCGAACCCGCGCACTTCAGGGACCGGGCCGCGCACGACGCGGTCGTCATGACCGAGATCAAGCTGAGCCAAGGCGCCAAGCCGGGCCACGGCGGGTTACTGCCGGGCGCAAAAGTGACCGCCGAGATCGCCCGTACGCGCGATGTGCCGGAAGGGCAGGACTGTCTTTCGCCCGCCTATCATTCGGCATTCTCTACCCCTCGCGAACTCGTCGAATTCGCCGCGCATATGCGGGAATTGTCCGGCGGAAAACCGGTCGGCATCAAGCTGTGCGTGGGCTACCCTCACGAATTGTTCGCAGTCGTCAAAGCGATGCTGGAAACGGAAATCTACGTCGACTTCATCGTGATCGATGGGGCCGAGGGTGGGACGGGCGCTGCGCCGACCGAACTGTCGGACCGAGTCGGTATGCCGCTGCGCGAAGGGCTTATTCTGGCCCGAAATGCCCTCGTGGGCACCAATCTCAAGGGCAAGATCAAGCTTGCAGCCTCGGGCAAGGTGAACTCCGGCGCGTCGATTGCGATCAACGCTGCGCTTGGTGCCGATTGGAGCAATGCCGCGCGCGCTTTCATGTTCTCGCTCGGCTGCGTCCAGTCGATGCGGTGCCATACCGACACATGTCCGACCGGGGTCGCTACGCAGTCTCCTGCGCGCCAGCGGGGCTTGGTTATTCCCGAGAAGGCCGAGCGGGTTGCCCGTTTCCAGAAGGCGACGCTCGACGCGCTGCGTGACATCGTCGTGGCGGCCGGCCTGCAATCGCCGGATGGATTCACGCCCGACGCGCTGCGCCAGCGGATCAACGTCGCGGAAATGCGTTCGATCGATGAGGTTTACTCTTTCGTCGAACCCGGCGAACTCCTCGAAGGAAGCAGGGATCCGCGCCTCGCTGCATGGTGGCGCATGGCGCGATCCGATACTTTCGCGCGGTCGGTATAGGGGGCAGAGAACCCGGCCCCATCCGAAAGCAACCGGTAATATGCCGGTCGCCGACCGGCCCGATCACGCCCGGATATTGCGGCGCAGGACCAGAGAGCCGTCGCCGGCGAGCAACTGTCGGCATGCCCATCGCAAAGGATGGCGAACGCCTTTTACTTCGAGTTCCGCGCGCAAGTGCAGGCCGACCCAATCGCGCTTGTCGGGCCAGGCGAGCATGGCCTGCCGAATTCCCGTGGGCCGGGGATAGCCTGCGTCGACACAGCCGCTCGCCACTATGGCGCCTCCCGCGTCGCTCAAGGTGAGGCGAACAACCCCCGGCGGGGAGGATACCCCGTCGTTGGCGAGGCCGATAACCACCCCGGCACCTCCATCGCGTTCGAACGGCCAGACAAAGGCAGGATAGATGCGATAGCCGATGCGGCGCGCGATGCGGTCGATCGGCTCGGGATATTTGTCGTAATAGCTGAGGACATGCGCCGCTGCCTCATCGTGCCAGTTCCACACCGACCAGTAATTCGCTCCGACCGCGAGCACATGGGCAATGACCTGTTCGTTCAGCGTCACGCCGTCCTCGATACCGAGCCGCTCGGGCGCGCCGGTCGTCATCGGAACCTCGCTGACGGCCGCGATCCAGGACGGGCGGTTGCTGAGTGCCTCGATCTGGGTGTTCTCGATGAAAATGGTGTCGCTGCGGATCCAGTTGTTCGCGCGCACCGTGCGGTCGAGCATCGCGGCGTTGCCGACATTGTTGAAGTCGGGCTGGGTGTTGGTGACGAGCGGCGTCTTCGTCCACTGGCTCAATTGCACATCGAGCATGCGCAGCATCGTCTGCTCGGCGATCGCCTTGCTCGGGAAGACGTTGCCCTCGAACGGCCAGGTGTGCCCTTCACCCCAGAAGCCGTACATCATCGTATCCATGTATTCGACGTCCGGACTGCCGTCGTATTGGTCGGCGAGCAGCCCGTTGAGCTCCGCGAAGGCCGCCTGATAGGCGGGGTCGTCATAGCGCGGCATCGCGTGCTTCTTGCGATAGCGGACCTGCGACGGGTCGCCTTCCCAGGCGCCCTGCAACGGCACGTAGGGCACCTTGTCCATCAGGAATTCGGGCATGCCGGGTTCGGGGAAATCGGGGTTTTCCAGCATGATGCGAAAACCGACGCGCTTGCCGTATTGGCGCGCCAGATCGAATGTGATGTGCCACCAGTCGGGAAGGTCGAGCCGGCCGGGCCGGCTCTGCACCTCGCGCCAGTTCGGGCGGAGATAGACCTTTTGCGTGAAGGGCAGCTTCACGATGTCCTCGATCGCGCGTGCGAGCGACTGACCCGGGAGCCGCGGTGGGCCGGTATCGCCCGAGACATAGGCGGTGAGGCCCATGCCGTAATTGGGCACGATCTCGCTGGAGGGCGATGTGGCCATTGCCACTTCGCCGCCCGGCGCGTTGGCATCGGCGCCGTAATTGGTGAATGGTCCCTGGTAGAGCCGGTCGGGCACCGGCGGTCCGCTCCCCCAATCGTAGTTCGACCAGTCGTGTTCGAGGTATTCCGCTTGCGCGGGAAAACCCGCGCCCATCGCGGCAATCGTCGCCGCACCGGCCTTGAGGAAGTTGCGCCGTTCGAGCCTAGGCACCGGCGATCTCCGGGGCGAGGCCGCCGAAGACAGCGGAAACGGAATCGTCCGGCTTCGACTTCACGGCCGCTCTCCGTTTACAGGATGGAGCGGGTCTGCGTCCGCCAGATGCGCGGCATACAGCGCCGCGCCGTAGGCTGGCGAATGCTGCGGCTCGACGAACCGGTACCGCGCCTTTTCCCGCAGCAAGGCCTCGAGCCGGGACCGCACCGGTGAGTTGTTGGTCAATACGCCGCCGGACCATGACAAAGGCACCAGCTCGTCGGCCGCGAAGCCGAGTTCGGTGCGGAGAGCTTCCGCCATCGCCGCAAGCTCGCCGGCCGCCTGGTCGTTGATGCGGATCGCCGCCTCGTCACCCGCAGCGGCTGCCTGGGAGACGATCGGAGCAAGTCCCGCGATCTCGCCGCGTTGCAGCCCTTGTTTGCCCATCACCCTCGCGCAGATGTCGATATCGGCGTCGAGCCCGAAGTGGTCGCGGAACGCCCGGTAGAGCGGGCCCTTTGGCAACCTGCCGTCGCTCATGCGGGTGAAGGCGTTGAGCCCCTGGATCGCGATCCAGTACGCCGAGCCCTCGTCGCTGAATATTTCGCCCCAGCCGCCGGCCCGGGCGGCGCGGCCCTGCCGTTCGCCATAGCCGATCGAACCGGTTCCCGCGACAAGGTTGATCCCGTCGGCGCATGCCAGCGAACCGGCCCAGCCGCAGATCATGTCGTTGCCGCAGCGATAGCGGTCATGGCCGAGCAGGCGGCCGCAATGCCGTTCGAGCTGCGGATCGATGGCGCTGTCCTCGCCGAACGCCGGCAATCCGAAGAATGCGTAAGTCAGCTCCGATGGCGCAATGCCGAGCTGCGCGCAGATGCCGGCCACCCCTGCCTCCAATGCCCGTACGGCACCATCCAGACCGACCTGCAGGTGATAGGTGGTGTCTTCGATCTGCCGGGCGGCCACCGCGCCCCTCCCGTCGATGCAGACGAACTCGGTCTTTGTTCCGCCGCCGTCGACTCCGAGGAAGTAGAGCGTCTTCATCATGGGGCAGTGTGAATGCGCACGCCTGCGACGACCCGGTTGACGGTGCCGGCCTGGTTCGGCGTGTCGGGGGACAGGCCGCGGTTGAGCGAGGCGTGCAGCGCAAACAACTGCGCCGGAACGATGTAGGGGAACAGAAGATCGCTGTCGGCGGCTTGCTCTAGTCCGCCAACCGTTACCGTATCGCCGACCTGGCCTTGCGCCGACACCACCAGCACAGCGGCAGCGACGCCGTCGGCGCGAAGCTCTTCGACGATATCGCGGTCATAGGCCTGGGTCAGCGGATCGTTCGACACGAACACCACCACCAGCGTTTCGCGATTGACGATCGTCTTCGGACCGTGGCGGAAGCCGAGCGGCGTATCGAACATCGTCACCAGCCCGCCATCGGTCAACTCAAGCAATTTGAGCGCCGCCTCGCGCGCCAGCCCCTGGAACGGCCCGCTGCCGAGATAGACGACGCGTGAGAAGCCGCGCGCAGAAAGCGCAGCCATGCGCGATTCGGTGTCTGCGAGCAGCCGATGGATCGCGTCGGCGATCGGTTCGATGCGGGTCGCAAGAGCGTCGATGCCCGAGAAGATCGCCAAGGCGGCATAGGTCATTGCCGAAAAGCTGGAGGTCATCGCAAAAGCGCGATCGTGGGTGGCTTCGGGCAGGGTAAGAACATAGGCATTGCCAGACGCGCAGCCGGCGAGCGCCCCATCGGCGTTGCAGGTGATGACCAGATGCGAGATGTCCCTGATCCGGGCATCGGCCAGTCCGACCGCCGCGATGCTCTCAGGACTGTTGCCCGAACGGCCGAACGAGACGAGCAGCGTCGGCGTGCCGGCTTTCAGGTAAAGATCGGGCGCGCTGACGATGTCGGTCGTGGCGACGGCCTCGACGCAGCGGCCGGTTGCGTGCGCCAGCGTGGCGGCCAGGCATTCGCCGATGAACGCCGAGGTGCCGGCCCCGGCCAGCACGACGCGCAGATCCGGTTTTTCCAGCAGCGGAGCGAGGAACGCCTCGATAGGCCCGCGATGAGCGGCAAGCAGCGCGTGCGTCGCGCGCAACGTTTCGGGCTGCTGCAGGATTTCGCGCCGCGTCCAGCATTCGGCATCATCCGCCGACACGGGTGCGAGGAGAAGGTCAGACATCGGGATGGCAGGCTCCGTAATAGGCGTCGAGCGTCGCGCCGATATGGGCGATCACGAGGTCGACGGGGTCGAGCGTGATGCGTCCTGCGCGATGCGCGGCGAAAGCGATCGGAAGATATTGGCTTACCAGCGGCAGGGGTGGAACCGTTTCGCGCAAGTTGGCGAACAGTCTGTCCTGAGCCGCGGCAATGGCGCTGTCGGGCCAGTAATAGCGGATGCGGTCGCTGAAGCTGTACTGCAGCTGGAGATCGAGTTCCGCGCCGGAGGCGTGGTAGTATTTCGTCCAATTGCCCGGCTCGGCATGCATGCGCGCGATCGTCACATCGCGCAGACCGGCACGCTTCGCGGGAGCCACGGTCTCGCGCTCGATCGTGTCGAGTGCCCACAATGCCTCGCGCAACGCGAAGGTGACTCCGGGGCCGACCTTGAGGATTGCGAAGTGATCGCGCACCAGAGCGGCGAGCGCGGCGGGCGTCTGGTAATCCGTCGAGTGGGCCTCGTAGACCAGCCGGTCGACTTGCTCGATCGCGGCGCTGAGCGCAGTCGCCTTCGCGGGAATATAGTCCATCACCTTGTCGTGATCGAACTCGACGCCGGGCTGCACGACCGTGGCGATCACGCGACCCCAGGCGCCCGAGAGCCCCTGTTCGGCGAACAGGTTGCGGTGCATGCCGATCGTGGCCAGCGCCGCTTCCGGCGCCGTCAGCGCGAGTTCCTCTAGGTCTTCCGCCGCCCCGCCCGGCACCGGCACTTCGGTGCCGATCACGTAGCTCGGCGCATCGTCCGGATCGCCGCAATAGGCCGCCTCCGCTGCCTGGCACAGCCGTGCGGCGCGCTCCGCGATGGTGCGTTCCGGCAGCGGCACCGGATCGTCCGCGCAACTCATCGAGCAATCGAGATGGATCTTGCCGAAGCCGGCGGCGACATAGGCCGCGACCATCGTCTCGGCCTTGGCCATCGCCTGCTCGGCGGGCAGAACGGTCCAGGCGTTCGGCCCGAGATGGTCGCCGCCCAGCGCCAGCCGTTCGCGCGGAAAACCGGTGCGATCGGCGATGGTCCAAACGAAATCCCGGAAATCGGCGGGCTTCATGCCGGTGTAGCCGCCATCCTGGTTCACTTGGTTCGATGTCGCCTCGATCAGCACCAGCGGCGCGTCGTGCGCGAGTGCGTGGTGCAAGGTTGCCTCGATCACCAGCGGATGCGCCGAGCACACCGAGCTTATGCCGATGCATTCGCCGGCCCTGTGCCGCGCGAGAAGGTCTCGGATCGCCCTCATGCCGGTTCGGGTGCCGGATCGAGCGCTTTGCCTGCGTCGTCGGGCTCGATCGCGAGCAGGACCGAGGCCGCAAGCGCAAGTACCAAGCCGACGATCTTGAGCGTATCCGGCATGACGCCGAGGGCGATCAGCGAGATGATCGCAGTAGCAAGCGGCGCGCCGGCGTTGGAAAGCGGCGCCACGATGATCGCCTTGCCGTAGCGAAAGGCGAAGACGAGCGTCAGCGCGCCGATAGCGTTCAGCACCTGGATCCCGGCGGCGAGCGCAGGGCCGCTCCAGCCCCAATTGATCGCCTGCGACCGATCGGTGAGCGCCCAGGCGACCGGTACCAGCAGCAAGCCGGCGATCATCATGTAGAAGAAGATGCCTTCCGCCGACATGTGGTTGTTGGCCGACTTCATGAAGTAGGCCTGCACGCCCCAGCTCAGCATCACGACCAGCGCGAGGACGAACCACAGCGACCCGCTTGTCGCGGCACCGTCCGCCGGTGCGTAGTTGAAGATCGGCAGGGCGATCAGCGCGAGGAGGATGCCCAGCACGCCGAGCTTGCCGGTACGCTCGCCAAGCAGCGCGAACGACATGACGATGGTGACCAGCGGTGAGAGCGAGATGATCGGAAAGATCAGATAGGCGGGTCCGCGCGTGATCGCGTAGAACAGCACCATCTGCCCGCCCGCGCCGAGCAATCCGATCGCCATGCCATAGGCGATCGCGCGCGGGCTCCGTTCGAGCTTGCCGCCCGCGGCGCGCAACGCAATGAACGCCGGCGGGATCATGGTCAGCGCCCAGACACAATAGACCAGGGTGTCGGGAAACCCGTGCTTGGGCGATTGATCCGAGAACGCGCCCCAGACACCCCAAAGCACGACGGTGATCAGTGCGTTGGCCAGCCAGCTTCGGCCGGCAGAAGCGGGGGGAGCACTCATGCGGCATCTCCTGCGGGCGCGGCTTCGATGACGAGGAAGCCATGGAACTTGGCGTCGATAAGGTTGCCGGTGGGGGTGGCGGTACCGAGGGGCTCGCCGGTAAAGCTGTTGGTGAGCCGGTAGGTGCCTTCTGCCAGGCCGCGCAGCTCGATCGGCCCGTCCCATTCCGTGGCGTAGAACGCATAATGCAGCTTGCCGTCGGCCGCCACCACATGGCCCTCGGGCCGGTCGAAGCCGATATCGTAGAGTTCTCCGCGATATTGCCCCTTGGACAGCATGTTCCTGCGATAGAGTGCGATCCAGTGGCGCCAGAGCTCTTCCTTTTCCGGCGTCAGCGCGAAGCCGCCGGGTGGCAGCCGGTCGGTCGGCTCGTCGGTGTCCTTGGGCCAGGTGAACTTGGTCGAGGGGATGCCGCCGATGCCGTAGGTCGAGGCGAAATCGTCCCCGCCATCGCTCAGCTCGACATGATCGCCCGAAAACGGCGCCGAAGGCCCCATCATCGCCTTGAAGGTCTTGCCCTTGAGGCGGACCTGCCATGAGGATTCCGGATCGGAAGCGGGCGTGTTGTTGATCGCCGGGATGTTGAAGAACGCAAAGGAATCGCCGCAGGGGCAGATTTCGATATTCGTATCCGGATCGATGCCAATCGCGGTGTCGTAGATCGCCTTCCAGAAATCCTGCAGCTTTTCGACCGATTCCTCGGGCCGCGCGTGGTTGTGCGCCGGGTTGTAGCACGGCGCGACACCATTCAGGTCCTGCCCGTCGATCTTCAGTCCTTCGAAGCCCCAATCGCCGATGATGCGCCGCGTGACCGCCTTGAAATATTCGACGGTCGGTTGATAGGCCGGGCACAGGGTGTAACTGTTCCACCAGCTTACGTTCTGCGCAGCACCGTCTGCGTCGAGCAGCAACATGTCGCGATGCTCACGCATCAGATCGCTCCCCGGCGCGGCCGATAGGGGCGAGATCCACAGCTTGGGACGCATGCCGTAGGTCTTGATGCGGTCGGCGAATGCCTTGATCCCTGCATTCCCTTCCAGAAACTTGCCGGTGTCTGCGGTCCAGTCGCCGATCGCCTTCTGCCAGCCGTCGTCGAGCACCGCCCAGTCGCACCCGATCGACTTTGCCTTGGGTAGCGTGCCGTAGACCTGCTCAAGGGTGAAATTGCGCTCGTACCCCCAGGCGCACCAGATCGGCGCATAGCTTGAATCGGGCACCGGCGGAGCCGCGAGACCCCGCTCCGCCATGAGCCTCCGATAGGCATCGAGCGGGGCAAAATGATCGCCCGAATGCACCATCACGAAGGTTTCCGGCAGGGTGGTCGATTCGCCCGGCAAGAGCAGGATCGGCTGGTCGCCCTCGATCGCGATGCGCGTCCCGTCGGGCTGGGAAGACACCGGCAGCGCGATCAGCTTCGGCACCTTTTCGACATGGCCGACCGCAAGGCCGACATCGGGGCGCCACACCACCGACACCGGTGTGCCGCCACCATAGTCCGACCCGTTCATCCCCATGTAATTGCGCTGCTGGAAATCGCGCGCCACCGGCTGCACCCAATCGCGCCGGTCGGGATGCGACGCGCCGGAAAAGGTCCACGCCCCCTTGGGATGCCGGAGCAGCGTGTGGGCGGCAACCCACCACCTGGCGATCGCGAGGGGTTGCTTGCCAACATTGCGATAGCCGACCGTCATCAGCGCGGCGCCAGGGCAAAAGTCCCGGAACAGGAGATCGACACGCTTTTCCAGCTGCGCCTCCGCCAGACCCCTCAGCGAGTGGCGCCTGCCTCCGGCGACGGGTGTTTCCTCGTGCCCGAGCATCACGAAGCGATCGAGCACCTTCCCATCGGCCAGCCGGACGCCTTCGCCGGCCTCCATCGACGTCAACATCTCCGCTTGTCGCGACAGGCGCGAATGCAATCCGCTATCGAACTCGAACGTCAGGACGCCGTCCGAAAGGCTTACGGTCGGCGCCGGCGCCGCCCACGCGAGTTGGGGCATTGCCACCGCGCCGCCGACGAAGGCTGCGCCGCACATCAGCCCCCCCAGCGTGGCCCTGCGCGTGAGTCCCGGATTGCTCATTGGCTTCCCCTTCGGACGAGGTGGGCGCCTATCGAAAGCGCTTGCTCTCGGGCAAGTTGCACGAGGTGAGGACAAACGCAAACGAAAATGAAACTAAGGGCCCTTCGACTTCCGCTGACTTGATGCACGGCGCGGAGCGCTCCCCGCCAGACGGCGGCGGATGCCATTGCCTTATGTCCCGCTGAAAACCGTCGCTCTCGCGGCGAAAGGCGGTTTCTGGTCCGAATGGCATCGAACCTTCGATATCAAACCCGCGTGCGCAAACAGGGGTTGCATTTGGTGGGAAATGCCTCACAAATGAAACATAGTGAAATTTGCAACGCTACAGGGGGTGAATATGATTTCACGCATCCATACGGCTACCCGCGCATTCGCTATCATGCTTGCCTCCGTCTCGACCGCAGCGATCGCCCAAAGCGAGGTCGCAGCGCCTGCGCCCTCGGGCAGTTCGGACACGGCCGACCTCGACGAATCCGGCAATGTGATCGTGGTCACCGGCATTCGTGGCAGTCTCGACAAGTCGATCGACATCAAGCGCAAGTCCGATGTCGTGCTCGATTCCGTGAATGCGACGGAGCTCGGCCGCTTCCCCGACAGCGACGTCGCCGATTCGCTGCAGCACATCACCGGCATCACGATCAACCGCACCACCGGTGGCGAAGGCCAGTACGTCAGCGTGCGCGGCCTCGGTTCGGAGTACAACATCACCACGCTCAACGATCGCATCCTCGCCACCGACGACGACGGGCGCGATTTCGCGTTCGATATCCTGCCTTCCGACGTGATCTCGGGTGCCGATGTGCTCAAGTCGCCGCAGGCCTCGGCGATCGAGGGCAGCATCGGCGGCACGGTGAACCTGCGCTCCGCACGACCCTTCGACCGGCCGGGGTTCCACCTCGCGGCCCGCGCAGAGGGCAATTACAACGACATGTCTCACTACAAGGGCTACAAGGCCTCGGGCTTCGTCAGCGACACCAACAGCTCCGGGACGCTCGGCTTCCTGTTCGGCGTCGTCTATTCCGACACCAAGTTCCGCACCGACGCGCTCAACTACTCGACCTGGGATCCTTCCAGCCCTGGCGTATGGCCCCCGGCCCCGACCGCCGATTCCGACCCGCCGGTCGATGCAATGCCGGTCAACGGCCTGTGCTGCATCCAGTTCGGGTCGGTGGTCGATCGCAAGCAGCGGCTGGCGCTCACCAGCACCTTCGAATGGAGGCCCAGCGACACGCTGCACTTCACCCTCGACGGGATGTACACCAAGCTTAAGGACCCACAGGTCGCCTACAACCAGTCCTATTACCCGGACTTCACCTATGACGAGAACGGCCTTCCCGAGTGGTCGAACGTCACGGTCCAGAACGGCTACATCACTTCGTTCACCGCCAACAATTTCGATCCCGAGGTCGTCAACCAGACGGTCCACCGCGAGGTCAGCACCTATCTGGTGGGTGGCAATCTCGAATGGGACGCGACGCCGCACCTGCTGCTCAAGGCCGACGTCTACACCTCTCGCGCCAACCGGCCGGAAGGCGGCACCGATACCTTCCTGACCGCGGGCCTGGTTTCGCCGACGCCCTACAACCAGAACGTGCTGACCTTCTCGGCGAATCCGGGCGAGATGCCGAATATCAGCGTGACCATGCCCGGCGGGGTCGATTACGCGTCCGCGCTGGCCTCCGGCGCGCTCGACAACCAGAGCCTGTGGAGCACGCATTACGACGGCCTCTCGGGCTTCTCGGTGAAAGATACCGTGACCGGCGCGAAATTCGACGGAAGCTATACGGTCGATGACAGCATCCTGACCCACATCGATGCCGGGTTCAGCTTTCTCAAGCGCTCCAAGTCCCGCCGCGACATCTCGAACGACTGGACCAACGGCTCGAACCAGTACAGCACACTCTACAACACCCTGCCCGGCCAACCCGGGCCGATCACTTTCGCGACGATGGGGCAGAACGTCATCTCGACGTTCAATTTCCCGAATTATTTCGCCGGCGCCGGCGGGAACTTCCCGACCACGCAGGTGCTGATCAACGCCGACGCGCTGCTGGCCGGCCTCAAGTCGCTCGACGGCACACCCAACTACACATCGGGTGAAGGCGTCTACAATTTCGCCGACACCCTGCCGGTGTTCAATCCGACCAATTCCTATGTCGTGGGCGAGAAGACCTTCTCGGGCTATATCGAGGCGTCGTTCGAAGGACACAACTGGAACGGCAACATCGGCCTGCGGCTGGTCCACACCCAGACCGACGCATCCACCGCAATCAACAAGATCGTTTCGGTGACGGTGGCGGACACCGCCAACCCGACAGCCTCCGCGGTGACCGAGTATTCCGACGCCACGCCGCTGGCGGCGAGCGGAAGCTACACGATCCCACTGCCCTCGGCGAACCTCAACATCGGGCTGACCAGCAAGCTGCACCTGCGCCTGGCCGCGGCGCAGACGGTCGCACGGCCGAACCTGAACCAGTTCGCGCCGACCGAAACCGACGACACCAGCGATCAGAACTACGTGATCTACTACGACGGCAACGCCACGCTGAAGCCGATCAAGGCGTGGCAGTTCGATGCCTCGCTGGAATGGTACTACCAGCCGACCAACATGGTCTCGGTCGCGGTGTTCGGGAAGAAGCTGCGCGGTGACATCACCACGATCGAGCGCAACAACGTCGATATCGGTGCGGTCGGCTGCTTTAACGGCAATCCCTGCCAGCCCCTGCTGTTCAGCGTCGTCGAACCGGTCAACGGCGACGATTCTAACGTCTATGGCGTCGAGCTCAGCTGGCAGCACATGCTGAAGAACGGCTTCGGCATTCGCGCCCAGTTCACCCACACCTGGAGCAGCTCGAGCGTGGAGGGCGAGGACGTGGGCAGCATCGCCGGCATCTCCCCCACCACCTTCTCGATCAATCCCTTCTACGAGAAGGGTCCTGTTTCGCTCAGCGTGTCATGGGATCACTCGAGTTCGTTCACCTATTCGAACTTCACCGAGATCGACGGCGTGCCGGCGATCGCCAAGGCCTATGACTGGGTTACGGCAACCGCCTCCTTCGACATCACCAGCCAGATCAAGGTCTATCTCGAGGGCCGCAATCTGACCAATTCGATCGTGCGGACTTATCTGAACGGCGATCCGAACATCATCTGGGCTTCGGGCGCGGTCGGAACCGGCAGCAGCGTCGGTGCCGGCTACACCTCCTATGGCAGGACCTTCACCGCCGGCGTCCGCTTCGGCTTCTGACCCGGAGCCGGCACCCGGTCTGCCCGGCCTCGCGGCCGGGCGGGCCGTCTCGTTTCAGCGCAGCCTACTTCCCGTGCAGGAAGATCCGGCGGGCATTGGCGTAATAGAGTTTGTCGATCACTGCGCGCGGCAGCGCCAGGCCCTTCGGGTCGGCCTTGATGTCCTCGACATGCTGGCTGAGCGGGGTCGCGAGATAGCGCCAGTCGGAACGCCAGGTCCGATCGACCTCGGCCTCGAAATCCGCGTCAGTAGTCGGCGGTTCCTCGGCCGACGCCGCCGGATCGGGCGGATTGTCGGCGATGTCGGTGCCGTACATCAGCCGGTCCTGGTACTTGATGAAGAAGTCGCGGACCTTCGGGTAATCCTGGTTCGACTGGGCCTGGATTTGCGTCATCCGCGCGGCGATATCGACGTTGGCATTGGGGAAGCGGTCGAGGAACTCCGCCAGCCGATCGACGCTCCATTCCAGGCTCGCCATATGGGCGCCCACGAACGCCAGCCCGGGATGAAACGCCACGAACCGGTCGCGGGCCGCCATCAGCATCTCGTAGCCCGGCTCCTCTGGGTGCAGGTACATGTAATACTGCGGATGCTCGCGGAAATAGCTGCGATCGTTGTCGGTCGACATTCGGTCGAGCGGAAGCCAGCAATTGAGCGGCTCGCCCTGGTGCGCGATAAGGGGAATTCCGAGCTGCTGGATATGCGCCATCACCCCGTCGAAGCGCGGATCGTCGAGAAACACGCGTTTGCCGTCCGCGTCCTTCACCACCATCCCGATGTTCTTCCACACCTTCACCGCGACCGCGCCCTGAGCGACCGCCGTGTCGATCGCCGCGTTGGTGCGCTCGGTCCAGCCAGGCAGGCCGAAGCCTTCCATCGAAAAGGCGGTGGCGAAATGGAAACGCTGCGGATCTTCCGCCCGATGCCCAGTCGCCGCAGCAGCCTGCAAGACCAGCGGGGGGAAATCGGGATAGTCGACGTTTATTGACAGCAGCTCGAAATTATCCTTCCGGGCGATGTCGAGAAAAGCGCCGCGCTTTACATTGTCGTGAACATGGGCATCGAACTTGGCGACGCGGACAAAGTCCGCATCGCTATAGCTGTCTTCCGCCTGCACCGGGGCGGCGACGGCCGCCAGCGGAAGGCAAGAGGCGAAAGCGATTGTCCGTATCAGGGTTCGCATGGGCAATTCCAAATATAACGAAGTTCGTTATCGTGCGTTATATTGCCCTTTATCGCAAACCAATTCTCCTTCGCTGCCGGCACGGAGAAAAGACCCCTGTTCCCCCGGGAAAACGACGCTTCCCAGTCTGCGATCCGGCGGCGACCTCTCGCAGTCGCGGTGAATAACGAAACAAAAACGCATGGAGCGGCGCGGACTTTCCCGCTAGATCGGATTGGCGGAGGAACAATGCGCGATACAAGTCGTCGGCGTCAGGAAATCATCGGCATGCTTCACGATCAGGGAAGCGTCCAGGTGATCGCGCTATCGGAGCAGTTCCAGGTCTCCACCCAGACGATCAGGAAGGATCTCGCCTTCCTCGAAGAACGCGGCGTGTCGGTGCGCTGCTATGGCGGTGCGGTGGCGGCCGATGTCATCGGCCTGGTCGACGAAGACCCGGTAGACGCCAAGCGCGTGCTCCACATTGCGGAGAAGGAGCGGATCGGCCGGCTCGCCGCCTCGATGGTCAGGCCGGGCGATGCGATCATTCTCGATTCCGGCACGACCACCGCCCAGATCGCCCGCTTCCTTCCCGAAGACGGGGACATCGTCGTGCTCACCAACGACGCAGGCATCCTCAACCAGCTCACCCGCAAGGACAATATCGAGATCGTGCTGCTCGGCGGCCGGTTGCGGCGCAAAAACATGGCTTTCTACGGCGGGCAGACCGAGGCGGCGCTCGACAGCCTGCGGGTCGATCGGCTGTTTCTCGGCGTGGACGGGATCGATTTGCAGCGCGGGATCACCACGCATTTCGAAGGGGAGGCGGTTCTCAATCGCAAGATGGCACGCGTCGCGCGCGAGATCGTCGTGGTCACCGACGGGAGCAAATTCGGCCGCACCTGCCTTCACCGCATCATGGGAATCGAAGATGTCAACGTTCTCATCACCGATGCGAACGCGCCGGAAGAAAGCCTGGAACAGGCGCGCAAGCTGGGTTGCGATATCCGGATCGCCTGAGCCGCCGAGAACGCCGGAGACGCTTCCCTGTACGCCTTCAGAAAATTTGGCCCGGATGGTTTTGTCAAATGCTTGGCCTGGCGGCCTACCCGCTGCCGGGCGCGGGAGTTAGCGAAGCCGGCGATCATCTCAACTCGGATCGTCACCTCATCGGTCGCAGGTTCCGGTCAGAATGGCGGCATCCGCCCCGCGCCTGCTCTTCCGGTCTCTGGAGGCACCCTCCGGACATTCAGAGAGGGCGACGCCCGGCACCTATTCGTCGAGCAAGCGCCGCGCATTCCCACTTTCGATGGCTGCCAGTTTTTCTGTCGGCATTCCCAGACGGTTAAGTGCCGTGCGTGATGCGGCAAGCGTGCCCCAAGGAAAGTCCGTGCCGTAAAGGATCTGCCCTTCCGGCAGCCACGCACGTAACGCGGCCATTGCAGCCGGAAGCGTGACACTGGCGGTGTCGACGTAGAGTCGCGATAATGCGGCCGCAGCTCCTTCCGGTACCTTCGCAAGCAACGACCTGTTCACGAAGCCCATCGCGATTACGCGCTCGGCGACCATCGGAAACACGCCGCCACCATGCGAAAAGATGAACCGGACTTTCGGAAAGGCGCTGAAGGTGCCGGACCAAAGCAAGCTCGCAATTGTCCGGCCTGTATCGACCGGAAATTCGATCAGCGGTGTAGCGAGTTCGGCTACGAGTCCGGCGCAGCAGGGCGCATCCGTGGGATGAACATAGACCAGCGCACCCCGTTTCCCGAGCCATTCGAACAAGGGCCGAAAATCGGGATCGCCCAGATAGCGGCCGCCGTAATTGCTGAGCAGGCCCACTCCCTTCGCGCCATCGAGTTTCAGGGCCCGCTCCGCTTCGCGAATGGCTCCGTCGACATCCGGCATGGGCAAAGCGGCGAAGAAGTCGAACCGGCCTGGATGCGCACTGCCCAAGGCCGACGCGTAATCGTTGCAGTCGCGGGCAAGCTCGCGCGCCTGCGCATCGTCACCGAAATGCACGCCGGGCGAAGAGATCGAGAGGACAGCCCGCGTCACTCGTGCCTCATCCATGGCAGCGAGCGAGGCTTCGGGATTCCATGCCATTACCGCGTCGACACCGGTCGCAAATTTGTCCATCCAGCCCTTCGCGAGCGGCTTGTAGAAAGGTGGCAAAAAATGATGGTGGACATCGATCGCATCGGTCACGAAACCGGGAGCAGCTGTTGCACGCAGCGATCCGCCCAGCATCGTCGCCGCAGCCCCTCCCAAAACGAAACGGCGTGAACATCTCATAGCTTGAACACCCGTGTGGCGTTATCCTCGAAAAGAGCTTTCTTCTGTGCTGCGTCCAGCGGCATCGCTTCCACGAAGCCGACCGCCTCACCCTGCTTCTCGAACGGATAATCGGTTGCATAAAGAAGGCGATCGGGGCCGAGCACCTTCAGGGTCATTTCGAGTTGAGGCCAGTAGTTCATGCCGCTCGTCGTGATCCAGACGTTCTCGCGAATATAATCTCCCGGAAGTCTCGCGAGTTTCGACGGCCCGCGCAGGTTGAAGCGATAACGGTTATCGATGCGCGGCAGCCAGAACGGCAAGGCTTCGCCCATATGACCGATCACGACGCGCAGCTTC
This sequence comes from Novosphingobium sp., assembly GCA_017744735.1. Taxonomy (GTDB): domain Bacteria; phylum Pseudomonadota; class Alphaproteobacteria; order Sphingomonadales; family Sphingomonadaceae; genus Andeanibacterium. Next base: position 116,929 of record JAGIAR010000006.1, on the reverse strand, counting down.
GGAAACCGGTCGAATACCCCCGCCTGGATCAGGCGAAGTACATGGGTTCCGGTTTCGACGGCATAGGCCCACGCCGGCCCGCCCACGACCGGGCCGGCCATTATCTGGTTCATCGATCCGGCCGGCTCGCGCGGATGGATGTAGAGCGGCAGGTCCATTGCTTCCAGCGCCTCGAAAAGCAGCCAATACTTGGTGGCGTCGAGATATTCTCCGTTGGTGTGGCTGTTGACGATCGCTCCCTTGATGCCGGGGAGGGTGGCGGCGCGCTGCAACTCGCGCACCGCACCCGCGGGATCCTGCGGCGCCAGTGCGGCCAGCGCGGCGAAACGGCTTGGATATCTGGCGCAGGCCGCAGAAGCATAATCGTTTGCCTCGCCCGCAAGGCTGGCCGCGGTCGCCGCGTCGAAGGCCTGCACCCCCGGAGAGCTGAGCAGCAGCAACTGCATGTCGATGCCGTCTGCGTCCATCGCCGCGATCCGCCCCTCGCCGAGGTCCAACAGCGGACCGGCAAGGAACGCCGCGGGTCCATCGGCAGAGATCAACTGGAGAGCGGAAGTGGAGGATATCTTGTTCTGCGCCAATACTCCCGGAGAAAGAAATCCCTCCTCGCAAGCGATGCGACGATACGGTTTCTCACCTGCTGCGAATGCCGACTTGGGAAAGGAAGCGCTCGCGGTTCCAATCGCGACACTTCCCAGAACGGTACGACGGTCCACATCCATCGGCTTTCCTCTCGCAGGAAATTTTAATTCTTGCTCTAAGGAATTTATCGGCAAAAACCTTGCCCGGCGCAAGCGCTCATGCTGCCGCGAGGGCATGAGCGAAGGAGGCGCTGCTCGAAAGCTTGCTGCCGCTGCCGCAAAAACGCTCCGGTCAGTCGATCAAGTCCCAGATCGAGCTGCCCGACCCAGTGTGATCGATGGGCCCGCGGATTGCCAAGTCGTGGCGGGTCGCTTAATTCACGTGGCAGGGAATATCGGCGCGGGTCGGCCGCACGGCTCAAGGCGGCGGGATGGGGATGGGAGAGTTCCGGCAAGGATGGCGGGTCGTGCTCGCGGCTGGGTTGGGCTCCGGGCTCGGCATCTCCGGTCTGCTTACCTATAATTCGGGCCTGTTCGTCGAAGGGCTGGGCAAGGACATCGGCCTCAGCCGGACGGCTTACGGTGCTGCCTTTTTCGGTGCGACCGTCTCGCTCGCAGCGGCGATGCCGGTGGTTGGTCGCCTGGTCGACCGGTTCGGTGCAAGAGCGGTGGCGGCGGGCGGTGCGGCCGCGCTGGCGCTCGGCTTCCTCCTGCTTTCGGCGGTGCATTCGATCGCAGCCTATTTTGCGGCGATGGTCGCGCTTGGGCTGTTTGCCGCTCCGTCGGCGCCGGTTCCTTTCACCCGCGCCGTCGTTGCTGGGTTCGAGCGTTCGCGCGGACTGGCGCTTGGCCTGACGCAGGTCGGGATCGGGCTGGCGGCCGCACTGGTCCCGCCGCTGGTCGGGACCGAGATCGCGCGGCACGGCTGGCGCAACGGATTCGTCGTCCTTGCCGGACTCGCGGCTCTGGGATTGCTGCCTGCCTTGTTCGGCCTGCCTGGGCGGCCAACGATCGCGGCCGGAAGGGACCGGGAGGATGGCGCGGGCTTTGCCGCTCTCCGCCGATCCCGGCCGTTCCTCATCCAGCTTGCCGCGTTCACCGCGATGGCGCTCGCCTTTGCCGGCATGCTGACCCATTTCGTGCCGATGCTGCGCGAAGGCGGCCTGCAGATAGAACGCGCGGCGGCGCTCGCCGGACTGATCGGCATGTCGGTGATTGTGACACGGATCGTGGTCGGTTGGCTGGCGGACCGGATCGAGCCCGCCTGGCTCGGCGCGGCGAGCTGCGTGGTCTGCGCACTCGGCTGCGTCGCGCTCGCGCTCGGAGGCACCGCGTTGGCCCCGGCCGGCGCACTAGCCCTGGGCGCGGCGATGGGAGCCGAGGCCGACCTGATCGGCATCCTCACGGCGCGCAACTTTCCGATTGCGGCCTACAGTCGCGCCTATGCGCTGCAATATGCGGCCTTCACGGTCGCGGCCGGAATCAGCCCGCTCTGGATCGGCTATCTTGCCGACCGGGCCGGTGGATACCAGGCGCCGCTGCTGTGCGTCGGGGCCGGATTGCTGGTGCCGGCAATGCTGTTTGCCGCCGTTCCCCGAGGATGCCGGTCGAGTAACGGGAGTCGGCAGAAAAATTCTTGCTGACCGGAATAAAAATTCCTAGCCTGTGGAATATAACAATATCCAAGGGAGATGGAATCATGGCTAACCGGCTTCTTCTGAGTGTATCCGCCGTCGCGCTCTTGACGGCGGTGCCGCTCGACGCGGCTTTCGCCCAAGACGCGGATACAGCCGCGGCGGACCAAGGGGGCATCACCGACATCATCGTGACCGCGCAGCACGTCGAGGAAAGCGCGCAGCGCGCGCCGATCGCGATAAGTGTGGTGAGCGCAGATGCGCTCGAACAGGCGGCGGTCGCCCGGCCGGAAGATCTCAGCAAGCTGGTCCCGGCGCTCTCGATCACCAACAACGGCGGACCCTATTCGGTGTTCTTCGTGCGCGGCGTCGGCAATTCCACTCTCAACGCCTATTCCGATCCAGGCGTCGCCTTCAACTACGACGGGATCTACATCGGCCGGCCTTCGTCGACCTCGGGCACGTTCTACGACCTCGCCCGGGTCGAGGTGCTGAAAGGCCCCCAGGGAACGCTGTACGGCCGCAACGCCACCGGCGGCGCGATCAACGTGATTCCGAACACGCCCAAGCTCGGCGACAACTCGCTGTCGGTTCTCGCGAGCTATGGCAACTACAATGCGGTGACCCTGCAGGGGGCGGCCAACCTTGCCGTCGGCGACAACGCCGCGTTCCGTGTTGCGGGCAACTACGTCGCCCACGATGCCTATCTCGACGACGGCACAGGAGATCTGAAGGAATACGGGTTCCGCGCCCAGTTCGCCGCCGAGCTTTCGCCCGCGATCCACGCCCGGATCGCCGCCGACTATGCGCACCAGGGCGGCGTCGGATCGTTCTCCACCTATCTGGGAAAGGCCACCGCGAACTACGGCATGAGCGGGTTCCAGGGCTACACCTACACACCCAGCGGGTTCGGTCCCAAGAACGGAATCCTGAGCCCCGCATCGCAGGCCTATGACGCGGCGCTCTACGTTCCGCAGGTCGGGCGCACGGGCAAGTTCATCGAGGGCGTACCCTACAACAACAACGACTATTGGGGCGTCAACGCCGAGATCAACGTCGATGTCGGCGCAGGCTCGCTCACCGTGATCCCCGCCTATCGCGAAGCGGACCTCGACAATCTCTTCACCGCCGGGATGAACGGCGCCAAGACCAACGAAAAGGACAAGCAGACCAGCCTCGAGGCGCGCTATGCGGTCGATATCGGCGACAAGCTCGATATCCTCCTCGGTGGCTACTATTTCCACGAGCGGATCGCGAGCTACACCTACTTCTCGCAGTTCACGCTGGTGCCGTATCAGGATTTCACCACCGGCACCGATTCCTACGCGGCGTTCGGCAAGCTGAGCTACGAGGTCGCACCTGGGCTGAAGCTGACCGCGGCCGGGCGCTACACCTCCGACCGCAAGAAGTTCGACGGGACTTCGGACGTCTACCTGCTGTTCTGCGGCAACCCCGCGTCGGTTCCGCCGAACTCGTGCCCGAATCTGCCGTTCATCCCGCTGGTCGATACTGCGCAGGAACTGCGCGACTTCTACGCCAATGCCGGCATCCCGGTCGTGAACGTGCCGCTCTACGTGCTGCCGCCGCAGTTCGGCGGCTCGCAGACTGCGCCGTTCGTCCTCAACGCGCCGATCTCGATCAACGACCAGAAGCTGAACAACAACAAGTTCACCTACCGGCTCGCGGCGGAGTACCAGATCACGCCGGACAATATGGTCTATGCGAGCTACGAGACCGGCTACCATTCGGGCGGTTTTGCCTTCGCCAAGGGCCTCGAGACCTACAAGCCCGAGACGCTCGACGCGTGGACGATCGGGTCCAAGAACCGCTTCGCCAACAACACGGTGCAGTTCAACATCGAGGGCTTCTACTGGAAGTACCACAACCAGCAGGTCAGCCAGTTCGGCTATGACCTCGGCACCCCGCCGACCACGGTGTTCCTGACCCGCAACATCGGCCAGGCGACGATGTACGGCTTCGATGCCGACGTGCAGTGGCTGCCGGCGCAGAACACCATGCTCGGCGCGAGCGTGCAGTACCTGCACAGCAACTACGACAGCTTCGTCTATTACGTGCCCAACCAGGGGCCGCCGCCGATCACGGCCTGCGGCACCTCTCCGACGACGCAGAGCGTGAACGGCAGCACGGTGGCGGTGTACAAGGTGGACTGCTCGGGCCAGGACGCACTGAATTCGCCGAAGTGGTCGTTCAACGTGATGGGCGAACAGACCATCCCCATGGGCGATTACAAGTTCGTCGTGCATGCCGATGGCCGCTATCGCGGCAAGGCGCAGATCGACGTCGCGTTCAATCCTTACCTCGAGGCCGACGATACCTTTGTCGCGAACGCCTCGCTTGCATTCGGGCCCAGTGACGACAAGTGGACGATTACCGCGTTCGTCAACAACATCGGCAACGAACGCCGTCTCTCCACCGTCACTCTGGTGTCGAACGTGAACGCCTTCATCGGCACCTTCGAGCCGCCCCGCACCTATGGCGTTCGGGTCAGCGCCAAGCTGCCCTGACGCATTGTAAATTCTTCCGGGCAGGAATAGTGCTCCTCCTGCCCGGAAGTTCGTTTTCGAATAAGGAATATCGCCTGATGGCCAGCGTTACCGACCTGCAATATGTGGCTCTCGCCGTGCCCGACCTCGCGGCAGAGCGGGAGTTTTTCGGCCAGACATGGGGCCTTACCGAAGTGGGCGAGGAAGACGGCATGGTCTATTTCGCAGCCGAAGGCATGCCGCACCCCTATGTCATCCGGCTGCGTCGGGACGATGAGCGCAAGACCGATCTGGTGGGCTTCTCGGCCGCCTCGCGCGAGGATGTCGATGCGCTGTTCGAACAGGTCAAGGCGGCGGGCGCGAAGATCATCGCCGAGCCGGGTCCCGTCGAAGGTCTGGCCGGCGATTACGGTTTCCGCTTCTTCGATCCGGATGGCCGCGCGATGGAGGTCGTTACCGGTGGCGCGCAGCGGGCGCATCGCACGCTCGGCAAGGGCGAGGCGATCCCGGTCGGGATCAGCCATGTGGTGTTCCATTCGCCGAACCATCCGGCGCTGGTCGAATTCTACCAGCGTGCGCTGGGCTTTCGGCTGTCCGACTGGATCGGCGATTTCATGGGTTTCCTGCGCTGCAATTCGGCGCATCACCGGATTGCGGTGCTGCCCGGGCCGCCGGCGCTCAACCATATCGCCTTCGACGTCGCTTCCGTCGACGAGTTGATGCGCGGCCTGGCGCGGATGCACGAGAGCGGGATCCATCTGAGCTGGGGGCCAGGCCGGCACACGGCGGGCGACAACACCTTCTGCTATTTCATCACACCCAACGGCAATGCGGTCGAATACACCTCGGATCTCGAGCACGTCGACGAGGCCACCTGGGTGCCGACCACCTATCAGCCCGGCCCGAACACGATCGACCAGTGGGGCACCGGCAGGATCATCACCGGCAATGTTCCGCACGCCGAAATGACCCCGGACAAGGGTCTGTGGCAGGTCCCGGCATGATCTCGAAAGCGTTGGTCGTCGGCGGCGGGGTCGGCGGGATGAGCGCTGCGCTGGCGCTGGTTCGCCGCGGCGTGGAGGTCGAACTGGTCGACGCCGATCCGCAATGGCGCGCCTATGGTGCGGGGATCAGCGTGACCGGCCTGTCGCTGCGGGCGTTCGACGATCTCGGGATTCTCGACGAGGTACGGCAGCGCGGTTTCGTCGGCGCAGGCATCCGCCTGCGCGGGATCGACGGCACCCCTATGTTCGAGACGCCGCCTGTGCCCGATGCCGCGCCGCCGGTGGCGCGCAGCGGCGGGATCATGCGGCCGGTGCTGCACGAGATCATGTCGCGCCGCACCCGCGAAGCGGGGGTCGAGGTAACGCTGGGCGTAAGGCCCACCGGCTTCCAGCAATCCGACGGCGCGGTGGAAGCGACCTTCTCGGACGGCCGCAGCGAGAGCTACGAGCTGGTGGTCGCGGCTGACGGGATTTTCTCCGAGACCCGTGCCAGCCTGTTTCCCGACGCGCCTGCGCCGCAATTCACCGGGCAGGGCTGCTGGCGGATCGTCGCCGAGCGTCCGGCCGAGGTCGATCGCCCTGAAATGTTCCTCGGAGGGCCGGTCAAGCTCGGCTTCAACCCGGTGTCCGCGGACAGGATGTACGCCTTTATCCTCGAGCACGTGCCCGACAACCCGTGGTTCGCGCCCGAGGAGCAGCTCGCCCATGTGGCGGAATTGCTCGCGCCCTTCGGCGGCTACGTGCCTTCCGTCAGGGCGGGGCTGGGGCTGGATTCGCTGGTCAATTACCGTCCGCTCGAATGGGTGCTGCTGCAGGGGCCGTGGCACCAAGGCAGGATCGTGCTGATCGGCGACGCGGTCCATGCAACGACGCCGCACATGGCTTCGGGAGCGGGGATGGCGGTGGAAGACGGGCTGGTGCTGGCAGAGGAACTGGCTGCCAACGACGATGTCGCCGCGGCGCTGGACGCCTTCACCGCGCGGCGCTTCGAGCGCGCACGGATGGTGGTCGAGAATTCGGTCCGGATCGGCGAGATCGAGATGAGCGGCGGCAATCAGATGGATGCCAATGCGATGCTCGGCGACACCATGCACAAGCTCCAGCAGCCTTACTGAGGAATGCGATGACTTACGGATTGGCCACGGTCACGGTCGACGGGAAGCCGCAGGCGGCGCTGGTGCGCGACGGGCGCTTCGTGGCGCTTGCACATTGGGGCGAGACCCGCGACCTGCCGGCGCTGCTCGGCGATTGGGAAGCGGTGCTGCCGCGGCTGGGCGAATGGGCGGCGGACGATGTGGCCTTCGCCGGCGCCGCCGACCTCGCGGGCGCCGAAGTGCACGCGCCCTACCGTCCCGGGCAGGTCTTCTGCACCGGCGCCAACTACAAGAAGCATGTCGTCGGGCTGATCATGGGCGATCCCTCGATGCGCACCGCCGAGCACGAGAACGTGCCGCCGGAGGAGTTGAAGGCGCGGGTCGAGAAAATGATGGACGAGCGCGCGAAAGCCTTGCCCTTCGTGTTTCTCAAGCTGCCGTCCTGCGTTATCGGCCCCAACGACGAGGTCGTGCTGCCCTACGATGTCGAGAAGCCCGATTGGGAGCTCGAGCTCGGCGTGGTGATCGGCAAGCGGGCGCATCGCATCGGAGCGGAAGAGGCGATGGACTACGTCGCCGGCTTTGCAGTGGTGAACGACGTGACCGCGCGCGAACTGATCTTCCGCCGCGACGGTTCGGCGATCGGGGCGGACTGGCTCTCGGGCAAGAGTTTCCCGACCTTCCTTCCCTTCGGCCCGATGATCGTGCCGAAGGAGCAGGTGCAGGATCCGTACGATCTCAACCTGAAGCTCTCGGTCAACGGCAAGGTCTACCAGGACGAGAGCACCTCGGACATGATGGTCTCGATCGAGCGCCAGGTCGCCTATCTCGCGAGCCGCGTGGTGCTGGAGCCCGGCGACCTGATCTGCACCGGATCGCCCTATGGCAACGGATCGGCCTTCGGGGTCTTCCTCAAGCCCGGCGATGTGATCGAAGCGACGATCGCGGGGCTTGGTAGCCAGCGCAACCCCTGTGTCGCCGAGCCTTCGGGAGGCTAGGCCGGATGGCCCGCTGGCTGCTGAACTGCTGGTATATGGCGGGATGGAGCCATGAAGTCGGCGAAAACGGCCTGGCGAGGCGGATCATCGATCGGCCGGTGTTCGTTTACCGGCTCGGCGATGGTTCGATCGCGGCGGTCCTCGACCGTTGCCCCCATCGCTTTGCGCCTCTTTCGCGCGGCTCGCGCGATGGAGACAACCTCGTATGCGGCTATCACGGGCTGGCTTTTTCGCCCGAGGGCAAATGCATTCGCAACCCGTTTTCCGAGCGTATTCCGGCCGGTACGGACATTGAGGGTTTCGCCGCCATCGAGCGCCACGACATTGTGTGGATTTGGGCGGGCGAGCGCGAGAAGGCCGATCCTTCTCTGATACCGGACTTTTCCTTCGTGCCCGATACGCCGTTCAGCCGCACGATCCATGGCTACACCGCGATGAAAGCGAATTACGAATACGGCACGGACAATTTGCTCGATCTCAGCCATATCGAGTTCGTCCACAAGGGGACCTTCGCCGGCCAGGGGGTGATCTTCGCCGGTGAGCATTCGGTGAGGGCGGAAGGCGATACGCTTCATTCCGACTGGTTCATGCCGGGGATCCCGCCGCCATCGGTTGCCTATGGCCGGTTCGCGCCGGACTCGCTGGTCGATCACTGGCTGGAAATGCGGTGGAACGCGCCTGCTTCGATGCGTCTTGCGGTCGGCGTATGCAGCCATTGCCAGGCCCGCGAAACCGGCTTCGAACTTCCACAGGCGCACATCCTGACGCCGGCGAGCGAGCACGAGACGCACTATTTCTGGTCGTCCACCCGGTACCACGATCTGGACTCGATCGAGACCGACCACATGCTCGCAAATCTGTTCGGCGAAGCTTTCGACCTGGAAGACAAGCCTATGATCGAAGCTGCCTACGACAATGTTCGCGGGAAGGACTTCTGGTCGCAAAAGCCTGCCTCGCTCGGGATCGACCAGGGTGGCACGCGCGCGAGGAGGATGCTCGAAAAGCTGATCCGCGACGAAAGCGCGTCTAGCGCTGCTTGAGGCCTTCGAGCACCAGCCGGGTCACGAAGGCTTCGTACTGCTGGTAAAGTTGTTCCATGTCGGTACCCTTGGGCACCAGAAGCTCGATCAGCGGGCGGCCCGAGATGAAGAAGTCGCTCATTCCGACGACCGCGAGGTGCAAGAACAGCGGGTCGAAACGGGTCAACTCCTCTTTCTCGTCGAGTTCCCGCAGCCTGGCGTAGTAATCCACCGGCTGCTGATTCCACTCGCGCGCCCGTTCGCGCATTTGGGGGGAGCTGGCGGAGTCGATCTCCTCGATCATCAGCCGCTGCATGTGCTTGGCCGAACGGGTGAAACGGAAGGTGCTGCGGATGAAGTCGACCAGCAGTTCGATCGGGTCGCCCTCGGTCGGCGGGATGTGCCTGGCCTCGCCGGCGATCTGCTTGGCGACTTCGAGCAGCAGGCTTTCGCGATTGCCGAAATAATAGCGTACCAGCGCAGGATCCGCCCCGGCGCGGCGCGCGACGGCGGTGCTGGTCACCTGTGCCGGCGGCAGTTCCTGCAGCAGAGCGCGGGCGGCCTCGATCAAGGCCTCGCGCCCTACGCCCTTGGCGTTGGACATCGGACGGCCCTTACCGCGTTTCTCCGGTTTATTCTGCCTTGTTGCCATCGCCTGCGGTGCTACGCGCAAGCGCAATATCCGACAACCGCAATTGCCCCATCAATATATTCTTGCCGCTAGGAATAAGTGCGTTAGGGTTGGCGCCCGGGAGAATATACCGATGGCAAGCTGGCCTTTCCGCCAAGGTGCGCACGCGATGGGCAAGCTCTGCCTTGGCGCCGGTTATCCGTCCGGCGTGGCCGAGCCCGACGCTTTCGGCTTTCCCGTCCGGCCGGAAGAGGAGGATAAGGCCCGGATTCCCGGCCTCGATGCGCCCCAACTGCCTCATCTGGAACGGGTCCGTTGAGGGACCGCCTCGCCCCAATGCATCGCGTGCCGGCTTCACTCGTGCCGGTCTCTCGGCGACATAACTTTCCGGTCGGCCGGCCACGCCGACGCTACGGGAAGAACGCGGCCCGGTTCCTGCGGTCCGCGAGACCCGATGCGAAACGGCTTGCGCCATGAAGCCCCGATCTGGGCGGAGAGCGGGCGGCGCGGCGGGCTGGACGCTATTCGTGCTTTTTATAGCCAATGTGTTCAACGTCGGCGACCGGACATTGCTCGGCGTGGTGACCGAGCCGGTGCGCAGCGAAATCGGCCTCACGGATACCGAAATCTCGCTGGCGAGCGGCTTCCTGTTCGTCTTGTTCAACCTCGTCGCCGGGCTGTTCGTGGCACGGCTGATAGATGTAGGCAACCGCAAGCGTATTCTCGCGCTCGGGATCGCGGGCTGGTCGATCGCCACGGCGCTGACAGGCTTGGCGCAGGATTTCGGAACCCTTGCACTCGCCCGCATCGGGGTCGGCGTGGGGGAGGCGACTGCCTTCCCCGCCGCAATGTCGCTAATCCCGGATCTGTTCCGGCCCGAATCCCGGGGCAAGGCGATCGCGGTATTCCAATCGAGCGGCATGGTCGGAGTTGTCAGCGGTACGATGCTTGCGGGAATACTTGCCGCTTCGCTTGGCTGGCGGCCGATGTTCATGGTCTGCGGGGCGGCAGGAGTGATTCTGTCGGCCGTAACCCTGCTGACGGTTCGGGAGCCCCCGCGGAATATCGTGCGCGACAGTAACGGCCCCTACTTCCCCGAGTTGGTCGCCGCTTGCACGCGGATCGTGTCCACGCCGGGTTTCGTGCCGCTGGCTTTGGCGTTCGGAACCTCCGGAATGGTCGGTGCGGTGCTTGGAGCGTGGGGGCCGGCATTTCTTCAGCGGAGTCACGGCGTGCCTTTGGCGCAGGTCGGCCTGATTATCGGACCGGCGGTCGGGATAGCGGGGATCCTCGGCACGCTGCTTTCCGGCGTCCTCGCCGACTGGCTGGTGCGCCGGCGCGGAGTGCTTATCGACATGCTGCGATTGCCCCTTGTCGCGCTGCCGCTCGCAGCGCCCGCGGCGGCGGGGTTTGCGGCTGCATCCAGCCTGTTACTCACCATGACCTCGGCCTTCGCGATGAATTTTCTGCTGGCCTGCGCGGTCCCGCCTTGCGTCAACTACGCAATCACCGTTGCAGGACCGGGCGACCGCGCGGTCGCCTCGACCATGATGCTGGCCGCGACGGGCCTGCTTGGCGGAGCGCTCGGCCCGTTTACCGTCGGTGTGCTCAGCGACGCATTTTCGGCGCGCTTCGGTACCGAAAGCCTGCGCTATGGAATTGCCGCGATCGCGGCGACGCCGCTGGTCGCCGCCGCTTTCCTTCTCCTCGCGATCCGGCTGTCGTCAGCGAGGACCGATGGCCTTCAGTCCGCATGAAACAATTGCGGGTCCTCGTCGTCGGTGGCGGCATTGGTGGTCTCACGGCAGCGATCGCGCTGGGACAGCGCGGATTCGACGTCACGGTGATCGAGCGCAGCGACGGCAATGGCGTCGAAGGCGTGGGCATCAGCCAGCAGGCGAATGTGGTGCGCGCCCTGGGCGGGCTCGGGCTTGCGGAAGAATACGTCGCCGCAGGCTTTGCTTACAGATGGACCGAAATCTATGCGCCAGGCGGGTCGCTTGTCGCGCGCGTGCCGGTGCGTTCGTTGATCGAAGGCTATCCGGCGAGCATGGGCATCCCGCGCCCCGCATTGCACCGGGTGTTGGGCCAGGCGGCGCGGCGGGCGGGGGCGACGATCCGGCCTGGCACGGTCGCAACCGGAATCGCCGATGCAGGCTCGGCGGTGAACGCGGTGTTTTCGGACGGCACCGAGGGCAGTTTCGATATCGCGGTCGGCGCCGACGGCATCTATTCGCAGATGAGAAAGCTGATCTTCCCGCGAGCGCCAGATCCGGAATTCACCGGCCAGTCGGTCTGGCGCTACAATCTTCCGCGGCCGAAAGGCTTCGACGCAATGCAGGTCTACAACGGGCCCACCGGCGTCGGGCTGGTGCCGATGAGCGACGAGCACATCTACCTCTACGCAACCACTCCCGAGGCCGGCAATCCTGTCTTTCCCACCGAAGGTCTTGCCGCAAGGATGCGGGAGCGACTCGCGGGCTGCGCTCCGGCGATTCGGGAAATCGCGGAACGGATCACGGAGGACGCGAAAGTCGTATATCGTCCGCTCGAAGCGATTTTCATATCCGGACCGTGGCACAAGGGCCGGATCGTGCTGCTGGGCGATGCAATTCATGCGACTACCCCCCATCTGGGCCAGGGCGGGGGCATGGCGATCGAGGATGCGGTGGTGCTGGCCGAAGAACTGGCCCGCCACGCGGAGCCGGAAGACGCCTTCACCGCCTATCGCGCCCGTCGTCTCGAACGTTGCCGCTTCGTGGTCGAGAAGTCGCTCGAAATCTGCCGCGGCCAGCTCGGGCTGGGGCCGCTGATAGACAATGCCAGGGCGGGGGCGGAGATGAACGCACTGCTCGCGCAGCCGATCTGACCTCAGCCGACCTTGGGCGGTACGAATGCCACGCCTTCCGCCTCGAGTTGCCGCTGCAATGCCTCTTCGCGGGCCAGCGCGCGCTCGACCGCCGGACGCCGTTCGTTTTCACGGGCGTGGCTCAAGAAACGCGGAAAGCGCGACACGTCATAGCCCGCCCCCTCCACCCGCCAGAATATCCAGTAGAGATAACCGTCCATTGCGGACCAGTCGGCGCCGTACCACCACGGCTTATCGGCAAGGCGATCTTCGACCAGTTGGAAATACTCATCCATCGCCAGTTCCGCGGTTCTCTTGACGGCGACCGCATTGTCCGGTCCGGCGAAAAACATCGGCATGCGAATGCGGGTGACGAGCGGGTGAAGCGTCGAGGAGCAGAAGCACAGGTCGGCCGTGTTGCGTGCCCGTTGGCCGGGCGAAGCGGCTTCCGGCATGAGCCCCGCTTCCGGAAAACGTTCGTCGAGATAGGTCAGGATCGCTACGTTCTCGGTCAGCAGGTCGCCGTCGATCTCGAGCGCTGGAACCTTGCCCTTCGGATTGGAGCGCTTGAATTCGGGCGACTTGTGCTCGCCTTTCATGAAACGGACCAGACTGGTCTCGAATTCGATTCCAGCCTCTTCCAGCGCGATCGCGGTCACCCGCGCGCAGGTATAGGGGGCCATGTAGAGCTTGGCGGCCATCGCATGTCTCCAGAGCGTTCCAGTGGTCTTGCGGATAAGTCAGAATATTCCTAGAGAAAAGAATATAAAAGGAAGGGCTGCAGGAGCCCCGGCCTCGCCCGGAATCGATCGGGGCGGGGCTCGCGTCCGGCGGATGTTGGAAAAGATGATCCGCGAGGAACAGGCCTGATGGTAACGGGATGATCCATATGCGTTTCTTGCGGTATTTTGCGGCGATGCTTCTCGCCTTCGGCAGTCCGATCTGCCCGGTGCATGCGCAGACCCAGCCGGCCGCTAGTCATTGGATCACCCTGGGAACGCAAGGCGGACCGATACCCGTGCCAAAGCGCTCTCAGCCGGCCAACGTGCTGTTGACCGGAGATGGTGCCTATTTGGTCGATGCAGGCGACGGCGCAGCCGAGCAACTGGCAAAGGCCGGGGTGCCGCTGGCACAGTTGAAGGCGGTCGTGATCAGCCACCTGCATTTCGATCACACGGCCGGCCTGCTCGGAATCCTCGGCCTCCGCTACCAGACCAATATTTACACCCCGCTGACGATTTACGGCCCACCCGGAACCAAGCAACTCGTGGACGGTCTTCTCGCGGCAATGTTGCCGACTGCGAAATCCGGCTACGGCATGCCCGGCTCGCCGTATGTCGATCCGGGGCAGGGGATCGAGGTTGTCGAACTGCGCGACGGTGCGAACTTCAGGCTAGGGGCCGCCAGGGTGGTCGCAGCCAAGAACACCCATTACAGCTTTGCGCCCGGGAGCGACGACGACCGGGCATTCGAATCCCTTTCCTACAGGTTCGAACTGCCCGATCGGGTCATCGTCTATAGCGGCGATACCGGCCCGAGCGACAAGTTCCAGGCGATCGCCCGCGATGCCGACCTGTTGGTGGTCGAGATGATCGACGTCGAACGCACGCTGCAGGAAATCCGCCGCACATCGCCGAACCTGCCGGAACCCGCAGCCAAGGCACTCGAGACCCATTTGCGGACCCACCATCTGACCGGCGAAGACGTGGGCAAGCTGGCAGGGCTGGCCCATGCCAAGGCGGTCGTCGTCACGCACCTGTCTGCTCCCGAGGCGACCGGAGACGTGCTGGTCGAATATCTTCGCCAGATAGGCGCCCACTACCCGGGGCCGGTGGTTATCGCGAGGGACCTTGAGGAATTCTGAGGGCGTCGCGCCTTTCATATGGAACGCGCGACGGTGGTTGCGGCCTTCCCGTACAAGAGGTGTTTCCAACAATCCCATCCGTTATCGATGAAAACGGCTTCGAGTAAGCTGCCGAGTGTGCGCCGGCCAACCGGGCAACGCTGCCTCGATCGCCGGCCAGCCGACCCGTCATGATTGCCCGATTCGACAGGCCCTGCGGCCTGAGACCTCCATCCTTACAAGCCAGACAAAGAGGTGCCCATGACTCTGCTTTCCGATGAAAGAGACCGGCGATGGAATCTCGTGCGAACGGGAATGAGCGGCGCGGGAATAGATTGCCTCATCATCGTCGGAAACACGGGGCTGAATTTGTACCGACTTGCCGATTTGCAGTATTTGACCGGCATGGCGCGGGAGGGTGTCCTGATGTTCCCCCTCGACGGGGATCCGGTGATGCTGTCGTTCGGCGGGGGGCATGATCCTGAGGCCTGGGTGACCGACCACAGAAACGGCTATCCTCGATTTTCCGATGGAATTCTTGAAATCATCAAGGAGAACGGCTGGGAGAGTCGCGTTTTCGGGGCCCTCCTTTCAGGCTACGAGGGCGACTTGAACTTTCCCTTCAAGATCTGCCACTCGCTCAGGCATGCATTTCCTGACGCCATGGTCGTCGATGCGGCGCCGCTGCTTGCGGAAGCTCGGCGCATCAAGTCGGATTACGAAATCCAGTGCTTCAGGAAAGGATGCGAAGTTGGTCAGCGCGCGATCGCCGCGGCCGGTCAATTGGCGAAACCCGGGGTCAGCGATCTCGACGTCAAGATCGAACTGATGAGCACGCTTTTCGCCGGAGGCTGTGCCTCGCACAGCCTGTTCTTGTTTCATTCGGGGAACCGGACCGTCCACGGCGCAATGGGGGGCGCGCTACCTTCGCCCAAGGGACGAACTCTGAACGATGGCGACATCGTCAACGTTGAATTCGATGCGGTGCTCGAGGGATATTGCGCTCAGTTCAATCAGCCGTTTTTCATCGGCAAGGTTGATGACGCGTGGGAAGATATCGCAAACATCGGTGCGGAAAGTTTCGATATCGGAGTCGATGCATTGAGGCCGGGCCTTACCGCCGGCGAGTTACAAGCGCTTATGAGAGCGCCTGTCCTGGCCCGCAATCATCAGGTTCTAGGGCCCATGTTTCATGGACTGGGATTGTCCTTCGAGCCCCCGATTGCCGAAACGTCGCTGGGCACCAGCTTTGTGGAAGATCTCGATATCGCGTTCGAGCCGGGGATGGTTCTCGAGCTTGAGCCTCACGTCGTTGCGAAGGATTTTTCCCGTGGAGCTTCCTTTGGTTGTCCGGTCCTGGTCACATCGGACGGGTGCGAAATTCTTGCCGACGAGTGGCGCCCCGCCCCGGTGAGAATACCCGGCTGAAGTCGCTCGACGGTGCAGCAATCGGAATTAAGCCCGACATCCGGCAGCCGCAAATGTCCTAGTCCAGCGTTTCCACGACGCTGGAAAGCCGTCCGAGCCCCCCGATCTCGATTGCAATTTCGCCGTCGAAACCGTTCAGGTTGCAGCGGGTGATGCCGGGAAGGAACGGCGCCTCGGGATCGCTGCTCTCGGTGCCGACGGCCGTACCCATCGCGACCACGTCCCCGGGCAGCAGCGTCATCGTGCGCGAGATGTGCGAGAGCGCGTCGGCGACGCTCCAGACGTAATTCGCGGTATGATCCGACGCGACCAGCTTGCCGCCCATGTAGCAGCGGATCGTCAATGCCTGGGGATCGGGCACCTCGTCCGCGGTGGTGATCGTGGGGCCGAGCGGCGCGAACGTGTCGCTCGCCTTGTAGCGGCCGGGGTAGGAGGTGTGGCCGAAGTCCTCCACCCGCGTGCCGTCGGGCTCGGTGCGATAGGCGCGGACGGTGAAACTGTCCTCGCCGCGCATGCCGATGCTGGTGACGTCGTTGACGATCGAATAGCCGAACACGGCCGCAAGCGCCTCTCGGGGCGAAGCCTCGCGCAGCGTCTTGCCGATGACCACCGCCAGTTCCGGCTCGGGATGGGTGAAGCCGAAGCTCTTCTTCAGCCGGATCGCGGTGCCGTGGCCCGTCAGCGCGGTGAAGGGCTTGAGGAAGAAGGCCGGATGGTCGGTCGGCGCCTTGACCTTGATCGCATCGAGCGAACGGTTGTTGAGCGCGACGCAGACCAGCTTGCACGGGCGGCGGACAGGGGGCTGCCATTCGACGGCGCCGGGATCGAACCGCACAAGCGTCGACGGATCCGCTGCCGCGAGGTCACGCGCGATCCGGGCGATGTCGCCGGTTTCGATCAGCGCGATCATGTCGGAGGGGCAGGCGGTGAAACTCGCGAGATCGACGAGGGCGCCGTCGTGCTCGATGCCAAGGCGGTCGGCGCCTTGGGCGTGAAAGCTGGCAAGCTTCATTCGGTTCAATCCTTCTGGCTGAGGAAGTCGATCGCGATGGTGCGGAAGGCGGGCTGTGCGGTGAGGTCGAAATGGCCGATGCCGGGCAGCAGGGCCTGCTTCACTCCCAGCGCGTCGATCAGGCGGTCGCCCATACTCGCGACGAAATCGGCGCCGCCGTTGACCACGGCGACCGGGATCTCGATCGCGGCGATCTGCGCTTCGGTGAAGACCGGATTGGCCGGGCGACGCAGCACCGCGGCGATCGCCAGCGGATCGTTAAGCTGCGGATCCCAGGTATCGAGGAATGCGCGCACCGGTGGAGGCGTGTTCGCATCCGCCCCATGCTCGAGCGCAGTGGCGGCGGCATCGCCTACGGTTTCCGGCGCGAAGGCGTTGTCGCCGATCCCGCCGAGCACCATGCGCCGGATGCGGCCGGGTGAGCGGACCGCGATATCGAGCGCGAGCTTTGCGCCGAGCGAGAAGCCGACGAGGTCGGAGGTCTCGGGCAATTCTCCGATCAGCGCGCCCGCCAGATCGGCATAGGCAACGGGATCGTGCGAAACCCCGGCGCGCCCGTGGCCCGGCAGGCGCAGGGCGCGCGCTTCGCGTCCGGAGGCGGCGAACGCATCGAGCCAGCCGGCGCTCTCGAACGCCTGCTCGGGCGAGCCGCCGCAGCCGTGCAGCAGGATGACGGGCGGGAGTCCCACGGTCAGGCCGCGTGGGCAACGACCGAGGCGACGCCCATCGGCAGGCCCTGGCGGTAGAGATCGATGTGGATCGCGCCGACGCCCACTTTTTGCGCGGCGGCGGCGGCGGCGATCCACTGGCGCACTTCGCCCGCGCCGTTGCCGCCTTCGCGGAGCACGTCGGCGTCCTTCCACGCGTCGAATACGGTCAGATCCCCGGCCGAGAACAGGTGCAGGAATTCCTCGTCCCACTGCGGGCGGATTTCGCCGACGCCGGGCGTGTGGTCGAGCAGCAGGCCGTTCACGAACTGAAGGCCGCCGCGCATTTCGTCGATCCATGTCTCGCGGCTGAGCCCGCCCTTGGCGCCGCCATGAAGGATGTATTCCCGCGCGCGTGGATCCGAAGCTTCAAGGTATTGCGGGAAGATATCGCCGGTTTCGTGCGACAGACCGCCCGAGCCGAGGAACGCCACTCGCTTGCCGAGCTGGGCGGCGAACGCGCCGATAGCCTCGCCGAGCAGGCGGCAGCGCTTGAAGGTTGGGCGGGGCGCAGCGAGCGCGTTGACGAACACCGGGATCACCGGCTTCGCGTCGACCGCGCCCAGGAAGTGGCCGGTCACCGCGCTGAATCCGTGATCGACTTCCATCGCGAAGGAAGTAGCGATGTCGATCCCCGCCTCCACCACGTAGGTCGCGCAGGCGAGCGACAGCTCGCTCGGCACGTCGAGCTTGCCGGGAAAGCCGCCCTCGTCGTTGATGGCCTCGGCCGCCTGCCCGATCGCGAACGACGGCATCAGGCGCATGTGCTGGCCGCTGTAGTGGTCGGCGCCGAACACGAACACCAGCTCGGGATCGAACGCGCGGAAGGCGGCGACCTGCTCGGCGTAGGCGTCCCAGAACGGCTGGTTGAGCGCCTTGTCCTGCAGCATCATGAACGGCGCGTGCGGCACGCAGCCGAGGAATGCGGTTGAAGTCTGGTCAGACATGATGCGCCTTCTGTGTCACCGCGCGAACGACGCGGCATTGGGGCCGACGAAAACCGTGCGGCCGCTGCGATAGTGGTAGCGCCAGCTCCCGTCGGGCTGGCGCCGGCAGATATCCTCGAAATCCGCAATGCCGGAGGGCGCCGCGGCTTCGAGCGGCAGCGCGCCATTTGCGGCGTAGACCAGCCCGATTGCGCGTATGCGCACTTCGTCGGCCCCTTGCGGCATGGCGAGGAAATTGGTCGCGACATGGCGCGTGGTGCGCTGCGTCTCGCGCATCCCGGCGGCGCGATCCGTGAAGAATGCCTCGATGGCAGCGAGTCCTTCGAGCTTGAGCGAACCGAGATCGAACGTCGCGTCCGCCTCGAACAGGTCGGCGAGCGGCACGTCCTCGAGCAGGTCGGCCAGCGCCCAGTAACGGTTGGCGAGCTGTTGCAGATCGGCATGGTCTTGCGCGGAGAGGGTCATGCCGGGGCCACTTCCCTCGCCAGGCCGGCTTCAGCAGCCTCCTTGGCGATCAGCCTGTCCATGAGGATTCGTGCGCGCACCGCGGCGACGTCGCTCTTGAGCAGGATCGGCTTGAGTGAGAACAGGTCGGTCGTGCCCATCATCTCTTGGCACGCGACGATCATCGGCTCGTCCTCGTTCTCGAACGCGTGGCGCGCCATCTTCGCAGTGATCGCGCTGAGCTCCTCGTTGTCGACCTGCGCGTTGCGGCCCATCGCGTAGAAGTAGTGCGTCCGCTCTTCGTTCTCCGGCACGAGCAGGTGCAGCGTCGGCAGGAACAGGCCTTCGTCCATCGGGCCGTCCACTTCGTTCATGCGGAAATCGAGCACCAGGTTGGTCGGCATGTGCAGCGTCATGAACGCGCGTACGTCGGACTTGCGCTTGCCCCACAGCGGCGCGAGCCCGGGCGAAGGATTGACGTTGGCGAACGTGTAATCCGAGTGAATCGCGGTCCCTTCCTGGTGAAACCGGTGCTCCAGGTTCGGCCCCATGTATTCCTCGGACGAGAGGCCGCCCTTGTGCAGGATCGCCGGGTGGGTGAGATCGAGAAGGTTGTCGATCACCAACTGGTAATGCGCGGCGACGTTCAGATAGCCGAGCACGGTCGCGTAACCGGGATCGACCACGAAGCTGCCGTCGATGATCGCATCCGGATCGACCTGCTCCGGGTCGCCCATCCATACCCAGATGATCCCGTCGCGCTCGACCACCGGATAGCTGCGCAGCTTCGCGTCCTTCGGGACGTCGCCATGCGGATTGTGGATGCAGGCGCCGCCGCGGTCGAACACCAGCCCGTGATAGGGGCAGGTGATCCGCTCATGCTCGATCGTTCCGAGATGGAGCGGGGCGAAGCGGTGCGGGCAGCGGCCTTCCAGCGCAACGGGCGCGCCGTCGTCGCCGCGAAACACCATCACCTGCTCGCCGAGCATCCGTCGCCCGATCGGCGCCTCGCTCAGTTCGCCGCTCCAACCCGCGCAGTACCAGCCGTTCCTCAGAAACATCGTGGCCTCTCCCCGACGCCTATTTTCCGAAGTTGTACCGCAGCCGCACGCCGAACGTCCGCGGCGGGGCGATGGTGGCATAAGTCAGCGGCGGTGCAAATGCGTGGACGCCCGCGCCGGTATAGACCGCTTCCTTGCCGATATTGCGAATGAAGGCGGCCACCGACCAACGCCGCTCGGGCGCGGTGTAGGTCAGGTTCGCGTCGAAGGTGACGTAGCCGTCAACGTGCTCGGGCGCGACGTAGTCGAAACCGAGCCAGCGCTTCGACGCGAATTGAGTCGTCGCATCGAACACGATCGTATCGCCGCCGGGCAGCTCGAACGTGTGCGCATAGGTCGCCGCGCCGGTCCATTTGGGCGCGCGGGGCATCTGGAAGCCCGAACAGTCGATCGTCGCAGCTTCGGTGCCGAAGGTCGATCCGGGGTAGGGGGCACTCACCGCGCAACCGGTCGACAGCGGGTTGAACAGCTGCGTGCCGAAGATGCTGTAGGCGGTTTCGAACGCGAAGTCCTTGTACTTCGCGTCGTTGTATTCGGCGAAGAAGCGCAGGCTGTCGTTGTTGCCGAGTGCCGCCTGCAGCTCGACGTTGAAGCCCTTGATCTCTGCTCGACCGGCGTTGTCGGTCACGAGGTTGATGTTGCCCGCCGGGTCGAACTTCACATGCGCGATCTGGCTGTCCTTGAGCTTCCACCAGAAGCCCTCGAAGTTGAGGATCAGGCGGCCGTCGAGGAATTCGTTGCGTGAACCGATCTCGAAGGCGGTGATCTTTTCCGGATCGTAGGTCGCGTCGGGCGCGATCGTCTGGTTGAAGCCGCCGGCCTTGAAACCGGTGCTGGCGGTGGCGAACAGCATGTGGGCGGGCGCCAGGTCGAATTCGGCGCCCGCTTTCCAGTTGAGCGAATCGAAGCTCTTCTTCCCGCCGAACGCGATCTGCAACACCGGCAGGTCTTCGGGCGGTACGGGGAAGGGTGGGACATAGGTGAGCAGCTGACCGCTAAGCTCATTGCGCTCATAGGTATAACGCAACCCACCGATCAGGCGGAGCGCATCGGTCACGCTGAAGGTCGCCTGGCCGAAGGCCGCATAGCTGCGGATCTTCGGCAGGGCCAGCGTGACGCTGTCCTGGAAGGTGCCTTGGTAGATCTGCTGCTCGGAATCCTGCTTTTCGTTGTAGAAATAGCCGCCGATCACCCAATCGAGCTTGTCGCTCGAATTGCCGAGCCGCGCTTCGACGCTGACCTGCTTGGCGGTGTTGCCCGGAAAGCTGTTGCGCAGCCCTGCCGGATAGTTGCGCTCCGCATATTCGGAGTGGCGGTAGGCGGGCAGCACGGTCAGCGTCGCGAAGCCGAGATCGGCATTCAATTCGGCCGAGAGGTTCCAGAACTTGTTGTCGCGGAAGCTGTCATCCACCGTAGGCGGCAGCAGAAAGCCGATCGGCGGCTGGGCGGCGAGCGCCGCGTTGGCCTCGGGGCTGCTGGTGGAGGTCCACTTGTCCGTCCCGGCCGGGGTCGGCAGCATCACATAGCCCGGACCCTTGCCGTCCTCCTTCGCATAGTCTGCTTTGAGCAGCAGCGACACCGTCGCGCTCGGCTCCCACAGCACACGCAGGCGGCCGGCGACGCGCTGGTCGTCATCGGTCCCGTCGGAGAGATAGCCGTCGCGATCGACCGCCTGGAACGCGAAGCGCGCCGCCAGCGTTTCGCCCAGCGGCAGGTTGACCGCGCCTTCGAGCTGCTTGTTGTCGTAATTGCCGTAGGTCACGCCAATGTAGCCGTCGACGCCGTTCAGCGATGGCCGGTTGGAGATCAGGTTGATCGCGCCGCCCGAGGCGTTGCGTCCGTAGAGCGTGCCCTGCGGCCCCTTGAGCACCTCGATTCGCGCGAGGTCGTAGAACTGGCTGTTCACCGCCTGCGGGCGACCGATATAGACCCCGTCGATATTGACCGCGACCGCCGGGTTGCTGAGTGCGCTCGCAGCGAAATCGCCGACGCCGCGAATATAGATCTGGGGGGAATTGCCGCCGCTGCCGATCTGGAGGCCGGGGACCAGAGTGTTGAGGTCGCTTGCCTGCGTCAGGTTCGATTTCTCAAGCTGGTCGGCGGAGAGGACCTGGAGGGACAGGGAAGAATCCTGGAGCGACTGCTCGCGCCGTTCCGCCGTGACGATGATGTCCTGGATCGGGCTGGCGGCGCTATCGGTCCCGGTGTCCTGCGCCCATGCCGGCGTATAAGCCGCGATTGCTCCCGACATGCCCGCCAGCCCCAAAGCCACGCGCACGTACCCCTTTGCCCAAGTACCCATGAGCCGCTTCTCCCAATGTCATTTTTTATTTGGCACATTCAAGGTGACACCAGGTCAAAATGACCCGATGTCATATTTGAGATATTCGGACAGACCGGCTAAGTCAAGCGCCGGCCGCGAGGGAGCGGCCCGCCAGCATCCGGGAAGGAATCTTAGGGCCCATGGCCAAGCTCAATGTCGATCTCGCGCGCCGGGCGGAAATCGCGGCCAATCGCCGCCACAAGACCCGAGCCCGCTTGCTCGATGCGGCGCGCGGCCTGTTCGGCCGCGACGGCGGCCGCGCTACGCGGGTAGAGGATATCTGCGAGGCTGCAGGCATCGCTCGCGGCACGTTCTATAACTATTTTCCCAGTTTCGACGCGTTGCAGGGGGAGCTGTTCGAAGAACTGAGTAACCGCTTCGATCTGGCGGTTCACCTGGCTTTCGAGCAGCTGGAAGGGCCACCCGAACGCACCTGCGCGGCGATCCGCTTCTACCTTACCCATGTAATCGAGGATCGCGAATGGGGTTGGGGCATGGTCAACACCGGAATGGGTATCGGCTTCTTCCCGGTCTCGGTTTCCGAGCGTGTGACATCGACGATCCAGGAAGGGATCGATTCGGGCGATTTCACGATCTCGAATGCCCAAGCCGGGCGCGATATTCTGCTGGGGGCGGGTCTTGCCGCGGCGACGACGTTGCTCAACGGAAAGGCCGCTCCGGACCATATTGCGAATGTCGCTGCCGGGGTGCTGCAAGCATTGGGATTGGCGAGCGAACGCGCCTGGGCCCTGGCCTTCGGCGCACTTCCCGAGCTTCCGTTCGCGCAAGCCGATGCAACCGGATGACTTAGAGTATCGGAGCTTCAGCGGAAGAGGATGGGCGATGCCCGGGTCAGGCGGGCACGTCCAGCAACTTGTCCATGGTCACCGGCAAGTCGCGAATCCGCTTACCCGTCGCATTGTAGACCGCATTGGCGATCGCAGCGGCCGTGCCGACATTCGCCAGTTCGCCGATCCCCTTCACCCCGAGCGGATTGACCTGGCTGTCCACCTCAGGGACCATGATGATGTCGACCTCGGGCACATCCGCATTCACCGCGACGAGATATTCGGCGAGGTTGTCGTTGATATAGCGGCCGCGCAATTCATCGAGCTCGGTCTGCTCAAGCAACGCCTGGCCCAGGCCCCAGATCATTCCGCCGAGATACTGGCTGCGCGCGGTGCGCGGATTGACGATATGACCTCCGGCAAAGGCACCGGTCAGGCGCGGCACGCGGATCTCGCGGGTCAGGCGATGGATGCGGACCTCGGCGAACTCGGCGCCGAAGGCATACATCAGCGGCTTCGGCTTGCCACCTTCCGCGCCTCCGCCGCCACCCATCTGGCCCTTGTAGAGCGCCTGAACGGCCTCCTTGCCCTGGCCCGGCGGGGTCCACTCCGCATATTCCTCGATCCGCCTCGTGCCCAGGCGGTCGAATGCCTGTTCGAGCTCGCGGCCGGAGGGCAGGGCGCCGCCCAAACGCTGCTTGAGCTTGTCGCACACCAGCTTGACCGCGGATCCGGCGCTGGCGGTGGTCATCGATCCGCCCGCTACCGGGCCGGGCGGATAGGCGGTGTCGCCCATCCTCACCGAGACCATCCGGGGATCGACCCCGAGTTCGCGCGCGGCGATCTGCTGCATAGCGGTGTAGGCGCCCGTCCCGACGT
The DNA here is from genome assembly GCA_017744735.1 of Novosphingobium sp. Taxonomy (GTDB): domain Bacteria; phylum Pseudomonadota; class Alphaproteobacteria; order Sphingomonadales; family Sphingomonadaceae; genus Andeanibacterium. Next base: position 93,184 of record JAGIAR010000006.1, on the reverse strand, counting down.
CGTGCGCTGCGATCTGGATCTCGACGCGGCCGGACGGGGTGAGGATCGCCCGCGCGGTCGCGGCCATCATGCTGGTCGGATAGCAGGCGGTCGCGCAACCGTACCCGATCAGCCAATCGCCCTCGCGCGTAGCCATCGGCTCCGCCTTGCGCCGGTTCCAGCCGAACGTGGCGGCCGCACGATCGTAGCACTCCATCAGCGAGCGGCTGGTGTAGGGGGCGCCGGTAACCGGGCTGACCTTGGTGTCGTTGATCCGGCGAAACTCGACCGGATCCATTGCGAGAGCGGCCGCCATCTCGTCCATCGCTGCTTCCAGCGCATACATGTAGGGCGTCTCCGGCGGCGAGCGCATGAAGCCCGGCGTGTTGCGATCGGCTTTCACCAGGCTGACCTTGCTGGCGATGTTCGGGCAGGCATACATCTCCGTGGTCGCCTCGATCCCGGCAACCGAATAGTCGTCCTGCCGCGAGGTCACTTCCCAGCCTTCGTGGCTCAGCGCGGTCAGCTTGCCGTCCCTCGTCGCTCCAAGTTGCAGCCGGTGACGGGTTTCCGCGCGATAGGTGGCCAGGGTAAAGCCTTGATCGCGAAGCACCACGTTGCGGATCGGCCGCCTGAGATCGCGGGCTATCGCCGCGATCAGCGGGCTACGCTGGGTCATCATGCCTTTCGAGCCGAATGCCCCGCCGACGAAGGGATCGCGCACTTCCACGTTCTCGGGGTCGATACCCAGCGCCGAAGCTACGCCGTTCTTGAGTTGCCAGACGAACTGGCTCGGCTCGTGGACGGTCAGGCGCTCGCCATTCCACGCCGCCGCGGTGGAGAACAGCTCGATCGGATTGTGATGCATCGTCGGCGTCGAATATTCCGCGTCGATCTTCACCGGCGCCGCAGCGTAAGCACCGGCGAAATCCCCGGCCTTCTTCGATTTTGCGGCGAGGGCGTCCGGCTGGATCGTTGCGGCTCCCGCGCTTCCGAACGTCGCCGAAGGCGAGCGCTCCTCGTAGCGGATCGCGATGCGGTGGGCGGCATCCCGCGCGGTCGCGAAATCTTCCGCGACCACCACCGCAACGATCTGCCCGTCGTTGACGATGTCGGGACCGCCCAGCGGCACCGCGCTGTCGGAGACATAGCCGCCCTCGGTGTAGTGCTTGGTCACCTCTCGTCGGGGCGCATTCAGGTGGGTGTAGATCTTGAGCACGCCGGGAAGCGCATCGGCGGCGGCGGTGTCTATCTGCAGAATCCTGCCCCTGGCGATCCCGCTGGTCACAAACAGCGCAATCGCAGGATTCGGCAGTTGCAGATCGTCGGCGTAAAGCGGCTCGCCGGTCACCTTGGCGCGCGCCTCGTAGCGCGGCAGGGGCTTGCCCATGTTCTCGCCCGGTTCGGGCACGGGAGGAGTGGCCTCGGCCATCATTACAGCTCCATTGCCTGGGCCTGCAACAGGGCGCGGACCAGCGTCGCCTTGCCAAGCGGGATCTTGTAGCGATTGTGCTCGCGTGCCGCCGCGCCGGCGAACTCCGCCTCGGCCGCTTCCGCCGCTGCGCCCTCGGTCAGTTCGGCACCTTTCAGCAGCGCTTCCGCTCTGGCGGCGCGCCAAGGGACGGTGGCCACTCCGCCGAGGCCGATCCGCACATCCTCGATCCGCCCGCCATCGAGCTTTAGCGCGACAGCCGCCGAGGCGTTTGCGAAGGCATAGGACGCCCGATCTCGCACCTTGACGTAGGTGGATCGCGGCCAGGTTCCTCCGGGGATCAGGAATCCGGTGATCAGTTCGCCAGGCCGCAAGCTGGTCTCGATCTGCGGCGCGTCCTCCGGCAACCGGTGAAGATCGGCGAAGCGGATCACGCGCGGACCGTCGGCGCCGAGCAGTTCGACATGGGCGTCGAGCGCGATCAACGCCTGCGCGAAGTCGCCGGGATAGCTGGCGATGCAGGATGTGCTGGTGCCGAGCACCGCGTGCATGCGGTTGAACCCGTCGAGTGCCGCGCAACCCGAGCCCGGATCGCGCTTGTTGCACTGACGATAGCTCGTGTCGCGAAAATAGGGGCAGCGGGTTCGCTGCAGAACATTGCCGCCCAGCCGCGCCATGTTCCGGATCTGGGCCGACGCCGCCTGCCATAGTGTGTCGCGCAGGACCGGGTAGTCCTTTGCGATCGCGCCGTCATCGGAAAGCGCGGCCATGGTGGCCAGGGCCCCGATATGCAGCCCCCGGTCGTCGCGTCGCACCTGCTGCAACCCCTTGTCGCCGAGGCGGGTGATATCGACCAGCCGGGCCGGGTGCATCACGTCGAGCTTCATCAGATCGAACAGGGTGGTACCGCCGCCCACGAATTGGGTAAGGGAAGTGACATGCGACGGTGCCGGTTCCCCGGCCATTGCGACCGCAGAGATGGCGTCCTGAGGCGCGTGATACTCGAAGGGGCGCACTATATTTTCCCCCGCGCCTGTTTCACGGCCGCGACGATGTTCGGATAGGCCGAGCAGCGGCAGATATTGCCGCTCATATATTCGCGTATTTCCGTATCGGTCCGCGCGTGGCCTTCCTTCACGCAGGCAACCGCCGACATGATCTGGCCCGGCGTGCAATAGCCGCATTGAAAGGCATCGTTGTCGATAAAGGCCTGCTGCATCGGATGCAGCTTGTCGCCCTCGGCAAGCCCTTCGATGGTGGTGACTTCGCGCCCTTCTAGCCCGGCGACCAGCGTGAAGCACGCCAAGTGGCGGCTTCCGTCGATATGGACCGTGCAGGCGCCGCACTGGCCGTGGTCGCATCCCTTCTTGGTTCCAGGCAGAGCGAGCGGACCCCGCAAGGCATCGAGTAGAGTCAGGCGGGTGTCCGCCGTCAGTTCGCGGCTCCGCCCATTGAGCGTAAAGCGCACGTTCGCGCGGTGCGGTGCATTCTGATCGACGGCCGACGCGGGTGCTGCCTCGGCCCGGGCGTTCAGGCCGGCGGCCGATATCGCGACGGCGCCTCCGCCGATAAAACCGCGCCTGGAAATGGGGAGGGATGTATTTTGCGTCATGGCCGGCCTTGCTGGTCCGCGAGAAGCGTGCAGCCCTCCCGCTCTCGGTAATCAAAAGGTCGACAGCCGGGCTTGTTCCCAAATTGGCGTGTGCCGCGCGACGTGCTGGAAGAACGGTCCCCGGTCGGACCCGTCGATCAGCGAGGCTGAAAATGCGGCGGTCCGTTCCTTCCGGAGAGAACTCTTCGGATCACCGGAGGTTCTTAGGAAGGAAGGAGAAGCGAAGATGGCCGATACTGCGGAAATGATCCACGAAGACGCGCTGCCCGGTCACGAGAGCACGCTGGAGCCGAAGCCCGAATGGCAACCCCGCTATCCGGGATCCGGGCGCCTTGCCGGAAAGGTCGCCGTCGTGACCGGAGCCGACAGCGGCATCGGACGCGCGATCGCTGCACTCTATGCGCGAGAAGGCGCCGATATCGCGATCGTATATTTGCTGGAAGACGACGATGCCGCCGAAACCAGACGCATCGTCGAGAGCGAAGGGCGCCGTGCGATTGCCATTCGCGGGGACGTGGGTGAGCGGGACTTCGCGAACCGGGCCATCGCGCAGACGCTCGACGCATTCGGCAGGATCGATATCCTCGTGAACAATGCCGGCGAGCAACATCCCGACAAGGACATCACCGACATTTCGGAAGATCAGCTGCGCCGCACGTTCCAGACGAACATCTTCGGCATGTTCTTTATGGTCCAGGCCGCCCGGCCGCATTTCAAGCCGGGAGCCGCCATCGTCAACTGCACCTCGGTCACCATGTACCAGGGGAGCAAGGAGCTGCTCGATTACAGCTCGACCAAGGGGGCGATCACGGCCTTTACGCGGTCGCTCAGCGAGAACCTCGTGTCCGACGGAATTCGTGTCAACGCGGTCGCGCCGGGGCCCATCTGGACCCCGCTCAATCCGTCCGGCGGTGCTAGCCCCGGCAAGCTCGAGCATTTCGGGGAGAACACGCCGATGGGCCGTCCGGGGCAGCCGAACGAGGTGGCGCCCTGCTTCCTGTTCCTGGCGTGCGACGACAGTTCGTACATGTCCGGCCAGGTCCTTCACCCCAACGGCGGAACCATCGTCAACGGATAGCCGGATGCGGGCCGCGGGCGGCTCTTCCTTCCCTGCGCGCATCCGGCGCGCCGATCACATGCGCTCCTTCAACCCTGTCGAAATCAGCCACCAGTTGACCGGAAAGGCGGTCGCGAAGCCGGCAAGCATGGCCAATTGCATCGCGAACCAGAATTCCACGCTCGCCACCGGTGCGATGTGTCCCAAGCCGGCCCTGAACCATCCGAACTGGATCAGCGCCATCATCCCGTACATCCCGATCTGCCACGCGGTGATCGAGGCGAAATCCGCTTTCACGGCGGCGAACAGACCTTGGCCGGGCGACAGCTTGCGCATCGGGACGATGGTCCAGTACTGGAAGGCGATGCCGAAGGCGAACGCAACGAGATAGTCGGGAATCCACACCGCGAAGGTTTTTTCGGCAAAGAGCGCGGGCCAGCCGAACCAGGTGGCGATGGCAGGGAAAGCCACCACGAGCCATTCGACGGTGAGGTCTCCGAGGGTGCATCCCGCGCCGCAGTGGCTGGCCCCCTTCGCGACCGAGGCCCACATCGGAGCCTTGCCCTTTCGATCCGCGCGGCCCCACCGCCAGTAGAACGCCAGCCAGATGAAGCTGCCGAACAGCGCTGTTATTGGCCACACCGCGTTCATGATCCACATCTTCTGCGGGCGAAACGCCAAGTCCGCCGCGATGGCCAGTGCGCATAATGCCGCCAGTGCGAGCGAAGCGGATGCTGCGAGATGGAGCCCGATCGGAAAATGCGTCACGCGTTCGCCCTGTTCGCGCCCGGCGGGCCGGGCCTTGCCTATACGAACCGGCGGCCATGGTCTGCGTTCCGGTCAATTTCGCGAAAGGAAATCTGCGGCGGTCAGCACGAGCAGCACCGACAGCCACACGAACCCGGCGCCGGCGGCCAGCCGCGGCAGGCCGCCTTCCCGCCGCAGTTCCATGAAATACCACAACACCAGTGCGGCCTTTGCGGTCGCGATCAGATAGGCCGCGGCGGGTTTCGCCGCGCCCAGCGGCAGGAAGGCGAGGCCCACCGTCAGCGCCAGCAGAGCGATCAGGCCGATCCAGGCCAGCAGCAGGCGGCGCACGGCGATGCTCATGGCACACCCGCGAGGTAAAGGGTCGGGAACAGGAAGATCCACACGATATCGACCAGGTGCCAGTAAAGCGCCACGTTGCCGATCAGCACTGCGCGCCGATCATGCAGCGCAGTCCGGTTCAGCGCAGCGGTGAGCATCAGGACGATGCCGGTGAGCACGTGGAAGGCATGGAGGCCGGTGGCGAGAAAATAGAGATCCATGAACAGCCGTTGGAGCGGTCCGGAAAAATGGGCGGCCGCCGTGCCCGGCATCAAGCCCTCGCGGTATTCGCCAGCGTATTCGTACCCTTTCACGGCCAGAAACGCCGTGCCCAGCAGACAGGCCGCCGCAAGCGCGCGGGCCGCCCACCGGGACCGTCCGCTCCGGGCGCCTTCCACCGCGAGGGCGGCCGCGAGGCTGGAGGTCAGCAGGATCGCGGTATTGGCCGTGCCCAGCGCCAGTCTGAGATGGCTGGCGGCCTTCATGTAATCCTGCGGATGCTGGATCCGCAAAGCCATCGTGGCGGCGAAGATACCGCCGAACAGCATGATCTCGCTTGCAAGGAACACCAACATGCCGAGGCGGTCGGCCTGTTCCTGCCGGTCAGTGTCGTGGAACGGTTCCTCGGCTGCCTGCTCAGTCATTGGAGCGGCTCAACGGATCGGAGATCGGATAGTCGTAGGGGCCGCGCTCGACCACCGGTTGTTCGATGAAGTTGTGCTTCGGCGGCGGCGAGGAGGTGGTCCATTCCAGCCCCGTCGCACCCCAGGGATTGGCGGGTGCCTTCGCGCCCCTGAACAGCGACCAGCCGAGATAGGCTACGGGCAGAAGATACCCCGCGGCGAGCAGCAGCGCCCCGCAGGACGAGATCACCTGCAGCACCTGGAAGCTCTCGGGATAGACATGGTAGCGCCTGGGCATGCCTTCGTAGCCGAGCAGGAACAGCGGAAAGAAGGTGACGTTGAACCCGACCAGGATCACCAGCGCAGAGGCTCGCGCCCAGGCCTCGGGATAGAGCCGGCCGGTGATCTTCGGCCACCAGTAGTGCATCGCGCCGAAGAAGGCGGTCACCGTCCCGCCGACCATGATGTAGTGGAAATGGGCGACCACGAAATAAGTGTCGTGGACGTGGACGTCGATCGCCAGCATCGCGAGCATGAGACCGGTGAGCCCCCCCGCCACGAACAATCCGATAAAGCCCATCGCGTAAAGCAGCGGGGCGTTGAGTTCGATGTCGCCTTTGTAGAGGGTCGCGGTCCAGTTGTAGACCTTGATCGCGCTCGGCACCGCGACCGCGATCGAGAGGAACGAGAAGATCGCGCTGGCATAATAGCTCTGGCCCGAGACGAACATGTGGTGACCCCACACGAAGAACCCGATCACCGCGATCGCGATCGAGGCATAGGCAACGAACCAGTAGCCGAAGATGCGCTTGTGGGCGGCGGAGGTGATCAGCTCGCTGATCACGCCCAGTGCAGGCAGGATCATGATGTAGACCGCCGGGTGGCTGTAGAACCAGAACAGGTGCTGGAACAGCAGCGGATCGCCGCCCAGCGCGGGATCGAACACGCCGATCCCGAACAGCCGCTCGGCTGCAACCAGCAGCAGCGTGATCGCCAGCACCGGGGTCGCCAGCACGAAGATGATCGAAGTCGCGTAATGCGACCACACGAACAGCGGCAGGCGCCCCCAGGTCATCCCCGGGGCGCGCAGCTTGTGGACCGTGACGATGAAGTTCAGCCCGGTGAGGATCGACGAAAAACCGCTGATGAACACTGCAAGGATCGCCGCGACCACGGCTCCGTTCGCATAGACGGAAGACAACGGTGTGTAGAACGTCCAGCCGGTATCGACCCCGCCGCTGAGCACCACGTAGAGCGTGATCAGCCCGGCAACGACATAGATGTACCACGACAACAGATTGAGCCGCGGAAAGGCGAGATCGCGCGCGCCGATCATCAGCGGGATCAGGAAGTTGCCGAAGGTGTTGGGGATCGACGGGATCAGGAAGAACCACACCATGATGATCCCGTGGATCGAGAAGGCGCGGTTGTAGCCGTCGTTGGTCAGCAGATCGCCGGCAGGTGTCAGCAGTTCGAGCCGGATCAGCGCGGCGGCGATCGCACCGATCAGGAAGAAGAAGCTGATCGAGACAAGATAGAGGATCGCGATCCGCTTGTGATCCGTGGTGAGCAGCCACGAGCGCAGCGTGTAGCCGGCGCGCAGGTAGCTTGGCAGCGCAGCTTCGGGCGGCACGACCGGCGGACGGTTGCTGGCTCGGGTCATTGCGGTCGGCTCCCCCCGCTTGTTTTCATCCAGGCGACCAGCGCAGCGATCTCGTCGGGCCCGAAGGTATTGGCGTATGACGGCATGATCGGTCGGTAACCGGCGGTGACTGCGGAGTTGGGCAGGATCAGCGAGTCCCGCAGATATTGCTCATCCGCCGTCCTCACGCTTCCGTCGGCAAGCTGGACCCTGGTGCCGAAGAGGCCCTCCAAAGACGGCGCGAGACCATTGGCGGCCCGATCATGGCAGGCTGCGCAGCCGCTTTCGCGGTACAGCTTTGCGCCACGCTCGGCGGGAGACAGCGCGCCGCCGTCATTGGCCGCGAGCCACTCGGCAAAGCGCGCCGGGCTCATCACCACCAGGCGCCCACCCATTACCGCGTGGTCGGCCCCGCAGAACTCGGCGCAGCGCAGCGGAAACACGCCGGTCCGGTCGGCCGTGAACCATTCGCTCGTGTAGCGCCCCGGCAGGACGTCCTGCTTGATCCTCATGGCCGGCAGATAGAGGCTGTGGATCACGTCCTGCGAGGTCATGACCAGCTTGACCGGCGTACCGACCGGGACGTGGAGATCGTTGATTTCCCGCGCGCCTTCGGGGTGCTGGAACTTCCACATCCATTGCTTGGCGACGACATCGATGGTCATGGCGTTCGCCGGCGGATGCTGGAGGTCGAGAAACAGGCCGGTCGCCCAGACGTAGAAGACCATGGTCAGCGTGAAGGGGATCGCCGACCAACTCGTCTCGAGCCAGATATTGCGATTGGGGCGATGCCGACGGTTTGCGGCGCGCCCGCGGCGATAGCGCCACGCGAAGAACCCCATCAGCAGGAACACCGGCAGCGAGAGCAGCCATACCATCGCCCCGAAGGAGCCGATCAGCAGATCGACCTCGCGGGCGTGCTGCGAGGCCGCCGCCGGCCATAGCTGGAAGCCGGGGCTCACGCGGTCTTCCGCCGCAGCGCAAGGATCGTCAGGCCGATCGCCGCGATCGTCAGGAGCCCCGCAAGCCTTAGAATGTCGGTGATAGTGGCGGTGTAGCGGCCGGTCTGCGGATCGTAAAGGAAGCATACCAGCAGCAGTTGCTCGGTCCAGCTGCCGGTCCGGTTCGCCTGCGCCTGATCGAGCGCCTTGGCCAGCTCCGCGGGATCGGGCCGAAGGCCGTAGAACCAGCGCGACAGGTGTCCGTCGGGTGTGATCAGCGCCAAGCCGGCCGCATGCGCATATTGCCCGATCCGGTCGTCCCAGGCGTAGTGATAGCCGAGCGCATCGGTCACGCGGCGGATGTCGGGTTGCGCGCCGGTGAGGGCGTGGGTGTTGGGGGGCGGTGCCCGCCCGGTCTGCTCGCGAAGGCGCGAAAGGTCGCTGCGCGCCGCATCGGGCCCTTCCTGCGGGTCGATGCCGAAGGCCAGGGTGACGAAGTTTTTCGCGCCGGGCGGCGGCAGCGCGTCGATCGCCGCGGTCACCCCGGCCAGCGTAACGCTGCAGAAATTCGGGCACCGATGCAGCACCGGCACCAGCAGCAGCGGCTTGCCGCCGGCTATTGTCCGCAGGGTTCGGGAATGGCCGGTCTCGTCGACGAAACGTGTGTCGAGCGGAATCGAGGCGCCGCGGCGATCGTCGATCCGCGCTTCGTGAAAGGGATCGAACTGCTGGGCCGACGCCGCCGAGGCCAGCCCTGCGACGGCGATCAGTATCGCCACAAAGCGTCTCACGGTTCGAGCCCCTTCCGTTCGACCCGCGCCGCGGCGCGCCGGATTCTTGCTGCGCCGAGCCTGGCCTCCGTTTCGGCCTCAAGCTTGCGGCGGTGGGCGACCGGATCGGCGAGCAGCGGGGGCAGCGATGCGTGCGGAAACACCGGACGGTCCGTTCTTGCCGCCCTGAGTGGCAGCGCGCGGTCGAGCGCCGGGATGGCCAACGCCGGAAGCGCCACTCCCGCCGCCAGCAATCCGAGGAATCCGGCCACGCCCAGCGCGACCTTGCCAGCGGGCGCATCGCGGTCCTCGTACCCGCGGCGCCGCTTGGCACGAGGCTCGACCCCGGGGTCGATTGCGCGTTGGGGCTTGGTAGCGGGATGGAGCTTGCGCGTCACCGATTCGCCTCCTTGGGCATGCGGCGTTCGATCCGCCGGTAAAGCAGCGACGGGAGCAGGGCCGCGCAGACCAGCGCAAGTCCGCCGGTCGCGGCGACGTCGACCGCGATGGCGGGGATGCCGAAGCCCGGCAGGGTGACCCATGCGAGTTCGCACAGCTTCCCCACGATCACAGTGCCAGCGATCCACCTCAGCGCCGCGACGCTGTTGCGCGCCTTGGCGAAGAGCAGCGCAAGTAGCGGAACCCCGCTCAGGGCCGCCCAGATCCAGAGCAGCACGCCCCAGCCGCCCCGCGCGCGGGCGAGGTACCAGGCCGCGCCGTCCGGCTCGTCGCTCGACCAGTTGATGAAGAACGGCAGGAACTCGAAATAGGCCCACAGCAGCAGCAGGGTGAGCATCAGCCCGCCCAGCACTGAAGGGCGGGCCGGCGGCCGGCCGAGCGACAATCGCAGAAGGAGCAGCGCCGCGAAGGCGATGGTCAGTTCGCGTTCGAGGAATTGCAGGCCGAATGCCGAGGAGGCGAACCCCGGATCGAGCGACAGCAGCCACTCGAACGCGGCGAGACCGGCCAGCAGGGGTAGCGCAACGAGACCGGCCGCCGCGGTTGCCCGGGTGCGCCGCCGGGCCCGCATCCGCCTGCCGAGCGCCCAGAGAGCGGCGAAGCGCACCGCGGAAACCGCCGCGAAGCACAGCGGGGTGAGGGTAAGCTGCTGGAGCGCAGACAGCTTTGCATCGCGCATCCAGGGGTAGATCGCCCCCAGCCCGGCCACAACCGGCACGAATGCAAGCGCAGCCCACGGAGTAAGCAGGGTCATCGCTTCGGTGGATAGGCGCAACTCCTCACCCCAGACGCCGGGAATCAGCCGCATCATCAGCGACAGGACCAGCGCCCCCGCCGGCAATGCGCAGACGGCGGTGACTGCAGCCAGCCAGCCGGCCAGCGCCCCCGGCACCAGCACGCAGGCGACCAGCGCAGCCGCTGCCAACACCCCCCCGCCGACGAGGGCTGCCATCCGCGGGCGAGGCATGGGCCTAGGCACCGTCCGGCGCTCCCTGCTGAGCGTCCTGCAGCACGCGCACCCAGGCGGTGATGGCCCAACGATCCCGCGGCGGGATCCGGTCTGCATGGCCATACATGATGCCGTATCCGCGGCTGATCGCGTCGAAGATCTGGCGGTCGCTCAGTCCGGTCTGGTCGGCCGCCAGCAGGCTGTGCGGTGCCGGGAAGCCCCGCGAGACGACCACTCCGTTTCCGCGGCCGTCGATCCCGTGGCACATCGAGCAGAAGATGTCGTAGCGCTCGCGGCCCCGCGCCACGAGGGCGGCGGTCACCGCAGGCGGATGGGCCATGGCCCGCTTCCGTGCGGGTTGCCCAAGGTCGACGGTTCCGTCCGGCGGCGCCTGCATGGCCTGCCCATCGGGGAACAGGGCGGAGCGCTCGTAATGGTCGTAGCGCGGTTGCTGAACCATGTTCTGGTTGCATCCGGCCAGCAGAGCCAGGGCAACAAGGGCGAGCGAGGTCTTCATCCGACCTCCGGCACTTCGATGATTGCACGCGGCTTCAGCTTCGCAAGTGCCCTGCCGGCCCTGGCGCGGTCGAAACCCGGGCCGGCGAGCACTGCGAGGAAGAAGCGCCGGTCGCTGCCGAGGCCGAATTCGGGGGCTTCGAACATCGGATGGTTCAGCCGCGGAAGCCGGTTGGCGACGAACATGGCCCCGATTGCCCCGAGCACCGCGCCGAGCACCAGCAACTCGAAGCAGATCAACATGAAGGCCGGGACCGCGATCAGCGGTCGCCCGCCGATCCACAGCGGAAAATCGAGGTTGGTCGCCATCTGCATCGCGAAGCCAGCCGCGGCGCCGACAACGCCGCCTACGAAAGCGGCGGTCTGGACCGTGCAATCGGAAAAGCCGAGCGCTTCCGCGAGGCCGTCGACCGGAAACGGGGTGAACGCATCGAGCGGACCGCAGCCGGCGCGGCGCATCGCCTTCGCGGCTGCCAGCACCTCTTTTCCGGACCCGAACTCGCCGAGCAGCGCGTAAAGCGGGCGCTCACTCATGGCGCGCCTCCTCGATCTCGAACACCGAAATCACCGGCAGGAACCGCACGAACAGCAGGAACAGCGTGAAGAAAAGGCCGATTGTGCCTGCGTAGAGCGACCAGTCCCAAAAGGTCGCGTGGAACAGGCCCTCCGAACTTTCCAGCCAGTCGTGATAGAGCGAACTGACCACCAGCATGTAACGCTCGCACCACATGCCGACCGCCGCCGAGGTGCCGATCGCGAACAGGACCAGCGGGGTCGTGCGCCACCGTTTCCACCACAGCAGTTGCAGCGGGCCGAAGTTCGCCAGGACGGCGCCCCAATAGCTCCATGCATAGGGTCCGGCGAAGCGGTCGAGCAGCGTCTGCAACTCGCGCCCTCCGGCCCAGGCGGCCGTCCAGGCCTCGGCGAGGTAGCCATAGGCGGTGAGCAGGCCGGTCGCGAGCAGCAGGATGCCCAGCATATCGAGATGGCGTTCGGTCACCAGCGTTTTGAGGCCCAGCATTGCCCGCAGCCAGACCGCCAGCATGGAGACTACCGCAAAGCCGGAGAAGGCGGCCCCCATCACGAAGTAGGGCGGGAACACGCTGGAGTTCCAGCCGGGGACCGGGCCCGCGGCGAACAGCAGGGAGATTTCGGAATGGACCGACACCACCAGCGGCACGGCGATCGCGGCGGTAACCCGATAGGCCCTCTGCCAGCGCTGCCAATGCTGCGCCGAACCGCGCCAGCCGAGCGCGCCGAGGCCGAAGAAGATCGCCCAGCGGCGTGTGGTCGCCCGGTCCCGCGCACCCGCGAGATCGGGCACGATCCCGATATACCAGAACAGTACCGAGACGATCAGATAGGTCAGCACGGCGAAGAAATCCCACGTCAGCGGGCTCTTGAACTGCGGCCAGACTTCCATCGTGCTGGGATAGGGCGCCATCCAGTAGAAGCGCCACGGGCGGCCGAGATGAAGGATCGGATAGAGCCCCGCGCAGGTGACCGCGAACAGCGTCATCGCCTCGGCGAAGCGGTTGAGCGAGTTGCGCCATTCGCGCCCGACCAGCAGCAGCATCGCCGAGATCAGCGTTCCGGCATGACCGATCCCCAGCCACCAGACGTAGTTGGCGATCGGGAAGCCCCAGCCGACCGGGATATTGTTGCCCCAGACCCCCGGTCCCCGCGCGAACAGCACAGCCACGGAGACGAGGAACAGGCCGAGCAGGCACAGGGCAAAGAGGAACAGCACCCACCAGATGCGTTTGTTCGGAAACTCCGCCGGCAGGCGCAGAACCCGTTCGGGATCGCTCTTGACCGGATGGGGCGACGTCATGCCTCGCCGCTCCGGATGCGTGCGCCATAAGTTGTGCGGGGACGGGTGTTGGCATCGGGGAGCAGGTCGTAGTCCCGCCCTGAAGCCTTGCGCTGGCTGACCGCGGTCGCCGGATCGGAGGTATCGCCGAACGCGATCGCGTCGGTCGGGCAGGCGGCCTGGCAGGCAGTTACCACCTCGCCATCGGCGATCGGACGCCCTTCGCGCTTGGCCTGGCGCCGCGCCCCGCTGATCCGCTGGATGCAGTAGGTGCATTTTTCCATCACGCCGCGGCCCCGGACCGTCACGTCGGGATTGCGGACCGCCTTCAGTTCGGGCGGGTCCTTTCCGGTGAGGTCGAACCAGTTGAACCGGCGAACCTTGTAGGGACAATAGGCCGAGCAGGTGCGTGTCCCGATGCAGCGGTTGTAAACCTGAAGGTTAAGCCCGTCCGGGCTGTGAACGGTGGCGTTGACCGGGCAGCCCATTTCGCACGGCGCATCCTCGCAATGCATGCAGGGGACCGGCTGAAATACGTGGACCGGATTTTCGGGATCGCCTTCGGCGTAGCGGTCGACCCGGATCCAGTGCATTTCCCGGCCCTTCGCGACTTCTTCCCTGCCGACCATCGGAATGTTGTTCTCGGCCACGCAGGCGACCACGCAGGCGTTGCAGCCGATGCAGAGATCGAGATCGATCGCCATCCCCCAGGCCGGACGCGAAAGCTGGCGGGGATAGAAGTTCGCTTTCGGCGGCTCGGGCGGAAGGCGGTCGCCCAGTCCATCGACGAAGCGGACGAATTCCTCCCCTTCCATCGCGAAATGATGCTGCGTGGTGCAAACCGGTTCGTTCCGGCCGAGCGACACGAGGCTGACCGGCCCGTTTGCCGCGGCGAGCGGCCAGGCATCGAACCCGGCGCCCTCGGCCACGCTTCCCCCGGCCCGGCGGCCGCCTCCGAGATGGAGCAGGATCGTACGCCGTTCCTGGCCGGGGAGAATCCAGACCGGCCCCTCGATCCGCGCTCTGCCGACCGAAAGCCGCACCATATCGCCCGCGGAAAGCCCCCGTTCGCGGGCCAGCGCGGGGCTGATATGAACCGCATTCTGCCACGCGATCTTGGTCAGCGGGCGCGGCAGTTCCTGCAGCCAGGGGTTGCTGGCGAACTGCCCGTCCCACACCGCCGGGTCCGGCCGGACGATCACGCAGAGGTCGCCTTGCGGTTCGCCCGCGGGGCCGGTGCTCCGCGGCGCCGCAGGTTTTTCGCGGGCGGGTGCGGGTCCCACCGGCCGCCCGAGCAGCGCAGCCTCCCAGGCCTCGTCGGTCAAATCCGGCCAGCCCGCGCGCAGCAGTTCGCGATCCGTCCCGTCCCTCCCGATGAGGTCGGCGAGCAGCCGGTGGCGCGATCGGACAGGCAGCCAGGGGCGGACCAGCGGCTGTCCGATCAGCACCGTGCCATCGGCAGTTTCGCCGTCGCTCCAGCTTTCGAGCCCATGCGCCAACGGGGCGTGCCAGTCGCACAGCGCGGCAGTTTCGTCGGCATGAAGCCCTGCATGAAAGCTCTCGCGAATATGTCCCAGTGCGGCGGCGAAACCGGCGCCGTCGGTCGAGGCGTAGGCGGGGTTGGCATCCAGCACGAACAGCGTGTCGATCCGTCCCGCCTGAGCGGCCGTCGTCAGCTCTGCAAGACTCGACGACGCGCCGGGCGCAGGCTGCAGCGCGAAGCGCGTTTCGCCCAGATTGCCCAAGTGGCGGTCGATCGCGAATGCCAGCGCGGCGAATTGCGGCGGATGATGCGGGCCTACGGTCACCAGCCCGCGCCCCGGCTCGGCCATGAGCGCGCCGGCCGCGCGCTCGATCCAGCCCGCTTCGGGCGTGCTCAGCGTGGGGACAGGAACCGGCATGCCAATGCGGGCGGCCAGAGCGGCGAGGAGCGGTCCCATCCGGTCCTCGCGCGCGGGCAGGCGGTCCTGAGCGGTGACGCCGGTGACGGTCGGGCTGGGCTCGGCGACGAACAGCAGAGCGCTTCCGTCGCCTGCCTGGAATGCCCGCCGACGAGCGCCCCAGCCGGTCGCGTGGAATATTTGCAGCGGACCCGGCCCGAGCAGGTCGTGATCGAAGGCCACGACGGCATGCGCCTGTTCGAGCGCAAGGCGGTTCCGGCCCATGTCGGGCAGCGGACGGTGCTCGTACCAGCGCGTTGCGGGCCAACGGTCCATGATGCCTTGGATCTGACGGAGCAGTGCGGGCGACCCGACCGGCCCGGTGAGGAGCGCGAAGCCGCTGCCGGCGGTCTTGTCGTTGCGCTGTCGCAGATCGGCAATCGCTCCGTCCCATTCGTGCCAACCCGACGGGAAGGCGTTTCGCGCAGGCTGTTTCGAGCGCTCGGGATCGTACAGGCCCAGCAGCGCAGCCTGGGTGAAGGCGTCGCTCGCACCGCGAGAAGCGGGATGGGCGGGATTGCCTTCGAGCTTGATCGGCCTGCCGTCGATGGTCTTGCCGATCGCCGGCTGGGCAATGCCGTCATGCTCGACGATCGTGGCGTAATAGCGCGCGATCCCTGTCGTCTCGCCCTCCGGCATTTCGGCGTAGGGGAGGGCATCCTCGTCCGGCAGACGCTCGCAGCCGTCGAGGCCGGCGAGCGCGATCGCACCCCCCAGCAGCTTGAGCAGGTCGCGGCGGCCAAGTGGGGCCCCAATCGAGGTAGTGCCGTCGGTCATCGATGGCACACCCCGCAATTGTCCAGCTTGCGCGGATCGATCCCGAAGTGCGCCATGGCTGCCTTGCCGAACCTGCGTCGCTCGTCAGACGTCCACGGCAGCGGCTCCATCCTCGTGACGAGGCTTGCCGGCCTGAGGCGGGTGGAGGGATCGCGGTGGCAATCGAGGCAGAAACCCATGCGAAAGGGTTTGGCGCGCGCCGTCAGCGGCATCCGGTCTATTCGGCCGTGGCACTCGACGCAGCCGACTCCGCGGTCGATATGGATCGAGTGATCGAAGTAGACGTAGTCCGGCAGTTGCGCGATCCGTTGCCAGCGGACCGGTCGCCCGCTGGCAAGGCTTGCGCGCACCGGCGCGAGCACGCCGGCCTTGTCCCACAGTTGCGAGTGGCAGGTCATGCAGACGTGCGTGCTCGGCAACCCCGCATCGGGCGAAGTCTCGACGCCGGTATGGCAATAGCGACAATCAATGCCCTCATCGGCGACGTGGTGCTTGTGGCTGAAAGGGACCTGCTGGTGCCCCACCCAGCCGACTTCGGTGATGTAGCTCGATCGGGAGTAGTCGAGTGCGCCCGCGCCGAAAGCGAGAAAGGCGATGGCGAGAAGGACAAGGGATAGACGAAGCCAGGTGTCGGCGGATGGCGAAAATAGCTGAGCCGTCTCATTCCTCCCGCCGCAAGGTCTGTGGCTTCAATACGGACGGCTTTGTTCATCGGTTCCCCGTTTTTCGGGGAAATCAGTTTGCGGCCGCGTCATGCTTCCACTGTAAGGCCGAGCCACTCCGCCACCGGGCCAATTCGACGCAGCAAGAGCCGTTCGGCAAGCCATAAGGCGACAAACGATAGGGCGAATAGCGGCAGCAACGCGGCCAGCACCACTCCGCCCCCGACGAGGCCTTTGGAGCTAACCCGGCGGGCCGGCGCGCGAAGCGCTCCGAGGCCGCCGCCAGCCGGTCTGCGCTTTCGCCACATCACGAAGCCCGAAACGGTGAGGGTGATGAGCATGACCGCGAGCAGCACTCCGACGAGCTGGTTGAACCAGCCGAGCAACTGTCCTTCATGCCACGCGATGCCGTAGTTCACGATCCGGTCGATCGGGTGCTTGCCGGCAAAACCCTCGCGGGCGAGCTCGCGCCCGCTCGCAAGGCCGTATGTGACGCTGCGCTGGAGCGGGCGGTCCTGCGCCTCGCTTTTGGCGGTCCAGACGTTGCCGGTCGGCGGCCCGAAGCGCTGCGGTGCGCCGGGAGGTAGGACCGAGGCGGGAAAGGCGAGATGCTCGCCCTTCGCCTCGGCCACGACCAGGTTGAACATCGCCGGATCGAAACGGGCTTCCTTGCTGGCCGGCATCGCCATCCCCGCCATCGCGTCGCGGTGATGCGCGGTGTGCTCACCCCCTCCACTCCCGATTTTCCATTCCTGCACCCCTTTCACCAGCCCCAGTTCCGCCCTGACGGACGCGAAGGCACTCCCCCACACGCCCGCCCAGGGCAGGCCGGTCGCGAGCATGAGCAGCGCGAGGCCCGAGACCCAGAAGCCGGCCACCGCATGGAGGTCGCGCCAGAACACGCGCCCGCCGCGCGACAGGCGCGGCCACAGGACCCCGGCCAGCCGCCGGTCGTTCGGCCACCAGAGATAGAGGCCGGTGAGGATCGTCACGATTGCCCAACTCGCGGCCAGTTCGACTATCCAGTCGCCGATCCTGCCGAGCATCAGCGAACCGTGGAAAGTCGCTACCAGCGCCGAGATGCGCTTTTCGGGATCGCGGCTGCCCAGTACCTTGCCTCGCGGCGAGACGAACACGTCGCGTGCCGCGTTGCCGTCTGCGGGGGCAACCGTGACGACCGCCGCATCGCCCTCGCGTTCCGGCAGGCGATAGGCGTCGAAGCGCGCGCTGGGCCAGGCATCGAGCGCCGCCTGCACCTGCTTCGCGGGCGAGACCGCCCCTTTTTCGCTCAGCCCTTGCCAGGCGCGTTCCTCCCACCGGTCGATCTGTGGCTTGAACAGGTAGATCGATCCGGTGACCGACAGCACCAGGATCAGTGGCATGACCAGCAGGCCGGCATAGAAATGCCAGCGCCAGATCATGCGATAGAGGGCGGCATGCTCCACTCCTGCCTCCCTAGAGCTTCGTCCGGACGCCGCCGAAGAACGCGCGCCCGATGCCCGGATTGAAGATTTCCGACGTTGCATCGGCCACCCCTGCGATCGCGACGGTGGAGATGTAGTGCTTGTCGGTCAGGTTGCGGCCTTCGAGATAGACCGACCAGTGCTTGCCCGCATCGAAGCCCAGCTTGAAGCCGAGCAGCGCATAGGGATCGACCGTCAGCGTATTGGCGTTGTCGGCGAAATAGTGCCCCGGCGCCCATTCGAGATTCGGCCCGGCGTACAAGCCGCTCGAATGCTTGTAGAGCGCTTCGGCGCGCAGATAGTGCTTCGGGATGCCGGGCAACGCGTTGTCTCCATAGGTCGCGTCGTGGCGGAAGAAGAAGTCGCTGTAGGTATAGGCGGCGGTCAGCGCGAGCTTGTCGCCCGAGGCCGACAGCGGAAGATCCGCGTCGAGCCCGGCTTCGATACCCTGATGCACGGTGCGATCCGCGTTGATCGTCGAGCACAGCGCCCAGGGTGCGGTGGTCAGGCATTGCAATTCGTTGCGGATCTCGGAGCGATAGAACGAGACGTCCCAGCCCACCGCGCCGCGGTGGCCACGGGTGCCGAACTCGTAAGTTGTCGCGCGCTGAGCCTTCAGGTTCGGCGAAGTGACGACATTCGCGTCGTAGCTCGGGATTTCGGCGCTGCGCGAGACATTCACGAACAGCTGCGCGTCGCCGGCCACGGACCACAGAATTCCGGCGCGCGGGCTCCACAGGCTATAGCGAGGGTCGCCGGACTGATCGCCATCGTCGAGGAAGCGGTCGTGCCGGAAACGGCTCGCGTCGAGAAACTGGACCCCGGCGATCAGCGCGAGGCCGGGTTGCAGGTGGAGCGCGTTCTCGGCGTAGACCAAGAAGTTCTTTGGCTTGTCGACCATCGAGACGGTCAGCGCGCCCTTGTGGCCGCCAGTGTTGACGAACTGTTGCGTATCGATCGTGCCGTTCAGGAAAGTGACGCCGATGGTGAGCCGGTTGCGGATGCTCCCGAGAGCGCGGTCGTCCACAGCGCGCAGGAAGCCACCGTAATCGTCTACCGTGTAGTCGAGATACTGGTAGATCGGGTGATCGACGTGACGGTGGTTGTAGAACATGCCGAAGTCGAGCGTCGTCTCGCCCAGCGCCACGGTGGTCTTGTCCATCACCCGGATCGAATCGACGTTGCGCTGCTGGTTCTGGTCGATCCACACCGGGTTGGCGGCCTTGGGCCTATCGAGCGCCTCGGCCTTGTTCACTTCCCCGGGAATGTGCTGGTTGGTGCTGGTGCCGAAGACATAGAGTCGGGTCACGGCATCGTCGGACAGCTGATAGCCGAGGTCGAGGTTCGCGCGGAACGCATTGCCGTTGCTATGATCACGATAGCCGTCGATCCGCTGGACCGAGGTGGTGACGAAGTAGTCGAACGCCCCCGAAGCGCCGCCGATGCTCGCCTGGCCCTTCGCATAACCGAAGCCGCCGACGTCGATCCGTGCGTCGAGCGGCGCGGCGTCGCGCCCGGTCGGCATCACCAGGTTGATCGCACCGCCCAGCGCATTGGCGCCGTAACGGAGCGCGTTGGCGCCCTTGAGACTTCCGCATAGCGATAGGCGCTGGGATCGATCTCGAAGAAGTCGATCAGCCCGTCGGACGTGTTGAGCGGCGCTCCGTCGAGCAGGACCGCGAGGCCGCGCGCGCCGTAGGCCCGCGAGAGACCCGACCCGCGGATCGAGACGCGCGCATCGTCGCCCATGCGCGGCTGGACAATCACGCCCGGAACATAGCCGAGGATGTCCTTGATGTTCTGGACCGGGGTGTTCTTGAACCGCGTGTCGGACACGACTTCAACCCCGCCCGGCGTTTGCTGGATCTCGATCGTTGCCCGCTGCGTGTCCGGGGTGGCGGTAACGGTGATGGTGGATGTGCCGCCGGCCTCCTCCGCGTGGAGCGAGGAGGAGAAGGCGACGAGCGAGGCGGCTGCAAAGCAGCGCGAGAATGTAGGCATGACGGTACTCCGGCGTGGCGGCAGGCGCCGCTGCGCACTGCCCATCGAAAACGCGACGAACGAAGGTTGGTCAGGCCGTTGCCGGAGGACCGCGCAGGGGAGGTCGGAGGTAGGGTGTGCGCTGCAAAGGCAGCGCGGGCGCCGGCAGGAAGCCGAGCGCAAGGATGAAGGCGAGCGCGGCAGCGAGCAGCGGTGCATAGCCGCCGCCGGTCGCGGCGTGCGAATGTGAGGCCCACGAACATTGCGTGTCGCCCTTGCCGTGGCCTGTACCGTCCCCCCGCTCGCCGTCCTTGGCGGGCAACGCGATCTGCTGGGTAGAGGTCTGCGCGGTCCCGGTACAGATCGTCACTGTCAGCGAATGGGCCGGGTCGGACAGCATAAAGCCGGCCGGCACCAGCGCCTTCATGCACAGCACCAGCGCAACCAGCGTCAGTGCGAGCCGGCGGCGGCTGAACAGCAGGGTGCGTAAGGTGCGCATCGGCCGAGCAATAGACCGCAGAGCGCTCCCGGAGCAACCGCTCCCAACCTCCTTTGGTCAGCAATACAGGACTGGCAGCCTTGGGCGCCCCGCCGCCTCATTCAGGTTTGGAAGTCCTCGCCTGGAGACGCTTGATGAATTCGACAACGCTTTGGGGATCGTAGGGGCGCTTCAGGTGTGGGCCCTCTTCGCAGAGTTCCCCGGCCGCTTTTGCGGCTTTCGAGACAGTGCCGGCCAGATGGACATCGACGCCAACCATCTGCGACCTCACCCAACTCCGAAGCTCGAAGGCGCCTATCGTTCCGGGCAATTCGATATCCGCGAGTATCGCACCTAGTGCGTGCGAGCCGGCGCGAGCAACGGTCACCACCTCATCGGAACTTGCTGCCTCGATCACCTGGTATCCACACGCTCTCAGATACTCCGCCAAGGAATTGCGTATGAGAACATCGCTGTCGGCAACGATTACGCAGTAAGTCTCGGCGCTCTTGGCTGGCATGGGGGTCCTATAAGTCGCTCGACGGTCGCCAGCAGCCTGGCGTCCGAATAGGGTTTGACGATAAGCTCGTCGGCGGGATGCATGCGGTCGGCTGTCAGATGACCGGAAGAGACCAGAACGGGGCGCCCCGGAAACAGATTTTTCCAGTGGGTCGCAAGTGCGAGCCCATCGAGGGCGCCCGGCATTTTGATGTCCGTCATGAGCAGATCGAAATCACCGCCGGACTCCAGTAAGCGCAAGCCGTCCTCGCCGCTTGCCGCCTCTGCGACCTCGTAACCTGCATCACGGAGCAAGTCGGCCACTAAAATGCGGATAAGAATTTCATCCTCAACAAGGAGAATTGCCTGCGCACCCATGCGTTCACCTCTGTAACGATCCTGCTTAAGTCAACGCACCAGGAATCCCGGATCCCTCGGTCAACCGGTAGAACGGCTGAAAGGTCCCGATGCTTAGCACAAATTGACACCTGTGGCGTGGGCGGCGTCGAAACGGGGTGGGCACGACCCTCTGCCAAGATCGCCGGTCAACTCAAACAAGCATCATGAACGAGCCGGACCCCTCTGACTGGCGACATCGGGGGGCAGACCGCCGCCGTTATCCCGCGCCGAGCAAATCCGGGGCCGGTGGCAGCGCTCTTGCCGCGCGCAGGAAGTGGAGAAGCGGCCAGATCAGTCCTGCCGAGAACGCGATCAAGGCCAAGCGCGTCGCGGCCAGATTGGCTTGCAAGCATTGCGTGGCCTGCGCCGGGTCGCTCAGTGCTCCGGCGCCGCCATGCACGCAAGCTGCCGCCAGCGTTGCGTGGCCTGCCTGCGCGAGATTGTGGCTCGTGAGTAGATCGATCAACATGCCGCAGAGAATCGGACCGACGCTGAGCCCGATCAGGTTCATCAACACGCCGGTCACGGCCGCAGTCGTCGCGCGCCACTTGGGCCTCACCAGTGTATAGAGCATCGCGTAGCTCGGCGGCAGATAGGCCGCGCCGGCCAGCGATGCGACGAAAAGAATGGCGATGAAGGGCGGCCACGTCGTTTGAGCATAGGCTAGCGCAAACAGCGGTCCGCCCAAAACCAGACTGCCCGCAGGCACCCATAGATACCAGCGCCTGTCCCGCTTCCCCAGCCAGTCGGACAGGACTCCGCCGAGGAAAGTGGAAAGCGCGATGCCCCCCATCTGCGCAATGCCCAACAAGAGGCCGATCTGCGCATAGGAAAGGCCGAATCCGCGGACCATAAGGGGCGCCAGAAAGGTTATGCTGGGGCTGGTGAACATCGTCGCAAGAGTCACCCCGAGAAGGATGTTTCGGGCGGGGGCCGACTGGACGAGGAAGGCCAGGACATGGCCGAGCGTTTCGGTCTTCTGTTCTTCGGCCAAGACCGAGACGGCGCTGCCGCCGTGATCCTTTGGCGACGGCTCGCGCAGGCTCAATTTCAGAATCAGCGCCAGTACCAGGCCGGGCAGGCCAAGGATTACGAAAGCGTCTCGCCAGCCAAAGGAATCCACGATGAGCCCCCCGACGATCATCCCGCTCAATCCACCGAGAGGCAGGCCCAGTCCGAACAGGGCAAGAGCGGTGGTCCGCTGCGAGGAGGGGAAATAGTCGCTGATCAGAGAATGGGATGTGGGCAGGCAGCCCGCTTCCCCTACGCCAACCCCCATCCGGAATGCGACGAGTTGTGTGAAGTTGGCAGCCATCCCACATAGCGCAGTCATCGCCGACCATGCACACAGGCAGAGCGCCATGATGTTCACCCGATTGCCGCGATCGGCCAGCCGGGCCAGTGGAATGCCCAGCCCGATATAGAGCAAAGAGAAGGCGAAGCCGTTCAGCAGGCCCAACTCCCAATCGCTCAGATGCAGTTCGTTTTTGATCGGCTCGCCGGCGATCGAAACGATAGTCCGGTCCATGCTGCTGGTAAGATAGACGATAAACAGCAGCGCGAGCGCGGCCCATCTCCCGGGCATGACATTGATAATGTTTGCTTCTTTGGTTTGTTTTGTCATTACCCCTCTCCGGGCTATTTATGTTTGTCGCAGGAAAGGCCAGCCGTCGTTCGCGGCATGCTCTGCGCTCGTCGAACCTTGCGGTTTTTCCTTGTTCGCAGGAATGGGTATTCGCTGCGCGACAAGCCGGCCTGAATTGAGGAGTGGGGCATGAAGCGCGCAACAACCGACGACACGCGAACCGCACTCCTTCGCGCCGCCGAGCAGATAATCATAGTCGAGGGCCTCAATGCGCTATCGAGCCGCCGGATCGGGGCGGTGTCCGGCCAGAACTCCACTCTCATCACATACCATTTCGGCGGCGTAGATGGGCTGCTTGCAGAGCTGTGCCGGCTCAACCAGGGGCCGATGCTCGAAGAATGGCGCATGCTCGACAGCCCGCTTCCCGAGGGAGACCTCGCCCTGGACCACCTGCTTATCTTTTGGCTGCGCCCCCTTTGGCGGTCGGCGGCACTGACACCGGACGAACGGGCGCTGGTGGTGCTGGACGAGATCGCGTCGCATGCTAGCGATGAGGTGCGCGAGCCGTTGCTGAAGAATATCGTGATCATCAACGATAAGGTTCTCGAAATCTGCGCCAGCCTGCTGCCCCACCTCAAGCGGAGCACCTTGCGGATGCGAATCCGTTTGATCGGCGCGATGACCATGGGCAACGCGCCGCGATCCACCGCCAGGAACCCGTTTCGCAAGACCCGCGACATGCGATATTTTCATGCTTCGCTCGCCTTTGCCAAAACCGGATTGCTCGAACCGGAATACGACAATCATTTCGCCAAATTGGCGAGGGCAGTCCGGGTCGGCTGACGCCGCGATCAGAACCGCCTCGCCTCCGCCGCGACGTCGCTGTCGGACATGCGCATGTCCGAGCGCTTAAAGGGCCGAATACGGTCGAATTCGAGCCGATGCACCTTCGAGACCCATTCGGGGTCCGCGATCTGGCTGCGCCCGACCGAAACCATGTCGAATTCGCCGCCGCTGAAGCGCCGAAGCAATTCCGTTACGCCCTTGCGAACCTGTGCGCGGGGTTCCTTGCCCTGGAAGCTTTCCATCACGTCCGTGTCCAGCCCGACGCTGCCCACCGTAATGACCGGAATGTCGCTCAGCCGCTTGCACCAGCCGGCCAGCGACAGAGGGCTTTCGGACCACTCGGGTTCCCAGAAACGACGCGTGGAAGCGTGGATCGCCGACACGCCGGCCGCTTTCAAGATGGCGAGCATGGTTTCGAGCTCTGCGGGGGTATCGACCACGCGTGCCGCATAATCTGCTTCCTTCCACTGCGAAAAACGCAGCGAGATGGGAAAATCCGGGCCGCAGGCAGCCCGGATGCCGGCAACTATCTCGGCGGGCAGGCGCACCCGGTTGCGGATGTCCGATCCGCCATATTCGTCCTTCCGCCGGTTGGTCGCGGCCCACAAGAACTGATCGAGCAGATAGCCGTGAGCGGCGTGGACCTCGACCCCGTCGGCACCGGCTTCCTGCGCCAGCACGGCGCCTTGCACAAAGGCCTGGCGGATGGCTGCGATCTCCTCGATCGTCGCGGCCCGCCCATTCGGGCGCGTGGCTGCGGCTAGGCCGGAAGGACTCAGCGTGGGGTGGTGGGACAAAGGACCGGAGCCGCCCTCGGTACGCACGCCTCCCTCGTGCCACAGTTGCAGAAAGATCTTGCCGCCCTCCTGCCTTACCGCCGAAATGCATTTTCCCCACCCGCCTGCCGTGCGGTCGTCGAGCCTGGCAAAAGAATCCGACTGGGTGGCGGATGGATGATCGATCGCAACGGATTCGCTCACGATCAGTCCGACCCCGCCTGCTATCCTGCGACGATAATATTCGGTGAGAAGGTGAGTAGGCGCGCCGTCGCTGCACCAGCCCCGTTGCATTCCGGGCAGGACGAAGCGGTTCGGCAGTATTGTGCCGCCCAAGGCGATGGGTGCGAAAAGGGGTTCGATATCGATCATTCTGCGTGCTTGCCCGTCAGCCGGCAGGTGCGGCGCCGGCATTCCTTTCCTGTCGGCGACGGCGGGCCGCCTTCGTTCACCCTCTCCGACCGAGCGCGTCTGTCACTGCGCTGGTACAGGCGGGCTTTTGCTTCAAAAGCGCGAAAAATATATGTGACTGATTTCTCGCAATCTAAGGATATAAGCCAAAAAAAGTTTTGCAAGTGCATAACTGGACTTGCGAAATGACGGAATTGGCCTAAGGAGTTTCCCCGAGTCTGGCTACAGCCGGCCGCACACCCCGCCGTCCAGAAAAGGGGTGGGGCAAAAAACGAAACGAATTAAGGGGAGTAGGAAATTGGTTAGGAACAGTGTCAGCGCCATGGCCTTGACCGTGGCTCTTTTTGTCAGCAGCGCGCCTGTCCTGGCTCAGGACGATAAGGGTGCCGCCGACAACTCGACGGACGAGATCCTGGTCACCGCGCAGTTCCGGCAACAGAATGTCCAGAAGACTCCTCTCGCGATCACCGCGGTATCGGGGGACATGCTCGACGCGCGGAGCCAGACGAGCATCGCCGACATTGCGAACCAGGCGCCGTCGGTGACCCTCAAGCCGCAGGGCGCGTCGTTCGGCCCGTCGCTCACCGCCAATATCCGCGGCGTCGGTCAGTACGACTTCAACCCTGCGTTCGAGCCGGGCGTGGGCATGTATGTCGACGATGTCTATTATCCGACCCTGACCGGTTCCATCCTCGACCTGCTGGATGTCGATCGCGTGGAAATCCTGCGCGGTCCCCAGGGGACGCTGGCGGGCAAGAATTCGATCGGCGGTGCGGTGAAGATGTATTCGAAGCGTCCCACCGGCAGCAATTCCGGCTTCATCTCGGGAACCTACGGCAGCCGTGACCGGATCGACCTGCGCGGCGCGGTCGATTTCGCGCTGACCGACACCGTCAGCGCGCGCCTTTCGGGCGTGATGAAGCGCCAGGGCGGCTACATCACCAATTACGATTTCGGTTGCCTCTATCCCGCCGGAGGCTCTGCCACCTTCGTGAACGGGGACGGCGTGACCCTTCCGGTGAACCCGGCAGGCGGCATTCCCGCGCTGGTACCCGCCTTCAAGAACTGCGTCCGTTCGATGGAGGGCGACAAGGATTACAAGGCCCTGCGCGGCCAGCTCCGGTTCCAGCCCAATGACCGGCTCGACATCAACATCATCGGCGACTTCACCAAAGAGGATCATCGCTCGGCCGGTGCGGTGCTGCTCGACCGTTCGGTGAACGGCGTGCGGGTGAGCCCCAACTTCGTCGATCGCCCGTCGACGAGCCCCTACGGCGCGACCGACATCAATCCGTACGGGGGCAATATTCCCTACGACAATCGCTTCCTGTGCGGGCCTTACTGCAACTTCGCCAGTTACCTCGCGCCGGCGGATTACTCCTCCGGCCCCGGTGGCGCCTTCGCCAATACCGGCGGCGTGCGCCAGGCCACAGCCTTCGACGGCATGCTCGACTATTCGGGCTGGGGCGTGTCGGGACAGCTCGAATACGAGCTCAACGATAGCATGACGCTCAATTCGATCAGCGCCTATCGCTCGTATCACACCACTTTCGACAACGACGACGATCTCTCGCCGCTTGCGCATACCAACAACACCAACGACCTCAGATTCTGGATGGCGAGCGAGGAACTGCGCCTGTCGGGCAAGCTGTTCGACGATGCGGTGAACTATACGCTGGGCGGCTTCTATCTTACCCAGAAGTCGGTCAACGCCGCGATCGTGGACATCCGCTATTCCGGCTTGCCGCTGTTTGCGAACGATGACGTGACCAAGGCCAAGACGGCTGCGGCTTTCGCACATGTTTCCTGGCAGGTAACCCCCGAACTGTCGTTCAACGCCGGGCTGCGCTACACCAACGAATACAAGGCCTACACCTTCAGCCGGCGCTCGCCCGACGGGTCTCCGCTGCCGGCTGGCACTTCGATCGCAGTGCTCGATGGCCGAACCGGAATTTACGACGGGCCCGAAAGCACGCGCTGGGACTACCGCCTCAATGCGCAGTACGAAATCACCCCGGACATATCGATCTACGGACAGGTTTCCACCGGCTTCAAGGGCGGCGGCATCAGTCCGCGCCCATTCAACGACCGGCAGGTGCTTTCCTTCGGTCCGGAGACGCTGACCTCGTATGAACTCGGCTGGAAGAGCGAGTTGTTCGACCGCAAGGTGCGGCTGAATATCGCGACCTACCTGAGCAAATACTCCAACATCCAGCTCGCGCTGACCAACTGCACCGCGATCGTGGGCGATGGCTACGGCGTGCCCTGTTCGCTCACCGTCAATGCCGGCAATGCGGATATCAAGGGCTTCGAAGTCGAAACGACCGTCCGGCCGGTAAAGGGCCTGCTGGTCGATGGATCGGTCAGTTTCGTGGACTTCGATTACAAGAAGTTCGCGACCTACGGTTCGGCGACCGTCGGTGGCCCCGGCAATCCGAACGGGCCGCAGTTCGGCGATTATCCGGTCTACACGCCGCGCTGGAAATGGGCGGTCGGTGCGCAGTACACCGCCGACCTGGGCAGCGCGGGAACGCTTACCCCGCGTATCGACCTGTCCTATCAAGGCAAGGTCTATGGCGCTGCCGCCAACCGTTCGACCAACCTCATCGATGCCTACACGATGGCAAACGCACGGCTGACGTGGGCCAATCCCGACAGCGATCTGGAGATCTCGCTCGAGGTCACCAACCTGTTCGACAAGTACTATCTCCTCACCGTGATGGACTTCGTCTCGCAGGGTGCCGGGTTGGTGTCCGGGCAGCCCGGCCGCCCGCGGGAATGGGCGGTAACGGTCAAGAAGAGCTTCTGAACGATCCTGCCGCCAGCAAATTGAAAGGAATGT
This sequence comes from Novosphingobium sp., assembly GCA_017744735.1. Taxonomy (GTDB): domain Bacteria; phylum Pseudomonadota; class Alphaproteobacteria; order Sphingomonadales; family Sphingomonadaceae; genus Andeanibacterium. The sequence continues at coordinate 65,645 of JAGIAR010000006.1, read as the reverse complement.
CGTGAACAAAGCGCCCACGATCGGACGGGAGCAACTGGCCGAGCTTGTCGAAACCTACCGCGCCGCTCTGGCGGCCCGTAATCCGGCACTGCTGCCCCTGTCCGGCAAGGTCCGCTATACCGAGAACATGCAGGTGCTCCCGCTCCCCGAAGGACTGTGGAGCACCGCGACCGGCACGGAAGAGCCGCAGATCGTCCTTCTCGATCCGGTGAGCTCTTCCGCCGCCATCCTCGGGCTGGGGCTCGAGCATGGCGAGCCTGTCGGTCTCGGCACCCGGCTCAGACTCGAGGGCGGCGAAGTGACCGAGATCGAGAGCCTGGTGGTTCGCGAAGGCTCGATGATCTTCAAGCCCGAAGGGATGCGCGGCACGCCGATGCATTTCGGACCCGTGCCGGAAGGCTCGCGCGCCTCGCGCGAGGAACTGCACGACGCAGCCGATTCCTACTTCACCGGCATCGAGCGCAACTCGGGTTCGATCATTCCCGCTCGGGAAGATTGCATCCGCATGGAGAACGGCGTGCAGACCGTGCTCGCGCCGGCGTCCAACTTCGGGTCGAGCACGGCCGAACAGGGGCTCAATCTGTTCGAGATGGGGCTACACGACCAGATGGACAGCGGCTTCTTCGATTACATTCCGCGCATTCGCAGCCGCCGCTTCCCGGTGATCGACGAAGAGCAGAGTACGGTGCTGGGCATGTGCTGCTTCGATCAGCCCGGCACGATCACCAAGGTCAATGTGAAAAATGTGGGCGAGATCGTGCTGCCGCCGATGTTCCGCCGGCCCACAAGCGTCGGGGTGTTCGAGACCTTTCAGGTCGCCGACGGCAAGATCCGCACGATCAACGCCGTGTTCGATTTCTACCAGTACGGTATCCAGCCCAACTGGTGATCGCGCCTCATTCGAAGCTAGCTGCGTCGGCGAGCAGAAGATTGCGCGCTCGTTAGGCCTGGGAAGCGCTCGCGTATCGCGAGTGGTCCCCGCACTGATCCGTTTTCGCGCTTGCCATTCATGATGTCCCGGTCTCGCAGGCGACCGACGTGCGCCAAAACTGCAGACGCACCCAAGCAATGTGTTGCGTAAAGGCCCCGGCGCGCCCATTTCGTGCCGGTAAGCGCAATTCCCGGAGAGACGATGGAAAACCTGAAAAAGACCCTCGCGGGCATCGCTGCGCGCGGTGCCGAGCAATTGTTCATCGACGGCGAATGGCGCCGCGCCACCGGCACGCAGACGCTGACGGTGGTCGCCCCGCACAATGAGGAAGAGCTGCTTTCCTATGTCGAGCCCAGCCTGGCCGATGTCGATGCGGCGGTCGCCGCTGCGCGTGAGGCGTTCGACAAGGGCCCGTGGCCGCGCATGTCCCCGCCCGAGCGCGGAGTATACCTGCGCAAGGTCGCCGACCTGCTGACCGCGCGCATGCCCGAGCTGGCCGAAGCCTGGACCGGCCAGGTCGGCGCGGTGATCGGCTTCACCGGCAAGGCGAGCTATCAATGCCCCGGCCTGTTCAATTTCTATGCCGATCAGTGCGATACCTATCCCTTCATCGACGAGCGCACCCGCTCTTCGGGCGGCAAGGTCCGCGTGGTGGCCGAGCCGGTTGGCGTGACCGCCTGCGTCACCCCGTGGAACGCGCCGCTGGTGCTGCTGATCTACAAGGTCGCCGCAGGGCTTGCCGCAGGCTGCACGATCGTGGCCAAGCCCTCGCCGGAAACCCCGATCGACGCGCACATCCTGGCCGAATGCATCCAGCAGGCCGGGCTGCCCAAGGGCGTGTTCAACATGCTTCCCGCGGGCCGCGAGGTCGGCGATCATCTGATCCGCCACCCCGGGATCGACAAGATCAGCTTCACCGGCTCGACCGGCGCGGGCAAGCATATCGCGGGCGTCGCGGCCGAACGGCTCGCGCGCGTCAGCCTTGAGCTCGGCGGCAAGAGTGCCGCGCTGATCCTCGACGATGCGGACATCGCGCAGGTGCTGCCTAGCCTGGTGCCCTATTCGATGCCGATCACCGGCCAGGTCTGCTTCTCGCTGACCCGCGTGCTGGTCCCGCGCAGCCGGAAGGACGAGATCGTCGGCGCCTATGCCGATGCGGTGTCGAAGGTGAAGGTCGGCGATCCGTTCCAGGCCGACAGCGGCATGGGCCCGCTCGCGATGCAGCGCCAGCTGGACCGGGTGCAGGGCTATATCGAGAAGGGTAAGGCCGAAGGCGCCAAGCTCGCGCTGGGCGGTGGCCGCCCGGCCGATCTCAATCGCGGCTTCTTCATCGAGCCGACCATCTTCACCGATGTCGATCCGGACATGACCATCGCGCGCGAGGAGATCTTCGGGCCGGTGGTGTCGTTTATCGAATATGGCGACGAGGCCGACATGATCGCCAAGGCGAACCATTCGGACTATGGCCTCCACGGCGCGGTCTATACGCAGGATCCCGAGCGCGGCTTCGCGATCGCCCGCGAGTATCGCACCGGCAGCATCACGATCAACGGAATGGTGGTCGACATCGAAATGCCGTTCGGCGGATTCAAGCAGTCCGGCCTCGGCCGCGAGGGCGGGATCGAGGGCCTCGAAACCTATCTCGAGACCAAGACCGTATACATGCCGTAGCATGGTGCCGGAACCGCTGCGCTCCGTTGCTGGCCTGATCGCATTGCCTTTCGGTGCGGCATGCTGATCGAACGTGGAGCGCCGGGCTTCGACGATCTGCTGCGCAGGCTTATCTGGAACGTCCGCTCGCCCGAGCGGCGTTCGCCCGATGCGGTTGTGCTCCCGGTGTCGACGGAAGAGGTTGCTGCCGCAATTCGCGACGCTGCCCGGCGGGGGCAGCGGGTTGCCTTGCGGGGCAGCGGCCACAATTATCAGGGGGCGGCGCTGCGCGACGAGGGCTTGCTGGTCGATATCGGTGCGCTCGACCGGGTCGAGATCGATGCAGTTTCCCGCCGCGCCAGGGTGGGTGCGGGGGTCAAGGGCGGTCGGCTGATCCGGCAGTTGGCCGGTCATGGCCTGGCCTTTCCCATCGGACATTGCGCGGATGTCGCGCTGAGCGGCTATGTGCTGGCGGGCGGGATCGGCTGGAACTACGGCGAATGGGGCCCGGCCTGCGCCAATGTCACGGCCATCGAAATGGTCACGGCGGCCGGCGAGATCGTCGTCGCGACGGCGGACGAATTCGCCGATCTGTTCTGGGCAGCGCGGGGGGCGGGCTGCGCCTTCTTTGCTGCGGTCACGGGCTATGAGCTGGTGCTCCATGAACTGCCGGCGGCGGCCTTTGTGGTCGATACCGCATTCGATGCCGGCTCCGCGCCGCATATCGCCGAGTGGCTCGACACGGCGGGCGCCGCGGCGGATTCGACCGTCGAACTGATCTGCCTGATCGGACCGGACGTTCACACCGGCCGCCCGGCAATCACCGTGCGCGCGGTGGCCAGCGCCGGCTCGGTCGAGGGAGCCAGGAAAAAGCTTGCCCCAATGCTATCGTCACCGCCCGGCGCAACCCTGCTGCGTCCAGCCGAGCTCAAGGCACTGCCCTTTGCGGATCTGCCCGGCTTCTCGAGCCTCCCGGGTGGCAAGCGGGTCGCCGCGGACCAGGTCTGGAGCGATCATCCGATCGGCGATCTGCTGCGTGCGACCGCGCATCTTGCAGAAGGACCGCAGCGGTCCTCGGCCATCTCCCTCACCGCATTGGGCGGGCGGGCGACCACGCCGGGAATGCCCGGCGGGATCGACGGAGCCTTGTCCGTAGGGGGGACAGCCTCGGCCGGAATCTATGCGCTGTGGGACGGTGCGGAGGACGATCGCCGCCATGTCGAGTGGGTTGCTGCCGCCGATGCTGCGCTGGCTCCCTTCCGCTCCGGGCGCTATGTCGGCGAGGCCGATGTGTTCGTCGCGCCGGACCGGCTGGCGCAATGCTTTACCCCGCATGCGCTGGGCCGCCTGCGGGAATTGCGCGCGCGTTACGACCCTGACGGCGTGTTCCTGAACTGCCTCCCGGCGGGGGGCTGACAAGCCGGGCGAGCCGGGTTTTCCGCTGCCCAGCGGCAAGTTTGCGCAGGGTCGGCGTCTGGTCATGTATGAGGCCAGTCTGCGCACCCAGAGCATAGATGGAAATGATGGCTTTCATCAATTCTCTATGCCTATGATTATGACTGGTATCCGGTAGCTTCGCTGCATCACCAAATGGCTAGGCTATCGAACATGGGTCGCGCAGGATTGATGGACCGTCGCAACGTATTGAAGCTCGGCAGCGCTGCTTCCGCGGCACTCGCCTTGGCGGCCTGCGGAAAGGCGGGCTCGGGCGGCAGCAAGCGGACCGAGTTCCAGATCGGCTGGTCGATCTATACCGGCTTCATGCCGTGGTACTACGCCAACGAGGCCGGGATCGTCGCCAAATGGGCGAAGAAATTCGGGATCACGATCGATCTCGTCCAGGTCAACGACTACATCGAGTCCATCAACCAATACAGCGCGGGCAAGCTCGACGGGGTGCTGGCGACGACCATGGACGCGCTGACCATCCCGGCGGCTGGCGGCCGCGATACCAGCGTCGTCATCATCGGCGACTATTCCAACGGCAACGACGGCATCGTGCTCAAGAAGGGCACTTCGGTCAGGGATATCGCCGGCCGCAGCGTCAATCTGGTGGAGCTGTCGGTGTCGCACTACCTGCTCGCGCGCGCGCTGGAGATGGCGGGGATGACGTTGACCGACGTCAAGACGGTCAACACTTCCGACGCCGACATGATCGCGGCCTTCGCGACACCGGAGGTGACGGCGGTCGCCGCGTGGAACCCCCAACTTGCGCAGATCCGCAAGGAGCCCGGCGCGGTTGAAGTGTTCGACAGTTCGATGATCCCGAACGAAATCCTCGACGTGATGAACGTCAGCACCGAGGTGCTGCAGGCCAATCCGGATCTCGGCAAGGCGCTGGCTGGCATCTGGTACGAGACTATGGCGATCCTCGGCAAGGGCGATGCCCAGGCCGCAACGATGACCGAACAGATGGCCAAGGGCGCGGGCACCACGGCGGACAGTCTGAAGGGGCAGCTCGCAACGACCTATTTCTACGTCAACGCGGCCGATGCGGCGAAGTACGCCGAAAGCGCCGATCTCGTCACCGTGACCGATCGCGTGCGGCAGTTCAGCTATTCGAAGGGGCTGTTCGGGCCGTCGGCGACTTCGGTCGATGCGATCGGCATCGCCTTTCCCGGCGACAAGGTGCTGGGAGACAAGGGCAATATCAAGCTCCGCTTCGATCCCACCTATATGAAAATGGCGGCAACCGGGCTTTGACCGCGCGCGCATCTCGAACCGGGCGGCGATGAGCGAACCCGTCCGCATCAACCCCAATTTCGCCGCGCATGTAGACTGGAACCTGCTGCGGCTGTTCGTGGACATCGTCAAGGCAGGCGGGATCGGTGCGGCAGCGCGCCGCCTCAACCGGCAGCAGCCGACCATCAGCGCGGCGTTGAAGCGGCTCGAGGATCATGCGGGCGCGCGGCTGCTCAACCGCGGTGCGACCGGGATCGAGCTGACCCCCGCCGGGCGTGCGCTGTACCTGCTGTGCGAGGACATGTCCGAGGCGGCGCGGATGGCACCGCACCAGATCGCCCAGGCGGTCAAGCAGGTCGAAGGGCTGGCGCGCATCCAGGTGCTGTCTTCGGTCATCTCGCCGGAATTCGACGAAGCCATTGCCAGCCTGCATCGGCGGCACCCGTCGATCCGGATCGAGATCCGCGTTTCGACCTGGCGCGAGGTGCTCGATGCGCTCGAGCGGGGCGAGGCCGAGCTCGGGGTCGGCTACGACAGCAGCGTGCGCCCGACGCTGACCTATGAGCCGCTCTTCGTGGAAACCCAGCAGCTCTATTGCGCGCGGTCGCATCCGCTGTTCGGCTGCAAGATCACCAAGATCGGCGAGTTGCGGAACGAAGGGTTCATCCTGACCGGTGCGGACGAGGTCGAGACGATTACCCGCTTGCGCCAGCGCTATCGCCTGGGAAGCGTGGTCAACGGGCTGGCGGAGGACATCAACGAAGCGATGCGGCTGATCCGCCTGGGGGTGGGGATCGGCTTTCTTCCCGTGATGGCGGCGGGCGAAGCCGTCCGGCAGGGCCGGCTGTGGCCGCTGCTGCCCGACGAGACCGCCCCGTCCTACGAAATGTATCTCCTCGCCCGCCTGATGCCGTCGCGCGATACTGCGACACAGCTGTTCCTCGATGAGATCATCCGCCGCCTGCGGGCAATTCCGCGAAGCTGAGACTGTCTCCGGTTCGCCCGGCCGGCGGGGGTTTCCGGCCGGGCGTCCGGTGTCGGTCAACGATATTTGACCGAGAAGCGCAATCCAACCGTCCGCGGGCGCGACAGGCGGTAGTTGAGCCCGCGCACGTCGGTCGACTGGGCGCTTAGCGCGGACAGGACCCCGCGCACGTCGCCCAGGTTCTCGCCGAACAGGTCCAGCCGCCACATGTCGGTGCTCACGCCGAGCGATGCGCCGACCATGGCGAAGCCCGGCAGGTCGACGTTCGACTTGGGGGTCAGCGACGTCGAGATGCTGCTGCGGTAACTGACGTTGACCTGGCCGTTGAAGCTGAGCGTGTCCGACACGGGCGTGGTGTAATCGGCCGAAACGCTCGCCGTGTGGTGGGGCGTTCCGGGGAGTTCGGCGCCATCGCCGCCGAAGTTCTTTCCGCCGACCACGATCGGGCCGGTCAGCTTCGAATCGTTGTAGCCGTAAGTCCCGGTCAGGGTCAGTTCGTTCGTCAGCAGATAGTGCGCCTCGAGGTCCACGCCGAGCGAGCGGGCGCTCGATCCGTTGACCACCGCGGGGAACCCGCCGTTGGGGGTGCTGACGTTGACCTGCGGATCCTTCCAGTCGACGTAGTAACCCGCCGCGGAGAATTCGAAGCGCCGGCCGATCCGCCCCTTCAGCCCGATTTCGTAATTGTCGACCGAGTCGGGCTGGTAGAACTGGAAGGCCGGGTCTTCGGCAAAGGTTCCGGTGGTCGGGATGCCGCTCGCCCCGCCGCGGCGCACCCCCTGCGAGAAGGTGAAGTAGGCCAGCAGGCCGTTGGCGAACTCATAGGAGGTGTTCGCCTTGAACAGCGCTTTGGTCTTCTTCTGCGTATCGCTGGCGAGCACGACGCCCATCGGGTCGATCCCGTCGGAGGAGCAATAGAAGCCGCAGATCGGCAGCGCGTTGAGCGCGGTGATGTCGAGCTTCTGGTGGAACACCCGGACACCGCCGGTGATCTGCCACGCGGGAGTGACGTGATAGGTCAGTTCGCCGAAGGCGGCGAGGTCGGTGAAGTCCATCTGCCGGTCGTAGATATAGCCGACGTCCGTGCCGGTGTTCCAGGCGCCCAGCGCGTTGAGATAGTCGGTATAGCCCATGTTGTAGTCGGTCTGGGTCAGATGGCTCTTCTGGTGCATGTAGAACGCGCCGATGCTGTAGGTCAGCGGCGTGCCCTCGGCCGACACCAGCCGGACTTCCTGGATGAAGGCCTTCTCGTTGTAGTCGCGGGTGCTCGGCACCAGGATGCGCGGGTAGCCGGAGTAGAAATAGCCCAGGCTCTTCTGGTAGCCCGCGGTGCTGTCGTTCACCGCGAAGCTGTCGGTCTCGTAGCCCGAGGTCACGCTGGTCAGCGTCGCAAAGCCGAAGTCGTAGGATCCCTCGAGCGAGCCGAGATCGACCTTGCGGGTCAGCGGCTGCTCGATGAAGGCGCCGGTCTCGTATTCGTCGAACTTGGGCGAGAACACGCTGTCGAAATTGTCGTTCTGGAACGCCGGGCTGGCGCCGACGTCGCCGGTGCTGGAGAAGGCGGTCGGGGCCGAGCCGCCGGGATAGCTGTCGACATCGGGCCCGTCCGAATGCTCGTACTGGTGCTGATAGGTCGCGAGCAGGGTGAACGGCCCGTCCTCGAACTTCAGCATCGGGCGGAAATAGGCCAGCTTGCTGTCGTCGACGTCCTTCTTCGAGGTCGGCACGGGCAGGCTGTGGACCGGATCGGAAGGATCGGCCAGGACCGGCTTGCCGTCGGCATCGAGCGTATACATCGCGGGCGCGTCGATGAAGCCGTGCGCGAAAGTGTAGCCGGCGGCGACGCGCAGCGCGAGGTTGGAGGCGAGCGGCAGATTGATCGCGCCGTCGACGGTGTAGTTCGGGCCGCTGGCGTTCTTGGTCCAGCCGCCGTTGCCCGAGATATTGGCGCTGAAGCCGCTCGGATCGGGCTCGTTGAACAGCACCCGCAGCGTCCCGGCGATCGAGGCATTGCCATAGAGCGTGGCCTGCGGCCCGCGCAGGACCTCGATCCGCTGGATGTCGGCCAGATGGATGTTCACGAAGGCCGGGGTTTCGCCGATGTAGACCGAAACCGGCGCGATCGTTGCCTGAGGGCGATCGCCGCCCGAGGCGACCCCGTCGAGGTTGAGGCCGTGTATGATGAAGCTGCTCGAGCCGCCGTCACGGATGCTCGCGCTGTTGTAGACCAGCCCGGCGATCGTGCGGCCGAGGTCCTGGAAGTTGGTTACCCCCTTGTTGGCGAGATCGTCGCCCGAAATCGCCGAGATGTTGATCGGGGTCTTCAGCGTGGTCGTCTCGCGGCGGGAGGCGGTAACCAGGATGTCGGTCAATTCGCCCGTTCCCGCGTCCGCATCGGCGGCGGCAGCGGCATCATCGCCTTCCGCCCGGGCCTGCGACGGCAGGGCGACGAAAGCGGAGGTGAACAGGGCAAGGGCGCTGGCGCGCACCATCAAATGTTTCTTGTTGTCGGTCATGAGTAAAGATCCCTCGTTCGAATTTTTCCTCCCTCTCCTGTTTTTGAAATCCGCTTATCTTTTTGTATTCATTGCATTTATCTGGAAGATTCTGGCGCGCTTCCGGCTCCATCGGCGGGGATTTCCGGCACGCGAAAATCCGCCGACCGGCGTGCCGCCGGCACGCGATCTCCTTTCGCCGCCGGGGCGGCGCTGCATCGTCTTCATCGGGCGGCCCGGAGATCGCGATCCTCCGGGCCCGGGATTTACGGGCGCCGGTTCAGCGCTTCTTGGCCTTCAATTTCGCCACCAGCGGCAGGAACGGCCAGATGGTCTGTTCCCACACCGACAGGCGGCGCTGGTTGTCCTGTCCGACATGGACCGCCTCGCCTTCGCGGAAGGTCCCGAAGATCCGGTCGTAGACGATCAACTCGTTGGCATAGTTGTAGCGGGTGTCGTCGTAGTTCAGCGAGTGGTGCAGGCTGTGGTGCTCGATCGTGGTGAAGAAGAACGAGTACCAGCGGGGCGGATCGAAGCGGATGTTGGAATGGGCGAAATAGGCCACCGCACCGCCGATGTTGCCGGCGCACAGCAGAGCTTCGCGCGGCATCTCGAAGAACACGCCCAGGGTGACCCCGAGGAACAGGATCTCAAGCCAGTTGCCGACGGCAGCGTTCATCGTGTTGAGCTGGGTGAGGTAGTGATGCGGTACGTGCACTTCCCATAGCCAGGGATGGTTGTGCAGCATCCGGTGGAACCAGTATTGTACGAACTCGTGCAAGGCGATCAGCATGATAACCTGCACCGCCAGTGGCAGTCCGGTCGCGACATGGGTGGTGAGCCCGTGGGCCATGACGAAGGCCTTCAGCGGATCATAGATGATCACCGCGGACACCGCGCCGAACACATAGCGGTTGCAGACGATGTAGAACGCGCCTTCCAGGAACTCGCGCAGGGTCAGGCGCCAGTGGGCGTGGCGCTCGTTGACCCACTCCAGCCCCATGATGAAGACCATGATCGCAATCCCGGCGAACGAACCGACCCAGGGGTTGCCCGTCACCGCCGCCGGTGCGAGCGACCAGAAGGCGAGGATCGCCAGCAGGATCGCTGGCTGGAGATATTTGAAGATCGTCTTCTTGATCGGCCCGGCGCTGTGCGCTTCGCCCCGCTTTTCTTCGGCAACGCCGCCGGTCGCCGCGGCGAAGGCGGCATCCGCGGGAAAGTCCGCGGTGGCGGCACGCCCGCCGCCCAAGGCGGCGGTATCGAAAATCTGTTCCTTATCCATTGCAGACCTCCTCGGACTTCGGAGGCATCCTCACTCTCGTCTTATCGCACAATGGCGTGCTCATTATGGGTAAGTCGTTGGTCATAAAGCTTAATTCACCAAGGTCGCGTGGCGGGCGAGGTGCGGCTTCTCAAGCTCCAGCCAGTCCAGCGCTTCCGACGTCGACGGAGTCTGAATCTCGAACCGGAATTCGGGCTCGAACACGTCGACCTCATAAAACAGCACGCAGGGTTGACCGCCGATGGTCCCCTCTTGCGCGACCAGCCCATCCGCGCAGATCGAAAAATTGCCCGCGCCGATGACCTGCCCGGAGCGGCCCGGGCGGGTGCTGTAGGTGATCGCGCGTCCGCCGATCGCGACCGAGACTTCGTAGCTTTCGATCTCGGCCTCGGTTGCGATGCCGTTCGCCAGGGCATCCTCCAGGCAGGCGGCACGCTGCAGCGCCTCGTCGATAAGTGGGGGACGGGATTGCGCAAAGGCGGCATGTTCGCCGGTGATGAGCAGTCCGCCGTCGAGCGGCGATTCCTCACCGGTTGCATCGTTGAGCGCGCCGATCAGGCGCAGCCCGAGCAGCGGGCCGCTGGAAGATTGCTGCCGCCAGTCCTCGACATAGGCGCCGGAAGGGGCGAACTCGAGCACGCAATTGCCGATGAAGCTGAGCCGCGCCGGCTCGGGCCACTGGTTGCGCGGCTGGTAGCTGCGGGCGATATTCCACGAGAGCTGCCGGCTGTCCGCATCCCAGGCGGTGTCGCCGACCCAGCCCTGCCGCTGCGTGACCGCGGTCGCCGCTGCATCGGGCAGGCGCAGATCGATGCTGAAACTGCGCGACTGGAACCAGTACACGACCGAAACCTCGTCGGTGACCCCGGTGCAGAAGCTGATGCTCTTGCGCCGGAAGGTGCCGAGCAAATTGCGCGGAAACGCTAGATTTTCGATGCCCTTGCGGGGCAGGCGTTCGAGGAGTGCGTCGAGATTCATGCCCGGACTGCCGCCTCCTGCTGGCCGAAGGAATCGAGCGGCACCGGATTGGTCAGCACCAGTTCGCCGCTTGCGACCCGGCGCTTGAGATAGGCGAAGGTCTGGGCGGTCTGGTTGTACAAGTGCTCCCCGCCTTTGAGCGGCTGGTAGCGCGGAGCTTCGCCCCGCACCTGCGGTGCAATCACGTGATCGTAGTCGCAGGAGAAGAACAGCGGGAAGGAGAAGCGCTCTTCGGGAACCTTCTTCACCCGGTGCTTGGTCGCGACGTAGCGGCCGTTGGACATGATCTCCATCATGTCGCTGATGTTCATGATCATGGTCCCGTCGATCAGCGGCACGTCGACCCATTCGCCATGCTTGTCGACCACCTGCAGCCCGGCGGCGGTCGCGAACAGCAGGGTGAAGCATTCGTAGTCGGTATGCGCACCGATGCCGGGGCGGTCTTCGGCCCGCGCGTCGAACGGATAATGAATCAGCCGCAGCTGGCTGGGCGGATGCCGAAGATGGGCGTCGAAATGGGCTTCTTCGAGTCCGAGTGCGAGGGCAAAGGCGCGGAACAGCTGGTGTCCGATCCCTTTGACGTGATCGTAATAGGCCAGCACATCCTCGCGGAAGCCGGGCATGTCGGGCCACAGGTTCGGCCCGACGAGCGGCCGGCGCGCTTCGGGCAGCCGGCAGTCGTAATTGACGTCGAACGCTTCCTTGAGGTCGTAGGTGCCGACCCCGAACTGCTCCTCGCCCACCGGCACGTAGCCGCTGTGGTTCTCGGACAGGCCAATGTAGCTCTTCATCTTGGTCTGGTCGTCTTGGGCGAAATAGAGCTTCGCCCGCTCGATCAGACGGCGGAACAGCGCGCCGTCGAACTGCGAGCCCTTGATGTAGAGGAATCCGGCCTCGACGCAGGCGCGGTCGAGATCGCGGGCAACGCTCATGCGCTGCTCGCGATCGTCGCTCGCCAGCCTGGAGATATCGACGAGGGGGAGGACGTGTTTCTGCATTTCCCGCCAGCACCATGCTCAGTTGTCGCGATGGGGATCCTCAGCGCCTGCATGCCGCGGCGAGACCGACCCCACATCAGTCTTGTCCCAGAGCGGTGCCCATCGCGCTAGGAACGGAATCTTCATGCAGCCCATCGATGCGGTCTATGTCCGCAGGTCCGGAAGGTGCATCCACCTTCGGCAGTTCAGTTGCCGATCCTTTCGGGGTGCGGCCACCAGGTCATGGTCTGGATGTCATGTTCGGTCGTCCACAGGCCGGCATCGACATACCGCAGCGCGCCGCTGCCGATTTGCGGGCCGATACGCGCCTTGATCGCCAGGGTCTTGGGGTCGATCACCACGAACATCTGGTCCTCGGTGGTGCGCAGCCAGATCTTGCCGCCGCCGGCGGTAACCTCGCCCCATTTGAGCTTGTCGCCGATCTTGACCTTGCCGTTCACTTCGCCGGTCTGGGGATCGACCCGGGCGACCGTGCCGTCGCCCTGGTTCTGAACCCAGACCCCGCCTTCCCCGACGGCGAGAAAGCCGGGCTGCTCGCCCGTGATGGTCTTGTGAACCACGCTGTCGGTCGCGGGATCGATCCGCTGCAGGCTGTTGTGGGTGCTGCTGGCGGCCCACAGCGAGCCGTAGCCGAACACGAGGTACCAGGTGTCGGGATCGACCGGGATGGTCGCGATCACCTTCAGAGTTTCGGGATCTACCCGGCTGATCACGCCTTCGCTCTTGCTCGGAACCCACAGCGATCCGGCACCGTAAGCGACATTGAACTCGCCGCGGCTGGCAAGGCCGGTGGTCACGCTGGCGGTGATCTTCAGCGTCGCCGTATCGATGCGGTTGAGCGTCCCGTCCTTGCAATCGGCGGCCCACAGGTTCGGTCCGACGATGAACATCGCTCCGCAGGGCTTGCCCATGACCAGTTCGCCGAGCTTGCCCCTGGTCGACCAATGCTCGACCCGGTCCTGGTTGTTGATCCAGACCGTGTCGTCGCGCGGGTCGATTTCGGCGAAGTTGGCGAAGCCGGGCACCGCCAGCACCACCCGCTCCGGGTCCTCGGCGGCGGCGGGCGTTGCTGCGATTGCGGCGAGCGCCGGAAGTATCGACCAGAGCGGTTTCATCGTGATCCTTTCATCGCGGCAGACAAATGCCGTGCCCGCGACGGCGGGCAGGCGTTGCGGGCAGCAGCCCGCTCCGGAGGGTTCGGTGTTACGCGGCTTGCGCGGGAGGAGCGGTGATCGCGGCCAGGCGGCCATGCACCGGCGGGACGAGCGCGGCAGTCGCCACCATTCCCAGTTGCAGCACCCCGCGGGTGGCCCGCAGCGCATCGCACAAGGATTTCAGCCGCGCGGCATGTCCCTGCACCAGCAACACCTCGAGCGACTGCCCGTCTTCGAGGAACACGTGCTGCGAGGAGATGACCTCGCGGGCGTAGTCGGCCCGGGTGAGCGCCATCTGTTCGCGAATCCGGCTGCGGTCTCCCCGGTAGACCATCGTGATCGTCACGGTCAGCGTCTGATCGAGCCGGGCAAGCGCTGCGTGTTCTGCCAAGGCCTCGCGGATCAGATCCGCGATCATCTGCGACCGCGAACAGAGGCTGCGCTCGGCGATCATCGTATCGAGCCGCCGTAGCAGGCTCTGGGGGAGGCTTGCGCTCAGCCTGGCGAGGTGCGCGGCTTCGGTGCCCATGCCAGTTCCAATCCTTGAGGGTGCGCGCGGCCATGCGCGGAAGGCTCTCGCAAACCCGGCCATCTCGCTAGACGGCGAGCGTTGATGAAAGCCATCGACCGGATTTATGACGCCCTCGCTTCAATCGCTCCCTCAACTCTTGCTGGGCAAGGCATAGGCCACCAGCGCATCGCTCACCGGCGTGTTCATGAAGTGATGCCCGCCGGCCATCACCACGACATATTGTCGTCCATTGGCCGAATAGGTCATCACATTCGCCTGCCCGCCGCCGGGTAGCACGTCGTGCCAAAGCTCCTTGCCGGTCTTGAGATCGATGGCGTGGATCAGGTTGTCGGTGGTCGCTGCGATGAAGATCAGCCCGCCGGCCGTGACCACGCTGCCGCCGTTGTTGGGCGTGCCGATCGTCCACGGCAGGCCCAGCTTGACGCCCCACGGGCCATTGGCGCGGGCCGAGCCGAACGGCCGATCCCAGATGGTGCGACCGGTCGCGAGGTCCAGCGCGCGGATCCAGCCATAGGGCGGCTCCTTGCACAGCAGCCCGGTAAGCCCGAGCTTCCAGCCGGCGTTGACGTCGACCGCGAAGGGCACGCCGGCCATGGCGGCGCCGTTGCCTTCGGCCTTGCTTCCGCCCTGGTTGCCTTCGGGACCGCGCGGCTTCCAACCCTTCTTGTCCGCCAGCTGGCGCGAAACCAGCATGTTGTAGTTGGGCATGTCGTTGTAATTGGCCACGATCACCCCGCGCGTAGGATCGACCGCCACCGAGCCCCAGTCGCTTCCGCCGTTGTAGCTCGGGTATTCGATCCAGCGCCGGCCGGCGGTCGGGGGGGTGTAGAAGCCCTTGTAGGATGCCTTGCGGAACTGGATGCGGCAGATCATCTGGTCGATCGGTGAGATGCCCCACATGTCGCGCTCGGTCAGGTCGGGCTTGCGCAGGTTGGCGAAGCCGGAAAACGGCTGGGTCGGCGAGCGTTGCGCGGGTTCCTCGCCGCCACCCGGTACGGGCTTCTCGACCACGCCGTGGAGCGACCTTCCGGTGCGGCGGTCGAGTACATAGACGTCGCCCTGTTTCGACGGGAGGATGATCGCCGGTGTGCCGTTGGGAAGATCGATCAGTGTCGGCTGGCTCCCGAGGTCGTAGTCCCACACGTCCTTGTGCACCGTCTGGAAACGCCACACCGGCTTGCCGGTGGTCGCGTCCAGCGCGACCAGCGAGCTGTTGTAGTTATTCTCTTCCGGGCTGCGGTCCCCGCTCCAGTAGTCGTCGGCGCTGTTGCCGAGCGGCACATAGACCAGCCCAAGCTGCTCGTCGGCCGCGGCGGTCGTCCACATGTTCGGCGTGCCGCGGGTGAAGGTCTGGCCGGGCTCGGGCCATCCCGACTGCCCCGGACGGCCGAGATCCCAGGCCCAGGCGCGCTTGCCGTTGACTGCATCGAACGCCTGGATCACGCCCGAGGGCGCATCGTTCTTTTCATTGTCCAGCACCTGCCGACCGGTAACGACCATGCCGCGCACGATCACCGGCGGTGCGGTGATAGAGGCCATGCCCGGATCGACGTGCCCCAGTCCCACAGTCGTGTCGATCGCACCGTTGACGCCGAAGTCGGCGCAGGGCCGCCCGTCGGCGGCGTCTACCGCAATCAGCCGTCCATCAAGCGTTCCCTCGATGATCCGCGCCGCGCAATTGGCGCCGGAGGGCGCCGATGATGCGGCCACCGTTTGCGTGGGACCAGCATAGTAGGCG
This sequence comes from Novosphingobium sp., assembly GCA_017744735.1. Taxonomy (GTDB): domain Bacteria; phylum Pseudomonadota; class Alphaproteobacteria; order Sphingomonadales; family Sphingomonadaceae; genus Andeanibacterium. Next base: position 50,217 of record JAGIAR010000006.1, on the reverse strand, counting down.
ACCCCGCGGCATGTCGCCCCATACGGGATTGAGGTCGCGGATACCTTCGGGTCGTAGCGCCAAAGTTCCTTGCCCGAGCCGGCGTCGAGCGCGATCAGAACGTTCATCGCCGAGCACATGTAGAGCCGGTCGCCGATCTTGATCGGGGTCGTTTCTGGCGAATAGGTGCCCTTTTCCAGCCTGCCTTTGGGAAGATCTCCGGTGTGCGCGACCCAGACGCGCTGAAGTTGCCCTACATTGCCGGTGGTGATCTGCCCTAAGGTGGAAAAGCGTTCCCCCGCATTGGTGCCGCCCCAGGCGGGCCAGTCGGCCCCGGTCGCCTGCGGACCGGCGGGATTGACCGCCGGCGGCAAAGTGCCCGTAGCCCCGCCGGGATGTGCCAGCGCCGCCCCCTCGAGCACGATTCCGAGAAATGCGAGAGAGCCGACGGCGCCGAGCAGCGCCGCCCGCCAACCCGTCCGCCGGTCGATCAGCGGGGATGCAAATGCCACGACCGCGAGGATCACCGTTGGCCCGACCAGCCGCGGAACCAGCGCCCACGGGTCCGCGCCCGATTCCCACAGTGCCCAAGGCACGGTCAGCGCGAACACCGCGACATAGACCCACAGGCCGATGCGTCGGCCGCGGAACAGCAGGGCGCCGGCGGCGAGCATCGCAATCCCGACCACGGCGTAATAGAGCGAACCGCCCAGCAGGGCCAACCAGACACCGCCGACGGCGAGAACGAGTCCGGGAAGCCCGATCAGCGCGGCGAGGCCGACAGCCGCCCCGCGATTGTACGTTTTCGCGTGGTCGAGCATGGCGCATCCTCTTTTTTTGGAACCCTTTGCCCTAACAATGGGTCACCCCTCCCGTGGGTTCCGATCTGCGGCAAAAAGAACCGCGCATCGCCTGCACGGGGCATAAAATCGCGCTCGTCGCCGGATTGCGGAACCGCTTGCCGATTGAAGAGTTTGGGCAGCGACAGGCGGGATCACGAAGAATGCAAAAATCGAGCCTCCGGGCCAATTCGCAGGCGCGCGGAGATGCGTGGCTCATCGTGGGCCTAGTGCTGGGGCTCGCGTTTTTCTGCGGCAGCACGGCGATTTCCTATTGGAACGTTCAGTCGCTCCGGTCGAGCGACCAGGCAGTCCGCCATACCCACAGTGTGCTGATCGGCCTGGACGAGCTGTTCTCCACCGTGCAGGACGCGGAAACCGGACAGCGGGGCTTCCTGCTCACCGGCTCCGCGAAATATCTCGATCCTTACAAGAACGCGGTCGCCGCCCTTCCGGCCCGAGTTGAGGAAGTCGCCGAACTCACCCGCGACAATCCGGTGCAGCAGAGCAATCTCGTCACGCTGCGGCGGCATGTCGCTGCGAAGCTCGCCGAATTGCGCGAGACGATCGATGCCCGCAACAGCCAGGGGATGGCGCAGGCTTTGGCCTTGGTCGCCAGCGACCGGGGCAAGAGCGAGATGGACGCGATCCGCGCGCAGATCGACGTCATGGGGCGTGAGGAATTGCGGCTTCGCGAGGTGCGGCTGGAGGAAATGGCCGAAGCTTCGCGCGCGGCAGTTACCAGCGGCGTGGTCGCGGGCCTTCTCGGTGCGGCGCTGACCATCGCGGTGTTTCTGCTGCTGCGCCGGAACCTGCGCGCCCGCGCGCGCCAGATCTGGATCCAGACCGGCCAGCTCGGCCTTGCCGCCGCAATGCGGGGCGACAAGACGGTCGAACAGCTTGCCGAGCAGATTCTCGATTTTCTGTCGCTCCATCTCGGCTTCCAGGGCGGGGCGCTGTTCAAGGGCGAGAGCGGAACCTTCAAGCGGGCGGCGATTCTCGGCGTGCCTTCGGCAGAGGACGTTCCACAATCCTTCGCGCCGCGGCAGGGCTTGCTTGGCCAGGTCGCCGCCGATGGCCGGCCGATGGTATTGCACGACGTTCCCGACGGCTATCTGACGATCGGCTCGGCGCTGGGGCGCGACAAGCCGCGGCATCTGGTGATCGTGCCCGCAAAGGCCGACGAGGTCGTAAACGTCGTGATGGAGCTGGGCTTTTTCGAGCCGGTCGACGCGCTGGCGCTTGAATTCCTCGAACAGGTTTCGCCGGCAATCGGCATTGCGCTGCGTTCGGCGCGCTTCCGTGCCCGGCTCCAGGACGCGCTGGAGGAAACCCAGCGCCAGGCGGAGGAGCTCCAGACCCAGAGCGAGGAGCTGCGGGTGTCCAACGAAGAGCTGGAGGAGCAGGGACGGGCGCTCAAGGAATCGCAGGTAAGGCTCGAACAGCAGCAGGTGGAACTGGAACAGACCAACAGCCAGCTCGAGGAACAGGCACAGGCGCTGGAAAGCCAGCGCGACGAGCTGGAACGCAGCAGCGCCAATCTTCAGCTCAAGGCGCGCGAGCTGGAAGAGGCGAGCCAGTACAAATCCGATTTCCTGGCCAACATGTCGCACGAATTGCGCACCCCGCTCAATTCGCTGCTGATCCTTTCCAAGCTGCTCGGCGACAATCAGGACGGCAATCTCACCGACGAGCAGGTGAAGTTCGCCCGGACCATCGAATCGTCCGGCAACGACCTGCTCAGCCTCATCAACGACATTCTGGACCTGTCGAAGATCGAAGCGGGACATGTCGAGATCCAGCCAGCAGCGGTCGCGGTTCAGCGCCTGGCGGACGATCTGCGGCAATTGTTCGTTCCGGTGGCAGAGCAGCGCGGCGTCGAATTCAGCATCGAGGTCGACAGGGGATGTCCGCGCACGATCGAAACGGACCGGCTCAGGCTGGAACAGGTGCTCAAGAACCTGCTTTCCAATGCGTTCAAGTTCACCGAAGCCGGCAGCGTTGCGCTTGCGATCTCCTGTGCGGAGGATCGGATCGCCTTCGCGGTGAAGGACACGGGGATCGGAATTTCACCGGAGCAGCAGGCCAATATCTTCGAGGCGTTCCACCAGGCCGACGCCACGATCAGCCGCCGCTATGGCGGAACCGGCCTCGGTCTTTCGATCTCGCGCGAGTTGACGCGGCTGCTGGGCGGCAAGATCGCGATCGAAAGCGCTCCCGGCAAAGGCAGCACCTTCACGCTGGCGATTCCGCAGGCCTACGACTCGGCGGCGGTCGAACAGCGCGACCGGCGTGAGCCCGTTCCCGCCGCGACGCCGCCCTCCGACAATGAGCCGCGCAAGAAGCCGCGCAAGGCTCCAAGGATCGTCGAGGACGATCGCGGCGCGATCGCGGCCGGGCGACGGCTTCTGCTGGTGATCGAGGATGATGCGACCTTTGCGTCGATCGTGTGCGACCTGTCTCACAGGCTGGATTTCCAGTGTATCGTCGCGGAGACGGCGGAAGAAGCGATCAAGCTCGCAATGGAACGCAAGCCCAGCGCGATCGTGCTCGATCTCGGGCTGCCCGACCAGTCGGGGCTTACGGTGCTCGACCGGCTCAAGCACCACGCCGAGACCCGCCACATTCCGATCCACGTGATTTCGGCCGCCGATCAGAGCCAGACCGCCCTGTCGCTCGGTGCGGTGGGCTACCACATCAAGCCGGTGCGGCGCGACGAGCTCGAAAAGGTCCTGACCGACCTCCAGGCGATGCTCGAGACTCGCATGCGGCGCGTGCTGATCGTGGAGGACGACACGGTCCAGCGCGATGCGGTGGGCAAGCTGCTGGGCTCGGGCGACGTCGAGACCGTAGGTGTCGGCTCCGCGGCAGAGTGCATCGAGCAACTGAGCAAGCAGACCTTCGACTGCATGGTGCTCGATCTGTCGCTGCCCGACGCTTCCGGCTTCTCGCTGCTGGAAACCCTGAGCAACGAAGGCAGTCACAGCTTCCCGCCGGTGATCGTGTACACCGGGCACGATCTCTCCCCCGACGACGAGCAACGGCTGCGTCGCTATTCCAACTCGATCATCATCAAGGGAGCGAAATCTCCTGAGCGCCTGATCGACGAGGTGTCGCTGTTCCTGCACCGGGTGGTTTCGGAACTGCCGGCCGAGCAGCGCGAGATGATCGAGAAGGCCCGGCACCGCGACGCAGTGCTGGAAGGCCGGCGAATCCTGATCGTGGAAGACGATGTCCGCAACGTCTACTCGCTGTCGAGCGTGCTGGAGGCGCGCGGCGCGGTTGTCCAGATCGCGCGCAACGGGCAGGAAGCGATCGACACGCTGGCCGCGGTCGACGATCCCGCCAGCGCGGTCGATCTGGTGCTCATGGACGTGATGATGCCGGTGATGGACGGGCTGACCGCGACGCGGGAGATTCGCGGCGACGCCCGGTGGAAGAAGCTGCCGATCGTCATGCTGACGGCCAAGGCGATGCCGGACGACCAGCAGCGCTGCCTCGAAGCCGGAGCGAACGACTACATGGCGAAGCCGATCGACGTCGACAAGCTCCTGTCCCTGGTCCGCGTGTGGATGCCGCGGTGAGGAGGCCGAGTGCAGGGCGAGGTTGAAGACATCGAGCTCCAGCTGCTGCTGGAGGCGCTGTATCAGCGGTATCATTACGACTTCCGCCATTATGCGCGGGCCTCGATCAAGCGCCGCGCGCTCCAGGCGCGCGCCCAGCTCGGCTATTCGAGCATATCGGCGATGCAGGAGGCCTTGCTGCACGATCCCTCCGTCGTGCCGCGGCTGCTTAACTACCTTACGGTGCAGGTGAGCGAGATGTTTCGCGACCCCTCCTACTTCCGTGCCCTGCGCGAAAAGGTCATTCCCCACCTCAAGACCTATCCCTCGCTCAAGGTCTGGGTAGCGGGATGCAGCCATGGGGAGGAGCTCTATTCGCTGTCGATCCTGTTCCACGAAGAGGGGCTCGGACAGCGCACGATCTTCTACGCGACCGACATCAACCCCGACGCGTTGCGCGCTGCGGAGGCCGGGATCTATCCGGCCGCGCTGATTCAGAAATACACCGAGAACCACCAGAAGTCCGGCGCGCGGTCCTCCCTGTCGGACTACTACACCGCCGACTACGGGCATGCCGCCTTCGACAAGACGCTCAGCCGCAACGTGGTCTTTTCCGATCACAGCCTCGTCACCGATGCGGTGTTCGCGGAGATGCACCTGATCTCCTGCCGCAACGTGCTGATCTATTTCGATCGCGACCTGCAGGATCGGGCCCTGGGCCTGTTCCGGGATTCACTGGCGCGCAGGGGCTTCCTGGGCCTCGGATCGAAGGAGAGTTTGCGCTTCTCCAAGTTCGCCGGCGCCTTCGAAGATTTCGTGCGCGAAGACAAGATCTACCAGAAGCTGGAACGATGACGGACACGGCAATCAAGGCGGTGGCGATCGGCGCGTCGGCGGGCGCGGTGCAAACCTTGCTCAGAATCCTGCCGTCCCTGCCCGCGCGCTTTCCGTTGCCGGTGCTGATCGTGGTCCACGTGCCGCCCGATCGCGACAATGCGCTGGTCGCGCTCTTTGCCGACAAGTGCGCGCTCGCGGTGAAGGAGGCCGAAGACAAGGAACAGGCGGTGGGAGGCACCATCTACTTCGCGCCCTCCGACTACCACCTGCTGGTGGAGGCGGACGGCTTCCTCGCGCTGTCGATGGACGAGCCGGTGAACCATTCGCGGCCCGCGATCGACGTGTTGTTCGAAAGCGCGGCCGACAGCTATCAGTCCGGATTGATGGGCATCGTCCTTACGGGTGCCAACCACGATGGCGCCGCCGGGCTGCGTGCCGTGGCGCAAGCGGGCGGGCAGGCGATCGTCGAGAACCCCGCGACCGCCGAGACCTCCGCCATGCCGGAGGCCGCGCTGGCGGCCTGCCCGGACGCGCGGATCAGGGATGTCGAGGGCATCGTGTCGATCCTGCTGGAACTGGCGTGACCATGGCACCCGCGAACGATCCCGTCCCCTGCCTGCTGGTCGACGATCTCGACGAGAATCTGGTCGCGCTCGAAGCCCTGCTGCGCCGGGACGGTCTGACCTTCCTCAAGGCGCATTCGGGCGAGGAAGCGCTCGAACTGCTTTTGCGGCACGATGTCGCGCTGGCGCTGCTCGACGTGCAGATGCCGGGGATGGACGGGTTCGAGCTTGCCGAGTTCATGCGCGCCAGCGAACGGACCCGCCATGTCCCGATCATCTTCCTCACCGCGGGCACGGCGGACGCAGGCCGCCGCTTCCGGGGCTATGAGGCAGGCGCGGTCGACTTCATCCAGAAGCCGCTCGAGGCCGATATCCTGCGCTCCAAGGCGGAGGTCTTCTTCGATCTCTTCCGTCAGCGGCAGCAGATCGTGTCCCAGCGCGACGAGCTCGCGATCCTGACGCAGGCCCAGCAATCGGTGGACCGGCGCAAGAACGAATTCCTCGCGGTGCTGGGTCATGAGTTGCGCAATCCCATCGCTGCGCTCGGGGCAGGGCTTGATCTGATCGAGCGGCGCAACGATGCCGCAGCCGCCGCTGCGGTGCGCGAGCAGATGCGCCGCCATGTGCGGCACCTCTCGCGGCTGGTCGAGGATTTGCTCGACATTTCGCGCATCGATCAGGGCAAGATATCGCTCAGGAAGGAACGGGTCCGGCTGCAGGAGGCGCTGGCATTCACCACCGAAACCCTCGGCCACATGATCGAAGCGGCTCGCCACCGGCTTGAGGTCGACGTTCCGGCAGAGCCGATCTGGCTCGAGGCGGATTACGCCCGGCTCGTGCAGATCGTCAGCAATCTGCTCAGCAACGCGGTGAAATACACGCCCGAAGGCCGCGAGATCGGCCTGGCCGTGCGGCCCGCCGGCGAATTCGTGGCGATCGAGGTGTCCGATACGGGTCTGGGGATTCCGGAAGACAAGCAGGCGGCGATTTTCGACATCTTCACCCAGGTGCACGATGCGGAGGACCGGGCCGAGGAGGGGCTCGGGATCGGGCTTGCGCTGGTCAAGCAGCTGGTGGAGCTCCACCAGGGGACGATCAGGCTCAAGCGCAGCACGCCCGGCGAAGGCAGCGTGTTCGAGGTGCGCCTGCCGCGCCTGCCCGCGGATGACGAACCCGCCTAGCGCAGTGTCGGCGCGGGTGGGATGCATGAAGCAACAAGCCGAGCGATTTTCGCTTGCGACAAAAATCGGGGGACCCAATCAGCCATCGATTGTTTAAGGGTGCGAGCGGGCTTTTCTTAACCGGGTATATGGCGAACCACCGTGACGACGAGAAAGAGGATCCTGTTTGTCGAAGATGAATGGCTGATCCGCATCCTGCATGCCGACGCGCTTCGCGACGCGGGCTACGAGGTGGTGGAGGCCGGCACCGGCGACGAAGGCTTCGCGATCGTGCAGGCCGATGGTGCGTTCGACCTGCTGATTACCGACATAAAGATGCCCGGTACGCTGAGCGGGCTCGATCTCGCGGCAGGCTGGAAGGAGCGCTGCCCCGCCGGCCAGGTGCTGATATCTTCCGCGCATCTTCGGCCCGACCGGATGGACGCCGCCGACGAGCTGATCACCAAGCCCTATCACGACGTCGAGCTGCTGCGCGTGGTCGAGCGGCTGATCGGCACCTGCCAGAGCCCTTGCGCCGCTCCCTGATGCAGGTGGGACCCGCACGCGCCGTTGCGGCGGCGGGCTAGGCGGACGAAAACCACTCTTCGCAATAATTTGATCGGGGACAATGTTCCGCCGCCGGGTTCGGAGCAGGAAGACTGCTCGAGCCGACGGAGATTGTCATGTCCGACCCCACCGAACGCCGCGTAATTCCGGGGACCCCGGTGTTCGACGGCCACAGCGCCCAGCGCGGCTATGCGCTCAACGCGATGTGCTATTCGTTCAACGACGCCGACAAGCGCGCGGCCTTCGTCGCCGACGAGGAGGCCTATATGGCCCGCTTCCGGCTCTCGCCCGAACAGCTCGACGCGGTGCGCCGGCGCGACGTGCCCGCGATGATCGCGGCCGGCGGCAATGTCTATTACCTGGCGAAGCTCGCCGGGATCTTCGGGCTCAACGTGCAGGATCTCGGCGCGCTCCAGACCGGCATGGCGGTCGAGGACTTCAAGGCGGGCCTGCTCGCCCACGCGGTCACCGAACGGAGGGCCGCAGCATGAGCGAGATCGTCGGCGGGTTGTTCACCAGCCACGTGCCCGGGATCGGTGCCGCGATCGCCAAGGGGTTGCAGGACGATCCCTACTGGAAACCGTTCTTCGACGGTTTCATTCCCGTGCACCGCTGGCTGGAGCAGCGCCGGCCCGACGTCGCGGTGGTATTCTACAACGACCACGGGCTCAATTTCTTCCTCGACAAGATGCCGACCTTCGCGATCGGCGCGGCGCCCGAATATCGTCACGAGGACGAAGGCTGGGGGATCGGCGGATACAAGCCCTATCCCGGCCATCCGGACCTCTCGTGGCATATCATCGAGCAGGTGGTGGCGAGCGAGTTCGATCCGGTCACCTGCCAGTCGATGACGGTGGATCACGCGGTCGCGGTGCCGTTCGAGCTGTGCTGGCCCGATGCCAAGGCCTGGCCGGTCAAGCTGGTTCCGATCTGCATCAACACCGTGCAGCACCCGCTGCCCAGCCCGAAGCGCTGCCTCGAACTGGGCCGGGCGGTGGGCCGCGCGCTGCGGAGCTGGAAGGGCGACGAGAAGATTCTGGTGATGGGCACCGGCGGCCTGTCGCACCAGCTCGAAGGCAAGCGCGCGGGCTTCATCAACACCGATTACGACCGCTTCTGCCTGAACAATATCGGGCCGAACCCGGAGGCGCTGCTGCGCCACGATTCGCTCGACATCGTCGAGCTCGCCGGGAGCCAGGGGGTCGAAATCCTCAACTGGCTCGCCGCGCGCGGCGCCCTGACCGGCGACGTGGTCGAACTCGCATCCAATTATCACGTGCCGATCTCGAACACCGCGGCAGCCACCGCCCTGTTCGAGAATCGCGAATTCCTGCCCGCTTGAGAGGAGCGCCCAATGGTCCATTTTCCCAAAGAACCGATTTACGAGGACGTGCTGCGGCTCGTCCGCCTCGAAGGCGACATCGCCGATCTCGAGATCGAGGGTGAGCTTCCGCCGGAGATGGACGGCGCGTTCTACCGCGTGCATCCCGATCCGCAGTTTGCGCCGCGCAAGCCGGGCGACCAGTTCTTCAACGGCGACGGCATGGTCACGATGTTCCGCGTCAAGGACGGGCGCATCTCGTTCCGCCAGCGCTACGCCAAGACCGACAAGTGGAAGCTGGAGAACGCCGCCGGGCGCGCGCTGTTCGGATCCTATCGCAACCCGCTGACCGACGATCCCTCGGTCCTCGGCCAGCATCGCGGCACGGCGAACACCAATGTGCTGGTGTTCAACGACAAGCTGCTCGCGATGAAGGAGGACAGCCCCTGTCTCGCGATGGACAAGCTTTCGCTCGAAACCGAAGGCTATACCGATTTCGACGGCGAGATGACCCTGCGGACCTTCGGCGCGCATCCGAAGATCGATCCTGACACCGGCAATCTGTGCAACATCAGCTATGCCGCCAAGGGCGACCTCAGCCGGGATGCGACCTATTTCGAACTGACGCCGGGCGGCTATATCGTCCGCCGGGCGGAGTTCGAAGTGCCCTATTACACGATGCTGCACGATTTCTGCATCGCCGGCGATTACGTGGTTGTCCCGGTTTCGCCCTACAGTTCCGACATGTCGGTACTCGAACAGGACCGGCCGCATTTCTATTACGACCGCAGCCTGCCCTCCTACATCGGGGTGATGCGGCGTGACGGCGACGGCAGCGACATGCGCTGGTTCAAGCAGGATCCGGCGGTGTGCAGCTGCCACGTGATGAACGCGTTCCAGGAAGGGACCAAGATCCATCTCGACACCCCGGTGTCGAAGATCGGCAGCCTGCCGTTCTTCCCCGACAAGGACGGCGCGCCGTTCGATTCCGAGCTGGCGATGACCGAGCTGTCGCGTTTCACCGTGGACCTGATGTCCAACAGCGACACGGTCGAGAGCATCACCCTGCTCGGCAAGGCGCCGGGCGAGTTCCCGCGGATCGACGACCGGATGGCCGGCAAGCCCTATCGCCACGGCTGGATGATCACTTACGATCTCGAAAAGCCCTACAACGGCCCGCCGGGACCCTTCGCCGGGGTGATCAACTCGCTGACCCATTTCGACGTGGTGAGCGGAACCGAGCAGAGCTGGTGGTGCGGGCCCGACGGCTCGCTGCAGGAGCCCTGCTTCATCCCGCGCTCGGCCGATGCGCCCGAGGGCGACGGCTGGCTGGTCGCGCTCGTCGACAACCATGTCACCAACTATTCCGATCTTTGCATCTTCGACGCGCTCGACGTGGCGAAGGGGCCCCTGGTGCGGGCGAAACTCCCGATCCGCCTGCGCCAGGGGTTGCATGGAAATTGGGCCGCCGGCGCTTTGCTGGCCGCCTGATGTTGCCGCCGTCAGCGGTTTCCCTCCAACTGAGCCCGGCCTTGCCGGGCTCATTTTTTTGGCTGTCTTACGGGGGCGTAGCGGCCCCCGCGACGGTGTGAATTTCAGGAGGGCGGGCCGCAGGTCCGGTTGCCCAAGACCCCACCTTCGCAGGGGATCGGGATGGCGCGGCGGGGCCGGCTTCGGTGCTTGCTTCAGACCGCTGAGCTGAAGCGGCGCGGCGACTGCTGGCGGTAGGGATCGAAGCTCGCGGCGATGCTGCGCGCGTAGGGCAGCCCTTCGCGATGGATCGTCAGCGTGCGGTTGTCGATCTCGCACAGCGCCGCAGCGACATAGGGCGCCAGGCGGTCCCAGGCGCTTTCGAACATCGCCCGGTCGATCTGCGCGTGCCCGCGGCACAGCAGGTCCTCGATCACCGCGCCGCGGCGGCGATCGTCGGCCGAGCGAGGCTTGCCCAGCACGGTGGCGAGGCGGCCCTGCGACAGCATCATGCGATAGCGGCCGGAGTTCTTCTCGTTCTGCGCCAGCAGCGTCGGGAAGCTGCTGATCGCCGAGGCCCCGAGCCCGATCAGCACCGGCGCGGCGTCGTCGGTAAAGCCCTGGAAATTGCGCCGGAGCCGCCCGGCGGTGGCCGCCTGGCCGAGCGGATCGCCCGGGAGCGCGAAATGGTCGAATCCGACGGCCTCGTAGCCGGCGTCGACCAGCCGGTCGTGACCGAAGGCGACCATGCGAAACCGCAACGCCTGGTCGGGCAGCCCCGACGCGTCGATCCGCCGCTGGCGCGGTATCAGATGCGGGACATGGGCGTAGCCGAACAGCGCGATGCGGTTGGCGCCGTAGAGCGCCGCCAGATCGAGCGTTTCGGCCAGGTCGCGCATGGTCTGGCCGGGGAGCCCGTACATCAGGTCGAAATTGAGCGAGGTCACCCCTGCGTCCCGCAGCAGTTTCACGCTACGGTCGATCGTGCAGAGGGGCTGTACCCGGCCGATCGCATCCTGCAGCCGGGGGGAGAAGGTCTGCACGCCCAGACTGGCGTGGGAAACTCCCGCTTCGGCCACTGCCGTGGCCCAGGCCGCATCGAGCGTGCGCGGGTCGAGCTCGATAGACAGCAACGGGTCGAAGAGCGGGAAGTGTGCCGCCAGCCGGTCGCACAGGTCCATGAAATCCGCCGGCGCGATCGCGTTGGGGCTGCCGCCGCCGAAGGCGATCCGCCGCACCCGGGCGCCGGCGGGCAGCTGTGCGGCCACGAGCTCGATCTCGCGGTGCAGGCTCTCGAGATAGCTGGTGAGCCGGTGCGTGCGGTTCGCGGCGCCGGTGTTGCAGCCGCAATACCAGCAGATCTTCTCGCAGAACGGGATGTGCAGGTAGAGCGACACGTCCCCGGTCGCGGCGGCGATCGCCCCGGCGAAATCCGCCGGACCTATGCCGGGGGCGAATTCCGCAGCGGTCGGGAAGCTGGTGTAGCGCGGCACGGGGGTCGCGAGCAGATCGGGATGATAAGGCCACATGAAAGGTGTTTCGCCGATGCGGGCGTCCGGCTCATTGTCCCGGATCAAACCGCCTGCGCCGTTCGCCCGAGCGGCAGCCTTTTTCGCAGCACGGCTGGGTACCCCGCGGCGGGTCCCGACTTCCGAGCGGAATGGCCATCGATCCTCCGCTGCATAGGGTGACGATGATGCTGCCGTCGCGCACCAACTGCGGCAGAGGCCCGGTCATCGCCGGCAGCAGGGCGAGTGCGGAAAACAGCGCCGGGAATCGGGTCACGGCGCGTCCTCGTCGATCAGGATGCGCGCGGCGGCTCCGTCCGGATCCTCGAACTGTCCGCTGCGTAGCGCCCAGAAGAAGGTCGCGAGACCGAGCAGGCCCAGCCCGAGCGCGACCGGGATGAGGAACAGCAGCCCGGTCATCGTACCGCTCTCGCCAGCCGCAGCGAATTGCCGACCACCACCAGCGAACTGGCCGACATGGCGATCGCCGCGATCATCGGCGTGACGAGCCCGGCCATCGCCAGCGGCACCGCCAGCAGGTTGTAGCCGATCGCCAGCACGAAGTTCTGCCTGACCACCCGCATCGTCGCGCGTGCGACGGATACGGCGCGGGGCAGGGCGAGCAGCGACTCCTGGACGAACACGAAATCTGCCGCCTGCAGCCCCACGTCGCTCGCCGATCCGGGGGCGATCGAAACGTCTGCGCCGGCCAGCGCGGGACCATCGTTGAGCCCGTCGCCGACCATCAGCACATTACGCCCAGCGTGCCGGAGGCGCCCGATCAGCTCCTGCTTGTCTTGCGGCTTGGCGTCGGCCTGGGCGAACAATCCGGTCTCCCGCGCGACCTGTGCCACCGAGGCGGCATGATCGCCCGAGACGATGGAGACGTCGAGCCCCATCGCCTTGAGCCGCGTAACCGCTTCGGCGCAATCGGGCCGCAGGCGGTCGGCGAAGGGGATCAGCCAGGTCGGCTGCCCTGCGATATCCAGAGTGACCGCGATTCCGCTCGCGCTCTCGGGACGGCGCAGCGACACTGCGCTGCCCTGCCAACGCGCGAACATGCCGGTGCCCGGTTTCTCGGTAATGTCGTCGAGGGCGGCAGGGCGGACGCCGAGCCCGGTCAGCGCGGCGGCCAGCGCGCGGGAGATGGGATGGCGGCTGTACGATGCCAGCGCCAGCGCGACCGACGCCGCCTCCGGCGGAAGCTGCGCGAGCGCCGCGGGATCGGGTTGCGGCCTGCCGGTGGTGAGCGTGCCGGTCTTGTCGAGCAGGGCGCGATCGGCCTTGGCCAGCCGCTCGAGCGCGGAGCCGTCCTTGACCATGATCCCGGCACGCATCAGCGCTCCGCTCGCGACCACCTGCGCGACCGGCACCGCGAGGCCGAGCGCGCAAGGACAGGTGATGATCAGCACCGCGATCGCGATCACCAGCGAATGGTACCAGCCGGCGCCGGCGATCATCCAGCCCGCGAAGGCCAGCGCGGCCAGCGTGTGCACCGCCGGCGCATAGAGCCGCGCGGCCCGGTCAGCCAGGCGGACGTATTTGGAGCGGTCCTGCGCCGCCGCTTCCATCAGCCGGGCGATCTCGGCCAGGGTCGTGTCCTGCCCCGCCGCGCTCACCGCCACATCCACCGGCGCGTCGAGATTGAGCGTTCCGGCCAGCACCTTGTCGCCTTCGCCGGCGTGAACCGGCGTGCTCTCGCCGGTGAGCAGCGCCTGGTCGAACCGGCTTGTTCCATGCAGGATCGCCCCGTCGGCGGCGACCCGTTCGCCCGCCGCGAGCCGCATCACCGTGCCGGGCCGCAGATCCTCGGCCGCGACCCATCCGAGCCGGCCGTCGGGGCCGACCACCATCGCCCCGCGCGGCGCATGGCCGAGCAGCGCATCGACCCCGCTGCGCGCGCGGTCGCGCATCATCGCATCGAGCGCGCGGCCGGCCAGAAGGAATGCGATCAGCATCAGCGAACCGTCGAACCAGGCGTCGTGCCCGCCCGTCACCGTCTCGTAATAGCTGAGCGCGGTGGCAAGGGTGATGCCGATCGAGATCGGCACGTCCATATTGGTCCGCCCGCGACGGAGCGCGGCCCAGGCGGAGCGGAAGAAGGGCATCCCCGAATAGACGATCGCCGGGATCGCGATCGCTGCCGAGAGCCAGTGGAACAGCGCGCGGGTGGAGCCGTCGGCGCCCGACCAGACGCTGACCGACAGCAGCATCACGTTCATGCAGGCGAAGGTCGCGACCGCGAGCGGGGCGAGCAGGGGCCTCGCCGCCGACTGCGAGCGGGCCAGCGCGCCCTTGCGCGGTTCGGCCTCGAAGCCGATCCTTTCGAGCTCGCGGACCAGATCGCGTGCGTCGAGCGCTGGGTCGTGCGCGATCCTGACCTGCCGGGCGGAGAGATTGACCCGCGCGGAACGGATGCCGGGCCGGTCGGCAAGGCCGTGCTCGATCTTGGCGATGCAGCCCGCGCAATGCATGCCCGGGACCGCCAGCACGGTCTCGGCCGGCACGTCGCTGCGCGACAGCGGGAGGGCGGTCACTGGATCGGTTCCTCTTCGCGCCAGACATGCTTCCCGGCACGCGCTTCGAGCCGGAGCGTCCAGCGGCCGGCGGGCAGGCTCTCGCGCGACAGGAAGCGGCCGTCGCCGATCGCGGCGAAATGCAGCGCCCGGTCGGGCAGGCGGCCGAGCGGATGGCGTGCCTCCGCAGCAAGAGTCACGTCGGCGGGCGCGCCGGTCAGCGCGATCTCGACCTTGCCGCTGGCGGTCCGCTTGGCGAAGGCCTGCCAGCCGAGCGCCCGCTCGGCCTTCGCCTCGTCCAGCCAGCGGTTGAACTCCTGGCTCGCGACGTAGGAATTCTCGACCACGATCCCGCCGAAGGTGGTCGAAGCGTAGGTGGCCATCGTGATGTTGACCGCGATCACCACGCCGAAGAAGGCGCAGAGGATGGCGAACATGTGCCAGCCGTTGAAATTGCGTGTCATAGGGCTCCTCCGGGGGCGGCAAAGGTCGTTTCGCTGCGATCGGTCTCGGCCTGCTCGTCGAGCGAGGTCACGCTGAAGGCGAAGCTCTGTTCGGGGGTGCCGCTCGGCGCGATCACGTAGATGCGCAGCGGCTGCGTAGCGTCGGCCGGGACCGTTTCGTCGAGCGTGCGGACGGCGTCGGCGCGTGCCATGGAATCGCTCCACATCGAGGCGCCGGGCAGACCCTCGAGCGTAACGCGCATCCGCCGCGGGCGACTTTCCATGTTGCGCAGCTTGACGGTGAAGGCATTGCGCACACTGCCGTCGCTCATCAGCATGAAGGGCGGGTTGCGGTCGGCGGCGGCGGAGATGTCGGTGTGCTTGCGGGTGCCGAGTGCGAACAGCAGCGCGCAGCCGATCGCCGCCCAGACCGAGAAATAGGCGATCGTGCGCGGCCGCAGCAGCGCCTTGAGCGGCGGACGCGGCGGCTCGCCCGCCTCCTCGCGCCGGCAATCCTCCAGCGTGGCGTAGTCGATCAGCCCGCGCGGCCGGCCGACTTCGCGCATCACCCGGTCGCAGGCGTCGATGCACAGGGCGCAGGTGATGCAGGAGATGTCCGGCCCCTTGCGGATGTCCCAGCCGGTCGGGCACACCGCAACGCACAGGTTGCAATCGATGCAGTCGCCGAAGGCTTCCGGCGCCTTGGCCGCTTTCTTCACGCTGCCGCGCGGTTCGCCGCGCCAGTCCTTATAGGTCACCAGCAGCGATTTCTCGTCCATCAGCGCGGTCTGGATGCGCGGCCAGGGGCACATGTAGATGCACACCTGCTCGCGCATGAAGCCACCGAGGAGGAAGGTGGTGGCGGTGAGCACGCCGACGGTCGCATAGGCGATCGGCGCGGCCTCACCGGTCCAGAAATCGTGGGTCAGGGTCGGCGCGTCGGCGAAATACATGATCCAGGCGCCGCCGGTCCAGAAGGCGATCGTCAGGTAGATCGCCCATTTGAACAGGCGGCGCGCGATCTTGGCCGGGCCCCAGGGCGCCGCATCGAGCCGCATCCGCGCATTGCGGTCGCCGTCGATGAAGCGGTCGACGTGCTGGAACACGTCGGTCCACACCGTCTGCGGGCAGGAATAGCCGCACCAGGCCCGGCCGACCGCGCTGGTCACCAGGAACAGGCCGATGCCCGCCATGATCAGCAGCCCGGCGACGAAGTAGAATTCCTGCGGCCAGATCTCGATCCCGAACATGTAGAACCGGCGATGCGCGAGATCGATCAGCACCGCCTGGTCGGGCGCATAGGGGCCGCGGTTCCAGCGGATCCAGGGCGTGCCGTAATAGATCGCCAGGGTGACGCCCATCACCAGCCATTTGAAGCGCCGGAACGGGCCGTCGATCCGCTTGTTGTGGACCGTCCGGTGCTTTTCGTAGAGCGAAGGCGGGATGGCGTCAGGGTGCTGCATTGGCCGCCGCCCCCGCCGCCGGCGCTGTCGTGGACGCCGGGGCGGGCTCGACGAAGTCCTCGCCGCCGCCCAGCGAATGGACATAGGCCGCCAGCATCTTGATGGTCACCGGATCGAGCCGCCCAGCCCAGGCGGGCATCTCGCCGTTGCGGCCCTCGGTGATCTGCCGGACGATTTCGTCGCGGCTGCGGCCGTAGAGCCAGACCGCATCGGTCAGATTGGGCGCCCCGAGCTGGCGGTTCCCGCGCCCGGCAGGGCCGTGGCAGACCGCGCAATTGTCGGCGAACAGCTTCGCCCCCGCCGGATCGTCGGCCTCCTTGCCCGACAGGCTGAGTACGTGGCTCGCCAGTTGCCCGATCTGCGTATCGGTGAGCAGACCGTCGCGCCCGAAGGCGGGCATCTGGCTCATCCGCGTGCCGGCCGCTCCGGGGACGCGAACCCCGTGGGTTATCGTATACTCGATCGTCTTGAGATCGCCGCCCCACAGCCAGTCGTCGTCGTTGAGGTTGGGGAAGCCTTCGCTGCCGGCCGCTCCCGCGCCGTGGCACTGGACGCAATTGACCTTGAACGCCGCGCGCCCGCCGGCCACCGCCATCCGCATCCGCGCATCGTCTTCGGGCAGGCGCTCGATCGGAACCCGCGCCAGCGCGGCGTAGACGCCTTCCCGATGGTGCCGCTCATGGGCCAGTTCCTGCGCCAGATCCCCCCGGCTGCTCCAGCCGAGCAGGCCGGGGGTCGCGCCGTGCAGCAGCGGGATCGCCGGATAGGCGACCACGTAGCCGATCGCGAAGACGATACAGGCATAGAAGGTCAGCAGCCACCAGCGCGGCAGCGGAGTGTTGAGTTCTTCGATTCCATCCCATTCGTGGCCGACGGTCTCGGTACCGGTCGGTTCGTCGATGCGCCTATTCGCCATCGTTTTCGTCCTTGAAGATGAGGTTGGCGGCGTCGCTGTTGCGCGGCTTCGAGCCAGGGCGGAACGGCCAGGCGATCAGCACCAGGAACACCGCCGCCATCGCCACCAGCACCCAGCTGTCGGCGATCTGGCGCAGGAATTCGTAGGTCGAATGGTTCATTTCCGCTCTCCCTTCGGTTCGTGCTCGCTGGC
This sequence comes from Novosphingobium sp., assembly GCA_017744735.1. GTDB lineage: Bacteria > Pseudomonadota > Alphaproteobacteria > Sphingomonadales > Sphingomonadaceae > Andeanibacterium. The sequence goes on along the minus strand of JAGIAR010000006.1, from coordinate 32,880 downwards.
GAGCTGTTCCTGCGCGGCCGGGGCGTTCACATCGACCAGCGTGCCGAGCATCTGGAGATAGGCGACCAGCGCATCCATCTCGGTCAGGCGGTTCGGATTGCCGTCGAAGTCGCGGTGCTGGGCCTTGGGATAGCGCTTCAGCAGATCGCTCGCGTCGGCATTGGGATCGGCCTGCGCCTTGAGGTCGATCAGCGCATCGGCGATGTCCTTCGAGGTGTAGGGAACCCCGACCCGCTGCAGCGCCACCAGCTTCTCGTCGATGTAGTTGGTGTCGAGGTCGGTGTCGGCGAGGAAGCCGTATTGCGGCATCACGCTTTGCGGGACGACGCTCTGCGGATTCTTGAGGTGCTGCACGTGCCACTGGTCGGAATAGCGCCCGCCGACCCTCGCGAGGTCCGGCCCGGTGCGCTTCGAACCCCATTGGAACGGGTGGTCATACATGCTCTCGGCCGAGAGGCTGTAGTGGCCGTAGCGCTCCACCTCGTCGCGGAACGGGCGGATCATCTGGCTGTGGCAGGCGTAGCAGCCTTCGCGGATGTAGATGTCGCGCCCGGCCTGTTCGAGCGGGCTGTAGGGCCGCATGCCTTCGACCTTCTCGACCGTGTTGTCGATCCAGAACAGCGGCACGATCTCCACGATCCCGCCGATCGCGACCGTCACCAGCGCCGCCACGGCGAGCAGGGTGATGTTGCGTTCGAGTTTCTTGTGGCGTTCGGTCATGCTCATGGCTCAGGCCTCCGCCGCCGCGGGCGCGGGCACCAGCGGGCGGTCTTTTTCGGGGTTGAAGGCGGCGGCGTGCAGCGGCGCCTCGGCGCGCTGCTTGCCGAGGATCGTGGCCCAGACGTTGATCACCATGATCACCGCGCCTGAGAGGTACATCAGACCGCCGGCGGCGCGCGCGACGTACATCGGGTGAATTGCGGCCACGGTCTCGGCGAAGCTGTTCACCAAATACCCGTCGGGTCCGTATTCACGCCACATCAGGCCCTGGGTGATGCCCGCCACCCACATGCTCGCCGCGTAGAAGACGATCCCGAGCGTCGCGAGCCAGAAGTGCCAGTTGACCATCCGCAGGCTGTAGAGCCGCTCGCGCCCCCACAGGCGCGGGACGAGGTAGTACATGGAAGCGAAAGTGATCATCCCGTTCCAGCCGAGCGCCCCCGAATGGACGTGGCCGATGGTCCAGTCGGTATAGTGCGACAGGCTGTTGACGCTCTTGATCGAGAGCATCGGGCCTTCGAAGGTGCTCATGCCGTAGAAGGCCAGCGCCATCACCATCATCCGGATGATCGGGTCGGTGCGGACCTTGTCCCACGCGCCGTTGAGCGTCATCAGCCCGTTGATCATGCCGCCCCAGCTCGGCATCCACAGCATCACCGAGAACACCATGCCCAGGGTCTGCGCCCAGTCGGGCAGGGCGGTGTAATGCAGGTGGTGCGGGCCGGCCCAGATGTAGAGGAAGATCAGGCTCCAGAAGTGGATGATCGACAGGCGGTAGGAATAGACCGGCCGCTCGGCCTGCTTGGGCACGAAGTAGTACATCATCGCGAGGAAGCCGGCGGTGAGGAAGAAGCCCACCGCGTTGTGACCGTACCACCATTGCACCAGCGCGCCCTGCACCCCGGCGAACAGCGGATAGCTCTTCGATCCGAGCAGGCTCACCGGCATGTCGAGATTGTTGACGACATGCAGCATCGCCACGGTGACGATGAAGGCGAGATAGAACCAGTTGGCGACGTAGATATGCGGTTCCGACCGCTTGACGATCGTGCCCACGAACACCGCCAGATAGGCGAGCCAGACCACGGTCAGCCACCAGTCGGTATACCATTCGGGTTCGGCATATTCCTTCGACTGGGTGACCCCGAGGAGGTAGCCGGTCGCCGCCAGGACGATGAACATCTGGTAGCCCCAGAACACGAACCGGGCGAGCTGCGGGAAGGCCAGCCGGGCGCGGCAGGTGCGCTGGACGACGTAATAGCTGGTCGCGATCAGCGCATTGCCGCCGAAGGCAAAGATCACCGCGCTGGTATGCAGCGGGCGAACCCGGCCGAAATTGAGGTAGGGCTCGACGTTGAGCCAGGGAAAGGCGAGCTGGAGCGCGATAAACAGCCCGGCGAGAAAGCCCGCCATCCCCCAGAACAGCGTCGCGATCACGCCCCAGCGGATCGGATCGTCGTCATAGCGGCCCTCGTCGGGCAGGCGAACAAGGCCGCGCCTGAGCGCGGCGTAGTCGGGCGCCTTGACGGTAACGATCAGCCCTATGCCGGCGGCGAGCGCGACGATCAGCATGTGGATCGCAAAGGGCCGGTCGTGAGCGGCCGCGCTTCCCATCAGCGCCAGCAGCAGGATGCCGAACCAGATGCCGGCACGCGAAACGACTTTGTCCATGATTCTTCTCCGGGGTGTCCGCATCCGCTGGGCTTTTGCAGCGGCCCGGGCATTGACCGGGGTCAAATGGGGAGTTGCGCCGGATCAATGCCGCATCGGCCGGGGGGTGGGATGCAGGCCCTGCGCCGCAAATATCCTGGGCCGCATCGGGCGGCTGCTGCGGCGCCAAGGGGCAAGACAATGCGAATGACGACGGCCGCCGCGGCCATGGCAACCTTCCTGGCGCTCACGGCTCCCGCCCATGCCGAAGACGGCAAGTGGCTGGTCAAGGTGATGGGGACGGCAGTGCTGCCGGACGGCAAGATCACGCAGGTCGACAAGGATCTGGTCGGCCTCCCGGCGGATCTGCAGACCAAGGCGAACGACAATTACGTCCCCACGCTCGCGATCGAGTATTTCTTCACGCCGAACATCTCGGTCGAGACGATCTGCTGCATGACCCAGCACGATGTCGATGCCACCACCGGGCTTCCCGGTGCCGAGCTCGTATCCAATGCGAAGATCATTCCGGCCACCTTCACGCTCAAATACCACCTCAACGCTGGGCCGATCCGGCCCTACGTCGGCGCGGGCCCGAGCTACTTTCTGGTCGTGTCCGACAAGTCTGGCGCGGCGACGGTTGCCGCCGGAGCGGACGGCTTCAAGCTGGACGACCATTTCGGCGTCGCGCTGCAGGCTGGTTTCGATATTCCGCTGGGCGAGAAGGGCTTTGCCCTGTCGTTCGATGCCAAGCGCTATTTCCTCAAAACCTCGGCCCACTGGTATGCGGGCGACACCGAAGTGATCGCGACCGAGCACAAGCTCGATCCCTGGCTCCTCAGCGCCGGGGTCGGCTACCGCTTCTGAGCGCGGCCGGTGTAGGGCATCGGCGGGAGCCAGCCGCGGTTCGCCGCCGGCTTCCGCCTGTGCCTGCGATCAGAAGGCGGTGTGGATTCTGATCGCGGCGTTGAACGGCATTTGCGGCGTGAATTGCCGCGTCGTCGAAAGCCGCAGCGGATTTCCGAAGGCGAATTGATCGGCGCTTCCGTCGAGCAGATTGTCGAGCGTCAGCGCCATGTCGAACCGGCCGAGATCGATCCGCCCCTCCAGCCCGCTTTCGAGATAATTGCCCATCGGCCGGTCCAGCAGCGGATCGAAGCTCAGCCGCGCCGGGCCGATGTAGCGCAGCCTGAGGCGGAGCGACGCCGGACGGCCGGCCAGGCTGAACCGGCGTTCGACCGCGCCCCGCAGCACATAGTCGGGAATGGCGGGCAGGCGCTGGTCCTCCAGTTCGACCCCCAGATCGTTGCGGACGAGCCGCGTGTGCTGCAGCGTCCCGCCCAGCGACACGTCCCAATCGAGCCCCAGCGGCAGCGACAGCGACACTTCGGCGCCGTAGATCGCCGCCCTGCCGGCGGTGCGCACGGCGAACAGGCCGTCGGATTGCAGCATGTCCGACTGCATGTTTTCCCAGGTGGTGAGATAGGCTCCGATGTCCAGCCGCGCGCCGCTGGCGAATTCCTCGCGCCAGCCGGCTTCGATGGTCGCCAGCTCGTCGCCCTTGATCGGGCTGGGAAGACCTGCGCTGTCGGCTCCGATCCCGCCCTGGCGCATCGCCGAACCGTAGCGGATGAAAGCAAGCCGTCCCTCGCTCGGATGCCATGAGAGCGACGCGCTGGGGGTCACCCCGGTGCGTGTCAGATCGCGCAGGCCGCTGCCGGAGAGCAGCGCCTGCGTCTCGCCCGCCTCGCTGCGGAACAGCCGGGCGCCGCCATCGAGCGCGAAATCGCCGAACGGGATCCCCAGATTGCCGAACAATGCGATATCGGTGGTGTTGAGGCGGTCGCCGTCGACCAGCAGGGACTGGCCGACGCCATTGAGGGTCCAGTCGCCCCGCTGGTGGGCCTGAAGCGCGGATGCCCCGACGAGCCACTCCAACGCGCCGGCCTTGCCGCTGGCTCGTGCCTCGCTGTCCCACACGCGATAGTTGCGGTCGGCGTCGAGGGTCTGCGGATCGGGCAGGCCGAAGCTCTGCGCGCCGACTGTGGCATCGTAGGTATCGCCGACTTCGTGCCAGGTGACGCCGCTGGCGATCACGATCTCGGTCCCGCCGGCTTCCCGCGCGAGACGAACGGACAGGTGGCGCAGATCGTTGTCGTGCCGCTCCGCGAACTGGGCGGGGCGCGAGCGCTCCTCCGGAGCGTAGACATACTGGCTGTCGTCCGCTCCGAGCCACTGGACGAAACCGGTCAGATCGAGCCGCCAGCCGCCGTCGATGTCCCAGCCCAGCCCGGCGCGGGCGCCGCTGACCTTCTGGGCATTGCTGTCCTTGCGGCCGCCGGTGTCGATCCAGCCCGGAATGGTGCGGCCGTAGCCGACCAGCCGCAGGGCCAGCGTGTCCTGGATCAGCGGCAGGTTGGCGACGCCGGATGCGGAAAAGCCCAAACCGCCCCCGGTCGTGGCTTCGGCCCCTCCGGTCAGGTCGAAGGATCGCTGCCCGGTGTCGGCGCGGTGGCTGACGAGATGGTAGATGCCGCCGAGCGCGCCCGTCCCGTAGAGTGCGCCCTGGGGTCCCTTGAGCACTTCCACCCGATCGATATCGACCAGCGCGATGTCGGGATCGGGCGCGGAATAGGTCAGGCGCGCATCGTCGAGCACCACCGCGACGGTGGTCTGGCTCTCGCCGTTGAACGGGCTGTCGGCGACGCCGCGCAGGAACATGCGGTTGCGCCCGGGGCCGAGCGCGGTGAGGGTCAGCCCGTCGATCTCCGATGCGACCGCGGCGGTGGTGGTGGCAGGATCGGACCGGAGGGCGCCTCCTTCGCCGACGTCGGCAACCGATACCGCCAGCGGCAGGTCGAGCAGGCGCGAGCGGCGCTTGCTCGCGGTCACCATGATCGGATCGCCGGCTACGACCGCTTCGGGGGGCGCCGGGGTCCGATCGCGGCGGAGAGGCGCCGGCGGTGGCGCGGGCTCGATCCGCCATGCGTTGGCGCCGACCCGGCGCGCGACATACCCCGATCCCGCAAGCAGCTTCGCGAGCGCGGCCTCCACGCTCATCGTCCCTTTCACGGCGCGGGTGCGCCGTGCGGGCAGGGCTCCTTCGGCGCCGATCGAGACCCCGGCCTCGCGCGAAAGCTCGGCCAGCGCGCCAGCGAGAGAGGTTGCGGGGATCGCGATCCTGACGGAATCGCTTTCGCGGGCTTCAGCGGGCGCGGCGCTCCAGGCGATAGCCATCGCCGCTCCGGCCAAGCTCCAGGTCCATGAGCTGGGAGAGATCGCGCAACGCCGTTTTCCCATCGCCGATGACCAGGGTCCCCGTGAACCTGCGGTCGCCGAGATCGCCGGCCACCGCTACCTTGACCCCGGCATAGCGGGAGAGATCGGCGACGACCAGCGACAAGGGCGCGGCATTGTAGGACAGCCGGCCATTGCGCCACGCGCCGATGTCGGTTCCGGGCACCCGGCTCACCGTCGCGGTGCCGCCCTTCGGATCGAAGGCCAGCCCTTGTCCCTGGGTCAGATCGACCGGATGGCCCATCGCCTCGCTCGACACGCGCACCCGTCCCTCGCCGACCGCGACGCGGACCTGCCCGCCAGAGGCCTGAATGTCGAAGCGGGTGCCGATATCGCTGATCTCGAGCCCGCCGGCCTTGACCGACAATTGCCGCGCGGGATCGTGGCGGATGTCGAACCATGCGCCGCCCTCGAGCGAGACTTCGGTGCGGTCCACCTCAAGCCGGCTGCGCGGGGCGAGCCGGATTGCGGATCCGTCTGCCAGAGTGACGAGGCGCGCCTGCGCACCCGTTTCATAGGTTTGCGCGTGCGGCGCCAATTGCTGGAACGAGAGGATCGCGGCCAGCGAAGCCGCGATCGCTGCGCCGCCCCAGGCCAGCCTGCGCGGACGCGGTCGCCGTGCCGGTGCGTCGTCGTTGGCGGCGAATGCCGAGGCCAGCTCCGCGCGATGGTCCATCACCGCCGCATCGGCCAGCGCGACCTGGTCGAGCGCGACGCGATGCCGCGGATCCGCCTCCAGCCAGCCTGTGAAGGCGGCCCAATCCATGTCCGGCTCCGCGCTGGCGAAATGCCAGGCGGTCGCCTGTTCGATGATCGTGTCTTCTTCGTTCATGGCCGTTTGCCCGATACTGGTTCGATAACGCCATGTGCCCCTTGCTTGCCAGACGCCGCCGCATCGCCTGATCCGCAGTCCGCCAGCGAATTTCTCAAATGCCGCATCGCCGCGGCGAGGTGCTTTTCCACGCCGCTGCGGCTGATGCCCATGATTTCGGCGATTTCCGCCTGGGGTTTCCCTTCGAACCGGAACAGCCGCAGCGCCTCGCGCGCGCCTGGCGGAAGGGCGGCGATGGCCTGTCGCAGAAGCGCGATCTCCTGCGCGCGCGCAATCGCCTGGTCGGCCGGAAGCGCCGGATCGAGCCGATGCTCCGGTGCCGTGTCGCCCCCGCCGTCCTCCTGCAGCCAGTTGCGGTCGCGGGTCATGCCGCGTTGCCGCGCGCGCAGCGTATCGAGCACAAGATTGTTGGCCATGCGGTAGAGATAGGCCCGTGGGTCGGCGATCGGACCGCCGGGCTGGCGCGATGCCTTGAGCCACAGTTCCTGCAGCAAATCCTCCGCGCCCGCCGGATCCCCGGAGCGGGCCGCGAGAAAGCGCAGCAATTCCCCGCGGTGCGCCTGCAGCACCGCGACGAGTCCGCCTTCCCGTTCCTGAACGTCCATCCGCAGCCTCGGCCCGTTCGCGATCATCGCGTCGCCCGAGCGAGCAAGCCCCTGACCGAGCGGGCGATCGGCACTTCTCGCACGGAAATGCGATCCGCGCAAAATCCGCCCTGTCGTATGACGCCGAACAGCTTCGGCGCATCGAACAGGCGATGGTAGCCGGCCCGCGCGAAAGGCCAGCGTTCCATCGTGTCGCGATGGGTGACGTAGACCACCAATCTGCCGCCGGGCTTGAGCACCCGGTGCAGATTCGCGATCATGTCTCCATCGGGCCCGCTGAAATACAGCACGTTCAGCAACAGGATGCCGTCGAAGCTTTCGTCCGCGAAGGGCATGTCCTCGATCGGCGCCTGGTCCAGCTCGGCCCACCGCCAGCCGGAAAGCCGCCTGCGCGCCGCCGCAATCATCTCGGCAGAGGGATCGAGGCCGGTGACGTGGACGTCGGCCCGCTCGATCGCGCCGGCCATCGCGGCGCCGGTCCCGCAGCCGGCGTCGAGGATCGCCTCGCCATCGCGTGGCGACAGCAGGTCGAGCGCCAGCTCGGTGGGGCGGCGGTTGGCCTTGTCCATCGCCCCGCCCAGCAGGCGACCGGCAATTCCGCGCGGCCTGGCAAGCTGCCGCGCGAGGCTGCGTGCTAAGACCATCCGGGCCTACTTTGCCTTGGCAAGATCGGCCTGCACTTCGCGGCGGCGGCCTGCATCCCAGGCTGGCCGGCTCGGATCGTGCGGCGCCCTGAGCGCCTTGAGGAAATAGGACCGCGCGCCCGGCTTGTCGCCCTGGTCGAGCAGGAAGTCGCCATAGAAGTAGTTGGCGTCGAGCCCGTTGGGATCGAGTGCCAGCGCTTCCTTGAGGAGCTTCTTCGCCTTCTGGTCGTCACCGAAGCCCAGTGGCGAGCCGGGCACCTTGTAATACAGTACGCCGAGACTCATCGCCGCGCCGCCATTGGCTGTCCGGGGGTCGATCGCATAGGCCTTCGCGATCAGGTCGCGGGCGCGGCCGGCGAGGCCGAGCTTGTGAAAAATGTTTGCGCGGTTGGCCTGTTCGCTGACCACGATCCCCTGCCACAGCAGCGGTTCGGGTCGGCCGGGATAGCGCGCAACCACGATCGCGGCCTGCTTGGCGAGCTTGTCCAGCGCCTGGGTCTGGGTGCTAGACCCCCGCACTTCATAGGCGATATGCGCCCATCCGTCGTTCACCGCTTTCACATCCTCGGTCATGCCGGCGAAGGCGGTGCCGGGGACCGCCACGGTCAGTGCGAGCGCGGCGACGGCATGGAGCGCCCGGAATTGCCTGGTCATGGTATGGTTCCTCGTTCTGCTGTTCGGTCAGGAAAATTCGGCGTGTGCACGCCGGATCTGGGAGGCGAGCCCGCCGTCGATGAGCCGCGGCGCGATGGCGTGCAGCGCCGCATAGATCCGCTCCATCAGCCCGATGCTCACCGTCTCGCGGCGGTTGAGGATCGCCGAGACGATCCGTTCGGCGACCCATTCGGGTTCGTCGGCCTTCATCCCGGTCAATTGGAGAAAGCGATTGACCTCGCCATTGTTGAAGGCGGTGCGGGCGGCGCGGGGGTTGATGTGGGTGACCCCGACCCCGCTGCCCATCAGCTCGCGGCGCAATCCGTGGCTCAGCGCGGCCAGCCCCGCCTTGCTCGACGAATAGCCGGTGAAGAAGGGATAGGGGATCGCGCCGAGGACCGAGCCGATGTTGACGATCTGGCCGTGCCCGCGCGCGCGCATCGGCCCCGCCACCGCCTGGGCCAGCACGGCCGGGACGAGCAGGTTGACGCGGTAGCACAGGGCGAGCGCGTCGATCGACTGCGTTTCGTGCAGGCCGAAGCGCATGACCCCGGCGATGTTCACCAGCACGTCGGGGGTCTCCGCCGCCAGGCGCGCGGCCAGGGCGGCGAGTCCGGCATCGCTCGAGAGATCGATCTCCAGGCTTTCGGCACAGGTCGGGCAGGGCACCCGGTCGATCCCGATGGTGCGGGCGCCGGCTTCGCCCAGCAGCCGCGCAACCGGTGCGCCGATGCCGCCGGCGGCACCGGTGATCGCCACCGTGCGGCCTTCAAGCGAGGACATGTTCGCGCTCCAGCTCGATCGCGCCGAACACCCCGCCGAACAGGCGGAACATATCCCTCGCCATGCGAATGACCGCCTCGCGGTCTGCCGGATCGTCGAACCCGTTCACCAGCTTCGCGAAGAATGCCATGTGATGCTGGTCGAGCGCGCCGTGCGAATTGAGGTAGGTGAACGCCTCCTTCGGCAGGCCCAGGCTTTGGGCGACCGCGCCGGCGCCGTTGTGGGCCAGCGCCACGCTGACGCTTTCGAGCACATAAACCATGCCGAAGAACGACACCGGATTGCCGTGTTCGATCTGCCGATAGGCGTGGTCGACCATGGCCCTGGTGGCGGGATGCGGCGCACTGTGCCGCGCCGCCTCGGCATCTCCGCCGGCCACCGCGATGTCGGCCAGAACCCATTCCTCGTGCCCTTCTTCCTCGGCGATGTAGTCGTCGAGCGCGGCGAGCAGCTCGGGACGATGCCCGAGCCTCGCGCGCGCGGCGCACATCAGCGGAACGGTGTGGCTTACGTGGTGGAAGGCCTGGGTGAGATAGTCGACATAGGCCTGGCGGGTGATCGCGCCGTTCAGCCCGGCCTGAAGCTGCGGGACGGCCAGAAAGGCCAGCCGTTCGCGGACCGTGGCAGCCTCGAGCTCGGTGAAGAAGTCCGGCACGGGATCGAGATAGGCGGCAGCGATCTCCTTGCGGCGCAGGCGCCCGTTCGCGGTCAGCCGGCCGTTTGACGGCATGAAATGCGCGGCTTCGCGCCATCGCGCGATGCGCGCGTATTCCGGCAGGCCGGCATTCGCGCCGGCGACCGCTGCGGCCAGGTCGCTGTCGGGCCGTGCCGGAACCAGCAGCGCTTCGGGCGCGGGCAGACCGTCGCCATAGACCATCGCCTGTGCGACGCCGGGTTGCGCGAGCAACTCGGCTTCGAGCCATTCGGGGGAGATGTTCCGACCGTAGCCGGTCACGATCAGGTTCGACTTGCGGCCTTCGATCCACAGTTTCCCGTCATCGTCGATCCGGCCGATGTCGCCGGTCGCCAGCGGGCCGGGTTCGCGCGGTTCGCCGATCGTGCCGAGGAACAGCGGACCGTCGATCAGGATCTCGCCGTCCGCAGCGATCCCGACCGAAAGATGCGGTAGCGGCCGCCCGACCGATCCGGCCACGCCGTCGGCGGTGTCCTCGAGCGACACGACCGAGGCGCATTCGGTAAGACCGTAGCCTTGGCGAACCGGCAGGCCGAGAGAGCGGGCGCGGGCGATCGTCTCGGGCGGCGTTCGCGCTCCGCCCACAGCGACCAGCGTCAGTTGGGGCAGGCGCACGCCGGCGTGCTCCATCGCCGCGACCAGCCCGGCCAGGTATTCCGGGACCAGGATCAGCGAGGTGATGCGCAGATCCGCGATCGCGCGCAGCATTTTCGCGAAATCCGGCCTGAAGGCGTTTTCGAGCCCGACCGCCGCCTGCGGCGGGCAGACGTAGGTTCCGCCGGCGATCATCGTCGCAAACAGCCCGGCCACGGTTTCGAGCAGTATTCCAGGCGGAAGCAGCGCCAGGTGCCGACCGGCATGCTCGTGGCCGAGCGTGTCGACCACCGCACCTGCCACCTCGATCATGTGCCTGGCCGACAGGCAGACGCCCTTGGGCGCGCCGGTAGAGCCGGAAGTGAAGGTGATCCGCGCCGTCCCCAGCGGCAAGAGCGGCGGGGACGGCGCGGCCTTGCGACGCCGGGCGGTTGTGCGGGGGGCACAATTAGGCACCGGCTCGGCGCCGCAAGCTGCGATGGCGTGGTCTGCCTGGCCCGCGGAGAAGAACAGCGGCAGGGACAAGACCGGGATGCCGGCTTCGAGCATCGCCAGTTCCAGCGTCGTGCTCTCGATCCCGTGGTCGAGCTGCAAGGCGGCAGGCGTTCCCGGCTCGAACTGGTCGAGCAGGCCGGAGGCGCATCCGTCGATGCGGGAGGCGAGCATGTCGTAGCGGAGCGTGGTCCCGGCCCCGTCGTCGAGTGCGGTGCGTGCCGGATTGCTTGCGCCATGGGCCCGGATGCAATCGAGGATCAAGGTCATGCCGCGGCCCTCCGCATCCGGCGGCCGATGAAGGCCGCGATCGCCGCCTGTCCGTCCGCGATGATCCCGGCGCAGACGCGCGGGTCGGTATCGTAGTAGCGGCCCCAGGCGTGCGAGGCCTCGCCCAGGCGGACCGGCGAGGCCGGGGCGAGCACCGCCACCGGAATGCCGATACGCGCGAAGATCCGGCGCAGCGGCGACGTGAGTGTCGCGACCGCGACTTCGTTGCCACCGGCGAGGTCGTTCGCGGCGGCACCCCACAGCTCGATCATCGCCATCGCGTTGTCCGCGGCGAAATTCCCGATCTCCACGATCGCGTCGCGGGCGAAGGACCGCCCGAAGGCGCTCGCGACCTCTTCCTCGACCGGCCGGTCGAGATAGGTTTCGAGAAACAGGCGCTCGCTGCCGGCCCGGCGATAGCCGAGGATCGCCCCGGCGTGCCCGGCGTTCTCGCGCGAAAGATAGCTGCCGAATGCCGGCACGACCGACGCACCGAAGACGTCGTAATATTTACGGCGGATAAGCGACGTATCTGTTGCTTCGGGCATCCCGCGCTCCTTGCTGTCGGAGTCGAGACGCCGCCGTTCTGCGCCGTCCGCAGTATGGTGAGATTTTTTGCGGGTGGGGTCGGGCACGACTGCGGATTCGATCGGGTCGCGGCGTTCTACTGAACATCAGCAGGAGGAATGCCTTGGCGATCGAGTGGGAAGACAGAGACGCCGGCCGGCCCTTCGCTTCGCGGAGCCCCGGCCATGCGGCGTGATTGCGGGGGCGATCCCTGGCCGTTGTTCTGCGACTTCATGCTGTTCGCGACGCGCGGCAGCCGAGCGAGCGACTCCGCGAACGACCGGGCAGACGATTGGGCCGAGGAATGGCCCGAGGAGCGGGCGGGCATCTGGCCGAAGCAGCCGGCGGCAGCTTCCGCCGCGCTCGCGAAGGTTCCTGCGGTTACGCTCGGCTTCTGGGTGATCAAGATCCTCGCGACCACCCTCGGCGAGACCGGGGGCGACACGCTCTCGATGACCTACGATTTCGGCTATCTCGTCAGCAGCGCGCTGTTCGTCGTCCCGCTGCTCGTACTGGTAGCGCTGCAAATCCGCGCCGAGCGCTTCCATCCGCTGCTCTACTGGGCGACGATCCTCGCCTCGACCACTGCCGGGACCACGATGGCCGACTTCGCCACCCGTTCGCTCGGGATCGGCTATGCCGGCGGCACGTTGCTGCTGCTCACTGCGGTAGCGCTGTCGCTCGCGGCATGGCGCGCCGCGACCGGTTCGATCGCGGTCGAAACCGTCCGCAGCGCCAAATCCGAAGGGTTCTACTGGCTCACCATCACTATCTCGCAAACCCTCGGAACCGCGCTGGGGGACTGGGCGGCGGACGATGGCGGACTCGGCTATCTCGGCGGCGCGGCGCTGTTCGGCGGTGCGCTGCTGGTGCTGCTGGTCTTGTGGCGAGGGACCTCGATCAGCCGTGTCCTGCTGTTCTGGGCCGCCTTCATCCTCACCCGGCCGCTCGGCGCGACCGTGGGCGACTTCCTCGACAAGCCGCTGGCAAAGGGCGGGCTGGACTTCAGCCGACCCCTCGCATCGGTCGCTCTGTGCTGCGGCATTCTCCTGCTGGTGACCTTCGTCCCGCAGCGAGCCGGATCCCATCGCTAGGCCAGACAGGATCGGCGGATCGGAAAACCCGCCGGGCCGATGGGCTGCTTACGCCGGATGGGTGCCCGGCGTCCCGCACTTCGCGAAGCGGTTCTTCGCATCGCGGCAACGGAGCGGCACCTTCTTCGCCTTCGCGTCGGCGCATTTGATGAACCGGCCCTTGGCATCCTTGCACGGCTTTGCAGCCATGGCGGGGGCGGAAATCATCGCGGCAGCGGTAATGATGGCAATGGCTGTTCGGCGCATGAACTTACTCCTCTTATCGCTCCCGGAAACTACGTAGCGGCTCGGCGCGCTGAACGGACGCTGACTCGTTCGAGCGCTGCTTTCGGGGACGGTCGCCGGCCTGCCCGCAGCACCGGGGCGCGGCGAGATTCCGGTTGGCCACAGACTGTTGCGTCGGGTAGGTAGGGCGCACGCGAGGGGAGCGCCCCGCGCGCAGCGGCGCATACGGGGGTTGATATGTCCGACGACAAACCGACTGCAGAGACCGACGTCACCAAGGCCTGGCAGGCCACCCAGGGCCAGAAGAGCGCCGCCACCCGGCTGCGCATCTTCGCCGCGGTCGCCTGGGCGGTCGCGATCGGCGGCGAGATCGCCGGCATCGTGATGCTGCGCCAGCACAAGTTAGACCACGGCAATTTGCCCCTGCTGATCGGCGTGCTCGTGGTGATCGCCGTGTGCGCGATCGCCGGCAGCCTGATGTGGAAGGCCGCGAACAAGCACGACCCCGCCAGCAAGGCCGAGCCGTTCAAATTCTTCGTCCAGAACCAGCTCGGCGCGATCGTAACCCTGGTCGCCTTCCTCCCGCTGGTGATCCTGATCTTCATGGACAAGGACATGGACCCCAAGAACAAGAAGATCGCCGGCGGGGTCGGGGTCGTGCTTGCGGTCGTCGCGACGCTGTTCGGGATCAGCTACAAGCCGCCCTCGGTCGAGCAGTACACGCAAGACATGAACACCTGCGCCGACCAGATCAAGGCGGGCCAGCCGACGACCGCGTGCTCGCCCGAAGTCGCTGCCCAGGCGCAGGACATCGCGCGGGATTCACAGGCGATCGCCGACGCCACCAAGACCGCGGCGAACCCGGCCGGCCAGGACGTGGTCTACTGGATTGCGCCGGAGAACGGCGCGAAGAAATCCTCCACCCCGCATGTGTTCCACCTGTGCGAAGGCGTTACCCCGCTGCGGGGCAAGACCGTGAACCACGGTTCGGTGACGGAGGCCTATGGCGAGAATGCCACCCGCATCACCAAGCAGATCGCGATGGAGCAGGGCCAGTGCGGCTTCAAGGCCGCGGCGGGCGCAGCTTCGCCTACGGCAATGCCTTCGGCAGCCAGCAGCTGATCGGTCAGGCCTGTCCGCCTTCCTCCCGCGCGGCATAGCGGCGGGCAAGGAAGGCGCAGGCGATCAGCTGCATCTGGTGGAAGATCATCAGCGGCAGCACGACGAAGCCGACCTGGGCGGGTGCGAACAGCACGCCGGCCATCGGGACGCCGGTGACGAGGCTCTTCTTCGAGCCGCAGAACTGGATCACGATCGAATCCGCGAAGGAGAAGCCCGCGCGCCGGGCGAAGTTCCAGGTCAGCACCAGCACCAGCGCAAGCAGCGCCGCGCAGAGCAGAGTGATCTCGGCCAGCCGCGGCAGCGAGTAGCTGTGCCAGATGCCCGCGATCACCGCGGCGCTGAAGGCGGTGTAGACCACCAGCAGGATCGAACTGCGATCGACCAGCGTGGTCAGCGGCTTGTGGCGTAGCAGGGAGCGCTTGAGCGCTTCGGGCGAGAAATGGCCGAGCAGGAACGGCAGCAGCAATTGCAGCAGGATCATCGGCACGGCCGACATGTCGCTGGCCGCGCCCGCGCGCCGCAGCACCAGCGAGACCAGCAGCGGGGTCGCGAAGATGCCGACGATGTTGGAGAGCGAGGCGCTGCACACGGCGGCGGCGACATTGCCGCGCGCAATCGCGGTGAGCGCGACGGACGACTGCACGGTCGAGGGCAACAGGGTCAAGAACAGGAAGCCGGTTGCGGCCACCGCATCGAGCGGAAGGAGGTGCACCAGGCCATAGCCCAGCGCAGGGTAAAGCAGGAAGCTGCAGGCGAGGACGCTTGCGTGGATCTTCCAGCTCAGGAGGCCGTCGGTGATCGCCTCGCGCGATAGCCGCGCGCCCTGGAGGAAGAACAGCAGCACGATCGCGGCATCGGCGAGCCAGCCGAAGATCGTCGCTCCCACCCCGCTGCAGGGCAGGATCGAGGCGGCTGCGACCGTCGCCAGCAGCATCGCGACGAAGGGGTCGATCCGGGCGTAGATGCGGCGCATCACGCGTGGCCGCCCCGCAAGCGCATGGTCGTGTTGGTCATTGCGTTCCCGTCGCTGCTGTGTCCTCTCGCCTGTGGAACGGCGACCGGCCCGGAGGCAACGCGTTTCTTCCATCGGCAGGCGGGTCAGCGGGACAAGCGGACCCTGGCGGTGACGGAAAGGCCCGGGCGAAGGGCGGCAGCGGCCGGCTGGCCCGGGTCGAGCCTGATGCGGACGGGCACACGCTGGACGATCTTGGTGAAATTGCCGGTCCCCGGCTCGAACGGCAGCAGCGCGAAGGTGGACCCCGATCCGGGGGCGAGGCTCTCGACCCGGCCCGTCAGCGGCTTGCCGCCCAGCGCATCGACGTCGACCGTCACCGGCTGGCCGACTTGCATGCCGCGGGTCTGGGTCTCCTTGAAGTTGGCGGTGACGTAGAGGTCCTGCATCGGTACCAGCGACAGCAGCCGCGAGCCGGGCTGGACGTAGTCGCCGACCCGTACCTGCCGGTTGCCGATCGTGCCGTCGATCGGCGCGCGGATCAGCGTGTGGCGCTGGTCCTGGCGCGCGAGGTCGAGCGCGGCGGCGGCCCGCTGGCGCTGCGCGAGCGCCTTCGCCAGCGCCGCCTCGAGCGTCCCGCGCTGGGCGTTGGTAACCCCGGCCTGGCGTTCGGACACCAGCAGCTCCGCGCGCGCCTTGGCGGCCGCCTGCGCCGCGCCGATCGCGGTCGTGCGGTAGATCTCCGCATCGCGCTGCGCGACCGCACCGGTGGCGACAAGCGCATCGTAGCGCCCGCGGTCGGCCGACGCGCGCCCCGCCTCGGCATCGGCCGAGCGGATCGCGGTGCGGCTGGCGGCAACATTGGCCGAAGCCAGCCGCTGCTCGGCGCCGAGGCTGACCAGCGCCGCGCGCGCGTCGGCGACGCCGGCCTCTGCATCGGCCAGGTCCGCCTCTGCCGCAGCGACGCGGGCGTCGAATTCCTCGGCGTCGATCCGCACCAGAGGGTCGCCCCGGCGGACCTGCTGGTTGTCGCGCACCAGCACCGCATCCACCAGTCCGCGCACCTTGGGGGCGACGCTGGTAGTGTCGGCAGCGACATAGGCGTCATCGGTAGAAACGCTGGACGGGCTGGCGGTGATCCACGCGATCCCGCCGAGAGCGACCACCACCGCGACGCCCCCCGCGAGTGCGGCACGTGGGATTCGCCGGCGCGCGGGCGGCGGTGCTTCGGGGGACGGGCTTTCTGCCGGCTCGCGCCGCTCTTCCAGCTCCACGATCCGATCGCTGGTGACCGCTGTCTGCATGGTCTGTTTCCTTGCCGGTTGTATATATGATTGACGTCATATATATGACGATCATCATTTGTCTATAGGGCTCCGCGATGAACAGCTTGACCACGCGATTGCGAATGCTGGGGCAGGATTGGTCGCAGGCGCCGGCGGAGATGCCGGATACGCGCAAGTTCCTCATCTTCGGGGTGATGGCCTTCGGCCAGTTCCTGGCGCTGCTCGACATCCAGATCGTCGCCGCGTCGCTGAACGAGGTTCAGGCCGGGCTCGCTGCCGGGCCGGACGAGGTGAGCTGGGTGCAGACCGCCTATCTGATGGCGGAACTGGTGATGATTCCGCTCTCAGCCTATCTCGCCCGCGCGATCTCGACCCGCTGGCTGTTCGCGCTTTCGGCCGGGCTGTTCACCCTGTCGAGCCTGCTGTGCGGCCTCGCGTGGAATATCGGCGCGATGATCGCGTTCCGCGCGCTGCAGGGCTTCACCGGCGGGGCAATGGTGCCGCTGGTGTTCGCGGTCGGCTACACGATCTTTTCGGGCAAGCAGCGCGCGATGATCCCGGCGATCCTCGGCACCGTGGCGGTGATCGCTCCCACCATCGGGCCGACGCTGGGCGGGCTGATCACCAGCGCCTTCGACTGGCGCTGGCTGTTCTTCATCAACATCCTGCCGGGGATCGTGGTGACGACGCTGGCGGCCATCGTGGTCCGGGTAGACGGAGCGAAGCCGGCGCTGCTCGCCCGGGTCGACTGGCTCCACCTGGCGGCGATGGCGCTGTTCCTTGCGGGGCTGGAATACGTGCTCGAAGAAGGCCCGCGAAAGGACTGGTTCGGCGAACCGTCGATCGCGATCGCGGGCTGGCTGTCGTTGGTCGCGTTCGTGCTGTTCCTCGAACGCGCGTTCTTCTCGGCCAATCCGGTGGTGACGCTGCGGCCGTTCCGCAAGCCGGTGTTCGTCTTCGCCTGCGTGTTCAACCTGGTGATCGGGGTCGGCATGTACGGCGCGATCTACCTGTTGCCGGTCTATCTCGCGCGGGTGCGCGGCTATGACTCGCTGCAGATCGGCACCACGGTGTTCGTGGTCGGCGTCGCGCAGCTGTTCAGCACCGCGATCGCGGCATCGCTGAGCCAGCGAATCGACATGCGTTGGATGATCTCGGTCGGCCTGGTGCTGTTCGCGAGCAGCCTGTGGCTGAGCTCCGAGATGACCAGCCAATGGGGCTTCTGGGAACTGGCGCTGCCTCAGGCGGTGCGCGGCCTCGCGCTGATGCTGTGCATCGTGCCGAGCGTGACCATGGCGCTCGCCTCGTTCCCGCCCGAACAGCTCAACGCCGCGTCGGGCCTGTTCAACCTGATGCGCAACCTCGGCGGCGCGGTCGGGATCGCGGTGGTCAACACCTGGCTGCAGGACAACACCCGCATCGCCGCCGCCCGGCTGGGCGAAGCGCTCGGCCACGGTGGGGCGAAGGCCGGCGAAGTGCTGGC
Organism: Novosphingobium sp.; assembly: GCA_017744735.1. GTDB lineage: Bacteria > Pseudomonadota > Alphaproteobacteria > Sphingomonadales > Sphingomonadaceae > Andeanibacterium. Next base: position 14,916 of record JAGIAR010000006.1, on the reverse strand, counting down.
GGCGCTCACCGCGAAAATCTCTACGGTGACGCCCGATCCGACCGAAGCCTCGCTCGCGGCGCGCGCCGCCTTCGCGCGGGTGGTCGGCCGCGAGGCGCTGACCCTCGCGTTCGACGACGTCTTCCGGGTGCTCGCGTGGATCTTCTTCGCGGCCCTGATCCTGGTGCCCTTCTGCCGCATGCCCGCCCGCACCGGGGCGCCTCCCGAGGCGGCGGTTCATTGATGGAGACTTCAGCCATGCGCCTGTTACCGGCTCTGCTCGCCTGCGCGGCCCTGTCCGCCTGCACCGTCGGGCCCGATTATCACCGGCCCGAGGTCGCGCTGACCCCTGCCTACGCCGCACCCGCCGAAATCGGCACTGCCGACGCGCAATGGTGGCACGGCTTCGGCGATCCGCTGCTGGACCGGATCGTCGACCGGGTCCTCGCGCAGAACCTCGACATCGCCGCAGCCGGGGCCCGGATAACGCAGGCGCGGGCCGCGGCCCGTGCGGCGGGCGCAGCCCTGTTGCCCGCGGTGGGCGCCGACGCTTCGGCCGAAAGCGCCAGCCAGTCGCTCGAGACGCCGTTCGGTGCGGCCGCCAACAAGCTCGGTTTCCCGCGCGGGTACGATCTCTACCAGCTTGGCGCGCAGGCGAGCTGGGAGATCGATCTGTTCGGCGGGCAGACGCGGGAGAGGCAGGCGGCCCGGGCCGCACTTGCCGCCAGCGCCGCCGATGCCGCCGCCGTGCGGCTGAGCGTGGTGTCCGAAGCGGTCGATGCCTACCTGCAGCTGCGCGGATTGCAGGCGCGGCTGGATGTCGAGCAGACCCAGCTCCAGGTGCGCCGCTCGCTGCTCGATCTGGTCCGGCAACGGGTCGGGCAAGGGCTGTCCGCCGATCGCGACCTCAACCGCGCCCAGGGCGAGGCCGACGGGGTCGAGGCCTCGCTCGCGCCCTTGCGCGCGGCGATCGCGGGGCAGCGCAACCGGCTCGACGTGCTGATGGGTGCGCAGGCCGGGACGGATCCGGTCGATCTGGCAGGCGCGGCCCCGGTGCCCGCCGCGCTGGTCCCGTCGGGCGCGGCCGATCCCGCAGAACTGTTGCGCCGCCGGCCCGACATCGTCGCCGCCGAGCGCCGGGTCGCCGCAGCCGATGCGCGGATCGGCGCGGCGATCGCCGACTATTATCCGAAGCTCTCGCTGTCGGGCCTGCTCGGGCTGGGCAGCGTCGGCACCGGCGCGCTGTTTTCGGGCGATGCGGTGCAGGCGAGCGGCGGGCTCGGGCTGCACTGGCGGCTGTTCGATTTCGGGCGGGTCGACGCCGAGGTCGCGCAGGCGAAAGGGCACGAGGCGGAAACGCTGGCGCTCTACCGCTCGGCGGTGCTGCGCGCGACCGAAGAGGTCGAGAACGCGCTGGTCCAACTCGGCGAGGGGCGCACCGAAGTAGCCGCGCTAGAGCGCCAGGTTGCCGCGCTCGACCGGGCGCGCGGCCAGGCGCAGTCGGCCTATCGGGCCGGGGCGGTTGCGCTGATCGACGTTCTCGATGCAGACAGGGCGCTGCTCGAGGCGAAAGACCGGCTCGAACAGGCACGCGCGCTCGAGGCGCGCGCGTCGGTCGCGGCGGTCCGCGCGCTGGGCGGCGGGTATCAGGAGGCGTGAGCGATGGCTGACAAGAGCGCACACAAGGCGAAGACCCGCGCCCGCATCCTCGACGAAGCGGCCCGAGCGATCCGTGCGGGCGGCGCGCAGGACATCAGCGTAGCCGCGTTGATGAAACGTGCGGGGCTGACTCACGGCGGGTTTTACGCCCATTTCGCGTCGCGCGACGATCTGGTCGCCCATGCGGTCGGGCGGATGTTCGAAGACAGCGCGGCGATGCTCGACCGCAATCTCGGGGCCGAGCCCGACGGCGCGGGCCTTGCGCGGCTGATCGAATATTACCTGTCCGAACGCGCGTTCGAGCGGGTCGAGCAGGGCTGCCCGCTCCCGGGCCTGACCGGGGAGGCCGCGCGCCTGCCGCCGCCAGCGCGTGCGCGGTTCGAGACCGGGATCGAGAACTTCCGCCGCGCGATCGCAACGGCTTTGACCGCGATGGACGCGCCGGATGCCGATCGCCTCGCGAGTTCGGTTCTGGCCGAAATGGTCGGGGCGATGGCACTCGCGCGAAGCATGTCGGATCGGGCGGCGGCACTGGCCTTCCTCGATTCGTCGCGGCAGCGGTTGCTCGACCGGCTCGGCCTCGGCAGCTAGCGCGCCGCTTTCAAGCCGCCGGGGCAGGGTGGCCTAATCGGCGGCGTATTGCGCGTAACGCTCGAGCGTGACGAGCGCCTGCTTGAGATGCGGCGCGTCGAGCATCTTGCCGTCGACCTTGAGCACGCCCGCGCCCGGATGCGCGGCGAAGGCGTCGACGATCCGCTGCGCCTGGGCTGCGTCCTCGGCGCTCGGGGTAAAGCCGGCGTTGATGATCGGGACCTGCGCCGGGTGCAGCGCCATCATGCCCGAGAACCCGTCGCGCCGGGCATCGGCGACATAGCGCGCGAGCGCTTCGAGATCGTCGATCGCCGGGAACACGGTCTCGATCGCCTGCACCCCCGCCGCATGGGCCCCGAGCACGGTGAGCGCGCGCGCGAGCAGGCAGGTCCCGGTCAGCGACCCGTCGGCGGTGCGCGGCTGTGCCCCCATCGCCGAGGTCAGGTCCTCGGCCCCCCAGGTCATCCCGGCGAGATGCGCCGCGACCGGCCGATAGGTGCCGAGCGTGAACACCGCGGCCGGGGTCTCGCTCGCCAGCGGCAGCAGCGGCGGCGCATCATCCCCGATCAGGCCGAGCCAGGCGCGAATGTCGTCCGGCCCTTCGACCTTGGGCAGCACGATCCCCGCCGGGCGCCGGGCGACGAGCGCGACATCCTCGCGCGCATGGGGACTGGCGAGCGGGTTGAAGCGCACGAAGCACGGCACCGGCGGGGCGGAAGACAGATATTCGGCCACCGCGGCGCGCGCCTCGGCCTTGCGCCCGGCGGCGACGGCGTCCTCAAGGTCGAGGATGATCGCATCGGCGCCGCTCGCGGCGGCCTTGGCAAACCGGTCCGGACGGTCGCCGGGCACGAACAGCAGGGATCGCAGGCTCATGGGCGGGCCTTGTGTCAAATGGGGCGCGCCGGCGCAATGGGGCGGACTCGTCAGATCATCATCAGGCTGGCGTTGCCGCCCGCCGCGGTGGTGTCGGTCGAGATCGACACCTCCTCCAGCAGCCAGTGCAGCGCATAGGCGGGTTGCGCGGCGGCGCATTGTTCGGGGCTGGCCGATTGCGTCGGCACCACCGCGCCCCGCCGCGCCGCCAGTTCTCCCAGCAGCGCCGCGACCTCCGCCGTATCGCCCTCCACAAGCGCAGCCGCCTCATCGCCCCGATCGCCGGTCAGGCGCGCCGTAACTGCGGCGGGCAGGTCCATCGGCAGCCCGGCATCGTCCAGCATGCCCATGTTGCCGCTCGCCAGCACCGCCGCGATCTGCTGGAACAGCCCGGCGCGGGTCTGCGCGCGCAGCAGCACGCGTCCGCGCGGCTTCAGGCGATATGTGTCGCGCTCACCCACCGGGCCGGGCAGCTCGGCGGCGTAGCCTGCGCCTCCCGCCTTGCCGTATGCGCGCGCGGCCTCTGCCGCGGCGCCTTCGCCCTGCGCGTCGAGCCAGGTGGCGAAGGCCGCGAGGACCGGATCGGCGACGCCTCCCGGCAAGGGTGCAGGCTCGCGGACCAGCCGCTGCATATAGAGCGGCCCGCCCGCCTTGGGCCCGGTGCCCGAAAGGCCGCGTCCGCCGAAGGGCTGGACGCCGACCACCGCGCCGATCGTGTTGCGGTTGACGTAGATGTTCCCGGCCTCGATCCGCTCGCACACCGCCCGCACCGTGCTGTCCAGCCGCGTGTGGAGGCCGAAGGTCAGGCCGTAGCCGGTCGCGTTGATCCGCTCGACCAGCGCGTCGCGCTCGTCGCGGGCGAAGCGCAGGACATGCAGCACCGGGCCGAACACCTCGCGCTCGAGATCGCCCACCGCGCCGATCTCGACGATCGTCGGCGCCACGAAGGTGCCGTGGGTCGCTTCCGCCTGCATCGCACTGCGGGTCACCGCGAAACCGCGCGCGTGCATCGTGGCGACATGAGTTTCGATCATGTCCCGTGCCTCCGCGGTGATGACCGGGCCGACGTCGGACGCGAGCAGCGCAGGATCGCCGACGCGCAATTCCGCCAATGCGCCCTTGAGCATTTCGAGTGTGCGGTCGGCCACGTCTTCCTGCAGGCACAGCAGTCGCAGCGCCGAGCAGCGCTGCCCTGCGCTGTCGAAGGCCGAGGCGATCACATCGCGCACGACCTGCTCGGCCAGCGCGGAGGAATCGACGATCATCGCGTTGAGCCCCCCGGTCTCGGCGATCAGCGGGATGGGCTTGCCTTCGGCTGAAAGGCGCGGGGCGAGCTGGCGCTGGATCAGCCGCGCGACCTCGGTCGAGCCGGTGAACATCACCGCCGCGGTTTCGGGCGCAGCGACCAGCGCGGCCCCGATCTCCCCCGCGCCGGGAAGGAATTGCAGCGCGTCTGCCGGAACCCCCGCCTCGTGCAGCAGCCGCACACCCTCGGCGGCGATCAGCGGGGTTTCCTCGGCCGGCTTGGCGAGCACCGGATTGCCTGCGGCCAGCGCGGCGGCGATCTGGCCGGTGAAGATCGCGAGTGGGAAGTTCCATGGGCTGATGCACACCACCGGGCCGAGCGGACGCTGCTCCGGCCCGAGTGCGCTGCGCGCCTGCTGCGCGTAATAACGCAGGAAATCGATCGCCTCGCGCACTTCGGCGATGGCGTTGGCGGCGGACTTGCCCGCCTCGCGGATCGCGAGCCCCATCAGCACCGGCATGCGCTGCTGCATCAGCTCGGCGGCGCGTTCGAGGATCGCGGCGCGCTCGTCCGCGGGCAGGTCGCCCCAGCGGCTCGCGGCGGCGATCCGCGCTGCGGCCTGCGCATCCCGCGCCAGCGCGAAGGCGACCGTGCCGACCACCTCCTGCGGGTTTGCCGGATTGCGGACTGCGTGCGCCTCGCGTTCGGCAGCCCCTGATCGCCATTCGATCGCGGCGCTCTGGCGCAGGGCATCGCCGAGAGCCGCCAGCGCCGTTTCGTCGGCCAGGTCGATCCCCGCGGAGTTGCGCCGGTCGGGAAACAAGGCCTCCGGCAACGCGATCGCGTCGTGCTTCTGACCGACCGCCGCCATCGCGCGCGCCTGCTCTGCGGGGTCGGCGGTCAGTTCCGCCAGCGGTATCGAAGGATCGGCCAGCCGGTGAACGAAGGAGGAGTTGGCCCCGTTCTCGAGCAGGCGGCGCACCAGATAGGCGAGCAGCGTGTCGTGCGTGCCCACCGGCGCGTAGATCCGGCAGGGGCGGGCAAGTTTGTCGGCGCCGACCACCTCGTCGTAAAGCGGCTCGCCCATGCCGTGGAGGCACTGGAACTCGAACATTCCGGGGTGATAGGCTGGCCCCGCGAGCGTGTGGATGGTCGCGACGGTCTGGGCATTGTGGGTCGCGAATTGTGGGTAGATCTCGGCCGGCGCGGCAAGCAGTTTCCGCGCGCAGGCGATATAGGCGACGTCGGTGTGGAGCTTGCGGGTATAGACCGGGAAGTCGGCCAGCCCGTCCACCTGCGCGCGCTTGATCTCGGCATCCCAATAGGCGCCCTTGACCAGCCGCACCATGATCCGCCGCCGCGCCCGGCGGGCGAGATCGATGAGCCAGTCGATCACGAAGGGGCAGCGCTTGCCATAGGCCTGCACCACGAAGCCGAGCCCGTCCCACCCGGCCAGCGCAGGATCGAGCGCGAGGCTTTCGAGCAGGTCGAGCGAAAGCTCCAACCGGTCGGCCTCCTCGGCATCGATGTTGAGCCCGATGCCATAGGATTTGGCCAGCATCGCGAGCTGCGCCACACGCGGCAGCAATTCGCCCATCACCCGGTCGGCCTGGCTGCGGGCATAGCGCGGATGGAGCGCGGAGAGCTTGATCGAGATGCCGGGGCTGCGGTGGATTCCGCGCCCGGCGGCGGCCTTGCCGATCGCGTGGATCGCGCTTTCATATTCGGCGAAATAGCGCGCGGCGTCCGCGGCGGTGGCGGCGGCTTCGCCGAGCATGTCGAAGGAATAGGTGAACCCGCGCGCTTCCTGCTCGCGCGCGTTCTTCAGCGCTTCGTCGATCGTCTCGCCGGTCACGAACTGTTCGCCCATCATCCGCATGGCGAGGTCCATGCCCTTGCGCACCACCGGCTCGCCCGCGCGGGCGACCAGCCGCCGCAGCGCGGAAGAAAGTCCGCTGTCGTCGATCTCGTCGGTGAGCGTGCCGGTGACGATCAGGCCCCAGGTCGCCGCATTGACGAAGATCGGCCGCCCGGTGCCGAGATGCGCCTTCCAGTCGCCGTCGGCCACCTTGTCGCGGATCAGCGCGTCGCGCGTGGCGCTGTCGGGGATCCGCAGCAGCGCCTCGGCCAGGCACATCAGCGCGACGCCTTCCTCGCTCGACAGCGAATATTCGCGCATCAGCGCTTCCACCCCGCCGCGCCGGTGCTTTGCGCGCAGTGCGGCGACCAGCCGTTCGGCGAGTGCGCGGATATCCGCCCGCATCCCGGGTGCGAACTCCGCCTGCGGCAACAACGCCGCGAGGCATTCCGGTTCGGGCCGGCGACAGGCGGCCGTAATGGCGCGGCGCAGGGCGCTCTGTCCGCGGATCGGCGGGGCGAAGCGGGCGAAGGGCTGGTTCATCGGTGCATCCTAGCACCCCGCGGGCAGCCGATCTCACTTAAGTTTGCGGCTGCATCAGGAAAATGGACTTTTGAATGGCAAGATAGTAGATGGATCGGATGGAAAATATGCCAGATATGGTCGAATTGGACGAATTCGATCGGAAGATCGTCGCCATCCTGCGTCGCGAGGGGCGGATTTCGATCACCGATCTCGCGCCCCGTGTCGGCCTGTCCAAGACCCCGTGCCAGATCCGGCTCAAGCGCCTGCTGGCCGAAGGGGTGATCCGGGGGTTCGAGGCGGTGGTCGATCCGGCCAAGCTGGGGATGGAGCACGTCGCCTTCACCCAGGTGCGCCTGTCCGATACGCGCGAGCAGGCGCTGCAGGAATTTGGCGCGGCGGTGCGGACCATCCCCGAGATCGAGGAATGCCACATGATCGCGGCCAATTTCGATTACCTGCTCAAGGTCCGCACCGCGAACATTCAGCGCTATCGCGCGGTGCTGGGCGAGAAGCTCTCGCGCCTGCCCCATGTCGCCAGCACTTCCACCTTCGTGGCGATGGAAACCGTCAAGGAATAGGCGCGGGAGAGCGTCTTCCAATATCCTTAACGGGTTCGCGCTATGCCTGCCGGCGCAGGGGTAAGGGCATGGAACACGCTCAGATCGACGTAAAGACAAGCGTCGCCATCGCCGCCTTCGAGCGCCCGCCGGACCATGCGCGTGACGAGCTGGTCAATCCGCTGGCCGAGGCCTGGCGGAAGTGCGAATCCGCCGCCAGCCTGCCGACTCAATGCCATGCCTTCGTAGCCAGTCTTGCCGACACCATGCTGGCGGACGCGGAGTGGGAATTCGTCGGCACGGCGGACACGGCCGGCGGCGACGCACTGCTGCCGCTGTGCCGCGATCGCGGCTATTTCGCGCGCTGGCGGATGGCGGGCGCGCGCGAGGTGTTCGAGCCGGGCGACGGCCTGTGCGGCACCCCAGAAGCTGCAGTCGCGCTCGCCGCCGCGCTGGCAAGCGACAGCCGGCCGCTGTGCTTCGCCCGCATGCCGGCGGATTCGCTGCTGATCCCGGCGCTGCGGGGCGCGCTCAGGGGCCGCGGATGGTTGTCCGTTCGCCCCGCGGTTCCTTGCCCCACGATTGCGCTGGACGAGACCTGGGCGGAACCTGAAGCGCACTTCAATTCGGGCCGCCGGTCCGATTTCCGCCGGGCGGCGCGCCGCGCGCAGCAGATGGGCGCGGTCGCCTATGAAGTGCTGAGCCCGTCCGAGGCCGAGTTCGACAGACTGTTCGACGAGGCGATCGCGGTCGAGCTCGAGAGCTGGAAACGCGCGGCAGGCACCGCGATGGCGGTGGACCGCGCGAAAGAAGAATTCTTCCGCGCCTATTTTCGTCGCACGGCCCGGCTCGGGCAATTGCGGATCGCCTTCCTGCGGATCGACGGGCGGGCGGTGGCGATGCAACTGGCGCTCGAATGGCACGGGCGTTTCTGGCTGTTCAAGATCGGCTACGACGAAGCCTACGCCAAATGTTCCCCCGGCACGCTGCTGATGCTGCATACGCTCGGCTGGGCGGCCCGCCGCGGCCTTGCCGGCTACGAATTGCTCGGCGGGGTCGAGCCCTGGATCGCGGCCTTCTGGACGCGCGATGGGCGGCCCTGCGTGCAACTCCGCAGCTATCCCTTGGGACTGCGCGGCGCCATCGCATTGCTGTCCGATGCATCCTCGACCCTCGTCAAGCGGGTGAGGAGGCGGTTCGGGTGAGCGGCGCTCTGCGGGCCGCTGCCCGCACTCTCCGCTATGCGCTGCCGGGGAAGCTGGGCCACCTGCTCCCGGCGCCCGATGCCGCCTGGGCCGCGCGCCAGCGCGACCGGCTGGCCCGGCGCGGCCTCGCATCGGCGATCGGCTATTTCCAGGCAGACGATGCCGGTCCGGCCGAGATCGCGGCGCAGAACTGCGCAATCGCCGGGCGTCTCGCCGGCTGGGACAGCTATCTTGCGGTCAAGGCGCCGCCGCTCGGGTTCGATCCGGTCCATCTTGCCGTAATCGCCGCAGCGGCGCGCGAGGCGGGCCTGCCGCTGGTGTTCGATTCCCACGCACCCGATCTCGCCCAGCCCACGCTGGACGTCGTCGCCACGCTGCTCGACGCACATCCGGGCACCGGCTTCGCGCTGCCGGCGCGCTGGCGCCGGAGCGAAGGCGACGCGGCGCGCTTTCGCGACGGCAGCGCGCGCATTCGCCTCGTCAAGGGCGAATGGCCCGATCCCGCCTGGCCCGATGCCCAGGCCTCGGAAAACTATCTCAAGCTGGCGCGCCTGCTCGCCGGGCGCCGCGCGAAGGTGGCGGTGGCGACGCACGATCCCGCGCTTGCCGAACGCGCGCTGGCGATCCTGCTTGCAGAAGGAACCCCGTGCGAGCTCGAGCAATTGAGGGGCCTTCCCCGCCGCCGCACAACCGCTGTCGCGCGAAGCCTCGGGGTGCCGATCCGGATCTACCTGCCGTTCGGCCCCGGCTGGTGGCCCTATGCGATCGACCGGGTGCTGGCGCGGCCGCACCTGCCGCTATGGGCCTTACGCGACCGGTTCGGCGCGCGGCCGCTCAGTCCATCAGCTTCTGCCGCATATAGATCATCGTGAGCGCGGTGGTGCGCGCGGACTGCTTGATGTCCGCGCCCGAGCCGTGGCCGCCCTCGGTGTTCTCGTAATAGTAGAACGGCAGGCCGTATTCCTCCATCCGCGCGGCGAACTTGCGCGCGTGCTGCGGGCCGACGCGATCGTCCTTGGTGGTGGTGAAGATGAACGGCTCGGGATATTTGCCGTCGCGCTTCAGCGCGGAGTAGGGCGAGGTCTTCTCCCAGAACGCCCGCACAGCCGGATCGGCATTCACGTCGCCGTACTCGCCCTGCCACGAAGCGCCCGCCGCGATCTTGGAGATGCGGATCATGTCGAGCAGCGGCACCTCGATCAGCACCGCGTTCCACAGCTCGGGATGCTGGGTGAATTCCACGCCCATCAGCAGCCCGCCGTTCGATCCGCCCTCGATTCCCAGGCGGCGGGGCGAGGTGATCTTGCGCGCGATCAGGTCCTGCGCGACCGCGGCGAAATCGTCGTAGATGATCTGGCGCTTGGTGCCGAGCCCGGCTTCGTGCCACCCCGGGCCGAACTCGCCCCCGCCGCGGATGTTCGCGAGCACGAAGGCGCCCCCGCGCTCGAGCCACAATTTGCCGGTCGTGCCCGAGTAGTAAGGCGTCTCGCTGACCTGGAAACCGCCGTAGGCGGTCATGATGGTCGGCGTCGTCCCGTCGTATGCGATGTCCTTCCGGTGGACCACGAAATAGGGGATCTTGGTGCCGTCGCTCGAGGTGGCCTCGAGCTGCTCCACGACATCCTTGCTCGCGTCGAACTGCGCGGGCAGCGACTTCACCGGGTCAAGGCTCCCGCTCGCCGTGTCGGCCAGATAGAGCGTCGAGGGATCGAGGAAGCCGCTCGCGCTGACGAAGGCGAGGTTCGATTTCTCGTCGGTCGAGCCATAGCCGATCGCGAGATTGTCGGGCAGCGGGAGCTGCGACTTGGTCCAGCCCCCATCGGCACCCGGCCGGTAGACCCAGGCCCGCCCGCGGACGTTTTCGAGCGTGCTGATCAGCAGATTGTCCCTGGTCGAGGTGACCCCGTCGAGCGCGTCGCGCGCGCCCGGCGCCCAGACCAGCTTCGGCTCGGGCGCGCCCGGCGCGGCCTTGAGCCGGGCGAGATCGAGCTGGATCAGCGAGCCGCCCTTGAAGGCCATGCCGCCCGCGCTCCAGTCTTCGTCGAGCTGGACGATCGCCCGCCCGCCGACCAGCGCGACCACGCTCGCCTTGTCTGGGATCGCAAGCTTCTCGGCACCTTTCGCCGTCAGCACGAAGGTCTGGTGATGGAATGTGTCGAGCGGGCGCTCGATCACCGCGAGCCGGTTGCCCTGGCCGTCGTGCAGCACGGCCGGGCTGACGCCGTAGCCGCCGTCCTGCTGCTCGCCGCGATAGACTTCCACCGCCGCCGAGAGCGGTTGCCCGCGGGTCACCCGCTTGACGATATAGGGATAGCCCGAGGGGGTCAGGTCGCCGGGGTTCCAGTCGGTCGCGACCAGCAAGTGGTCGCGATCTTCCCACGCGACCCGGTGCTTGCCGCGCGGCAGATGGAAGCCGCTGTCCACGAAGGACCCGCTGGCGAGATCGAACTCGCGCACTTCGACCGCGTCCTCGCCGCCGACCGAGAGCGAGACCAGGCACAGCCGTTCATCCGGCTCGAGACAGTCGATCCCCTTGAGCACCCAGCTCTTGCCTTCCGCCTTGCCGAGCGCGTCGATGTCGAGAACCGTCGTCCAGTGCGGGCTGGCGCTGCGGTAATCGGCGAGCGTGGTCTTGCGCCAGATGCCGCGCAGGTGATCCTCGTCCTGCCAGAAATTGTAAATCTGGCCGTTGAGGAAGCTCGGCTGCGGAATGCGATCCTTGGCGCCGGCGATCGCCAGCGCCTCGTCGTAGAAGGACTGGTATTGCGGGTCGGCCTCGAGCCGTTGGACCGTCACCGCATTATGCGCATCGACCCATTCCATCGCTCGCGGCGAGGATACGTCCTCCAGCCACAGATAGGGATCGTCTGCCTGCGGTGCGGAATCCCCGGCTCCGGCGGTTTCGGATCGGGCGGGGCCGGCGGCGATCGAAAGGGAAACGACAGCCGCGGCGGCGGCAAGCAGGACTGGGCGCATCACATTGGGTCTCGGCAGGGTTGGTGGAAGGGGGAGATAGTATCTTTGGTAAATATCCGCGCTGCGCAATGTTTTTCTGCCGACAAGGTCCAGCCGCGCTTCCAGTCCTGCCAAGGTCGAATCGGAGCCAGCGCGCTAGCTTCGGCGGCAAAGATGGATGGGAGAAGCGCCATGAAGTTCACCGCCCTGCTTGCCGCCGCCGCCGTGCTGGTGCCGCTTGCACCGGTTTGCGCACAGCAGCCGACACTCGAACAGCGGGTCCAGCGGATCGAGGACGATCTGGCGATCAAGCAGGTGATCCTCGACTATGCCGTACGGCTCGATGCGCGCGACTTCGACGGATATGTCGCGCTGTTCGCGAAGGACGGCACCTGGCAGAACGGCAATACGATCAAGCACGGGCGCGACGAGATCCGCCAGATGCTGGTCGGCATTTACGGCAATCCGCAGCCGGGCGCCGCGCCGAACACCGACAGCTACCGGATCGTCTCCAATGTCGACGTGCAGATCGATGGCGACCATGCGACCGCCCATTCGCGGCAGTTGACGATCATGCGGGGCGAGAACGGCAGCCCGATCCCGCGGCTCAGCGGCATTTACGACGACGAATTCGTGCGCGAGGACGGCGCTTGGAAAATCCTCCACCGGATCGACCGCACGATCATGCCGACCCCGGCGGAATGGCAGAAGCAGATGGCCGAGCTGCGCGCGAAGCAGGCGCAGAAATAACCGCGCCGAGACAGACTCCCGGGACCGCCGAGGGTCAGTCGTGCGGCGGCTCCGCAATCGGCTGGGTCCCGTCCGCAAGCTGGCCGGTCGCGAGATACTTCCGTTGCAGCTCGGTGCCCGGCGGCGCTGCATAGGCGCCGACATTGCCGCGCTCGGGAGGAAAGGCCCTGCCGGTCACCGGGTTCGGATAGTGGAACGGGATCACGAAATAGGCCGGATAGGTCAGGTAGACGATCGAGGGCGGCAGATCGGGCGGCGGCCCGAACTTGTCGGGCCAGGTGTTGGGGGTCGCGTTCTTGACCCAGCCGTCTTCCCAGCCCGCATACATGGTGAAGGGGCCCGTCAGGCGGCTGATGCGCCATTTGCCATCGGTGCCTTTCCTGTACTCGTTCTCGTACAGTGGCAGACCCCAGCCGCCATTGGCCATCACGAAGGCGCGGCTGCGGATCCAGCCCTCGGTGCCGTCGGCCGAGATGTCCGGCACCGGCTCGAACTGCATGTGGTTGATCAGCACGCCTTCCTTGGCGCCGTCCTTGCCGAAAGAGAGCTGCATATAGGCGAGCACCCGATCCTTGCCGGTGAACAGGCCTTTGCCGCCGATCTCGAGCGTCGCATCGTCGGTGAACAGTTCGGCCAACTGGCTCCACTGCGCCTTGTCGACGAAATAGCCGTAGGTGCGCTGCAGCCGCTCGATCTGGTTGAGGTCCTCGAGCCGGGTGATCCGGCTCTCGAGCCCGTCGAGCCGCTGCGCAGCTGTGTCGGCCGACGCTTGCGTGCCGCTTGCCAGCAGGCCGGAAAGCAGCGCGCCGGCCAGCGCAGTCGCGAGGGCCGGGCGCGCCACCGCCTCAGTTCCCGCCCTGCTCGGCGATCGGCTGGGTGCCGTCCGCCATCCGGCCTATGGTGAGGCTGTGCTGCTGCTCCGCGGTTCCGGGCGGCGCGGCATAGGCGCCCGCCGGTCCGCGATCCGGAATGAAGGCCTTGCCGGTGACCGGGTTCGGGTAATGGAACGGGATGATGTAATAGGCGGGATAGGTCAGGTAGACCGTCGAGGGCGGCAGGTCCGGCGGCGGGTCGAACTTGTCGGGCCAGGTGTTGTTCATCGCCCATTTTCCCCAGCCGTCCCAACTGGTGTACATGGTGAAGGGTCCGGTCAGGCGGCTGATGCGCCACTTGCCGTCGGCGCCCTTCCGGTATTCGTTCTCATAGAGCGGCAGGCCCCAGCCGCCGATGCTCATCACGAAGGCGCGGCTGCGGACCCAGCCGGTCTTGCCGTCGGGCGCGACGTCGGGGACCGGTTCGAACTGCATGTGGTTTGCCAGCATGCCTTCCTTCGCGCCGTCCGGCCCGAACACCGTCTGCATGTATTCGAGCACGCGCTTCTTGCCGGTGAAGATGCCCTTGCCGCCGATCTCGAGCGTCGCATCGTCGGTGAACAGCTCGGCGAGCTGGGTCCACTGGCTCTTATCGACGAAATAGCCGTAGGTCCGCTGCACCCGCTCGATCTGGTTGAGGTCTTCGAGCCGGGTGATCCGCCCGTCGAGCGCATCGAGCTTCGCGGACGCGGTCTCTGCCGATACCGGGGCGGCCAGCAGGACCATGGGAGCCGCGATCGCGGCCAGCAGAACGGGGCGTAAACCGGTCATCACTTGTCCTTCAGCTCGACCGCCGCGCGGCCGGTCACATCGTCGCCGGCCATCGGCAGGTCGGTCAGCGGCTTGCCGGTGACCGGATGGACGAAGCTGAACGGCGGCACATAGGCGCCCGGAAGCGAGCGATAGACCTCCGTTGGCGGCTTGTCGGGCGGGTAGAGCGCGCTTTCGCCGGCCATCGGCAGCAGCGATTTCGCCCAGCCCTTGTCGTAATCGGTCTTGGCGGTGAGGTAGAAGTGCAGCTTGGCGATCTTCCACACCCCACCTTCCTTGACGTAGCTGTTCTCGTAGATGCCGACCGCCCATTCGCCGTTCTGGCCGGGCTCGCCCAGCATGATCGGCCCTTGCCAGCGCCCGGTGGCGCTCATCCCGTCGTCGGCGACGATGGTGACGTTCTGCAGCATCATGTGGTTGTTGAGATGGCCGGGCGCGAGCCCCTGCGGACCGAACAGCAGCATCGCGCGCTGGATGTGGGCGGGGCCGATATAGACGCCGCGCTGCTCGTATTCGAAACTGCCGGTCTTCGAAAACAGCGCGGCCGCCTGGTCCCACAGGCCCTTGTCGAAGTAATATCCGAAAGTCGCCTGGAGGTTCTCGACCGCATCCTGGTCTTCGAGCAACTCGACCCGGTGCTTGTAGGCGGTCAGCCGTTCCTGATCGGTCGCGGCGTGCGCTGCCGAACCGGCCAGCGGGGCGAGCGCGAGCAGCGCCGCGCCGCAGAGCTTGAGGGTGGTGGTCTGGATGCGCATCACTTGCCTCCCTGCACGGGCTTGCCGGTGGCGGGGTTGGGAGCCTGGAACGGCGGGATCTGGGTGGCGGGGAAGGGGGCGTAGGTCGCGCTTGGCGGCCGGTCTGCCGGGTAGTCCTTCGAAGCCTGGCTTTGCACCAGCCCTTCGCCCGGCTTCAGCCGCGCCCAGCCCTTTTCGTAAGGCGCGACGAAGTTCACATAGAGATGCAGCGACTGGATCCGCCAGATCCCGTCCGCGCCCTTGGCATAGGTGTTCTCGTAGATCCCGTCGCGCCATTCGGCGTGCTTCTTGTACTGGCCGAGCATGCCGAGGTCGCG
>JAGIAR010000005.1 GCA_017744735.1 Novosphingobium sp. | reverse complement strand
GATCTGGCCGTCGGTGATCGAGATCACGTTGGTCGGGATGTAGGCCGACACGTCGCCCGCCTGGGTTTCGATGATCGGCAGCGCGGTCAGCGAGCCGGCGCCGTTCTCGTCGTTCATCTTCGCCGCGCGCTCGAGCAGGCGGCTGTGGAGATAGAACACGTCGCCCGGATAGGCTTCGCGGCCCGGCGGACGGCGAAGCAGCAGCGACATCTGGCGATAGGCCACCGCCTGCTTCGAAAGGTCGTCGTACACGATCACGGCGTGCATGCCGTTGTCGCGGAAGAACTCGCCCATAGCGACGCCCGCGTAAGGCGCGAGATACTGCAGCGGGGCGGGCTCCGACGCGGTCGCGGCGACCACGATCGAATATTCCATCGCGCCGTTCTCTTCGAGCTGGCGGACGATCTGCGCCACGGTCGAGCGCTTCTGGCCGACGGCGACGTAGATGCAGTAGAGCTTCTTGCTCTCGTCGGTGCCGCCGTTGACTTCCTTCTGGTTGATGAAGGTGTCGATCGCGACGGCGGTCTTGCCTGTCTGGCGGTCGCCGATGATCAGTTCGCGCTGGCCGCGGCCGATCGGCACCAGCGTGTCGATCGCCTTGAGGCCGGTCTGCACGGGCTCGTGCACCGATTTCCGCGGGATGATGCCGGGAGCCTTCACCTCGACGCGGGTGCGCTTCACATCCTTGAGCGGGCCCTTGCCGTCGATCGGGTTGCCGAGCGCATCGACCACGCGGCCGAGCAGGCCCTTGCCGACCGGCACGTCCACGATCGTGCCGGTGCGCTTGACGCTGTCGCCTTCCTTGATGTTCGAGTCGGCCCCGAAGATCACGACGCCGACGTTGTCGGCTTCGAGGTTCAGGGCCATGCCCTGGATGCCGTTGGCGAATTCGACCATCTCGCCGGCCTGGACGTTGTCGAGGCCGTGGATGCGGGCGATACCGTCGCCCACCGAAAGCACGGCGCCCACTTCGCTCACCTGCGCTTCGGTACCGAAGCTGGCGATCTGGTCCTTGATGACCTTGGAGATTTCTGCGGCGCGGATTTCCATGTTTTGAGCCTTCAGCCTTTCATCGCTTGCGCGAGGGAATTGAGACGGGTGCGGATCGAGCTGTCGATCCGCTTGGAGCCGATCGTGACCACCAGGCCGCCGAGCAGCTCGGGGTCGACCGTGGTGTGGATGGAGACGTTGCGGCCTTCGCGGGCCTTGAGCTTCTGCTGCAGCGAAGCGATCTGCGCCTTGTCGAGCGGATGGGCGCTCGCGACTTCGGCGGTGACCTCGCCGCGCTGCGCGGCGGCGATCGAATGGAACGCGCGGATCATCGCGGGGAGCGCCGAAAGGCGGCGGTTCTTCGCCAGCACGCCGAGGAAATTGCCGGTCAGTGTGTTCAGCTTCATCGTCGCGGCAAGCGCGGCAACCGCCTTGCCCAGATCGGCGCGGCTGACTTCCGGATTGGCGATCAGGTCCGAGAAATCGGCCGATTCGGCCAACGCAGCGGCAAGCTTGTCGAGGTCGGATTCGACCGCGGTGACGCTGCCCGCCTCGGCTGCGAGGTCGAACAGGGCGGATGCATAGCGCCCTGCGAGGCTAGAACGAATACCGGCGGAAATCTCCACGCGCGCTGGTCCCTTGTTGGTTCCGATGAGGAATATGTGCAGCCCAAACGAGCCCCCGAAAGGCGGCCCCGGCAAAGTCGCCGCGCGCCTAGCAAAGCGTTTGCGACAACGCAACCCGACTCGACCGGGGTTATCCCCGCGCGGGCCGAAGCGTGGCGGAACGGGCTATTTGTCCGGATGGCAATTGTACACCAGCCGCTCGTTCGGCTGGCTCGGCAGCAGGCTGAAGATCGCCGCCTGGTTGCTGCCGAGCGTGTTCGCCACCCCGTTGCCCTTGCCGCATTCGGGGGTCTGGTACCGGGCGCGGGCGGCGCGCACCGCATCCATCGCATCATGCGCCAGCAAATAGCGCTCGACGCGGTATTCGTGGGTCGCCGGATCGTAGGAATTGACCGAAACCGAGGCTTCGTCGTTCGGCACGAGCACGCGCGACCACTTGCCGTCGTGCAGACCGTATTGGGTGCGCCCGTTGACGCAGCCGCCGTCGGTCCAGCTGAACGGCACGTCGTCGGTCGCCATGCTGGTGATGCGGCTGCGCTGGAGGTCGACGGTGCAGACGAATTTGCCGGAGGCGGGGGCCGCGGCGGGCGTGCCTGCGGCGATCGCGATCTCGCCGGTCTTGCCCTGCACATCGGCGTCCTCCTCGGCGAGGATCTGGGCCGCGCGGTCCTCCACTTCGCCGAAGTCGGGCCGCATCAGCCAGGTCGCCGCGGCAGCGATCACCGCGATGCCGGTCGCCGCGGCGGCCACCTTCATCTTGGCGTCTTCCCCGCGCTCGCGCTCGAACCACACGATGTAGCTGCCGCCCATCGCGCTGAGGATCAGCAGCACGGTCAGCATCAGCGAATCCTCGCGCTCGGCGATGATCGAGAACTCGGCCCGGCTGCGGGCCTTGTCGGCGCGCTGGTCGTCGCGCGCGGCCTTGCTTTCCTGCTGCTGCAAAGCGAGCAACTGGTCGTGCTCGGCCTGCGCGCGTTCCTGCGCGTCGAGCTCGGCGAGCGAGCGGCAAGGCAGCCCGTTGACCTGCGGCACGATCCCGTTGGCGCGCAGGAACGGCAGCAGCTCGCGTACCGAGACCGCGAAGTAGAACTCCGAATCGGTCCCGTCGCTTTCGGCCCCGAAGCTGTTGACCCCGATCACCCTGCCGCAATTGTCGAGCAGGGGGCCGCCGCTGCTGCCCTTGCCGATCGGAGCGGTGTGCAGGATCGTGTCGAATTCGCGGCTCGGCCGCTGGCCCGAGAGGAAGCCGCGGCTCTTCACCGGCGGCTGGCCCTGGAACAGCTCCTGCAGGCTGAGGCCCTGCGCCCGGTCGACGTTCATCGGATAGCCGACCGCTGTCACGGGCGAGGAATCTGTCATCTCGCTTCCGGCGATGGTCAGCGGCGGCAGGTTGAGCGGGCTGGTGGTTTCGACCAGCGCCAGGTCGTTACGCTCTGAAAAGGCGGCGATCTTGCCGTAGACGACCTTGCCCCCGTCGGACGGCACGATCGCGATCGACAGCGTATCGTCGTCGTGCGCGTCCTTCACCACATGGGCGTTGGTCACGATCCGCTCGGGCGTCACCGCGAAACCGGTCCCGTGCGAGACGGGATACATCGAGCCGTCCTGCTCGCCGATGATCATCACCCGCACAACCCCCCGGCTGGCCGCGTCGATGTCCGACGGATCGGCGGCGGCGGGCGCCTGCAGGAAGAACAGGGCCAGCAAGGGGACGAAGAACAGGCGAACGGCGCGGAGGATCTGGGTCATTCGGTGGGCTTTTCGCCGTTTCCCGGTTTGAGCGCAAGAATCGGGACGCAATGGTTTCGTCCGAAGCCTATATCGGCTGCATGACGATCACCGATCCCGACCGGCTCCAGGCGATGGAACAAGCCTTCGCTGCCCGCGACCGTTCCCAGGACGGCCGCTTCGTGGTCGCGGTGACAACCACCGGCATCTATTGCCGGCCAAGCTGCCCCGCACGCCGCCCCCGGCCCGAGAACACGCGCTATTTCTCCGCCAACCGCGACGCGGAGGCGGCGGGCTTCCGGCCCTGCAAGCGCTGCAGGCCCGACGAGGCGGCGCGTGACGAGGCCGCGGTGCACGAGGCGCTCGCCGCGATCCGCGCAGCCGATGCGCCGCTGGCGCTCGACGCGCTGAGTGCGCTCACCGGCTATTCGCCGGCGCATTTCCAGCGCGTGTTCAAACGGCTCACCGGGCTATCGCCCGCCGCCTATGGCCGTGCCCTGCGCGAAGAGCGGGCGCGCGAGGCGCTTCGCGGCAACGAGCACGTGACCGGGGCGCTTTACGAGGCGGGGTTCGAAGCCCCGTCGCGTTTCTACGACGCGATGAAAGGGAGGCTGGGCATGGCGCCATCGGCATGGAGCAAGGGTGGCGAAGGCGTGCGGATCGAATGGGCGGTGGTGCCGACCACGCTTGGCGCGATGCTGGTCGCCGCCACGGACCGGGGCGTATGCCGCCTCTCCTTCGACGAGGGGCGCGAGGCGCTCGCCGCGATCTTCCCCAGGGCCGAACTGGTGGAGGGCGGGGCGGAGTTTTCGGACCTGCTCGCGCGCGTGATCGCAGCGGTCGAGGCGCCGGGCAGCGGCGCCGACATCCCGCTCGATGTGAAGGGTACCGCGTTCCAGGAGGCGGTGTGGCGCGAATTGCGCAGGATCCCGGCGGGCGAGACCCGCTCCTATTCCGAAATCGCCGCCGCCGCGGGCAAGCCGAAGGCGGTGCGGGCCGCCGGTTCGGCCAATGGCGCCAACAACGTCGCGGTGCTGATCCCGTGCCACCGGGTGTTGCGCAGCGACGGTTCGATCGGGGGCTATGCCTACGGCACCGCGATCAAGCAGGAGCTGCTGCGGCGGGAGCGGGGCTGAGGGACGTTTAGCCGGCCTTTCCGGTGACCTCTTTGCCGCCGGGTGCATCTGCATCGTCGGCCGGGTCGACCTCGTGCTTGGCGAAATTCTGCTTCATCTGCAGCAGCTCGTCCATGATCTGTCGGCCTTGCGCCGCTCCGTGGGGATCGTTGACCAGGAAGCCGGTCAGCTGGATCGCTTCGTCGAAGCGCCCCTCGCCGGCGAGCGCAAAGGCGAGAGCGACGCGAAAATCGACGACTTCCTTCGCGCGCTCGAAGGATTGGGACAGCCCGTCGAGCGCGATCGCAGGCGGCTTTACGCCGATATCGGCATAGCTTCGATAGTAGAGATACAGCGGGAGCGGGTCGTTCGGATCGGCCCGGTTCGCTTTGACCAGATATTTGCGCGACGCTGCAAAATCGTCGTCGGTGGCATCCGGTCCCTTCCGGTCGAGCATTACCTGGGCCTTGAGGATGTTCGCCCGGACATGTTTCGGATCGAGCGCGAGAACCCGGTCGATGGCCGCGTCCGCCGCGGCCAATCCGGTCTTTTCGGCTTCCTCCTCGCCGTGCCGCGCAACCTCGTATTCCGCCTCGGCAAGTTCGAAGAGTATTTCGGGTCGATCCGGATAGTCGGCTGCGAGCGCGCGCAGCCCCTCGAGCGCGCCATGTTTGTCGTCCTGTGCGCGCCGCTGGAGCTGCAGTTCGACCAGCCGCGATTGGGCATCGTCGAGTTCGACCGCGCTGTAACCGGGATCGAAGCTTATCGGCAGCTTCGACACGAACATCGGGAGCCCGGTCCTTTCCTCTTTCTCGACCGCTTGATCGAGAGCATCGAGGTCGCCGAAATCCTTCTGCGCGGCCTCTTTCGGATCGAGCCCGTGCCCGAGATCCGCGATGTAGCTGTCGAGCGTCTTGAGTCCCTCGGGACTCGACATCAGCTTGTGCGTCAGCAGCCAGGACCGCCCGTAAAAGATATCCGTTTGGGCGCGATCGAGCCCTTCGAGGCCCTTGAACAGCACGTCGCGGATCGGCATCGGCTTGCCTTCGACCAGGCCGTAGGCGCGGTTCCACACCGGGCTGCCAAC
The DNA here is from genome assembly GCA_017744735.1 of Novosphingobium sp. Classification (GTDB taxonomy): domain Bacteria; phylum Pseudomonadota; class Alphaproteobacteria; order Sphingomonadales; family Sphingomonadaceae; genus Andeanibacterium. Next base: position 235,362 of record JAGIAR010000005.1, on the reverse strand, counting down.
GGTGAAGGTGCCGTCCTTCTTGAACGTGGTGGTGGAGTAATATTCGGCGAAGCCTTCGAACAGCCACACTGGGTAGGCATTGGGCAGGTAGCGGGCGAAGAAATGGTGCGTGTATTCGTGGAACAGCACCTGCTGCCCGGAACCGTCGTACTGGCCGGCCGGCTTGTCGCGGTTGGTGACCGCGAAGCTGCCTTCCGCCGAAGCCTGGTAAAATCCCTCCAGCCCGCTTTTCGGCACGCCCTTGAGCGTCGCGACATCCTCGCCATGCGGCAAAACGTAGATCGTCAGCCGGTTCACGATCTCGTCCTGCGGAATATTAAAGCGCAGGCGCAGCATCGCATCGAACTTCTCCGTTTCGATCGCGAAATCCTCAAGCTCGGCGGGTTTCCCCGAACTGTAGAAAATGAAATGCTTGGTTTCGGCGCGAGTCCAGCTCGCTTTCGCTGCGGCCGAACCGGCCCAAACGAGCCCCGCCAAAGCGAACCCATGCGCCGCAAGCCTCGAAATCCGTCGGATCAATGTTGCCCCCTGATCGCCGTGCCATCGCTGCTTAGCCCGCACTTGCAACGAGCGCGAGCGCCGGCCGGAACCTCGGCAATTCTACCTAATCCTCACACAAAACTATAGGGATCGATGTCCACGCTTACCCGCACCCCCTGGGGGAAGCTCAGCGCGCCCAGCCAGTCGCGGATCACGTCCTGCACCTGGGCGGAGCGGCGCGCGTTGATCAGCAGGCGGTGGCGGTAGCGGCCGCGCAGCAGAGACAGCGGCGCGGGGGCGGGGCCGAGGATCATCACATCGCCGAGCTCCGGGCGGGTCGCGCCGATCCGGCGGGCGGCCTCGCGGGCCTCGGCCTCGTCCTCGCTCGAGACGATGATTGCCGCCCAGCGGCCGAACGGCGGCGCGCCGGCGTGGCGGCGGGCCTCGGTCTCGGCATCGTAGAACGCGTCGCGGTCGCCGGCGGCGAGGGCGGCGATCACGTTGGCTTCGGGGTGGCGGGTCTGGATCAGCACTTCGCCCGGCTTCTCCCCGCGGCCCGCGCGCCCGGCGACCTGCGCGATCTGCTGGTAGGTGCGCTCGGCCGCCCGCAGATCGCCGCCTTCGAGGCCCAGATCGGCGTCGACCACACCCACCAGCGTGAGTTCGGGAAAGTGGAAGCCCTTGGTCACCAATTGCGTGCCGACGATCACGTCGACCCCGCCTTGCTCGACCGAGCCGACGAAATTGGCGATCTTCTCCGGGCTGTTGAGCGTGTCGGAGGTGGCGATCGCGACCCGCGCTTCCGGCAGAAGCTCGGCGACCTCGTCCGCGATCCGCTCGACCCCCGGGCCGCAGGCGACCAGGCAATCGGGCTCGCCGCATTCGGGGCAGGCGGCGGGGGTGCCGGTCTCGTGCCCGCAATGGTGGCAGGCGAGCCGGCGCGACAGGCGATGTTCGACCAGCCAGGCGCTGCAGTTCGGGCATTCGAAGCGGAACCCGCAGTGGCGGCAGAGGGTCAGCGGGGCATAGCCGCGGCGGTTGAGGAACAGCAGCGACTGCTCGCCCTTTTCCAGCCGGTCTTTCAGCTTCTCGACCAGCGGCGGGGCGAGCCAGCGCCCGCGGTCGGGCGCCGCCTCGGTCAGGTTCACCGTCTCGATCGCGGGCATTTCCGCACCGCCGAAACGGCTGGGCAGGTCGAGCTTCTCGTAGGTGCCGCTCGCCGCCATCTGCAGGCTTTCGAGCGCCGGGGTCGCGCTGGCCAGGATCACCGGGATCTCTTCGAACCGCGCGCGCATCACCGCGACGTCGCGGGCGTTGTAGCGCACCCCGTCGTCCTGCTTGAAGCTGACTTCGTGCGCCTCGTCGACCACGATCAGCCCAAGATTTGCATAGGGCAGGAACAGCGCCGAGCGCGCGCCGACCACCACCTGTGCGGTCCCGGCGGCGATCGCCCGCCACGCCCGGCGGCGCTCGGTCGATTTGAGCGACGAGTGCCACACCACCGGCGGCGTGCCGAAGCGATCCTCGAACCGCCGCAGGAAGGCTTCCGTCAGCGCGATTTCCGGAAGCAGCACAAGGACTTGCCTGCCTTTTCGGAGAGCCGCTGCGATGCCTTCGAAATAGGCCTCGGTCTTACCGGAGCCGGTGACTCCGTCGAGCAGGAAGGGCGCGAAACCACCGCCGGTCACCGCCTCGGCAAAGCGCCCGGCGACCTCCGCCTGCGCGCCTTCGAGCGTGGGCAAATGAAACTCCGGGTCGGCGCGCGGATAGGGCCGGTCGCAATCGACCTCGACCGGTTCGAGCACCCCCTGGTTGACCAGCCCGCGCAGCACGCCTTCCGAAACCCCCGCGATCCCCGCCAGTTCGCGGATCGTCGCCTGCTCGCCGTAGAGCGCATCGATCGCGGCGGCGCGCTGAGGGGTCATCCGCTCGGGCGTCTGATCGGTCAGGCGATATTCGATCATCGTCGCCGGGCCCTTCAGCGCCCCGCCGCTCGACAGCACCATCCGCGCGACCGAGGCGGGGTGGGCGCAGTAATAGTCGGCGGTCCATTCGATCAGGCGGCGCAGCGAAGGCTTGAGCGGGGGCACCGGCAGCGGCCCGAGCAGCGGGCGCAATTTCGCGTCGGGCACTTCGTCGGCCGGCAGCCGGTCCTTCTCCCACACGATTCCGACGATCTGGCGCGGGCCGAGCGGTGCGACCACCACCGTTCCGGGCTGCGCATCCATGCCCTCGGGCACCCGGTAGTCGAGCGGGCCGAGCGCGGCGTTGAAGTGGAGGATGCGGACGCGGTTCATGGTTCGTTCGTTTAATGGGCGTGCGCCCCGCGGACCACAAGCGGCAGGGTCAGAAGGTGTAGAAAACCGACAGCGAGGGCACGTGCGAGAGCCGGTCCTGCGTTCCGGGTCGGGGCGCGTACATCGCCATGTAGGCAGCGGAAAGCTCCATATGCGCAGCCAGCCGGTGCCGCCAGTCGAGCTTCAGGCGCCAGTGATCGACCGCGGCCCCGACCGCAGGGTTCTGGTTCCGGAGGATGTAGTTCAGTTCGACATAGGACAGCAGGCGATCGTCGGCGTCGAGCGGCACGGTAAGCTGCAGGCGCTGGCGACCGCGCAGCTGCGGGCGGGGCGAGCCGTCGAAATAGCGTTCCTCCAACTGGGTGCGCGCGAGCAGATTGCCCCATTTCAGGCTCACGCTCTGGAACAGCCGGGTCTCGTCCGCCGCGTCGCTGTCGAGATAGGCGACGCCGCCGCCGAGCGAAAGCCAGTCGGTCGTCTGGACCTGGCCCCCGATACGGTAAAGCTGGATGTCCCCGCCCGCCGAGGGCGCGCGGAACCGCTGCGAGGCGTCGGCGGACAGGGTAAGGCCGCCGCCCAGCGGCGCTTCGGCGGAGGCCCCCAGCCACAATTGCGTGTCGGTTTCGGTCGCGCGCGCGGAGGATGACCAACCGATTGCGGCGAGCAGACCGGCGGCGAAGGCGGTTGTGCGGAACATGGCAGGCTCTATAGCGTGATCCCGGCTGCTTGCAGCATCCTACAGTTTCGCAGACACGATCTTGGCCAACGAATCCCCACTCGACCGCTTCCGCCAGGCACTGACCGGCGCCGCCCGCGCGATTTCCCGCGAGCCGGAGCTCGACGTGTCATGGACCGCCGATGCGCCGGTGCAGGTCGGGGAATCGATCCGCGTGCCGATGCCGGGCCGCACCCTGCCGCGCGACCAGGCCCAGCAGGCGCGCGGCTTCGCCGACAGTTTCGCGCTGCGCCTGCGCCATCACAATCCGGCGCTGCACAACCGCAACGCGCCCGCCGACCCCTCGGCGCGGATGTGCTACGACGCGGTCGAGGCGGTGCGCTACGAAGCGCTGGGCGAGAACAATTACGCCGGCATCCGCAACAATCTCGCCGCGTCGCTCGACGTGCGCATGGCGTCGGACCCGATTTCGCGCGCGGGCAATTCGGACGAGGTGCCGATCCAGACCGCGCTCGCGCTGCTGCTGCGTGAAAAACTGACCGGCCAGCCGATCCCGCTCGCGGCGCGCGGCGGGGTGGACTTCGTGCGCGGCTGGATCGAGGACAAGGCGGGTGCCGATTTCGAGCGGCTGGCGCTGTCGATCGACGATCAGAAGGCGTTCCAGTCGCTCTCGCTCGACATGCTCAAGCACCTCGAACTGGTGCAGGGCGAGGAGATCGAGCAGCCGTCCAACGAGGAAGGCGACGAGCAGGCCGGCGACGACGGCGGCGAGGACGATGCCGACGCCGACAACGATCCCGGCGAAGAGCAGCGCCCGCAGGAGATCACCTCCGACGGCGGCGAGGGCGAGGAAGAGGGCGAGCACGAGCAGGAGGCCGGGCAGGACCAGGAATCCGCCGACGGCGACATCGGCGACGAGGGCGAGGAGGGCATGATGCCGGTCCGCCCGAACCGCCCGTGGACCGAAGACCCTGCCAACTTCGACTACAAGGTCTTCACCGAGGAGTTCGACGAGGTCGTGAGCGCGGCCGAGCTGTGCGACGAGGACGAGCTCACGCGGCTGCGCGCCTATCTCGACAGCCAGTTGACCGGGCTGCAGGGCGTGGTGACCAAGCTCGCCAATCGCCTCCAGCGCCGGCTGATGGCGCAGCAGAACCGGTCGTGGGATTTCGATCAGGAAGAAGGCCTGCTCGACGCCGCGCGGCTTGCGCGCGTGGTGATCAGCCCCGGCCACTCGCTGAGCTACAAGGTCGAGCACGACCAGGAATTCAAGGACACGATCGTCACCCTGCTGATCGACAATTCGGGCTCGATGCGCGGGCGGCCGATCTCGATCGCAGCGATCAGCGCCGACATCATGGCGCGCACGCTCGAGCGCTGCGGGGTCAAGGTCGAGGTGCTCGGCTTCACCACCCGCGCCTGGAAGGGCGGGGCGAGCCGCGAGAAATGGCTGGCTGGCGGCAAGCCCGCGCAGCCGGGGCGGCTCAACGACCTCAGGCACATCGTCTACAAGAAGGCCGACGAGCCGATGCGCCGCGCGCGCAAGAACCTCGGCCTGATGATGCGCGAGGGACTGCTCAAGGAAAACATCGACGGCGAGGCGCTGCTGTGGGCGCACGCCCGGCTGCTCGCGCGGCCCGAGGATCGCCGCATCCTGATGGTGATCTCCGACGGCGCGCCGGTCGACGATTCGACCCTCAGCGTGAACAGCGCCGGCTACCTCGAACAGCACCTGCGCAAGGTGATCGACTGGATCGAGCGCCAGTCGCCGGTCCAGCTCGTCGCGATCGGCATCGGGCACGACGTCACCCGCTATTACAAGCGGGCGGTGACGATCATGGATGTCGAGCAATTGGGCGGCACCATCATCGAGCAGCTGGCGGATTTGTTCGAGGTGGACTGATCGGAAGCGAACCGATCCGCGCTTCCGGTTCCTCCGAAGTGTGATAAATTGCGGCGCATGGGAAAGCTCGAACGCATCACCGTGACCATGCCGGAAGAACTGGCGGCGAAGCTGCGCGCGGCGGTCGAGTCCGGGGAATATGCGACCACCAGCGAGATTGTCCGCGACGCCTTGCAGGAGTGGAGCCAGCAACAGGATCGGCGCGAGGCCGGGTTGCAGAAGCTGCGAGACATGATCGAGGAGGGCATGAAGGGGCCATTCCTTGATGGGCCGACCGTTCTGGCGGAGCTTCGCGCGAAATACGCCGTGCCTCGCGAATAGTGCATGTTCCGGCTCCGCATCGCTGCCGCTGCGCGAGCGGACATGGACTCGATCGCGGATTTCATCAGGCGGGATAATCCGGTTCGCGCGGAGAGCTTTATCGAGGAGGTCGCGCGTAAGATCGAAACCATCGCGGAAAGGCCGATGAGTTTTCCACTCCGTACCGATCTTGAGGGCAGTTTTCGTTCGGCGCTCCACGGCAGCTATCTCGTGATCTTCGGGGTAAGGGACGAAGAAGTCGTCATTGCGCGCGTCGTGCACGGCGCCCGCGATATCGAAAATCTGCTTTGATCCCTTGCGCTAACGGAACTTCACCCGCCTCAAGCGGAGCTAGTTGGACAGCCGCTCGCCCCGCGGGATAGCTCGCGCGCATGTTGTGGATACCGATCACGCTCGTCGCCGGCCTCGCGCAGATCGCGCGCAATGCCTTGCAATCCGGCCTCACCGGAACCGTCGGCACGCTCGGCGCGACGATGGTGCGGTTCGTGTTCGCGCTGCCCTTCGCGCTGGCGGCCTGGGCGGTGGCGGTCTGGGTCCTCGGCGAGCCGGTGCCGCACATCGTCGCCGGGACCCTCGAATGGACGCTCGCGGGCGCGCTGGCGCAGATCGCCGCCACCGCACTGATGCTCAAGGCGATGCATATGCGCGGCTTCGCGGTGGCCTATGCCTATATCAAGACCGAGCCGGTGCTGCTCGCGCTCGGCGGTTGGCTGGTGCTGGGCGACAAATTGCCCGGGCTGGCCTGGGGCGGCATTCTGGTCGCGACCGGGGGCGTGATCTGGTCGGCGCTGCCGAAAGGGACCACGCTGGCGGCGCTGCGTGGCGAGAGCCGGGCGATCGTCTACGGCGTACTGGGCGGGGCGATGTTCGGCCTCTCGTCGCTCGCGTTTCGGGCCGGCATTCTCACCCTGACCGCGAAGCCGTGGATGGCCGCGCTGCATGTGCTGGTGATCAACCTCGCGATGCAGTCGGCGATCATGCTGGTGTGGCTGGGCTTCTCCGACCGCGCGGGCCTGCGCGCGGTGTTCCGCAACTGGCGGCCGAGCCTGCTGGCCGGCGCGACCGGGATGATCGCCTCGTTCGGCTGGTTCACCGGCTTTGCGCTGACCCCGGCGGCCAACGTCCGCACCCTGGCGCTGATCGAGATGCCTTTCGCCGCCCTGCTCAACCGGCGCATGTCGGGGAAGCATCTCGACGAGCGCGAATGGTCGGGGGTGTCGCTGGTGGTGGTCGGGATCGCGGCGCTGCTGCAGGCGACGGTCTGACGCCGTTCAGGTGCGCCGTCCTATGGCCGCGCGGCAGAGGAGAGTCGCATGCGCAAATGGATCGTTCCGCTCGCCGTCGTGCTGATCGCGCTGGTCGGCTGGCAGGTCGCGTCGCCGTGGATGGCGCTGGACACGCTGCGCGACGCGGCGCGCGAGGGCGACCAGCGCGATCTGGCCGCGGCGATCGATTTTCCCGAATTGCGCGCCTCGGTGAAATCGGAACTGCGCGAGGAGATCGCGGAAGAGGCGCCGTCGCACGGGCTCGCCGGGCTGCTGCCGCTGGTGCTGGTCGATCACCTGGTCGACCGGGTGGTTACGCCGCAAGGTCTGTCCGCGCTGCTGGTCTCGGGACATGTCCTGCGCGACGACGATCCGGAGCCGGGCAAGGAGATCGACTGGCACGTGAAGTGGACCGGGCCGGGCAGCTTCCGCGCGGTGCCCGAAGTGGGCGACGGCAAGGTCCACCCCTCGCTGCTGTTCCGGCGCAGCGGGCTGTCGTGGAATCTGGTCGGGATCGACATTCCCGACCGGCGCCCGCGCTCGGCCCGAGCATCTGCCCCGAGCGGCGCTGCTTGACCGGGTGCGGCAAATGCCGCCAAAGCGCTGCCCATGATCGAAGGCAAGCCGCTCACCCTGTTCAATTCGCTGACCCGCTCGGCGGAGCATTTCGAGCCCGTCCATCCGGGCGAGGCGCGCGTCTACAGCTGCGGGCCGACGGTCTATAATTACCCGCATATCGGCAACATGCGCGCCTACGTCTTCGCCGACGTGCTCGGGCGGGCGCTGAGCTTCAAGGGTTTCCGGCTCACCCATGTGATCAACATCACCGACGTCGGCCACCTGACCGACGACGCCGATGCGGGCGAGGACAAGCTGGAGAAGGCCGCCGCGGCGCAGAGCCAGTCGATCTGGGACATCGCGAAGCACTACACCGAGGCCTATTGGGCCGACATTCGCGCGCTCAACATCCGCCAGCCGGCCGAGTGGTCGGTCGCGACCGACTATATCGAGCCGATGCTGGAGTTCGCCAAGGCGATCGCGCCGGAGCATTGCTACGAGCTCGACAGCGGGCTCTATTTCGACGTCTCGACCGTGGCCGATTACGGGCGGCTGGCCCGCGCGGTAACCGATGAAGGCGAGGGCCGGATCGAAGAGGTCGAAGGTAAGCGCCACCCGGCCGATTTCGCGATCTGGCGCAAGACGCCGGCGGGCGAGACGCGCCAGATGGAATGGGATTCGCCGTGGGGCAGGGGCGCGCCGGGCTGGCATCTCGAATGCTCGGTGATGAGCGGCAAGCTGCTCGGCTTCCCGTTCGACATCCACACCGGCGGGATCGACCATCGCGAGATCCACCACCCGAACGAGATCGCGCAGAACCAGGCCTTCTGCCACACCGGCTCGCTCGACGAGGCGGACCATTCCGGCGCGAAGCTGTGGATGCACAACAACTTCCTCGTCGAACGCTCTGGCAAGATGAGCAAATCTTCGGGCGAATTCCTGCGCCTGCAATTGCTGATCGACAAGGGCTACCATCCGCTCGCCTACCGGATGATGTGCCTGCAGGCGCATTACCGCAGCGAGCTGGAATTCAGCTGGGACGGGCTCGGCGCCGCGCTGACCCGGCTCAAGCGGCTGGTGATGGCGGCCGAAGCGGCGCGGGCGCGCCACGCGCAGGGCGGGCATGAGCCGGTCGTGGAGCCCGAAGGCGGCTGGAATTTCGCCTGGCTGCACGATCATCTGGGAGGCACGCTGCGCCCGCTGGTGATCAGGTTCGACGATGCGATCTCGGACGATCTCAACACCGCGGTCGCGCTGACGGTGCTCGAGGACCTGCTGTCGCTGAAGAAGATGCCCAGCGGCGAGGTGCTGGCGGCGATGGCCGCGATGGATGCGGTGCTCGGCCTCGGGCTGGCAAGCCTTACGCGCGCTGAACTGCGGCTGCGCCCGAAGGACGCGCAAGTCTCCGAAGCCGAAATCGACGCCGCGCTCGTCCGCCGCAAGGAGGCGCGCGCGGCCAGGGACTTCGCGACCTCCGACGCGATCCGCGACGAGATGGCCGCCAAGGGTGTAGACATGATGGACGGCGATCCGCTGGGCTGGGAATGGAGGCTGGGATGATCCGCAAGCTTGCTGTTGTGGTATTGCCGCTCGCCCTCTCGGCAGCCGCTCCCGCGTGGGCCGACGACCGCGCCGATATCGACGCTGCGGTGACCGCGCTCTACGCGCCCTACGGCGCCGATGCGCCCGAGTGGGACGCGACCCGCGCGTTGCACAATTACAGCAAGGAAACCGAAGCGCTGATCGCCCGGTGGAACAAGGTCCAGCCGGTCGACGAAGTGACCGAGCTCGGCGATTTCGACTGGCTGTGCGAATGCCAGGACTGGGATTCGAGCGCCTTCAAGCTGACCATCGAGCCGCACGATTCGCTGGTCGGCGACCGGGTCGAGGTGAAGGCGCGGATCGACCTCGGCGAAGGGGACGGCGACGACGAAAGCCGCGACGAACGCTTGCTGATGGTCAAGGAGGACGGGGCGTGGAAGCTCGACGACCTCTTTTCCGAATCCTTTCCCAAGGGGCTCAAGGCGGCGCTGAAGGCCGCGATCGCCGATCCTGGCGCCGCCTAGTCAGGGCTTCGGCAGGATTGTGAGCTTGTAGGGAATATAGAGGAACACTTCCGACAGGCCCGACCGGCTCCACTGAACCGGCATGTTGAGGCCCTCGATCTGGACCGCGTAGCCGTCGCCCAGTTTGGCCGCCATTTGCCGGGCGTCCTCGGTAATTTTCGAGGCGATGGCGTCGCGGTACGCATCGGGCGCGACCACCGAGAACGACACGTCGTCCTGCTTGTCCATCTGGGCGCGCCCGACTTCAGGCACGGCGGAAATGAAGCCGGCGATGCGCTTTTCCGCTTCGCTGGCGGATTGCTTGTCCCCCAGCGGAGCCTTGACCAGAAAGGTGACGAACTGGCTGTCCGGCCGGCTCCGGTCGTCGGTCAGCGTCAAGTCTTTGTAGTTGGTAAGCGTGAGCGGCTGCACCACGAAGTCGCCGAAGGCAAGCTCGACGCCATGTTTGTCGGCGAGCCGGAGGGCCTGCTCGATCATCGCGTGGATTTCCTGGCTGCGCTGCTTGTCGTCCCGCGTATCCCCGCTGACCTTGACCTCCTGGATCAGGAAGTCCGCGGTGCGGCGCAGGCCGACCGACGGCATGTCCTTCGAATAGTCGTCCTGCTCCCCGCGCTGTCCGGTCACGATGATTTCGGCGCCGCCGAGATCCTGGGCGGACGCCGGTGCAGTGAGCAAAAGGGCTGCGCCCGCGATCATTAGCCGTTTCATGTGTTGCCCCCTGCGGTTAGAGCGCGAAGGTCTTCCAACCGATGAAAGCTGTCAATTGACCCGCGAAAAACGCGTAGTCGCCGTTCTCCCCGGTTTCGCCCGCCCGATGCTGGAGGGGCGGCTGCCCGAGTGGGTCGAGGCGCGCTGGTGGCTGTCGGTGGAGGAATTGCACCGCCTTGCGCCCGAGGCGGAGATCGGCTGGTTCGACATGCACGAAAAGCCGCCGCTGCTGCGCGCAGTGGAGCTCGCACAGGGGCTGAAGTGGCTCAATTCGGTCTATGCCGGGCTCGATTTCCTGCCGCTCGACGAACTGCGCGAGCGGCGCGTGTTGTTGACCAACGGGACCGGGCTGACCGCAATCCAGGTTTCGGAATTCGCGGTGCTGGGGATGCTGGCGATCGCCAAGAACTACCCTGCCGTGGTGCGGGCGCAGGGCCGGCACGAATGGCTGAGCACGGCGCCGGGCATTCGCGACCTCGCCGGAAGCAAGGCGCTGATCCTGGGCCTGGGGGCGATCGGCAAGCGGATCGCGGCGGCGCTGGAGGGCTTCGGGGTCGAGGTGACCGCGGTGCGGCGGCACCAGGCCGAAGGCGTGCTGACCCCCGGCGAATGGCGCGGCCGGCTGCGCGAGTTCGACTGGATCGTGCTCGCCGTGCCCGGCACGCCCGAGACCGAGGGCATGATCGGCACGGGCGAACTCGCCGCGATGAAGCGCGAGGCGGTGCTGGTGAACTTCGCCCGCGCCAATGTAGTGGATCAGGCAGCACTGGTGGACGCGCTGCGCGACAGGCGGATTTTTGCCGCGATGCTCGACGTCACCGATCCCGAGCCGCTGCCGGCCGATCACCCGCTGTGGGAACTGGATAACGCCCATATCACCATGCACCTGTCGGGCATCCCGACCCCGCAGAGCATGGCGCGGGCGGTGGACCGGTTCCTCGAGAATTGCGGGCGCTACCGGCGGGGCGAACCGCTGGAGCCGCGGTTCGACGTGAGTCTCGGCTACTAGGCATCCTCCAGCAGCAGCAGTTCCACCGCCACCGCCAGCCGCGGCTCGGGCGTCAGGCAATGATCGACCTCCATCACCGCCGCGTCGGCGACCAGTTGCCCGCGGATGGCGAATTCGTGCTCGGGCAGGGCCTCGATGAACGTCTCGCCCGCGGCGACGCCCTCCACGCCTTCGAACAGCACGTCCAGCCGGTGGCGGGTGCCGGCGAAGGTGATGCTGGCCCAGGCGGTCTCGCGGTGGCTGGCGATGCGCATCTGCCCGCCGCCGAGCGCCTGGAGCGCTGCGCGCAGACGGTCGGAAGTCGAAATGCGGCGCGCGCGGGGCGGCTGGGGAAGGGCATGCGGATCAGCCTGCATGGTGTGCATCCTCGTATTTGTTCATGAAATGTTCTATCCGTCTTTCCGTGGCGACGCGGGGTTCGCGGCCGTTGCGCAGGTCGAGCACGAAGCGCGGGTCCTGCGCGGCGAGGCGGCCGAACTTGGTCGCGGGCATGCCCGTGCGGCGGAGGAAGATTTCGACTTTGCGCAGCAGCATGGGCCCTCCCTTCGGCGCCGGACGGAAACGAATCGGCGTGCAAAAACCCTCGACCGCGAAATCCTACTTGTCTAGGAAAAATCCTACGTATAGGATGGAACGATGGAAAAGCCCGTAGGAACCTCCGAGCGCGACGCGCGCGATCGTCTGGCGGAACTGGCCGATCAGCGGGGCGTCAGCCTTGCCGCCCTGTCACGGCTGATCCGGAGGAACGGGACCTATCTGCAGCAGTTCATCACCAAGGGCAGTCCGCGCCGGCTGGCCGAGCAGGACCGGCGGGTGCTTGCGCAATTCTTCGGCGTGGCCGAGGTGGAGCTGGGCCTGTCGATAGGAAAATCCTACGAAGCGGAGGAATGGGCCGAGGATTTCGTCAGGATCCCGCGCCTGCCGCTAGGGGCTTCTGCCGGCCCGGGTAGCTTTTCCGCGCAGGAAATCCCGTTCGACAGCTTCGGCTTCTCGCCCCGCTGGCTGCGCGAACAGGGGCTCGACCCGAAAATGCTCTCGGCGATCGCCGTCGCCGGCGATTCGATGGAGCCCGAACTGCGCGACGGCGACGAGATCCTGGTCGACCGCGCCCCGCGCCCGTTCCGCGACGGGATCCATGTCGTGCGGATGGGCGATGCGCTGCATGTGAAGCGGGTGCAATTGCTGCGGCCGGGGCACTTGACCCTGGTCAGCGCCAACCGCGCCTATCCGCCGCTGGAGGTGCCGGCGGGAGAGGTCGAGGTGATCGGGCGGGTGGTGTGGAAGGGCGGGCGGCTCTAGCGCTTGCAATCGCCGCGGTGCCCCGCCACCTTTGCCCCATGGCCGAAACCGCCCCCAAAGAGCCCCCCATGCGCGCCGCGATCGTGCCCGTCACGCCGCTGCAGCAGAACTGCTCGCTGATCTGGTGCACCAGGACCATGCGCGGTGCGCTGGTCGATCCGGGCGGCGATCTCGACCGGCTCAAGGACGCGGTCCGGCGTGCGGGCGTGACGCTGGAGAAGCTGCTGGTCACCCACGGCCATGTCGATCATTGCGGCGAGGCCGGGGTTCTGGCGAAGGAACTCGGCCTGCCGGTCGAGGGGCCGCACGAGGCCGATCGCTTCTGGATTGCGCGGCTCGACGACGATGCCCGCAAATGGGGCCTGCGCGGCGAGGTCTTCGAGCCGACCCGCTGGCTGGTCGATGGCGACACGGTCACCGTGGGCGAGGTCGAGCTGGACGTGATCCACTGCCCGGGCCACACGCCCGGCCATGTGATCTTCTACAATCGTCCCACGCAGTTCGCGATCGTCGGCGACGTGCTGTTCCGAGGCTCGATCGGGCGGACCGACTTTCCGATGGGCAACCACCAGGACCTGCTCGATTCGATCACCCGCAAGCTCTGGCCGCTGGGGGATGTGACCTTCATTCCCGGCCACGGTCCGGTCAGCAGCTTCGCGCAGGAGCGGATCGACAATCCCTATGTCGGCGACGAGGCGATCGCCGCGCTCTAGCGGCTGGCGCTGCTGCCCTTGATCCGCTCGAAATAGAGCTTGCGGAACGCCAGCGTCGGCCGGTCGGTCCGCACCGATTTCTCCTGTCCCGCGGGCGGTACTTCTGCGGGGAGCGAGGATTCGAGGATCGCCTGGTCCTCCAGCGCGATCCGGCGGTTGCTGCGGCGGAAGAACGGATCGAGCAGCTTCGAGCGCGCGAAATCCCGCAGGGTGACGATCGTCAGCCGGGTCTGGTCCTGGTTCTCGGGCGTGCAGATGGCCATCAGGTGCATCAGCCGGCCCGGGATCTCGAGAAACAGTTCCATCGCATTCGGATAGCGATAGTCGAGCCGCGAAGGCTTGTCCTTGCCTTCGATGATGTTCTCGATCCGGGCGCCATAGGGCTCCTCGAACCATTCGGTTTCCATCCGGCCATGCCGGTATTTCGCCACGAACCGCCCGATCGTGCCCTTGTGGACGAAGGGCAGATGGGGCGAATCGAGCATGTTCTCCATCGCCCGGGTCCAGTGGATGTTCCACAGCGCCGATTGCGCGCTCAGCACCACGCCGGGCTTGAACAGGGTTTCGCTCGGCGCGGGCTCGGTGGTCGGGGCAAAGCCGGTGTAGAGCCAGATCAGCCCGCCGGCCTCGCGCACCGGCAGGGCGGTGGCGGCGAGCTGGTCGCGTTTGGCGTCGGGATTCCACGGCACCAGGCAATTCGCGCCGGTCCCGTCGAATTTCCACCCGTGGAACGGGCATTCGACGATCCCGCCCTCGAGCGTGCCGAGCGAGAGCGCCACGCCGCGATGCGGGCAACGATCGATCAGCGCGGCCGGGCGGGCTTCGCTGTCGCGAAACAGCACCAGCCGTTCGCCCGCGACCGTGAGCGGCTGCATCTTGCCGGCCCGAAGATCGGCGGCCAGGCCGACGATGATCCAGTGGTTGGCGAAATCGGCGAACATGCCGGCGTCAGATGACTCGCGCCGCGATCAGCACCGCCACGCCGGCCAGCCCGATCTGGGTCAGCATCGCGGTGGCCGTCCCGATCATCCGGCCCTGGTAGGGCGTGTCGCCGTCCATCCCGAAAGCATGCAGCAGCCGGCCGAGCATGAACAGCGCCGCGACGAGCGACAGCCACAGGCCGCCCTTGCCGGAGAATTCGATCAGCCCTGTCAGAATCACCACCAGCGGCACGTTTTCCACGAAATTGAGCTGTGCGCGCATCCGCCGCGCGAGCAGGTCGTGGCCGCCGTCGCCGACCGAAACCTTGAACTGGGTGCGCAGCCGGCCGATCCGCAGCACCAGCCAGATGTTGACGAGCGCGGCCGCCGCGGCGAGACAGAGCGTGGTCGGCAAAAGCATCGTATTCTCCCCCGGACTTATGTTGTGCAGGGGGTAGCTGCGCAAAGGTTGCAACGCACGTTAAAATCGCTATAGGGCGCGCCTTCGCCGTCAATATGCGAACCCGGTAACAACGCAGGTGTGCTGCACTTGTGTAACGCCGGACCATCGCCTAGGTGCGGTCCCGTATCGTCTTGAAATTTTGCTGGAACAGGTGCCGAGATGGCTGTCCCCAAACGAAAAACCACTCCGTCCCGCCGGGGCATGCGTCGTTCGCACGACGCGCTGAAGGTCGAAGCATTCCACGAATGCTCGAACTGCGGCGAGCTGAAGCGCCCGCACAATCTGTGCAACGCTTGCGGCCACTACAATGGGCGTGAAGTCGTCGCCGTCGGGCTCTGAGTCCACAAGACAGGGGTGAGTGCACATGAGTCTGCCGCGTATCGCCGTTGATGCGATGGGCGGCGATGAGGGTGTGCGCGTGATGGTCGAGGGCGCCGCTCTCGCCCGCCGCCGTCATGACCGCTTCAAGTTCCTGCTGGTGGGCGACGAGCCGCTGATCCGGCAGGCGCTCGAAAAGCATCCCAATCTGCGCGGCGCGTCCGAGATCCTCCATGCCGAGGACGTCGTGTCGGGCGACGAGAAGCCGACCCAGGCTTTGCGCCGTGCCAAGACCACCTCGATGGGCATGGCGATCAACGCGGTGAAGGCGGGCGACGCCGGCGCCGCGGTGAGCGGCGGCAATACCGGCGCGCTGATGGCGATGGCCAAGCTTGCGCTGCGCACCATGCCGGGGATCGACCGTCCCGCGCTCGCGGCGCTGATGCCGACGCTGGGCGACGACGACGTGGTGATGCTCGATCTCGGCGCCAACACCGATTGCGACGCCCGCAACCTGGTCCAGTTCGCGATCATGGGCGCGGCCTATTCGCGCATCGTCACCGGGCGCGAGGCGCCGCGCGTGCGCCTGCTCAACATCGGCACCGAAGAAAACAAGGGCACCGAACAGCTCCAGGAAGCCGCCGCGCGCTTGCGCGAGGCCAAGGGCCTGTCGCTTGCCTTCGACGGTTTCGTCGAGGCCAACGGCCTGTCGAGGGGCGACGTCGACGTGGTGGTGACCGACGGTTTCTCGGGCAATATCGCGCTCAAGGCGGTCGAAGGCACCGCGCGCTTCGTTGCCGACCTGCTGCGGCGCAGCTTCCAGAGCTCGCTGCGCTCGAAGTTCGGTTTTCTCGTCAGCCGCCCGGCGACCGAATTGCTCCGCGGCCATCTCGATCCGAACAACCACAACGGGGCGGTTTTCCTCGGCCTCAACGGCGTGGTGGTGAAGAGCCATGGCAGCGCGACCGCGCTCGGCGTCGCCAATGCCGTCGCGGTCACCGCGCGGATGCTGGAGGCCGAGATCACCCAGCGCATCACCGCCGATCTCGCCGAATTGGGCGAAGAGCGCTTGCGCGATCGCGGCAATGGCTCCGCTGCTTCGACGGACGGCAAGGCCGCATGATCCGCTCGGTAGTCAAGGGCACCGGCTCGGCGCTGCCGGCGCGCGCGGTCAGCAACGACGAACTGGCGAAAACCGTCGACACCAGCGACGAATGGATCGTCGAGCGCACCGGTATCCGTTCGCGCCATATCGCGGGCGAGGGCGAGACCACCGCGACGCTGGCGACCGAGGCTGCGCGCCGGGCGCTCGCAGCGGCCGGGGTGGATGCGTCGGAGATCGGCCTGATCGTACTGGCCACTGCGACCCCCGACCAGACTTTCCCCGCCACCGCCACGATCGTGCAGGATGCGCTGGGCTGCAACGGCGGGATCGCGTTCGACGTGGCGGCGGTCTGTTCGGGCTTCCTCTACGCGCTCGGCGTGGCCGATTCGATGCTGCGCACCGGCGCTGCGCGGAAGGCGCTGGTGATCGGCGCCGAAACCTTCAGCCGGATCCTCGACTGGGAGGATCGCGCGACCTGCGTGCTGTTCGGCGACGGTGCCGGGGCGATCGTGCTCGCGGCGGAGGAGGTGGCCGAAGACGGGCCGGGCATTCTCGCGACCCGGCTGCACGCCGACGGCGCGCACAACGCGCTGCTCAATGTCGATGGCGGTCCCTCGACCACCGGCACGGTCGGCAAGGTCCGGATGAAGGGCCGCGAAGTGTTCCGCCACGCCGTGGTGAACCTCGCCGAGGTGCTGGCCGAAGCGCTGGCCGGGGCGGGGCTGACGCCGGCCGATGTCGACTGGGTCGTGCCGCACCAGGCCAATGCGCGGATATTGGACGCGACCTCGCGCAAGCTCGGCCTGCCGCCCGAGAAGGTGGTGGTGACGGTCGATCGCCATGCGAACACTTCCGCCGCCTCGGTTCCGCTGGCGCTCGACGTCGCGGTGCGCGACGGGCGCATCAAGCCCGGCGACCTCGTGGTGCTCGAAGCGATGGGCGGCGGTTTTACCTGGGGCGCCAGCGCCGTCAGAATGTAACCCGAGCGCCGGATTCGGCGCTCCGCGTTTCCCCACATTGCCAAGTTCCCACAATGTGTTAGTTTGTGGGGCTTCAGTGCAGTCCGGTTCTTTGAACGTCATGGGATGTTGGGGGGCGCGAAGAGATGATGCGATCGGTCGGAACCTTGACCCGCGCGGACCTCGCAGAGGTCATCAACCGCAAACTCGGTTTTTCGCGGGCGGAGTCGCTTGCGATGGTCGAAACCATTCTCGACCATATGAGTGGGGCGCTCGAAGAAGGCGAAAACGTCAAGATTTCGGGCTTCGGCACATTTTTACTGCGTGACAAGAAACAGCGGGTCGGCCGCAATCCCAAGACCGGGATCGAGGTTCCGATCACCCCGCGGCGGGTGCTGACCTTTCGCGCCAGCCAGATCCTGAAAGACCGGATCGCCGACGGCTGAACAGAAAAACTGGGGGAGAATCACTGTGGCAAGCGATCCGCGTTTCAACGATGGGAAGGAGCCCGATGCTCTGCGCACCATCGGCGAGGTCGCGCAGGCGCTGGGGATCAAACAGCACGTCCTGCGCTATTGGGAGCAGCAGTTCCCGATGCTCAAGCCGCTCAAGCGCAGCGGCGGACGGCGCTACTACCGGGCCGAAGACGTGCGCATCGTCGACACGATCGATCGGCTGGTCAATCGCGAAGGCTACACGCTGAAGGGCGCGCGGCTGGCGTTGCAGGGCGGCGCCAAGGCGGATCCGGCCGCGTCTGCGGCAGCCGCTCCATCCGCCGCCGCCGCGCGCACCGACGTGCTCCCGCAACTGCGCGCGATCCGCGGAAGGCTGGCGGCGGCGCTGGAAAGCTGAGCCCGGCAGGCTCCTATCCCATCACTTCCGGCCCCAGCTCGGGGTCG
This sequence comes from Novosphingobium sp., assembly GCA_017744735.1. GTDB lineage: Bacteria > Pseudomonadota > Alphaproteobacteria > Sphingomonadales > Sphingomonadaceae > Andeanibacterium. Next base: position 217,403 of record JAGIAR010000005.1, on the reverse strand, counting down.
AGATCGCGCGGGCGGGCGAGATGGACGAGCCTGCCGCGCCCCGGGGCGATTGCCGCCCAGTCGTCGATATCGAGCTCCAGCACCGCATAGGTCGCGGTAGGCAGCTTTTCCGCCGCTTCGTCGAACAGCGCGTTTTCGGCTTCGGGCGGAACCAGCTCGAAGATCAGTTCCTGCAGCCCCGGATTGTGTCCGGCGAGCAGCACCGAGAAGGGATCGTCCTCGACCTTCGCCAGCACGTCCAGCAGCGTCGCGGAGCTGGCGAGATAGGCGTTGTCCTGCCACACCGCGCCCTCGTCGAGCCTCGCGGCCTCCAGCGTGCGCTTCACCCTTACCGCGGGGCTGGCGACGACCCGCTCCCACCGGATTCCGTGGGTGCGGATGTGGTCCCCCATCAGCGTCGCGCCCTTGCGGCCGCGATCGTTCAGCCCGCGGTCGAAATCGCGCAGGCCGAGATCGTCCCAGTCGGACTTCGCATGGCGCAGCAGGCCGAGCAGCTTCACGGGGTACTCAATCCTCCGGCGGCGAGACCGGAAGGGCCGGAATCGCGTCGTTCCCGACTGAAACACCCCCGGCGACGCGATGTAAAGCCTGATCGAGCGTAAGCCGGTGGATCGGCGTTCGGGGCGGGAAGGCGGCGGTCAGCCGGCTCGGGAAGGCGGCCGACAGCACCACGAAATGACCGCGATCCTGGGCCGTGCGGATCAGCCGTCCGAAGGCCTGCGCCAGCCGGGCGCGAATGATCCGGTCGTCGAAACCGGAACCGCCATTCGCCGCGCGCCGCGCGCGGTGAAGGATCGATGGCTTGGGCCAGGGGACCTGCTCCATCACCACGCAGCGCAGCGAATGGCCGGGGACGTCGACCCCGTCGCGCAGAGCATCGGTGCCCAGCAGCGAGGCGCGCGGATCGTCGCGGAAGATGTCCACCAGCGTGCCGGTGTCGATCGGATCGACATGCTGGGCGTAGAGCGGCAGGCCCTCGCGCGCGAGCCGGTCGGCGATCCTTCCATGCACCGCGCGCAGCCGCCGGATCGCGGTGAACAGGCCGAGCACGCCCCCCCGGGATGCCTCGATCAGCCGGCCGTAGGCGCCCGCCAGCGCGGCAAGATCGCCCTTGCGCACGTCGGTGACGATCAGCACCTCGGCATTGGCGGCATAATCGAACGGGCTGAGCTGCTCGGTCAGATGCGGGGCCACGTCGAGCCAGTTGGCGCCGGAGCGGGCGAGCGCCGCGGTCCAGTCGCCGCCGTCCTTCAGCGTCGCGCTGGTCAGCATCACCCCGTGGGCGGGCTCGAGCACGGTCTGGGCGAAAGGCTTCATCGGATCGAGGAAGCGGCGGTGGAGGCCGATATCGTATTCGCGCGCCTCGGAGCGGTCGACCGCGAGCCAGTCGACGAAATCGGGGTCGGCCGCGCCGCCGAGCCGCCCGAGCAGCGCCTCCCACGCCGCGAGCATGTCGATCCGCCACTTGAGCGAATAGCGCGCCCCGTCGATCCGCGCGCGGCCGGGTCCGTCGAGCCAGTCGGGCGGTTCTTCCAGCAAGGCCTCCAGCCGCACGCCGAGCTTGATCAGCGGAGTGCGGATCGCGGCGAGGGCGCCCTGTGCCTGCTGCGCCAGCTCGACGAAATTGCCGTCGAGCTGGGCGGCCTCGGTCTCGATCCCGTAGCCCATTTCCTGCCCGCCGCTCTCGTCGCGGGCGTAGGTGAGCGCGCGGACCCCGGCGAGCAGCCCTTCGATCGGGCCGGAGGGCGCGTTCTCCGCCAGCCGGGCGAGCCAGCCGTCGCCGGGAAGCGCGTCGGCCGCTTCCACTGCAGCGGCGATCGCCTTGCCGCCGGCCTCGTCGTAAGAGGCGAGATCGGCCAGCCGCGCCGACAGCCCGCGGCGCCGGCCCTTGGAGCCGCGCTCGGGTCCGACGATCCAGCGCTTGAGCTCGACGCACTCCATGCCGGTCAGCTCGGCGGCGAAGGTCGAATCCGCCGCGTCGAACACGTGATGGCCCTCGTCGAACACGATCCTTGTCGGGCGCTGCGCATGGTCGCGGCCGCGCGCGGCGTTGACCATCACCAGCGCGTGGTTCGCGATCACCAGATCGGCCTGGGCGCTGGCCCGCCCGGCGCGTTCGATGAAGCACTTCCGGTAATGCGGGCAGCCGGCGTAGACGCATTCGCCGCGCTGGTCGGTCAGCGAGCGGATCGCGCGGCTGCGGAACAATGTCCCCAGCCAGCCGGGCAGATCGCCGCCGATCATGTCGCCGTCCTGCGAATAGGCCGCCCAGCGCGCGACGAGCTGCGCCAGAACCGCGGCGCGCCCGCCGAAGCCGCCCTGCAGCGCGTCCTCCAGATTGAGCAGGCAGAGATAGTTCTCGCGCCCCTTGCGCACCACCACCGGCTGGCTGCCGTCGGCGCGCGCGGCCGGCCAGGCGCGGCGGCTCTCGCGGCGGAGCTGGCGCTGGAGGTTCTTGGTGAAGGTCGAGACCCACACCGTGCCGCCCGATTTCTCGGCCCACAGCGAGGCCGGGGCGAGATAGCCGAGGGTCTTGCCGATCCCGGTGCCCGCCTGCGCCAGCAACACGTGCGGGGCGCCCTTCCGCTCGCGCGGGGCGAAGGTCCAGGCAGCTTCGGCGGCATAGACCCGCTGGCTCGGGCGCTCCTCCGCATGGTGGCCGGTCAGCTCGCTCAGCCGTGCGCGCACGTCCTCGGGATCGAGCCTGACCTGCGCCGGCTGGGGCCGCTCGGGCGCCTCGTCCCATTCGGGCAGGCGGGTGAACAGCCAGCGTTCGGCGCGCTCGGGCTGGCGGATATGCGGGGCGATGACATTGGCCCATGGCCAGCGCAGCCGCACGAGCGATTGCAGCACGCTCCAGGCGCCTTCGCGCTCCGTCCATTCCTCGCCGCCGCAGGTCTCCACCAGCCGGGCGGCGGCGCGCTGGAGCAGCAGCGGCACCTCGTCGTCGCTCCGGGGCTCGTCCAGCCCGAGTGCATGGGCAAGGCCCTTGGGGGTCGGCACGCAGAACCGCGCCGGATGGACGAAGGCGTAGAGTTCGAGCAGATCCAGCCCGGACAGATCGGGATAGCCCAGCCGCGTCGCGACCAGCGGGGCGTTGAGCAGGAGATGCGGCGTATCGGCAGCCGCCATGATCGCCTCGCCCTTGCTCGCGGTTCTGGTCGCAGCAGTTCCCTGCGTCGCGCGCAGCCAACTGCCGGCGTGGCTGGCGTGCAGGGCGGGGAGGGGGAGGGGCTCCATCGGCCAACCCTAGAACACAATGCGAACGGGCGGCAAGCGGCGGTGCGAAGCGGCCATCTCCGGCAAACCGGAGCCGACACAACCCGCACGACGCGCGACGGTTCCGATTCCGCTTGCCAGGCCATCCGCGGCGCATTTCGTTTGCGTCAACTTCGCGTCAACTCGTCGCATGCGGAAATCTTCCCGGCGCTAATCGGAAAATAGAATAATCAATATTTTCAATGAAATAGGAAATTCCTGAACAGACATTCAAGGAACATTCCCGGCGCGCTGATCGTTTCCAGTTCACTATGCGCACACACACTCACACCCTTCGCAGCGCCACCATCGCGATTGCCGCGGTGCTCGCGCTAGGCTCAACCCCCTTGTTGGCGCAGGACGCGTCACCCGCGGTCGACGCCCCGCCGGCTCCGGTCGTGCAGGCACCCCCTGCAGCCGCTCCAGCGGCTCCGGTCGCGCCGACCACGGTTACGGCTCCGGTCGTGCAGTCGCTGCCGTCCGGCTATGTTCCGGCGAACGCCGCGGCGCCCGAAACGGCTCCGCAGCCCGCGCCGTCCGCCGCTCCGGCGAAGCCCGCTGCGCCGCGCGTGACTTCCGCGGTCAAGCCTGCCGCTGCTCCGGCCCCGACCGGTTCGATGGCGAGCGCGGCTAACGACACTGCCAGCACTGCCAGCGACCCTGCTCCCGCCGCCCCGGCCGATCAGGCCGCGGCCCCGGTGCAACTGTTCCCCGCGTCCCAGAGTGCAGAGCCGGCCCAGGAACCGGTGATCGCTCCCGTCCCAGCCGCCCGTGCGGTCGATGATTTCACGATCCTGACCGGTGCGGTCGGCGGACTTACCCTGATTGCCCTCGGCTGGCTGGGGGTTACCATTCATCGCCGCCGCAAGGCGCGCCGCGCGATGCGGCAGGCCAACCCGGTCACCCGTCCGGTGGTTACTCCGCGCGCCGATCCGCTGGTCACCACCGGTCCGGTCGCCTCCGCGGCCCCGCAGGGGCTGGCCGAACGCTCGGTTTCCGATCCGGCTCCGGTGATGGCCGATCCGCAGGCGATCCCGGCGGCAACGCCGATCCGCGCCGGCATCGAACCGGTCCCGGCCGTCGCACGGGCGGAGAACGCCTTCGGCGCGGGTCATGCTCGGTGGGCGGACGACCATCGCCCCAGCCGGCGCCAGTCAGCCGTCAAGCCCGCTTCGGTCAAGGGCGCGCTGCCCAGCAGGGGTGCCTCGGTCGATCTCCCGGCCAAGCGTCCCGAGACCTATGAAGAGCGCGAAGCCCTGTTCAAGCGGATGGTCGAGGCTAAGCCCGACAAGGCCAACCCCTTTACCGACCGCCGCGCGCGGATGAAGCGGGCCCGCCTGATCATCGCCTCGCTCGGTCGCGACTTCGGCGACGCCCGGCCCTGGATCGACCTCAGCCAGTATCCGAACAACTGGCCGGAACTGGCACGCAGATACCCGCAGGCAGCCTGACCTATTGCTGGCTGTGGGGGAGGCGGCCGTGAAAGCGGTCGTCTCCTTCTGCGTATCCGGCTCGTTTACAGCGTCTTCGTCCACCACTCGGTGGTCAGTGACAGATCCTTGTCGGCCAGAAACCCGGCTTTCGCACGCTCCTTGTGCGGGCAGACGACGATCACCTGCCGCCAGCCCTGATTGCGGCCGTAGGCCATCGCGTGCTCGATCAGGGCTTCGCCGACGCTCTCCCAATATTCCGGATGCGCGACGTGGAAGTCGTCGATCGTCGCGGTCGGCCCGCCCGGATCCACGATCGGCGGCGCGGGGGTGAGGGTCGCGATCAGGAAGCCGGCTAGCTTGCCGGCGATTTCGGCCGCGAACATCGTGGTCTTGTCCTGCTGGTCGAGCAGGTAGGTGAAGAACCCGGTCTGGATTTCCGCCGAATTGGCCGCCTTGTTCCAGAACACCGGCTCATAGCCCTGATATTCGATCCGCTTGGTTTCGAGGATCGCGACCATTGCCGGAATGTCGCCGGCGGCGGCCTTTCGAACGCTAATCTGCTCGGTGCCCATCGGGGTTCCCTTTCACGAACGAGTCGGTTATTTGTACTCAAGTATAAATTTGGACTCAAGTATGAAAAACTCGACGACCTCGCCCCGGTCCAATGCGCGTTCGCAAAAGAGCGTCCGGGCGATCATGGATGCCGCACTGGCGTGCTTTGCCGAACAGGGCATGGTCGAAACCTCGATGGAGGAGATCGCCGAGCGTGCGGGCGTGGCGCGGGCGACCATCTATTACAACTTCCTCTCGAAAGACGACATCGCGGTGCGGATCGCCGAGCGGTTCCGCGCCGAGGGGTACGAAGCCTATCTGCGCGAGCGCGAAGCGGGCGCCGATCCGCTGACGCTGATCCGCTCGTTCTTCCGCTTCGCCGGCGGTTGGGTGACCGCGCATCGCGAGGTGGCGCTGGTGGCGACATTGGCTTCGGTGCGCGGGATCGGACGCGATCCCGACCGGCCGGGCACCAACTCCGTGCTGCGCCGGATGGTCGAGGAGGCGCAGGCGCGGGGGCTGGTCGGGGGTTCGGCTTCGCCGGCGACGGTGGCCGGGGCGCTCAACGGCCTGTTGCTGCAATGCGCGCTGATCGGATCGCCCGATCCGGCGTTGGGGCAGGAGGAATGGCTGCTGGGAATGGTGGATCTGGTGTTGAACGGCGCGCAGGGGTGACGGCGTCCGAAGGACCGCTTTCCTACAGGCCCGTTCTTGTGCCACGCCGTGGAGATGGTTTGCCGTCAGCTCCTTTCCCGCGCGATCGCCGAGGCCTTTTACGAAGGGGCGGCGAAAGGTCCCGGTGCTTCGGGCATCAACTGCCTGAAAAAAGAGCCAAAAGGCGGCAGATTGAGCGCACTTTACCCCCCGTTCCGCTTCAACGGGCGCTGCGCTTCGCGCTTGCTTCCGGCGCGTCCTTCCGCAAAGGCGCGGGCGCAATGACTGACGAAACCCTGATCCAAGCCGCAAGCACCTCGAAGTCCTGGCCGTTCCAGGAGGCCCAGCGCCTTGCCAAGCGGTTCCCGGGCGGCAAGCGCGATGCGGCGGGCAACCTGGTGCCGGTGCTGTTCGAGACTGGCTACGGCCCCTCGGGCCTGCCGCATATCGGGACCTTCCAGGAAGTGCTGCGGACCACGCTGGTGCGCCGCGCCTACGAGATGCTCACCGGCGGGCATCCGACCCGGCTGGTCGCCTTCAGCGACGACATGGACGGGCTGCGCAAGGTGCCCGACAATATCCCCAACGGCGAACTGCTGACGGCCAATCTGCACAAGCCGCTCAGCCGCATTCCCGATCCCTTCGCGGCCGGATTTGCGAGCTTCTCCGCGCACAACAATGCGATGCTGTGCGACTTCCTCGACCGCTTCGGGTTCGACTACGAATTCGTCGCCGCGTCCGACCGCTACAATTCCGGCGGGTTCGACGAGGCGCTGAAGAACGTGCTGCGCAATTTCGACGCGATCATGGGTGTGATGCTGCCGACCCTGCGCGAGGAACGCCGCAAGACCTATTCGCCGGTGCTGCCGATCAGCGAGACCAGCGGCGTGGTGCTGCAGGTGCCGGTGACGGTGGTCGATGCCGAGGCCGGCATCGTGCGGTTCGAGGACGAGGGAAAGACGGTCGAACAGTCGATCCTCGGCGGCAGGGCCAAGCTGCAGTGGAAGGTCGACTGGGCGATGCGCTGGGTCGCGCTGGGCGTCGATTACGAGATGAGCGGCAAGGACCTCACCGACAGCGTCACCCAGAGTGGTAAGATCGCGCAGATCCTCGGCGGGCGGAAGCCCGAGGGGATGATCTACGAACTGTTCCTCGACGCGAACGGCGAGAAGATTTCCAAGTCCAAGGGCAACGGCCTGACGATCGAGGAGTGGCTGACCTACGGCAGCGAGGAGAGCCTGGGGTTCTACCTGTTCCGCGAGCCCAAGAGCGCCAAGAGCCTGCACGCCGGGATCATTCCCAAGGCGGTCGATGAATACTGGCAGTTCCGGGCCAAGATCCCCGAGCAGCCGATCGAACAGCAGCTCGGCAATCCCGTGTGGAACCTGCTGCGCGCCAACGGCTATCACGGCGGCGACGGGGACAGCCTGCCGGTGACCTATGGGCTGCTGCTCAATCTGGTCGGCGTGCTCGGGCCCAATGCGAGCCACGACCAGGTGTGGAATTATCTCGGCAACTACATCGCCGATCCGGACCCGGCGGATCACCCCGAGCTCGATGCGCTGGTCGGCAAGGCGCTGGCCTACAACCGCGATTTCGTCGCCTCCACCCTCGCGCGGCGCAAGCCCGAGGCGCATGAGGCGGCGGCGCTCAAGGCGCTCGATGCGGTGCTGGCGGGCCTTCCGGAGGATGCGAGCGCCGAGGATCTGCAGACCGAGGTCTACGAGATCGGCAAGAACGAGGCCTATGGTTTCGAATCGCTGCGCGACTGGTTCAAGGCGCTCTACGAGACCCTGCTCGGATCGAGCCAGGGGCCGCGGATGGGCAGCTTCATCGCGCTCTACGGCGTGGCCAACACCCGGCGGTTGATCGCGGAGGCATTGGTTCAATGAGGCACACGGCCGATCCCAAGGCGCTTGCGCGCGAATTGCTCGGCCGCGATTTCGATACGCTTGCGCGCGACGAGCAGCAGGTGCTCGAGCATCTCGCGTCGGCCAAGATGATGTGGATGGATTCGGACGAGGTCGCGCAGGCCCATGCGACCTTCGGCGACAAGCTCGCCGACCGGGTCGCGGCGGTCGGCGGATCGTGGGCCTTCATCGGCGGCTTCGGCGTGGTGCTGGTCGCCTGGGTGCTGCTCAACAGCCCGCTGGTGGCCGCGCTGGGTTTTCCGCCGTTCGACCGTTATCCGTTCATCTTCCTCAACCTGGTGCTGTCGATGCTCGCCGCGGTGCAGGCGCCGATCATCATGATGAGCCAGAACCGCCAGGCGGCGAAGGACCGGATCGCCGCGCGGCACGATTACGAGGTCAATCTGCGCGCGCAGATGGAGCTGATCCGCCTGTCGCAGAAGGTCGACCGGCTGGTGAAGGCGATCTGCAAGGACAGCCCCGAGGGCGACGGCTGACGCAGGTTCACCGCCAGGGCTTCAGCCCCATTTCCTCGTGCGGTACCATTTGGTGATGATGTATTTGGTCCCGGCCTCGACCGGCATTCCGGCGTGGAGGGTCCATTCGTTGGGATCGCCGGCCTCGTTCGCATTGTTCCAGATCAGCAGCGCGCCGGGGCGCGGATCGATCGCCATGCGCAACAGCGGGAAATTGGTCGTCCCGCCGGCCTCGACCGGGTTGAGGAACACCATCGCGGTCCACGACCGCTGCCCGCCGCGGGTCGTTTCGGCCTTCCAGTAGTCGCGCTCGGTGTCGAACCAGTCGAAATGCTGCTTGAATTGCTGCCCCGGCAGGTAGCGCTGGCCCTGCACGGTTTCGCCATAGTCGCCCGGCAGGCCGAGCAGGTCGTCGATCCGCCGCTGGATCTTCTGCACGAAGCTGTCGTGCGGATCGACGTCGCCGGAGTACGAGGTGCGGTAGGCCTCGGTATAGGCGGTGTCGAAGGCCTCGGACGGCTTCGCGTGGCGGTCGATCAGCTCGACCATCGCCGCGCACTCCGCCGGATTCATGAACTCGCCGAGCGCGAACAGCTCGACCTTGTCGCTCGGCACGCGGTAGATCGCCGGATTGACCGTAAGCCGCTCGCGCACCTTGCGGCCGATCCGGGCGAGCGCGGCCTTGTCGGGATTGGGTGCGGTGATGGGCAGCACGGTGTCGGTCATGATTTGACCGGTGTCATGGCCCAACCCGCAAATGGCGGCAAGTGTTGCCCGTGCGACCGGTCGCGCTAGGATGTTGCCGGGGAACAGGAGAAGCGGATGAACCAGAAGCGCTATTCCGGAGTGGCAATGCTGCTCCACTGGACGATCGCGATCGCGGTGATCGCCAACTGGCGGATCGCCGACAGTGCGGAGGGCTTGCCGGATGCCGAGCGGGCCGCGGTGATGGCGAACCACATGGCGCTGGGGATCGTGATCCTCGTTCTCACACTGGCGCGGCTCGCGTGGCGGATCGCCAAGAAGCCGCCGCCCTTTGCAGCGAGCGTCAAACCCTGGGAGGCCCGGCTCGCCCACATCACGCATGTCGTGTTCTACGCCTTGCTGATCGGCCTGCCGCTGGGCGGCTGGCTCGCGACCTCGTTCTACGGTCGGGGCATCGGCATGTGGGGCCTCTTCGCCGTTCCCGCCCTCCCGGTGGCGGCCGACGAAAACCTCGGCCATTCGATCTTCGAAGCCCATGCCACCGCGGGCACGGCGATGCTCGCGTTGATCGTCTTGCATACTCTCGGCGCGCTCAAGCACACGCTCGTCGACCGCGACGGCAACCTCTTCCGAATGCTGCCGTTCGGGACTTCGAAAGTCTGAGCGGGCGCGGCGCCTTTGGGCGGCAGACGCGGACCAAGACGCAGCAGAGCCCCCGACCCGAAAGGGGCGGGGGCTCTGCCCCGCCTGCCGGTCCACTCTTCCGGCAGGCGGGGTTTTGGAGCCTGACGGCTTACCAGAAGAAGTCGTACATCACGTCGACCACTTCGCCGGTGTAGATGTCCACCAGCAGCGCGTCGTCGTAATAGCGGACCCAGCGGTACGGCCCGTAGGCATCCGGCAGGCGGTAGTCGTAGGGATCGTCGATCCAGTAGCGGTTCGAATAGAACAGCGAGTCGAGGTAGAACCCGATGCTCAGCCGCCGGTAGGAGTATCCCCGATAGGGCGAGTAATAGGTGCCCAGGTGGAAAATGCTCCGGTGGCTGTTGCGATAGGCCGACCAGTTGTAGCGGTGATTGCTGCGCCAGTTGCGATCCCACGACCCATGATCGTGACGCCCACGGTCGTTCCACGAGCCGTGGTTGTCGTGACGCCCACGGTCGTTCCACGAGCCATGGTTGTCGTGACGGCCACGGTCGTTCCACGAGCCGTTGTTGTCGTGACGGCCGCGGTCGTTCCAGGACCCGTTGTGATCGCCGCCCGACCAGTTGCGGTCGCCGCCGTGGTTGCCGCTTTCCGCGACATGAGCGGGCCGGCCGCCGCGATTGTCGCCGGACGGACGCGCACCACCGGAACCCGAGGGAAGGCCGCGGGCTTCGGCCCAGGTACGGGCCCCGCCATGGTTGCCCCCGGCATAGCCGCCGCCGTTGTTGCCCACGCGCGCCGGAGCCGCCGCGGGAGCCGAGCCGCCGCTGGGTCCGCGTTCGCCCGACGGACGTCCGCCGCGATCGCCCCGATCCGCGCGGGCCCCGCCGTTGTCGCGCGCGGGACGCGCGCCCGAGCCGTAGCCCCGGTTGCCGTGATCGCCTTGCGCACCACGGGGATGATCGCCGGGATCGGCGTTGGCGGCCGATGGAAGCGCGGTCACCGCCATGGCGGTGGCGAGCGCCGTGAGTCCGCCGGTCTTGAGCAGTCCTTTGATAGTCATTTCGGCATCTCCTTTCCGGCAAGACCCGCCGATGGCAGGGGCCTTGCGTTGTAGGGAGTGTCTATCCGATTCGCACTGAGCGCATTCTGAACCGGCCTATCGGCAATTGTTCAGGTTTCTATCTTAAAAAATGAACACCTGGTCAGGCCGAAGCCGCGGTCAGCTCGCGCATGCCCTTGCTGTAGATCGCCCGCGCCAGACGGTTCGCGCCGCATTGCGCGGCCACCGCGCTGGGCAGGATGCGGGTCCAGTAGAGCCGCAGCAGCGCCTTTTGGTTGCCTTTCAACCGCGCGGCGATTGCCGGGGCCTGGGCGTAATAGGCGGCGATGTCGTCCGTTCCGCCGGCCTGCCCGGCAAGCCAGCCGTCGCGGAACCGGCGCAGCGTGCGCAGTTCCCAGCAATCGTCCGCCAGCCCCACGCCTTCGCAGGCGGCGGTGGTGAGGAAGCAGCCGACCGCGCTCGGGTCGTCGCTGCCCCCGGTGCTGGTAAGCTGGCGCAGCGGCTGGCAGGTGCCCGCCTGGGCCTTCTTCATCAGGGCGGCGAACTGCGGCTGTCCTGCCTTGTAGGCTTTGGCGAAATCGCCCCTGGGGAAGCCGAAGCTGTAGCTGATGCCGTCCGGGTCCCGGTCGGGCGCGCTGATCGTCAGCGTCAGGTCCTTCTTCAGCGCGCCGAAACCGTTGCCGGCCGTCGCATCGGCCATCGGATCGAAATGATAGAAGCTGAAAGTCTGCATGGTGTAGCGCTGGACCGCGCCGTCGACATCGAGCGCGGCGTCGAACACCGGGCCGTTCTCGCCCTGCGCGACGACGTAAGGATTGCGCACTTCGATCGCATAGCTGGTGAGGGCTCCGGCGGACCAGTAATAGGATGCACTGACCATTGCGGTCGGCGACACCAGCAGTTCCTTGTTCGCCGGCTTCACCGCGGCCGCTTCCACCTGAATCTGCATCCAGCCGAGGATCGTCGGGTTCTCGTCTCTGGTGAAAAGGTTGCCCTCCGCCGTCGCGACCTTCGAGATCTGCAGCTTGAACTCGCAGCCCGGCGTGTCCTGCGCCTGCGCCGCCGCCAGCGGCACGAGCCCGGTGGTGAAGACGATCAGCGCCTTCGCGCGCCTCGCGAACGATCCCATAATTGCCCCAATTCGATTCGATTTCCCCGAAGCTAAGGTATTTTGTCCCTCGGCACTTGGCGAAACCCGTCATCGGTGGCTAAGGCCGCCCGCATGAAGTGGATTTCGCCGATCGGCGACTGGCTGCGCCGGATCGAACCGGCCACGGGGCCGGAACTCGCGCAATGGCGCCGCCGCCTGGCGACGCTGATCGGTGCGCTGGGAGTCGGGGTCGCGGCCCTGCTGTTCGCGCGGGCGGGCGATCTGGCCCAGCGTGGCTTCGGGCAAGTCTACGCCAGTCATCCCTACGCCTGCCTGGCGCTGACCCCGGCGATCTTCGCGCTGGTCGCCTGGCTGACCGGCAAGGTCGCGCTCGAAGCGCGCGGCTCGGGCATCCCCCAGGTGATCGCTGCGGCACGCAATCCGGCGGGTGAGGGCGAGCAGGCGCTGGTCTCGCTGCGCGCCGGAATCGCCAAGCTTCTGCTGACGATCGTCGCCCTGTTCGGCGGCGCGCCGGTGGGCCGCGAAGGGCCCACGGTGCAGCTCGGCGCGGCGATCATGGTCACGGCGCACCGCCTGCTGCGCGTGCCGGTGAGCGCCGGCGTGCTGATCGCGGGCGGAGCGGCGGGCGTTGCAGCGGCGTTCAACACCCCGCTGGCGGGCATCTCCTTCGCGATCGAGGAACTCGCGGTCGCCTATGAGCAGCGGGTCGCGGTGATGGCGATGGGCGCGGTGATGATCGCGGGGCTGACCAGCCGGGGGATCAGCGGCGACTATATCTATTTCGGCCAGGTGACCGCGCATCTGCCGCTGACGACCATGCTGGTCGCCGCGCCCCTGGCGGGGCTGGCCGGGGGGGCGCTGGGCGGGCTGTTCTCGCGCCTGTTCATCGCGCTGCGCGGCCCCGGCGGGCGCTGGACCGGCCTGCTGCGCAGCCGCCCGGTGATCTCCGCCCTGATCTGCGGCCTGGTGGTCGCCGCGATCGGCTTCGCGACCAAGGGCCAGACCTGGGGCACCGGCTACGAGCCGACCCGCGCGATGCTGACAGGCGAGGGCGGAAGCCCGTGGTTCGGCCCGGCCAAGTTCGTCGCCGCACTCGCGACCAGCGCCAGCGCGATTCCCGGCGGGATCTTCGCCCCGTCGCTGGCGGTTGGGGCAGGCTTCGGCGAGCTGATGGCGCCGCTGTTCCGCCCGGAGGAGGCCGGCGCGATCGTGCTGCTCGGCATGGCCGGCTATTTTACCGGCGTGGTCCGCGCGCCGCTGACCGCGATCATCATCCTGGCCGAGACGACCAATTCCTCCGACATGATCCTGCCGCTGTTCGCCACCGCGCTGATCGCCGACTGGGCCGGCAGCAAGGTGTGCAAGGAGCGGCTCTACCACCACCTCGCCAAGGCCTTCGTGCCCGAGGCCAAGGCGGCGGAGGAGCCGCGCCCCGAAAAGCTCAGCGGGTGAGCTTCTTGTAGGCCAGCCGGGTCGGTCGATCTGCGGCATCGCCCAGGCGGCGGCGGCGGTCTTCCTCATAGGCTTCGAAATTGCCTTCGAACCATTCGACGTGGCTGTTGCCCTCGAAGGCGAGGATATGCGTCGCCAGACGGTCGAGGAAGAAGCGGTCGTGGCTGATGACCACAGCGCAGCCCGCGAAGTTCTCGATCGCATCCTCGAGCGCGGCGAGGGTTTCGACGTCGAGGTCGTTGGTCGGTTCGTCGAGCAGCAGCACGTTGCCGCCCTGCTTGAGCATCTTGGCAAGGTGGACGCGGTTGCGTTCGCCGCCCGAGAGCTTGCCGACGTTCTTCTGCTGGTCGGCGCCCTTGAAGTTGAACGCGCCGACATAGGCACGGGTCGAGGTCTCGTGCTTGTTGACCGTCATGTAGTCGAGCCCGTCGGAGATTTCCTCCCACACGTTCTTCGAGCCGTCGAGGTGGTCGCGGCTCTGGTCGACATAGCCGAGGCGCACCGTCTCGCCGATCTCGACCGAGCCGGTGTCGGGCGTCTCCTGCCCGGTGATGATGCGGAACAGGGTGGACTTGCCCGCGCCGTTCGGCCCGATCACGCCGACGATCCCGCCCGGCGGAAGCATGAACGAGAGGTCCTCGAACAGCAGCTTGTCGCCATAGGCCTTCGAGATGTTCTTCATCTCGATCACCTTGCCGCCGAGCCGCTCGGGGACCTGGATCACGATCTGCGCCTTGCCCGGGCGGCGATCGTTCTGGGCTTCCTGGAGCTGTTCGAACTTGCGGATGCGCGCCTTGCTCTTGGTCTGGCGTGCGGCCGGAGTCTGGCGGATCCACTCCAGCTCTTCCTTGAGCGCCTTGGAGCGGCCCGATTCCTCGCGGTCTTCCTGCTCGAGGCGCTTGGCCTTCTTCTCGAGGTAGGTCGAGTAATTGCCTTCGTAGGGGAAGTATTTCCCGCGATCGAGCTCGAGGATCCAGCCGACCACGTGATCGAGGAAGTAGCGGTCGTGGGTGATCATCAGCACCGCGCCGGCGTAGTCCTTGAGGTGGTTTTCCAGCCATTCGACGCTTTCGGCGTCGAGGTGGTTGGTCGGTTCGTCGAGCAGCAGGATCGAGGGCTTCTGGATCAACAGGCGGGTGAGCGCGATGCGGCGCTTCTCGCCGCCCGAGAGATTGTCGACCGGCCAGTCGCCCGGCGGGCAGCGCAGGGCTTCCATCGCCACTTCGAGCTGGTTGTCGAGCGTCCAGCCGTCGACCGCGTCGATCTTCTCCTGCAACACGCCCATCTCTTCCATCAGCGCGTCGAAATCGGTGTCGTCCTGGGGATCGCCCATCTCGGCGGAGATCGCGTTGAAGCGGTCGACCAGGTCGGCCACTTCGCGCGCGCCGTCCTTGACGTTCTCGAGCACGGTCTTGCTGGTGTCGAGCTCGGGCTCCTGCGGGAGATAGCCGACCGTGATGTTCTCGCCCGGCCAGGCCTCGCCGGTGAAATCGGTGTCGATCCCGCCCATGATCTTCATCAGCGTGGACTTGCCGACGCCGTTCGGCCCGACGATGCCGATCTTGGCGCCCTGGTAGAACTGCAGGTTGATGTTGTTCAGCACCGGCTTCTGCGCGCCGGGGAAGGTCTTCGTCATGTTCTTCATGACGTATGCGTATTGGGCGGCCATCAGTGGTCCTTGAGGGTGTTCTGGAGGGATTTCGGAGTTGCGGCGCAGATAGTGGCTGCGCGGGCCCGGAGCAAGCGTCGCGGCACGCGCCGCTGGCCGGCACCGGCGGGTGTGACTTAGAACGAGGTGCGAAACCGTGTGACCTTCCGCCGGTTTCTGCCGGCAAGCGCCTCGGAAAAAACGGAAAATCCGGCAACGCGCGCAAACCGCGTGTGACCTTCGCCCGGCGTCCCCGGAATGCGCGATCTGGCGGAAGGGGTCAGGCGTGGCATTGCCGGGGACTCAAACAGAACCGGCGCGTGTAGGAAAGCGGAGTTTGGCCCCGAAACAGCGGGCAAATCGCGGAATAGAAGGTTTACACCGCACTGCAACACGATAATATGAACCGGCCATTCGGTATTACCGGAATCGGCGATTATCCACGGGCGGTCGGCGCAGGGGCGGGTTGGCATGGACGGAATTCGCGTAGGCAATCGGGTGGTCGGGACGCAAGCCCCGGTGATCATCGGCTGGGACAACATCCCCCAGGTCGAAGGCGGGCGGTTCAAGGTCGCGTTCTTCACCTATTTCCAGCCCACGCTGCTGCTGGCGCTGGTCGCCTTCTGGTATTACGCGCCCAACTCGATCGCCACCGGCACCACCGCCGCGATCATGGGCCTGGTCCTGATGCTGTTCTTCATGGTGCTCGAATGGCGCTTCCCGCGCCACGAAAGCTGGGCGATCACCTGGAAGGAACTGGCGACCGATGCGTTCTACGTAGCGATCGGCTTCACCTTCCTCGGGGTGGTGGACGAATTCGTCGGCAGCGATACGATCATCGAAGCGATCCAGACGCATTTCCATCTCGAGAAATTCGCCTGGTTCACCACGCTGCCGCTGCTGGTGCAGGCCTTCCTGATCTCGTTCATCTTCGATTTTCTGCAGTACTGGATGCACCGCGGGATGCACAATTGGTACCCGCTGTGGCTGCCGCATTCGGTGCATCACTACATCACCCAGCTCAACGTGAACAAAGGTGCCGTCGGCAATCCGGTCGAGCTGTTCCTGATCGGTCTGGGGATCGGCGGGTTCTTCGATTTCGTGCCCCGCGCCTTCCTGCTGGCCAGCGCGATGGGCATGGCGATCGGCGCCTATCAGCACATCAACGTGCGCTTCAATTCGCCGCGCTGGTGGCGCTTCCTGTTCAACACCACCGAGCACCACAGCCTGCACCATTCGCAGGACTATGAATCGACCCGCAGCAATTTTGCCGGGGCCTATATCTTCATCGACCGGATTTTCGGCACCTGCATCGACGGCGAGGCCGAACTGCTCGGCCAGGAAGGCGGCCGCCGCATGTCGATCCGCGAACAGATGACCTATCCCTTCACCGAGGGGTGGAAGAGCATCCGGCACCGCTTCGCCCGGCCGCCCGCGGCCGTGCCGGCCGAATAAGGTACCGCCCCGGGGACTTCCCCGTCTGCCGCCGTGCGCGCGGTTTCCTGAATTCGCTCTTCCGAAAGGCGTTCGCGTGAACCTGCGCTTCATCGACTGGATCTGGCATATTCGCGGCACCCTGCCGCTGCCCGCGGGCCAATCCACCGGGGAAGCCTTCGCGCGGCTCGAGGGGCTGTTCGGCCAGGCCGGGACCAGCCACGAACTGGCGGGCGATAGCCTTACCTTCAGCAAGAAGGACCAGGCCGCGCAGGACAAGATGTCGGTGTTCGACAGCGGTGTGCTGCGGATCGAGCCGGGCGCCGGCGAGCAGGGGGGCAAGCACGCGGCCAAATACGGGGGCGGGCCGGTGCTGCGCTATCACCTCGTCAGCCGGGCGCTGCTGTTCTGCTTCCTCGCGCCGCTGCTGTTCCTCGCCTTCGCAGAGTTCAACCTGCTGCGCGGCAAGCTCCAGGCGCCGCCCACTGCGGCCGAGAAGGCTGAGCAGCAGAAGAAGAAGGAAAAGGAAGAGGCCAAACCGCTCGTGCCGCTGAATCCGATCGACAAGTTCCTCGGTGCGCCCGCTCCGGAAAAGCCGAAGAAAGACAAGAAGGACAAGAAGCCCGACCCCGACGAGGGCAAGCCGTCGCCGATCGCGGGCTATGCGTTCGCCGGAATTTTCCTAGTGCTGTATGTATTCGGGCGGATACTCGAAGATTGGCTGGCCCGGCGCCTGTTCCGCAGGAAGCTGCAGGGGGACTAGTCCGGGACGCCTGCGCGGAAAGCCTTGCGTCCCGATGGCCGATCCGGCCATTGAGGCAGCCCGAACAGCGAGTTCGCAGCAAGGAGACCGCAACCATGCAGCAATCCGGCCAGGCACCGCTCGGCGCCTATCTGTTCACCGGCCTGATAATCCTGGTAGTGCTGTTCTTCCGCATGCGCGGCATGAGCAAGGTGCGGCCGCTGAAGGTGGAGACGCTCTGGCTGGTCCCGGTGGTGTTCCTGGGAATCGCCGCGCTCAGCCTGTGGCAGTTGCCGCCGGCGCCCGGCGATATTCCCTGGCTGGTGGTGGCATTCGCCCTGGGGGCGGCACTCGGCTGGCAGCGCGGGAGGCTGATGCGGATCTGGACCGATGGCGACGGCCGGCTGATGG
Source organism: Novosphingobium sp. (assembly GCA_017744735.1). Taxonomy (GTDB): domain Bacteria; phylum Pseudomonadota; class Alphaproteobacteria; order Sphingomonadales; family Sphingomonadaceae; genus Andeanibacterium. The sequence goes on along the minus strand of JAGIAR010000005.1, from coordinate 199,909 downwards.
CGCAGGGTTCGCCCTGGGCGCTGCTGTTCCTTGTCGCGCTGATCGTGATCCGCACCGCCCTGCGCAGCGGACTGGAAATGGAGCGCGATGCCTGGGCGATCAGCCCGGCGCTGATCAACGACGGTTTCATCGTATTCGCGGTCGGCTTGTTCGGCGTGATGCGGGTCGAGATGTGGCTCAGGGCCCGGCGCCTGCTGCGCGAGCACGGCGGCACCGCGGCCTGATTTCTGGCGCCGGGCGGAAACCGGGCAAGCTCGCTCGCCCGGTTTCGCACCTGCCGGAAGGCGCGGGGATCAGGCCGGCCTCAGCGTGCCGACGGTGATGTGCGGCCAGCTCAGCCCGCCGAAGTCCAGCAGCACCCGCTGGGTATATTGCAGCTGCAGCAGCGCGCTCCCGTCGGCGTCCTGACCTTCCTCGATCCAGAAGATCGCGGTGACCTTCGGCGCCACCGCGTTGGGCCCGGCCGCCTTGCCTTTGAGAAAGGCGATGTTGTCCACCCCGCCGCCGGCATCCGGCACCGCGCCGGCTGCGGCCGAATCCGAGCTGAGCAGGATCACGGTGGTCCTGGTGATCGTCTGGCCGGCGAGTGCGTCCAGCAGGAACAGGTTGGGGTTGGCCAGATGCGCCTGGTCGAGCGAGGCGACCCGCGCGAGGTCGGTTCTCGAATCGAGCGCGTTGGCCAGAACTTCCTCTGGAAAGTGGACCAGCCCGCTTTGGCCATCGTCCGGACTGCCGATCCCGAACGGCGTGATCGAGGCCGCGGCGATCTGCGGCACATCGGTGACGAAGGCCGTGCCCTGCAAGTTGATCGTCGTTCCGTGCGGGATGGTTCCGAGGCGGGTGACCGTTTCGGGCTCGGCGGGATCGGTCGTCGGGGGCACGCGGTTGAACACGCCCACCTCGAAGTGCTGGTCGGTGTTGTCGAAGCTGTCGGCGATGGTTTGCAGATAGGTCGCCCCGCCGAGGAAAATGTCCTCCTGCAGCAGGCCGCGGTTGGCGATGCCGGTCGATCCGCTGATCTCGGTGAAGCTGAGTTCCTCGTTGGTCATGTTCAATTGCAGGAAGTGCGGCTGGCTACCGGATGCGTTGGCGAAGTTCGGCCGCCAGATCATGTTGAACCCGCTGCCCTTCCACTTCCGCTGCGGATTGTGCGCCGGATAGGTCCCAGCCAGCCCGCGCAGCAGGCCGAGGTAATCCTCCTCCCCGGCTATGAAGCCTTTGACGAGCGCACCCGGCTGGCCCGTATGGAGGTGGTGGAAACTGAAATTGGTATCGATCGGCATGTCTGGTCCCCCCGTCGTTCAACGCGTCGCTCAGGATGCGCGGCGGGAAATTCCGAGACGAGCGCGATAACCTCGGAAATGAATGTAACAAATGCGCGTTTCCGCGGCTTTCGGGACATATCCGCTCGATTGTCGAGCCATTCCGCATCCGCGCCCTGTTCTCCGGAGCTATGCCGGCGGCGAAGGGGGAACGATCATGCTCGAACTGACCAGGCTGCGCAAAGGCCTTGTCGCTGAGGAGAAGCCAGGCGGCGATGCGCTTGCGCCATACGATGGGGACGACGCGTTCGACGACGTCTTCAAGATCGGCCAGGAGGTGGTTTGCGAGACCGAGCCGCGTGGCTCTGCCGAGCCCGACGGGGCGTCTGCCGAAGAACTCGTCATCAATGCCACCGGCGGCTTTGTCGGCCTGTGGGAACAGGGCACGGTCCTGAACTGGCGCTTCAATCCGCAGGCGCTGCGCCGCTGGCAATTTCCGCAGCAGATCACGGCGAGGGTCGAGATGCTGTTCGCCACCGCGGTGAAGGTGTGGGGCGATGCCGCACCCGTTAAGTTCAGCTACGATGACGAGGCGTGGGATTTCGAGATCAAGCCGCTGGTGGCGGACAAGCAAGTCGCCGGGGGCTTCGTGCTGGCGGAAGCTTTCTTTCCCGGCGGCGGGCAGCAGGAACTCAGGATCTATCCGAAGATGTTCGATCCCGCGCTGGATCCGGCCAAGACGCTCGCGCATGAAATCGGCCATATCTTCGGACTGCGCCATTGGTTCGCGCTGCTGAAGGAGCAGGCCGCGCCCGCGGTCAGCTTCGGCACTATCGACGATCCGCACAGCATCATGAACTACGGCGACAACTGCCGGATAACCGATCTCGACAAGTCCGATCTCAAGACCCTCTACGAACTGGTCTGGTCGGGCCGGCTCAAGGAGATCAACGGCACGCCGATCCGGCTCGTCCAGCCCTATCACCTGCTCGGACGGCTGGTCGGGGTCGCCGCCTGACGGGAGCCTCTCGCACCTTCGCGCGGACGGTGTTATCCTCTCCTCGCCGCATGGGGAGGCGGCGTGCTGATCGGGGGATGGGCAACATGAAAATTCGCAATGCACTGGCCGCGGCCATGGCGCTCGCCCTGCTGGGCGGCGCGGCGCCGCCGGCGCAGGATTTCAACGGCGCGAAGTTCGAGATCAACCGCGACCGGGTGACCTACGGCACGCTCAAGACCTGCGCCAAGGGCACCACCTATCTCGTTCCGACGACCTATCTCTACGTCACCGCGCGCACCAGGCTCAGCGCGGGGGGCGGGTTGGGCAAGGCCAAGGCCAAGGCGCGCGTGTTCATCGAGGGGCTGTCCCGGTCCGAGCTGCAGGAGCTGTCGGGCCAGATCACCGACGCGATCGTCGCCCGGCTCCGCGCCTCCGGCTATACGGTGCTGACCTGGGACGACGTGAAGGGCGACGTGGCCGACAAGGAACGGTGGCCGGACAATCCCCGCTACGGCGTTCCGACCCATGATGCGCGGCTCTTTCCCGGCACCGATTTCGCGGTGGCGGCCCCGAGCGACGAACAGGCGCTGTCCTACGGGTTGATGGGCCCGGCGGCCAATTTCGGCAAGGCGGCGCAACGCACCGGCGCGACCTTGCTGCTGCCCGAGATCTACCTCACGCTGCCGCAGCTCGGCGGTTCGACCAGCCAGACCTACAGCGGTACGCACGCGAGCATCAGCTTCGATCCGGCGATGCATCTCGCGGGTGCCTATGTCTACGGGGCCACGGCCAAGGGCGGATGGTGCAGCATCAACGTACCCGAGCATGGCGTGCGTACGCCCGCGCCCTTCGCCGGCGAGTTCACCGAGCTCGGGGTGAAGGAGGAAACCTTCGGCGACGAATGGTCGACCAAGAGCGGCGACTATACTTTCGCGGTGAACGATGCGGCGTTCCGCACCGGCGTGCTTGCGACCGGCCGCTCGCTCGCCAGCCTGATCGGCGACGCGATGGACGGGAAAACCAAGTGAGCGGGCGCGCCGCGGCGCAATAAAAGAACAGTGCCCGCGCCAAGCACGAAATTGCCTGGAGGCGGCGCGTCGGGGTATTTCGGCGCGCCATGACCTACCCTCTCGTCCCCGACCCGACCGAGCATTCGCTGCTCGAGGACATCTACGCGCTGCTCACCGGCAGCACGCTGATCGCGATCGGCATGGTGCTGATGAAAGTTTCCGGGATCGTTACCGCGGGGGTCGCGGGCCTTGCGCTGCTGGTTTCCTACCAGACGGGCTGGCCGGTCGGGCTGCTGTTCTTCGCGCTCAACCTGCCGTTCCTGATGCTCGGCGCCTTCACCCTCGGGCGCGAGTTCGTGGTCAAGACCGCGCTCGCGATCCTGCTGGTGCTCACGCTGGTGCAGGTGATGCAGGCGGCGACCGAAATCCGCCACGTCCATCCGGCCTTCGCGGCGCTCGCGGGCGGGACGGTGATCGGCATGGGCATACTGGCGCTGGTGCGGCACAATTGCGGGGTCGGCGGCTCGAACATCGTCGCGCTGTGGCTGCAGAAGAGCCGCGGGTGGAATGTCGGCCGGCTCGGGCTGCTGTTCGATGCCTTGATCCTGGCGGTCGCGGCGACCGAGATTCCGCTCGCCAAGCTCGGCTGGTCGCTGCTCAGCGTGGTCGCGATCAACGGCATATTGATCGCCTATCACCGGCCCGAGCGCTATCTCGGGCGTTGAGCGGTAGGGCGAATAAATTAGGTTCCGCGCGGTTTCCGTGGTAACCGATGTTTCGCTGACGTTGGATTTGCAACGGACTTCGGCAATTCGAGGCCCCGGATTTCCTGCGGCCCTTTTTTCGACTTCCTTTCAGGACGACACGACGCACGACCCGCGCCGCGCTTGTGCGGCCGGCTTTCCGTTTCTTGAAAGGAAACACCAATGCCGATCGGCACCGTAAAATTCTTCAACGAAGACAAGGGCTATGGCTTCATCGCGCCGGAGGATGGCGCCCCGGACAGTTTCGTCCACATCTCTGCCGTGCAGGCTGCCGGAATGCGCACCCTCGATAAGGACCAGCGTGTGTCCTACGAGATCGAAACCGGCCGCAACGGCAAGGCTTCGGCAGTGAACCTCGCTGCCGCCTGACGCGGCAAGGTTTCGGGGCGCGGCTCATGCCGCGCCCCGTATCCGGTGTCGGTCCCACATGAAGGAGAACGCCGATGTCGTTCACGTATGAATTCTGCGTCACGCGCGCTCGGGAAGAAGCCGCCGCGGCAGAGCGGGCCACACTCGACAATGTCCGTGACCGCGCCTTGCGCTCCGAAGCGGCGTGGTTGCAGATGGCCCAGCGTGAACGGTTGGTCCAGACGGCCCGCGACAAGGCGAAGCGCGACAAGGAAGCGGCCTTGCTGGCCTGTCCCGGCGAATAATCCGCTTGGCGCCCCATTGCGCGCAACCCACAACCCGATACACTCCCCCGCACAATAAAAACGGGAGAGTACATGTCTATCCACTCATGGGCCGGCGCACTCGCGCTGGCGGGATGTGCCGTGCTGGCGCAGCCCGCTGCCGCGCACCATTCCTTTGCGATGTTCGACAATTCGCGCTCGATCACGCTCCACGGCAAGGTCACCAAGTTCCAGTGGACCAACCCGCACGGCTATCTCGAGATCGATGCCGAGCAGGGGAAGGGCAAGATCAAGCATTTCGTGCTGGAGATGACCAGCCCGAACATGATGTCGCGCGGCGGCTGGACCTCGCGCACGATCAAGACCGGCGATGTGGTGACCGCGGTGGTCTCGCCCTTGCGCGACGGCAAGCCCGGCGGGCTGCTGCTCCAGGTGACGCTGCCGAGCGGCAAGGTGATGCTGCCCGGCGTGCCCAATGCCGCCCGCTACAAGATCACCTCGTGATGCGCGCGACGTTGCGCCGCGCCGCGCTGGCGCTGGCGGTGCTGGCCGCCCCCGCCGCCGCCCAGGACGCCCGCCCCGACCTGTCGGGCAACTGGGAGCGCTATCCGACCGTGGCCGAGCCGGACACGGTCGATCCGCGCTTTGCGCCCACGCCGATCCCCGATCCGCCGCTCAAGCCCGAATACAAGGCCGCGTGGGACGTGCAGCAGAAGAAGCTCGCCGCGCGGATCGCCGAAGGCCAGCCGGCCGGCGACAATTACGTCCATTGCATTCCCGACGGCATGCCCGCGATGATGATGGGAATGTTCCCGATGGAGGTGATGCAGCGCCCCGACCAGGTGAACATCACCCAGGAGGCGTTCAACCAGACCCGCCGGATCTACATGAACCAGGCTCTGCCGAAGTGGGACGAGATCGACCCGAGCTTCTTCGGCCGCTCGGTCGGGCACTGGGATGGCGATACGCTCGTAGTCGAGACCACCGGGATCAAGGACTACGTCACCTTCCGCTGGGCGCCGCATTCGGAATCGATGCTGATCACCGAACGCATCAGCCTGATCGATCCCGATCACCTGAAGGACGAGGTCACGGTGGTGGACGACCATTTCGAGAAGCCGTGGAGCTGGACTTGGACCTTCCAGCGGATGAAGGACTACAAGCTCCAGGAATATGTCTGCGAGGACAATCGCGAATATGTCGACGAGAGTGGCGGACAGAATCTGAAGGTCGACGGGAACTAGGAACCCGGCGTTCGCCAGGCGCGGTGCGGACCCGAACATTACAAAAGTTTCATGTTTCGGAAAGCGCCGGTTTATCCCTGCGGGCCTAGTTCGGGCGTGCGGTCAGAGCGGCCGCAACAGCGTAGAGATGATAAAATGACAGCGCGCAGGATTCCCGTCTCGTCTCCCGTGGCACCTGCCCCGGCGATACAGGCTTCGTGCTTGCCCCCCACGGGCTGCACGGACCGGCTGCTTGACGCAGCCAAGCCCAGCTAGAGGGCGATCCCGCGCCCCCTTATAGGGCGTTTGCAGTTCCCCCCGGCGCAGCACCAGTCCCGCTCCCCAACCGGGGGGAACTGCATCCAGTTCGAGTTCGCGCGGAGGCGCTCGCGACGTTGAAGCCCAGCGCGTCGCCGGTGCCCCGCGCGTTCTTTTTTCCGGACCGTTTGATTAGCCGCCGCCTTCGGGCAGGATCACGCGCACTTCCAGCCCGGGCCCCGCATCGGCCAGTTCGATCCGCCCGCCGTGGAGCCGCGCTGCCGCCTCGACCAGCGACAGGCCCAGTCCCGAGCCGGCCGCGTGGCGCGACGGGTCCAGCCGCCCAAAGCGCCGCAGCGCTTCGCCCCGCCGGTCCTCGGCGATGCCGGGCCCGTTGTCGGCCACCGAGATGGTTACCGTTCCCGCCTCGCGCGCGGCGCCGAGCGCGATGCGCGATCCGCCCGAGGCGTAGCGCAGCGCGTTCTCGATCAGATTGCCCAGCGCCTGGCCCAGCAATTCGCGGTGGATCGGCAGCACCAGCCCGGCCTCGGCCTCGGCCTCGATCGTGAAGCCGCTTTCCTCGGCCAGCGGGCCGTAGATCTCGACCAGATCGTCCAGCACCGTCGCGAGTTCCGCCGGGGCGAAGCGGTCGCGGCCGATCCCGGCCTCTGCGCGGCTGATCTGGATCGCCGTGGTCAGCATCGATTGGAGGCTGGCCGCCTCCTGCTGCGCGCTGTCGAGCGCCGCCGCGGCCTCTGGATCGCGCTGCCGCTCAGCCGCGCGCTCGATCACCGATTGCAGCCGCGTCACCGGCGAACGCAGATCGTGCGCGAGGCCGTCGGTCACCAGCCGCAGTTCGAGCACCAGCGCCTCGATCTTGTCGAGCATCGCGTTGAACCCGCGGCCGAGCCGGGCGAAGGCGTCTTCACCGCGGCCGAGCTCGACCCGGCGGGAGAGATCGCCTTCGCCGACCCGCTCGGCGATCAGCGCGATTCGTGCCACGCGGCGTTCGATCACCCGCAGCAGCACGAAGGCGAGACCGAGCGAGAGCGGCCCGGCGACCAGCAGCGCCAGCAGGAAGGCCCACTGGTTCGCCGCGCTCAGCTCGGCGCTGCCGCTGGCGACATGACCGGTGAGCAGCGTCGAGCGGTCGGGCAGGGTGGTTTCGAGCACCACGACCGGGCGGGTCTGGCGCTCGCCCGGACGCCGCAGGCTGGTTTCGAGCCATGGGGCGCGGCGGTCGAAGCCGGCGGGCCAGCGGTCGATATTGCCGACCAGCATCTCGCCCTTTGCGGAGCGGTACGACAGCACCTCGTCGCCCAGCGGGTTGAACCGCAGCCGGTCGCGGATCGCATCGGCGAGATTGGCAGTGCCGCCGCCGGCGTATTCGGCCAGCAATTCGTCGCGCAGTTCGGTGATCTGCGCGGTGCGCTGCGAGGCGAGCGTCTGGCTGCTCGCGTAGCTCATGAACCCCAGCATCGCGAGGGTCGGTACGAAGATCGCGACGAACAGCAGCGCGGTGAGGCGGGCCGAACTGCTGGCGAGGCTCCCCATCGCTCAGCGCACGGAATCGAGCCGGTAGCCGGCCCCGCGCACCGTGTGCAGCATCGGCTCGGCGAACCCGTCGTCGATCTTGCGCCGCAGGCGGCTGATATGGACGTCGATCACATTGGTGCCGGGATCGAAATGATAGTCCCACACCCCTTCGAGCAGCATCGTGCGGGTGACTACCTGCCCCGAATGGCGCAGCAGATATTCGAGCAGGCGGAATTCGCGCGGCTGCAGTTCGATCGTCTTGCCCTCGCGCCGCACCTGCCGCGCGAGCAGGTCCATCGCCAGGTCGCCGCAGGCGAGCACGGTCTCGACCCGTGGACCCGCGCCGCTCTTGCGGATCAGCAGGCGCAGCCGCGCGAGCAGTTCGGCCAGCGCGAAGGGCTTGGCCAGGTAATCGTCCGACCCGGCGGTGAGCCCGTCGACCCGGTCGTCCGCCGTGCCGAGCGCCGAGAGGATGATCACCGGGGTTTCGATCTTTGCTGCGCGCAGTGCACCCAGCACCGCCATCCCGTCCATCTGCGGCAGCATCCGGTCGAGCACGATCGCATCGTAGGTGCCGTCGGTCGCCAGGAACAGGCCGTCGCGGCCGTTGTCGGCGCGGTCGATGGTGAAGCCATGCTCTTCAAGCCCGTGTGCGATGAAGGAGGCGGTGGTTTCGTCGTCTTCGACAATCAGGATCTTGCGGCTCATCGGCGCCTCCCGACGCGCTCTGCTCGGCACCCGCTTTCGCAGGCCTGAGCGCGGATGACAAATCCCTTCGCGCAGTCCACTATGGCAGGGTTGATCGTTCGGGAGGGGAGATTCCCATGATTACCTGGATCGTCGTGGGCGTGATCGTCCTGCTGCTGCTCTACATCGTCGCGCTCTACAACCGGCTGGTACGTCTGCGCGCGCTGGTGCGCGAGGCTTGGAGCGGGATCACCGTGCAACTCCGCCGGCGCGCGGATCTGATCCCGAACCTGGTTTCCTCGGTCAAAGGCTACGCGACCCACGAGCGCGAGCTGCTCGAAGCGGTCACCGCCGCGCGCGCCGCCGCGGGCGGGGCGAAGACCGTGGGCGAGACCGCGCAGGCCGATGCCGCGCTGTCCGGAATGCTCGGGCGCCTGATGGTGGTGGCCGAGGCCTATCCCCAGCTCAAGGCCGATGCGAACTTCCGCCAGCTGCAGGACGAGCTGGCTCAGACCGAAAACGAGCTGGCCGGCGCCAGGCGCTACTACAACGCGACCGTGCGCGACCTGAATTCGTCGATCCAGTCCTTCCCCGCGGTGCTGATCGCAGGTCCGTTCGGGTTCAGGGAAGAGGAATCCTACGCCGACGCGGACGCCTCGATCCAGACCGCGCCCAAGGTGGAGTTCGGCTAGGGAGCGGGCCCATGCGCGCAGCGCTTCGCTCGCTCTTTGTTCTCCTGCTGCTCCTGCTCGCCCCGGCGGCGGTTTCCGCGCAGGCCGATGCCTGGCAGCAGGCGCAAGGTCAGGAGAAGATCCTGAACTATCTGAGCGAGGTCACCGTCGCGCCGAGCGGCGATCTCGACGTGATCGAGACGATCAGGATCGTCGCGCTCAACCAGCAAATCCGCCACGGCATCTATCGCGATTTCCCGACCAGCTATGCCGACAATCTCGGCCATCGGCTGCATGTCGGCTTCGCGGTCGTCTCGGTGCAGCGCGACGGGACGGACGAGCCCTGGTCGCGCGAGGGGCTGAGCAACGGGGTGCGGGTGCGGATCGGGTCCGCCGACACCACCCTGGCGCCCGGCGTCTACACCTATTCGATCCACTACCGCACCACCCGCCAGATCTATTACGGCCCCGATCACGACGAGCTCTACTGGAACGTCACCGGCAATGGCTGGATCTTCCCGATCGAGCGGGCCGAAGCGCGGATCACCCTGCCGAAACCGGTTGCGCCGACGGCAACCGATTTCTGGACCGGCCCACAGGGTTCGACCGCCAAGAATGCCGAAGTGGCCGATGAGCGTCCGGGCTACATCGCCTTCCGCACGACCGCGCCACTCGCGAGCTACGAGGGACTGACCGTGTCGGCGAAGTTCCCCAAGGGCGTGCTGGACGCACCCGGCAGCGGGCGCGCGCTCGGCTGGTGGCTCGAGGATTGGGGCGCGATCGTGGTCGGCCTCGGCACGATCGTGGGTCTGGCGTTCTATTATTTCCGTGCCTGGGCAAGGGCGGGGCGCAACCCGCGGGCAGGCATCGTGGTCCCGAATTTTTCTCCCCCGGACGGTCTCTCCCCGGCAGCGATGCGCTACGTCGCGCGGATGGGGTTCGACAACCGCTGCTTCTCCTCCGCCATGGTGTTCCTCGGGGTCAAGGGCCAGCTCCATATCGCCAAGCAGGACACGGGCTTCCTCCATCTCGGCTCGACCACCACGCTGAGCCGGACCGAGCTCGGCGCCGCGCTCGGTCCGAAGGATCTGCCGGCGCCCGAAGTGGCGATGCGCGACGCGCTGTTCGCCGGCGGCGACACGATCGAGCTGAAGCAGGAAAACCACACCACGCTGCAGGGCGCCCGCTCTGCGCTGGAGAAGGGGCTGGGTGCGGCCTACGACGAGGTGACCTATCGCAAGAACACCGACTGGGCGCTCTACGGCCTGGGGCTGCTGTTCCTTGCGGTGCTGGCGACCGCCGTGATCGGCCTGCTTGCGACTCCTTCGATATCGCTCTTCGACCGGCTCGGCGCGCCGCTGATTTCGGCGGGTCTGCTGATCATGGCATCCTACGTGATCAAGAATACCGACAGCGCGAAGGGCTGCTTCCGCGCGGTTGCGATCGGCGTCCTCGTGATCGGCGCGCTCGCTGCCGCCTTCGAGACGATCGTCGCCGCGCTCAATGCGCAACTCTTCGCGCTGTTCATCCCGCTGTTGACCTTGCCCCTCGTCGTCAGCGCCTTCTGGTGGATGTATGCACCGACCGCCGAGGGCAGGGCGCTGATGGACCGGATCGCCGGCTTCAAGCAGTATCTTTCGATCACCGAGGAAGAGCGGCTCGACCGGATGAATCCTCCCGAAAAGACCCCCGAGCTGTTCGAGCGCTATCTCCCCTATGCGATCGCGCTCGATGTCGAGAACCGCTGGGCCGAGAAATTCGCCGCCGTGCTCGCGGCGGCGGCCGCTTCCAACAGCTCCGCCGGGACCATGCTGTGGTACAGCGGCAGCGGCAATGTGTGGGACGATCCGCAGGGTTTCGCCAGCAGCATGGGCGGCGCGCTCGCCAGCACCGTCTCCTCCGCCTCGTCCTCGCCCAGCAGCGGCGGCTCGGGCGGCGGGGGCTCGTCGGGCGGCGGCGGGGGCGGTGGCGGCGGCGGCGGTTGGTAAGGCTTCCGCCGCGCTTGTGTTGCGCGCGCCAAGCGGCTAACCCGCGCGCGCTTCGGCATGGAATGGGCCTGTAGCTCAGCGGTTAGAGCTGGCCGCTCATAACGGCTAGGTCGCGGGTTCGAATCCTGCCGGGCCCACCATACCGGAAACGGCCACGAGGGTCGGGGAGTAGCGCAGCCCGGTAGCGCGCCTGCTTTGGGAGCAGGATGTCGCAGGTTCGAATCCTGTCTCCCCGACCAACGTGCTGGTCGCTGCTATCTCCGTCCGAAATTCGCCACCGGATCGAGCTTGAGCACCGCGGCGAAGGCGCCCAGCGCCAGCAGGGTGGCGGCGATTTGCGCGACCGTTCCTTCTGCCGGAGCGAACAGGCGGAAGGCGAGGAAGATTGCTGTCGCCAGCACCAGCGAGAGGCTCGCCGGGCCGAACACGCTGAGCATCGGAATGTGCACGTCGGTCGCGCGGACCGCGTAATAGCGCAGGATCGCCTTCGACACGAAACTCATCCCGATCCCGAGCGCGGCGCCGGTGAGGCCGAGTTCCTTCACCAGCCACCACCCCGCCGCCGCACCCACTGCCATCGAGATCAGCGTGATGACGAGGCCGCGCGCCGGCGCGCGGTAGGACAGCACCGTGTCGCCCACACCGTGGCTGGCATGGAGCAGGTTGCCGGCGGTGAGGATTACCATCGGCAGGAAGGCGCTGTGGAACTCGGCCGGGAAATAGCTCAGGATCCCCGCGCCCGCTCCCGCCAAAACGATCAGATAGGGCACCTGGATGTTGAGGATCAGGCCCATGATCTCGCCGATCCGCTTGCCGGTTTCGGGTGAGGGCGCTTCGCTCAGTTCGCGCGAGATCAGCGGGATGACCAGCGCGTCGTAGGACTGGCGGATCTGGCGGATCGGCGTGGTGAACTGCTTGGCGAGCGAATAGACGCCGGTCGCGGTCGGGCCGAGCGCGATCCCGACGATATACATGTCGACCCGCTGGTAGAGATTGTTCGCGAGGTCGCTCAACGTGTTGGTGAAGTTGGCGCGGACGCCCAGCCAGACCGCGGCGAGCCGGATGCGGTAGTGGCGCAGCGGAGCAAGATCAACGGTCCGATGCAGGCCGTATGCAGCAAGCGACAGCGCCGCGAGCGTCCCGACCCAGTAGCCGATCGCCAGCCCGGCCTCGTAAAAGCCGGCCCAATAAGCCGCCACGCTTGCGGCCAGGCCGGCATAGGGCTCGGCCAGGCTGCGGGTGGTCACTTCGTAGCGGACCAGGCCCGCCCAGCGGATGCCGGTCAGGCTGACATCGAGCAGGCATTGCCCGGCGACCATCGGCAGCAGCCACAGCGTCATCCGCCCGACCGCGCCGCCTTCCTGTCCGGTCACCCACAATCCGACCGCGACCACTGCCGCGAGAACCGCGCTGGCGACGACCACGGTGATCCCCGCATCGGCGATCCGCTCCGCCGGCGAGGATGGTGCGTCCCTGTCATCCAGCATCTTGAACAGAAGCTTCTTCATCGACAGCCCGGCGATGACCACGAACAGTTCGATCGACGCGACCGCGAGGCTGTAGGCACCGAACAGCTTGGCACCATAGAAGAATACGGCGACCGCGAGGAACATCGCCTTGGCGCCGAAACGCACGAGGAAGCCGCCGGCCATTGCCGCGGCCCCACGGTTCAGCCGGGCACGGTTGTCCTTTCCGAGCGAGGATTGGGTCATCGCGCGGGGGGGAATTGTTGCAGGAACGCCGCGATCTGCTCCTGCGGAAGGCGCAGTTGCGCTTCGCTCGCGCCGTGGATCCATTCGGAAAGCTTGGGCAGGGCGTTGCGGCTTATGGTCGGCAAGCCGGTTTCTTTTCCTATATCTTCCGCGCGGTTGTCGATCTGGACCACCAGTGCGCGCCGTCCGTGCTGCACGCCGCGGATGGTTCCGTGCAGGCGGGTGCCCACGACGTCCGTCTCGGTCTGACTGAGGAAGCGGTCATAAGCAGCGAGGTTTGGCGCGAGGATTTCTATCTGTGTCCGGTCGGTAATCTCGCGCAAATAGCGCAAGTCGCGCGCCTGCTGGGGGAAGAACACCACGCGCCGGTAGGCCTCCGACAGTATCTCGATCAGCAGGCAGTCCGACGGGTCAGGCTTGTGCTCGGTAAGGGTGAAGCAGACGGTGTCCGTCTTGCGCGCGGGCGGGCGGTATCGGCCGTCTGCGCAGTCCCACAAGGTCGGGCACGAAGTGTCGAGCGCGACATGCCCGGCCGCCTCGACGATCGTCTGCGCCCGGCCATCGCGCACCGAGTGACGATAGGCCGGCGAAAGCACGCGCGACAGGAAGGCCTTCTGCGCCCCCTCCACACGGTCGAACGGGGTGTTCGCGCCCACGCCGAACAGCACCACCTTGCCGGCGAGCAGCGGCACGTCGGCCGGCGCGACCCGCCACATGAACCGCCGGCCGACTTTGTATCGCGAAGCGAGCGCATTGGTTCCGAGCAGCAGCACGAGCTGCGCCGAGGCGACGAGCTTGCGCCCTGCCGGGCCGAGGCCGTCGTGCCCGGACGAACTCGATACGCGGCAGTCTGCCAGGATCGGGGCAAGATGCCGCCGCGCCGCATCGACGATGATCTCGTCGCCGATGTTCTCGGAGGCGATCGCGGTGTCGATCAGATGGATGTGCGGGATGCCGTCGGTCGGCGGCGCCGCGTCGGGCCGGCTGGGGCGGGGCCACGGCATGGGTAAGCGGATCATCGCGTGCCTATACATAGTCGCGCGCGCGTCCGTTAGTCCCCAAAAATGCGGCGCCCGCTTCGCCGGCGCGTGCAGGCTTGTCGCCGGTAGAGCAAGCCAATATATTGGAACGGCACGGCAATTCCCTGCGTTTCGATGTTCTTCTCGCTCAATCGGATTTCATAGATGAACGCGCTGCTCAATCGGGTTTTCGGCCGGACCTCGCCTTCGCTCGGGGAGGATTACCCGGCGATCAAGGCCCATGTCCTGAAGCGAATCGCGGACACCGCGGTGGGGGAAAATCCCTTTTATCATCTCTACATAGAGAGCCTGTTTCCCGAAGATTTCTATACCGCGATGTTCGATTACAAGCAGGCGCTCAAGGTCTCGGGCCAGATGATCGCCCGCAACCAGGACAATGCGGCGTTCCAGAACCGCCGCTATCCGCTGGCCGACGACCACACGCAGGCGGTGCGCCAGTTCCGCGCGCTATGGGACGATTTCGACGTCCGCAAAGCGGTGCTCGAGAAATTTTACATCGCTCCGAACGATGCCTTCTGCGACAGTGTACGGATTCACGAAAAGGAATTCGAATTTGTCTTCTGCGAAGAGGGCCGGTTCCAGAACATCCACGTCGACATCCCACAGAAGTTTCTCTCGTTCGTGTTCTATTTCCCCGAGATCGGGATGGACGAACAGGACGAGAAGGCCAATGCGACCATCCTCTACAACCGCGAGCTAGAGCCGGTCTACGGCGCGCGTTTCCGCGCGAACTCGGTGTGCATCTTCGCGCCGCATTTCTATTCCTACCACGGCTTCGCGACCACGCGCGAACGCGATGTGCTGGTGATGTTCTACACCCGCGAAAAGAATGCGCGCGACTGGCAGGAAGTCACCCGCAACGATCTCGACCGGGGACCCGACTTCAAGGCTACGCTCGATCTGGTGGAAGAAAAGCTCGAGGCGTTCCCGTTGATCGAATACGGCGCCGATCCGGCGAGGATCGCGCGGGAACGCGCCGCCTGCCGCATCAACGCGCCCAAGGGCCGGGTTATCAAGTAACTGCACATGTGGGCGTCCGGTGGCGCCGATACGGGGTCAGACCTTGACCCCGGCCATCACGTCCTTGAGCGAGCAGGGCTTGACCTCCCGGCGGCCGAGGTAGGCGAAGATCCGGCGCCACCAGTCGTAGAGATGTTCGAGGTCGGCATCGTCGCGGACATAGGGCGTGTGGCCGGGCCGCAGCGAGGGGCTGTGGAACGAGAAGTTGAGCAGCGGCACTCCGTCGTCGAGTGCCATGTCGATCCCGCGGATCGCCTCGTCGAACGAAACGCCCTCGGGGGTCAGCGGGATGCGTTCGAGCAGCCCCAGCCGCGCGAGCACGCCGCGCATCGCCGGCAGGCGCCACATCAGCGGATAGAGCCTTTCGCCCTGCCTGCGCAGCACGCCCCAGAACACCGTGGTCAGCGGCAGCTCCAGCACGGTATGTTCGGGATCGAGCCAATAGGGCTCCAGCGGATGGCCGCGGTAGTCGACCCCGCCTTCGGCGCTATAGTCGAACTTGGCCCGGACGGAGCTGTCCATCGCGATGCCCCCGTCGCGAAGCATTTCCGCGGTGCCGCGGCCGGTGCCGTAGCGCCCGGCGCGGTAGACCCTGGGAATGGTCTGGAAATTGGCCTCGATCGTCTCGCGCAGGCGGGAAAACTTGGCGCGCTCGAGTTCCGGCGGAAGATTGCCCGCGAAGCTGTTGTGCTCGTTCACGTCCTCGTCGAACGGCGGATTTACCCAGGGATGGAGCTGAATGCCCACTTCCGCGCGGCCCTGTGCCACCGGTTCGCGCAGGATTTCGGCCGCCAGCGCCGAAGTCGCGACCGGATAATCGACCAGATAGATCGGCGCCACGCCCTCGTGCTCGCAGAACTGCTGGAACTTGGCGAGGCGGGGGATATGCTCCAGCCCATAGCCTTCGCGCCGGATCGGCCGGCTCCAGTCGAATTCCTCCTCGGTATCGACCGTCAGGATAAAGCGCTGTCCGAAGCCCTCATGGAACTCCGCCCGGTCGGTCACGGAAGGGATTTCGGTGATCGGCCGCATGTTACGGCAGTGCTCTCTTTCGTTAAGTGTCAGGCCGTGTCGGGCATCTGACCCCTTGTGTCCATACCGGAGTCGGCCTTTCCGCCGGCGATCTGTCCCGAAAGTGGCAGGCTGAGCAGCAGCAGATCGTCGGCGCGAGCCAGTTCGCCGCCGGCCGCGTGCGCCTCGGCACGGGCCAGCCGCAGCGCGAAACCGGCGCCGAACATTCCGGCGCTGACGGCCTGCGGCGCGCCCGAAACGATGCCTTCGAAGATATCGGCCCGGTCGGCCAGCGAGATCGGCAGGTCGATCTCGATCGCGGCATGCCCCTTGTCGGCCGAAACCGCGATCTGCATTGCTTCGCCCGGGCTCGCGGAGCCGGCCAGCGTCGCGAGGATGCGCCAGACCAGCGCTTCAGCATCCGGACGGGTCAGTGCGACCGGACAATCCTGCAGGCCCGCGACCAGCCGCATCCCGGCGCTGCGCGGGCGCAGTACCGCGTCGAGCTGGCGCGCGGTGCCGGCGACGATCGCGGCGAGGTCGGTGCTGCCGCGATCGAGCTCCAGCGCGCCGGTTTCGAGCTTCACCAGCCGGTCGAGCTCCTCGAACCCGGCCAGCATCCGCGCGGCATCGCCGGCGATCGCCGCCGCGAGTGCGCGGTATTCGTTCGGGGTGGGGCCGAACAATTGCTGCTGGATGATCTCGGCGAAACCCTGGATCGCGTTCACCGGGGTGCGCAATTCGTGGATCACCTGACGCATGCGGTCGGCCGAGCTGTCGGATGCGGCGGACACGGGTTCGGCGGCAGCTGGACGGCGCAGCCGCCCGCGATAGCCCGCAAATCGGCCACCGGGCGCGGTGAACACCGGCGCCGCGTCGATCCGCCATTCGCCGGCGATCGCGGGGGCGCCCTCCAACTCCACCCGCCCCCGGCGGACGGGCTGGCGCCGCCGCATCGCGACGACGGTCGCGGCGTCGCTGTGGGCGGGCGCATCGGGCTGTGGATCGGCGAGGGCGATCCCGACCGTCATCGGTGCCAGCGGCGCCTCGGCCCAGTTGATCCGCCCTTCGGCGTCTGTGGTGAAATCGAACACCGCGGGCGCGCTCGCGTGCTCGGTCGCGGGCAGGTCGAGCGGCAGGTGGGGGGCGTCGTGGGTGGGCGCCGGGCGGGCCTGCTCGCGGGTCCGGCGGAAGGCCTCGATCCGGCGGACGATCTCGCCGATTCCGTTGTTCCCGTTCCCGGCGGCGAGCGCGAGCGCGGGATCGAGGTCGAGCACGTTCTCGTTCGCGGCCGGCAGCGGGGCGGAAACCGGAGCGGCGGCGGGCTGGACCGGCGGCGGCACGACTGGCTCGGCTGCGGGGGGCGCCGCGGGCCGCGCCTCGGCGGGAATTGCGCCTTGGGCCTGCGCTCCGGGCGGCAGGCCGAGTCCGGCCACTCCGAGCCGTGCGAGTAGCGCCCGCGTGCCCGCGGGCAGGTCGCGGCGCAGCCCGAGCAGCGCGCGCACTTCCACCGGCAAGGCAGGCACCAGCGCTTCCCACTGGCTTTCGCTCAGCCGGGCGGAGATCGCAGCCGCTGCCGCTACCGGCAGTTCCTGCGAGGTGAGATAGGCGACGAAGCCCGGATTGCGCAGCCGCACGCCCGGTTCGCGCACGATCGCCGCGCGGGTTTCGGGTGGTAAGGCGGCGGATAGGGCGCTGAGCCGTTCGTAGGCCGCGTCGAGCATGAAATCGTCGCTCTCGTTGGTGCTTCCCGCGAGATCGAGCAACTGCCGGAACTGCGTCTGCGCCGCGCGCTCGCTCGCGGCCTGCATGCGCAGAACGGTGGCGAGGCGATCGTCGATCTGCATCCAATCTCCGACGGGCGAGAGCCGGGGCGCTGCGACAGCCGCAGTCCCGCTGCTTCGTCCTACCACCTTTGCGCGGCGGGGGAACGTGGCCGCGTGCCGCGTTGCAAAGCGGGACATTGCGTGCATTATTTGTGGATGGCCGCAATGTTATAACTTTAAACGCTGGGCGAACGTGGTAATCGTTGCGCCGTGCAGGCGATTGCTTCGCGGCGGCGAAGGGGTTTTCCGAACTATGGCTAATCTCGATGCGATCGACCGGCGCCTGCTGGCCGAGTTACAGGCAGAGGGCCGGATCACCAATGTGGAGCTGGCGCAGCGCGTCGGCCTTACCGCGCCGCCGTGCCTGCGCCGGGTGCGTGCGCTGGAGGAAGATGGCGTCATCCGCGGCTATCACGCCGATCTCGACGCCTCGAAGCTCGGCTTCGCGATCATGGTCTTTGCGATGGTCAGCCTCAAGAGCCAGGCCGAGGAAGACCTGCGCGCGTTCGAGAATCACATGCGGGCGCTGCCCGAAGTGCGCGAATGCCACATGCTCAACGGCGAGATCGACTTCATTCTCAAGATCGTCAGCCGGGACCTGCAGAGCTTCCAGGAGTTCCTGACCAGCAAGCTGACGCCCGCACCCAATGTGGCGAGCGTCAAGACCTCGCTGACGATCCGCACCGCCAAGCACGAGCCGGGGGTTCCGCTGGAGTAGGCCTTCGCGAGGATATCAATCCTCGCGCTTGTCCAGCCATTCCTCGAGCCACTTGATCGAATAGTCGCCGTTGAGGATGTCGGGCTGGTCGAGCAGGGTCTTGTGCAGCGGGATCGTGGTCTTGATCCCGTCGATCACCATTTCCTCCAGCGCGCGCTTCAGCCGCATGATGCAGCCTTCGCGGGTGCGGCCCGAGACGATCAGCTTGGCGATCATCGAATCGTAGAACGGCGGGATCGAATAGCCGGCATAGAGCCCGCTATCGACGCGCACGTTCATCCCGCCTGCCGCGTGATAGGCGGTGATCCTGCCGGGCGAGGGGGCGAAGGTCCACGGGTCTTCCGCGTTGATGCGGCATTCGATCGCGTGGCCCTTGAATTCGAGCTCGTGCTGCTGGACCGAGAGCGGCTTGCCGTCGGCGATACGGATCTGCTCGCGCACCAGATCGACCCCGGTGATCGCCTCGGTCACCGGATGCTCCACCTGCAGGCGGGTGTTCATCTCGATGAAGTAGAACTCGCCGTTCTCCCACAGGAACTCGATCGTGCCCGCGCCGCGATAGCCCATGTCGGCCATCGCCTTGGCGACGATCCCGCCCATGCGGTCGCGCTCTTCGGGGGTGAGCACCGGCGAGGGCGCCTCTTCAAGGATCTTCTGGTGGCGGCGCTGGAGCGAGCAATCGCGCTCGCCCAGATGGATCGCATTGCCGTTGCCGTCGCCGAACACCTGGAATTCGATGTGGCGCGGATCGCCGAGATATTTCTCTAGATAGACCGTGTCGTCGCCGAAATTGGCCTTCGCCTCGGTTCCGGCCTGCGCCATCAGGGTTTCGAGCTGGTCGGGCGAGGCGCACACTTTCATGCCCTTGCCGCCGCCGCCCGAAGCGGCCTTGATGATCACCGGATAGCCGATCTTTTCGGCGATCTTGGCGGCTTCCTTGGGATCGCGGATCGCGCCGTCGGAGCCCGGCACCAGCGGCAGGCCGAGCGCGCCGGCGGTGCGCTTCGCCTCGACCTTGTCGCCCATCGCGCGGATATGCTCGGGCTTGGGCCCGATCCAGGTGATCCCGTGCGCCTCGACGATCTCGGCGAACTTGGCATTCTCGCTGAGGAAGCCGTAGCCCGGATGGATTGCGTCGGCGCCCGAGATTTCGGCGGCCGAGATGATCGCGGCGATGTTGAGATAGCTGTCCTTCGCCGGCGGCGGGCCGATGCAGATCGCATGGTCTGCCAGGCGGACGTGCATCGCATCGGAGTCGGCGGTGGAATGCACCGCCACGGTCTCGATGCCCATCTCGTGCGCGGCGCGGTGGATGCGCAGCGCGATCTCGCCGCGGTTGGCGATCAGAATCCGGGTGATCGGCATGGCCGGGCGGTTCCTTTAGCCGACCACGACCAGCGGCTGGTCGTATTCGACCGGCTGCGCGTTTTCGACCAGGATCGCCTTGACCGTGCCGGCGGCGCTGGCGGTGATCGGGTTCATCACCTTCATCGCCTCGACGATCAGCAGCGTGTCGCCGGCTTTCACGGTGTCGCCGACCTTGATGAAAGCGGGCGAGCCGGGCTCGGCCGAGAGATAGGCGGTGCCGACCATCGGCGATTTCACCGCATTGCCGAGATCGGCGGCGGGCGCGGCTTCGACCGCCGGAGTTGCGGCGACAGGAGCCGCGGCCGCAGGCGCCGCTGCGACCGCCACCGGCGCGGCGGCGACGGCAGCGGCGGCAACGCCGCGCGAGACGCGGATCTTGCGATCGCCGTCTTCCACCTCGATTTCGGTCAGGCCGGTATCGGCCAGCATGTCCGCCAATTCGCGGACCAGTGCGGTATCGACGTTCATCTTGCCTGTACGGCTGGATGCGCCCTTGGTTTCGGCCATTCTATCCTCGCGGGTGCCAGTTCGCGGGCCGCTATGGGCAGGGAATCGGAGACTGGCAAGACCTTCGGGGCGGAAAATGCCCGCCCTAGAGCGTCGCCGCGTGGTCGAGCGCCAGGATATACCCCTTGGGCCCCTGTCCGGTAATCGACTTCACCGCCGCCATGCCGACATAGGAGATGTGGCGGAATTCCTCGCGCTTGAGCGGGTCGGACAAGTGGACCTCGATTACCGGCACCTTGATCGATTTTGCCGCGTCGAACAGCGCGATCGAGGTGTGGGTATAGGCGCCCGGATTGATGATGATCGCCTTCGCGCCCTCGGCCTGCGCCTCGTGCATCCAGTCGATCAGATGGCCCTCGTGGTTCGACTGGCGGACATCGACCTCCAGCCCCAGCCCGCGGGCGTGGTCTTCCATCATCCCGGCGATGTCGTCGAGCGTGTCGTAACCGTAGATCTCGGGCTCGCGCGTGCCGAGGAGGTTCAGGTTCGGGCCGTTGAGGACGTAGATGGTCTGGGTCATGGCGGGGCTTTAGCGTCGCGGGCACTGTGCCGAAAGGGGGTGCGGCGCGATCGATGCCTATATAGTATGGCAGCACATTCGAAGGATACCGCCATGACCGACACCGCGACCGCATTCGACCTCACCCCGCCGACCGAGGCGGAAATGGCGAAGCTGGAGGCCGATCTCACCGAGGAAGAGGCGCACGTCCTGCTCGAACACGGCACCGAGGCGCCGTTCTGCGGCGTGTTCCTCACCGAGAAGCGCCCGGGGGTCTACACCTGCCGCCTGTGCGGCCTGCCGCTGTTCAACGGCGGCACCAAGTTCGAAAGCGGCACCGGCTGGCCGAGCTTCACCCAGCCCTTCGCCGAGGGACACCTGCAATACATCCGCGACACCAGCTACGGCATGGTCCGCACCGAGATCGTCTGCGCGCGCTGCGGCGGGCACCAGGGCCACGTGTTCCCCGACGGCCCGCCGCCGACCGGCGAGCGCTATTGCATCAACTCGGTATCGCTGGCGTTCACCGCGAATGGCGAACCGCTGCCGGACAAGCTCGGGCGAGGGGCGCCGGAGGGGGCGGCGCTTTGAGCGTCAACCCTCCACCCCCTTGACCTTCCCCCACTGCCGCGCGGCGGTGTAGCCGAGGTAGCCGGTGCCGAAGAGCGCGTAGAGCGGTTCGGGCAGGCCGTTGAGATAGGCGTTCATGCCGCTGGCGATGTCGCGCGCGGTGTCGGGGCGGAAGGCGGCGAGGATGCCCATCGGGATCGCCCACAACAGCAGCACATAGATCACATAGAGGAAGCTCGGGCGGGCGCGGCTGGTCCAGGGGTCTTTCGAATTGGCCTCGGCGACGATCGCGGAAAGCTGCGCGTTGATCTGCCGGAGTTCCTGCGTGCCTTGGAGCTGGAGCAGCTCAAGCTTCGCCTTGTCGCGCGCGGCGGGATCGGGGATCACCTTGTCGATGATCGAGGTGATCGGGCCGAGCAGCGCGTCGAGAATGGCCATCGCAAAAAGCTCCATTTGGTTCGAGTCACGCAGATTGATAACCAAAACGGTTCTTGTAGGAAAATGAAATAACCAGTAGGCGTGTGCGCTCAAGGCTTTGGGAGTGTGCGAATGAAACTGGCGCGGTTCGAGATTGCGGGGCAGGTCGATCTGGGGCTGATCGAAGACGAGGGCGTCACCAGCCTCTCGGCCGCGGGCTGCGAATTCCCCGACATGCTGGCGATCATCGCCGGCGGCGCGGCGGCGCTGCAGGAAATCCGCGACCTCACCGACGGAACCGCGCCGCATCACCGGCTGGCCGATGTGAAGCTGCTCGCGCCGCTGCGGCCGGGCAAATATCTCGCGATCGGGATGAATTACCGCAAGCACGTTGCCGAGATGGGCCACGACGGCCCGCCGCCGCACCAGTACTGGTTCAACAAGCAGACCACCGCGATCTCGGGCCCCTTCGATCCGATCGACCCGGGCGTGTCGGACATGGTCGATTACGAGGTCGAGCTGGGCGTGGTGATCGGGGCCAAGGCCAAGGGCGTCTCGGCCGCCGACGCGCTGTCCCACGTGTTCGGCTATCTGGTGGCGAACGACGTCTCGGCGCGCGACTGGCAGCGCCACACGCCGACCTTTACCATGGGCAAGAGCTTCGACACCCACGGCCCGATCGGTCCGTGGATCGTCACCGCCGACGAGATTCCCGATCCGCAAGACCTTGCGCTGCGCTGCCTCGTCAACGGCGCAAAGCGGCAGGAGAGCAATACTTCCAACATGATCCACCCGGTCGCCGCGCAGATCGAATATCTCTCGACCGCGTTCACGCTCGAGCCGGGCGACCTGATCGCGACCGGCACGCCGGAAGGGGTTGGCGCAGGCATGCAGCCCCCCAGCTTCCTCAAGGCCGGAGATGTCGTGCGATGCGAAATCGACGGGATCGGGGCGATCGAAAACACGCTCATCCCGCCGCGCTAGGGAACGCGGCGGCGCTTCGGCGCTTTTCCCGGAAAAGGGGAACCGCGATGAACAAGCTCTTCACCAAAGTCGCCGGAAGAATCGCCGCCTGGTCGGGCAAGCCGATCACCTTCATCCTCGCCCTCGGCACGGTGCTGGTGTGGGCGGCGACCGGCCCGATGTTCCAGTTTTCCGACGTGTGGCAGCTGGTGATCAACACCGGCACCACCATCGTCACCTTCCTGATGGTGTTCCTGGTCCAGAATTCGCAGAATCGCGATGCCTCGGCGATGCAGGCCAAGCTCGACGAACTGCTGCGCGCGGTCGGCAAGGCGCGCGAGGAATTCATCGGGATCGAGCACCTGACCGATGTCGAGATCGAGGATATCCGCAAGATGCTGGAAGCGAGCGACGGCGCGAAGAAGCAGCCGAGCGCGAAACGCAGTGTCGGGCGGCTGCTCGACCGGCGCTAGCGGGGCATTGGGGGGAAATTCCACTGGTCGGGACGAGAGGATTCGAACCTCCGACCCCCACACCCCCAGTGTGATGCGCTACCAGGCTGCGCTACGTCCCGATCAGTGGAGGCGCGCCCAATAGCCAAGCGCCCCCGATCATGCAAGCGCGCTCCGGTGGGGGTGTGCGATTTGCGGCGCGAAGTGCCACGGTGCAGGCGCGTTGCCAGCCCAAACCTTTGCTGCTAGGCGCCGGGGCGTCCTGTCGGAAGCCTTGAAAAGCGGCCTCCCGGCATCCAACTGAACGCGATAATTGCCTATGAGGGGCTCGCCTGATGCTTGATGTTCTTTCCGCTGCGGCTTCGGCTGGCACCGCTCCCGCGTGGATGCAGTTCTTGCCGATCGCCGGCATGGTCGTGATCTTCTGGTTCCTGATCATCCGCCCGCAGATGCGCCAGCAGAAGGAGCACCGGAACAAGGTCGCGGCGATGAAGCGCGGCGACCAGGTGATTACCGCCGGCGGGATCGTCGGCAAGGTCACCAAGGTCGACGATACCTATGTCGATCTCGAGATCGCGCAGGGGGTGAAGGTCAAGGTGGTCAAGCAGACGATTTCTGACCTCGTTTCGCCCACCGGCACTCCGGCGAACGACTGAGCGGCCGGCTGCGATGCTCGAATTTTCCATCTGGAAGCGGGTCTGGCTGTGGTTCATCGCGCTGGCCTGCGCGCTGGCTGCCGTGCCGTCGGTGCTGTCGCTCGCGGGCGTCAAACTGCCCGATTCGCTGCCGGTGCCGCAGGTCAATCTCGGCCTCGACCTTGCCGGAGGCAGCCAGATCCTGCTTGAAGCCAATCCCGCGCAGGTTGCGCGCCAGCGGCTCGAGAGCATGGAGGAAGACGTTCGCCGGGCGATGCGGCTCGCGTCGCCCGAAATCAGCATCGGCGACGTTTCCACCGCCAACGGCCGGATGACCTTCCTGCTCGCCAATCCCGCGCAGGTCGATGCCGCGCGCGAAAAGCTGCTTCCGCTGGTGAACGGCAACGGCACGCAGAAGGAATGGGATATCCAGGTCGTCGATGGCAGCCGCATCGTGCTGACGCCGACCAAGGCCGGCCTCGACAGCGCGTTCTCCAACGCGATGGAAGCCGCAACCGACGTGGTGCGCAAGCGCATCGACGCGCTCGGCACGCGCGAGCCGACCATCCTGCGCGAAGGCGACGACCGCATCTCGGTGCAGGTGCCGGGCCTCAGCGATCCGCAAAAACTCATTTCGCTGCTGGGCAAGACCGCCAAGCTCGAATTCAAGCTGGTCGACGGCACTGCGCTGCCGGCCGATATCGCGAAGGGCATCGCCCCTCCGGGCAGCGAGATCGTGCCCTATGCGCCCGGCACGCCGCAGCAGGGCACTTCGATCGCGGTCAAGCGGCTCGGCGGGATTCGCGGCGATTCGCTGACCGCCGCCAAGGCCGGGCATGACCAGCGGACCAACGAGAACACCGTCGAAATCGCGTTCGACCAGCAGGGCGGGGCGAAATTCGCGGCGCTGACCACGCAGAACGTCGGCAAGCCTTTCGCGATCATCCTTGACGGGCAAGTGCTGTCGGCACCGAACATCAACGAGCCGATCCTCGGCGGGCGCGCTTCGATTTCGGGCAGCTTCAACGCCGAGAGCGCCAACGAACTCGCGATCGCGCTGCAGTCTGGCTCGCTGCCGGTCGATCTCACCGTGATCCAGCAGGGTAGCGTCGGCGCCGAACTCGGCGCGGATTCGGTCCACAAGGGCATGATCGCGATCGGCATCGGCACGCTCGGCATTATCGTGCTGATGGTCGCCGCCTATGGCCGGTTCGGCATCTATGCGAACTGCGCGCTGGTCATCAACGTGCTGATGATCCTCGGGATCATGGCGATGTTCACCGCGACGCTCACCTTGCCCGGCATTGCCGGCTTCGTGCTGACGATCGGCGCGGCGGTCGACGCCAACGTGCTGATCAACGAGCGTATCGGCGAAGAGCGGCGACGCGGGCGGCGTGTGTTCCAGGCGGTCGAGACCGGCTACACGGAGGCCAGTCGCACGATCTTCGATGCGAACATCACGCACATCATCGCGGCGACGCTGATGTTCCTGATCGGCACCGGGCCGATCAAGGGCTTCGCGGTGGTGCTGATGATCGGCATCGCGACTTCGGTGTTCACCGCCGTCTACCTCACCCGCATGTGGGTGGCGCTGTGGCTGCGCAAGGCGCGCCCGGCGGACATTACAATCTGAGGATCCGGCGATGCGCCTGCTCAAACTGCTTCCCGAGAACACCAACATCCGCTTCCTGCGGTGGCAGTGGCCGACCACCATCGCCAGCGTGCTGCTGATGACCGCCAGTGTCGTGCTGCTGTTCGTCAACGGTCTGAACTTCGGGGTGGACTTCGTCGGCGGCGAGATGATCCGCGTTACCTTCACCCAGAGCCAGGACGCGCCGGTCGCCAAGCTGCGCAGCGAGATCGAAGGGCTCGGCTACGGCGAGCCGGTGATCCAGACCTACGGCAAGAACAACGAGATTTCGATCCGCATGCGTCTGCCCGAAGGCAGCGAGCGCGATCCCGGAACAGCCGACAAGATGACCAACAGCATCGTCGACACGGTCAAGGCGGGGCATCCCGACGCCCGGATCGACGGCGTTACCGCGGTCTCGGGCAAGGTTTCGGGCGAACTCGGCTGGACCGCATTTAAGGCGCTCGGCCTCGCTGCGATCGCGATCTCGATCTATATCTGGTTCCGCTTCGAGTGGCAGTTCGGCGTCGGGGCGCTGGTCAGCCTGGTCCACGATGTGATCATCGTGCTGGGCATGTTCGCGCTGACCCAGATGGAATTCGACCTGACGATCGTCGCGGCGATGCTGACCGTCATCGGCTATTCGCTCAACGACACGATCGTGGTCTACGACCGGATACGCGAAAACCTGAAGAAATATCGCAAGATGCCGATGGCCGAACTGCTCGACCTGTCGGTCAACGAAACGTTGCACCGCACGGTGATGACCTCGGTTACGATCCTGGTTGCGCTGCTTGCGCTGTTCTTCCTCGGTCCGCGGATCATCTTCGGCTTCTCGGCCGCACTGATCCTGGGCATCTTCGTGGCGACCTACAGCTCGATCTATGCGGCGGCGCCGATGCTGGTCTGGCTGAAGGTCAGCACCAGCAGTTTCGTTGCCGACGAGGGCGAGGCCGGCAGGAAGCAGGATCGGATCGCGCGCGGCGAGGTCTGACGCGGATCACGCGACCAGCCCGTCGTAATAGGCTTCCAGCGCCGCGGCGTTCGCTTCCCAGCTGTAGCGCGCCGCCCCGGTGGCGACGAATTGCGGGGGTACCGGATCGGCGAGGAGTTCCTCCAGGGCCGCTGCGATCGCTTCGGGAGTGCGTTCGACGATGCGCCCCGAACTGGGGCTGCGGACGACTTCGCGCGCTCCCCCGGCATCGCAGATCACCAGCGGGGTCCCGCAGGCGAGCGCCTCGACCCAAGCGTTGGCCAGCCCCTCGCTCGCCGAGGGCAGCACCATGGCATCGGCGGCCGACAGCACGATCGGCAATTGGTCGTGGTCGACCGTGCCGAGGAAATGCACCCGCTCGTCCAGCCCCAGTTCGCCCGCCAGGCGCTTCAGCGCCGCGCGGTCGGGCCCGTCGCCGACCAGCGCCAGTTCGGCATCGGGAAGGCGCGCCAGCGCGCGGATCGCGAAGGCCTGGCCCTTGCGCGGGATCAGCGCGCCGACGCAGGCGAGCAGTCGGCGCTGGGCCGCGACCCGCACTTCGAAATCGGCGGCGAGCGCCAGCCGGGCATTGTCGCGCCCGAGCGGGTGGAACCGCCCGCGGTCGAGCCCGGTGTAATGGACCGTGATCTTCCCGCGCGCCAGGCCAAGCGCGGCCATGTCGTCGGCCAGCGGACCCGACACAGCAAGCAGGCCGCCCGCCTGCGCCCCAGCCTCGATCATCGCCCGTCGCGCCCATTCGTGCCGGCCCCAGAAATGGATGTCCGCCCCGCGCGCCTTGATCGAAAGCGGCAGGTCGAGGTCCCGCGCGATCCGCGCCGCAACCGGTCCGTCGGGATAGAAGAACTGCGCATCGACCAGGTCGAACGGGTCGGCCGCATGGAGCTTGCGTGCGAGCGGCAGGATCGCGCGGACGATCGCGCCCGGATTGCGCCGCGCAAGTGTCGGGATCAGTGTGAAGCGGATGCGGTGGACATGAACGCCGTGTTCCTCGCCCCGGCCCAGCGTCGCGGCGAGCTTGCGATAGCGCCCGAAGGCCAGCGGCGGGATGCCGACCGGGTTGATCACCGTGACGTCCCAGTTCCCGCGCGCCGCCAGCGCTTCCATCTGCCGCGCGACGAAGGTGCCGAAGCGGGGCATGGCCGCGTTCGGGTAGAGCGTCGCGAGCGAGAGAAGGCGCCGGCCCATCGGCTAGAGCTTGCGCACCAGCATTTCGGCCATGGCGAGCCATTCGGGCCCGTCGATCACGATCTGGCGCTGCCCGGCACCGGGGGGCAGCACCCCCACCATCGTCCCTTGGCGATCGATCAGCCGGCCGAAGGCAAACCGCCCGCCCTTGCGCGGCACCAGCACGTCGCGGTTGATCATCCGGGGCGCTTCCTCGGGCGGGAGCTGGCGCAGCCACAGCTGGTCGCCAGCGCGATATTCGCCCGCACCGGTCTCGATCGCGAGGCACACCAGCGGCGCGCCGCTTTCCAGCTCGGTCGGCAGCAGCGCATCGCGCGGGGCGGAAAGCGCCTCGGGGCCGGCGTCGGTCAGCCGCGCAACCACTTGCGGCTGGGCTGCGCTTTCGCCGCGCACCAGCATTTCCGGTTCGACCTCCAGCGCGCCGGCGATGCGGTTCATCCATCCGAGCGACAGATTGCGCATCCCGGTCTCCAGCCGCCCGATCGTCTGGGCGGTCGTCGCCGGGCGGCAGCGCTCGGCCACGTCGGCCAGGGTCAAGCCCTTTTCCTTGCGGATGTCGCGAATACGGTTGATCAAGGATGCTCCTCCCATTGATAACCAAATCGGTTTTTTCTCTTTCCTACAATAACCCGAACTTGGCAAGGCCACATTTCCCGATTCTCCCCGGAAAGGCGGCCATGAAGCAGCATCTCGTCGAGCGCGAACTGACCAGCGAAGGCCCGCGGAGGCGCGGCGAGGCCGACCGGCGGCGCCGCAGCGTGACGGTGAACCTGGCCGAATCCCCGCTCGCCTGGCTCCATGCCAGGGGGCATCTGAGCGATCGCCTGTTCGATGCAGGGGAGCGGCTGCGGGCCGATTACGAGCGGGCCGCGCTCGGACCCAGCGTCACCATGCGGTGGGATCCGGTAAGGATCAAGGGCGGGGTTGCCGGCCTTTCCTCGACCGAGCGCCAGATTGCGGCGAAGGCCCGGTTCGATGGCGCGATCGCCGCGGCGGGCAGCGGGCTGGCCGATATTCTGTGGCGGGTGGTGTGCGCGTGCGAGAGCGTGCCGGCGGCCGAGAAGGCGCTCGACTGGCCTGCCCGCAGCGGCAAGCTGGTGCTGCGGATCGCGCTCGAGCGGGTTGCCGAGTTCTACCGCATCGGGTGAGGCCCGCTCTGGCTCTGATTTGTCCACAGACTGACCCACAGGAAAGCCGGGATTAACCCGCGCTTCACCATCGCCGTTAACGAGCCTCTGACCGGAGAAAACGCACTCATCGGGGGTGCTGCGCAGAACTCTCACGGCGATGCTTTTCCTGTTCGCCTATTGCGGGCTGGCGGTCGTCGCCCTCCCGGCGGGAGGCCTTGAGCGCGGGGCGGTGCTGGTCTGGCCCGCCGCCGGCCTGCTCGTCGCGATCCTGCTCCACGCCCCGCACCGGCAATGGCCGGAGTTTCTGACGCTTGCCGCGGTGGGCAGCGTCGCGGCGGCCCTGCTCACCGGCAGCGGCTACGCCGCCGCCGCGAGCATGGCGCTGGCCAATGTCCTCGAAGCATGGTTCGCCGCGCGCCTGCTCCGGCGGCGCAAACGGCACGAAAGCGAGTTGCTCCGCGAGTGGCTGGCCGATGCCGGCGCGATCGGCGCGGTTGCACCGGTCGCGGGCGGGCTGGTGCTGGCGACGCTGCTCTATCGCCTCGCGGGCTGGCCGTGGGAGCTTCAGTTCGCCCGTTACGTCTTCGCCCATGCGCTGGGCATCATGGCGTTCTTTCCGATGTTCAGCCTGCTGGTCGGCGGCGGCTTCGCACAGTGGTTCGTTCGCCAGCCGGCCGGTCGCCGGTTCGAACTCTTCGCCTTTCTCGGGCTGATCGCGGTTACCACCTGCGCGGCGCTGTGGCAGGCTGGCCTCGCCGCCTATCTCGTGCCGATCCTGGCTTCGCTGATCGCAATCTGCCGGTTCGGAATGAAGGCCGGCTCGGTGGCGATCTTCACCATTGCGGTGGCCGGGTGGGGCGCCTTCGTCGCCGGCACCCAGGTCCATGCGGTGCTGCCGGCGGCGTTGTCTCCGACGGAGCTGGCAGACGAGCGCTTCCTGCAGTTCTATCTTGCGCTGGCGGTGCTGTGCCTGCAGCCGCTCGCCGGCCATATCACCCAGAACCGCCGCCTCGCGAGCGCGCTCAGGGAGCGGGGGCAGGCCTCGACCGCGGTTGAGCTGTCGCTCCAGGCCAAGGATTTCGCGATCGCGGAAAGCCAGGGGATGTACCGGCTGCTGGCCGAGAACATGAGCGACATCGTGATCAAGACCGATCACGCCGGCTATATCCTCTACGCCTCGCCCAGCGCCGAGCGGCTCGGCGAATTCCACCCGATCGAGCTGATCGGGCGGCATGTGCTAGACCTGATCCATCCCTCCTATGGCGCATCGTTCCAGTCGGAGTTCGACGAGGTGATCGGCGGCAGCGTGGCGGCATCCGCATGGACCGAGTTTCTCGGCTTTTCCAACGCCGGGCTGGAACGGTGGTTCGATACGCGGATCCGCGGCTGGCGCGACCGCGAAAGCACCGGGGACCGCAAGATCGCGGGCACGATCATCACCATGCGCAGCATCGAGGAACGCAAGGCGCTTGAGCAGCAATTGTTCGCCGCGATCCTGACCGATCCACTGACCAATCTGACCAATCGCCGCGCGTTCAATTCGATGCTGCAATACCATCTCGAAGCGCCGATCGACGGCTGCCTGGCGATCTTCGACATCGACGATTTCCGCTCGATCAACCGCGAATACGGCCACGAAGTCGGCGACAAGGTGCTGACCACGGTCGCGCGCCTGCTGCGCAGCCTGATGCGCAAGGACGACATCATCTCGCGCATCGGCGGCGAGCGCTTCGCGGTGCTGCTCTCCGGCGCCAATCCCGACCAGGCCGAAGCGCTGTGCCAGCGCGTGGTGATGACCCTGGCCGACATCAGCGGGCCCGAGGGGCTGGGCGGCCCCAAGACCACGGTCAGCGCGGGCGTCGCCCGGATCCGTGGGTCGCTCGACGAGACGATGAAGCGGGCCGATTCGGCGGTGGTGATCGCCAAGGCGAAGGGCCGCAACCGGCTGGAAATGGCAACCAACGGTCGCCAGCGCTGGTCGCCGGGGCAGGTGCCGTGGATCGAAGACGGAAGCTAGCGGCGCCCTAGGCCGGCTTCGGAGCGGGCGAGCGCAGGGGCGGGGACGGCGGCGACAGGCGCCAGAAACCACCGAGTTCCTGAATCGTGCCGAGCAGCGTATCGCCTTCGAACAATTGCATTTCGTGCTCGCCGCCCTCGCGCTCGGCCAGTTCGAAAACGGCCGACGGGTCGCGTGCATCGAAGTCGATGCGCTTCGGCTCTGCAGAGCCCTTGTGCCTGAATAACAGCGAATAGCTACGCACACGGTTCTCCCGTCGCCGGTACGCAGGGCGCACCTTCGATTGTCAGATCGACATCGATTTCAACGGTTGGACCTAATGCGAAACCCCACCCGATCCCTGGTTGGGTTCTCAGCCGTCGCAGCGAGAGTAACACGGCTTGGCACCGCGCCCTAATTTTTAATCGGGCGCTTCAATCGGCGATCGCCTCGCCGGCCCGCGGCGGAGTGGGCCGTGCGGTAAGCGAGCAGCCGGCGCTGGCCGCGATCATCATCGCCATTGCCAGCCATTGCGCTCCGCGCAAGTCCTCGCCCAGCACCAGCCAGCCCATGAAGGCCGCGATCGCCGGCGCGCAGCTGCTCAGCGCTCCGAACGCCCGGCTGCCGACGCGCCCCAAGGCGGTGATCTCGAGCAGATAGGGCAGGGCGCTCGACAGCAGCGCCACCGCGATCCCGAGCGGCAGCGCGGGGCCGAGCAGTTTCGCCCCCGCATGCGCGATCCCGAAGGGCAGCGTCACCGCGCAGGCGACGCACATGCCGATGGCAACCGCGCTGGACCCTTTCACCGCCGCCGCGCGCCGGCCGAACACGATGTAGAGCGCCCAGCACAGGCCTGCGGCCATCGCGCAGGCCACCCCCACGGGGTCGAGCGCATGGGGCGAGGGAGTCCACGGCACCAGCAGTAACAGGCCTCCCAATGCCAGCGCCAGCCACAGGAAATCGCGCAGGCTGCGGGAGGTCGCCAGCACCACGCCCAGCGGGCCCGAAATCTCGATCGTCACCGCCAGCCCGATCGGAATCCGCTGCAGCGCCCAGTAGATCGAGAGGTTCATCACCCCCAGCGCGATGCCGTAGGGGATCAGCCAGCGCCATTCGCGCGCGCGCACCGGGCTGCGCCAAGGGCGGAACAGTGCGAGCAGGATCGGCGCGGCGATCAGGCTGCGCAATGCGGCGACCCCCTCCGGCCCGATCTGCGGAAACAGGCCCTTGGCCAGCGCCGCGCCGAAATTGACCGAAATGCTCGCGCCCAGGATCGCGAGGCCCGCGAGTGCGGTGGAGCGATCGTTCAACCTTCGACCTGTTCGGCCAGCGCCAGCCAGCGTTCCTCGGCCGCATCCTTCTCCACGCGGGCCTTGGCAATGGCCTCGCTTAGCGCGGCGAACCTGGCCGGATCGCTGGTGTACAGTGCCGGATCGTGCAGCGCCGCCTCGTCGCGCGCGATCGCGGCTTCGAGTTCCTCGATCCGCTTGGGCAGCAAATCGTAGTCGCGCTGGTCCTTGTAGGTCAGCTTGGTGCGGGCGGGCGGGGGAGGGGCCGGCGGTGCGGTTTCGGGCTTCGCGGCCCTGGCCTTCGCGGGTGCGGCCTTCTGCTGGCGCCGCGCCTCCCAGTCGGCGTAGCCGCCGGCGACGATATCGACCTTGCCGCTGCCGTCGAGCCCGAGCGTCACGGTCACCGTGCGATCGAGGAAGTCGCGGTCGTGGCTGACGATCAGCACCGTGCCGTCGTAATCGGCGATCACTTCCTGCAGCAGGTCGAGCGTCTCGAGATCGAGGTCGTTGGTCGGCTCGTCGAGCACCAGCAGGTTCGATTCCCGCGCGAATTCGCGCGCCAGCAGCAGGCGCGAGCGCTCGCCGCCAGACAGCACGCCGACCTTCATGTCGGCGATGCCCGGATCGAACAGGAAATCCTTGAGATAGCCCTGCACATGCTTGCGCACCCCGCGCACGTCGATCCAGTCGCCGCCCTCGGCCAGGATCTGGCGCACCGTGCGGTCGGGCGCCATCAGGCTGCGCTGCTGATCAATCATCACCCCGGCGAGGGTCTTGGCCAGCGTCACCTCGCCCTCGTCTGGCTCGATCTCGCCGGTCAGCAGCTTGAGCAGCGTGGTCTTGCCCGCGCCGTTCGATCCGACCACGCCGATCCGGTCGCCGCGCTGGATGCGCAAGGAAAAGTCGCGGATGATCGTGCGGTCACCATAACGCTTGGTCACATGCTCGGCGGTGATCACCGACTTGGTGCGGACATCGTCGCTCTTGAGCGCAAGCTTGGCGGTGCCGGCGGGATTGAGCATCGCCGCGCGCTGGGCGCGCATCTCCCACAATTTCTCCAGCCGGCCCTGGTTGCGCTTGCGCCGCGCGGTGACCCCGCGCTCGAGCCAGTGCGCCTCGAGCTTGAGCCTGGCGTCGAGCTTTTCGGCCGCGCGGGCTTCCTCGGCGTAGACCGCCTCTTCCCACGCCTCGTAGCCGCCGAAACCGACCTCCTTGCGCCGTAGCGATCCGCGGTCCAGCCATAGCGTCGCGCGAGTCAGACGGGTGAGGAAGGTCCGGTCGTGGCTGATCACCACGAAGGCGCCCCTGTAGCGATTGAGCCAGTCTTCGAGCCAGTCGATCGCCGCAAGGTCGAGATGGTTGGTCGGCTCGTCGAGCAGCAGCACGTCGGGATCGCTGGCGAGCGCGCGCGCGAGGGCGGCGCGGCGCTTTTCGCCGCCGCTGGCGCTCTTGGCCGCGCGGGTCATGTCGATCCCCAGCTGGCCCGCGATCGCCTCGACCTCGTGCCGCGCGGGGGCGTCGGGCCCGGCGGTGGCGAAATCCATCAGCGTCTCGAACTTAGAGAAGTCGGGATCCTGATCGAGCATCACCACCCGCGTACCGGGCACGATCACGCGCTTGCCGCGATCCGCCTCGATCCGGTCGTCGAGTAGCTTGAGCAGCGTGGTCTTGCCCGCGCCGTTTCGCCCGATCAGCGCCAGCCGGTCGCGCGGGCCGATGTGCAGGTCGATCCCGCCCTGCGCCGGATCGCCGAACAGCCAGCCCTTGCCCTGGACCAGCCCAAGCTTTTCCCAACTGAGGATCGGTGGTTCGGCCATAGGAGGGCGCCCGTAACCGGCCTTGGGCGCAGCGTCCAGACGTTCAGAAAATTTGCCGATAAAATGAACGGTTCAGGCTTACGCAAGATAATTACGTCTACCCGGGACCCATATCTTTCCAAGGGAGAACCCGCATGTTCCGCTACGCAGTTCCGCTCTTCGCCGCCGCCTCGCTCGGTGCGCTGGCCGTTCCGGCTGCCGCCGCCGAAATCCAGATCGCGGCGACCGGTCCGGTGGTCGAACTGACCGTGACCGAAAGCGTCAAGGCCAAGCCCGACATCGCGACGATCGCCACCGGCGTCACCACCACCGCGCCGACCGCAGTGGAGGCGATGCGCCAGAACGCCGCGCAGATGAATTCGGTCATCGACCGGATCAAGGCGCTGGGGATCAGGGCGGAGGACATCCAGACCTCGGGCATCGGCCTCAACGCGCAATTCGATTACGACCAGCAGGCGCAGAAGCAGGTGTTTCGCGGCTATCAGGCCTCGAACCGCGTGACCGTGGTGCTGCGCAGGATCGACGACGCCGGCAAGACGCTCGACGCGCTGGTCGCCGCCGGCGCGACCGACATCGGCGGGCCCGACTTCGCGCTCGAGGACAACACCGCCGCGCTCGCGCAGGCCCGCGCCGCCGCAGTTGCCAAGGCCGCGGGCCAGGCGCGCGACTATGCGAAGATGGCCGGCTTTTCGGGCGTCCGGTTGCTCGAGGTGAACGAGACCCAGTCGTCCTATGCCCCGCCGATGCCGTTCGTGCGGATGGACGCGGCGATGGCCAAGGCGCCGACCCCGGTCGAACCGGGCCTCGTCTCGAACGCCGTGACGATTACCGTGAAATACGAGATGACCAACGGCTGAGGTTTGTGACATGGGCAAGGTGTGAATGCCGCAATTCTGCCTCATTCACACCTTGTTCAAAGCATTTTCCCTAGGCAGAAAGGCATGATGTTCAGGCTTCTGGCCCCTTTGGCAGCCGTCTCGCTGCTCGCTTCGAGCGTCGGCGCCCCGGTGGCCCATGCGCAAAATGTCAGCGGCGACGAGCAGCGGGCTGCGCGCAAGGGTGTGCGCGACGGCAAGGTGCTGCCGCTCAAGGAGATCGAGCGGCGGGTGGTGCCGCAGATGCAGGCGGGTGGCATGGAATATCTCGGCCCGGCCTACGATCCGATCGCGAAGGCCTATCGCCTCAAGTTCATCAAGAACGGCAAGGTGACCTTCGTCGACATCGATGCGCAATCCGGCCAGATCCTTTCGCGCAGCCAATAGTTGTCCATCGGTTGACGCAATCCTTTCAAGGAACCAAAGCAGCGCTGTGCATTTTGCGCCTGACAGAGCGCCAGCAAGACAGGGAATGAGGCGATGCGGATCCTGATCGTCGAGGACGAACCCACTCTCGGCCAGCAATTGAAGAATACGCTGGAGCAGACCGGCTATGCGGTCGATCTCTCGACCGATGGCGAGGACGGCCATTTTCTCGGCAGCACCGAGGATTACGACGCGGTGATCCTCGATCTCGGCCTGCCCGAGATCGACGGGCTCACCGTGCTCGGCATGTGGCGCAAGGAAGGCCGCGGCTTTCCGGTCCTGGTGCTGACCGCGCGCGACAGCTGGTCCGACAAGGTCGCCGGGCTCGATGCGGGCGCGGACGATTATCTCGCCAAGCCGTTCCAGACCGAGGAGCTGATCGCCCGCCTGCGTGCGCTGATCCGCCGCGCCTCGGGCAATGCCAGCTCCGAACTCACCGCCGGCCCGGTCCGGCTCGACACCCGCTCGGGCCGCGTGACGCTCGACGGCGAGCCGGTCAAGCTGACCGCGCAGGAATACAAGCTGCTGAGCTACCTGATGCACCACAAGGGCAAGGTGGTCAGCCGCACCGAACTGATCGAGCATATCTACGATCAGGATTTCG
This sequence comes from Novosphingobium sp., assembly GCA_017744735.1. Taxonomy (GTDB): domain Bacteria; phylum Pseudomonadota; class Alphaproteobacteria; order Sphingomonadales; family Sphingomonadaceae; genus Andeanibacterium. Next base: position 164,194 of record JAGIAR010000005.1, on the reverse strand, counting down.
ACCGCGATTCGAACACGATCGAGGTCTTCGTCACCCGCATTCGCAAGAAGCTGGGTGCAGACGTGATCACCACCATCCGTGGCCTCGGTTACAGCCTCGACGACCCCGCCGACGCCCCCCGCGAGTGATGCCGCGCCGCTGACGGCGGCGGACGGAGCGTCACCCGCCGGAGCGGATGCGGACCTGCGCGAGGCGCCCCATACGGGCAGCCTTTCGCGGCGCATGATGGTGATCGCGGCAGCGTGGATCAGCTTCCTGCTGCTGGTCGGCGGGATCGCGCTGGACCGTACGCTGACCGGGCAGGTCACCCGCAATTTCGACGACCAGATGAATTACATGCTCACCGCGATGATCGCCTCGGTCGAGGTCGGTTCGGACGGCGAGGTGTTCTTCAACCGGCCGATGGGCGACCAGCGCTTTCTCGAGCCGAACAGCGGGCTCTACTGGCAGATCAGCGGTAAGGGGCACGAGGACTATTCTTCGCGCTCGCTGTGGGATCGCAGCCTCAAGCTCGACGGCACCCGGTTTCTGGCCAAGCCCCGGTTCTACGACAGCGACCAGTTCGCCGGGCAGAAGCTGCGGGTGGTCGAGCGCTCGGTGGTGCTGCCGGGCAGCAAGACCGAGTGGTGGTTCGCAGTCGCGGCCAGCCGCACCGATCTCGACGCGCAGATCGCGCGGGTCCGCTCGATCCTGATCTGGAGCTTCGTGGTGCTGGGGCTCGGCCTGTTCGTGATGGCGGTGCTGCAGACGTGGTACGGGCTCGGCCCGCTGCGCCGCGTACGGCTGGCGATCAAGCGGATGCGTACCACCGGCGCCAATCGGGTGACCGATCCCCTGCCGCTCGAGGTCCAGCCGCTGGTCCAGGAATTGAACGCGCTGCTCGCCCATTCGGTGAAGCAGGCGGAAGAGGCACGGACCCATGCCGGCAACCTGGCCCATGCGCTCAAGACCCCGTTGACCGTGGTGATGAACGCCGCGACCGCCAAGGCGCCCGACCTCTCCAACACGGTGATCCGCGAAGCGGCCGTAATGCGCCGTCAGGTCGACCACCATCTCGCCCGGGCGCGGGCGGTCGGGCGGCGCGCGGTCGGACTGTCGCGCGCCAATGTCGGGCAGAGCGTCGAGGCGGTGCTGCGCGCGGTCACCCGGCTCTACGAGGATACGCGGTTCGACCTTGCAGGAAACCGTGCCGCGCTGGTCGCGATCGAGCGGCAGGACCTCGACGAGATTCTCGGCAATCTGATCGAGAACGCCGCCAAATACGGCGGCGGCAGCGTGTTCGTGACGATCGATGCGGAGCCCGGCGGGAAGGATTGCCTGATCCTGGTGGAGGACGACGGCATGGGCATCCCGCCCGAGGAACGCGTCCGCATCTTCGACCGCGGCGCCCGGCTCGACACCGGCAAGCCGGGAACCGGGCTCGGCCTCGCGATCGTGCGCGATGTGGCGGAAATCTACGGCGGTACGGTCGAACTCGAGGAAAGCGAGGATCTCGGCGGGCTGATGGTCAAGCTTATCCTGCCGCGGGCGGGGTAGCGTCGCCGACGGATGGGCTCTGCGTCGGCTGCGTCGGCTCTCTCTGGTGAGGCGGGGCCTTGAAGTGCTCAGGAAGGGAACCGGCCAAGCCCTTCGAACGTTATTAACCAAGCGGGAGGGCTTGTATCGGAGCCCTTAACAATGTCCCATCAAATCCTTCGTCCGGCCCTCGCTATCGGCGCGCTGCTCGCGGTCGGTGCGTGCTCCAGTTACGGCGACGGCTACGGTTACGGCGGCCGCGTCTCCTATGGGTACAACACCGGCTATCACGGCAGTTATGACGACCCCTATTACAGCTCCTATTACGGCTGGTACGACGACTTCTACTATCCGGGCACGGGGTACTACATCTACGACCGCTCGGGCGCCCGCCATCGCTGGAACGACCGCCAGCGCGGCTATTGGCAAGGCCGCCGCGGCGATGGGCACCATGATCGCCGGGACAACTGGAGCGGTTACCGGGATTCGAACGGTCGCGATTATCGCGATCATCGGGGCGGCAACCACTCGCCGCACCGCCACTAAGGCTATTTGCCCGCGGCGGCCGTCTGCCGGTGATGGCGGATCACTTCCTCGATCACGAAGCGGATGAATTTTTCGCTGAATTCGGGATCGAGGTCGGCGTCCACCGCAAGCGCGCGCAGGCGCTCGATCTGGCGCGCCTCGCGGCCCGGATCGCTGGCGGGCAGGCCGGCCACCGCCTTGTGCTCGCCCACCGCCTGGGTAATGCGGAAGCGTTCGGCCAGCATGTGGATCAGGGCCGCATCGATATTATCGATGCTCTTGCGATAGCCGGCCAGAGTCGAATCTGGGGCGGGATCGGGCTGGCTGGTGCTCATCGCATCCCCGCTAGCATGCGAGTTTCTCCTTTTCCATCGCCCGCTTTGCGCTTGCGTTCAAGGGTTTGCGCGGGCAGGGGCAGCGGATGAGCGCCGACGTTATTCCGCTGCCGCTGAAAGAGCCGCCGAAGCAGGCTTCGCTCGGCCCGATCCTGTCTCTCACCGCAACCGCGATGAACGCGGTCAACGCCGTTATCCTCGACCGGATGCAGAGCGAGATTCCGCTGATTCCGGCGCTGGCCGGGCATCTGATCTCGGGCGGCGGCAAGCGCATGCGGCCGATGCTGACGCTCGCGGGGGCGGAACTGGTCGGCTACCAGGGCTCGCGCCACCACAAGCTCGCCGCGGCGGTCGAATTCATCCACACCGCCACGCTGCTGCACGACGACGTGGTCGATGGGTCCGACCTGCGCCGGGGCAAGGCCGCGGCCAACATCATCTTCGGCAATCCGGCGACCGTGCTGGTCGGCGATTTCCTGTTCAGCCGGGCCTTCGAACTGATGGTCGAGGACGGCAGCCTCAAGGTGCTCAAGATCCTCTCCAACGCCTCGGCGGTGATCGCCGAGGGCGAGGTCGATCAGCTCACCGCCCAGCGCCAGATCGAGACCAGCGAGGAACGCTATCTCGGGATCATCGGCTCGAAGACCGCGGCGCTGTTCGCGGCTGCCAGCCGGATTTCGGCGGTGGTCGCCGAATGCGGCGAAGCGGAGGAAAAGGCGCTCGACGATTACGGCCGCAACCTCGGCATCGCCTTCCAGCTGGTCGACGATGCGCTCGATTACGACGCCGATGCCTCGGAGATGGGCAAGGACCGCGGAGACGACTTCCGCGAAGGCAAGATGACCTTGCCGGTGATCCTCGCCTATGCGCGCGGCAATGACGAGGAACGCACCTTCTGGCGCGCCGCGATCCAGGGGCACCGCTCCTCGGACGAGGACCTGGCCCACGCGGTCGAACTGATCCGCAGCCACGACGCGGTCGAGGCGACCCGCGAGCGCGCGCGGCATTTCGCCCAGCGCGCGATCGACGCGCTGGCGATCTTCCCCGCGAGCAAGGCGCGCGAGGCGATGGTCGAGGCGGCGCAGTTCGCGGTTAGCCGCGGTTACTGACCCGTCCTCGCCAATCCTCGTCATCCTGAACTTGTTTCAGGATCCATTTCTCGTCATCTCCAGGTCTGGCCTTGGTTGCACGATGGATGCTGAAACAAGTTCAGCATGACGGTGCTGGGGCGGTATGGGGCTCCACTGTGACCGATCTGCCCATCCAAGCCGTTCTCCCGGACCTGCTGGACGCCTTGCGCACCGGCCCTTCGGCAGTGCTGATCGCCCCTCCCGGCGCGGGCAAGACCACCGCGGTCGCCCCGGCGCTGCTGGGCGAGGGCTGGTGCAGCGGCACGGTGATCCTCCTTTCTCCCCGCCGCGTCGCTGCGCGCGCCGCCGCCGAGCGGATGGCCGAACTGCTGGGCGAGAAGGCGGGCGAGACGGTCGGCTATCTCACCCGGCTCGATACAAGGCGCTCGGGCAAGACCCGCATCCTGGTGATGACCGAGGCGATCTTCGTCGCGCAGATCGTCGGCGATCCCGAGTTGGCGGGCGTCAGCGCGGTGCTGTTCGACGAGGCGCACGAGCGGCATCTCGACAGCGATCTCGGCCTCGCGCTCGCGATCGAGAGCCAGCAGGTGTTGCGCGAGGATTTGCGGATCGTGGTGATGTCGGCAACGATCGACGGAGCACGCTTCGCCCGTCTGCTGGACGGAGCGCCGGTGATCGAGAGCGAGGGCAAGGCCTTTCCGCTGCAAATCGAATGGCTTGGGAGTCGCCCTGAACAGCGCCTCGAGGATGCGATGACCTCGGCGGTGTTGGGCGCCTGGCGCGAGCAGCAGGGCGACATCCTCGCGTTCCTGCCCGGTGTCGGCGAGATCGAGCGGACCCGCGAACGGCTGGCGGAGAAGCTGCCGAACGTCCCGATCCTGCCGCTTCACGGCCAGATCGAACCGCAGGGCCAGCGCGCGGCGATCCGGCGCGATCCCGAGGGGCGCCGCAGGATCGTGCTTGCGACCAGCATCGCGGAGACGTCGCTGACGCTCGACGGAGTCTCGGTGGTGGTCGACAGCGGGCTTGCCCGGCGGGCCGAGTTCGACCTGGCGGCAGGGGTCACCCATCTGGTCACGACCCGCGCCAGCCAGGCTTCCGCCGGGCAACGCGCCGGGCGCGCGGCGCGGCAGGGGCCGGGCACGGCCTATCGCCTGTGGGCGGCGGCCGCGCATGCGGGGCGGCCCGAGTTCGATCCGCCCGAGATGCTCACCACCGACCTTGCCCCGCTGGTGCTGTCGCTGGCGCAATGGGGCGCGGGCGATCCGGCGGCGATGGCGTGGCTCGATCCGCCGCCGGCAGCCGCGCTCGCGGCGGCGCGCGGGCGGCTCCAGGCGCTGGGTGCGCTCGACGGGGAAGGGCGGATCACGGACTTCGGGCGCAAGCTGGCGCAATTGCCGATGGAGCCGCCGCTCGCCGCGATGGTGATGTTCGGTGCCGGGGCCGGCGATGCGCGCGACGCCGCGCGGCTGGCGCTGCTGCTGCAGGAGCGCGGGCTGGGCGGCAAGAGCGACGATCTCTCGCAGCGCCTGCAACGCTGGAACGGCGACCGTTCGGCACGCGCCGAGGCATCGCGCAAGCTCGCCGACGGCTGGGCGCGGCGGGCCGAGAAGCTCCTTTCTCCCCTCCCCGGCGGGGAGGGGTCGGGGGAGGGCCTCGCCGCTGGGCGCGACCGAGACGCCCCCTCCCGACCTCCTCCTGAAGGGGGAGGAGACTTGGGAATCCTCCTCGCTCGCGCGCTCCCCGACAATATCGCGCGCCGGCGCGATCCTTCGGGCGAAAACTGGCTCAGCGCCGGCGGGCGCGGCTACACGCTCGATCCGGCTTCGCCGCTTGCGCGCGCCGAATGGCTCGCGATCGGCGACGCGCAGGGCCGGGCGCAGGGCGCGCGGATCACCGCGGCGCTGCCGCTGACCGCAGCGGAAGTCGAACAGGGCCTTGCCGACCGGATCGAGCGGCGCTCGGTGCTCAACTGGAACGCCGAGGCCGGCCGGGTCGAGGCGCGGCTGGAGCGGCGGCTGGGCGCGATCACCCTGGCGAGCGGGCCGGATTCCTCGCCGGACCCGGATGCGGTGGCCGCGCTGCTTGTCGACAAGGCTGTGGAAAAGCTCGCTGATATCCTGCCGAAAACCCTGATCGCCCGCGCCCGTCACGCCGGAATTTCCGCGCTTGCGCCCGAGCGCCTGGCGCAGGAGGCGCAGGACTGGCTCGCGCCGCTGGTCCAGGGGCGCCGCGATCTCGACCTGCCGAAGGGCAGGCTGACCGAGGCGTTGCTCAACCGGCTCGACTGGGAGCAGCGTCAGCAGCTCGACCGGCTCGCGCCGCGCGAGTGGGCGAGTCCGATCGGCAGCCATCCGGTGGATTACGAGGCCGAGGGCGGTCCGACTGTGGAGTTGCGGGTGCAGGCGCTGTTTGGGCTCGACCTCCACCCGACCATCGGCCAGCCGCCGCAGGCACTGCTGCTCCAGCTCACCAGCCCCGGCGGCAAGCCGGTCCAGGCGACCCGCGACCTGCCGGCGTTCTGGCGCGGCAGCTGGCGCGACGTGGTCAAGGACATGAAGGGCCGTTACCCCAAGCACCGCTGGCCGGACGAGCCGTGGACCGAAATCCCGAGCCTGAAGACCAAGAACGCGTTCAATCGGTCTTGATTCGACTCGCGAATTTGCCGAAAGGCTAGGCGATGAGCGCACGCATCTACCAACGCCCGAAGAACGCCATGCAGTCCGGCAAGGCCCTCACCGACCAGTGGGTGCTCGAGTTCGATCCGGCGGAGGCGAAGAAGCCCGATCCGCTGATGGGCTGGGCGGGCAGCGGCGACATGCAGCAGCAGGTGACGCTCAAGTTCGCGAGCAAGGCCGCGGCGCAGGCCTATGCCGCCAAGCACGGCATCTTCGCCCGGGTCCACGCGACCCCGCCGCGCGCGCTCAAGATCCAGGCCTACGCCGACAATTTCCGCTGATCCGCTAGCGGTTGCATTTTAACCGATCCCCCGCCATATGCGCGGCGGGAGCCGGTCGGACGTTTGCGTCCGCCAACCTGGTCAGGTCCGGAAGGAAGCAGCCACAACGGTCAGCGGCGGGTCGGCCGGCTCCTTTTCCCCCTTCGACATTCCGCCCCCGACCGCCTACCTAGGGCGCATGGGCGATTCACCCGAAATCGAAGACGAAGAACTCGCACCGACCGCCGCCGAGCTCGAGGCGGCGGGGCAGTCGGCGATGTTCGGCGCGCCCGAGGAACCCGCGCCGAAGTCGGCCCCAACGCCGGCTCCGCAAGCCTCAAGCCAGCCCTACCGCGTGCTCGCGCGCAAATACCGACCGCAGACCTTCGCCGAGCTGATCGGGCAGGATGCGATGGTCCAGACGCTCGGCAATGCGATCGCGCGCGGGCGGCTGGCGCATGCCTTCCTGATGACCGGGGTGCGCGGGGTCGGCAAGACCAGCACCGCGCGGCTGATCGCGAAGGCGCTCAACTGCATCGGGCCCGACGGGCAGGGCGGGCCGACCATCGACCCTTGCGGCAAATGCGAACCCTGCGTCGCGATCGCCGAAGGCCGCCACATCGACGTGATCGAAATGGACGCCGCTTCGCACACCGGCGTCGACGACGTGCGCGAGATCATCGAGGCAGTCCGCTATGCCGCGGTCTCGGCGCGCTACAAGATCTACATCATCGACGAAGTTCACATGCTGTCGCGCAACGCTTTCAATGCCTTGCTCAAGACACTTGAGGAACCGCCGGCGCATGTGAAATTCCTCTTCGCGACCACCGAGGTCGACAAATTGCCGGTCACGGTGCTGTCGCGCTGCCAGCGGTTCGACCTGCGCCGGATCACCAAGCCGCTGCTCGAGAAGCAGTTCGCCGACATCTGCGCCAAGGAAGGGGTCGAGGCCGAGCCCGAGGCGCTCGCGATCGTCGCCTCGGCCGCCGAAGGCTCGAGCCGCGACGGGCTGTCGATCCTCGACCAGGCGATCGCCCATGCCGATCTCGATTCGGGCGGGAAGGTAACCGCCGAGCGGGTGCGCGACATGCTCGGGCTGGCCGATCGCAGCGCCTTGCGGACCCTGTTCGCCGCGCTGCTCGAAGGCGATCCGCAGGCACTGCTCGCGCAGGTCGACAACCAGTATGCGCTGGGGGTCGAGCCGCTCGCGTTGATCCGCTCGCTGATGGAGACGGTCCACAAGATCACCGTCGCCCAGGTCGGCAAGGGCGGCGCCGATGCGCCGACCGCCGAGGAGCGCGCCGCGCTGGAGGAATGGGCCGGGCGGCTCTCGCCCGGGCAGGTCCACCGCCTGTGGCAATTGCTGCTCAAGGGCCACGACGAGGTGCGCCAGGCGCCCGATCCCCTGGTCGCCGCGCAAATGGCGCTGCTGCGCGTGATGCACGCGGCCGACATGCCGGATCCGGGCGCTCTGGCAAAGAAGCTGGAGGAGATGGTGGCAAACGGCGTCGTCGGCGCGGCTGCTCCGCCCGCCAACGGCGCCGGGGCCGCGCCTGTTTCCCGGGCTCTCGATTGGGGCGAGGTGGTCGAGCAGGTCAAGCGCTCGGGCCAGTTGACCCTTGCGAGCCGCCTGGAGCTGCAGGTGCGGGTGGTCGATCTGACGCTGGGGCGGCTGGTCTACGCACTGGCTCCGGGCTTCCGCGACGACATCTCCCGCGAGGTGCGCGATGGGCTGAACCAGCTGGGCGAGGTCCGCTGGGAAGTCGAGCGCACGGGCGAAGGCGGCGCGCCGACCCTGGTCGAGCAACGCGAGGCGCTGGCCGCCGAGCAGGGCCGGGCGTTGCGGGAGGCGCCGCTGGTCAAGGCTGCATTCGAGGCGTTTCCGGGCGCCGAACTGGTCGAGGAAGAGGCTGCCGGCGAGCGCAACTGGGCGCGGCGTTGAATTTTTAGAACCAAGGTGATCCGATGAAATCGATGGAAGAAATGCTCAAGGCCGCGCAGCAGGCGGCAGAGACGATTCAGAAGCAGATGAACGACGCGCAGGTGACCCTCGACACCATCGAGGTCGAAGGCGTCTCGGGCGGCGGGCTGGTGAAGATCCGCGCCTCGGCCAAGGGCCGCATTCTCTCGGTATCGATCGATGACAGCCTGATCGTGCCGGAAGACAAGACGATGCTCGAGGACCTCGTCACCGCCGCCTTCAACGATGCGCGCACCAAGGCCGACCAGGCCGCGAATGCCGAGATGCAGAAGATCCAGGGCGGCATGGGTCTGCCCCCGGGGTTCAACTTTCCCGGACTGGGGTAGGTGCGGCGATGCGCGCGCTGCACCGTGAGAAACATCGCGTGGGCCGGACCGGCTGGCTGCGTGCTGCGGTGCTCGGCGCAAACGACGGGATTGTCTCGACCGCCAGCCTGATAGTCGGCGTGGCGTTCGCGGCGGCGGACAAGCAGGCGATCTTGCTTGCGGGATCGGCAGGGCTGGTGGCCGGTGCGCTTTCGATGGCCGCCGGCGAATACGTGTCCGTCAGCTCGCAGGCCGACGCCGAGGCTGCCGACCTTGCGCGAGAGCGGGGGGAACTGGACACGCAACCCGAAGCAGAGCTCGAAGAGCTGACCGGGATCTATGTCGCGCGCGGTCTGGATCACGCGCTGGCGCGGCAGGTCGCCGGACAGATGATGGCCCACGATGCGCTGAGCGCCCATGCCCGCGACGAACTGTCGATCACCGAGATCACGACCGCCAGGCCTCTGCAGGCGGCGATGGCATCCGCCGCGACCTTCACGGTTGGGGCGGCCTTGCCGCTGCTCGCGGTGGTGCTCAGTCCGGCCGCTTCTCTCGCCTGGATCGTCGGCATCGCCTCGCTTGCCTTCCTGGCGGTTCTGGGTGCCGCCGGAGCGGTTACCGGCGGGGCTTCGGTCGCGAAAGGAGTCGTGCGCGTGGTGTTCTGGGGCGCCTTGGCGATGGCGGTCACCGCTGGCGTAGGCAAGCTCTTCGGGGCGGTGGCCTAGCTCGGGCGACACCCGGCCCGGCTTCGGCCGTCGCCGCCGGACGTCAATCCCACGGTCCAAGCGGCGGCCGAGCCAGCACCATCGGCAATTCGGACGCCAGCCACTCGCCCACCGTTTCCCGCGTCCTTCCGGCCAGCACTTCGGGATCCTCGCTGAACCCGTCGTACCACCCCTCGCGGATTGCGGTGGCCATCATCGCGAAGACCGGGGCTGTGTCGGGATGGGTGCCGGTTTCGAGCAGCTTCGCGGCCAGCTCGTCCGGCTCCAGCTCGACCAGTTCGATCTTCCTGCCCGAGGCCCGGCAGAGCGCCGCGTGGATCGTCCGCGCGGTCAGGCGCTCGGGCCCGGTGATGTCGAAGGTTTTGCCCGCGACGTCGGTGCCCAGCAGCGCGCCGGCGTCGGCCGCCGCCGTGTCGGGCCGGGTGACGTGGGCGATGCAGCCGTCGCCGCTTGCCGCGTAGTAGACCCCGCGATCGACCGCATGGCGCCAGTGATGCTCGAGGTGCCAGTCGGGCCATTCCCAATGGCGCATGATCGTCCAGTCCGCGCCGCTCTCCTTCAGCATCTGCTCGGTCTTCCAGTGGTCGACATGCGCATCGGCGGCGGTATTCGGATCGGCATTGGGAGCCGAGGTGTAGAACAGATGCGGCACCCCGGCCGCGATCGCCGCATCGACCGCGTTGCGGTGCTGCTGCACGCGCACCCCGGCAAGGAAGGCCTCTGGCGTGCCGCTCACCAGCAGCAGCCGCTTCGCTCCTCGGAAGGCCTCGACCAGGGTCTCCGGCCGATCGTTGTCGGCGTCGCGGATTTCGACCCCGAGCGCGGCGAATTCCCCCAGCCGCTTCGGCGTCCGGGTGGTGACGATCAGCCCCGCGGGCGGGACGCCGCGCACGAGCAATTCGCGCACGATCAGACGGGCCAGCTTGCCCGAGCCGCCGGTGACGAGGATGGGCAGGATTGCAGGGTCGATGGCCACGGCGTCTCACTCTCCGGTTTTTCGGCCCTGGATAACGCATCGGGGACGCCCGGCAAGTTTTCTCTACATTCGTAGAATTTCGCGCGCCGCGGAACGCGTGAACCAAGGACAAATCGTTTTCCTACGCCTCCCGATTGTGCCACGGTCGCCCAATGGCCGTTTTCCGCCGTTTTCCCCTGCAAGCCTCTGCGCGACCGGCGAGGCTCGTTTTTCTCCCTTATAACCCTGTCACATGCGTCACACCCCCGGTGTCGCCTTGTGTCGAACCCCATCCACAGCCCCGCGCAAACCCGCCATTGCAGGCGCTGGCCTACATCCCCATATTGGCGGCAAGCTCGGGCATGACGCCCGCCCGGCGCTCCCCCCGCGCCGGATGCATGGATTGATACACGCAATGAATCTTTATCCCTTGCTTCCCCTGCGCGACATCGTGGTGTTCCCCGGTTCGGTCGTGCCGTTGTTCGTCGGCCGCGAGAAGTCGGTCGCGGCGCTCGAAGAGGCGATGGCCGGATCGAAGGACATCTTCCTGCTCGCCCAGCTCGATCCGGGCTGCGACGATCCCGAGCGCGACGACCTCTACGATATCGGCGTGGTCGCGCAGGTGCTGCAGCTGCTCAAGCTGCCCGACGGCACGGTTCGCGTGCTGGTGGAAGGCCAGCAGCGCGGACGGCTGGAAGGCCTGCGCGAAGAAGGCGATTTCACCGTCGCCCAGGTCGAACTGCTCGAACCCGAATTTGCCGGCGGCACCGAAGTAGCCGCAATGATGCGCTCGGTGGTCGAACAGTTCGCCGAATATGCCAAGCTCAACAAGAAGGTCCCCGACGAGCTCGAGCAGGAACTCGCCGAGATCGACGATGCGGCCAAGCTGGCCGATACGGTCGCGCACAATCTCAACGCCAAGGTTGCCGACAAGCAGGCGATGCTGACCGAACGCGATCCGATGAAGCGGCTGGAAATGGGCTACAGCTTCATGGAAGGCGAGCTTTCGGTGCTGCAGGTCGAGCGCAAGATCCGTGGGCGCGTGAAGCGCCAGATGGAGAAGACCCAGCGCGAATATTACCTCAACGAACAGCTCAAGGCGATTCAGTCGGAGCTGGGCGGCGGCGACGGCGAGGACGGCGACGAGATCGCCGAGCTGGCCGAGAAGATCGAGAAGACCAAGCTGTCGAAGGAAGCCCGGGCCAAGGCCACAGCCGAGCTCAAGAAGCTGCGCACGATGCAGCCGATGAGTGCCGAGGCGACCGTGGTGCGCAACTATCTCGACGTGCTGCTCGGCCTGCCCTGGGGCAAGAAGAGCCGGCTGAAGAAGGATATTTCGAAGGCCCAGGCGATCCTCGACCAGGATCACTATGCGCTCGACAAGGTGAAGGACCGGATCGTCGAATATCTCGCGGTCCAGGCGCGTTCGAACAAGCTCAAGGGTCCGATCCTGTGCCTCGTCGGCCCTCCGGGCGTGGGCAAGACCTCGCTCGGCAAGTCGATCGCCAAGGCGACCGGGCGCGAGTTCATCCGCCAGTCGCTCGGCGGCGTACGCGACGAGGCCGAGATCCGCGGTCACCGCCGCACCTATATCGGCTCGCTGCCCGGCAAGATCGTCACCAACCTCAAAAAGGCCGGGACCAGCAATCCGCTGTTCCTGCTCGACGAGATCGACAAGCTCGGCCAGGATTTCCGCGGCGATCCGGCGTCGGCGCTGCTCGAAGTGCTCGATCCCGAACAGAACGCGAAGTTCCAGGATCACTACCTGGAGCTCGATGTGGATTTGTCGGACATCATGTTCGTGACCACCGCGAACAGCCTGAACCTGCCGCAGCCGCTGCTCGACCGGATGGAGATCATCCGCCTCGAAGGCTACACCGAGGACGAGAAGGTCGAGATCGCCGAACGCCACCTGATCGAGAAGCAGGTCAAGGCGCACGGGCTCAAGAAGGGTGAGTTCACCCTCACCACCGAGGGCCTGCGCGACCTGATCCGCTATTATACGCGGGAGGCGGGCGTCCGCACCCTCGAGCGCGAGATCGCGCGGCTGGCCCGCAAGAGCCTGCGCACGATCCTCGAGAAGAAGGCCGACAAGGTCGTCATCACGCCGGAGAACCTCGGCGACTACGCCGGGGTGCGCAAGTTCCGCCACGGGATTTCGGAGGAAGAGGCGCAGGTCGGTGCGGTCACCGGCCTTGCCTGGACCGAGGTCGGCGGCGAGTTGCTGACGATCGAAAGCGTCACCGTGCCCGGCCGGGGCGAGGTCAAGACCACCGGCAAGCTGGGCGAAGTGATGAACGAGAGCGTGCAGGCGGCCTTCAGCTTCGTGAAGGCGCGCGCGCCCGCCTACGGGATCAAGCCCTCGATCTTCAACCGCAAGAACATCCACATCCACCTGCCCGAAGGGGCGGTGCCCAAGGACGGTCCGTCGGCGGGGATCGGGATGGTCACCTCGATCGTCTCGTCGCTTACCGGCGTTCCGGTGCGGCCCGACGTCGCGATGACCGGCGAGGTGACGCTGCGCGGCCGGGTGCTGCCGATCGGCGGGCTGAAGGAAAAGCTGCTCGCTGCGCTGCGCGGCGGGATCAAGACCGTGCTGATCCCGGAAGAGAACCGCAAGGATCTTGCCGAGATTCCGGCCAACGTGACCGAGGGTCTCGAGATCGTGCCGGTGAGCCATGTCGACGAGGTGCTCGAACGGGCGCTGGTCGCGCCGCTTGAGCCGATCGAATGGACCGAGGCGGACGATCTCGCGAGCCAGCCGAGTCCGGTGCCGTCTGCCGGTCAGAGCGCGCCGACCGCACACTAGATTCGCTGCAATGCAGCGAATCGGGGCGGATTTGCGCGATTCTGACCGCGATGCGACCTTCAGGCCCCGGCGGGTGGCGGTATAAACCTCACGGTTCATCGAAATCCCGCCGGAAATCCCCTGAAACCGCGCTTTCCGGCGAGTTTTGCCTTTGACAGCGCCGTCAAAAGTCGCTCAAACCTGCGCCACCCGAGAGGCGATGCAATAAACAAAGATCAAATCCGGCAATTTACTCAGAGGGGGTTCCAAGATGAACAAGAACGAACTGATCGGCGCCGTTGCCGATGCGAGCGGCCTTACCCGTGGCGATGCCACCAAGGCTGTCGAAGGTGTGTTCGACACCATCACTGCGGCGCTCGCAAAGGGCGACGAAGTGCGCCTTGTGGGCTTCGGCACCTTCTCGGTGGCGAAGCGCAAGGCTTCCACCGGTCGCAACCCGCGTACCGGCGAGCCGATGACGATCAAGGCGTCGTCGCAGCCGAAGTTCAAGGCCGGCAAGGGCCTCAAGGACTCGGTCAACTAAGATTTCTTGGTTGGCGGGCCGCACCGCCTCGCGGCCCGATTAAGAACAAGCCGCACCTGCTTGAATGCAGGTGCGGCTTTTTTCTTGGGCAGTTGGCGCGCGCTACTTGGCGAGCTGGATCAGCGCCATCGGCGGCGTCGCGCTGCGCGGGCTGATCTTCCAGCTCAGCTGCTTGCCGCCGGCCACTGCCGTCGGGCCTTCGTCGGTGTTGTTGGCCAGTATCTCGCCGTCGGTGGTGACGGTGAAGCTGCCGTCCAGCTTGGGCAGGTTCTTGGCCTCGTCGCTCGCGCCGTCGGCGGTGCCGAACATCGAGGCCATGCCGAGCAGGCCGTTGCCGCTGCTCGGGCTGCTCGACTGGACCGCGAAGCCGGGCGCCTCGATCCGGGCGACATTGCCGTTGCGCAAATTCGCGACGACGAAGAAATTCGCCATCGGGAAGCCTTCGAGCACCGGGAAGGTGAAATCGTGGTCGAGCTTGCCGGCGACCGAGAAATCGACGTCGTAGAGGCCGTTGCCCTTGTAGGCGACCGCGTTCCAGCCGTGCTGGCGCCGCAGCTTGGCGGCGATCTCCTCCGCCGCCTGCGGGTCCGACGGATCGATCCCGCCGAACAGCGTGCCGAAGGCCTTGGCGTTGCGCTCGTCCTCGTCTTTCTTCGACTTCTGCTGCTCGTCCCACTCGGCGCGCTGCTGCGTCAGCTCGTCATCGGTGCAATCGCGCTCGGTCGTCCCGTCATCCTCGTAGCAGGTCGAAGGGGAAAACCCGGCGGCATCGAGGGCGCTGCCCATCTTCGCGAGTTCACCCAGTCCGAGGATGTAGATCTCGCCCTTGTAGGTGAAGGTGAAACTGCCGTTGCGGCGCAGGTCGAGCGCCGAGGCGAAGGTTCCGGGCGAAAGGATGCAGGCGGCCAGCAGCAGCGCCAGCCCCGCCGCCACTCCCGCGCCTGCCAGTTTGCGGATCGAATGCAGCGTCATCGAACTCCCCTTTCGTTGCGTCAGCTCCTCGAGGCTACCGCATACAAGGCGATTGCGGCGGCATTGGACACGTTGAGGCTTTCCATCCGGCTGCTGATCGGCAGTCGGGCGAGGGCGTCGCAATGGGCTGCGACGTTTTCGCGCAGGCCTTCGCCTTCCGCGCCCAGCACCAGCGCGATCGGCCCGGCAGGCAGCGCCTCACCCAGCGTGGCCTGGGCCTCGCCGGCGAGACCGATGCGCCAGTAGCCGGCTTCCGCCGCCTCCTCGAGCGCGCGCGACAAATTGACCACGCGCACCCAGGGCACGACCTCGAGCGCCCCCGAGGCGGATTTGGCAACCACCCCGGATTCAGGCGGTGCGTGGCGATCCTGCGTCACTACCGCGCAGGCGTCGAACGCCGCGGCCGAACGCAGGATAGCGCCGAGATTGTGGGGATCGGTGACCTGGTCCAGCACCACCAGCGGGCGCGCCGGATCGCCTTCGAGCACTTCGTCGAGGAAGATGTCCTCCAGCGGCGCGCATTCGAGCACCAGCCCCTGGTGCGGCGCGTCGCGGGCGACCAGCCGGGCGAGGTCGGAGACGTCCGCATATTCGAGCGGGAAGTCGGCCGGCAACTCGCCGTCGAGCGACGCAACGCCCTCGCGCGTGGCCCACAGCTTGCGGTGCACCCGGCTCGGGTTCTTGAGCGCGGCCTCGACCGCGTGGCGGCCCCACAGACGGATCTGGCCGGTGCTTGCCCGCCCGCTGCCGCGTCCGCCCTGCATCCGCCCGGCGCGCCCGCGCAATGCTCCCTTTTTGCCGCCTTTGGCCACCGTCGTTCCTTTGCCGGCCGGAATGGCCGCTATCTCGCCGCTCCTGCCAGCCGCCCCATTGACAGGCAAGCGCCGCTTCGCCATTGGGGCGCCTCTCGGCCGGACGGCCCCTTCAAAAGGGCCAGCTTTTCCGGGGCGACCCGGCACCGCTGACATGTACGGCAATGGTGTGGACAGGTGGCCGAGTGGTTAATGGCAGCAGACTGTAAATCTGCCCGCGAGAGCGTACGCTGGTTCGAATCCAGCCCTGTCCACCACCCGCCTTTGTAAACCGCAGAAAACCGCCACTTTTGGGAAGGTTCGCCAATCACTCCGGCGAACGGTTCGCCACCACCTTGCCGATTGCAGCCTTCGCCAGGGTTCGTTTGCTGGCCTGCTCGGCATAGTGCGCGAACTCCCGGTCGGTCTTGTGGCCGGTAACGGAGCGCCCCTCCAGCATGGTCGCTCCGGATTCGGCCAGGCGGCGGCTCATCGCTTTGCGCAGCCCGTGCGCCGAGCATTGCGGCAGGCCGGCCTTGTCGCACCGGTCGCGGAACCAGTTGCCGAATCCGTTGCCAGTGAACGGAGCGCCGAACTCGGTCACCAGATAGGTCATGTGCGTATCGTCCATGGCGTCCAGCGCGGCCGCCAGATCCGGCGCGATGGGAATGATCGTGTCGCTGCTGTTCTTCCCGTGGCGAAGGTGCAATTCTCCGTCCTTGCGATGCTGGCGCCCGATGGTGACCATATCGCTGCGCCTGAGCGCGGTATGGAGCAGCAGGGCCATGGCAAGCCTCTCCCTCGTGCCGAGTGGCCAGCGCGCTTCGTATTGCGCGATCTCATCCTCGGTCCAGCAATGCCAGCCCTTGCCCTCGGGATAGGGGTCGGTCGCCGTGACGGGATTGTCCGCCCGCCAGCTCAGCTTGATCGCATGCCGGTGCAGCCTTCCGAGCGCCTTGCGCAGATTGTTCGCCGCAGCCGGCGTCGCGCTCATCGCGCTGAGCTTCTTGTCGATCGCCGCGGTATCTACGCGGCGCACATCGACATGCCCGTTGCCCGCCCGAAACCGCTCGATGATGGAGCGATAGGTGCGTTGGCTGCTCGGCTTCATCGCAAGCCATTTCGGCGTGCGGTAGAAGCTCGCGATCAGCGCATCATAGGTGAAGGGGGCAGAGCGCGGTTCATCGGAAAGCTTGGCGGCGCGCGCCTCGGTGAGCTCGGCCAGAAATTCCGGCGTTCCCGGCTCGGCCTGGAAGTGGTGCGTCGGCGCGCCCTTCTTGCGGAACCGGTAGCGCTGCTTGCCGTGACGATCCCGATAGGCGGTGACGTTTTCCGGCAACCAGCGTCGCACCATCACTTCAGCTCCACAGGCTCGGGGGAATCGTTCGCCGCCTTGCCTACGATGATTTCGATCCCGCCGTCCACGCCGATACGAACCCGCGCATCCTCATATCCACTCTCGCGAGCGGCGCTGAGGGCACGCTTGATATCGGCCTTACGGAAGCGGGCGGGGGCGCTCACCTTTCCCTCACCGTCTTGGCCTCGCTGGCGAGGATATGCAGCTTCACCGCGGCGCCAGCGTTGCCATCGCGCTGGGCTTTCTGCGCGCGCTTGCGGATGCGGTCGGCGAGGGTCGCGGGTTTGCGGTCAGGCATCATGGCGATCTCTGTGATCCAGAACACGCATGGTGAGTTCGAAACTCTCCTGCCAATCGAGGCCAGCGGGGTTCACGCATTCCTCGTTTGCCTGTTTCAGTGTCAGACCTTCCGCGCCGCACTTGGCGCATTTGCCGATGAACGGTTGTCCCTTCGGATTCGTGCGAACGAGTGCGTGTGCCATCACTTCCCCTCCTGAGCGCGGGCCTTGAGGGCGGCTGCGGTGAGAGCGAGCGCGGGGGTGGCTGCCGTTGCCTCAAACGGCCTGTATTGCCGATTGCTCGGCTTCCAGACGCGTCCCCAAGCACCGAATGTCTTAGTCAGACCGCCAGATCCTTCCGCATAAGACCAACCCTGCGGACGAAGCATAAGCGCCGCGTCGATCGAGGCGGTCAGATGCGGCAACTCCGGCGCGCTACCCTCGATGTCGTAGTAGCCGCGCTCAAGCACCATCACTGAATAATCACGGTGGCCGAAGAACAGATCTCCTTCCCGCTCGGTGACGATGCCGACCGCCAGCGCAATCTCCGCATCCAATTCCCGATCCGGCCCAATCGCGGCTTCCACACGCCCAGCCAGCTCCATCAGCGTTTCAGCGTTCATCGTCTTGCCTTTCGAGGTGTGCGCGGACGGCGAGGCCGAGGGGAAGAAGGCAGCCATCCCATTGCCAAAGTCCAAGCCAGTGTAGAACCTTGCAGGTGTTCGAGGGCGGGAAGGTGGCCCATAGTTCGGCTTCGTCGGGGGCTGCCCCTATTGGGAAAATAGGCCTTGCTTCGAGCAAATACCGCCTCTGCGCCTCGCTTAGCCCCTCCACCACGGCGGCGATTTGGGGGTCGGTCGGGGCGGTCATGCGGAGGGCTCCTTGTTAGCGAGTTCCAGCAGAACATCGGCGTGACAGAACTTCCCCGCGCACCAGCAAGCGAGGTTCTTCCCCGCCAGTGGCGAAAGGTCTTCGGGATAGCCTGCGGCCTGCCTAAGCTCCGGGTCTGCCAACATAGCGCGGAAGAAACCCACGGCGCCCTCATGGTCGAGAGCGTGGCGTCCCATCGGTCCAGCGCCAATGACGAATGGATTGCCCCACTTGGTCGAGCGATCCACCTTCACGGTGTTCTCCGGCATCCGCCAGCCTTTGCGGCGGGAAAGCTGAACGCGCTTAGGCATCCGATCCTCCGCGCGTCTGGAGCTTGTCGATCTCGTCGAGCGAGATTTCGCAGTTGTCAGCGATCCACTGGCGAAGGCGTGCATTCTCGTTGCGAACGCCGGTCCAGTATCGCGCGCCGATGGCTTCGATTGCGTCCCCCTCCATGCGCTCGATCAGTGAGGCGGCTTCGCGAAGGCGTTGCGCTCCCTGCCGCATCATTGCAGCCCAGTCGAGCCAGGCATTCTCGTCGGCCTCATCTGCGAGCTTTTCCAGCCCGTCGGCATCTTCCCGACCGAGGCGAACAATCTCACGCCCCGCAACGTCCGAACCCTCGGGGATCGTGCGCAAAGGATGATCTGGCATCCCAGCGCCAATCTCGTAGTCCTTTTCGAGACGAGCCATGTTGAGGCTCCAATCGCGCTCTCCCACCCCAGGGCAATTTGCGCTTTCTGCGGGGATGCGGGTGCGAAAGCCGATTATGTCGTCGTATTCAGCCTTATGCGACCAATCGTAACCGCCGAATATCTCGGTATCTCCATCGCGGCAAAGAACCTCGCCACCATCCCAATCCCCCGGCGCTTCCTCGCCACCTGCCCAATACCGGAAAGGCGGCTGATCCGGATTCGCAGCGTTCCAGTCGGCCACGATGTAGGCGGCGCTGTCTGCTGGCAGGCAATAGACTGGGCCGGAAATGTCAAAATCGAAGGTCCCCGCAGGGTCGGCGCCCAAGAAGTCCACCATCATCGTGTCCGGCAGCATCAGCGCCTTGCATTCCGGGCCGGTCAACGGCCTGCCCCATTGGTCAGTCATGACGATCCTCGCTTTCTGCGGGTTGGTTGGGGAGCAGGTGGTGTTCCAGGATCAGGCGAAGATCATCCACCGTCAGGATCAGCGTGTCGTCGCCATCGGGATCGTCATCGCCGGGCAGTTCGCAAACGTCGCGAACGATATCGCTGATCGCGCGCTCCACCCCTTCGCTCGGCTCGGCAGGCTGGGAGGGTGTGGCGGCGAGGCGGGGCAGCAGTGAGGCGAAGGCCCGAAGGATAGGGATCACATTTTGCGCAAAGCTACGCGGTTCAGTGATCTCAATCGTGTAGTCATCCTCCCAAGGGTCGCCAGATTCCGTTCGCGTCAATCGCATCTCAACGACACGTTCAGCGCTCTCGATCATCCGGGCCAGCATGTGTTCGCTAACCGTGACACCTTCGCTGGAAACCCACCACGCACCGGAAGCCTCGCCGCGTCCCGTGCGCTCGCTCGGCTCGGCAGGCACCGCAGCGGTGGTGAGGGACATCCGACCAAGGATGTTGCCAATCATCGTCACAGGATCAGGACAATGCCGCTTGGGATCGTGGTTGGTGCAGAAGCGATATTCACCGTCGCCGCCGGTCAGGGTGTCGATCAGTTGCACCGCCTCCGAGAACCCATCCCGCCGGCCGATGTTGAAGCCGTCTTCCGCATCGTCGTCGGTTTCGCGACTGGCCTTGCGCTCAAGCTCGTTCCATTGCGCTGTCGCATCCGCCAGCCCGTCGCGTTCATTGGTCTTGGTCATTGGGGCGGTCCTTGAGAGTGGGGAGAGGGCGGGGAGTCCCGATCAGCCAGAAACAGCGAACAGTGCGCGGGTTTCCGTTGCTGTCGTGAGCAGCAATCAATGTTTTTCGAAAAAGATCGGGCGCGCGCTCGCACGAAGAAACGGCAGCGGCGATGCGGTCTAGCGGGTGGATATGAGCGTCGGGCGAGTATGCGTAAGATGCTTCGCACATCACGCCATCGCCCCAGCAAGCACTTTCGATGCCATCCGCAATCAGCAGATGGGCCACATGATCGGCGATGCGCACCTTCACAACCCACCCCCTTCCGAGGCGTCACCATCGGGGCTGAGGGCGAGGCGGGCGATCTCCTTCATTTCGCCAACCGAGACTTCGAGACGTTCATGCGTTTCGAGGTAATCCATGATCGGGATCGTCTCGAATGCAACGATGCTGCTCAACGCCTCTCTCAGCCGCGCATTCTCCGCTTCAAGCGGTGCGACGGAGCGGAGGCGGTGGTTGCGGAAGGCTTGGACGAAGCCACCGTCATCGGCTCCCCTGAAGCGGATGATGCCGGGGTTCTCGACAATGGGGGCAGCGACGATCAGGGCAGCCGCCGCCTCTCGATCCCCCTGCGTCACCTCTCCGGTCGGCGCAGGATCGGGGCGGGTGTTCCAGGCGGTGATGGCTTCCACGCGGGTTGAATATGTCGGCGTCTCGACGCCGCAGGTTATGCAGCGGAGACGGTTGCAGCCTTTGATGGCGCCATTGACGTGCTGCGGACGGCTTTTTACGCACCACGGCGTAGGACAGGGCTTGAGGGGCGCGTCAGTCATGGCGGGCCTCCCACGACCAGTAGAGGGGCCACATGAGGCCGGAGGCGAAGCCTCGATAAACGGCTTCCTCTCCGGGGACACACCACATATCCCCGGCCTTACATGGAGGGGTGGCCGCCGCCGAGTGCCCGAACGTCACCACGCCGATCAGTGCATAGACGGCGAGTGCGATCGCGATGTTCCTGCTCATGCCGCTACCTTCAGCGCTTTCTGACACCGCTCACGAGCAACAGTCTCGCGCCAAAGCTCGAGCTTGACCCCGCGCTTCCGGCGGTCGGCGATGAATGCCCAGCCAAGATGCTCGCTGTCGAAGCTGGCGACGACGAGGCCCTTGCGGGTGGTGGCGATGAAGCGGGTCATGCAGCTTCTCGCTCTTCACGCTGGCGGCGCGCTTCGGCGTTGTGGGCTTCCACAGCCGCCATGAACTCGCTTTCTCGGAGCTCTCGCAGTATCGCCGGGTCAGGCTCGAAACCGTCATCTGTGAAGCGCGGGATGCGGACGAAAATTCGCTCTGCCGGAAAGGTCACGCGAAGATCGGTCGGAAAATAGATCACGCCCCGCGACCCATCCATCGCCATCTGTTTCGGATTATAGCCGAGGTCGTAAGCCAGTTCCCGACCACGCTTCCCCTGCGGCAAGGCAGCGATCTGCTTCGCGAGTGACTTCCCGGTCGCGCTCCCTTTGTGCGGCACAGCTTCGATGCGGCCTCCCTCACCCCAACCGATCTTGCGCCACGCGGTGGGAAGCTCTTTGAAGAATACTGAGCGCAACCCGCCCCCGTTCAGGGGCCTATAACCCTCACCGCCGACCTGCTTGACGAAGGCCCAATGAGCCTCCGCTGCCGCATCAATCGCGGCGTAGTGAGCCGCCGCAACAGCGAGGCCGTCGCCGATCACTTCATAGGGCGTGACATAGATCCGGCTCATTCCCCCTCTCCCCGCTCCAAAGCCCGCCCCCGATCCGCAACCCGCTGCTCGACATCCGCCACGATATCGTCGGGCAGGTCGGGCTTGAGCTTGAGGAAGCGCGCGCGGATGTCGGTCAGCGCTTTGCCGTCCGCGTCGTCGATCTCGGCGATGAGGGAGTCGATTGCGGGGCGCCGGGCTTCGGGTTCTTCGTTGAACGCCTCGCCCATGTCGGCGTCGTCGCGGCCTTCGCGGTGGTCGATTTCCTCGTATTCCGCATCGCCGTCGATCACCTGCTCGAGCGCGTCGAGGCGGTTCTTCGGTTCATGCTCGACCACAGCGAGGATGGGCTGCCCGTCGATGCGCGCGTTCATCGTCTCGTCGCGGCGGAAGATTTCGTCCTCGAGGTCGGTCGACATGGGCAGGCGCTTGGACAGTCGGCGCATCACGGTCTTGCGCGCCATCTCGCCCCACCATGCATTCCACGGCCCATTCTTGCCCGATCGGCTGACGGCACGGACCTTCTCTATTTCCTCGTAAGACATGACTTCGAGCAGTTGCGAGCCGTCCTTGAGCACCGCCGTGGCATAGGCGCCGATGGGCTTGCCACGGGGCTTGTCGAGGGCTGGCGGATTGTGCTCGACATCTTCGTCGAAGCCGAACTTCACGAGGAAGTGATCGTTCTCGTAGACGACCTGCGCGCTGATTTTCGCGACCTCGCCGGATTGCCGGATCTTCTTCAAGACGCCAGCGATCATCGGCATGGCCTGCGCCTTGCTGCCAAACATCACCAAGGCGGCTTCGCGCCCGTCGGGAAGGAGACCATCCTGGGCGAGCCGGACGATCGCGCCGAACAACGAGCGCCGGTCGGCGTTCTGCAAATCGGGGTTGTTCTGGATCGCGGTCATGGCGACGCGACGGAACTTTTCTTCGTTCACATGCGCCGGCAGCGCGGCTTTGAATTCCGGCGCCATCACCTCGAGGTTCTGCCGGATGACGGCGATGGGGTTTGCATTGGCTTGGGTTGCCATCAGTTCTGCTCCTTCACTGAAAATCGGCGGTAGCCCTTGCGCCCCGGGATGATTTCGCCGGGCTTGGCTTCGCGTTCGGGGAGGGGCTTCACGTCGGTGGTCCGGACGGTAAAGCCTTCGAGGAATCCGGTGCTGGCGTGGCCCAGCTTGTCGAGCAGCTCGGCCTTGGCGGCGTCGGCGCGACCTTGGGCCTCCTTCGCCTTTTCGGTTTCCGCAAGGAATGTCAGGGCCGCATCGGTCGCGAGATTGTCGCTGCGCAGGTCCACGGTCTCGTCTGTCGCTTCGCCGTAGAGCTCGCGGATCGCATCGAGGTCGCGGCTATAATCGGCCGGCGGCGGTTCGTCGGCTTCCACGCTGCGCCAGAACTCGGCGGTGCGCTTCTCGATCTCGGCGAAGACCTTGGGCCGGAAATCGTATTGGAACCGCTCCAGCTTGTTGCCGCCGACCAGCACCAGCACGTCGCCCCAGGTCACGCCATCCAAGCCTTGCTGCGTCTGCGATTGGAGCAGATAGTGCAGCGGCGGCTCATCGCCCCAGGATTTGCGCTCCAGCCAATCGACGCACTTGATCTCGAGCACGCCCGGGCCACGTTGGGGGCAGGCGACGCGGCGATCCGGATGGCATCCCAAGCCCCCGCCGTTATCGAGCCGGTCGACCTGCTCCCTGTCTGTGTAGCCGTAGCGCTCCTTGGCCGCCTCGATGATCGCGGCCTCCAGGCGGATGCCCCAATAGATGCGCTCGTTATCGGGCGTTCCGTCATCGCGCATCGCGTCGAACTCGGGCGTGGCGATGTTGCCCTTCTTGCGGTGCCACAGCTCGAACCGGGTAAGGTATGGGCTGGCGTCGAACAGGGCAGCAACTTCCGATGCGCCGACATGGCGAGCACGGAAATCGTCGTCGGTTTCCACCGGGATCTTGGCATGGGCGCCCATCACCACCGCTCCGGCCCAACCACCGCCAGCCCGAACAGGAACACGGCGACGATGACGATGAACGGCCAGACCCGGCGCCATTCTGCAAGAACGGCGGGGTGCAGCATGGCGGATAGGAGATGGCGGGGGGTCATTGGTCGCGCTCCCAGCGCTCAAGCTCAGCATCCTCACGCCGAGCTTCTGCGCGATATTCCGCAGCATCCTGCTGGGCTTCTTGCCAATCGAGAGCGCAAAGGCTCAGCAGCTCATCGTCGTCACAGAGAAGATCGATCAGCCAATCGGAATCGTGAGACTTTCCTGCCGCATCGATGACCTTGATGGAATTGAGGCTAACGGTGTCCGCCTCGCCCGGCTGCGTGTAGGTCGCAGAGCATCCAGCCTGATAGGTATAGTCGATGACTACCGGGACGCTGTAATCCTGAAAGCCGCCCGTGTTGATTTCGATTTCAGTGCGAAGGATCATTTCACAAACTCCCGACAAGCCGCCTGCAACGTCTCGATCGCTTCATCGGCACGACAGGCAGCGGTGTTGAAGTCACGGCGCGCCAGTTTGTCGCGCAGCTTCCACAGAGCGAGGAATGCCGCGTCTGCCAGCGCCTCTTCGGCGGCAGTGTCGGCCAGCATCGCGGTGACAGCCTGCTGCATATGCTCGACCTCTACGGGGCGCACGGGGCAACCCTCGGGCAGAAACATGCCCAGGTTGCCGCGGCGGGTGATGGTGCGGTGGATGTGGGCGGGGTCGGTCATGCGCCGGCTCCGATCTTGGCGAGGAGGGCATGACAGTCTGCTTCCCACAGCGCGAAGCTTGGGTAGGCATCTTGGTCGCCATCACGGAAGGCCTTCAGGGCGGTGGCGGTTTTTTGGAGGAACTCCGCCATCTCCGGCGCGGCTGCGATCAGGCGGGCGTCGGCAACGTGTTGATTTATTCCACGCCAACCGGAAAGGCGCAGGGTCGCAATGGTCTTGACGGCACCATTTCTGCCGTAACAACTCCGGTCTGAGTTTCCGTGCTCATCGCGCCAGTCCGGGTGGATGCGGTTCAAATCCGCCCCAAGCCTCCAAGGCCCCGCCGTCCAAGGCGTATCCCCGGCCATCAAGCGGCCTCCTGCGCGTCGAAGAACTCCACATCCGACCAGTCTCCGCTGTCGAGCGCATACTGGCAGGCGCGGGCGTATTCCG
This sequence comes from Novosphingobium sp., assembly GCA_017744735.1. GTDB lineage: Bacteria > Pseudomonadota > Alphaproteobacteria > Sphingomonadales > Sphingomonadaceae > Andeanibacterium. Next base: position 139,521 of record JAGIAR010000005.1, on the reverse strand, counting down.
GATCGCCGGCCTTCTCGGCGTCGGCGATGACCGAGCGCAGGGCTGCGGCTTCGAATGCCGTGCCGCGATAGGCGGCAAGGCGAAGCGGCCAGCTCGGCTGCGTCAGGTCGGGGGCTTGGGTTGCGGCAGTTGCCATAAATCCTCCATCGTGCCGGGTCTGCGCTTGCGGCTCACCGGGTGATGGGGGATGATTACGAAAACCGTAACATCATGTCAATACGAAAATCGTAATATAATTGCTAGCAGATCAGCAGATAAGGAAGCGTCGGATGGGGGGATTGCGTGAGACCCACCGCCGGGCGAGTGGGGTGGGGGTTAGGTGGAGCGCGCTTGCTCAAAGATAGCTTCGGCGCCGCCGTGCCTGTCCACATATTCGGCCCATCGGCTGTGAAGTCGCAGATCGGCAATCATCGCGAGTGCATCGCCCTCTTCATGGGTGCCCTCGACGATACGTCGAACGGCGATCAGAAACGGAAGATAGTCCTCAACGACTTGGGGGCCGATCGACGTGGCACCGACTGCTGATCCCAATTTCTCGTCCAGAGTCGTGGTGCCGAATATCTCATCGAGGCCGCGCGCCTTCACGGTCCACATTCCTGCCCAAGCCGGATAGTCCGGTTCAGGAAGGCATTCTGGGGCGCATAGCTCACCTGAGCGCTCAAGAACAAAGAGCGGCGTCCGAAGTTGAAGCGTCGCAATAAACACCATCGAGGCAACTGAGGCGCGGTTGCGCAAAGCGAACTCAAGCCGCGGGTGAGGCGCTGCCTCCTTCACTCAGCGCCGGGCTCGCTGAAGTCGTACCAAACTGCTGCGTCGAGCTTGAGGTCGAATTGGCCGCTGGACGGACTCGCCACTCCCATCGCCCTACTTGGCCGCCATCGAATTTAACGCATCGAAATACGAAACCGGAATTGAGACGACGATGTCCTCTCCTCGTTTTGATTCGATCTGAATGTCGATACTCCCGCTGGCGCTGTGCTTCGCGATTTGCTGCGAGGTAGGGTACATTGATATGGTCTCGCTCAAGAGGCAATTTCCTGTACCCGACGATCCCGCACATGACACAACATCGCGGCTCCCCTCGATCGACTCGATAGCCTCTCCGCCCCGCAAAATACCGCGGTCGTAAAAGCGCCAATTGCCACGATAAACGATCAATCCCTGCACACTGACGCGGCCCCACGCGCCCTTATCCTTCGTTCTGCTGACAAAAATAGCGCCGCTTGCTCCAGGAACTGCCACTTCCGGCGAGTCGTACTCAAAGTGATCGGCAAACTCATCCGCGTATAAAGTCAGAGACACTCCGTTCTCTGCGGTAATCTCGGTTTTCTCCGGCTTACCGTAGCCGGGCGACGCTAATATCGCCGCCCCCATAACTGCCGCGAACGCGCGACCTACAAATCTCGCATCAGCCATATCGCCCTCCCGTGGATCCTGATCTCCTCCGCGTCCACATCGTAATCTGGGACGCTGGGATTATCAGATACGATGAGCACTCGACCTTGGCCCGCGGGACGCAGGCGCTTAAGGCCATGCGCCCCAAAATGGTCGATCCAGTAGACGCCGTGAACGCGAGAAAGCGCCTTCTCTGTGGTATCGATCAACACTCGATCGCTGGTGCGTAGCGTTGGCTCCATGCTGTCGCCAACCCCTTTGACGATCCGGAGACGAGCGAAGGGCGATCGCGTAATTGCGCGCAGGAGGCCCATGTCGAACTTGAGTGGCTCCTCCTCGACGAACTCCTCGATCAAGGTGCCTGGCCCCATCGAAAGGGAAAGGTCGAGGGCGATAATCTCCACCACATCGTCACTTTCAGAAACATTCGTGACTCGTGGTAAATCCGGCACGACCCCGCTTTCATCGAGCTTCAGCAGTCTCGCTAATGCCGGCATTTCATTCGGCTGAATACGACGCTCGCGCTTCCTGATTTCCGCGACACGCGCCGGAGGTATGCCCAGCGAGCGTGCTACTTCGGCCTGCTTGATATCGCCTCGGTCGATCTGGGCGATCAGTTCGTCGCGAATTTCGTCGTGGGTCAGCATCCAACCACATTGCGAGAATCGTAATGGCGCGTCTCTAACGGAAATCGTAACTTGTCCTTGCAATGGAGTTACGGTTATCGTAACGCTTGGCCATGGAGACAGTCGAACAGTTCATCGACGCGCTTGGAGGCACCGTTGAGGTGGCCAACGCGCTCGATCTCGCCCCGACCACCGTGTCGAGCTGGAAGTCATCCAACTCCATCCCGAAGTGGCGGCGCGCTGACCTCGGAGCCTTCGCGAAGGTGAAGGGCAGGGAGTTGCCTGCAGTCTTTGCCCAACCCAACCCCGCGGAGAAGGCGGCATGAGCGGGGCTGCCGACGATTTCGGTCGTACGACCATCGTGCCGCGTTCCACCCGCGCCATTCAACCGGTGGATGAGCAGCGTGTGCGAGAGATCGTGCGCGAAATGCTCGGCGAGCGCGCGGCTGCTGCGCTCAGGACCGATGACGACACCGCGGCCCATTTCCACGAGGCCGCGGACGAATGGCTGGCCAACAGTGCGCACCTCATCCACCTCGCCAGTACGCCCGTGCGTCGGCCTTCGCGGTTGCGAGCGGCCCTGACAGGGTGTGTTCGGCGTGTTCGCGCATGGTCGCAAAGAATGCATGCATCGGATGCCCCTCAGGACGGCAGAGCGGCATCATGAGCCCCTCCGCGAACGCATCTACTTCTTCGGGACTCACGAGCCCCTTGCGGGCCAGCAGGGCCAGTAGATCGGCGGACGCCTTGAGCGCGGCGATGGCAACGCTCATTGCAATCGGGTCTTGTTCCATTTCAGCCCTTCGTGCTGGCTTCGACACCCGCACGATACCCGAAGCCGGGCGGGCCACAAGCCTGCCCGGCGGAGGGCTCGCGGCATGAGCGCGTTCGAACAAGCGATGGGCGAATGGCTGGCGAGTCTCGCCATGTCCGACGCGCATGTGGCGATGCTCGACGAAGGGCTGAGCCGGATCGTCGCCGACGCTACTGCTGCTGAGATTCGCGCGCTTTCGCAACTCGGTGGGCAGTCGCCAGCGCCGCGGTCGTCTGTCGCTCGATCGAGGCGCGGACGACCCGCACGGTCGGGTCGGCAGAATCCGAAGGCGGGAGAGTGAGGCGATGAGCAAGCTCGTCGATCTCATCCGCTGTAAGGCGCCCGCCGCGAGCCATTTCGTGCGCGAACCCAACGGTGGCCGAAATGACGTGCATCGTGATGCGCACCAGTTCGACCACAGCGTCATTGCTCTCCGCCATAGGTCACACCTTTCCCCGCTTCCATCGCTCACACGGCCTGCCGACATGCGGGCAGGCGTTGAACGGCAGCACGAGGTGCTTGCGTTCCTCGCGCTCGAACTCGTTGAGGAGGCGGATGCCCGTCTCCATGTAGGCGCGGAATATGGCCCGAGAGAATGTGCGGATATATCGCTTTCCGGCGGATACCGCGATGATCTTGACCCCCGCATCTGTGATTTCGATGCTCGGCAGTTCGTCGATGACGATGTTTGCTTCTCCCATGTTCCCTCCCCTGCCGCTGCGGTCTCCTTCCACGTATGCGACCTTGGGATGTCAGCCTCTACGTCCGTAGATGTCAACTCCGTATGGGACCGGAGCGGCGGCGATGGGGTGGAGGCGCGGTGATGGGGCCCGGGGGGCGCAAGGACGCCATCGAGATCACCGCGCTCGTGATCGCCATCGCGCACTGGCGCTTCTGCGTGCGCAATGCGGCGAACGACAATCTGGCGGGGTGGGCGGCTTAGATGGGCAAGCTCCGCGTCCTCGATCTTTTCAGCGGCATAGGAGGGTTCAGCCTTGGCCTCGAACGCACGGGCGGTTTCGAGACCGTCGCATTCTGTGAATACGACAAAGAGGCCCAAGCCTGTCTGCGCGCCCGGTGCCCCGGAGTTCCCATCTACGATGATGTTCGAGAGCTTACCGCTGACCGACTTCGAGCTGACGGGATATTCCCGGATGCAATCATTGGAGGATTTCCCTGTCAAGATGTTAGTCTCGCAGGTCGTGGCGAGGGTCTTGCTGGCGCACGAAGCGGGCTGTGGTCCCACTTCTCCAGATTGGTTGGCGAGCTTCGACCCAAGCTTGTCGGAGTGGAAAACGTCGCAGCTCTCCTTGGACGGGGACTTGGTCGAGTTCTCGGAGACTTGGCCGCGCTCGGGTATGATGCTGAATGGCATTGCATACCGGCTTCCTACGCTGGTGCCCGACAACTTCGGGACAGAGTGTGGATTGTGGCCTACCCCCAATGCGACGGCCTTCAAAGGGGGCAGAACTTCACCCAGGCGTGGTGTTCCCAACCCAGAGCGGAACAACTGGCTGGACTGGTGCAGCCTTGTGCTTGGCCAACGGTATCCGGTGCCAGAAACCGCAGAACAGGTCATGGGATTCCCCGAGGGATACACCGAAATAAGCAGCTCGGAAACGCCGTAGTTCCTCAAATCCCCGAACTCATAGGACGCGCCATTCTCGCGTCTACCCAACCCGAGCGCGTGGCTTCCCTGGCCCCAACCAGCGCGCGAGGCAGCAGCCCCGGTGGAACCCTCCCCCCTGCCGGGGCTGCGACCTGTTTTGTTCATGCCGGAGAGGTATCCCATGCCTGACGCCCATGTCTTGAGCGATCACCCGCCGCTTCATCACAATTCTTATCGGGCGAGCGTCGCCGCGGTGCTGAATGCGCTCAAGGCCGAGTTCGGAGAAAGCGACCAGGATGTTGCCGATCGGCTCGGCTGCAGTGCGACCACGGTGAACAACGCCTGCAACAAGCGCGGAAACCTTGATCCGGTGACGCTGCTCAAGATCGGGAAGGAATATGGCCTGCATCGTCTCGACACGGTGATGGGGCTGATCGGCGGCAAGCTGGCCGGGCAGGATGCGTTCTGCACATCCGATGAGCGGCTGCCGGTCGGCGCGGCGCGGGGGCAATTGTTCCTCGCCGAGGCGCTGGCGGACAAGCGGATCGACGATCACGAGATTCTCGCCGGCGCGGCCGATATCGAGCTGGCCTACGAGACGTTCGGCAATCTCAAGTGGCGGCTCGATGGGCTGCGGCGGGAGAGGGCAGCGTGACCGGCTGCATCGACACCTGCCCCGAGACCTACGCGAAGCACCTTGCGCGCTACATCGGCGATCCCTCGACGATCAGGGCGAGGACGATCGACCAGTTCGGCAGGGCGCCCGGTATGGACAGGATCCTCGCATGGCAGCGCGATCATGCGCGCATCCGTGCCAAGCCGTTCAACTGCTATCTCGCGCCGAAGTTCGACAACGACCGGAAGGTTCGCGCCGATGAGCCCAAGGCGACTGCCGTTGCCGCCCCAAAGCCGGAGCCAGAGCCGGAGCCTTTCGTCTACATCGCCCCCATAAAGCCGCATCAGACGCCGGCCGAGATAATCTCCGATATTGCCGCGGCGTTCGGGTTGACGGCAGACGACATATGCGGGCCTTCGCGGCTTGCGCACATCTCTCGGGTCCGTCAGCTCATCGCGGCGCTGCTCGTCAAACGCGGGAATTCCACCCCGAAAACGGGAAGGTGGATCAATCGAGACCACAGCACCGTGCTTCACGCCGTGCGCGCCATGCCAACGGTGATGAAACACCACCCCAACATCGCGAAGGCCTACGCGGCTTACATCGAAGCATGGGGGCTGGGATGAAACCTCGCTCCACCTTCGGCTCGAAAGCCCCGACGCGCTCCTACTGGCGCGCCCAGCTCACCCAATGGCTGGTGATGCGGCGCGACATCGAAACCACAACTGTCGCCGACATGCCGTCATGGGTCGACCGGCTCGCGAAGGGCGAGGCAGAGGCGATGCTGGGTGATGAGCGCAAGCGGAGGTCCGAGCGCGATGCTGCTTGAAGCCGACCCATTCGCCGGGCTGGAGCACGAGCCGCTCGATGAGACCCCGCTGTTCTTCGTCGAGAAGCCCGACGGCGACGCTGCGTCCGAAATCCAGCGCATTGTCATGTTCAAGCGACTGCTGCGGCTCGCGGCGCCAAAGTGCTGGATCGTCGGCATCCCGAACGCGGGCAAGCGCGGGCAGTGGGCGCTCAACCAGGCGAAGAGGGAGGGCGCGGTCTGGGGCTTCCCCGACATGATGGTGCTCGCCCCGAGCGCCAATCCGCACGTCCATATCCCGGTGATCGCCTATCTCGAATGGAAGGACGGCAAGGGCAGGCCCGCGAGCCACCAGATCGACGCGCTGAACCGGCTGCATCGCATGGGCTTTCCCTGCGGAGTGTTCCGGCAGGCTGAGACGGCGCTGCGGTTCCTTCGCGAGCAGGGGTTTCCGTTCGATGCCTGACGCCAACCGCGCCCGCGAAACCCTCGACGATCCGACATTCGATCTCGGAGGGTTCTGCCGCGCGCTGCTGCTGCGTTGCATCGAGAACGAGACCGACCCGGCCGAGCGCAAGGCCCGGATCATGATCCTGCGGCAGGACGGGCATCTCAGCGATGCCGAGGCGGCGGACTGGATACGAATTTACGGACTGGAGGCGGCATGAGCGAGATCGGACACAACGCCAGCGCAACGGACGACCGGCTGCGGCTGCTTGTCGAGCGCATCGAGCGGCTTGAGGAAGAGAAGCGCGGTATCGCCGACGACATCCGCGACGTCTACGCGGAGGTCAAAGCCGTGGGCTACGACGCGCGCATCGTCCGCAAGGTGATCGCCCTGCGCAAGATGAACCCAGACGACCGCGCCGAGATGGAATCCGTTCTCGAGCTCTACAAATGCGCGTTGGGGATGGGGTGAGCATGTCCGCCGATCCCGGCCAGACACTGTCCAGCCTCGGGCCGCCATGGAACGCGCGTCTGGTGGCGATCGTGCGCGGCCAGAACGACACGCATATCTCCACCGGCGAGGATTATGCGACGGCGACGCTGGCAAGCCTGTTCTCGCTCGACCCGTCTGAGGCGCGGAAGGGCGAGGGCGACGCGTTCATCCCGAGCAGCTACCACAGTTACGACGCCCGAAGCCATGCTGCGCAACGGGGCGAGGGTTCGTTCGTCGCCCTGTGCGGGGATGTCGATCACGGCAATCACCCGCTTGCGCGCATCGAGGATATGGTCAGAGGGATTGCCGGCGATGCGGCTGCGCTGATCTTCTCGACGGCCCATGCAACGCCGGACAACAAGCGCTGGCGGATCGTGATCCCTCTCGACGAGCCGATGCCCTACGAGCCGTGGCACGACGCACAGAACGCCTTCTTCAACTACATGGAATACGGCGGCGTCGAGATGGATCGCGCGCTCGATCGCGCCGGCCAGCTCATCTACCTTCCGAACGTGCCTTGGGTCCACAAATCCTCGGGCACAGCGCTGCGAGATCGCGACGGCAAGCCGATATTCTACGAGCGCTCCACGACCGGGACGAACGCGCCTGGCCTTAAGATCGAGGGCCAACTCGCAGCGGGCATGGAAGCGATTGCCCGCAAGCGCGAGGAAGATCAGATCGAGCGCGAGCGCATCCGCGCCGAGGCTGAGAAGCGCCGCGCCAACCGGCCGCACAGCGACGACGCGCCGATCATGGAGGACTTCAACCGGTCCAACTCGCTCGCGTCGCTCTTCGAGCTTTACGGCTACGCGCAGAGCCCGCGGCACGCGGAAGACTGGCGCTCGCCCCACCAGACCGGGGATAGCTACGCCACGCGGATCATGGGCGAGAAATGGGTCTCGCTCTCAGCCAGCGACGCCGGCGCTCGGCTCGGAACAGCGTTCGCGTCTGGCTGCTTCGGCGATGCCTACGACCTGTTCGTGCATTACGAGCACGGCGGGGACCACAAGGCGGCATTCCGCACACTCTATCAGGAGCGTCGCGCTGCTTCGCACGGCGTGAATGACAACGCACCTCCACCACTGCCGGGCGATGACCCGGGCTGGACCGAAATGCCGGAAGATGCGGAACCTGATGACGGCTTCGTGGAGCCGACAGTGGCGGAAGAGCCGCCCGAACTGCTCCCACTCATCGATATCAAGCGCTGGTTCGGCGAGGAGCCGCCCGTCCGTCTATTCGCGTGGGGCGACAATATCCCGCTCAACACGACCACCATGCTCACCGGCCCGGGTGGTGTTGGCAAGTCGCTGTTCGAGCAAATGCTGTGCACCTGCATCGCGCTTGGGCTTCCATTTCTCGGCATTGCCACCCGCCAGATGAACACGCTCTATGTCACCTGCGAGGACGACGAGGACGAGTTGTGGCGGCGCCAGGCGGGCATCTGCGCAGCGCTTGGCGTGTCGCTCGAAAGCCTGATCGGCAAGCTGCATCTCGTGTCCCTGTGCGGCGTCGACAGCACTGCGCTCGCGACATTTGACGAGAACGAGCAGATCGTCATCACGGAGCGTTGGCGCCAACTGGTCCGCACCTGCGAAGAGTATCAAATCCAGCTCTACGCCTTCGACAACGCGACCGACGCTATGGCGGGCGACCTCAACAGCATTCACCAGGTCGCCGAGTTCGTGAACCTGCTCACTGGCCTCGCTATTCGCATGGGCGGCGCGGCGATGATCCTTCACCACCCGAACAAGGCCGGCGACGACTGGCTCGGCTCCGTGGCGTGGCATAACAAGGTCCGCGCGCGTCTCATTCTCAAGCGCTCCGATATCGACGAAGATCCTGACGGACGCGTGCTTGAGAACCCCAAGGCGAACTACGGGCCGAGTGGCGGGACCATCAACTTCCGCTGGCACAAGGGCGCGTTCGTGGCCGACTCGGAGTTGCCCGAAGATGTCGCCAAGGACATGCAGGAAACCATCCAGGCGAGCGCCGACAACAAACTTTTCATGGCATGCCTCACCGAACGGAACCGTCAAAAGCGCGCGGTGTCGGAAAGCCGCTACGGCCAGAATTATGCCCCCAAGACGTTCGAGGCGATGCCCGAGAGCAAGCGCATCGGCAAGGCTCGTCTTGAAAAAGCGATGGATCGGCTGTTCCGTCTGGGGCGGATCGAGCGTGGATTTCTCTGGGTCAACAAGGGCGAGGGCAAGGCGATTTATGGCATCCGCGAGGTCGGTTCGGACACCTCGAAAAGTTCCGATAACCTTCCGGAAACCTACCGGAAAGCACCGGAAACACCTTCCGGAAACCTACCGGAAACCTACCGGAAACCTCCGATAAGTTTTCCGGAAACACCTACCCCCCCTAAAGGGGGGTACCCGGGCACCGCTGGTGCTCACCCGGGTCCCCCCTCTGGGGCCGAGAGCGGGAGTGGCGGCCATGCAGATACCTGAGCGGGCGAGGAGCTGCCCCGCGTGCAGTGGGGAAAGCATGGCGATCGGGATCTCGCAGAACAGAGCGGGCGCCACGATCTATCCGTTCTTCTGCCTGCACTGTGGAGAAGTGACGCAGCAATATGCCAAGAAGGACGTGGCGGAAGAGTATGCCCGCAAGCATGGTTCGCTTGCCAAGGTTCTAACCAAGACCGCGATGAAGGTTCTTCGGGGAGAAGAGCCGGCTACAATTGAGAGTCGCGTTATGCCGCCCTGCGAGGTGTGCGGATCGACCGAGAAAATCGAAGAGCACCATTGGGCGCCTTTCTACCTATTCGGTGCTGAGAGCGAGAAGTGGCCGACCTCATTCCTTTGCCAGAAGTGTCATGTGCGCTGGCATCAGACCGTTACACCGAACATGGGCCGCCGCCCGTGATCCACGTCACCAGCCACGCCATCCTCCGCTACCAGGAGCGCGTCGAGCCACTGAGCATGGAGCTTGCTGCCGAGGCGTTGCGTTCGCCCCGCCATCGTCAAGGCAGCCGAGTTCGGGGCGCCGCTGGTGAGGCTGGGGACGGGGCAGCATGTCGTGCTTCAGGGCGGCACCGTCATCACCGTTCTGCCCAAGGACGCCGGGCATCGGCAGCTCATGTATCACAGGGGGCAGGGCGTTGAGTGATCTCACACCGAAGCAGGAGGCGTTCGCGATCGCCTACATCGAGACCGGCAACGCGTCCGAAGCGTATCGTGTCGCTGGCTACAGCACGAACGCTACATCGAAGACGATCAACGAGGCTGCGTCGCGGCTTCTGGCGGATAGCAAGATTGCTGCAAGGGTCGACGAGCTGCGAGCGGCGCAGGTCGAGCGGCTCGGGATCACGGTGGACGACCTGATCGCCGAACTGGACGAAGCGCGCCAGATTGCACTCTCGGCGCTGAAGCCTCAATCGTCCGCGGCAGTGTCCGCCACCCTCGGCAAGGCCAAGCTGCTCGGCCTCCTGGTCGATCGCATCGACGCCAAGGTGACGGCAAAGGCACTCCCAGCCAGCGTGGATGATTTCGTGTGACGGAGGCTGCCCGCACTCTTTCCCCGACGCAGCGCGCGTTCGTGACCAGCCAGGCGCCTTACCCAGCGTTCGTGGGCGGCTTCGGATCGGGCAAGACCGCGGCGGCAATGGCGCGGGCAATGGCGCTCAAGGTCATGTGCCGGCAGCAGAACATCGCCTATTACCTGCCGACCTATCCGCTGATCAAGGACATCGCGTTCGAGCGCTTTCCCGAACTGTGTGAGCGCAAGGGCTGGGCCTACAGGCTCAACCAGCAGGACAGCGAGCTGGTATTCCCGGACGCCGGCAAGATCATCTTTCGGAACATGGAGCAGCCAGGCCGCATCGTCGGATACGAGGTCGCGCACAGCTTGGTCGACGAGATCGACATCATGGCGACCGACAAGGCGGCGGCGGCGTGGAACAAGATCATTGCGCGCAACCGCCAGAAGTGCGGAATGCCGAATACGGTGGGGGTTGCCACCACGCCGGAGGGCTTCAAGTTCGTCTATGAACGCTGGGAGAAGAATCCGTCGGCGGGCTATGTCCTGTTCCGCGCCAAGACCAGCGAGAACGCCGCCAATCTACCCGCCGACTACATCACCAACCTGCAGGGGTCATACAACTCCAGCCTCCAACAAGCCTACCTCGATGGTGAGTTCGTCAACCTCACCGCCGGCAGCGTCTATGCCGAGTTCGACCGCCACCTGAACAACTGCTCGACTGAAATTCAGACCAGCGAGCCGCTGCACATCGGCATGGACTTCAACGTGGGGAATATGCACGCGGTCGTGAACGTCCTGCGCGACGGCGATCCCCATGCGGTCGAGGAGCTGACCGGCATTCTCGACACCCCGGCCATGATCGCCACGATCAAGTCGCGCTACGTCGGGCATTCGATCCTCGTCTACCCCGACGCCTCGGGCAACAGCCGGAAGAGCAACAACGCCTCGGAAAGCGACATAGCACTCCTGCGCGCCGCGGGCTTCAACGTGCTGGTCGCGCCCTCGAACCCCGCCGTGAAGGACCGCGTGCTGGCGATGAATCAGATGATCTGCATGCGGACCAACGCCGACCCGAACGCGATCAGTAGTTTGGGGCTTGAGGTCAACGACGGATCGGTCGTCCAGCGCCGCATGCGCGTCAACGTTGATCGCTGCCCTGTGCTGGTCGAGGCGCTGGAGAAGCAGGCCTACGACAAGAACGGCGAGCCCGACAAAGCCGGCGGGCTCGATCACGCCCCCGACGCGCAGGGGTATTTCATCTTCTACCGCTTCCCGGTGAGAGGTCGGGCGATGCAGCAAATCAGGATCGGAGGAATCTAACATGGCCGCCACTCCCACCGCCAAGGTCGACACGCCGCACAAGCACTACGGCACCTACGCCGCGAAATGGCAGCGATGCCGGGATGCGAGCGACGGGCAGGACAAGATCCATGCCAAGGGCGAGACATACCTGCCCAAGCTCAAGGACCAGGCGCCGGCGGATTACGACGCCTATCGCAAGCGGGCGGTGTTCTACAACGCGACCTGGCGCACGCTTGATGCCCTGCGCGGGATGCTGTTCCGCAAGGACCCGCAGACGGCGCTCCCGGCCAAGGTCGAGGGCTATGCGTCCGATATCGACATGGCGGGCACCTCGCTGATGACCTTCGCGCGCGAGGTGGCGCTGGAGGTGCTCGAGGTCGGGCGGTTCGGCATCCTCGTCGATCACCCCGCCGCGCCTGCCGGTGTGACGGCGATGAGCGTGGCCGCCGCAGAAGCTCAGGGACTTCGGCCGACCCTGCAGGCCTACAAGGCCGAGAGCATCATCAACTGGCAATACGCCCGGGTGAAAAACAGGTGGATGCTGGTTCAGGTCCGGCTCAAGGAGGAAGTGAGCGAGCCGGACGGCGAGTGGGGCGAGACCTGCGTCGATCAAATCCGCGTGCTCGAGCTGGTCGAGGGCGCCTATCGCCAGCGCCTGTTCCGCAAGGCCGATGGCGAGAAAGGCGAGTGGGTGCAGACCGACGAGATCACCCCGACCATGAACGGCGCGCCGCTCGGCTTCATCCCGTTCTACATCGTCGGCCCTGACGGGGTGGACGCGCGTCTCGACGAACCGCCGATGATCGACCTCGTGGACCTGAATCTCGCGCATTACCGGGTGACGGCGGATTACGAGCACGGCTGCCACTTCACCGGGCTTCCGACTGCGGTGGTGAGCGGGTATATGCCCCCCGATACGGCAAGCCCGCTCTACATCGGATCGACCGCGGCGTGGGTGTTCCCCGATCCGAACGCCAAGGCGACGTTCCTCGAGTTCACCGGGCAGGGCCTGTCCGCGCTGGTGAGCAACCTCGACCGCAAGGAACAGCAGATGGCGATCATCGGCGCGCGGATGCTGTTCGCGGAGAAGCGCCAGGTCGAGGCGGCCGAGACCGCGGCGATCCACCGCACCGGCGAGGCGTCCGTGCTGGCATCGATCGCCATGGGGGTGAGCGAGGGAATCGAGCAGGCGCTGACCGTGTTCGCGCAGTGGTGCGGGGTAGCGGGAGAGGTCGTCTACCAGCTCAACCGCGACTTCAACCCGGCCATGCTCGACGCGCAGCAGCTCACCGCGCTGCTCAAGGCGGTGCAGGCCGGGCAGATGAGCGAGCAGGAGTTCTTCGACCTGATGCAGCGCGGCGATCTGATCGACAGCGAGCAGTCGTTCGAGGCGCACAAGGAGCAGATCGGGGTGGTGGAGCCGGTGCGGCCGGTTGTGCCGGCGAATGATCCGGGTGCGCAGGGGGCGGTGGCGTGAGCAAGCCCGATCCGTTGGCGCAGTTCCGCTCCCGACCCGCAGTGGATGTGGAGCGACTGATGGAAAGCCACACTAAGCTGCAACTCGCTGTTGCCCAGCTGCAAACTGTGGTTTTCGAGATGCGGCAACGCGAAATCGAGCGGATGAGAAAATGACGATCTTCCCAGTCATCGGCGCAATCCTCATGCTGCTGCCTTTCGCGGCAATCTTCGCCTACACATGGTGGACCGGGTCTCTGCGCCTTGCCGTCGGTGTGTTCGTGGCCGCGTTTCTCATCATCGGCGTCATGTGGCTTGGCGGAGCTCTCATTAAGGGCTGGCTTCCATGAGCGAACTCGACCTCATCGACAGCATCCTGCGCCACAGCCTCGACCTGCAGCGCCTGTCCGCGCACGAGGAAGCGCAGGCGCTCGAAATCCTGCGCCAGCTCGAAACCGAACTGCGCCAACTGCTCGCGAGCAACGACCTGACCGATGCGGGCAAACGCGAGGTCAACGCGCTGATCGCCGACGCGCACGAGGCCATCGCCAGCAGCTATGCGCAGATCCCCGGCCTGCTCGACACGCACGAACTAAGCCTGATCGTCGCCAACCGCACCGCCGACGTTCTGCGCGATGCCCTGCCGAGCGTCACCATCCCGTCGCCCGAACGTCTCGCCAGCCTGACGAAAGACATCCTCATCGACGGCGCGCCCGCATCGGCTTGGTGGTCGCGGCAGGCCGAAGACCTACAGTTCAAGTTCGCGGCGCAGGTGCGGCAGGGTGTGCTGAACGGCGAGTCTCTAGCTCAGATCACGGCCCGCGTGGTGGGCAGCGAGGACGAGCCGGGCATCCTCGACACATCCCGCCGCAATGCGCGCTCGCTGGTGCATTCCGCGGTGATGACGGCCGCCAACCGCGCCAGGCTGGAGACGTATCGCAAGAACGGCCGGCATATCGCGGGCCTGCGCTGGCTGGCAACGCTCGATAGCCACACCTGCATGCAGTGCGCGGCGCTCGACGGGCAGGCGTGGAACCTCGACGGGGACAAGCTCGACGGGACGACCGCCGACTTTCAACTGCCGCCCGCGCATTTCGCCTGCCGCTGCGTGGCGACCCCGATCGCCAAGGGCCTCGACGACATCTTCGGCACCACAGGGCTCGACGAGAAGCTGAAGCCGGCTGTGCGGGCATCATCGAGCGGGCCGACGTCCGCACCAACATTCGAGGCCTTCCTAGAGCGCCAATCCCCTGAGTTTGTGGAGGAGGTGCTGGGTAAGCGGAGGGCTGAACTGTATCTCGCGGGCAAACTGACACTCCGCGATTTAGTCAGCGGGGCGGGCAGGCCGCTTACGCTGGATGAGCTTCGTACACGCTAAGGAGAACCACCATGCCTTTCGATCCCAACGACCCCGACACGAAGGCTGCGCTTGAAGCGGCCATCACCAAGGCGACCGAGCCGCTCAAGGAATCGATCTCGAAGCTGGAAGGCAAGAACGAAGAGCTGGTCGGCGAGAACCGCAAGCTCAAGCGCGGTGCCGAGATCAAGCCCGAGGACTTGCAGGCGGCCGAAGATCGCGCCGACAAGGCCGAGAAGGCGCTGGACGATGCGAACAAGACGCTCAAGGCCGTAACCGGAGAGCGCGACAAGGCGGTGAAGTCGCTTGAGACCGAGTCCGCCTACACCTCGAAGCTGCTCATCCAGGACGGCCTCAAGTCCGCCCTGATCGCGGCCGGCGTGAAGGACGAGGACTTCCTCGACACGCTGACCGCGAAATTCTCGTCGTCGGCGCAGGTCGTGACGAAGGGCGATGAGCGCACGGCCATGATCGGCGACAAGTCGCTGTCCGACCACATTTCCGAATGGGCCGGCAGCGACGCGGGCAAGAAGTTCGTTGCTGCGCCGGCCAATGGCGGCGGCGGTGCAGGTGGCGGCGGGGGCGGCGGAAGCCAGGCAAAGGCCAAGTCGGAGGCCGAGGTCAACAGCCTCTCGCCCAAGGATCGGGCCGCGTTCTTCGCGGACGGCGGAACGATCGCACGGGCTGCCTGATGCGGGCAAGGCGGGCGCAGGTCCATCCACTGCGCCCGCCCTTGACTTTCGCAACGATTTGATTCACCATCCGTTCCCACAAGGATAGGGCTGCGCCCTTTCCGTCTCCGGCTGCGCCGGGCCCGCAATGAGATGGCTGCGCCACTCGCGGTTTCCCCGAACATCGCAACACCCGGAGACAGCTTGTGTCCAACACCCTCACCGCACTCGCGCCCGTCGCTTATTCGGCCGCCAAGGTGGTCGCTGCCGAACCGTTCGGCATGCTCGACGCCATCAACATGAACTTCGACGACAAGGGCGTTGCCAAGGGCGACACCGTCAAGGTTCCTGTCGCGCCGACCCGCGCTGCCTCGGACTTCACGCCGAGCAACGCGACCTCCACCGGCACCGATGCCACCGCGTCGACCGTGGACGTGACGATCACCAAATCACGCAAGGTCAGCTGGAACATCACCGGCGAACAGCTGCGCAGCCTCGAAAACGCCGAGGCCGACACCACCTGGTTCGCGCAGCTGCTTCAGCAGGGTATGCGTACTCTCCGCAACGAGGCGGAAGCCGACGCATGGGCCGCCGGCCTCGCTGGCGCGTCGCGCGCCTATGGCACCGCTGGCACCACGCCGTTCGCGTCCGATCTCAGCGCGCTGACCAATGTCCGCAAGATCCTTGTCGACAATGGCGCCCCGATGGCCGACCTCCAGTTCGTCGGCGATACCGCGGCGGGCCTAAACCTGCGCAACCTGGGCGTCATCCAGGAGGCTCAGAAGGCCGGCGACAACAGCCAGCTTCGCAGCGGCGATCTTGCCCGCCACTTCGGGTTCCAGCTGCGTGAATCGGCGGGCGTCTCGACGCATACCGCTGGCACCGCGGCGTCGGCCACCACCGACAACGCTGGATACGCGGTTGGCTCGACGTCGTTCACGCTGGCGAGCGCCGGCACCGGAACGCTGCTGACGACCGATGTCATCACCTTCGCGGGCGATACCAACAAGTACGTCGTGGCGACTGGCGATAGCGACGTCTCGAACGGCGGCACCCTGACGCTCAACAATCCGGGTATCCGCATCGCCATGTCGGCCGCCACCAAGGCGATCACCATGACCTCGACCTACACCGGCAACCTTGCGTTCGAACGCTCGGCCATCGTCGGCATCATGCGCCCGCCGCTGATGCCCGCCAACCCGACGATTTCGCAGCTGCCGGTCAGCGACGGCATGGGGCTGACCTACCTGCTGCTCGACATCGCGCAGTACGGCCAGCGCTCGCTCGAGTTGCACCTCGCCTGGGGCTTCAAGTCCGTCAACGGCGAGTTCTCGGCGATCGTCCTCGGCTGATCCAGGAGGCCGGGGCTTCGGTCCCGGCCTCTCCCTGCGCAGGAGAGCCACAATGTCCGATACCGTTCCGACCATCCGCGTGAAGCCTTGGGGCGAAGGCCAGGGCGATTTCGTCGAGATCAACGAGACCGATTTCGACGAGAAGCTGCACACGCGGCTGACCGGGGCCGAGCTGGCGAAGCTCGATGCGCCCGACCCGCTCGATCACGACCATGACGGCCGCAAGGGTGGCTCGCTGCCCAAGGATCACGTTCACGAACCGGCAGACTACGAGGTCGATGGCCTCCCGCCGCCTTCGAAGCGCAAGGGGAGGGCGGGCAAGTGAGCCGCGAACAATCCCTGCTTGTGCCCGAGACCGCCATCGGACTGACGGTCTCGATCAGCGGCACCTCAGCCCAATCGGCGGCGCTGTCCGAGGACTCGGCGGTCGTTTGCTCGACGGTCGACTGCTTCGTCATGAAGGGCACCAACCCGACGGCGACGACAGGCGGCGCGTTCATTCCGGCCAACGTGCCGCTTCGTCTGTTCGGATGGAAGCCCGGCCAGAAGCTGGCGTTCATCACCTCGGGTGCGACCGGCACCGTCTACCTTACGCCGGGCGGCTGATGGCCTACGCGCTTGGCCTCGGTATCTCGCTCGGCAGGGGCTCGTCCTTCACTCCGAAGGCGCTGTTCGCTGGCGGGGCCGGTGGCGGATGGTGGTCGAACCAGGCCGCGCATACCTGGGCGGACACTGCCGCCACCACACCCGCCACGATCAACGGCACGGTCGCGCGGGTGGACGACCTATCGGGCAACGGCAACCATCTGACGCAATCCAACGCGTCCCTGCGCCCGACGCTGCTCAGCAACGGCCGGCAATACAACGCCAGCACGAAATACATGGCCTCACTGGCCAAGTGCGGTTCGTCCGGAAATTTCCTTGCGATGAAGCTCACCGTTCCCGCCAGTGCGTCCGGCGATCAGGTGTGGGCAGGTTTGCGCGACGCATCGGGCGGCCGCTTCATGATCGGGACCATGCACTCGCCGGGCGACAAGCTCGGTGCTGCAGTGGGCAGCGAGACGTTCACGAATTTCTACTCGAAGGCCATCGCGCTGGGTCTGACTGGGGTGGTCTATCTGATCGAGGACGGCGCGGTTTCCTCTATCTATTGGAACAATGAGCTGTTGGTGCAGGAGGCGCGCAGCGCCGCTCCTGCGACCACGGTGGGCTTGTGGGAGGGCGCGAACAACAGCAACGGCAGCATCAACGGCCCCTCGGGTTGCACGATCGCCGAGACGCTGCTGCTCAATCGAGTTCCCTCCGCAGACGAGCGCGCGGCGCTCTTCCGCTATTGGGATAGCGGCCTGTCGCCGGTGACACAGCTGTTCACCGACACCGATGTGAACAGCCGCTCCTATCGCCGGAGCGCGATGATCTCGCGGACCATCGGCGGAACCCAATATCAGGTGCTGAGCTTCTGGAACGTGATGCAGCACATGGTGCTGCAGGTCCGTTCGAACAGCGGGGCAGGCTGGAGCGCGTGGACGACCTGCGTCTACGATGGCCGCGCGGGCCGACCGAACATCGCCCTGACGAGCAGCGACGATCACCGGGCCATCACGCTCGGGATCGACCGAGACGGCTATCTCCACATCTCCTACGACGAGCACATCAACGCCCTGCATTACCGGCGCTCGAACGTGCCGCTGTCGACATGGGCCGGTGCGCTGACCGGCGAACTCCCGATGCTGGGCGCCAACGAGAGCGCGGTGTCCTACGTCCAGTTCTTCAACGACCCCGATGGCAAGCTCTACACGATCATGCGCTCCGGCGAGACGCAGGCGTTCATCTACGGCTATGACGAGACGACCGGATGGGCCGCGCTGGCGGGGTCGGCAACCGGCGGCAAGGTGCTGGACTGCAATGGCGGTCCCGAGGCGGTCTACGTCTACTATCCGGGGTTCGACGCAGACGGCAATCTGCACATCGCATGGCATTGGCGCGGGCTCTATGCCGACGGGAACACGAACTACAGCGTATCCTATGCCAAGTGGAACGGCACCGGCTTCGTCAAGTCGGATGGCTCGAGCTACACGATGCCGATCACGCCGACCAATGGTGAGGTGGCGGACGCAGTGGCCACGACCAATGGCCTGGGCGGCCAGAGCAACGTCGCGGCGGATGACGACGGGCATCCGCATATCGTCTATTACAAGAACAACGGGTCCGGAAAGGTGCAGGTCTACCACACCTGGCACAACGGGACCGCGTGGCAGACGCCTCTTGCCCTGACCAGCCAGGCGAGCATTGCCGGCACAGGCGATCCCGAGAACACGCAATGGCGCTCGCCGCGCCTCGCGTTCGACCTGTCCACGGGCGAGGCGTTCGTGTTCTACAACCTGCTCGGCGTCACCGGCACCTATGTGCTGCGCTCGACCGACTATGCATCGTGGAGTTCGACGCAGATCGACACCACTGCGACCGGCGAGTGGTCGCCGACCTTCGATCCCTACCAATGGGAGCAGAACGGCGTGTTCATGCTGCCGCTGATGAGCCCGACAGCGGCGCTCAAGCTTATCACGTGGACGCCGGCATGACCCTGATCGTCGAAACCGGCACCGGCTCGGCCACCTCGGAAAGCTACTGCTCGGTTGCGGACGCGGACACCCGCGCCACCGCGCTCGGCACCACTGCATGGACCGGAGACGATGCGACCAAGGAAGCCGCCCTGCGCCGCGCGACGGGCTACATGGAGCAGCAGTTCCGCAACCGGTGGAAGGGCACGCGCCTCTACCGCGATCAGGCGCTGTCATGGCCGCGCTATGGCGCCTGCGTCGATGGATTCGACGTTCTCAGCACCGTGGTGCCGGACGAGGTGCGCGATGCCTGCGCCGATCTGGCGGTGCGCGCGCTGACCGCCGATCTGAACGCGGACCTGACGCGCGGGATCGTGCGCGAGAAAATCGGGCCGCTCGAAACCGAATACGACCGCTATTCGCCGCAGCAGGCCCGCTATCCCGCGGTCGATCAGATGCTGGCGGCCTTTCTCAAGGGTGGCGCGATGTGCGCCATGCTGGTGCGGGCATGACCGTCGCCCAGCGCTCCTCGGCCGACCGGATGATCGCCCTCAAGGGTCAGGCCGTCACCATCGCGGCGACGGTCGACGGCGCATACGATCCCGCGACCGGCGGCGTGTCCGGCGATGCCTATTCCGCCACGGGCAAGGCGGTGATCCTGCCCATGTCCGCGTTCAAGGCCGCATCCGACAGCCGCGTGATCGCCGGGGACGAGCAAATGTATCTCTCCGGCCTCGACAGCGCGGGCGATGCACTGCCCGAGCCGCCGAACGCTGCCGTCATCACGCTGGCCGACGGCTCCAAGCGAACCCTGATCGCGGTGGACACGCTTCGGCCGGCCGGGCTGCCGATCCTCTACGATTGCGTCGTCAGGGGGAACGCATGAGCGGCCCCTTCACCCTCGCGCTGCAGGACTTCGCCAAGAAGGCAGGGGCGCGCGCCAACGAGGCGGTGGGCAATATCGTGATCGCGAGTGCGGCCAAGATCGACGCGCGTTCGCCGGTCGGGAACCCGTCGCTTTGGAAGGATTGGAAAGTAGGTGAGGCCAATCACGATCACTGGCTCGTCAGCGCTGGTTTCGTAGAGGCGGGCTATGTAGGCGGGCACTTCCGGGCGAACTGGCAACTCGGGATCGGCACTCTTCCTTCGGGGGTAGTCGCTGGGGTCGACGAGACCGGTGAGCGCACGCAGGGGAAGATTGTAGCGGAGGTGCCAGAACAGGCCGCTGGTGCGGTCTACTTCATCGCCAACAACGTTCCCTACGCCCAGCGTCTCGAGCACGGTTACTCAAAGCAGGCCCCCCAAGGCATGGTGGGGCTGGTGATGGTGGAAATGCAATCCATCGTCTCCGAGGCCTGCGCCAAGGCCAAGGCGGCGCATCCATGAGCGCCGCGCTGATCCGGTCTGCGCTGGAAACGGCACTGGCGGCGATGAGCCCGGCCATGGCGACGGCGTATGAGAACGCGCCGTTCACGCCGGTCAACGGCACGCCATACCAGCGCGCCTATACCCTGTTCGCCGACCCCGACGATGCCGAGATGACCGGGCGCGTATTCTGGGAGCGCGGCATTTTCCAGGTCAATCTGTTCTACCCGCTCAACGTCGGGACGGCCGCCGCATCGGCTCGCATCGAGGCCCTGCGCGACACGTTCCCGCGCGGCGCCAGCTTCGAGAACGGCGGCGTCACCGTGACCATCCGGCTCACCCCCTCGATCGGCAATGCGCAATCCGAGCCGGATCGCTTCATGATCCCCATCCGCATCCCATTTTCCGCCCAGATCACAAGGAGTTAGTTGTCATGGCAACCGAACAGGGCATTACTACTGCCATCGCGTTCAAGGCGCAGGTCTCCAAGGGCACCGCGGCATCCGGCAGTGGCGGCCAGTTGCTGCGCCGCGAGACCGCGATGTTCGAGATCGCCAAGGACACCTACTCGAACAACGAGATCGTCTCGCACCAGCAGCACACCGGCGACAAGCACGGCATCGCGCGGACCAACGGCACGCTCAACGGGCTGCTGTCGTGTTCGTCCTACGAGGCCTTCACCGCCGCGCTGCTGCGCAAGGCATGGGCCGCGACCAGCGCGATTTCCTCGCTGTCGCTGACCATCGCGGCATCGGGGTCGGGCTACACGGTCACACGCGGCACGGGCGACTTCCTCACCGGCGGGATCAAGATCGGCGACGGCATCCGGCTTTCGGGCGGTTCGCTCAACAGCGCGAATGTCGGCGTCAACCTGCTCGTCACCGGAGTGACGCAAACCGTGCTGACCGTGATCGTGCCGAGCGGCCTGTCGCTGACCGCAGAAGGCCCGATTTCGAGCTGCACCGTCACCGTGGTGGGCAAGAAGTCGTGGGTTCCGACCAGCGGGCACACGAACATCTACTACACGATCGAGGAGGCATTCGGGACGATCAGCCGCTACCGCGTCTACCCGGACGTGCAGGTCGGCAGCCTCGCGCTCAACATGCCGGCAACCGGCAACGTCGGGGCGGTGTTCAACTTCCTCGGCCTCGGCGCGATGACGCCCTCGGGCTCGCAGTCGCTGACCTCGCCGACCGCCGAGACGACGACCGACGTGATGGCCTCGGTATCGGGCGCCGTCGTGGTCGGGGGTGTGCAGCAGGCGATCATCACCTCGGCGAGCATCACCATCGACGGCGGGATCGGCGCGGGCGAGGCGGTGATCGGGGCGAACACCATCCCCGATACGCAGAAGTCGCGCATCAAGGTGACCGGCACGATCACCTACCTCTACGAGAGCGAGACCCTGTCGGCCCCGTTCTACGACGAGGACACCACGTCGATCGTGCTGATGCTGGAGGCCGACCGCACCGGCTCGTCCGACTTCATCACCATCGCGCTGCCCGAGGTGAAGCTGTTCAGCGACACCCGCGACGACGGCGAGAAGCAGATCGTCCGCACGTCGAACTTCACCGCGGAGATTTGCTCCAGCGGCGGGGAGGCGCTCGCGAACAACCAGACCATTTGTCAGATTCAAGACAGCACTTTGTAGAGCCTGAGCGATGGACGAAATCTGGCGCGATATTGTCGGCTATGAAGGATCCTATGAGGTGAGTTCATATGGGCGCGTCCGATCCTTGGATCGAGTGGTATTCAGGCTCGGTCGCCCAAAGCGCATCAAGGGTCGGTCGCTGACCCTTTGGCCCGATGCCGGGACATATCCGACTGTTACGCTCTGCGAAAGCGGGCAAAGGCAGGCGATAAATGTCCATCGCCTTGTGGCGGAGGCCTTTCTCGAGGCGGACATAGCCAGGACGCACGTCAACCATATCGACGGCAACAAAGCGAACAATCGCGCCGACAACCTTGAGTGGTGCACGAGGTCGGAGAACATGGCGCACGCTATGCAAATGGGCCTGAGCGACAAGCGTAAGCCCATAATCGGCACGCCGAAATCAGGTGGGGCGGCAATAGAATTCGCATCTCTTTCAGATGCCGCCCGCCACTTCGGTGACGGCTCTTCGAACATCTGCAACGCGATGCGCAAGGGGTGCGCATCGAGAGGATATACATGGGCCTTCAAGGAGGCCGCTTAGTTTTTACCCTGTTCCGGGGCGACCTCTCCCGCCCCGGAACACCCATGGAGAGAACCGATGACCAAGACCGCCTTCAAATCCATCGCCGCCCTCAATCCCGAAGTCGCCGCCGACAAGGGCCACGAGTTCGAGATCCTCGCAGCCGGCGAGCCGACCGGCATGTTCCTGACCGTCGTGGGCAAGGAATCGAGCCTCTACAAGCAGGCCATGCGCGCGCGGATCAACGCGGCCCGCAAGGACGAGGCGGCGGCCGTGAGCAAGGGCGCGTCCGTCGTGGCCTTCCGCCCGGTCGAGAAGGACATTTCCGACGCGATCGAAATCCTCGCCGACTGCACGATCGCATGGCGCGGGGTGGTGATCGAGGAAGCCGAGGGCGAGGCAGAGTTCAACCGCGAGAACGTCGTCCGGCTCTACGGCTACGACTTCGTCCGCGAGCAGGCCGATGCCGAGGTGATGAAGCTGGGAAATTTTACGCCGGACTGACGGAAGGCTTCATCGCCTACGCCAGCCACACGTTCGAGATCGAAGCGCCTCTCAAGGATGGGGGCACGTTGAAGGAGCAGCTCTTGAGCTACGAGCGCCAGACCGGCCGGAAGCATCCGAAGCTCGCCAGCGCTCCCTCGCTCCCGCATGGCACGGGGATGCTGTGGGCCGACTTCCTGCGCCTGCACCACACGCGCGGCTCGAACGGCATGGCTCCGAACCGCATCGGGTTCCGCGAGCTTGAGGCGTTCGAGTCCGTGTCCGAGATCAAGTTCGAGGCGTGGGAAATCGATGCGATCCTCGGCGCCGACGCGGCCTATTTCGCGGCGAGGCCGAAATGACGGACATCGCCACCCTCGCGATGAAGATTGACAGCACGGAGGTGCCCAAGGGCGCCGCCGAGCTGGACAAGCTGGCGGCGGCGGGGGCGCGCGCGGAGCAGGCGACCACCGACCTGGCGGCGGCTCAGGCACAATCCAAGACGGTCCTTTCGACCTACAAGACGCTGCTCGCCGAAGGGTCGATCACGCAGGAGCAGTATAACGCTGCTATTCTCCGCACCAAGGCGGACCTGTCGCAGGTCGAGGCCGAATACCGCCGTGCCGCCGCTGCATTGAACGTCCTGCGCTCCGAACAGGATGGGGTGACCAAGGCATCCGGTGCGATGCAGGCCGGGTTGCACCAGGCGGGCTTTCAGGTCAGCGACTTCTTCGTCCAGATCGGCAGCGGAACCGGCGTTATCCGCGCCGCCTCGCAGCAGATTCCTCAGCTCGTGCAAGCCATGTCGATCATGGGCGCCGGGGCCGACGAGGCAGGCGGCAAGTTCGCGGCCTTCGCCAAGTTCATGTCCGGCGGGTGGGGCATCGCGATCACGGTCGGCGTCTCCGTTCTCGGGGCGCTGGCCAATGCGCTGCTGCAGAACGAGACCAAGGCCGACGACACCGGCGTTGCGATCAAGGATCTCGCGCAACAGTTCGACTTCGCCAAGATGTCCGCCGACGAGCTGCGGCAGGTGAATGATTTGCTCGCCGGTTCGCTGCAGCAGGTCGAACGGACCGCCATCGGGGCGGCGAATGCGTCGTATCAGAATGCCAAGGCGAACCGGGAAGCCGCACTCGCGGCGCTCGACGCAGCAGAGGCGGAATATGCGCGCATCTCCGCCTTCTCGAAGGACCCCACCTTTGCCGAGGGCTCGGTCGCGTTCGGTGGATATCTGACGAAATCGAAGGCCAACATCGACGACATCAAGGCCCTGCGAACGGCGATCGTCGGGTTCGGCCAGGAAGCGAACAAGGCCTATTTCAACGTCCAGACCCTTACCGCTGGCCTCGACGCCAACGGCAAGAAGGCCGAGAAACTGCGCAGCCAGATCGACGACCTGCGCCTCGCCTACCAGCGGTCCGGAGACCCGGCGCAGTTGCAGCAGGCCTTGGCTCTGGAGGGTCAGTTGAGTGCGCTGGAGGAAAGGCGCGGCCGCAAGAAGAAGGAACAGCTCAGCGACGAGGAAAAGGCATACCGCAAGGCCTACGATGCAGCGGCGGACTACATCGCGAGCCTGGGCGACCAGATTTCCAAGACCGGCCTCTCCGAAAAGGAGGTGCGCGTCCTCACCTCGTCTCGCGCTGCCGACGCCGCAGCGACCAAGGGTCAGGCCGACACGATCCGCCTGCTGTCGGAGCGCCTAGAAAAGGTCATCGCCGATCAGGAATATTATAACGAACTGCTCAAGGCGAAGCAGCAGACAGCCAATCTGCGCGACGAACTCGACCAGCTCGACCGCGAAGCAAAGGCCGTTGGCCTCGTAGGCTGGGAGCGCGAACGCCTGCTCCTCATCCTTGAGAACGAGGCCAAGATTCGCCCGCTGGTGACGGAGCAGGTGCAGGCCGAGTTCCTGGGGCAGACCGCGCTATCGCAGGAACTCCAGAAGCAGATCGACCTCCTGAACGGCATCACCCGGGCGAAAGTCGACCAGGGCAATCTGGAGGACGGTCTCAAGAAAGAGAAGGAGGCCGCCGAGGACGTAAACCGCGAACTCGAACAAATGATCTCCCTCCTGAACCAGGTCGGCGGCTTCGGCTCCGTGCTGGGCGGGCTGCTCGGGATTGCGAGCGGGAATTATAGCAGCATCGGCGGGGGTGCGCTCGGAGGCCTGATCTCGTTCGTGCTGAGCCAGAAAACCGGCAGCACAATCACCAAGGATGGCAAGCAGGTTGCCGAATTGCTCGGCGACAAGCTCGAAAAGGTGTTTTCCAGCAATGGCGTGTTCGGCCAGACGCTCAAGGAAAACCTGCAGTCGGCGGGCCTGGGCTATGCCGGGGCAACTGCCGTGCTGGGGCAGCAGGGGACCGCGGGAAGCATCGGAAGTAGCATTGGCGGCGTGATCGGCGAGGCGGCGGGGAAGAAGTTCCTCGGCTTCCTCGGGGATTTCGCCGGTCCTATCGGCTCCATCGCGGGCGGCATCCTAGGCGGCCTGATCGGAGGTCTGTTCGGCTCGACGCCCAAGGGCAGCGCGACGATCAGCGGCACCTCCGTGATCTCCACCTCGGGCAAGGGCGACCAGCTCGCCAACTCGGAGAAGAGCGCCGACAGCATTATCGACAGCCTGAACCAGATCGCCGAGGCGCTGGGCGGCACGGTGCAGGCGGTCGCGGGCGTCAGCGTCGGGATGCGGGGCAGCCACTGGCGCGTCGATACGACCGGGCAGGGCAACACCAAGATGGGCGATGCGGGCGTGGTGGACTTCGGTTCCGACGCCGAAGGCGCCGCGATGTATGCAATGAAGCTGCTGATCGAGCGCGGTGTGATCGGTGGCATCCGCGCATCGACGCAGAACGTCCTCACCGCCGGCAGCGACCTCGAGGCACAGATCAACAAGGCACTCAAGTGGGAAAGCGTGCTCAAGGAGGCCGAGCAGGCATCCTCGCCCTTCGCGCAGTCGCTGAAAGACCTGTCCGACCAGTTCGCCGAGATCAACGAGATCGCGATCGAGGCCAAGGCCAGCACTGCCGAGCTGGCCGAGGTGCAGGGCCTGCTCGTGCAGAAGCAGCAGGAACTGATCGACCAGGCGAGCGCGAACTACCGCGCGACGTTCTACACGACCGACCAGAACGTCGCCTACGCCAAGAAGACCATCTCCGATACGCTGACCCCGCTCGGCTATGGCACCGTGGACACGGTGGCGGAATACACCAAACTGGTTGCCGCGACCGACCCGCTGAAGGACCCGGCGCTCTATGGCGCGCTGATGGACCTCAGCGACGAGTTCGGCGTGCTGAAGGATGCCTCGGACCAGGCGGCGCAGGCGGCCGAAGCGCAGGCCGCGGCGGAGAAAGCCCTCGCCCAGCAGCGCGCGAGCATCGAGGCGCAGATCCTCCAGGCGCAGGGCAAGGATGCAGAGGCGCTGGCCAAGCAGCGGCAGAACGAGCTCGACGCGGCGGACGAGAGCCTGCGCCCGCTGCTGAAGAAGCTTTACAAGGCACAGGACATCGCGACCGCCAAGGACAAGCTGAGCGAGGCCTACCAGCGCGAGAGCAGCGCCCTGCAGGACGTGATCGACACGGCGGACAAGGCGGTCTCGACGCTGACCGACTTCCGCGACAGCCTGACCAGCACCGGCGACACGACACAGAGCGTGGCCGCGCTGTGGTCCAAGTTCGTCTCCAACGCCATGCTCGCCAACACCGGCGACGCTACGGCGATCGGCAACTTCTCGACCTACGGCAAGTCCTATCTCGACGCCAAGCTCGGCACCGCGACCAGCTATGTCGACTACCAGCGCGCGGTCGGCGCGGTTGCGGCCTACACCAACGACGCCATCGCCGCGGCGCAGAACCGCAAGTCCGTGGCCGAGCAGCAGCTCGACGAGATGAAAACGCAGGTCGGCGTGCTGATCGACATCAACGACAACCTACTGAGCGTCGGCGATGCGATCGACCAGCTCAATGCGCTGCTGAATCCGTCCTCCTCATCGGGCGGCAGTTCGAGCAGCCCCGACAGCCTCGGCGGCAAGCTCGATGCGGTGAAGGATCGGCTGCGCGACCTGTTCGACCTGATCGGCAACCGTGCGGACCGCAGCGACCGGTTCAATTCGCACTCCGCCGACCGCCTCGACGCGCTCTATTCGCTCTTCAAGGCGATCACGCTGGACGGGACGGCGCTGATCGTCGCGACCGATGCGGACACGCCGCTCAACACGGTGTCGGTATGAAGATCATCGACCCCGAGACCATAGACGACACCGCGCTCGATGCGACCAACGTCGCCGAGACGCTGGCGGCCTACAACCCCGCGACCGGCTATACGCAGGGGCAGCAGGTGCGCGTCGACAGCACCCACCACGCCTATGAAAGCGTCCTCGCCGGGACCAACACCGGCAACGACCCCACGACCGACGACGGGACCAAGTGGCTCGACCTCGGCTCGACGAACCCGTGGGCGATGTTCGACGAGTATCTGGAAAGCCAGACCTCCAACGCCGACACCATCGCGGTCACGCTCGTGCCGGCCGGGATCGCCGATGCGATGGCGTTCTTCAACCTCGACGCGGCGACCATCTCGATCACCGTGACCGACGCGACCGACGGCGTGGTCTACGATGAGGATTTCGACCTGATCTCGGACGTCAACTGCGGCGACTATTACGACTATTGCTTTCAGCCCATCATCCGCAAGACGGCGCTGTTCGTCGATGGCCTGCCACCCTACGTCGGTCCAGACATCGACGTGGTGATCGACAACACCGGATCGACCGCGAAATGCGGCGCGCTGCTGATGGGCAGCCTGCGCACCCTGGGCGCGACGGTCTACGGCGCCGACTTCGGCATCATCGACAGCAGCCGCAAGACGACGGACGATTTCGGCCGCACGACTATCGTGCCGCGTTCCTACCGCAAGACCGGCAACTTCCGGGTGATCGTGGACAAGGACTACGTCGGCGAGGTCGACCGCATCCTGTCCGAACGGCGCGCGGTGTTTTCGGTGTTCTCAGGCACCGACGAATACGAATCGGCGCTGATCTACGGCTTCCCGCGCGATTGGCGGGTGACGCTGGACTACCCCGAGCAATCCACCCTCAACATTGAAATCGAAGGCGTTGTCTGATGGTCGACACTCTCACCCCGCTGCCCGATCCGCCGTCCCGCTCAACGCAGAGCAACACCGCTTTCCGAGCCGCGATGGACGCGTGGCTCGTGGCGCAGCAGGTGCTTGTCACCGAGTGGAACACTAACGTCGACGACATCAACGCGATCCTCTCGGGCGTCGGCGCGCTGTTCTCCGGCACGTCCACCACGAGCAACACGATTGCGGGAACCGGCACGAAGAGCTTTACCACGCAAACCGGCAAGGCATTCTATGTCGGGATGCCGATCCTGGTCGCGAGGACTTCGGCGCCGACGAACACGATGTCGGGCGTGGTTTCATCCTATGATTCTTCGACTGGCGCACTGAGCATCGCCGTTTCCGCCAGCACCGGCTCGGGCAGCAGCATCACCGATTGGACCATCGGGCCTAACATCGGGACCAGCGCCTATGCCCTGCTCGCCGGGGCGACGTTCACCGGGCTAGTGGCAACCGTCGCGAGTGCCAGCGGTGGGGCTGGGTTCCGGGTGCCGCATGGCTCGGCGCCGAGCGCGCCGACGAACGGCGACATCTGGACGACTACCGCGGCGTTGTTCGCGCGGATCAACGGCACCACCAGGCAGATCGCGACGCTGGACGGCGCCGAAACCCTCACCAACAAGACCTTCACCGGCTACACCGAGACGCCCTACACGATCACCGACGGCGCGGCCTTCGAGATCAACCCGGCGAACGGGACGATCCAGACGATCACGCTCGGTGCATCGCGCACGCCCAAGGCGACCTACATGGCGAACGGGCAGAGCGTGCTGCTCGGCGTGGACGATGGCACTGCCTACACGCTGACATGGACCGATACGACGTTCGGGGCCTCGGGCGTCAAATGGGTCGACAACACCGCGCCGACGCTCGCGACCAGCGGGCTGACATGGATCACGCTGTGGAAGGTCGGCGGGCAGGTCTACGGCATGTCGCCGGGCGCAACGTCATGATGGCCCCCGGCCTCCTGCGCTTGGGCGGCGGCGTCAAGTTCGTCGGCGTCGGCTCGATCGCGAGCAACACCGGAACGGGCGTCAATATCCAGCAGGGGACCGATACCAAGGTCGGCGATCTTCTGGTGGGCATCGCGGCCAGCGTCGGATCGAACGCGGCATGGACGCCCGTTGCCGGGTTCACCGAGATATTCGATCCTGCGAGCGGGTGCGATGCGGAGGCGGTCTATGCGGCAGCCTCGCAAGCCGGGGTCTACGGCTATGGCCAATGCACCACCAGCACCAGCAACAACAAGTCGGCGATCACGGCGGCGTTTCGCAAGGCGGCCTACGATGCCATCGGGTCGAATGCGACCCTCTCGACCACGGGCAGCCTCGTCATCCCGTCGGTCACGCTGAGCAAGGGCGGCGTCGTGGTGGCGCTGGTTGCGTCGGGCGGCACCTCGGGGACTCACAGTCCGCCCGGATCCATGCAGACCGCCTATTCCGGCCAACCCGGCGGCGGCTACCCCACCGTGAGCATCTTCTACGAGAAGATCGGCGCCGGCGCTTCCGGCACCCGCACCGTCACCATCGGCGGAACCCCCGGCAACAGCACCGGCGTGCTGGTGGCGCTTATCAAGGCTTGAAGCAGCAAGGAGACAGAAAATGGCCAGAATCCCCGGTTCCCCCACTCCCTCCCCGTCGCCCAGCCCGACGCCGACGCCTGCACCTACCCCGACGCCGAGCCCTGGCGGATGAGCTTTTCCGACGCCATCCTCGCGCTCGGTGTCGCGGCCGCGCTGATCGGGGCCGTGGCGCGCAATGTCACGGCGATGGTGCTGCTGTGCAGCTTCGCATTCTCGACGGCGATTTGTGCGCTCGGGGTGGATTTCAACTTCATCCTGTGGGTGTCGATCGATCTCGCCGTGGTCCTGTGCATCATCGGCCCGGCGATGCGCCACCGCGATCTCGTGATCCTCGGCCTCTTCCTCCCGGTGTGGCTGATCTACCTCATCATGCCGTCATGGGGTGCGCAGGCGGTGGATATCATCGTGGCGCTGCAGATGCTCATCACCTTTCCCGCCCGGCGCACCTGGCGCGCGAGCCGGGTTTGGGTCTCGCGGATGCGGGACGACACCGCGGGAATGGAGTGCGCAGCCGCATGAACGACGAGGAAGCACAGAAGATGGCCGTAGCAATCGCCGCCGCAATGTCAGCCGTGCGGCCGGAGAAGGTCGAGGTGCCGGCGCCGCTCAAGTGGGCCGGCGGGATCATCTCGGCGCTGCTGGTGATGGCGATCGGCGGTTCCGGCGCGTGGCTGATCAACACGGTGAACGACATGCAGGTCACGCTTACCCGGCTCGACGAGCGATCCACGGCCGGGGGCGAGCTGCAGAAGTCCAAGGACGCGGAAACGAGCCGCCGTCTCGATGCGCTCGAGCAGGCGGTGAAGGACATAAGGAGGCCGTTGGAATGAAGCTTCAACTGATCGAGGGCTGGCGTCACGCATGGCGCTTCTGGAGCGTGCGGCTGAACGGCGCGGCGCTCACCATCCTGTCCGGCATCACCATCGTGTCCGACACATGGAACTCCATGCCGCAGGATCTGCGCGCCTACCTGCCCTATGCGCAGGGCGTCTCGCTGGTGCTGTTCGCCGCCGGGCTGATCGCGCGGTTCGTATCGCAGCCCAAGGCGCAGGCGAAGATCGAGGAGGCGAAGAATGCCGGATGAGGTCCAGCGGCCGGCGCCCCTGCAGCCCATGGAGGCACCCAAGACCGGCAAGGGCAAGCTGATCGCGACCGCCGGCGCCGTCGGTGCCGCCGCGCTGCTCGGCCTGCTGCAGCCGTGGGAGGGCAAGTCCAACCATCCCTACAAGGACATCGTGGGCGTGTGGACCGTGTGCTACGGCGAGACGCGCGTCGAGATGAAGCGCTATTCCGACGCCGAATGCGAGGACATGCTGGCCGATGCGTCGGACGGTTTTGCCAAGGGCGTGCTGGCGGCGACCCCGAGGCTCAAGGGCCATCCCTACCAACTCGCCGCGGCAACCTCGCTGGCCTACAACATCGGGCTGCGCGCCTATGCCGGATCCACGGCGGACAAGCGGTTCGACGCGGGGGACTTTCGCGGTGGCTGTGCGGCGATCACGAGCTGGAACCGCGCCGGCGGGAAGGTTCGGAAGGGCCTACAGAACCGGCGGGCGGCTGAATACCGCGTGTGCATGACGGGGCTGTGATGAACCTCTTCCCCTCCCTCCAAGCCCGCGCCGCCGCCCTCTTCGCCGGCCTCACCTTCCGCCTGGGCCTCATCGGCATCATCGCGGTGCTGTTCGCGAACACCTACGTCGACGTGCGCATACCGCTGCCGATCGTGCCGGACCTGCATTGGGAGGGCTGGAAACCGAAAGCCGAGCGGCTGCAGCACACCATCGACGGGTTCGCGAAAGCACAGGAGCGGGCGCGGATACTCGCCGAGCAACAGTTGAAGGCCAAGGAAGCGGAATACGCCGCCAAGGCCAGAAAGGCAGACGATGAATATCAGGAAGCTAAGGCGGCTGCGGGCGATGCTACTGCTCGGTATATCGGCACTCACCGTCTCGTGTGCCCGTCAGATCGAGGTGCAGCCGGCTCAGCCCCTGCCGCCGCCGAAGATCACGGTCCCGGCATTCCTGCGGGAGTGCCCGCCGACGCCCTCGTGGCTGTTGGAGAGCGCGACATGCACACCGTCGGCGACCTCTACGCCTACGCCCTGAGCTGCCGGGCGCTGGTGCTGGATTTGGGGAAGTAGCTGCGGGCGCGCACCGGCATCGCTCTACGCGCGCTTTGGCGAAGTATCATCCGATCGCCGCCGCAGCCCAACCCCTCTAGCGCATTCCCCCGCCGGCGGCAATATCGCCTCATGCCGAATCGAGCCGCCACGATCCGCCTGTGCCTGCTCGCGCTCGACGTTCTGGACGAAGCCTACGCGCAGGCCCGCTCAGGCCCCATCGAGCGCACGGCCCTGCACAGGCTCGCGCTCGGCAACCTGCTGCTCGCCGGGGTGGCAACGCCGGTCCATGTCCGGCGGATATGGGCGATCCTCGGGCACGAGGGGACGTTCGAGCAGCTATCGGCGCGGGAGGCGCACTTCGGGACGGCGATGCAGGGGATCAGGGATAGGGTGCGGGGGTTGGCCGGGAAATAGGTTCGCCAACGCTTCCGGGAAGCCGCAGAACTCCGTAGCCGAAAAACGCATGGTTCGCCAACGCAAGTGCTTGACCCTCAAAAACTAGTGCATTCCAGCCCTGTCCACCACCCGCCGCTTCTTTCGCTGCAACCCAGGTGCCTGTGATGGGTTGTCGCTATGGGCGCAACGCCCTAGGGAAGCGCGCATGGCCGGAGAAATACTCGACAACAAGGGCCGGGGTGACGCGTCGTGGGCCTGGCCCCCGATCCATCCCGAAGGTCGCAAATATGGCGTGATAGCGGTCGCGATCAGCCTCGCGGTTATGTTCGGCATCGGCTGGCATATCCTCGGGACGGTGCTGCTGGCGGTTTCCGCCGGGGTTTTCGCGTTCTTCCGCGATCCGGAGCGGGTGGTTCCGCAGGGCGACAACCTGATCGTCTCGCCGGCCGACGGCCTCGTTACGATGATCCAGCAGGTCGAGCCGCCGATCGAACTCCAGATCGACGACGGCAGCGGTACGCTCGGCCTCGGCAAGGCGCCGCTCACCCGGATCTCGATCTTCATGTCGGTGTTCGACGTGCACATCAACCGCGCCCCGGTGGGCGGCACGGTGCGCCGGGTGATCTACGTCCCGGGCAAGTTCATGAACGCCGATCTCGACAAGGCGAGCGAGGAGAACGAGCGGCAGCACCTGTTGATCGAGCGGGCCGACGGGCTGCAGATCGGCTTCACCCAGATCGCCGGCCTGGTGGCACGGCGGATCGTGCCCTTCGTCAAGCCGGGGGACATGCTCGCTGCGGGCCAGCGGGTCGGACTGATCCGCTTCGGCAGCCGGGTCGATGTCTTCCTGCCGCTAGGTACCGATCCCAAGGTGCTGATGGGGCAGACGGTAATCGCGGGGGAGACGGTGCTGGCCGAGATCGGCAAACAGATGCTGATCGAAGGCGTCAATCAGTGACCGCGATCGGCCCGGACGATCTGAACGGGCAGGGCCTGCTGGGCCCCAAGGCGTCGGAAGAGGAAGGCCCGGTTGCCGGGCCGCCGGGCAGGGGGCTGACCCTGCGCGCCGTGCTGCCCAATGCGATCACCGCGGCGGCGTTGTGCTCGGGCTTCACCGGGGTCCGCTTCGCGATCAACGGCGCTTGGGACAAGGCAGTGCTGGCGGTGGTGCTGGCGGGCCTGCTCGACGGGATCGACGGGCGGATCGCGCGGCTGCTGAAGGCCCAGTCGCGCTTCGGTGCCGAACTCGACAGTCTGGCCGATTCGCTCAGCTTCGGCATGGCGCCGGCGCTGATCCTGTTCCTTTGGTCGCTCAACACCCTGCCGAGCTTCGGCTGGCTGGCGGCGCTGCTTTATGCCTTGTGTTGCGCGCTGCGGCTCGCGCGGTTCAACGCGCGGATCGATGTCGACGACCAGCCGCACAAATCGGCGGGTTTTCTCACCGGGGTTCCGGCGCCGGTCGGGGCCGGGCTGGCTTTCGTGCCGCTCTATCTGTGGCTCGCCAGCGGCGAGCCGATCTTCCGCGAACCGGTGCTGGTCGCGGTCTGGCTCGTCGCGATTGCGTTGCTGCTGATTTCCAACGTCGCGACCCTGAGCTGGGGGCGGCTGCGCCCGCGGCGGAGCCTGCGCCTGTTCGTGATCCTGCTGGTCGGGGTCGTTTTCGCCGAGCTGCTCGACCGGCCCTGGTGGACCCTGACCGCGATCTGCGCCTTCTATCTCGCGCTGATCCCGCTGGGGGTGGTGAGCTACGCCCGGATCAGGCGGCAGCGCGCAGCGCGGGCTGCGGGAGCGGCCTGAGCGCGTCCGTACCGCTGAGGCTGCTGACGAGCCTGAGGCGGGGCGCCGCCGGATCGACGATCCGCACCGTCACCGAAACCGTTTCCGGACACTGCGCCGCCGCATGCCGCAACCGGCCGAAGGCGGCGAAGGCGCGGGCATAGGAGGCGATCAGCACTCCCAGCGCGCCGAAGGCGATGGCGGTGAACAGGGCGGGCAGCGCGAAAGCGAACATCTCGGTTTACTCCTGTTCCGAACCCTGCTCAAAAGGGTGTGGAAGCCTTGTGGAAAACCCGTGGACAGTCCTGTGACAACGGTCTGACGAATCGGGTGTTCCATCTGATGGAACAAATGTTCCCGTTTTGTTCTAACGAGTCAAGCGGTATTTCGCTCGTCCTGTCGTAGCGACAGCGGCGGAGCGGCGGGACGGTTGCGATTCAAGGCTGGATTTCCGCCCGGACCCCCGCTAAAGGCGCGCTCGCTTGCCGGCTGTCGGCAGGCAAATTCACAGGCCGGGCACACATACCGGTGCCGCCGCGGGAGCTCCGCAGCGGTTCCAGCCCGACCGAGGAACAACCGGAAAGGAAATACCTATGGCGGCTCCTACCGTCACCATGCAGCAATTGATCGAGGCCGGCGCCCACTTCGGCCACCAGACCCACCGCTGGAACCCGCGGATGAAGCCGTATATCTTCGGCGCCCGCAACGGCATCCACATCATCGACCTGTCGCAGACCGTGCCGCTGATGGCGCGTGCGCTCGATTTCGTCTCGGCCACCGTGCGCCAGGGCGGCAAGGTGCTGTTCGTCGGCACCAAGCGCCAGGCGCAGGGCCCGATCGCCGATGCCGCCCGTGCGAGCGGGCAGTATTACGTCAACCACCGCTGGCTGGGCGGCATGCTCACCAACTGGAAGACGATCAGCCAGTCGATCAAGAAGATGAAGACGATCGAGGAGCAGCTTTCGGGCGACACGTCGGGCCTGACCAAGAAGGAAATCCTCGACCTCACCCGCAAGCACGAGAAGCTCCAGATGTCGCTCGGCGGCATCCGCGACATGGGCGGCATCCCGGACGTGATGTTCGTGATCGACGCCAACATCGAGGAACTGGCGATCAAGGAAGCCAACGTGCTCGGCATCCCGGTGGTCGCGGTGCTCGACACCAATGTCGATCCCAACGGCATCGCCTTCCCGATCCCGGGCAATGACGACGCCGCGCGCGCGGTGCGCCTCTATTGCGACGCGATCGCCCAGGCCGCGACCAAGGGCGGCCACGAGGGCGTGGTCGATTCGGGCCGCGACATCGGCGCGATGGAAGCCCCGCTTCCCGAAGAGGCCCTTTCGGATACCACCGCCGAGGCTCCCGCCGAAGCGGAAGCCGGCGTCGAAGCCTCGGCTTAAAAGCGTAACCGAAACGGCATAATTGCGGGGTACCGCGCCGGGCCAGTGAACGGGCCGGCGCCCCCAAATACATAAGGAAGATACGATGGCTGCTTATACCGCCGCTGACGTGAAGAACCTGCGCGAGCGCTCCGGCGCCGGCATGATGGACTGCAAGAAGGCTCTCGAAGAGACCAATGGCGACATCGAGGCCGCGGTCGACGCACTCCGCGCCAAGGGCCTTGCCGCCGCCGCCAAGAAGTCCAGCCGCACCGCGGCCGAGGGCCTCGTCGGCGTCGCCGTCGAAGGCACCAAGGGCGTTGCGGTCGAGGTCAACTCGGAAACCGACTTCGTCGCCAAGAACGACCAGTTCCAGGACTTCGTCCGCAAGACCACCGAAGTCGCGCTCGGCGCGGCGTCGGACGATGTCGAGGCTCTCAAGGCCGCGGCCTATCCGGACGGCGGCACGGTCGGCGACAAGCTGACCAACAACGTCGCCACCATCGGCGAGAACCAGCAGGTTCGCCGGATGAAGACGGTTTCGGTCTCGAACGGCGTGATCGTGCCCTACATGCACAACGCCGCCGCGCCGAACCTCGGCAAGATCGGCGTGCTGGTCGCGCTCGAGAGCGAAGGCGACAAGGCCAAGCTCGAGGAACTCGGCAAGCAGATCGCGATGCACATCGCGGCTGCCTTCCCGATGGCGCTCAACGCCGAAGACCTCGATGCCGACGTGATCGCGCGCGAGCGTTCGGTCGCCGAGGAAAAGGCCAAGGAAAGCGGCAAGCCCGCCGAGGTCCAGGCCAAGATGGTCGACGGTGCGATCGCCAAGTTCGCCAAGGAGAACGCGCTGCTCAGCCAGGTCTTCGTGATGGACAACAAGACCCCGATCCAGCAGGTGGTCGACAACGCCGGCAAGGATGCCGGCGCGAAGATCGTGCTCAAGGACTACGTCCGCTTCCAGCTCGGCGAAGGCATCGAGAAGGAAGAGAGCGACTTCGCCGCCGAAGTCGCCGCGATGGCGGGCTGATCCAGCTCTGCCGATTGGCTTCAAGAGGCCGCCGGACTTCGGTTCGGCGGCCTTTTTCGTGCGTGCCGCCGGTTCGCAGGGTTACACAAGTTACACCCTGTCACCCTGTCGGCAGGGTCTGGAAGGCAAGGATTTCCGCGGGATCTGGCGGCCCCTTGCCAGGGTGACAGACCTGCGGATGAAATTCTTCACCGAGCCCGGCCGTCCCAGAGGCACATCCGATGCGAATCCAACAATAAGAAAGAGCCGATGCGAGGCTAGCGAGCGCGGGGCGTGTAGGAAAATGGATTGGCGGATTGGGCGTGAACTAACGCCCTCCGCCCCTTGGCAGCGCGTGCCACAATCCTATAAGGGCCGCGCCCGAGCAATTGCGTGAGAATTCCAGCATAATGACCCAGCCCCGCAAACGCGTCCTGCTGAAGCTTTCGGGCGAGGTTCTGATGGGCGATCAGTCCTTCGGGATCGATCCGGCCTTCGTGCTCGAACTCGCCAAAGAGGTGAAGGCGGCGAAGGAAAGCGGCCTCGAACTGTGCCTGGTGATCGGCGGCGGCAACATCTTCCGCGGCATGGCCGGCGCGGCGCAGGGGATGGACCGGGCGCAGGCCGATTACATGGGCATGCTGGCGACAGTGATGAACGCGCTCGCGATGCAGAGCGCGCTCGAGCAGATCGGGGTGCAGACCCGGGTGCAGTCCGCGGTCCAGATGGATGCGGTGTGCGAGCCGGTGATCCGTCGCCGCGCCGAGCGCCATCTCGAAAAGGGCCGGGTGGTGATCTTCGCCGCCGGCGTCGGCGCGCCCTATTTCACCACCGACAGCGGTGCGGCTTTGCGCGCGGCCGAGATGAGATGCGACGCGCTGCTGAAGGGCACCAGCGTCGACGGGGTCTACGACAGCGATCCGAAGACCAATCCGGCCGCCAAGCGTTACGATACGGTCAGCTACGACACGGTGCTGGCCGACAATCTCAAGGTGATGGACGCCTCGGCCGTGGCGCTGTGCCGCGACAACAACATTCCGATCGTGGTGTTCTCGATCCGCGAAAAGGGCAATCTGGCGAAGGTCCTCGCGGGCGAGGGCGTCCAGACGACAGTGCAGAAGGAAGCCTGACGATGGCAAAATACGACAAGGCCGACATCGAGCGGCGCATGGGCGGGGCGGTCGAGGCGCTCAAGGGCGATCTCGCGGGCCTCAGGACCGGGCGGGCGAATACCGCTTTGCTCGATCCGGTGACGGTCGAGGTCTACGGCTCGATCATGCCGCTCAGCCAGGTCGCGACCGTCTCGGCGCCCGAGCCGCGTCTGCTCAGCGTGCAGGTGTGGGACCGCTCGAACATGACCCCGGTCGAAAAGGGCATCGCGCGCGCGGGCCTGGGGCTCAATCCGATCACCGACGGGCAGACCATCCGCCTGCCGATCCCCGATTTGACCGAGGAACGCCGCAAGGAACTGGCCAAGCTGGCCGGGCAATATGCGGAGAAGGCCAAGGTCGCGATCCGCAACGTCCGCCGCGACGGGATGGAAATGCTCAAGGAAGACGAGAAGAAGAAGGAAATCTCCGAAGACGAGCGCAAGCGGTCCGAGGACGAAGTCCAGAAGCTGACCGATCAGTACATCAAGCAGACCGACGAAGCCGCTGCGGCGAAGGAAAAGGAAATCCTGAGCCAGTGAGCGAAGGGCCGCCCCCGCTCGTCCCGAGCGTTACCGAGGGGCGGGATTTTGCCGGTGAGGATACCGCCGCGGCTGCGCGCGGGGCGCATGGCGTGCGCCACGCTGCGATCATCATGGACGGCAACGGGCGCTGGGCGAAGGCCCGGCACCTGCCGCGCGTGATCGGCCACCAGCGCGGGGTCGAGGCGGTGCGCAAGCTGGTGCGCGCCTGCCGCAGCCTCGGGCTCGAATGCCTGACGCTCTATGCCTTCTCGTCGGAGAACTGGAAGCGCCCGGAAGACGAGATTTCGGACCTGATGGGGCTGCTCAGGAAGTTCATCAAGGCGGACCTGCCGGAATTCATCGCCAATGGCGTGCGGCTGAAGATCATCGGCGATTACAGGGTTCTGGCGCCCGATATTGTCGCCAGCCTGGAAGATGCCGAAGCGCGCACCGCCGATGGCGGGATCACTTTGGCGGTGGCGCTGAACTACGGCGCCCAGCAGGAAATCGCCCAGGCCGCGGCGAAGGCGGCGGGCGAGGGCGCGGTGACGC
The DNA here is from genome assembly GCA_017744735.1 of Novosphingobium sp. Taxonomy (GTDB): domain Bacteria; phylum Pseudomonadota; class Alphaproteobacteria; order Sphingomonadales; family Sphingomonadaceae; genus Andeanibacterium. The sequence goes on along the minus strand of JAGIAR010000005.1, from coordinate 100,886 downwards.
CCGAGAGCATCGCGAAGCACCTCTACACCGCCGACCTGCCGCCGCTCGATCTGTTGATCCGCACCTCGGGCGAGGTGCGCCTGTCGAATTTCCTGCTGTGGCAGGCGGCCTATGCCGAGATGTATTTCACCGATGTGCTGTGGCCGGATTTCACGCCGGCGCATCTGGAAGAAGCGCTGACGAGCTTCGCGGGCAGGGAGCGGCGCTTTGGTGGACGGTAATCACATTCCTCCCCCATCGGGGGAGGGGGACCACCCGCAGGGTGGGGGAGGGGCAAGTGCAGCGAAGCGCGGCCCCTCGGCTTTCGGCCTGTGCCCCTCCACCAAGCTTCGCTTGGTCCCCTTCCCCGTGCCGGGGAGGAATATATGAAATCCGACCTCGGCACGCGTGCGCTCACCGCTCTGGCGATGGTCGCGGTCGCGGGCGTCGCGCTGTGGCTGGGCGGCTGGTTCTGGGCGGTGTTCGTCGGCCTGATCGCCGCGGGCGTGTTCTGGGAATGGCGGGCGCTGGTGCAGGCCTTCGCGCAAACGCCGCTGTCCCGCGCGCTGTGGAACCTCGGGGGCTTCGTCTACATCGCGGTGGCGGCGTTCACCCTGCTGCTGCTGCGGAGCGATTTCTTCGGCATCCTCCCGGTGCTGGCTTTCGTCGGCGCGGTGATCTTCACCGATATCGGGGCCTATTTCGCCGGCAGGCGCTTCGGCGGCCCCAAGATCGCGCCGCGGATCAGCCCGTCGAAGACCTGGTCCGGGCTGGTCGGGGGCATGATCGGCGCCTGCATCATCACGCTGATCTATACGCAATGGTCGCTCTGCGAGCCGCAGGGCATCTGCAATGTCGATGCGATCCGGGCCGCGCTGCCCGGTTCGATCTTCACCGGGGTGATGGTCGCGGTGACCGCGCAGGCGGGCGATTTCTTCGAAAGCTGGATGAAACGGCGCGCCGGGGTCAAGGATTCGGGCAAGCTGCTGCCCGGGCACGGCGGGCTGTTCGACCGGGTCGACGGGTTGTTGGCGGTGGCCTTCCTCTCGGGATTGATCGGGGGCAGTTCCGTGCTGATGCAGGCCGGGACCCTGTGACGACCCGGACCATCTCCATCTTCGGCGCGACCGGTTCGATCGGCGCCTCGACCCTCGACCTGATCCGGCGCGAGAAGGACAAATGGCGGGTCGTCGCGCTTACCGCGAACTGCCAGTCGGCCGAACTCGCGGCGCTGGCGAAGGAATTCGGCGCCGAGATCGCGGTGGTGGCTGATGAGAGCTGCCTTGCCGATCTGCGCGATGCGCTGGCCGGGACCAACATCCACGCGGCCGCGGGCGCGCAGGCGCTGTGCGAGGCAGCCGCGCGCGGCGCCGACCTCACCATCGCCGCGATCGTCGGCTGCGCCGGCCTCGCGCCGACCATGGCCGCGATCGAGCAGGGCGGCACGATCGGCCTCGCGAACAAGGAAGCGCTGGTCTCGGCCGGCGAGGTGATGATGGCCGCGGTCGCGAAGCACGGCGCCACGCTGCTGCCGGTCGATTCCGAGCACAATGCGATCTTCCAGTGCCTGCAGGGCTACCGCGCGAGCGACGTTGCCAAGATAACGCTGACCGCCAGCGGCGGCCCGTTTCGCGAATGGAGCCATGCGCAGATCGCCGCGGCGACCCCGGCGCAGGCGGTCAAGCATCCCAACTGGAGCATGGGCGCGAAGATCAGCGTCGATTCCGCGACGATGATGAACAAGGGCCTCGAACTGATCGAGGCGCATCACCTGTTCCCGGTCGGGCTCGAGCGGCTGGCGATCCTGGTCCACCCGCAAAGCGTGGTGCATTCGATGGTCGAATATCGGGACGGCTCCACGCTTGCCCAGCTCGGCCCTTCGGACATGCGCGTCCCGATTGCCTCATGCCTCGCCTGGCCCGCGCGGATGGATACGCCGCTGCCGCCGCTCGATCTCGCGGCGATCGGGGCGCTGACCTTCTTCGCGCCCGACGAGGAGCGTTTCCCTGCCACAAAGCTGGCACGCAACGTCGCCGAAGCGGGCGGGGCGGCCCCGGCGGTGCTCAATGCGGCGAACGAAGTCGCGGTTGCGGCATTTCTTGCCGGTCAGATCGCGTTCACCGAAATTTCGGCAATGGCGGACAGGATGTTGACACACGGCATCCCCGCGGCACCTTCCACGCTGGACGAGGTGCTGGCGGTCGATGCCGAAACCCGCGTCCGCGCGCGCGAATTGCTGGAGCTTGCCTGAGTTGACCGAACACGTGCCCGTCTGGATGATGATCCTCGGCTTCCTGCTGGTGCTCGGGCCGCTGGTGACCATCCACGAGCTCGGCCATTACCTGGTCGGCCGCTGGTGCGGGGTGAAGGCGGAGGCCTTCTCGATCGGTTTCGGGCGCGAGCTGGCGGGGTGGACCGACCGGCGCGGCACACGCTGGAAGCTCTCGCTGCTGCCGCTGGGCGGCTATGTCCAGTTCGCCGGCGACATGAACCCCGCGGGCACGCCCAGCCAGGAATGGCTCGACCTGCCGGAAGCGGAGCGCGCGCAGACCTTCCAGGCGCATCCGCTGTGGCAGCGCGCGCTGATCGTGCTGGCCGGGCCGCTGACCAACCTGCTGTTCGCGCTGGCGATCTTCGCTGCGTTCTTCATGACCGTCGGCAAGCCGCAGGCCGATGCGGTGGTCGGCGACTTCACCGAGCACTCCGCAGCGCAGGCGGCCGGGATGAAACAGGGCGACCGGATCCTGACCATCGACGGCGACCGGATCGGCGATTTCTTCGACGTGCAGCAGAAGACGCTGATGTTCCCCGGCAAGCGGATCGTGCTGGTGCTCGACCGTTCGGGCGAGCGGATCACCCTGCCGGTGACGATCGGCGCAACCGAGCTGACCGACGATTTCGGCAACAAGCAGCGCACCGGCATGCTGGGGGTCTATTTCAAGGCCAGCTACATGCGGCTTCCGCCGCTGGCCGCAGGGGTTGAATCGGTCCGCCAGACCGATGCGATCGTCGGCACCATGGTCACCGGCCTGTGGCAGATCGTCACCCAGCAGCGCTCGGTCAAGGAACTCGGCGGGCCGGTCAAGATCGCGCAATATTCGGGCGAAAGCCTGTCGCAGGGCCCGCTGGCATTTGTCTGGTTCGTGGCGCTTATTTCAATTAATTTGGCATTCATCAATCTCTTGCCAATTCCTGCCCTCGACGGCGGACATCTGGCCTTCTACGCGGCGGAAGCGGTTCGCCGCAGACCCGTGGGCCAGCGCAGTCAGGAATGGGCGTTCCGCACCGGTGTGGCCTTTGTGCTGGCACTGATGCTGTTCGTCACATTCAACGACATTGCTTCGCTCCCGCTATTCGGGCGCTAAGCGCTAACATTACGGCAAACTGGCGCAAAATCCGGTAACATTGCTTGATTGGTGACACAGCATCGGGCAAGGCCGCGGGTGAATGCCGCCAGGGGGTTTTCCCGTGGGAGGGCGGCGATCAGCCTGAAATGACGGGCCGGAAACTTACGGGAAAGCCGTGTCGATGATTGGACGGGAAATGGGCCGGAAGGGCAAGCTTATCTCTGCACCGCAAATGGCGGCTGCGCTTCTGGGCACGTCGGTTCTTGCTGGGGTTCCGGTGGCTGCCCACGCGCAGGACGCCGCGCCTGCTCCCGCCGCGGCGCCTGCGGTTGCCGCACCCGCCGCGCCGCAAGGCCAGACGATCCGCTCGATCACGGTGACCGGCACCCAGCGGCTCGAGTCCGATACGGTGCTCAGCTATATCCAGCTCCGCGTCGGCGGCACCTATACCGAGGCCGCGGCGGACCAGGCGCTGAAGGACCTCTACGCCTCGGAGCTGATCGCCAATGCGTCGATCCGTAACGACAACGGTGCGGTCACGATCGACGTGCAGGAGAACCCGGTGGTCAACCGGATCATCCTGGAAGGCAACAAGCGCCTCAAGGACGACAAGATCACGCCCGAGATCAAGCTCGCGCCGCGACAGATCTTCACCCGGTCCAAGGTCCGCGCCGACGTCGCCCGGATCGTCGAGCTCTACAAGCGCCAGGGGCGCTTCGCGGCGGTGGTCGAACCGAAGAGCGTCTCGCTCCCGCAGAACCGGGTCGATGTCGTCTACGAGATCACCGAAGGGCCCAAGTCCAAGGTCCGCCAGATCAACATCATCGGCAACGAGAAATTCTCCGATGGAGAGCTGCGCAGCCAGATGGTGACGAAGCAGTCGCGCTTCTTCCGCCTGTTCAGCTCGGCGACCAGCTACGACCCCGATCGCCTGGCCTACGACCAGCAGAAATTGCGCCAGTTCTACCTGACCGAAGGCTATGCGGATTTCCGCGTGGTTTCGGCGGTGGCCGAGCTTACCCCGGACAAGAAGGACTTCATCATCACCTATGTGGTGGAGGAGGGTAAGCGCTACCACTTCGGCGACGTGTCGGTCGAAAGCCAGCTGCGCGACTTCGACAGCGGCAGGCTGACCAAGTCGATCACCCCCAAGAAGGGCGACTGGTACAACGCCAAGCTGGTCGAGGACACGGTCGACGGGCTGACCCAGACGGCGGGCCTGTTCGGCTATGCCTTCGCCGACGTGCGGCCGCAGTACGATCGCGATCCCGACAATCTGACCATGAACGTCAAGTTCGTGATCAACGAGGCGCCGCGCGTCTATGTCGAGTCGATCAATGTCAACGGCAACACGCTGACCCAGGACAAGGTCGTCCGCCGCGAATTCCGCCTCGCCGAAGGCGATGCGTTCAACAGCATCGCGGTCAAGCGCTCGACCGCGCGCATCAATTCGCTCGGCTATTTCCAGCAGAACTTCGAGGTCGAGCAGCAGCCGGGCTCGGCGCCCGACCGGATCGTGCTCAACGCCAACGTGCAGGAACAGGCGACCGGCGAACTGCAGCTTTCGGCGGGCTTCTCGTCGCAGGAAAGCTTCATCCTCTCGGGCTCGATCCGCCAGCGCAATTTCCGCGGCCGGGGCCAGACGATCGGGCTCAGCGTCGACTATTCGTCCTATTCGCGCGCCTTCACGGTCAGCTTCGCCGAGCCCTATGTGTTCGACAAGAACGTCTCGATGGGCCTCGACATCTACCGCCGGGATTCGAACAACGACTATTACAACGACAACAGCACCACCTTCAGCCAGGCGACCACCGGCTTCCAGCTCCGCGTGGGCGTGCCGCTGACCGAGAACATGTCGCTGGTCGGGCGCTACACGCTCAACTGGGACGACGTGACGCTCGACAAGAACACCTATTACAGCACGCGCCTGTCTTCGACCCCCGAGTGCGACCCGCTGCTCGCCGGCCGCTACCTGTGCGACGCGCTGGGCAGCCGGATCAGCTCGATCCTCGGCGCCTCGCTGGTCTACGACAATCTCGACAACCGCAACCGCCCGACCCGCGGCATCCAGCTCGGCCTCAACCTCGACCTCGCCGGGCTCGGCGGGTCCGAGCGCTATATCAAGCTGCGCGCCAACGCCGCCAAGTTCAAAAACCTCGGCGGCGGCTTCATCTATTCGATCAGGGGCGAGGCGGGCTATGTGAAGGGCCTGAAGGACCGCGGCCCGGGCCAGGACAGCGTGCGCCTGACCGACCGCTTCTTCCTCGGCGATCCGCAGATCCGCGGCTTCGACATCCGCGGCGTCGGCCCGCGCGTGATCCGCGAGTTCTACGCCTTCGACAACAGCGGCACGCCGACCTGCGCGGACGGCACCGCTCACGCCGATTGCGCTGCCAACGGGGGCTACACCTTTACCAGCGATCCGAAGAATCCGGTCGACGATCCGCTGGGCGGCAACATGTATTACCTGATCCGCAACGAGATCGAGATCCCGCTCGGCTCGGGCGCACGGGAGATGGGGCTGCGCCCGTCGATCTTCCTCGATGCAGGTGCCGTGTTCAGCGTTAAGAAACCTATCCTCACGGATACGGGCCCGAACGGGGTCTTCTTTCCGACTAAGGACAATGACGGTAATCCGCTCTACACGCAGATCGATTCGGCGTTGTTCGTCAATGGCGTCTGCACGACGACGGCCACGAGCGCGGTCACCAACCCGAACAACCCGAATCCCCCGCCGTGCCTCGGAACCGGACCGATCGCCAACACGCCGCTTGGCTCGAAATACTCCGCTTTCCGCGAGATTTTCGTCGGCGATTCACCCAAGCCGCGCATTTCCGTTGGCTTCGGCGTCAACTGGAATTCGCCGTTTGGCCCATTCCGGATCGATGTCGCCAAGGTCTTGATGAAACAGCGCGGCGACGACACTAAGACGATTACGTTCAACGTAGGAACCCAATTCTGATGAAAACCCTTCTCAAGCCGGCCTTCGCCGTCGGCCTTGCCCTCGCGAGCGCCAGTGCGTTCGCCGCCGCTCCCGCGCCGGCTTCCAGCGCCGTCATCAAGGGAATCGGCGTGATCGATCCCGGCCAGATCGTCGGCTCGAGCGCCGCCTTCAAGGCCGCCGAGGCCCAGCGCCCGGTGACCTACAAGCAGTATTACGACCAGGCGAAGGCGCGCAACGACCAGATCAATGCGCAGATCAAGCCGCTGGCCGACAAGTTCGATGCCGACCGCAAGGCGCCCAACCCGAACACCGCCGACCTGCAGAAGCAGTATGCCACGCTGCAGCAGCTCGATCAGCAGGGCCAGCGCGACCTGCAGCAGATCCTGCAGCCGGTCCAGCTGAGCCAGGCCTATGTCGAGGAGCAGATTCAGGACGTTCTGCCCAAGGCGGTCGAGGCCGCGGCGAACAAGAAGGGCGTCACGCTGATCCTCAACCGCGACGCGGGTGCCGTGGTGATGCGCGATCCCGCCTACAACATGAATGCCGACGTCACCGCCGAGCTCGACGCTCTGCTGCCGGTGGCGCAGCTTTCGCCGCCGCCGGGCTGGCTGCCGCGCGAAGAGCGCGAGCGCCAGGCGCAGGCGCAGGCCGCCCAGGCCGCCGCTTCGGGCCAGCCGGCTCCGACGGCCGCTCCGGCCAATGGCGCGGCTCCGGCCGGTCCTCCGGCGGATTCGCGCTGATCGACCCGACCGGCTGGACGAGACGATGAGCGAAGAAGCGGGCTCACCCGCCTACGATATCCGGAAGATTCTCAAGGCCCTGCCGCATCGCTATCCGCTGCTGCTGGTCGACCGCGTGAAGAGCATCGAACTCGGTGAGCGAATTCACGCGGTCAAGGCCGTGAGTTTCAACGAGGATTTCTTCCAGGGCCATTTCCCTGGCCAGCCGGTGATGCCGGGTGTGTTGCAGATCGAGGCGATGGCCCAGGCGGCCGCGATCCTCGGGATCGAGACGCTCGAGCTCGCCGGCACCGGCAAGCTCGTCTATTTCATGGGGATCGAGAACGCCAAGTTCCGCGCGATGGTGGAACCCGGGTGCCTGCTCGATCTCCATGTCGAATTCGTCCAGAAGCGCAGCCGCGTCTACAAGTTCAAGGGCGAGGCGAGCGTGGAAGGCAAGGTCACCTGCCAGGTCGAATTCACCGCGATGATCGCCGATCCGCCGAACGCGTAGCGTTCGGCCCCATTTGTTCCGCACGCGCATCCGCGCATGCGATATCCTCGCCCCTGCGGGGTTCGGGGCGGCCGTTCGGCCTTGCGGTCCGCTGGCCGCGGACCGGGCCAGCGCCCCTTGCCGAAGTCGCGCAAACTCGGGCTGCGCAGCGGCCCGCAAGCGCGAACGCGCGCCGCGCCTTGTGGCGCGGAAAGCCAAGGGGCCGGATGGCCCCGCCGGCGCCTGAGGCGAGACAAATAAAGCGCAGGCGGGATTGCTTTTCAAAGCGATCCCGCCTAAGCGCGCCGCTTTCCGAACATCCGCAGGTACCGGTCGGAACCGGTCCGAGCATACGGAGCGAATACCATGAAAGCCGATACGCATCCCGACTACCACACGATCACCGTCAAGATGACCGACGGCACCGAGTTCCAGACCCGCTCCACCTGGGGCAAGGAAGGCGACACGCTGCAGCTCGACATCGATCCGACCAGCCACCCGGCCTGGACCGGCGGCAAGCAGCAGCTTCAGGAAGGCGGCCGCGTGGCGGCGTTCAACAAGCGCTTCGGCGGGCTTTCGCTCAAGAAGGGCTGATCGGGCCTTACCGGTTCAAGCAAAGGGGCGGTCCCGCGGGGCCGCCCTTTTTCGTTGGGTCGCGGGGATGTCGTAACCTAGGCCGCGTCGTCCCAGCTCCACGGGCGCTCGCGGTACCATTTGGTGATCACGTATTTCAGGCCCTTCCTGACCTTCATCGCGTGATGCAGCGTGGCGGGGTTGCAGGTGCCGTCGGGGCGGCGGTTGTTCCAGCAGACCAGCCGGCCCCCTTCGGGCTGGAACAGCTTGTCGATGACCTTGAACCGCGTCGCGCCGCCGGCATCGACCGTGTTGAGATAGACCATGAAGGTCCAGGTGCGCTGGCCGGTCGCGGAGCAGAAGCGCTCGTAATCGGCGCCGGTCGGCTCGAAATAGTCGGTGTGCGCCTTGAATTCCTGACCGACCTCGTAGCGCTGGCCCTGGATCGGTTCGCCGTTCGCGGGATCGATCCGGTTGAGCTCGCGCAGCAGCCGTTCGAGCTCGATCACCGCGGGTTCGGTCGGCGCGAGGTCGCAGGTTTCGCTCGTCCGGAAATAGTGGTCGCCATCGGAATCGGCGATGGTGGAGGGGCGGCGATTGGCGTCGATCAGCGCCATCAGGTCGCCGCACAATTCGGGCGGAACGAAGCCGGGCAGGGTGAACATCTCGATCCGCGGGCTGGGCACCTGGCGCATCCCGGGGCGCGAACGGAGGATTTCCGCAGAAGTATCGCCGGACGAAAGCATGGTGCGACGATAGCGTCGGCGCACGGCCGATCAAGCGGCGAAACTCGTGCCGCGCGAGCGCAGTTTTCGCTTTGCTTTGGCGGGCGTCTGTGCAACAGGCTCGCGCCCTCGCCGGACGCGGTTCGCGGCTGGCAAGATGTGTGGCGATCGTAGCTCAGTTGGTTAGAGCGCCGGTTTGTGGTACCGGAGGTCGCGGGTTCGGATCCCGTCGATCGCCCCATTTTCCTCGCATCGCGGGGCTCCGGGCGAAGTCCCTTGCCGATGGCGCCGGCACCTGCCAAAGCGCCTGCCAAGTCCACCGGACACACGCAACAAATGCACGGTTTCGCCAATCCCGCCCGCTTCCTGCGCATCGCCCGCGCCCTGACCGCCCCGCTTCTCGCGGCCGGGCTGGTGCTGGCCGCGGCCGCGCTGGTCTACGGCCTGTTCTATGCCCCGGCCGAGCGGCTGCAGGGCGACACGGTGCGGATTCTCTTCATCCACGTTCCTGCCGCGTGGCTCGGCATGGCCGGTTGGAGCGGGATCGCGGTGGCCAGCTTCGTCGAGATTGTCTGGCGCCATCCGCTCGCCGGGATCGCCGCGCGCGCCTGCGCCGGCCCGGGGGCGTTCTTCGCCGCGCTGTGCCTGGTTTCCGGCTCGCTCTGGGGGCGGCCAGCGTGGGGCACCTGGTGGGTGTGGGACGGGCGGCTGACCAGCATGCTGGTGCTGCTGTTCCTCTATTTCGGCTATATGGCGCTGGCCGGAGCGACCAGCCGCGAGGGCGGCTCCGGCCGGATCGTCGCGATCTTCGGCCTGGTCGGGGCGATCAACATCCCGATCATCCATTATTCGGTGATCTGGTGGAACTCGCTGCACCAGCCGCCGAGCCTCGGCATGGGCGGATCGGCGATGGCGGGTCCGTTCCTCGGCGGGCTGCTGGTCTCCACGCTCGGTTTCACGCTGATCTTCGGCGGGGTGGTGCTGGCGCGGATGCGCGCGCTGCTGGCCGAGATCCAGGCCGAGGCGCGCCTGCGCCGCAAGGCCTTCGAGGGTTAAGGGCGGGTCTGGTGAAGGAAACGCTCGACCAGTGGCATTTCGTGACCGCGGTCTATGTGCTCGGCGTGGCCGGCACGCTCGCGCTGGTCGCATGGAGCTGGCTTTCGATGAAGCGCGCCGAAAAGCGCCGGGATGAGGCCAGGAAGAAATGAGCACACGGCTTGCCCCCAAGCATCAGCGGCTGGTGCTGCTCGCGATCGCGCTGGTGGTGCTGATCGCCGCCGCGCTGATCGCCGCCTGGGGCCTGCGCAGCCAGGCGAGCTATTTCTACGTGCCGTCCGATCTGATCGCCAAGCCGCCCGCGCCGGGACAGGCGATCCGGCTCGGCGGGATGGTCCAGAAGGGCTCGCTCAAGACCGACGCCGACGGGGTGACGATCCATTTCATGGTCGGAGACGGCAAGGCGCATGTGCCGGTGAGCTACAGCGGCATCGTGCCCGACCTGTTCACCGAAGGCTCGGGCGTGGTCGCCGAAGGCAGACTGGCGCCGGGCGGCACTTTCGTCGCCGACAATCTGCTCGCCAAGCATGACGAGAACTACGTCCCGCGCGAGCTCAAGGACATGACCGAGGCGCAGAAGCAGGCCGCGGTGCAAGAGACCACCAAATGATCGCCGAACTGGGCCTTGCCGCGCTGTGGCTCGCCGCCGCGCTTGCGCTGCTGCAGCTCGTCTGCGGCGTCATGGTCGTGCGGCGCGACGACGCGGCGCTCGCTTCGGTGATCCGTCCGCTCGCGGTGGTGCAGGGCGCGCTGGCCGCGCTGGCCTTCGGTGCGCTGCTGCTGTGCTTCGCGCGCTTCGACCTTTCGGTGAAGCTGGTCGCGATGAATTCGCGCGATGCCCAGCCGCTGATCTTCCAGATCGCCGGAACCTGGGGCAACCACGAAGGCTCGATGCTGATGTGGGTGACGATCATGTCGCTCGCAGGCGCGCTGATCGCGCTGATCGAACGCCGCGTGCCCGAGCGCACGATGATCGCGACCCTGGCCACGCAGGCCTTCGTCGGGCTCGGTTTCTACGCCTTCCTGCTGATCGCCTCGAACCCGTTCGAGCGGCTCGATCCGCCCGCGCAGCAGGGCCTTGGGCTCAACCCGGCGCTGCAGGACATCGGCCTCGCCTACCACCCGCCGACGCTCTATTTCGGCTATGTCGGGCTTTCGGTCGCCTTCAGCTTCGCGGTCGGCGCGCTGATCACCCGGCAGGTGACCCCGGCCTTCGCCCGCGCGATGCGACCCTGGGTCCTCGGGGCGTGGATCTTCCTGACGCTCGGCATCACCGCCGGATCCTACTGGGCCTATTACGAACTCGGCTGGGGCGGCTGGTGGTTCTGGGATCCGACCGAGAACGCTTCGCTGATGCCGTGGCTCGCGGCGACCGCGCTGCTCCATTCGGTCAGCGTGCTGGCCGCGCGCGACGCGCTGCGCACCTGGACGATCATGCTCGGCGTGGTCGCCTTCTCGATGAGCATGGTCGGCACCTTCCTGGTGCGTTCGGGCATTCTCACCAGCGTCCACGCCTTCGCGATCGACCCCGAGCGTGGGGCCTTCATCCTCGGCCTGCTGGCGCTCTATGTCGGCAGCGCGCTGGTGCTGTTCGCGCTGCGCGCCGGGACCGTGGCCGAGGGCGAGCGCTTCGCGGTCACCAGCCGCGAAGGGGCGCTGGTGGTGAACAACGTCGTGCTCTGCGCGCTGCTCGCGATCGTGCTGGTCGGCACGCTCTACCCGCTGGTGACCGAAGCCTACGGCGTGCGGGTCTCTGTGGGCCCACCCTATTTCACCCCGGTCAGCGCGCTGTTCTTCCTGCCGATGCTGGTGGTGCTCGCGGTCGGCCCGTTGCTGCGCTGGCGGCGCGACAGCCTCGAGCGGATCCAGCGCCCGCTGGTGCTGTTCTTCGCGATCGCCGTGATCGCGCTCGCCGGCGTGTGGTTCAACAGCTCGATCGGCTTCCTGCCGCTGGTCGGCATGGCGCTGGCCGCGATGCTGGCGGTGGCGAGCTTCGCCCCGGCGCAGGGCCGCAACCTGCGCCGCCTGCCGCTGGCGGTGTGGGGCATGATGATCGCGCATTTCGGGATCGCGGTCGCGCTGTTCGGCATGGCCGCCGACAGCGCCTTCACGGTCGAGAAGCTGGTCGCGGCGAAAGAGGGCGACACGGTCGAGATCGGGCCGTGGCTGGCAACGCTCAAGACCGTCGAACCGGTCGCCGGGCCGAACTGGACCGCGCTCGAGGCCACTTTGGCGGTCAGCTACGAGGGCGAGCCGGGCAAGGCCCTGAGGCCGCAGCAGCGCAGCTTCTGGGCGCCGGCGCAGAAAACCAGCGAATCCGCCCTGCTGACCCGCTGGAACGGTCAGCTCTACACCGTGCTGGGCGATCAGGCGGAGGACGGGCGCTGGCAGTTGCGGCTGTGGTGGAAGCCCTTCGTGACCTGGATCTGGTACGGCGGCATATTGATCGGCCTCGGCGGGCTGCTCGCGCTGATCGGCCGGGTGGGCAACGATCTCAAGCGCCGCCACGCGCAGGTGCGGATCGCACGCCGCAAGAGGACCGCCGAATGACGCGCTGGAAACTCTGGCTGCCGCTGGTGCTGTTCGCGGGCTTCTGCGCCCTGGTCGCCTGGCCGCTGATCCGGCCGCCGTCGACCGACGTGCACAGCCAGCTGATCGGCAAGCCGTTGCCGCAGTTCGCGCTCAAGCCCGCCAACAGTACGCTGCCGGGGATCGCGACCGCCGATTTCCGCGACGGCAAGCCGCGCCTGCTCAACGTCTTCGCGAGCTGGTGCGTGCCCTGCGCGGCCGAGGCGCCGCAGCTTGGCGAGTTGCAGCGGCAGGGCGTCGAGATCGTCGGGATCGACCTGCGCGATCACCCGGAAGACCTCGCTCAGTTCCTGCAGCAGAACGGCAACCCCTTCGCCCGGATCGGGGCGGACGATATCGGGGCGGTCCAGCTCGGGATCGGTTCGTCGGGCGTGCCCGAAACTTTCGTGATCGATGGCAAGGGCGTGATCCGCTACCAGCATATCGGCGACATCCGCGCCGAGGACGTGCCGATGCTGCTCGGCAAGCTGAAGGACGCGGAAGCGTGAGGCTGCTGCTCGCCTTCCTCGCGTTAGCGCTTGCGGCGCCGGTGATCGCGCAGGATTCGATGCCCGATGCGCCCTATGCCTACAAGCAGCTCGAGGATCCGGCGCAGGAAGCCAAGGCCAAGGCGTTGATGGAGACGCTGCGGTGCCTCACTTGCCAGGGCCAGTCGATCGCCGATTCCGACGCCAAGATCGCCGGCGACATGCGCCACCAGGTCCGCACCCGGATCAAGGCGGGCGAAAGCCCCGAGGCGATCCGCCGCTGGCTGATGGAGCGCTATGGCGATTACATCAGCTACAAGCCCGAGCTCAGCGAGACCACCTGGCCGCTGTTCGCGCTGCCGCTGGTGCTGGTGCTGGCGGGCGGTCTGGTGCTGTTCGGCCGGTTCCGGAGGCGCGCATGAGCTACGCCTTCGCGATCCTGCTCGCCGCGCTGTGCTTCGCCGCGATGGCCTTCGTCTTCCGCCTGCCGCGCAAGACCTGGGCGCTGATCGCGGCCGCGCTCGCGCTCGGCCTGGCCGGCTATGCGACCCAGGCCTCGCCCGATCTCAAGGGTGCGCCGGGCAAGACCGCCGCGATCGAGCCGGAAGAGGGGTGGGCAGTGGTGGAGATGCGCAAGGAACTGGTCGGATCGAATGATCGCTCAACCTCGCCGCTGCTGATCACCGCCGACGCGCTCGCCAGGCAGGGCGAATATGCCGATTCGGCCGCGCTGCTGCGCGGGATCGTGCACGACAACCCGCGCGACACGGAGGCCTGGCTGGCGCTGGGGAACGTGCTGACCTTCCAGGCCGACGGGTTGATGACCCCGGCTTCGCAATATGCCTATCGCCAGGCCGACACGCTCTCGCCCGATAGCGCGGGGCCTGCCTTCTTCATCGGCTGGGCAGCGATCCGCCAGGGCCGGCTGATCGAGGGACGCGAGCTGTGGGCGCAGAAGCTGAAGGCGATGCCGGAAGGCGCGCCCGGGCGCGAGGAACTCGCCCGGCGACTCGCGAATTTCGATCAGGTACTCAGAAAACTGGTCGAGCAGGCCGATGCAAAACGACATTAAGCCCGGCAAATGGCGGATTTCCGCCATATTGCAGTGCGGCATGGGGGCTGCTAATCGCCGTGGCCCGGGCGCGGGTATTGCCCGGCTGAGTCGGTCGGTTGTTTTAGGGGCGTTCGATCTCGATGAGTGATCCGGTAACGCCGCAGGCGCAGGAGCCTGATTCGCAGCCTTCCGGGGCACCCGCCGCGCCTCACGGCGGTCATGGGATGGGCCATGGGGGCGACAGCCGCTCCGCCAAGTACAAGCTCGCCGCGGCCGCGGTCGGCATCGTGTTCGGCGATATCGGCACCAGCCCGCTCTACGCCTTCCGCGAAACCTTTTCCGGCCACCACCATCTCGCCGCCAACGAGATCAATCTGATGGGCGTCATCAGCCTGATCTTCTGGTCGATGACGATCGTGGTGACGATCAAATACGTCGGCCTGCTGATGAAGGCCGACAACAAGGGGCAGGGCGGCACGCTGGCACTGGTCGCGCTGATCTCGCGCTTCATCAGCCGCTCGAAATACGGCTGGCTCGCGGTCGCGCTGGGCGTGTTCGCGACCGCGCTGTTCTACGGCGACAGCATGATCACCCCGACCGTTTCGGTGTTGAGCGCGGTCGAAGGCCTCACCGTGGTCGAGGCGCGGCTGCAGCCCTTCGTCATCCCGGTGTCGCTGGTGCTGCTGGTCGGGCTGTTCGTGATCCAGAAGCGCGGCACCGCCAAGGTCGGCGCGCTGTTCGCGCCGATCATGATCACCTATTTCACCGTGCTCGCGGTGCTCGGGATCGTCCACATCGTCCAGTCGCCCGAGGTGCTCTACGCGCTCAACCCGTGGTACGCGCTGCGCTTCTTCCTCGACGACGGCTACACCGCCTTCCTCGCGCTCGGCTCGGTCGTGCTCGCGGTGACCGGCTCGGAAGCGCTCTATTCGGACATGGGCCATTTCGGCCGCGGGCCGATGCGCCTGTCGTGGTTCGGCTTCGTGATGCCGTGCCTGCTGCTGAACTATTTCGGCCAGGGCGCGATGATCATGGGGATGGAACCGGCCCAGGCGGCCGAGGCGATCAAGAACCCGTTCTTCATCCTCGCCCCCGAGGCGCTGCGCCTGCCGCTGGTGCTGCTGGCGACCTGCGCCGCGGTGATCGCCAGCCAGGCAGTGATCACGGGCGCCTTCTCGGTCACCCACCAGGCAATCCAGCTCGGCTTCATCCCGCGCCTGTCGATCCGCCACACCAGCGAGACCGAGGCCGGACAGATCTACATCCCCTTCATCAACTGGGTGCTGATGGTCGCGGTGATCGCTCTGGTGCTGAGCTTCCGCACCTCGTCCAACCTCGCGGCCGCCTATGGCATCGCGGTGACCGGTGCGATGCTGATCGATACCTGCCTGATCGCGGTGCTGGTCTCGCTCGTCTGGCGCTGGAACAAGTGGCTGTGGATCCCGGTGGTCGGCGGGTTCTTCTTGGTCGACGGCGCCTATTTCGCCGCCAACACCACCAAGATCCCCGATGGCGGCTGGGTCCCGCTGGCGATCGGCGGGGTGGCCTTCACCCTGCTGACCACCTGGGCCCGCGGCCGCAAGCTGATGCGCGACCGGATGAGCGAGGTCGAGCTGCCGCTCGATATCTTCGCCAAGTCGGCCCATGCCAGCACCCAGCGGGTGCCGGGCACCGCGATCTTCATGTCGGCCGCGACCAAGGGCGTGCCCTCGGCGCTGCTGCACAACATCAAGCACAACAAGGTGCTGCACGAACGCGTGGTGGTGCTGACGGTCAACATCCGCGACCTGCCCTATGTCGATCCGGGCGAGCGGGTGGCGATCACCGATCTCGGCCAGGGCTTCTTCCGCCTGGTGCTGAACTACGGCTTCATGGAAGAAACCGACCTGCCCGCCGCGCTCAAGGAAGCGGGCATGTGCGGCGGCAAGTTCGACATGATGCAGACCAGCTTCTTCCTCTCGCGCCAGACCCTGATCGCGTCGAAGACGCCCGGAATGGCGATCTGGCGGGAGAAGCTGTTCAGCTGGATGCTGCGCAACGCGGCAACCCCGATGGACTTCTTCCGCCTGCCGACCAACCGCGTGGTGGAATTGGGGAGCCAGCTGGAGATCTAGCGGGCGCCCGCCCGCAGATGCCCCGTTGACCTTGGGGTGAGGGCACTCCATAGGCCCGCAACGGCGATGGATTTCCGCCGGGCATTCCGCCGAACCGCTCTTGCAAGAGCTGATGATTCCTACCGGGCGCCGCAAGGCAGCAAGGAGGAATCGTGCGCGCTACTTTCCGTAACCTGATCGACCAGCTGGATGCGGCGGCGTTCTTTCGCGAGCGGCACAGCCATGCGCTGTCCGTGGTCCGCTGGGCGCTGGTGCTGATCCCGATGGCGGCCGCGGTCGGAACCCTGTGCGCGGCCTTCCTGTGGAGCCTCGACGCGGTCACCCGGCTGCGCTTCGCCTTTCCCTGGCTGCTCTACGGGCTCCCGCTGGGCGGCTTCGCGGTCGGGCTGCTCTACCACTGGATGGGCCGCTCGGTCGAAGCGGGCAACAATCTGATCGTCGAGCAGATCCACGAACCGGGCGGCGGGGTGCCGCTGCGGATGGCGCCGCTGATCTTCTTCGGCACGGTGGCGACCCATCTGTTCGGCGGATCGGCCGGGCGAGAGGGTACGGCGGTGCAGCTTGGCGGCAGCCTTGCCAGCGGCGTCGGCCGCCTGGCCCGGCTCGACGAAGAGGCGACCCGGATCATGCTGATGACCGGCGTCGCCGCCGGCTTCGGCGCGGTGTTCGGCACGCCGATCGCGGGGGCGATCTTCGCGCTGGAGGTGCTGGCGATCGGCCGGGTCGAATACCGCGCGCTGGTGCCGTGCCTGATCGCGGCGCTGGTCGGCGACTGGGTGTGCCTCGGCTGGGGCGTGCATCACATCGCCTACCGCGTGAGTGCATCGGTCCCGGTCGATGCGCTGCTGGTGGCGAAGGCGGGGATTGCGGGGGTCGCCTTCGGGCTGGCGGGGCTGAGTTTTGCCGAGGCGAACCACGCGCTGGGCGGATGGCTCAAGCGGATCGTGCCGTTCGGCCCGTTGCGGCCGGTGGCGGGCGGCGTGGCGGTGATCGCGCTGGTCTACCTGTTCGGCACGCGCGACTATCTCGGGTTGGGAACTCTCGCCGCGACCCCCGGCGGCATCACGATCACGAGTTTCTTCGGCCCGCAGACCTATCCGTGGAGCTGGGCGCTGAAGCTGCTGTTCACCGTGGTCACGCTCAGCGCCGGGTTCAAGGGCGGCGAGGTGACCCCGCTGTTCTTCATCGGCGCGGCGCTGGGCAACGCGCTCGCGCCGCTGCTCGGCCTGCCGACCGGGCTGTGCGCGGCGCTGGGCTTCGTCGCGCTGTTCGCCGGCGCCGCCAACACCCCGCTGGCCTGCAGCTTCATGGGGATCGAGCTGTTCGGCGCGGCCTATGCGGTGCCGATCGCGGTCGCCTGTTTCGTCGCCTATCTCTGTTCGGGCCACAGCGGGATCTATCTGTCGCAGCGGGTTGCGATACCCAAGGTCAGGCCCAAGGGCTTCGGGCCGAACGCCACCCTGCGCGAGGCGCGCGCCGGCCGGGGACGGCAGAGGCCGCGCGCCTGACGGACGCTGCGCAAAAGAAAAGGGCGCCCCCGCAGGGGCGCCCAGTTGGCGTAAGCTCGTGGTTCCTCAGCCGAGGTTGGCGCTGACCATGCAATAGAGCATCGGCAGCGACAGCAGCGTGTTGAGGCGGCTGGCGATCAGCGCACGCGGCGCGGCGGCGGCCTTTTCCTCCGCGCTCGCCTCGACGATCCCGAGGATTTTCTTCTGCGCGGGCCAGATGATGAACCACACGTTGAACGCCATCACCAGCGCCAGATACATGCCGACGCCGATCAGCTTGACGTGGCGGTTGCCGCCGAAGGTGAAGGCCTGGTGGGCATAGCCCGCGTCGATCGCGATCACGAGGCCGGTCAACACGGTGAGCAGCGCCGCATAGCGGAAGTAGAAGAACACCTTCGGCGCGATGAAGCCGGTGATCGCGCCTTTCTGCTCGGCGGGAATCGAAGGCATGGTCGGCACCTGCACGAAGTTCAGGTAATAGAGCAGGCCGATCCAGGTGATGCCGAAGAACACGTGGAACCAGCGGAAGATCGAGCTGACCGTCACCGGAACTTCGGGCCCGAAGCCCACGATCACCGCGATCGCAAGGACCAGCCCCACGAGCAGCACGAGATGCAGATTACCGAACAGTTTGGTCATGACTTCCCCCTGGCGTTTTCGTCTGGGGTGCAGTCTATCGTGAAAAATGCACGGCCTGCAAGCAAACTAAACCGTTCGTCGCAGCGGGCTACTGCGGGGGAAGGGTGGTTTCCTCTTCGACCGCGGCCTCCTGCGCCAGGCCGTGCCGCAGGAGCATCGGCAGCTGGGCGAAGGTGAACAGGAACGAGATGCCGGCGAAGACCGGCACCTTCACCGCCAGCCAGCTTCCGAAGTCCAGGCTGAGGCGCAGAATCTCGTTGAGCACCGCGAGGACGAAGAAGAAGAACCCCCAGTTGCGCGAGAGCTTGAGCCAGCCTTCGCCGTCGAGGCCTTCGAATGCGGCTTCGAGCAGCCATTGCAGCAGCGCCTTGCCCTGCCACCAGCCGACCAGCAGCACGGTGCCGAAGAACAGGTAGAGCACGGTCGGCTTGACCTGCACGTAGAACGGATCGCGCAGCAGGATCGTCAGCCCGCCGAACCCGACCACCAGCAGGGTCGAAAGCCACAGCATGCGCGAGATCTTGCCGAAACGCCATTTCGAGATCGCCAGCGCCGCGATCGAGGCGACGATGAACGCCCCGGTGCTCTTGGTCACCGCAACGATCACGCCGATCCCCTCGTGCTCGCCCTTGGGCGCGAACCACCAGTAGCTGCCGAGGAACACCAGCAGCGGTGCGTAATCGACCAGCAGGCTGACCCAGGCGTTGCCGGGTTTCTTAGCCGGCGGGGCGGCGGGCTTGTCGGTTTCACTCGTCATCATGCCACTCCGGCAATCACCCGCGCGACCAGGTCGGGGTCGAACGGGCGCAAATCGTCGATTGTCTCGCCCACGCCGATCGCGTGGATCGGCAGGCCGTATTGCTCGGCCGCGGCGACCAGCACACCCCCGCGCGCGGTCCCGTCGAGCTTGGTCATGATCAGCCCGGTCACCCCGGCGACTTCCTTGAACACATCGATCTGCGACAGCGCATTCTGCCCGTTGGTCGCATCGAGCACCAGCACCACGTCGTGCGGCGCGGCCGGGTTGATCCGCCCCAGCACGCGGCGGATTTTGGCCAACTCGTCCATCAGCTCGCGCTTGTTCTGCAGACGCCCGGCGGTATCGACGATCAGCGCATCGGTGCCCTGCTCGGTGGCGAGCCTGACCGCGTCGAACACGATGCTTGCCGGATCGCCACCCTCGGGGCCCTTGACGATCGGCACGCCGATCCGCTCGGCCCACACCGCCAGCTGGCCGATCGCGGCCGCGCGGAAGGTGTCGCCCGCCGCAAGCATCACGCCATAGTCCTCTTCCTGGAACAGATGGGCGAGCTTGGCGATGGTGGTGGTCTTGCCGCTGCCGTTGACTCCGATCACCAGGATCACCTGCGGGCGGGGGAAGGCGGTGACGTCGATCGGCTTGGCGACCGGGCGCAGGATCGCGGCGATCTCCTCGGCCACGGCTTCCTTCAGCTCCCGCTCGGTGATGTCGAGCCCGAAGCGCTTTTCGGCCAGCTTGCCCCGGATCCGCGCGGCGGCCGCGGGGCCGAGGTCGGACAGGATCAGCGCGTCCTCGACGTCGTCGAGCGTGGCATCGTCGAGCTTCGCCGTTCCGATCGCGCCGGCGAGGTTTTCGCTCAGGCGCTCGGAGGTCTTCTTGAAGCCGCCGAAAATCCGCTGGGACCAGCTTTCGCTCACTGCAGCAGGCCTTTCTCGATTCCGCCGGGGGTGATGGTGACGATCGCGCCGCGCGGCGTGCCTTCCGGCAGCGCGACGCGGGCGTAATTTTCGGAATAGCCGGTGCCGTCGCTCTCGGCGAGGACCGAAAGCGGGCTGCCCACAAGCGCGTTCAGCCAGCCGGCCCGCACGCGCGCAGCCTCGTCGCGCAATTCGGCCGCGCGCGCCTTGATCTCGCCCTTGCCGACCTGCGGCATGCGCGCGGCGGGCGTGTTCGGACGGGGTGAATAGGGAAAGATATGCGCGTGGACGATGTCGAGCTCGCGGATCATGCTCAGGCTTTCGGCGTGCATGGCGTCGTCCTCGGTCGGGAAGCCGGCCATGATGTCGGCGCCGATCGCGATCTCCGGGCGGCGCTCCTTCAGCCGGAGGACCAGATCGGCGGCGTCGGCGCGCGTATGGCGGCGCTTCATCCGCTTGAGGATCAGATCGTCGCCATGCTGCAGCGACAGGTGGAGGTGCGGCATCATCCGCGGCTCGGAGGCGAACAGCTCGAACAGTTCCGGGTCGATCTCGATCCCGTCGAGCGACGACATCCGCAGCCGGCCGATCTCGGGAAAGCGCTCGAGGATCGCGCGGACCAGCGATCCGAGCGGCGGCTTGTCGGGCAGGTCGTGGCCCCACGAGGTCACATCGACCCCGGTCAGCACCACTTCGGGCGCGCCCGCGTGGCGTTCGACTTCGCCGAGCACCTGCGCGATCGTGAGCGAGCGGCTGGGCCCGCGTCCCTGCGGGATCACGCAGAAGGTGCAGGCATGGTCGCAGCCGTTCTGAACGGCGATGAAAGCGCGGGTGTGCGCCGAGGGCACCGGTGCGGTCCGCTCGGGGACGTTCCAGGCCCGCGCGTCGAGCTTGGCGGCATTGGCGACCAGCCCGTCGACCTCTGCCATCGCGGCGAATTGCTCGCGCTCGATATCGGCCGCGCAGCCGGTGACCAGCAGGCGCGCGGTGGGAAAGTTCGCCCGCGCGCGCCGGATCGCCTGCCGGGTCTGGCGCACCGCTTCCGAGGTCACCGCGCAGCTGTTGATCACCACCGTGTCGCTCTCGTCCGCAAGCAGCGCGCGAATGCCCTCGCTCTCGGAGAGGTTGAGCCGGCAGCCCAGGGAAATGACTTCGGCCTTCACGCGAAATGCGCCGGATCGAAGGTTCCGCGGAAGCTCTCCGCGGCGGGGCCCGTCATCGCGATCTCACCATCTTCGCCCCATGCGATCGTGAGCACTCCGCCGGGCAGGGTGACGGCGACTTCGCGCTCGACCAAGCCTTTCTTCATTGCCGCGACCGCGGTTGCGCAGGCGCCGGTGCCGCAGGCGCGGGTCAGCCCGGCGCCGCGTTCCCACACCCGCAGCAGGATCGCCTGGCGATTGACGATCTGCGCGACGTTGACGTTGACCCGTTCGGGAAACAGCGGGTCGTGCTCGATCTGCGGGCCGAGCCGGTCGAGTTCGATCGCATCGGCGTCGTCGACGAAGAACACCACGTGCGGATTGCCGACATTGACCGCGAGCGGGTTCTCGAGGTTCTCCCACGCCACCGGCATCGAAGTGGTGTCCATCGCATAGGCGAGCGGGATCTGGTTCCAGTCGAAGCGCGGCGCGCCCATGTCGACCCTGATCCCGCCGCCGGTCAGCGTCGCGTGAAGCAGGCCGCCGGCAGTTTCGATAGTCGCATCCTCGCCGTGCAGCAGCGCAACCGCGCGGGTCGCATTGCCGCAGGATTCGACTTCGCTGCCGTCGTTGTTGAAGATCCGCATGCGGAAATCGGCGAAATCGGACTCGCCCAGCAGGATCAGCTGGTCGCAGCCGATCCCGGTCCGGCGATCGGCCAGGGCGCGGGCGAGATCGTTGGTGACCGGGATCAACGGATCGCTGCGCGCGTCGAGCACGACGAAATCGTTGCCGAGGCCGTGCATCTTGATGAAGGGAATGCGCATCGTCCGGCGCATCTAGGGACAAGCGCGGAAAACCGCAATGTCGGCCGCCCCTGCGGGTTGTCCCGATCGGCGGCTTAAACCGCCGCTACCGTCAGCCGGCGGCGCGCAGGTCCGGGCGGCGCGGCGGCAGGTCTTCGGCAGGAAGCTCCGATTCGGGCGCGAGCAGGTTTTGCGCCGCGAGCCGGTCGAGCGTCATGGCGTGGTTCTCGGGCCGGCCGTAGAGATAGCCCTGGCCCTTGAGCTGGCCCATCGACTTCATGATCCTGAGCACTTCGGCATTCTCGATCCCTTCGGCGGTGATCGGCAGGTCGAAGCCGCGGCCGAGCGAGACGATCGCCTCGACGATCTTGGCGTTGGAGCCCTCGTGGGCAAGTTCGGTCACGAAGCTGCGATCGATCTTGAGCCGGTCGAACGGCAGCGAGCGCAGCTGCGCGAGGCTGGAATAGCCGGTCCCGAAATCGTCGAGGCTGATCTGGATGCCCTGGTTCTTGAGGCTGGTCACCACCGAGCGGACCACGCCGACGTTTTCGTGCAGGCAGCTCTCGGTGATCTCGATGTCGAGCCGGTGCGGCGGGAAGCCGCTCTCGACCAGCAGCCGCAGGAGCTTCTGCGAGAACCACGGGTCGCGCAGCTGGATCGGCGAGATATTGATCGACAGCGAAAGCCTGGGATTCCACTGCTTGGCATCTTCGAGCGCCTGCTTGATCAGGAATTCCGACAGTTCCGCGATCACGCCGATGTCCTCGGCGATCGGGATGAAGATTTCCGGGCTGACCAGGCCGAATTGCGGCGAGTTCCACCGCGCGAGCATCTCGAACCCGACCAGTTCGCCCGAAGCGAGATCGATCTGCTGTTCGTAGAACGGCACGAATTCGCCCTTCGGGATGCCGGCACGGATGCCGGTCTCGAGCTCGTGGCGAAAGCGCAGTTCGCTTTCCATCGTCGGTTCGAACCAGGCGTAGCCGTTCCGGCCGCGCTTCTTGGCATGATACATCGCGATGTCGGCGTGATGCAGCAGCGCCTGCGCACATTCCTCGGCCTGTTCGGCGACCGGGCTTTCGATCGTGCGCGCGATGCCGGCGGAGATGGAGGCCTGGATGGTCTTGCCCTCGACCGCGATCGGTGCGCCGACCGCATCGATCAGGCTGGTGGCGAGCTGGTCGAGCTTGTCGGGCGTGCGGCGGTCGTAAGGCAGGACCAGCGCGAATTCGTCGCCTCCGAGCCGTCCGGCCGAGGCGCCGGCCGGGGCGAGCGCCTCGATCCGGCGGGCCGTTTCGGTCAGCACCAGATCGCCGACCTTGTGGCCGTGGACGTCGTTGATCTGCTTGAAATTGTCGAGATCGAGCATCAGCACCGCCGCGCCCTGGTTGGTCTCGCATACATCGGTAACGAGCCGGGCGGAGGCGGGCAGGAAGCTGCGGCGGTTGAGCAGGCCGGTCAAGGCATCGGTTTCGGCAAGCTGGCGAGCCGATTCCTCCGCCTTGCGCCGTTCGCCGACTTCCTTCGTCAGCTCGGTGTAGCGGCGCCAGCCGAAGATGATCAGCGCGATGTTGAGCAGCAGCGCATTGGTGATCAGCGTGTCCGGACTGTGGCCGATGCCGAGCCATGCGCGAACGATCTGCGGCAGCACCGTGCCGCCGGTGCCGACGAACAGAATGAGCGCAGCCATCGCCACGCCCAGCGCAACGATGTCGCGTTCCGCGCTCCCGATCCGCCCCCGGTCGTTCGCGCTCGTCGAATGGCTGGCTGAACTCAAGCTCATGATCCCTGTTTCGCTCCCGCTTCTTGCCCAATTCCGTTGAAATTTCGGTTAATGTCGCGATGACTTTGATCTGGACGAAATTCATGGTCTAGGGGCGCCGGAACGCGATCGGAGAAAATGGACATGGCGCGCCGTTACTGGCTGATGAAATCGGAACCCGACGCCTATTCGTGGGACGATCTGGTCGCCGAAGGGGAAGGGACCTGGGACGGGGTGCGCAACCACCGCGCGGCGAACAACCTCCGCGCGATGCAGGTCGGCGACCAGGCGTTCTTCTATCATTCCAACGTCGGTCTGGAGATCGTCGGGATCGTCGAGATCAGCGTCGCCGGGTTGACCGATCCGAGCGACCCGGACGGCAAGTGGGCAGCGGTGAAAGTGAAGCCGGTCAGGAAGCTCGCCCGCGCGGTCACGCTCAAGGAGATCAAGGCCACGCCGGCGCTGGCAGAGATGGAACTGGTCAAGCTTTCGCGGCTTTCCGTGGCCGAAGTGCGGCCGGACGAATGGCAGCTGATTCTTTCGCTGGCAGGGGGCTGAGGTCCGGAACCCGCGTCTTTTCTCTTCGTTCTACAGAGGCAGGGCGGTTCCCCCCGGCCGCCCCCAAACGAGGAGAATCCCAATGGGCGAACTGATCGACAAGGCCAAAGGCATCGGCAACGAGGTCGCCGGCAAGGCGAAGCAGATGTCGAAGGACGAAGATACCCAGGCCGAAGGCTGGGCGCAGGAACGCAAGGGCGAGGCCCAGGGCCTCAAGGGCAAGGTCGAAGGTGCCTTGGGCAACAAGGTCTGACGCCCGCTTGGCGTAAGAGCGAAGGGCCGTCCATACGGGCGGCCCTTCGTTTATCTGGACCGCAGCGCCGTAACCGTCTGCCCGGCTGCATTGAGCCGTTCGATGTCGGTCACCAGGTGCAGCAGCCGCAGCCCCCTGCGGCCCAGCGCTTCTTCCAGGGCGGGCGCAAACTGCCCGGTCGTCTCCACCCGCGCGGACCAGCCGCCGTAAGCCTGGCCCAGCGCCGCGAAATCGGGGTTGGTCAGCGAAGTCGCCGAAATCCGCCCGGGGAACTCGCGCTCCTGATGCATGCGGATGGTGCCATAGGTCGAATTGTCGACCACGATCACCAGCAGGTCGAGCCCGTATTGCTCGGCGGTTGCCAGTTCCTGCCCGTTCATCAGGAAATCGCCGTCGCCCGCCACCGCGAGCACGGTCCGGTCGGGCAGGCGCAGTTTCGCCGCCACCGCGGCCGGCACACCGTAGCCCATCGCGCCCGAAGTCGGCGCAAGCTGCGAGGGGAAGCCCTCGTAGCGCCAGTAGCGGTGCCACCAGCCCGAGAAATTGCCCGCGCCGTTGCAGATCACACTGTCCGCCGGGAGCTTGTCGCGCAGGACGGCGAGCACTCGGGCCAGGTCGAGCGCGGTGCCGTCTTCGCCCGGCGTGCTGAATTCTTCCCACTCGGCATGGGCTTCCCTGCCGGCGCCGAAGGGGACCACCTCGTCTGCCCACATTGCGGCGGCCTCGGCGAATTCGCCCATGTCGGCGCAAAGCGCCAGATCGGTGCGATAGACCCGCCCGAGCTCCTCCGGATCGGGGTGCACATGGATCAGGATCTGGTCGGGATGGTCCGGGGTCACCAGTTCGTAGCCATCGGTGGTCGCCTCGCCCAGCCGTGCGCCGACCACCAGCACCAGATCCGCCGCCTTGATCCGTTCGACCAGCTTCGGGTTCGGACCATAGCCGAGATTGCCGGCGTAGGCCGGGGATGAGGGCGGGAGCGCATCCTGCCGGCGGAAGGCGGTCGCCACCGGCAGGCCGACCCGCTCGGCAAACTCGGTGAAATAGGTCCGCGCCTTCTCGTTCCACCCGGCGCCGCCGACGATCGCGACCGGCGCAGCCGCATCCTCGAGCAGCTTGAGCATCGCCTGCAGCGCGTCGGGGCAGGCGGCCTGAGCGGGGCGAACCACCGCCGGGCGGGGCGTGCCGGCGACGGGCAGGCTCAGCATATCCTCGGGCAGGGCGAGGACCACGGGTCCGGGGCGCCCGTTGATCGCAACCGCATAGGCGCGGGCGATGTATTCCGGGATTCGCGCCGGATCGTCGATCCGGGCGGCCCATTTGGCGAGCGGGCCGAAGAAGGCCGCGAAATCGACTTCCTGGAAGCCCTCGCGGTCGCGCATGTGGCTATCGACGTCGCCGACGAACAGGATCATCGGCTGCGAATCCTGGAACGCGACATGCACCCCGATGCTGGCGTTGGTCGCGCCCGGCCCGCGGGTGACGAAGCACACGCCGGGCTTGCCGGTCATGCTGCCGTCGGCGCAGGCCATGAAGGCGGCGCCGCCTTCCTGGCGGCAGACCACCGTCTCGATCGACGGCGTGTCGTGCAGCGCGTCGAGCACCGGCAGGAAGCTTTCGCCGGGGACGGTGAAGATGCGGTCGCAGCCCTGTGCCTCAAGGCAA
The DNA here is from genome assembly GCA_017744735.1 of Novosphingobium sp. Taxonomy (GTDB): domain Bacteria; phylum Pseudomonadota; class Alphaproteobacteria; order Sphingomonadales; family Sphingomonadaceae; genus Andeanibacterium. Next base: position 74,816 of record JAGIAR010000005.1, on the reverse strand, counting down.
TCGACCAGTAGGCGCGCGGCGCTCACGGTTTTGGGTTCGGTCATGCCGTGCGGCTTAGCGCGGCCGCACACGGGCGGCAATCGCGCGCCGATGTATGAAGCGTCGCGGTTAATGTCCCGTCCTGCGACGGGGGATAACTCGCGCTTTGCGATGGTTACGATCGGGTTAATCTGGGCGCATGAGACGCTCGCTGGTCCTCACCGACGAAACCGCCCGCCACCCGTTCCTGGCAAGCCTGCCTGCACATGTGCGGCACACGCCGCCGCCCGAGCCGATCGAGCGCGGCTGGCGCCTGACCGCACAGGATCTGCGCGATTTCCTGCTGGCCTATTGCGCCTGCCTGATGGCGGCGCTGATCTACATCGCGTGAAGCGGATCAGGCGACGGCGGCTTCGGGCTTCTCCGCCCGGTAGAGGATCAGCGCCAGCCATGCCGAGACGATGCACATCGCCGCACTGAGCAGGAGTTGCTCGGTGATCGGCACGCCGAGCGCGCTGAGGCTCACCGCCAGCAGCGAACCGACCACCATCGCGCCCGAATTGACGATATTGTTCGCGGCCACCGTGCGCGCCGCCTGGCCCGGATCGACCTTGGTGGTGAGGAAGGCATAGAGCGGGACCACGAACATCCCGCCCGCGATCGCGATCAGCAGCAGCACGGCCAGCACCGCGAGCGCCAGCGGGTGCGACACGAATTCGCTGACGTCCATCAGCGTGGTCGAGGTCGTGGTGGCCTGCCATTCGTGGCACACCGCCCAGAACAGCGCGACGAACAGCCCCATTACGATCACCGAGGCCGGGGCATAGCGCGCCGAGACCCGGCCCTTGAGCAGCGCGTTGATCGACACCGAGCCGATCGCGATCCCGATCGAGAACATCACCAGGAACAGGCTGGCAACCTCCTTCGAGGCATAGAGCACGTTCTTGGCGAGCGGCGGGAACTGGATGAACAGCACCGCGCCGATGGTCCAGAAGAAGCTGATCGCAAGGATCGCGAGGAACACCTCGCGCTCATGCGTGGTGCTGCGGATCAGCTCGATCGACGAGCGCCACACGTTGCGGTCGATCGCCTGCTTCGGCCCCTCGGGCGGGGCCGGGGGGACCTGCTTGCTGGTGAAGAAGCCCACGATCGCGGTCGCTACCACGCCGCCGGCGGCCCATTCGACCGGAATCCAGCCGGCCAGGATCGTGCCGAACAGGATCGCGACATAGGTCCCCGCCTCGACCAGCCCGGTGCCGGCGAGCACTTCCTGCTTCTCGAGGTGCTGCGGCAGGATCGCGTATTTGATCGGCCCGAAGAAGGTCGAGTGGATGCCCATGGCGAACAGCGCCAGCAGCATCAGCGGAATCGCCGCCGTGTGGGTCGCGATGCCTTTCCACGCCAGCACCAGCCCCGCAGCGCCGCACAGCATGATGAAGATCTCGGCGAACTTGATCCAGCGGATGATCGCTGCCTTGTCGCGCATGTCGGCCAGCTGGCCGGAGAGGGCGGACAGGATGAAGAAGGGAACGATGAACACCCCCGAGGCGATCGCGCTGAACTGCGCCTCGGCTGCCTCCGACTGGTAGACGCTGTAGACCACGAACAGCACCATCGCGTTCTTGAACAGGTTGTCGTTGAACGCGTTGAGCAATTGGGTGGCGAACAACGGCAGGAATCGGCGCTGCCTCAACAAATGGGTGCTCGTCGTCATGCGGCCTTCGGGTTTCAACCTCTCGGAGCGCCCCGTCTAGCGGCATGGCGGGGGTGGACAAGGGGCAAGTGGCGCTTTTTAGGAAAGCCTGTGCATTGTAAGAGGCGCGCCATGCTGACCTTGCCGAACATATTGACCCTTTCGCGAATCCTCGCGGTGCCGTTGCTGGTATGGCTGATGTGGTGGCCCGGCTGGCCGACCGGCTACGGTTTCGCCTTCGCGCTTTACTGCCTGATGGGCATCACCGACTATTTCGACGGCTATCTCGCGCGATCGAGCGGCACGGTCTCCAAGCTCGGCATCTTCCTCGATCCGATCGCGGACAAGATCATGGTCGCGGCGGTGATCCTGATTCTGGTCCACAACCGCGACATCCACGGCTGGCATGTGATCGCCGCGCTGGTGATCCTGCTGCGCGAGATCGCGGTTTCGGGGCTCAGGGAATTTCTCGCCGGGCTCAAGGTGTCGGTCCCGGTCTCGCAATTGGCCAAGTGGAAGACCACGCTGCAACTCGTCGCGCTCGGCGCGCTGGTGCTTGCCGGAGCCACCCCGGCCTGGCCGCTGCCGCACGAGGTCGGGCTGGTCGCCCTATGGGGCGCGGCGGCGCTGACCCTGCTGACCGGGTGGGACTATTTGCGGGTCGGCTTGAAGCACATGGACTGACGGCCCGCCCGGTCAGCCGGTGTGCGCCGGGAAGCGCAGGTCCGAATGGGTGAAGTTGAGCCGTTCGAGCACTTCGTCGAGCGGTTCGATCACCGTGACCGTGCGACCCTGCCCGAAGCGGATGCGGGTGCCGTCGCTGGCCGAGGTGACGAAGGTCACCTGCTTGGCGTTCACCAGCGTCGGCAGCCGGTCGGTGGCGGTGAGTTTCACGAACATCCTGCATTCTCCCATTTATTGCCGAAGATGCTACCCCATCGCGCGCGCTTTGCCACGCCCGAGTGTGGCCTAGGTCAGATAGGGGAAGCAGGCGACCGAACTGAGCCGGGTCGGCAGGCCGGGAATCAGCCCCGCCGCGGGCGAATGGAACGCCACGGTGACGGTCACCGAATTGGATGAGGCATAACCCTTGCAGGTAGTGTTGGTCGCCGGCGTCACATTGGCGTTGGTCAGGGTGATCCCGAAGCCCGCCGCCCGCTTTACCGCATAGCTCTTCTGCAGCGTGCTGGTGTTGCAGCTCGAGCTGACCGACATGCAGCGCGCGGTCGCATAGGCGACATCGCCGATCGTCTGCTTGGTCCAGGCCATCCGGCTGAATTCGATCAGCCCGAACAGCATCATGAAGAAGATCGGCGCGAGCAGCGCGAATTCCACCGCGGTCGCACCCGCGTTGCAGCGGCGAAGCGAGGCGAGCCGGATCATTGCAGCCGCACCGTGGCGGTCTGGCGGATTTTGGACGGCATCACGAAGCCCGGGGGCAGGATCATCGTCTGATAGGGCTTGGTCGCCACGATCTGCAGATAATAGCCGGCGGTCGAGCCGCTGGTCATGCCGGTGCCGCTGCAAGTCGCGCTGCAACTCGCGGCGGCGACATAGGTGCCGTTGTTCTTGAGGCAGGCGCAGGTGCGGCCGGAGTTGGTGCAGGCCGTCCCGGTACTGCCGTTGCAGACGGTCGTCACGGTCAGCGAATTGTCCCCGGCGAGCGCACGGACGTAGCCCTGCATGCCGTCGAAATTGACACTGGTGCGGGTCGCGAAAGCGGAGACGGCGGCTGCGGAAACCGCCTCGTCTGCCGAACTGCGCTGGAGATAGAACGAGCCGAAATCGAGCCCCGCGAGCGAGACGAGGAAGAACAGCGCGCTCCACATCGCGAATTCGACCGCAGCCATACCGCGCGTATCGGCCCGCAGCCGGCGAAGGGTTCGAAGGATAGGCATCATTTGAGCAACTTGATTTCGCTGGTGCTGCTGCTGCCGCCGCTGCTGCTGCTCGAGGACTTGGTCGGGTCCATCTCGGGGCAGGCGGTCCCGGCCTGCGCGCCGCCCGTGACGTAGATCTTGCTGGCGACCAGCGTGAAGCATTGCCCGGCCGAGAGCGTCGCATTGCCGCCGCTCATCGTGACCACGGAGTTGGGCAGATGCACGGTGCCGACGAAAATGTTGCTCGAGCCGGCGCCCCAGTTGGTCGCCGAACTGGTCAGGCTGTCCACCAGCAGGTCGGCGATCTGCGCGCCGCTGGTCGTGGCGGTGTCGGCAATCAGCTTGGTCTTGGCGCCGCCGCCGAGGTTGAGCGTGCCGGCGAGGATGAAGCTCACGTTCACCCCTGCCTGATCGTATCCCGAAACGCTGACTCCCTCCAGCGTGTTGCCGTAAGTCACCCCCGTCAGCGACGAGGTGTAGGGCCAGGTCGTGCCGCCGGTGCCGTTGGTGAAATTGCCGTTCACCGTGTAGCGTCCCGCGCCGAACAGCACTGAGCCGGCAATGGTCATGTTGCCGTTGATGTAGTGGTTGGCGGTCTTGCCGAAGACCAGGCGGCTGCCCCCCGCGGTGGTGATGCCGCCGTTGGCGCTGAAGGTGCCGTCGCCCATGAAGAAGCGCGCGCTGCCCGAAAGGTTCGCGGCGAGCCCGCTGGAAGAATCCGGCCCCAGCAGCACATTGCCGGCGCCGAGCGAAAGTTCGCTGTCGCCGGCGATCGTGATGCCGGCGGTGTTGGTGAAATTGCCGGCGCCGAGCCAAACGCTGCCGCCGCCCGAAAGCGCCATGCCGGCGAATGCGTGATTGCCGGCGCCCATCTTCATCTTCTGGCCGCCGCCAAGGGTCAGCTTCGAGTTGACGATGACGTCGCCGGTGCCTTTGGTGTTGGTGCCTTGGAAAGTCACCGTGCCGCTGCCGATCCACAACGGGCCGTTGCCGATCGTCACCCCGTTGGAGCCGCTGTTGAAGCCGCCGTTCACGTAAAGGGTGGAATCGCCGAAATTGACGTTCGAGCCGCCGCCGATCGACACGCCGTTGCTGACGGTGATCACCGATCCGCTCGCGAAGCTGAGCGTAATGCCGCCATCGACCTGCAACTTCTTGATGTTGTAGGTGCCCGCAGGAACCGCGTAGGTTCCGCCGTACTGCGTGGTGCGGTAGGGTGCGGCGCTGGCCGAAGGGCTGTAGCCGACGGTCCAGTCCGTGCCGGTCGGCGTGGTCGGATTGGCGAGGGTGGGGACGGCGGTATAGGTGCCCAGCAGCGCCCGTGCGGCCAGGAGATCGCTGTTGGTCGCCCAGGGGTCGGTGAGCGTGGCCGACTGGTTGACCAGCTTGGTGCTCGGCGGAATCGCGCTGTTCCAGCTCGGATAGGTGAAGGACGACGCATAGCGCAGCGAATTGCCGACGCTGATCGAGCCGTAGTTCAGGACCACGCTGCCGCTGCCCGAAATCACGTCGGCCGCGGTGAGCGAGGTTGCATTCTGGTTGATGGTGCCGACCGCGGCGACCGAGCAGGTGGAGGCGTTGATCGTCGCCCCGCCGGTCATCGTGATCGCGTCCGACGCGCTCGACAGCGCGAGGAAGCATGCCGGGGAATAGGGGGGCGCGGTGGCGGCGGTGCTCAGCGACGCATAGGCCTGCGCGGTAACGTTGTAGGATCCGTTGAAGCCGAGCACCCGTGCCAGCGTGTAGGGGACCGCCTTGGTGACCACCACCTTGACCGCCTTGCTGCCGCTGGAAGGGTAATCCGCGATCACCGAGGCTGAGACCGTTGCCCCCGTCATGCCGTTGGCGGTGACGATGTCGGTCGCGGTAGGCGACAGCACCGCGCTGGAGGAGGATGCCTTGTAGGCCATCGCCGCGCCGAGCGCGGCCATGTCCGCACTGCGCTGATTGATCAGCCGCTGCTCGTAGCCCCGGTTGAGATCGACACCGAGGCCGAGCCCGCCGAGCACAACCGGCAGGGCGAGGCCTGCCAGCGTTGCCACGCTGGCGCTTCGGTCGGCTATCAGCCTGCGCGGTAAATCGATGTTAAGCATATGGGCGCCTCGGTTGAGCGAGGAATACCCTTTGATTGGCTACGAAAAAGTTAAAGGTTGCGTGTTGCGACAACGATGCCGCGACAACGAAGGTGTCGACGGACAAGCGCGCGACCATCGGGCACAGCTCGAGCGGCGAGCAGCGTGCCCGCTCCGCAGGCGGTGGCAGGGCGCGAGGTGGGTTTCAACCCGGCGGCCTTTTGGCATTCCTTGGATGAGCGGGAGGAGAGGCAGTGAAGGGGCCGCCGACCGAATACGTTCCGTCATAGGCGCCATGCTTTGTCGGTTTCAACGAAATCCCGCGGGGCGCAGGACCTTCACCCGGCGCGATGTCGAAGCCGATCGCATGGGCGCCCGAGGAGAGCTCGCCGTCGTCCCCCTTCTCTACGGTCCACGACTGGCCCCCCTGGTAGAGCGGGTTCAGCAGGATCGCATCCCCTGAACGCAGGTAGGACGCGGCGGGCGGTGCACCGGTATTGCGAAAATCACGCCGGGCGGCATGGAAATTGCCGACCAATACCAGGTTGCGCGCATCGAGCCTGTCCGATGGAGGGGTGGCCCAGGCATTCGCCATCGCCAATTCGTAATAGAACTGGGACTTGCCGTTTTGACGGATCGCGAAATCCGGCTGGGAGCAGAACACCCTGATATCGGCGCCCTGTCCCCGCAGCTTCCGGATCCGCTCCAACAAAGTCAGCATCGCCTCGCTGGTGCGCCCGTCGGGCAGCTTGAGCCGGAATTGCCAGTGATCGTAAAGCTTCGCGCGTGCATCGTCCGAACCATCGGAGGCAAGATATGCGTCGAGCTGCGACTGTAGCGAAGTCGCCCACTCCAGATGGACGTTGACCGGGCCGAACATGGCCGCCCTGCAAACCAGATCGCCGAACATCGCCGGCGTTTCCACCGTGCCGTGCACTTCGCCCATCACCACGATCGGCCATTCGGCCGGAGGTCCGGCGGTCGGCAAAAGTTCAGCCGAGCCGGGGAGGTCCGGGCAAGTGAAGCGCCGCTCGGGCAATTGCTGCGATTGCAGTGCCCCGGCAGCCGCCAAACTCATCAAGATCGACAACATGCCCTATCTCCGTGACCGGCCGCAGATGCCAACTTCAAACTGCGGCGGGCCAGAGCTGATTGGCAATACGGGCTATTGCTTGGCGGGCAGAGGGATCAGACCCGTCCCGCAGCCACTCTCAACCGCTGTTCGCGGGCCCGCTGGGGCAGGTGCGAGAGCAGCGGCGGCACGCGTTCGCTGGGCACTGCCTTGGAGAACAGGAAGCCCTGGCCGAAGTCGCAGCCGAGTTCGATCAGGCGCTTGGCCTGCCGCATATTCTCGATCCCCTCGGCAACCACCTTGATGTTGAGGTTCTTGCCGAGGTTGACCACCGCGCGGATGATCGCCTCGTCGCCGGGTTCCTTGCCCATGTCGCGTACGAAGCTCTGGTCGATCTTGAGGATGTCGACCGGAAACTGCTTGAGATGCCGTAGCGAGGCGTAGCCGGTGCCGAAGTCGTCGAGCGCGATCTTGACCCCTTCGGAGCTCAGCAGGCCGAGGGCGCGATGGACGAACTCGGCGCCGCGGCCGAGGAATACCGTCTCGGTCACCTCGAGCTGGAAATAGCGCGATGGGATGTTCGCCCGCCGCAGCGATTCGAGCACCCGCTCGCCGAAATCGTCGCGGCGGAACTCGGCTGCCGAGGCATTGACGGCGATATGGCCGAAATCGACCCCGTCATCGAGCCACAGGCGCATGTCGCCGATCGCGCATTCGATGATCCGGTCGCTGATGTCGGCCGCAACCTCGTGATCCTCGAAGGCGGCTTCGATGGTGGACGGCAGGTGCACTGCGTTCTTGCTGTCGCGCCAGCGCAGCAGTGCCTCGAAGCCCACGATCTTACCGGTCCCGAGATCCAGCTGCGGCTGGTAGAACGGCAGGATGCGGTCTTCCTGCACCGCCCGGCGCGCGAGGCTTACCATCGAAGCGAAGCGCTGGACCTCGTGGCGCAGTTCGGGCCGGTACTCCACCGTGGTCGAGCGGCCGGCGGTCTTCGCCGCATAGAGCGCCATGTCGGCGCTGATCAGCAGATCCCTGGGCGTTGCGCCGTGCAGCGGATAGATCGCGGCGCCCACGCTGATCCGGCAATCGAGCAGGCGGCCATCCTGGATGAACGGCTCGCGCAGCCGCTCGTGGATCGAGCGGCACAGCTCGGCGAGGTCCTGCCCGGACGGCAGGTCGGGGACCAGCACCGCGAACTCGTCGCCGCCGAAGCGCGCGACGGTGTCGCCCAGACGGACCGCGCCGCGCAGGCGTTGCGCGAAAGCCTGAAGCAGTTTGTCGCCCGCGTCGTGTCCCAGAGCGTCGTTGATCTGCTTGAAGTGATCGAGGTCGATCATCAGCAGGCCGGCCTGGGTCTTGTTGGTGCGGGCGGTCTGGATCGCGCGGTCGAGCCGGTCCTGGAAGGCGGAGCGGTTTGCGAGCCGGGTCAGTCCGTCGTGGCTGGCGCTCCAGCGGATGCGGTCCTCCGCGGTCTTCTCCTCGGTCACGTCGCGCGCCGTCAGGATGATGCGGCGGAATCCTTCGGAGCGGTCGGCGCGCCAGCCGTTGATCGCGACCCAGCGTTCCGCACGGTCGCTCGCGCGCGTGATGCGGAAGCTCAGGGTGAAGCGGTTCGGGCCGGTTCCATCGCGCAACTCGGTCAGGCGCTCGATGAAAACCTCGCGATCGGCGGGGTGGACCTGGCCGGACGCGAGTTCGAGCGACGGTTCCACGTCAGGCTCGAGCCCGAGAATCTCCATCAGCCGGTCCGACCATTCGCGCTGCCCGGTCTTCGGGTCGTAGTCCCACACGCCCATGCCCGCCGCTTCGGCAGCGAAGCGGAAGCGTTCCTCGCTTACCCGCAGCGCTTCCTCGGCATGCTTGCGGTTGGTGACGTCGAGATGCGAGCCGATGCTCCGCACCGTATGGCCGCGGTCGTCGCGCTGGAAGGTGGTCAGGCTGGAGATCCAGCGGACTTCGCCATTGTCGCACCGGACGATGCGGAATTCGTTGCGGCAGACGTCCGAGGCGAGGTCTTTCAGGGCCGCGGCGATTTCTTCGCGGACCCGGGCGAGATCTTCCGGGTGGATGATCTTGCACCACTCTTCGATCGACAGTCTGGTAGTGTCCACGGGCAGGCCGGTCTGCTCTACGAAACGCTTCGAGCAGATGACCATCCCGTCCATGCCCACCTCGAAGTCGGCCAGCCCGGTCGCTTCCTGCACCAGGCGCAGGCGTTCCTCGCTCAGGCGCAGCGCTTCCTGGTTGCGTTCCCGGGCGGTCACATCGCGTGCGATGCACATGCGCTGGTGCGCTCCGTCGGGTGCGCGGAAGGGCACGGAGTTGGCCTCGACATGGAACCGGCGGCCCTTGAGGCCGATCATCTCGTAGGTCCAGTTGATCGATTCCCCCGCGATCACGCGCCGGTGCACGTCGGCGCATAGATCGAGATATTCCGACGCGACGGCCTGGGTTCCTGCTGCCGCCAATTGCTCCAGACTGTCGGCCTGCAGCAGCTCGAGGCCTTGCGGGTTGGTGTAGACGAGGGTTCCGTCCGTATCGTAGATTCCCACCGCCTCGGGCATCGCGCCCAGGATCGCGGTGAGCCGTGCCTCGCTGGCGCGCAAGGCCTGTTCGGTCCGGGTGCGATAGGTGATGTCGTGGAATGTCGTGACCAGATTGCCCAGCGGGGTGCGCTGCGGGCGGGCCGAGAACACCTGGCCGCCGCGGGTCAGCGGCTGACGCTCCGCATCGGCGCAGGTGAGGTTGTGCCACAGCAGGCGGTCGAGCTCGTCTGCGGTCATCCCCGCAGGATAATCGCCCACTGCCATGCCCTTTTCGACCAACTCGCGCGAGGTCATGCCGGGGCCAATGGTTCCTTCGGGGAAGCCGAGCAGTTCGGAAAAGCGCGGGTTGCAGGCGGCGATGCGCCGGTCGGCGTCGAATACGCACAGGCCGGGGATCATGTTGTCGATCGCGTCTTCGAGCACGCGCAGGCGCGCGCGCAGGCGCTCGTTCTCCTGCGCGAGATCGTCCGGGCACTGCTTTCCCCCAGCCATAAGCGGCTCTCCCCAGTCGGAAAGAGCTGATTAGCCGCCGAAGCGATAAGCGAAGGTTAATTGGGAGGGAAGGAAATGAAACTTTCGAGAACTTTCGGTCAGCCGGCCCTAAGTTCTTCCGCCAAAAGACGAAATTCATCCGAACGCGGTGAATTCTTGCGCCAGACCAAGGCGATTTCGCGCGAGGCATTGCTGGATTTGAGCGGCCGGGCGACCACATGCGTGCCGTGGAGTATTCCCGCCTCGATAGCCATTTCGGGCACGATGGTTACACCCAGCCCGTTATCGACCATCTGCACCAGCGTGTGGAGCGAAGTGCCGATCATCGTCGCGCTGGCGCGCAGCTCCGGCCGGTTGCAGGCGGCGAGCGCGTGGTCCTTCAGGCAGTGCCCGTCTTCAAGCAGCAGCAGGCGGCCTTCGTCGATCATCGACGGGAGGATCTCGGGCGGCGGGTCGCGCGGGTCGTTCTCGGGGAAGGCGACGTAGAGCCGGTCCTCGCCGAGCGTGGCGGTCTCGACCTCGCCGGTCGCGAAGGGGAGGGCGAGCAGCACGCAGTCCGCGCGCCCGTGATGGAGCGATTCGATCGCCGCCCCGCTCGGTTCCTCGCGCAGGAACAGCTTGAGCTGCGGGCGTTCCTTGCGCAGCCGCGGCAGGATGCGCGGGAGCAGGAACGGCGCAATGGTGGGGATCACGCTCATCCGCAATTCGCCCGCGAGCGGCTTGCCGGCCGACTGCACCAGGTCGGACAGTTCCTCCGCCTCGCGCAGCAGGCGGTGCGCCTTCTCGACCACCGCATTGCCGAGCGGAGTGAAGCGCACCACCCGGCGGCTGCGCTCGACCAGCGTCACGCCGAGCAGCGATTCGAGTTCGCGGATGCCCGCCGAGAGCGTCGATTGCGAGACGAAGCAGCTGTCCGCGGCGCGGCCGAAATGGCCATGCTCGTGCAAGGCGACGAGATATTGGAGTTGCTTGATCGTCGGGAGGTAGGTGCTCACTCCGCGGGGGCCTCGGCCGGAACCTCTTCCACCCGGGTCATCTTGAGCTTGCCTTTCTCGACCGCGAAAGCCAGCCGGCCCTCGACCAGTTCGAGCGCGTCGCGGCCGAACACCTCGAAGCGCCAGCCTTCGAGGATCGGCAGTTTGCGCACCCCCGCGGCCAGCGCCTCCATCTCGTCGCTGCGGGTCAGCAGCCGGGCGGCGACGTCGATCTCGCGCGCGCGGATCTTGAGCAGCAGCTTGAGCAAATCGGCCACCAGCGCGCCTTCCTTGCCCAGCGGCGCGCCGCGCGGGGCCTTCTCGGGCATCTCGCTGGCGGGCAGGGGCTCGGAATTCTTGAGCACCTTCATCAGCCGCCGGCCGATCTCGTTTTCGCGCCACGCGCCCGAAAGGCCGCGGACCTTGGCGAGATCCTCCTGCGTCTTGGGCGGATGGCTGGCGAGGTCGGCGAGGGTCTCGTCGCGCATGATCCGTCCGCGCGGGATGTTCTTGTCCTGCGCCTCGGCCTCGCGCCAGGCGGCAAGGTCGCGCAGCCGGCCAAGCACCTGGGCATTGCGCGACGGCGCGCGGATCTTGCGCCAGACCTGGTTCGGATCGTTGCGGTAGTTCTCGGGATCGGCGAGCTTTTCCATCTCGGCGTCGAGCCACGCGCCGCGGCCGGTCTTGATCAGCTTCTTGAGGATCTTGGGGAAGATCTCGGAGAGATAGGTGACGTCGCCGATCGCATATTCGATCTGGCGTTCGGTCAGCGGGCGGCGGCCCCAGTCGGTGAAGCGCGCGCCCTTGTCGACCACCACGCCCATCCACGCCTCGACCAGATTGGCATAGCCGATCTGCTCGCTCTGGCTGATCGCCATCATCGCGATCTGGGTGTCGAAGATCGGGTGCGGGGTCTTGCCGGTGAGGTTGTAGATGATCTCCACATCCTGCCCGCCGGCGTGGAAGACCTTGAGCACGTCCTCGTTGTTGCACATCAGCTCGAGCAGCGGGGTCAGATCGATCCCCTCCGCCATCGGGTCGATTGCGGCGGCTTCGTTGGTATCGGCGATCTGCACCAGGCACAGCTCTGGCCAGTAGGTGTTCTCGCGCATGAATTCGGTGTCGACCGTGACGAAATCGGCCTTGGCGAGACGGGCGCACAGGGCTGCCAGTTCCTCGCTCGTCGTAATCAGATCGTGTATCTTCATCGGGGCATTTCTGTTTGGACCCGACGGGCGAGCCCTGGTGGTGGCCCCAGCGGGGCCTTCGGCTTGACAAGATGGCGGCCTTCGCCTCAAGGGCCGCCACTTGAACGAGCCCTCAGAACCGCCGGTTTTCCCTGCATCATCGGCGGCCGAATGGAAAGTGATTCGATGCATCCGTACCGTACCCATACCTGTGCCGGCCTGGCGGCCGCGAACGTCGGCGAGGCCGTGCGCCTCTCGGGCTGGGTGCATCGCAAGCGCGATCACGGCGGGGTGCTGTTCGTCGACCTGCGCGATCATTACGGGATCACCCAGATCGTGGCCGACAGCGACAGCCCGGCGCTGGAGCTGCTCGACGGGCTCAAGCTCGAAAGCGTCGTGACCATCGATGGCACGGTAAAGGCCCGCGCGGCCGAAGCCGTGAACCCGAACCTCGCGACCGGCGAGATCGAGGTCTATGCCCGCGCCGCCACGGTCCAGAGCAGCGCCGGGGAACTGCCGCTGCCGGTGGCGGGCGAGCAGGAATATCCCGAGGATATCCGCCTGCGCTATCGCTATGTCGACCTGCGCCGCGAGCGCCTGCACCGCAACATCCTGCTGCGCAGCCAGGTGATCGCCTCGCTCCGCAAGCGGATGACCGAGCAGGGCTTCACCGAATTCCAGACCCCGATCCTCGCCGCCTCGAGCCCCGAGGGCGCGCGCGACTTCCTCGTTCCCAGCCGGATGCACAACGGCAAGTTCTACGCGCTCCCGCAGGCGCCGCAGATGTTCAAGCAGCTGCTGATGGTCGCGGGCTTCGACCGCTATTTCCAGATCGCGCCGTGCTTCCGCGACGAAGACCTGCGCGCCGACCGCAGCCTCGAATTCTACCAGCTCGATTTCGAGATGAGCTACGTCACCCAGGAAGACGTGTTCAACGCGCTCGAGCCGGTGCTGGCGGGCACGTTCGAGGAGTTCTCGGGCGGCAAGACGGTGACCCCGGCGGGCACCTTCCCGCGCATTCCCTATCGCGAGGCGATGCTGAAATACGGCAGCGACAAGCCCGACCTGCGCAACCCGCTGATCATCACCGACGTCACCGACCACTTCACCAGCTCGGGCTTCGGCCTGTTCGAGAAGATCGTCGGCTCGGGCGGCGTGGTCCGCGTGATCCCGGCGCCGAACACCGCGGACAAGAGCCGCAAGTTCTTCGACGACATGAACGACTGGGCGCGCGGCGAGGGCTTTGCCGGGCTCGGCTACGTGACCCGCAAGGGCGGCGAGTTCGGCGGCCCGATCGCCAAGAACCACGGCGCCGAAGGGATGGAGAAGCTCTATGCGCAGCTCGGCCTCGGGTCCGACGACGGGCTGTTCTTCGCCGCGGGCAAGGAAGGCCAGGCCGCCAAGCTGGCCGGCGCCGCGCGCACCCGCGTGGGCGAGGAACTCGGGCTGATCGAGCAGGGCTGCTTCAAGTTCTGCTGGATCGTCGACTTCCCGATGTTCGAATACGACGAAGACGCCAAGAAGATCGACTTCAGCCACAACCCCTTCTCGATGCCGCAGGGCGAGCTCGAGGCGCTGCAGACGCAGGACCCGCTCGACATCCTCGCGTGGCAGTACGACATCGTCTGCAACGGCTACGAGCTGTCTTCGGGCGCGATCCGGAACCACCGTCCGGAGATCATGTACAAGGCGTTCGAGATCGCCGGCTACAGCCAGCAGGACGTCGAGACGAACTTCTCGGGCATGATCGAGGCGTTCAAGCTCGGCGCCCCGCCGCACGGCGGCTCGGCCCCCGGCATCGACCGGATCGTGATGCTGCTGGCCGACGAGCCGAACATCCGCGAAGTGATCGCCTTCCCGCTCAACCAGAAGGGCGAGGATTTGATGATGGGCGCGCCGAGCGAAGTGACGCTCAAGCAGTTGCGCGAACTCGGGATCCGGGTGGTCGAACAGCCGAAGGGCTGACGCGCCGCGCCGGCAGGCGGCAAACTTACAATCGGCCGCATCCGCGACCCGCTAAGCTCGCCCGGGAATCAACGAGGACCGAGGAGCTGAGATGTCGAGGAACGTGATCGTCGCGGGCTTTGCCTGCGTGTTTCTTGCCGGTTGCAACAATGCCGGCGGTGGCGGGTCTGCCGCGGGCGGCGGCGGGATGCCCGCCGGCTGGAACGCGACCGACGCCTGCTCGATCATCGACAAGGCGGAAATGGCCGGAGTGATGGGGGCGGGCGTTTCCGACGGCGTGCTGTCGATGGTCCACGAACCCGACCAGGCGACCGCCGGGGTTTCCGAATGCGGCTATACGCTGGCCGATGGCGACCGCGTGAGCGTGCTGACCCGCTGGTCGCCCGTGGCCGACAACACGCCCGAGAGCATCGCGACCACCCGTTCGGTGATGGCCGATACGCTCAAGGCCGCGGGCGGGCCGCAGGTGGAGGATTTGTCGGGCGTGGGCAAGGCGGCGTTCTTCGTGCCCAAGATCAACCAGCTCGACGTCTTTCTCGACGATGCGCGCATGCTGGTGCTGACGCTGCCGACCAGTCTCGACGCGGCCGATGCGAAGGAAAAGGGGCTGGCGCTCGTCGCGACGGCGAACTGATCGCAGCGATCTTTTCCGGCACCCCCGCTTTCGGCGGGGGTGCCGGCTCTTGCCTCAAACCAGCTCGGCCAGCGAGGCGGGGTCGAAACCCTCGAGCTTGTCGGTCTCGCCCGCCTTGACCTTCTTGGCCCAGTTCGGATCGGTCAGCAGCGCGCGGCCGACCGCGATCAGGTCGAACTCCTCGCGCTCCATCCGGTGGACCAGCGCGTCGAGCGGGGTCGCGTGCGAGCTCTGCCCGCCGAAGGCCGCGAGGAATTCGCCCGAGAGCCCGACCGAGCCGACGCTGATCGTCGGCGCCCCGGTAACCTTCTTCGCCCAGCCGGCAAAGTTGAGCCCGTCCTGCCCGTCGATCTCGGGGAATTCCGGCTCCCAGAAGCGGCGCTGCGAGGCGTGGACGATGTCGGCGCCCGCCTCGACCAGCGGCAGCAGCCACTGTTCCAGCTCCTTGGGCGTGGTCGCCAGGCGCGCGTCGTAATCCTGCTGCTTCCACTGGCTGACCCGCAGGATGATCGGGAAATCCGGGCTGACCGCGGCGCGGACCGCGGCCACCACCTCGGCGGCGAAGCGCGAACGCTCGGCGATCGTCGCCCCGCCGTAGCGGTCGGTCCGCTCGTTGGTGCCGGGCCAGAAGAACTCGTCGATCAGATAGCCGTGCGCACCGTGGATCTCGGCCGTGTCGAAGCCCAGCCGTTCGGCATCCGCTGCGGCCTGGGCGAAGGCGGCGACCGTATCGGCGATGTCCTCCTCGCTCATCGCCACCCCGCGCGGCTTGCCCGGGGCAAGCAGGCCGGAGGGGCTTTCGACCGGCACATCGGGCTCCCAGCCGCTCTGGGTGATGGTCGATCCGGTGTGCCACAATTGCGGGCCCATCTTGCCGCCCGCGCCGTGGACCGCCTCGATCACATGCTTCCAGCCTTCGAGGGCTTCGGCGCCGTGGAAGAACGGGATGTTCGGGTCGTTGCGCGAGGCCGGGCGGCCGACCACCGTGCCTTCGCTGAGGATCAGCCCCACACCGCCTTCGGCGCGGCGCCGGTAATAGGCGGCGTTGGCCGCGCCCGGAATGCCGGCGGGGGCCTTGGTGCGCGTCATCGGCGCCATCACGATGCGGTTGTCGAGCTTGAGGGATTTGTGAGCGAAGGGGCGGAACAGGACGTCGTTGGCGGCAGACATAGGAAAGCTCCCTGAAAGGTCGTTTTCCGCAACCTATGCTGCGGATGCGAAGGTTCAAGGGCAACGGGCGAAGCTTTGCTTGCGGAGGGCGAAGCGCGGCTTGCGGGCTTTCCTACAGGCCTGCGTTCGGCGTAGGCACGCGCGATGGCGCTGCGCGAAAGATCGAAACGGCGATTTCGGGGAGGGATGCGGAACCGCGTGCAGGCAGCTCGGTTTTCCTCTTCAGGACAGTGTAACATGCGTCACATGTGTCAACTTGTCCCCCGCCGCATCCAACCCAACGCACTTGCAACGGGCCGCGGGCTTGACTAGGGGCAGGGCCGAAAGTTTAATTGCATTCCTTCGAGAGGGATTTCCATGAGCGATACCGCCGAACGCGTGAAGAAGATCGTTGTCGAACACCTCGGTGTCGAAGCCGACAAGGTCACGCCCGATGCCAGCTTCATCGACGATCTGGGCGCCGACAGCCTCGACATCGTCGAACTGGTGATGGCGTTCGAAGAAGAATTCGGCGTCGAGATTCCCGACGATGCGGCCGAGAAGATCGCGACCGTCGGCGATGCGAACAAGTACATCGAAGATCACAAGGGCTGACGCGCCCTGACATCCCGCCGCGAACGGCCCGCCGGTCGCGGACGGGGATGAAAGGCTCAGCCGCCAACGGCTGGGCCTTTCGTGACTTTGGAGAGTTGCTATGCGCCGTGTGGTCGTAACCGGTCTCGGTCTGGTCACCCCGCTGGGGGCCGATGTCGAGACCACCTGGTCCAACATCCTTGCCGGCAAGAGCGGGGCGGGACCGATCACCAAGTTCGATGCGTCGAACCAGAAGTGCCGGATCGCTTGCGAGGTGAAGCCGGCCGATCACCCCTGGGGCTTCGATGCCAACAAGCGGGTCGATCACAAGGTCCAGCGCCAGGTCGATCCGTTCATCGTGTTCGGAATCGACGCCGCCGGCCAGGCGATCGAGGATGCCGGGCTGACCGACATGCCCGAAGAGCTGCGGTTCCGCGCGGGCTGCTCGATCGGATCGGGCATCGGCGGCCTGCCGGGGATCGAGAAGGAATCGCTGGTGCTGGCGGAGAAGGGCCCCGACCGGGTCTCGCCGCATTTCGTCCACGGGCGCCTGATCAACCTCATCTCGGGCCAGGTCTCGATCAAATACGGGTTGATGGGGCCGAACCACGCGGTCGTGACCGCCTGCTCGACCGGTGCCCATTCGATCGGCGACGCGGCGCGGATGATCCGCGACGGCGATGCCGATGTGATGCTTGCGGGTGGGGCCGAGAGCACCGTCTGCCCGATCGGGATTGCCGGCTTCGCGCAGGCGCGCGCGCTCTCGACCAATTTCAACGACCAGCCCGAAAAGGCCAGCCGCCCCTACGACAAGGACCGCGACGGCTTCGTGATGGGCGAGGGCGCGGGGGTCGTGGTGCTCGAGGAATACGAGCATGCGAAGGCCCGTGGCGCCAAGATCTACGCCGAAGTGGTCGGCTACGGCCTGTCGGGCGACGCCTATCACGTGACCGCGCCGCATCCGGAAGGCTCGGGCGCGTTCCGTTCGATGGAAATGGCGCTGCGCAAGGCCGGGCTGGCCCCGTCGGACATCGACTACATCAACGCCCACGGCACCTCGACCCCGCTCGGCGACGAGCTCGAGCTCGGCGCGGTGCGGCGGTTGTTCGGCGATGCGATCGCGACCGTCTCGATGAGCTCGACCAAGTCGGCGATCGGGCACCTCCTCGGCGGCGCCGGGGCGGTGGAGAGCATCTTCTGCATCCTGGCGCTGCGCGACCAGATCGTGCCGCCGACGCTCAATCTCGACAATCCGTCGGAAAGCTGCGCCGGGGTCGATCTGGTTCCGCACCAGGCCAAGCAGCGCGAAGTGCGCGCGGTGCTCAACAACAGCTTCGGCTTCGGCGGCACCAATGCCAGCCTGGTGATGAAAAAGGCCGACTGACCGGTGGTCCGCCGCCGGAAGCGCCCCTTTCTCTTCTACCCCGCGCTGGCGGTCGTCCTGCTGTTCCTCGGGGCGATCGGCGTGTTCGCCTGGGGCTGGTACGGCCCCGGTCCGCTGGCGAAGGACACCGGCTTCGTGGTGCCTGACGGCGCCTCGGTCTACGGCACCGCGGCCAAGCTCGAGCAGGCCGGGGCGATCCGTTCGGCCAGGAGCTTCCGCCTGCGCGCCAAATTCTTCGCGGCCGACACCCCGATCAAGGCGGGCGAGTTCATGCTCCCCGCCGGCGCCAGCCCGCGCACGATCCTCGCGATCCTGCAGGGCGGGGACGTGATCCGGCGAATGGTCACCGTGCCCGAGGGCATGCCCTCGATCATGGTGTGGGAACGGCTCAAGGCCGAAAAGCTGCTGACCGGCGAGATCCCGGTCCCGCCCGAAGGCTCGGTGCTGCCCGACAGCTACGATTTCGCTCGGGGAGAAAGCCGCGCGCTGGTGCTCCAGCGGATGCAGGCGGCGATGGCCAGGGTGCTCGACGAGGCGTGGGACAAGCGCTCGCCCAATGCCGTGGTCAAGAGCCCCGAGGAGGCGCTGATCCTCGCCTCGATCGTGGAGAAGGAGACCGGCAAGCCGTCCGAACGGCGGCTGGTCGCCGGGCTCTATTCGAACCGCCTCAAGCAGGGCATGCCGCTGCAGGCCGATCCGACGATCATCTATCCGATCACCAAGGGCAAGCCGCTCGGGCGCCGCATCCGCCAGTCGGAGATCGCGGCGGTGAACGATTACAACACCTACACCATGCTGGGCCTGCCCAAGCATCCGATCACCAATCCCGGCCGGGATTCGATCCGGGCGGTGCTCGATCCCGCGCCCACCAAGGCGCTGTTCATGGTCGCCGATGGCACCGGCGGGCATGTGTTCGCCGCGACCATCGAGGAGCACAATGCGAATGTCGCCCGCTGGTTCGCGATCCGCCGGGCGCGCGGAGAGCTGAAATGAGGGCGCTGCTGGCCGGGCTCGCCTTGCTTGGCATCGCGGCGGATCCGGCGCGGGCCGAGGATGCGGTGCAGCCGCCGCCTGCCCTGGCGGTCCCGACCTATGCCGAGGCGATTCGCTGCCAGGCCTTCTACGTGGTCTATGCCTCGCTGCTCGAACGCGGCTCGGACGAGTTCGAGACCGCCGCCGACGTGTTCGACGAATGGTACGATTTCACCGCGAGCCATTATCCGGACGATGCCGAGCGCAAGCACGACATCGATCTGCAGACTGAAGTCCAGCGGATCGACGGCGAGCTTGGCCAGGCAGCCAACGAGGATGCGGCCGAGAAGCTGATGGAATCCTATCTCGACGGCTGCGCGGCGATCGAGCCCTTCGCGCCGGCGCCCGCCTTCGGCTGACGGCACGGGCAGGGCCTTCCGCGATGGCCGGCGCCCCGCTGCTGATCACCGCCGAGCTTCCGCCCGATATCCTCGCCTGGGCGGACGGCCTGCGGCGGCGGCACTATCCGCCCGAACGCAACCGGCTGCGCGCGCATGTCACGCTGTTCCACGCGCTGCCGCCGTCCGCCGAGGCCGAGGTGCGGCGGCTGCTGGCCGATTGTGCCGCCGCCAATCCGCCGCCCGAGGCGCGGATCGAGGGGATCTGGGACATGGGCACCGGCACCGCGCTCGACATCCGCTGCGCCGCGCTGGCTGCGTTTCACCGGGAGCTGTCTGAGCGGCTGCACGGCCTGCTGACGAAGCAGGACGACCGCAAGTTGCGGCCGCACATCACGGTCCAGAACAAGGTCGGGCGGGGGGCCGCGAAGGCGTTGCAGGCCGAACTGGCGGACACGCTCCACCCGCGCAGCTTCCGCTTCCGGGGATTCGGCCTCTATGCGTGGGAAGACGCGTTGTGGAACCCGATCGCGGAGTTTCCTTTTCGCGGTTGACCGGCGGGAAAGCGCGACCTAAATGCGCCGCCTGCACCGAGGCCAGTCCTCGGCAGCACAGGACTGGCGGAGTAGCTCAGCCGGTTAGAGCAGCGGAATCATAATCCGCGTGTCGGGGGTTCGAGTCCCTCCTCCGCTACCAGTCCTTCAGCCTTTCGCCTTTGTCTCCGCATGCGCCCTCACCTTTGCGGCGAGGGTCTTGGCCACGGCCGCGCGCGGGATGCGGCCCATCGCGTTGCGCGGGATGGCCGGTACTGCGATCAGCACGAAGGGGAAGGGTTTCGGCATCAGCGGCGCGATCCGCACGCGCAGCGCCGCAAGGTCGGTTCCGGCCGGGCAGACCACCGCCACCGCCAGCAGATCGCCGCCATCGAGCTGCAGCGCGACGGCGCAGGCATCCTCGATCTGCGGATCCCGGGTCAGCCGTTCCTCGATCGTCAGCGGGGAGAGCTTGGCGCCGGCGAGATTGATGGTTTCGGAAGTCCGCCCGGTGATCGCGAACAACCCGTCCTCGAACACGATGCCGATGTCGCCGGGGTGGAACCAGCCGTCGCGGAACGGTCCGCGGCCGATCGGCACCGCCTGCTGCCCGGAATAGCCGCCGACCATGAAGTCCGACTTCATCCGCACGATCCCCGGCTCGCCCGCGGGCTTCGGATTGCCCTGCGGATCGACGATCTCGACCGTGATGCCCGGCTCCACCATGCCCACCGCGCCCGGATGGCGGTCGACCAGCGCCGTGTCGCCGGCAGCCACGCGGCCGACCTCGGTCGCGCCATAACTCATCCGCAGCGTCTCGCAGCAACGTGCAAGGGCTTCCCGGCGCATCAGCGGCGGCACCCGTCCGCCGAACAGCTCGATCACCCGTGCCTCGCGTCCCGGCCAGTCCCCCGGGACCAGCGTAAGGATCTCGTGCATCCGGAACGGTGAAGTCGCCAGGAAGGTCGATGCCGCGGCGAGGGCCGCGAGGTCCGCCGGCCCGCCGCCGAAACTTGCCAGCAGCACCGTCGCGCCGATCTGCCAGGCCGCGAGCGGATAGCGCAGGCCGGTGGTGGTGATCAGGCCGAGCAGGGTCAGCAGCACGGTGTCGGGCGTCAGATCGCCGATCTCGCGCACCTGTCTGAGCCGGGCCTCGAACAGCGCGGCGTTCCATGCGACCACTTTCGGCTGGCCGGTCGTGCCCGAGGTCGAGAGCAGCCGCACCGCCTGCGCTTCCAGCCCGTCGAGCGGCACAGCCCGACCGGGGAGTTCTACCCGCTCCGCGAGCGGCGCGCTGCCCTGCGGCGCGAACTTCATCCGCCGCGCGGGTTTGGCCCCCGCGCCGAGCTTGTCGATCCGGCCGATCGCCGCGGCGTAAGGGCCGATCGCGCCGCTGGCGGCGACCGCCGGCGGCATTGCGCCGGTCGATTGCGCAAGCCCGGCGCGCCATGCGCCAAGGTGCATGATCCAGTCCCAATAGGTCGGATTCCCGATCCCCTGCGGATGCAGCGTCACCCGGTCGCCGGGGCGCAATCCTGCGGCGTGCATCCAGCGCGCCGCGGTGTCGATATCGGCACAAAGCCGCCCGTAGGTAACCGGCTCCGATCCGACCAGCGCCGCGACCCGGTCGCGCGGATGAGCATAGAGCGGCGTCAGGATCGTCATTCGCACGGTCTGCTCAATTGCTTCGGGCAAGACAAGGGGCGCGCGCGGACGCGGCGAAAATGGCCCGCGAATTGCTGCGGGCAAAGTGCGCCGCCCGGACGCAAGCGCGTTGACTGCTGCATTGCAGCATGGAAAGGTCCCGCCGATGGGTCAGACCACGATCATCGGAATGCCGCCGCCGCTCGGTGCGATCCGCGCCAAGGGGCCGGTGGCCCTGTTTCTCGATTTCGACGGCACGCTGGTCGAAATCGCGCCGACTCCCGACGCAATCCTGGTGCCGCGCGAACTCGCCGGGCAGCTCGAAGCGATGGCCGGCCGCAACGAAGGCCGGCTCGCGCTGGTCAGCGGGCGTTCGGTAGAGGATGTCGCCGGGCATCTGGGGCCCGCTTCGATCGCGCTGGCCGGATCGCACGGGCTCGAGCGCTTCCGCGCCGACGGCAGCGCACTGGAACCGCGGCCCGCCACGTTGCCCCCGGGCGTGGCGGAGGCGGTGAGGGACTTTGTCAAGCGCCGCCCCGGCCTTGCCTATGAGGCCAAGAGCCATGGCGCCGCGCTTCATTACCGCGCCGCGCCGCAGCTCGAGGCCGCGGTGCTCGCCTTTGCGGAGAAGCTTGCGGCGGAGCACGGGCTAGCGGTCAAGCGCGGCAAATGCGTCGCTGAGCTGGTGCCGCGTGGGGCGGACAAGGCGGCTGCAGTGCGCGCCTTCATGGGCGAGAAGGCGTTCCACGGGGCGCTGCCGATCTTCATCGGCGACGACGTGACCGACGAGGACGGCTTTCGCGCGGCGACCGAGCTGGGCGGGTTCGGGATCATTGTCGGGGAAAGGCTTTCGGCCCTCGCGCGTTATCGGCTGGCAACACCAGCGGAGGTCCATCAATGGCTCGAACTGTAAACCCGCCCCCTCAGAGCAGCCTCGAGCTCTGGCCGATCGGCAATTGCCAGGTCAGCGCGCTGATCGACGATCGCGGGGGGCTGGTCTGGGGCTGCGTTCCGCGGGTGGATGGCGATCCGGTGTTCTGCGCGCTGCTCAACGGCGACAAGCAGGAAAGCGGGGTCTGGCGGTTCGAGCTCGAAGGGCAGGTCAGCGCCAGCCAGGATTATATCCGCAACACCGCGATGCTGGTGACCCGGCTCGAGGCGGAAGACGGCAGCGCAGTTGAGATCACCGACTTCTGCCCGCGCTACGAGCGGCTCGGCCGCATGTACCGCTCGGTCGCCTATATCCGGATCGTCCGGCCGGTCGCGGGCAATCCCCGGCTGCGGGTGGTGCTGACCCCGATGCGCGACTACGGCGCCGCGCTGGCCGAAACGACCAACGGCACCAACCACATCCGCTATCTGGCCGGCAGCCAGACGCTGCGGCTGACCACCGATGCGCCGGTCGGCTACGTGCTCGACAAGCGCTCTTTCCGGGTCGAGAACGATCTTCACTTCTTCCTCGGGCCGGACGAGCCCTTCTCGGGCAATCTCTATTCCGAGATGCGGATGATGGAGCAGTTCACCCGTCGCTACTGGCAGAACTGGTCGCGCGGCCTCGCGACCCCGCTCGAATGGCAGGGCGACGTGATCCGCTGCGCGATCACGCTCAAGCTGTGCCAGCATGAAGAGACGGGGGCGATCGTCGCCGCGCTGACCACCTCGATCCCCGAGGCGCCGGGCTCGGAGCGCAACTGGGACTATCGCTACTGCTGGATCCGCGATTCCTATTACACGATCCAGGCGCTCAACCGGCTGGGCGCGCTCGACGTCATGGAGAAGTACCTCGCCTATCTGCGCAATATCGTCGATGCGGCCAAGGGCGGGCAGATCCAGCCGCTCTATTCGGTGATGGGCGAGGGCGAGCTCAACGAAACCACCGCCGCCTATCTGGCCGGCTATCGCGGGATGGGCCCGGTGCGGAAGGGCAATGCCGCCTACAAGCAGATCCAGCACGATTGCTATGGCCAGATCGTGCTTCCGAATGTGCAGGGCTATTTCGACCAGCGGCTGTTGCGGCTGGCGGACGAGACCGATTTCGCCGCGCTGGAACAGGTCGGCGAGATGGCCTTCGCGATGCACGACCAGCCCGACGCCGGACTGTGGGAATTCCGCACCCGGCGCGAGGTGCACACCTATTCGGCCGTGATGTGCTGGGCGGCCTGCGACCGGCTGGCCAACGTGGCCGAATATCTCGGCAAGTCCGAGCGCGCGAAACTGTGGCACGACCGCGCCGATACCATCCGCGCGCGGGTCGAACGCGAGGCGTGGAAAGAGGAGCAGGGCTATTACGGCGCCTCGTTCGAGAGCGCCTATCTCGACGCCAGCCTGCTGCAGATGGTGGAGCTGCGCTTCATCAAGCCCGACGACCCCCGCTTCCTCGCGACCTTCGAGGCGCTGGAGAAGGAACTGCGGCGCGCCGAATACATGCTGCGCTATGCCGCCGAGGACGATTTCGGCGCGCCGGAGACGGCGTTCAATTTCTGTACCTTCTGGCTGATCGAAACGCTCCACCTGGTCGGCCGCGACGAGGAGGCGCGGGCGCTGTTCAACGCGATGCTCGCCCATCGCACCCGCTCGGGGCTGTTTTCCGAGGACCTCGATTGGCGCAACGGCGAATTGTGGGGCAACTTCCCGCAGACTTATTCGTTGGTGGGTGTAATCAACTGCGCGGGGGTTCTTTCCAAGTCGTGGAATACAATTCGCTAGGCCGTCTTGTCGTCATCTCCAACCGGGTGGCGATCCCCAAGGCGCGTGGTGCGGCGGGAGCGCAGGGCGGGCTCGCCAGCGCGCTGGGCGCGGCGCTCAAGAAGCGCAAGGGCATCTGGTTCGGCTGGTCGGGCCAGGAAGTGGAGGAATTCACCGGCGACATCACCACCCATGAATCCGACGGCGCGACGATCGCGACGATCGACCTCGAGCCGCAGGACGTCGAGGAATACTACAACGGCTATGCCAATTCGACGCTCTGGCCGCTGTTCCACTACCGGATCGACCTGACCCGCTTCGAGCGCGAGACCGGGATGGGCTATGAGCGGGTCAACGATCGCTTCGCCGATTCCGTCGCCCCGCTGATCGCGCCCGACGATGTGGTCTGGGTGCACGATTATCACCTGATCCCGCTCGGCGAGCGCCTTCGCCAGGCGGGGCTCAGGAACCGGATCGGCTTCTTCCTTCACATTCCCTGGCCGCCGACCAATCTGATCACCGCGCTGCCGTTCCACGAGCGGCTGGTGAAGGCGATGCTCGAATACGACCTGATCGGGTTCCAGTGCGACGAATGGCTCGAAAGCTTCCGCTATTATTGCCGCAAGGAGCTGGGGGCGAAGATCGATCCGGGCAGCGGCGAGATCACGCTGGGCGACCGCACCGTGATCGCCCGTTCCTATCCGATCGGGATCGACTACGAACACTTCATGAAGCTCGGCGAGAGCAAGGAAGCCCGGCACGCAGAGCGCCGGCTTACCGGCAGCACCCGCGGGCGCAAGGCGATGATCGGGGTCGACCGGCTCGACTATTCGAAGGGCCTGCCCGAGCGGATCGACGGGATCAGCCGGTTCTTCGACAATTATCCCGAACGGGTGGAGGAACTGGTGTTCATCCAGATCGCGCCGCCCAGCCGCGAGGAGGTCCGCTCGTACAAGGACATTCGCGAGCTGCTCGAGCAGAAATGCGGCCAGATCAACGGCGCACGCTCCGAAGTGGACCTGGTGCCGATCCGCTACGTCAACAAGGGCCATAGCGCGGCCGAGCTGTTCGGCTTCTACCGCGCATCCAAGATCGCGCTCGTGACGCCGCTGCGCGACGGGATGAACCTGGTGGCCAAGGAATATGTGGCCGCGCAGGATCCCGAGGATCCCGGCGTGCTGATCCTGTCGCGCTTCGCCGGGGCGGCGTTCCAGCTGACCGATGCGGTGCTGGTCAATCCCTACAGCGCCGACGACATCAGCCACGCGATCCGGATCGCGCTCGACATGCCGCTGGAAGAACGCAAGAAGCGCTGGAAGAAGCTTCACCGCGGGGTCAAGGGCGAGACCGTCCAGCGCTGGATGAACCGCTTCCTGAAAGACCTCAACGCAATCCCGGCCTGAGCTTCAGTCCAGCTTTCCCCAACCCAAGTTTTTGCTGCGATTGTCGCGCCCGGCGGTTATCCCTACATCGCCAGCGAACAGGCTTTCTGACGGATTTCAGCGAATGACCACCCACACCACCCGCATGCTCATCATCGGCTCCGGCCCTGCCGGCCTCTCGGCCGCGATCTATGGCGCGCGCGCCGGGATGCAGCCGATCGTGGTGCAGGGGCTCCAGCCGGGCGGGCAGTTGACCATCACCACCGACGTCGAGAACTATCCCGGCTTCCGCGACGTGATCCAGGGCCCGTGGCTGATGGAGCAGATGCAGGCGCAGGCCGAGCATGTCGGAACGCGGGTGATCTGGGACACGATCGTCGACATCGATCTCGCCAGCGGCTCGCCCTTCACCGCGACCGGCGACAGCGGCGACACCTATGTCGGCGACGTGGTCGTGATCGCCACCGGCGCGCAGGCCAAGTGGCTCGGCGTGCTGGGCGAGCAGGAACTGGGCGGCAAGGGCGTTTCCGCCTGCGCGACCTGCGACGGGTTCTTCTTCCGCGGCAAGAAGGTCGCAGTGATCGGCGGCGGCAACACCGCGGTCGAGGAGGCGCTCTACCTCACCAACCATTCGGACGACGTCACGCTGATCCATCGCCGCGACGAATTGCGCTCGGAAAAGATTCTCCAGGATCGGCTGTTCGCCAACCCGAAGATCAAGGTGCTGTGGAACAAGCAGGTGACCCGCTTCCTCGGCGATCCTGCGGGGCAGGGGCTCGCCTCGCTCGAACTGAAGGACACGGTGACCGGCGCGGTCAGCGATTTCATCGCCGACGGGGCCTTCGTCGCGATCGGCCACAAGCCCGCGACCGAGCTGTTCAAGGGCAAGCTGCCGATGGACGAGAACGGCTATCTGCTGGTCGAGCCGGGCACGCCGAGAACTTCGATCCCCGGCGTGTTCGCCTGCGGCGACGTGATGGACCACATCTACCGCCAGGCGGTGACCGCGGCCGGCACCGGCTGCATGGCCGCGCTCGACGCCGAGCGCTTCCTCGCCCACCGCGAATTCGAGGCGGGCAAGGAACTGCCGAGCGTGGCGGCCTATTGAGCGTTGTCCGTTCCCGCGCACATGTGTATATTTCCTCCCGGGAATACACATATGCGCACAAATATCGTGATCGATGACCGGCTGATGGCCGAAGCGATGCAGGCCAGCGGCTCGCAGACCAAGCGCGAGGTGGTCGAACTCGGCCTCAAAACCCTGCTTCGGCTTTCCCGCCAGCGGCGTCTGCGGGATGTGCGCGGCAAGCTTGAATGGCAGGGCGATCTTGACGCGATGCGGCGGGATTCTTGATTCTCGTCGATAGCAGCGTCTGGATCGACTACTTTCGCGGCGCGGACACATCGCAAGCCGAACGGCTCGACGGGTTGCTTGGCGCCGAACTGGTGGCGATCGGCGACCTGATGCTCACCGAGGTCTTGCAGGGCTTCACCGACGAGCGGGATTTTGCGCAGGCGCTCGACCTGCTCGGCACGCTCGAACAGGTCGATATCGGTGGCCGCGAGATCGCCGTGCAGGCGGCGCGCAATTTTCGCGAGTTGCGCGCCAAAGGCATCACGGTGCGCAAGACGATCGACACGCTGATCGCCACCCGGTGCATTGAGGAGCATTTGCCGCTGCTATACAGCGACCGCGATTTCGATCCGTTCGTGGAACACCTCGGGCTGGTGCCGGCCTGAGCCCCTTGCCGGGCGATGGGCGTGCGTCAACCAAACACCGCCATCCCGGCGTGCAGGATCAGCGCGATCAGCACGAGGCTGGAGAGGACGAAGATCGAGAAGCGCAGCACGACCCGGTTCACGGTCGCCTGCACCAGCGAGTGGATCACGCGCAGCGCGACATAGGCCCAGCCGAGCCAGGCGTTGAGCCCGTCGCCCTGGCCGACGATCGCGAGCAGGATCGCGATCGCGTAGAACACCGTCGGCGCTTCGTGCAGGTGGTTGTAGTTGTGCGCCTTCCACTGCACCGCCGGCGGCAGCACCCGGTCCAGCGTCACCTCCGGATCGTTGGCCAGCCGGTCGGGATCGACCCCGGCCTTGCTCAGCGCGGGGATGCGGGTGGCATACATCCACAGCCACATCACCATCGTCCACGCCGCCAGCGCGACGACCGGCTGCAGAATTCCCATGCCCGTCATGGTCTCTCTCCCCTCACGCGAAAACGGTCAGCTCGATCGCCCGCACCGCCAGCGCGATCAGGCACAGCGTCGACAGGCCGAACAGCAGCAGCCGCACCGGGATCCGGTTGACGGTCGCCTGCCAGATGGAATGGACGATCCGCAGCGCCACGTAGATCCACGCGATCAGCACGTCCGTGCCGCCGGCGCCGAGCAGCGCGATGATCGCCGAAAGCGCATAGAACAGCGTCGGCTGTTCCAGCAGGTGCATGTAATTGTGGGCTTTCCAGTTGATCGCGTCGGGCAGCACGCCTTCGAGATCCTGCCCGCGTCCGCCGGGCTTGGCCTGCTTGAGGTCGATCCCGCTCTTCGCCAGCGCGGGAAGCCGCGTCGCCATCATCCAGAACATCACGATCAGCGTCCACGCCACCAGCACGGCGGCGGGTGCGAGCATCTGGGCCTGCATGGTTTCCTCCCCTGTTTCCTTGCAGCGGAGACTGCGCGTGGGGAGGGTGGGTTGTCAAATGGGACGGGTCGGCAAGAGGACGCGCTCATCTTACCCGGGGATTGTGGGAGCGTTAGGTGTCGCTCGCTATCACCCCCGCAAACTGCGCCGGATCGACGTTGCCGCCCGAAGCGACGATCACCGTGTCCGCATCCAGCGCCACCTTTCCCGCCAGCGCCGCCGCCAGCGCCACCGCGCCGCCCGGCTCCACCACCAGCCGCAAGCGCGCGAAGGCGAACCGCTGCGCGTCGCGCACCTCGCGCTCGCTCACTGCCAGCCCGGGGCTGCACCGTTCCTTCAGCACCGCGAAATTGATCGGCCAGGTCGCCGGGGTCTGCAGCGCGTCGCAGGCGGTCGCGGGCGGGTTGGGGCCGACCGGGAGGATTTCTCCGGCCGCGAGGCTGCGGCGCACATCGTCCCAGCCTTCGGGCTCGACCGGCACGATTGCGGCAGACGGGCAGGCGAGGGCGAGACCGGCGGTCAGCCCGCCGCCGCCGCAGGGCGCGACGATCCGGCCCGGCTCGCGGCCCAGCTGCTGCGCGATCTCGATCCCGGCGCTGCCCTGGCCTTCGATGATCCACGGATCGCCATAGGCATGGACCAGCGTGGCGCCACGGTCTTCGCACAGCTTGCGCGCGATCGCGTCGCGGTCTTCGCCGCCGGGCCGGTCGTAAAGCACCACGCCCGCACCAAGCGCCTTCACATTGGCCAGCTTCACCGCCGGCGCGTCGTTCGGCATCACGATGGTCGCGGCGATCCCCAGGCGCGCGGCCGCCCAGGCGACGCCCTGCGCATGGTTGCCGCTCGACACCCCGATCACCCCGCCGGCCGCCTGCTCGGGCGTGAGCGTGCTCAGCCGGTTCCACCCGCCGCGGATCTTGAACGCGCCGACCGGCTGCAGGCTCTCGGCCTTGATCCAGCACGCGGTTCCGCCGATCTCCACCGGCAGCAGCGGAGTGGGCGGCAGGATCGCGGCGATCCGTGCGGCGGCCTCGACGACCCCCTCGCGGGTGGGTGTGCGGTGTTGTGCTGTCATGCGGGCGATCTATATGCGCATCTTCGCGGCCGCAAAGCGGATTGGCGCAAAATGGCCCGCAAAGGAGATTGGGTTTGAGCAAGGTGCTGGTGATCGGCGCGGGCGGCGTGAGCTCGGTCGCGGTCCACAAGATGGCGATGAACGCCGATATCTTTCCCGAAGTGCATCTCGCCAGCCGCACCAAGGCGAAGTGCGATGCGATCGCGGCGTCGGTGAAAGACCGCACCGGCCAGACCGTGAGCACCTACCGGATCGATGCCGAAGACGTTCCGGCGCTAACCGCGCTGCTCGAGCAGATCGGGCCGAGCCTGGTGGTCAACCTCGCGCTGCCCTACCAGGATCTCACGATCATGGACGCGTGCCTCGCGGCCGGGGTCGATTACCTCGACACCGCCAATTACGAGCCGAAGGACGTCGCGAAGTTCGAATACAGCTGGCAGTGGGCCTATCACGACCGCTTCAAGCAGGCCGGGCTGATGGCGCTGCTCGGCTCGGGCTTCGATCCGGGCGTGACCAGCGTGTTCACGATGTGGCTCAAGAAGCACAAGCTCAAGACCATCCGCACGCTCGACATTCTCGATTGCAACGGCGGCGATCACGGGCAGGCCTTCGCGACCAACTTCAATCCCGAGATCAACATCCGCGAAGTCACCGCGCCCGCGCGTCACTGGGAGAACGGCCGGTTCGTCGAGACCCCGGCGATGGCCAAGAAGGTCACCTTCGACTTCGAGGGCGTCGGCCCGAAGAACATGTACATGATGTATCACGAGGAGCTGGAAAGCCTCGCGAAGTTCGTCCCCGAGATGGAGCGCGCGCGCTTCTGGATGACCTTCGGCGATGCCTATATCATGCACCTGACCGTGCTGCAGAACGTCGGCATGACCCGGATCGACCCGGTGGT
Source organism: Novosphingobium sp. (assembly GCA_017744735.1). Classification (GTDB taxonomy): domain Bacteria; phylum Pseudomonadota; class Alphaproteobacteria; order Sphingomonadales; family Sphingomonadaceae; genus Andeanibacterium. The sequence continues at coordinate 44,959 of JAGIAR010000005.1, read as the reverse complement.
CTACGAAGGCCACGAGATCATCCCGCTGCAGTTCCTGAAGGCGGTGCTGCCGGAACCGGCGAGCCTCGGGCCGACGACCAAGGGCAAGACCAACATCGGCTGCATCGCGACCGGCGAGGCGCTCGACGGATCGGGCGAGAAGACCTTCTACATCAAGAACATCTGCGATCACGAAGAGGCCTATGCCGAAACCGGCAACCAGGCGGTCAGCTACACCACCGGCGTTCCGGCGATGATCGGCTCGGCGATGATGCTCACCGGCGCGTGGAAGGGGGATGGCGTGTTCAACATCGAACAGTTCGATCCCGATCCCTTCATGGAGATGCTGAACAAGCATGGTCTGCCGTGGACGGTCGAGGAACTGCCGGGGCCGGTGGAGTTTTGATCTATCCTCTCCCTCGGAGGGGGAGAGGATACGAAGGCTTGGCCTGCAAGGCCTGGCCGCAGTGGAGAGGGGGGCCTTGCTCCCCCTCTCCAAGCTCCGCTAGCCGCTCGCGCGGCAAGCTGCGCTATCCTCTCCCCGTCAGGGGAGAGGAGCGTCAGAATCTACTTTCCTACACGCCCGTCGGCAGGGCAGGATAACCGCAAGTTCGGTCGCGCTGCGCCTCACCCGCGTCGTTTTGGTTCGCAGGAGTGTCATCTTGAAGGAAGCCCGGAATTCTGCGGTTCTCAGGCCCTTTTCCAGGGTGACAGGGTGTAACTTGTGTAACCCGGAAAGAATACACCGATGAACTGGAACCTCTTCGCCCCGATCGGCCTGCTTGCCGGTTCGAACCTGGTGATGAACCTCGCCTGGTACGGGCATCTCAAGTTCCCCGCCAAGGCGCTGTGGCTGGCGATCCTCGTCAGCTGGGGCATCGCCTTGTTCGAATATTCGCTCGCGGTCCCGGCCAACCGGATCGGGGCGAAGACCTATTCGCTCGCCGAGCTCAAGACGATCCAGGAATGCATGTCGCTGCTCGGCTTCCTCGCGGTCGCATGGCTGCTGTTCGACCAGCGCCCGGGCGTCAGCCAGCTCGTCGGCTTCGGCCTGATCGCGCTTGGCGCATTGTTCGTGTTCAAGGCCCCGCTGGGCTGAAGGAAAGACTGATGGAAACCAGAGCCGGCGATCCGGGCGCCTTCGCCCATTTCGACCTCCACCGCGTGGACAGCCCCGCCTTCGTGGTCGATCTCGCGAAATTGCGGTCGAATTTGCAGATCCTCGCCGATGTCCGCGACGCGGCGGAGATCAAGGTGCTGGCCGCGCTCAAGGCGTTCAGCATGTGGTCGGTCGCGCCGGTGATCGGCGAATATCTCGACGGCGTGTGCACCTCGGGCCTGTGGGAAGCGCGGCTGGCGGCCGAGCATTACGACGGCGAGATCGCGACCTATTGCGCGGCCTACAAGCCCGAGGATCTCGAGGAAATCTGCCGCCTGTCGGACCATGTGATCTTCAATTCTCCGATGCAGATCGAGCGCTGTTCGGCGATCATCGCGGCCGCCCGCGCGCGCGGCGACCATTTCGACATCGGCCTGCGGGTCAATCCGCTCCATGCCGAGGGCGAGGTGCCGCGCTATGACCCTTGCGCGCCGCATTCGCGGCTCGGCTTTCCGATCGACCAACTGACCGAAGAGCACATGGAACTGGTCGACGGCATCCATATGCACACTTTGTGCGAGCAGGACCTCGAGCCGTTCAAGCGCACCTGGGACGTGCTGTTCGATCATCTCGAACCCTATTTCGGCCAGTTCAAATGGCTGAACTTCGGCGGCGGGCACCACATCACCCGCGCCGACTACCAGCGCGAGGAACTGGTCGAGTTCCTGCGCGACGTGAAGGAGGACACCGGGGCCGAGCTTTATCTCGAGCCGGGCGAGGCGGTGGCGCTCGACGCCGGCATCCTGGTCGGCACGATCCTCGATTCGCACTGGAATGGGATGGACCTTGCGATCACCGACGTTTCGGCGACCTGCCACATGCCCGACGTGATCGAGGCGCCCTATCGCCCGGCGATGCTGGGCGAGGAGCAGGGGGAGGGCGATCCGGTCCGTCTCGGCGGTCCCTCGTGCCTCGCGGGCGACGTGATCGGCGACTATCGCCTGCCGGTCGAACTGCGTCCGGGCGAACGTTTCGCCTTCCTCGACCAGGCGCATTACTCGATGGTCAAGACCACCACCTTCAACGGCGTGCCGCTGCCGTCGATCTGGCTGTGGGATTCGGAATCCGATTCGCTCGAGCTGGTCCGCAAGTTCGGCTACGAGGACTTCCGCGACCGCTTGAGCTGAGCGGAGAACTCGCGGAAAAGTCACGAAAATCCGGGCTTTTCAGGCCTGTGGATAAGTCTGGCCCGGACGGACGACGGATCGGCGATTTTCACTTGCAGTTCAGCACAGGGGTCCTATATCCGCCCCTCGCTGCCCCAAGGGGACTTCCTAAACCGCAAGGCAGCCTTGTCTGAAACTTTTAGTTTTGGGGGTCCCTTGAGTTGCACATCTATCCTAGCGCATCGGCTGTAGTCCGCGACCTCCGTCCGGACGAACCCGTAATCCTCAATCGCCCGCACGCTGCTGCGCGCGCTGCCCGCTTCTTTTCGCAGAAGTTCCCGGGCAAGTCGCTCTATGCCGTGAAGGCGAATCCGTCGCCGGACCTGCTCAAGGTCCTGTGGGATTCGGGTATCACGCATTACGACGTCGCCTCGATCGCCGAGGTCCGCCTGGTGCGCGAGACGCTGCCCGAAGCGACGCTGTGCTTCATGCATCCGGTGAAGGCCGAAAGCGCGATTGCCGAAGCCTATCACCGCCACGGCGTGCGCACCTTCAGCCTCGATTCGATCGAGGAGCTCGAGAAGATCGTCGCCGCCACTGCCGACCAGCGCGGCCGGCCGGCCGAGGACCTGTACCTGCTGGTGCGCCTGCGGGTCTCGTCCGACTATTCCGAGCTCAGCCTCGCCTCGAAGTTCGGGATCGACCTGGCCGACGCCGCGCCGCTGCTCCAGGCTACCCGCCAGCACTGCGACGCGCTGGGCATCTGCTTCCACGTCGGCAGCCAGGCGATGACGCCCTTTGCCTACGTCCAGGCGCTCGAGCGCGTGCGCGCCGCGATTGCCGAAGCCGCGGTCACCGTCGACATCGTCGATGTCGGGGGCGGGTTCCCCAGCTCCTATCCGGGGATGGAGCCGCCGCCGCTCGAAGACTATTTCGGGGTGATCGACCGCCACTTCGAAGCGCTGCCGATTTCCTACAACGCCGAGCTGTGGTGCGAGCCCGGCCGCGCGCTGTGCGCCGAATACAACTCGATGGTCGTGCGCGTGGAAAAGCGCCGCGGCGACGAGCTGTTCATCAACGACGGCGCCTATGGCGCGCTGTTCGACGCGGCGCATATCGGCTGGCGCTTCCCGGTGTCGTCGCTCGACGACCGGCTGGTCGACCAGGACCGCGAATTCGCCTTCTACGGGCCGACCTGCGACGATGCCGACTACATGAAGGGCCCCTTCATGCTGCCGGGCGATATCGGTCCGGGCGACTATGTCGAGATCGGCATGCTCGGTGCCTATGGCGCGGCGATGAAGACCGCCTTCAACGGCTTCGGCCGAGCGGAAGCCGTGACCGTGGCGGACGAGCCGATGGCCAGCCTCTACCGCGGTGACCGTATCGATCCGCGCAAGAGCGACAATGTGGTGATGCTGCGCTGATCAGGAACGCCCCGGCGCGAGCCGGGGCGCTTACCGTCAGAATACGCTGTCGAACGCCGCTTCCAGCCGAGCCAGGCTGGCGGGCACGTCCTTGAGCTTGTCGAGCCCGAACAGGCCGAGCCGGAAGCTCTTGTAGTCCGGACCCTCGTCGACCATCAGCGGCACGCCCGCGGCGATCTGGAAGCCCTGCGCTGCGAACTTCTTGCCGGTCTGGATTTCGGGATCGTCGGTGAACGAAACCACCACGCCCGGCGCTCCGAAACCGTCGGCGGCAACCGATTTGACCCCGCGCTTGGCCAGCATCGCGCGCACCGCATTGCCCTGTTCCCACTGCGCATCGCGCAGCTTCTCGAAGCCGATCGCCTTGGTTTCCATCATCGCCTTGTGGAACGCGCGCAGCGCGTCGGTCGGCATGGTCGCGTGATAGGCATGGCCACCGTTCAGATAGGCTTCCATGATCGTGTTCCACTTCGCCAGGTCCAGCGCGAAGCTGGTGGTCTGCCGGCTCTTGCACAGCTCGAGCGCGGCTTCGTTCATCATCACCAGCCCCGAGGAAGGCTGCGACGACCACCCCTTCTGCGGGGCGGAGATCAGCACGTCGACCCCGAGCGCCTTCATGTCTGCCCAGATGCAACCGGAGGCGATGCAGTCGAGCACGAAGATCCCGCCCTCGGCGTGGATCGCGTCGGCCACGGCCTTGATATAGGCATCGGGCAGGATGATCCCCGAGGCGGTCTCGACGTGGGGCGCGAACACCACCGCAGGCCGGTCCTCGGCGATCCGCGCGGTGACTTCCTCGATCGGGGGCGGGGCGAATGGGCTGTCGGCGGTGGCATTGACCCGGCGCGCCTTGAGCACGATCTCTTCGGACGGGATCGAGCCGGCTTCGAAGATCTGGCTCCAGCGGAACGAGAAGAACCCGTTGCGGATCACCATTGCCTTCCGGCCGGTGGCGAACTGGCGCGCGACGGATTCCATCGCGTAGGTCCCACCGCCCGGCACCACAACTGCGCGCTCGGCACCGTAGACTTCGCACAGCGTCGCGTGGATCTCGCGCATCACTTGCTGGAAAGCCTGGCTCATGTGGTTGAGCGAGCGGTCGGTGAAGACCACCGAGAATTCGAGCAGGCCGTCGGGGTCGATATCGGGGTTCAAGCCGGACATGGGGATTCCTTTGATTGCGCCGCTCCGTTCGACGCAATTTGCGGCGGCGTCAACCGAGTGTGGGTCAGGCGGGTGCCGGGTCCGGGCCTGCGTGGCCGCCGCGCTCGATCCGGGCGAGCCGCTCCTCCACCGCGCTGATCATCTTGTGCACTCCGGCTTCTCGCTGGACGCGGTCCATGGCACGGCGGATCGCCTCGGCAAGCGGCTCGGTCAGCGCCTGCAGCGCCTCACGCTCGTCCCGGTTGTAACGGTTGCCGTCGCTGCGCGGGCCGAGGAGCAGCGTGCCGATCGGACCGTCGTCGTCTTCGAGCGGGAGTTGCAGGGTGAAACGCGGATCTTCTTCCGGCACTGTCTCGGGCGCCGCGAGCGCCTCGGGCTCTTCGATACCGCGCGCGGCGACCAGTTCCCGCCCGGTGGGAGTGAGCGTCAGCACCGCGGCGCGGCTGGCGTGGACACTCTCGGCGATCGCCGCCAGCGCACGCATTCCGAGATCGGCGGGGCTAGCGGTCGCGCTCCACGCGGGCAGGCGCTCGGCAGTGGTCTTGAGCTTGCTCGAATATTTGCCGAACCGCCGCTTGGTATAGCCGAGCACCAGCGATTGGGTGGGGGCGAACAGGCCGGCGGCCAGCACCGCGCTGATCGAGGCGGAGACGGTGGTGTTGTGCTGGCCCATGGCGGCGGTGACCATCTCCTTCACCAGATCGGTGCTGGTGGCCCAGACGATCCCGACCAGCACCGTCACGACGGCGTAGGCGGCCGATCGGGTGATCACCACGTCGGCTTCCCACAGGCGGAAGCGCGTCAGCGAGACGAGCAGGCCGAGCGGGAGCAACACCAGGCCGAGGTTGAACGCGATGACGATAAGGAGGTTGGCGCTGCGTGAATTCGCGTCGCCGAATTCCAGCGCAGCCAGCACCGCAAGGCCTACCAGTACGAAGCCCGCGACGAAGCCGGAGGCTGCCCATTTGATCTGCTGGCGCTCGATTCCCCGATCGAGCCGGCGATAGCGCAGCACCCACATCGCGATCAGTCCGATCGGGAGGAGCACGGCGATCGGAATCTGGATCGTCGGATCGATCTCGTCGATCGAAAGCACGACGGCCAGTAGCACCGAAAGAGGCACGATCCAGCGCAGCCAGGCGGGAACGAAGCGCCCGTCGGGGAAGGCGGCGAGGGCGACAACGATCAGCACCCAGCCGCTCGACGAGACGACATCGTAGGCGTCCCCGAAACCGAGCCCGAGCCACATTAGCAGTGGCGGATCCATCGTCGCCGCCAGCGAGAGGAAGCCGAACGACAGCAACAACGCTACCGGATCGCGCGCGCGCCGCAGGAACAGCAGGCCGGCGCAGAGCAGCAGCGTGGTACAGGCAAGCAGCGAGGTCGCCAGGCGGATCGCCAGTTGCATGTCGCGTGAGAGCGGTTCGCTGGCTTCGAATTCCTGCGAATGGATCGGCGAGCGGGTGAGGCGATAGTCGTGCAGCCTGCCGTCGGGCGCCGCGATGCGCAGCTGCACTGCCGGCCCGGGCGCATTGCGCAGCGCCTCCGTCAGACTTTCGATGCCGTTCTCCGGGTTCTGTGGCTTGCCGTCGATCGCGACGATCCGCGATTCCTTTTCAATCCCGAGCTGCTTGGCTTCCTTGCCCCGCGGACCGACGGTGGGGCCCTCGGGCTCGTCGATGTCGACGGTGAGCCCCACCGCGAAGAACACCGGCTGGATCTCGAAATTCTCGTGCAGCACGTAGGCGGTGCCGGCCAGGTCCGCGATCACCGTAAAGGCCAGCGCGATCAGCCAAGCCGGGCGCAGAATCGCGTTCCAGCGATCGCCGATCGCGGACAGGCGGCGCGGCGGCCAGTCTGTGCCCTCCCGTTTCCCCATGTGCCGCTTATATGGCAGTTCCGCCACGCGGCCTATCGGGGATTTGCGTGGGTAGTTCCGTGCCGGTGGATCTCGATTTCGCACGCAACCCCGTCGGGCGGAAAGCGGAGCCGGATGTCGAGCCCGGGCTGCGAGCGCAGCAGCCGCGATCCCATTCCTTCATGCCGCACCTCGGAGACCGGTGGGCCGCCTTCCTCACGCCAGCGCACCAGCGTGCGGTTTCCGGCGCCCGGCGCCCAATCCAGCAAGACCCGCCCTCCGGGTGCCGAGAGTGCGCCGTATTTGACCGCGTTGGTGCTTAGTTCATACAGCGCCAGCGCCAGCGGGACGCAGACCTCGCGCGGCAATTCGACATCGGGCCCCACGACTTCGAAATTGCCGTCGGCCCGGAAGGGCACGATCGCGGTTTCGACCAGGCGCGCGATGTCGAGTTGGACCTCGCGCCCGGCCGCCAGCAGGTCGCTTGCCCGAGACAGCGCCGCGATCCGGCCGCTGAAGGCATCGATGAAATCGTCCGCATTCGAGTGGCGCGCGGTCATTGTCGCGAGCGAGCTTACGGTCGCCAGCATATTCTTGACCCGATGGAGCAATTCGAGATTGAGCAGCGTTTCGCGGGCGGCCGCCTCGGCCTGGTCCTGAACGAGCCGCCGCACCATGGTTGCGATATAGATCAGGATCGCGCAGGTCAGCGCGAACAGGCCGATGACAACCAGGTCCGGCGGATTGTGGTAATTGAGCGGTACTGTCCGGAGTACGCGGTTCACCAGGATTCCGGTCAGTACGGCCGTCGCAACTCCGTAGCGCCAGCCGAGGAACAGTGAGGCAAGCAGCACCGCCGGATAGAAGGTGACGTAGGGCGTCTCGGACGGTCCGCCCGAATTCACCACCCAGCGAAGCGCGGTTGGCACCGCCAGCGCGACCGCAGTCCACAGCAAGCCGCGTGCAAGCGAGGGCTTTGCCAGCATCAATTGTTTGAATACGGGAACGCGATCCATCGCCCCTCTCGACTGCCCCCTTAGGCCGGCAACTAGACGCGGGCGGCGAATCCGACAACAGCAGGTGCGCAGGAAACGGTCGTCAACCTAGATTAAGGCGGATTGATCGGTCTGCAGTGGGATCGGCATCGGCGTGGCCCAGCGCGGTGCGGCCGGCGTTTCCGAAACGAGGCACCAGCGTTTCCACCGCCGTCAGCATGCGCCCGGGCCTGGCCATCGCGTCGTTCAGGCGGCGCCCGAAACTTTGCTCCGCTACTCGGCCACACCGGCAGAGACGGTGCCGGTCCGCTCGAGCTTGCCCCAGCCGACGAACTTGCCGCGTAGCGCCGCGCTGATCGAGCGCAGCACCACTCCATACATCAGCTGGCGATAGACCAGCCGCTGCATCACCATCAGCAGGCCGGGGAAACGCTGACGGCGCGGTTCGAGGCGGTAAGCGATCCAGCCTGCGATCAGATCGATCCCGACAAAGGCGCACCAATAGACGCCCATCCGCAGCACGTCGCTCTGGGTCTGGTCCCAGCCGTGCTGCTGCACCCGTATCACCGTGCCGACGATCGAGATCACCAGCGCGAGATCGATGATCGGCGAGAGTGCCGCGAACAGGATCTGGAACAGCCAGGCCTGCGGCATGCCGAACAGAGCCAGCCCGCGCGGCCGTCCGGTGCGGAACACCGCTCGGTGCTTCCACAGGCACTGGAGCGTGCCGAAGGACCAGCGATAGCGCTGCTTGCCGAGCGCGCGGAGCGTTTCCGGCGCTTCGGTCAGCGCAATCGCCTCGACGTCGTAGGCAACCCGCCAGCCCTTGCGCTGGATCGCGATGGTCAGGTCCTGGTCCTCGGCCAGGGTGTCCTCGGGATAGCCGCCGACCTCGACCAGCGCGGCAAGCCGCCATGCGCCGACCGCGCCGGGGACCACGGTGATCGCGCCGAGCGAATCGAGCGCGCGGCGCTCGACGTTCTGTGCGGTGACGTATTCGATCGCCTGCCAGCGAGTGACGAGGTTGATCCGGTTGCCGACCCTGGCATTGCCGGCGACCGCGCCGATCCGCTCGTCGGCAAACCAGCGGACCAGCTTGGCAATGGTGTCGGGCAGGAACTGGGTGTCCGCATCGAGCGCAATGACGATCTCGCCCTTGGCATAGGTGAGCGCGCGGTTGAGCGCGCTGGCCTTGCCGCCGTTCGCGAGCGTGAGCAGGCGCACCCGCGGATCGCTGCCGTAGCGCTCGGCCACCAGTCTGCTGGTTGCATCCTTCGAACCGTCGTCGGCGACGATCAGCTCGAGTGCGGGATAATCGCTCGCAAGCACGCGCGCGATCGAGGCGACGATCACCTTCTCCTCGTTATAGGCAGGGATGATTACCGACACCGGCGGCTGCGGCGCATCGCTCACAGCGCCCGCGCCGGTCTTGCGGTCCATCAGCGCGAGCGCGGTGAGGAACACCGCGCGCGCCACGCCCAGCGCGATCGCGAAGAAGAAGATCCAGCGCAGCCCATAGCTGATCGCGGCAAGCCCGGCGAAAACGGCGACGTCGGCCCTGACCGATGCCATGTCGCGGCCGTCGACCCGCGGCATTACCGCATCGCGGCTCAGCCCGGCGAGCTGCGACACGGGCACGAAGCGATAGCCCTTGGCCTTGAGCTGTTCGATGATGATCGGCAGCGCGGCGACCGTCTGGTCGCGATTGCCGCCGCCATCGTGCAGCAGGATGATGTTGGTGCTGCGGTCGGGTGTCGCGGCGGCTACCTGCTCCATGGTGCGGTCGATGATCTGCTGCACGCCCGGTGTGCGCCAGTCGCCCGGATCGACGTGCAGGCCGACGATCGTATAGCCGCGCTGTTGCGCGAGCAGGGCGGGCTTGAGTTCGTCGAGCGTGGTCGGTTCGGCGTCACCGAAATAGGGCGCGCGGAACAGCCGGGTGGAACGTCCGGTATAGGCTTCGATCAGGCGCTGGGTGGCATTGAGCTCGATCAGCGTGCCCAGGCCGCCCTCTTCGGCCATGTTGGGGTGGGTGTAGCTGTGGTTGCCGATCTCGCTGCCGTCGCGTTCGATCCGGCGCAGGATCTCTGGGTGGTCGAGTCCGTTTTCGCCGATGATGAAAAAGGTAGCGGGGACGTGCGCGCGTTCGAGCACCGACAGGATCTTCGGCGTATAATCGGGGTCCGGGCCGTCGTCGAAGGTCAGTGCCAGCAGTTTCGGATCGGCGCCGCCGGTACGCTGGACCTCGTAGGGTGTCGGCAGCGCGTCGATCCGCTCGTCGGCGACCAGGCCGGAGGGATCGAAGCGCAGCTGTCGGCTGCCGCCGTGCGGTTCTGCGCCGATCCGCAGGATCTCGCCCGATCCCTCGACATCGGTGCTGGGGTTGGGCGGAATGCTCGCCAGCTGCGGCTTGCGGCCCGCGTGCATCGCATCGAACACTTCCCAGATGCCGGGATCCTCGCTCCCGAGCCGCCACAGCGCGACCCCTTCGACACCCTGGAGCAGCGAGAGCTGGTTCCAGCTCGTCGCCGCGTCCATCAGCCACACCGTATGCGTATGGCCTTCGTCCTCGTAGGCAAAGCCGCTGTTGCCGCTGGCCGGATCGAACTTCGGCACCGTGTCGCTGTCGTGTGCGGCCAGCCAGGCCTCGTTGACAGTCAGCGCGTCGGCCACGCCGTCGTGCCAGTCGTAACCGTAATTGCCGAGCGCGACGATCAGCTTCCTGGCCGGAACCTGCGACCGGGCATGGGCGAGCTGGCTCGCAAACCACGCCTGCGGAGCGATCGGGCCCGGCTCGCCGCCCTGCCAGTGGAGATCGTAGTTCATGAAGAACACATGATCGACCACGTCGCTCATCCGCTTGAGGTTCCAGCTCGGCTCGCCCGCGGGAATCGTCAGCCCGAGTTCGAGGCCCGCCGCGGCGAAGCGCTGGTGTGCGCGGCGCAGGAACTCGTGATAGGGCGGCAGTGCGGAATCGGGCATGTTCTCGAAGTCGAACACCGCGCCTTGCCATTTCTTGGCCTTGATCGCGTCGATCGTCTGCTGGATCACGCGGTCGCTCGCAGCGCGATTGGCGAAGAAGCCCGGCATCTCGTTGCCGAACCAGTGCCCTTCGTCGGCGTTCTGCACCATCAGGAAGAAGCGCGGCTGGTGTAGCCGGCTGCGGCGGATCGCGCGCAACTCGGTGTCGTCGACCAGCGAAAGCTTTCCGCCCTTTGGATCGACCTGCGCATTGCTCGCGACCACCCAGTCGAGCTTGTCGTAATGCGCGCGCAAAGAGGCGGTGCTTTCCTCGTCCCAAGGCACGTAGAAACCGATCCGCAGCGGCTCGCTATGGGTGCGGTTATGCTTCCACAGGAAGCCCGGAAGGCGGTGGCCCAACCGGGCGAGGTGGGTACGGAAGGGCAGGGGCTGGTCGCGTTCGCGCCCGAACACCAGAGGCGATTCGGTAGGGACGTTCACGATCGTGCTGGCGAATACCGCCGCGCTGACCAGCACGATCAGCAGCAGCAGGCCGGTGATGCCCCCGACAAGCCAGCGTCGCCGGCCGGTCTGATCGAAAAAGACAGGCGAACTCATCGCGCCGATGCAGTCGATGCGGCACGCACGAAGGCGCGGAACTCTCCCCGATCAAGCATTCCCGGCCCTTGCCTTGCTTCTCGGCCATACGGCCCGACGATTCATCGGCGCCGGTAGGTCCGCTTCCGTGAAAGGAAGCTGAATGCAAACGGCGGCGTCAGGCCGCCCGGCGCAATTCCAGCTCGAGTCGATCCCAGATTTCCACCAGCGCCTCGGTCAGTTCGGCCATCATCTCCGCGCTGTGGGTCGGCCCGGGGGTGAAGCGCAGGCGCTCCGTCCCGCGCGGAACCGTGGGATAGTTGATCGGCTGCACATAGACGCCGTATTCGGCGAGCAAGATGTCGCTGATCTTCTTCGCGCGGACCGGATCCCCGACCATCAGCGGCACGATGTGGGTCGTCGAATCCATCACCGGCAGGCCGGCGTCGCGGAACTTCTGCTTGAGCATCGCCGCGGCGGCCTGCTGGGCATCGCGTTCGACGCTTGAGGATTTGAGGTGCTTCACCGCGGCGAGCACGCCGGCGACCAGCACGGGCGAGAGCGAGGTGGTGAAGATGAAGCCGGGTGCATAGCTGCGGATGCAGTCGATGATCTTCCTGTCGGCCGCGATGTAGCCGCCCATCACGCCGAAGGCCTTGCCCAGCGTGCCCTCGATGATGTCGATCCGGTGCGCCGCCTCGTCTCGGTCGGTGATGCCGCCGCCGCGCGGGCCGTACATGCCCACCGCGTGGACCTCGTCGATATAGGTCAGCGCATTATACTTGTCGGCCAGGTCGCAGATCGCGTGGATCGGTGCGATGTCGCCGTCCATCGAATAGACGCTTTCGAAGGCGATCAGCTTGGGCGTCTCGGGATCGGCCTCGGCGAGCAGTTCCTCGAGATGCTGCAGGTCGTTGTGCCGGAACACGCGCTTGTCGCAGCCCGAGTTGCGGATGCCCGCGATCATCGAGGCGTGGTTGAGCTCGTCGGAAAAGATGATGCAGCCCGGCAGCAGCTTGCCGAGGGTCGAGAGCGTCGCATCGTTCGAGACATAGCCCGAAGTGAACAGCAGCGCACCTTCCTTGCCGTGAAGGTCGGCCAGCTCGTGTTCGAGATCGATGTGGTAATGGGTGTTGCCGCCGATGTTGCGGGTGCCGCCCGAGCCGGCGCCGACGTCGTGCAGCGCCTCTTCCATCGCCTCGATCACCTTCGGGTGCTGGCCCATCGAGAGATAGTCGTTCGAGCACCAGACGGTGATCGGCTTGGGTCCGTTGTGGCCGGCGAAGCAGCGCGCGTTGGGGAACATGCCCTTGTTGCGCAGAATGTCGATGAACACGCGATAGCGGCCTTCCGAATGAAGCCGGTCGATCGCCTGGTCGAATACTTGATCGTAGTTCAAAGCTGCTGCCTTTTCCTGGCTTGCAACGGGACTCGGTAGGGCCGTTGCTCGGCCCCTTACGCGATGGGCAAAGTCAAGAAAAGTGCGGAGTTTGCGAGGGGTTCGCAAATAATGCCTAGAGATGCTCGATCCGTTCGAGGCCGTATCCGGCAAGGGCGGGGAGAAGCCGCTCTAGCGTGCCGTTTTCGCCGGTGAAGACCGCCGTGTCGGGCCGGTCGCGCTCGAAGCGCTGGCCCTGGGTGAGAAAGGCGATCCGCCGGGCGATGCCGGCCGCGCCGTCGATGAGCGCAACTCCGGGACCGAAGGCCGCGCGCAGCTCCTCGCGCAACAGGGGGAAATGGGTGCAGGCAAGCACGACCACGTCGATCTTCTCTCCGCCTGGCTGCGCGCGCAACCCTTCGGCGGCGGCGGCGAACACCGCCGGATCGACCGGATCTCCGCGCAGCTTGGCCTCGGCGGCCTGCACCAATGCGGGGGCGGCGTGGCGGAGCAGCAGCTTGTCGGCCGCGAATTCCCGTTCGAGATTGTCGACATAGGCCTGGCGGATCGTCGCTGCGGTGCCAAGCAGGCCGATCACGCCGGTCTGCGTCGTCGCGGCGGCGGGCTTTATCGCCGGCACCGTGCCCACGATCGGCAGTTCCAGCGCCTCGCGCGCTGCGGCCAGCGCGATGGTCGAGGCGGTGTTGCAGGCGATGGTGACCAGCCGAGGCCGGTACCGCTCGACCAGCCGCCCGAGCAGGGCGGGCACGCGCGTCGCGATCTGGCGCTCGGTCTTCTCGCCATAGGGCAGGGCGGCGGTGTCCGCGACGTAGACCACCGGGGCTTGCGGGAGCAGTTTGCGCATCTCCGCGAGCACGGTGAGGCCGCCGACGCCGGAATCGAACAGCAGGATCGGTGCGGATGGCTCGGTAATGGTAACGACTCCCTGCGCCCCGGACTTGTCGAGGGACGGCTTTTTCTTCATCTGGCCTATAGGGAAAGACCACCCTTCGACAAGCTCGGCGCGCGGGGTAAAAGGGGGACGATGAATTACCTTGTAGCCTTCGCAGCCGCCTATCTGCTCGGCTCGATTCCCTTCGGCTTGCTGCTTACGCGCATGGCCGGGCTGGGAGACGTTCGCGCCATCGGTTCGGGCAACATCGGCGCGACCAATGTGCTGCGCACCGGCAACAAGGGGATTGCTGCGGCGACGCTGCTGCTGGACCTGGCCAAGGGCGCGGCCGCGGTCTTGCTGGTCGCGCATTTCTTTCCGCCCGCGGAAGGGCTTGCTGCGCTCGGTGCGGTGGTCGGGCACTGCTTTCCGCTGTGGCTCGGCTTCAGGGGTGGCAAGGGCGTAGCGACGACCGCCGGCATCTGTTTCGGGATCGGCTGGCCGGTCGGACTGGCCTACGCCGTGGTGTGGATCGGCGCGCTCGCGCTGGCGCGGATTTCATCGCTTGGCGGAATGTGCGCGGCGCTGGCCGCTCCGCTCGCCGCCTGGGCGCTCGGCTATCCTGGGGTCGCTCCCTACCTCGTCGCGGTTGCCGCAATCGTGATCTGGCTGCACCGCGCCAACATCGCCCGCCTGCGCGACGGCACCGAACCGAGGCTCGGCGCGAAGAAATGACCGGGCTTACGCAGGACGAAGCCTTTGCCCGGATTCGCCTGCTGCGCTCGCCCAATGTCGGGCCGGTTTCCTACTACCAGTTGCTGCGGCGCTTCGGCTCGGCGGGGGAGGCGCTGGAAGCGCTGCCCGATCTGGCAGGGAGGGGCGGGGCGCAATACCGCCCGGCGCCCCAGCGGCAGGTGGAAGCCGAGGTCGCCGCGGTGCGCAAGGCCGGGGCGCGGTACCGGTTTCACGATGCCGCCGACTACCCGCCGTTGCTGGCCGAGCTGGAAAGCGCGCCGCCGATCCTGATTGTCCGGGGGCAGGGAGAGCTTGTGGCGAGGCCCTGCGTCGCGGTGGTCGGAGCGAGGAACGCATCCGCGGCTGCAATGAAGCTTGCGCGCGAGATTTCGGCCGATCTCGCCGGGGAGGGCTACGCGGTCGTCTCGGGGCTGGCGCGCGGGATCGACGGTGCGGCGCACATGGGCGCCTTGCCCGCCACCATCGGTGTGATCGCGAGCGGGATCGACATCGCCTATCCGCCGCAGCACGCCGAGCTACAGGAGGAGATCGCCCGGACTGGCCTGCTGATTGCCGAGCAGCCGCCCGGTACCGAACCGCGCGGCAGTCATTTCCCCATCCGCAACCGGATCATCGCGGGCCTCGCGCTCGGGACGGTGGTGGTTGAGGCCGCACCCAAATCGGGCTCGCTGATCACCGCTCGGCTTGCGGGAGAATATGGGCGCGAGGTGATGGCGATCCCTGGCTCGCCCCTCGACGCGCGCAGCCAGGGCTGCAATCTGCTGATCCGCGAAGGCGCGGTGCTGGTCCAGTCGGCCGCGGATGTGATCGAACTCGTCTCGGGCTTCGACGGCAGCCCGCGCTCGAGTTTCCGCGAGACAGCCGGTGTAACCTACGATTCCAGGGACGAGGCACAGGATCCCGCCGATATCGCCGCGCTGCTGACGACCGCGCCGGTGGCGGTCGACGAATTGATCCGCCAGTCCGGCGCGAGCCCGTCGGCGGTCCAGCTCGCGTTGCTCGAACTCGAACTCGCAGGCCGGATCTCCCGGCACGCGGGCGGGAAAGTGAGCGCCCAGGCCTGAGCGCGGCTCGATCCCTCTAGGTATTCGCACAAATGTGTATTATCTGTATAGGACAGCGCCGGGAAATGCAGGATTTTCATGCATCCGGGAGCCGAGGGACTGACGGAGCAAAAGCACAGAGGGGATCGACATGGCTACGCGCCCGAACCGTGATTTGAAAATCGGCGAAATCATCGACAAGACGATGGGGGTCTTGAGCCTCAGTGCGTTGCCGTCATTGGCGTTCATCGTCGTGATCGGCGGGCTCAGCGGCGGGCTCGATATATTCGGCAAGCAACTGCAGCAACCTGGCGTGATCCCCAACATGGGCATGGTCATGCAGGTCCTCGCGCTCGCGCTGCTGATTATCGTGCTCGCCTTCATCGGCGGGTACCTGCTGCTTGAATCGATGCTGAAGCGCACCGGGCTGATGAACAGCACGGGCGACAAGCGGATCGTTGCCTATATCGGCATGTCGCTGCTCAGCGGCCTTGCCATCATCGGGGGGCTGCTGCTGGTCGTGATCCCGGGCCTGATTTTCATGGCGCGCTGGTCCCTGTCCGGGCCGCTGCTCATCGGCCGGGGAGAGAAGGTGTTCGCATCGCTCGGCAAGAGCTGGGCGATGACCAAGGGGCATGAGTTCGGCATCGTCGTTTCGCTGCTGATCGTGCTCGTCGTATTCAACGGCATCGGGTATCTTCCGAACTTGCTGCTGGGCACCGTTCCGCCGGTCCTCGCGATCGTCGCGCGGCTGGCGAGTACCGCGGGCACTGCGGTCATTTCCGCGATGTATGTCGCGATCTACGGGATCCTGAGCACCCGCGACGTCAGCGGCACTTTCAGCTGATCCGATCCGGCGGGCGGCGGGCAAACGGCCGTCGCCCGCATTTCCCCGCTTGACGAACTGCCGGCCGGGCCATCACCCTCGCGCGTACGTACGTGTAGGGGCCCTTCGAACTTCCATGCAGCTTGTCATCGTAGAATCGCCCGCCAAGGCGAAGACCATCGAGAAATACCTCGGCAAGGACTTCAAGGTCCTCGCCTCCTACGGCCACGTCCGCGATCTGCCGCCCAAGGACGGCTCGGTTCGCCCGGACGAGGATTTCGCGATGGATTGGGAAACCTATCGCGACAAGCAGGGCCGGGTGAAGGACATCGCGGACCTTGCGAAGAAGGCGGACCGCCTGATCCTCGCGACCGACCCCGATCGCGAGGGCGAGGCGATCTCGTGGCACGTCAAGGAACTGCTCGCCAAGAAGAAGGCGCTGCCCAAGGAGGTCGAGCGGGTCACCTTCAATGCGATCACCAAGCAGGCGGTGACCGATGCGATGAAGGCACCGCGCGATCTCGATACCGATCTGATCGACGCCTATCTCGCCCGCCGCGCGCTCGACTATCTGTTCGGCTTCACGCTTTCGCCGGTGCTGTGGCGCAAGCTGCCCGGTGCCAAGAGCGCGGGCCGGGTGCAGTCTGTCGCATTGCGGCTGATCTGTGACCGCGAACACGAGATCGAGATCTTCCGCCCACAGGAATACTGGCAGGTCCTCGCCCGGCTGGAGCATGACGGGACGGAGTTCGATGCGCGGCTCGTACGCTTCGACGGCGAGAAGCTGGAGCGCCTGTCGCTGGGCGAGCAGGGCATCGCGATGCGCGCGAAGGCAGCCGTCGAGGCCGGGCGCTTCGCGGTAGAGGAGGTCGAGACCCGTCCGCTCAAGCGCAATCCGGCGCCGCCGTTCACCACTTCGACCCTGCAGCAGGAAGCTGCGCGCAAGCTCGGCTATTCGGCCAGCCACACGATGCGGCTGGCGCAGACCCTCTACGAGGCCGGCGCGATCACCTACATGCGGACCGACGGAGTGCAGATGGACGGCAGCGCGATTTCGGCCGCGCGCAAGGCGATCGCCGACCGCTATGACGGACATTACCTGCCCGAGAAGCCGCGCATCTACCAGACCAAGGCCAAGAACGCACAGGAGGCTCACGAGGCGATCCGGCCGACCGATTTCGGCGTCGATCACGCGGGCTCGGGCGACGAGGCCAAGCTCTACAGCCTGATCTTCAAGCGGGCGATGGCGAGCCAGATGGCTGCCGCCAGCCTCGAGCGCACTACCATCACGTTGCGCGAGCCCACCGGACGGCACGAGCTTCGCGCCACCGGCACGGTGGTGAAGTTCCCCGGATTCCTGGCGATGTACGAGGAAGGCCGCGACCAGAAGGGCGAGGAGGACGAGGACGAGGGCCTGCTGCCGGTGATGCACAAGGGCGATGCACCGGCGAAGAAAGGCGTTGAGGCGACCCAGCATTTCACCCAGCCGCCGCCCCGCTATTCCGAGGCTTCGCTGGTCAAGAAGCTGGAAGAACTCGGCATCGGCCGGCCTTCGACCTATGCCTCGACCATCCAGGTGCTGCGCGATCGCGCCTATGTCCGGATGGAGAAGAACCGCTTCTTCGCCGAGGAAAGCGGCCGCCTGCTGACAGCGTTCCTCGAACGCTTCTTCCCGCGCTACGTCGCTTACGACTTCACCGCCGGGATGGAGGAGGAGCTCGACGATGTCTCGGGCGGGCGCGCCGAATGGAAGAAGGTGCTCGAAGCCTTCTGGCGCGACTTCAAGCCCAAGAGCGACGAGGTGATGGAGCGCAAGCCTTCGGAAGTGACCGAAGAGCTCGACACATTCCTCTCCGACTATCTATTCCCCGAGCGTGCCGACGGCCACGATCCGCGCTGGTGTCCGCGCTGCGCCGAGGAGGGCCGGGCCAACGGCCGCCTGTCGCTGCGCGGGGGCAAGTACGGCGCCTTCGTCGCTTGC
Organism: Novosphingobium sp.; assembly: GCA_017744735.1. Taxonomy (GTDB): domain Bacteria; phylum Pseudomonadota; class Alphaproteobacteria; order Sphingomonadales; family Sphingomonadaceae; genus Andeanibacterium. Next base: position 26,837 of record JAGIAR010000005.1, on the reverse strand, counting down.
GCCAACTATCCCGAGTGCAAGTTTACCCGCCGCTTCGCCCAGCCGGGCGGAAACGGCGACGAAGGCACCGATGACGTTTCGATGGGCAAGGATCCGGAGACGGGGCTCGAAGTCTTCCGCAAGACCGGCCGCTTCGGGCCCTACATCCAGCTCGGCGAGGGCAAGGAGGCCAAGCGCGCCTCGATACCCAAGGACCTCGACGATTTCGACCTCGAATGGGCGCTCAAGCTGCTGGCGCTGCCGCGCACGGTCGGCGACCATCCAGACAGCGGCAAGCCGATCACCGCGAGTATCGGGCGCTATGGGCCCTACCTCGCGCATGACGGGAAATACGCGAAGCTCTCCTCGACCCGTGACGTGATCGAAGTGGGCATGAATGCGGCCGTGACGCTGCTTGCGGAAGCCGCCAATCGCGGACCCGGCGCGAGGGGCGGGACCAAAGCCGAGCCGATGAAGACCTTGGGCGCGCATCCGACCAGCGGGGGCGAGATCAAGGTGATGCCGGGACGCTACGGACCTTATGTCACCGACGGCACGACCAACGCGACGATCCCCAAGGCGATCAAGCCGGAGGAGATCACCGAAGAGCAGGCGATCCGGTTGATCGACGAGCGGGCCGCCAAGGGTCCGGCCAAGAAGAAGGGGCGCAAGGCGCCGGCGAAGAAGACGCCTGCGAAGAAGACGGGGGCGAAAAAGGCATCTGCAAAGAAGAAGGCCGAAGCGTGACGGGAACTTTCGCCGCTCTGTCCGTTATCCGGCCATGACCGCCGCAAATAGTCCCGAGCTCCACGAGGGCTTGCCCAAGCCGCGCCGCTATTGGGCTATCGCGGCGATTTCCTTCGGCACTGCGCTGTTCGTGGTCGACGGGGCGATCGCCAATGTCGCCCTGCCGACGATCGCCCGCGATCTCGGGGTCGGCGACGGAGCCGTGACCAATGTCGTGACCGTCTACCAGCTCGTCCTGGTGATGCTGCTGCTGCCGTTCTCCAGCCTCGGCGACCGGATGGGTCACCGGCGCTTCTACCAGCTCGGGCAAATGGTGTTTCTGGTCGCCTCGGCGGTCACCATCCTCGCGAACGATTTCGGGCTGCTTCTGGTGGTTCGCGCGCTGCAGGCGCTCGGCGCGGGCATGGCGCTCAGCGTGTCCGCCGCGATGCTGCGCGAGATCTATCCGGCGAAGCAACTCGGCAGCGGCATGGGGATCAACAGCGTGATCGTGGCTTCCTCGGCTGCGCTTGCGCCGACGGTGGGCGGTTATATCGTAGCCCATCTCGACTGGCGTTGGGTTTTCGTGGTCGCAGCGCCGCTTGCCGCCCTGTCCTTGCTGCTCGGGCGCTCGCTGCCCGATCCGGTCCGCCAGGACCGCGCGCCCGAGACGGTGAGCGGAATATGGAGCGCGGTTACCGTGCTCCTGCTGGTGGGCGGGCTCCAGCTCGCGATGCATGGCGCAGCACCGGCGGCCGGTGCTGCGATTGCCGTAGCCGGAGTCGTTTCCGCGTGGTTCCTCGTACGGCGCGAGCGCCAGCGCAGCCATCCGGTGGTGCCGGTCGACCTGCTCGCGATGCCGGTGATCGGACTGTCGGCGCTGGGTGCGGTCTGCGCCTTCATCGCCTCGGGCTCGCTGATGCTGGCGCTGCCGTTCCGTTTCCAGGGTGTGATGGGCTATTCGCCGGACGAAGTGGGCCTGCTGCTGCTGCCGTTTCCGCTGACGATGCTGGTGGTCGCGCCGCTGGCGGGCTGGCTGTCCGACCGGATCGCACCGACCAAGCTCGGCATCACCGGCATGGGCATCGCGATCGCCGGTCTCGTGCTGATGGCGACGATGCCGGCCCAGCCGGGCGCCTTCGGAATTTCGTGGCGGCTGTCGCTCTGCGCGCTCGGTTTCGGCCTATTCTTCGCGCCCAATTCGCGCCTCCTGATCGGACGGGCCCCGCGCCAACGCGCGGCCGCGGCCGGTGGACTGCTGTCGACCGCACGGCTCGGCGGGCAGACCCTCGCGGCGGCTGCCATCGGAATCCTGCTTGCACAGGGCCTTGGCGCCGGGCGCGCGCCGCTTACCCTGTCCGCAGCATTTTCGGTGGTTGCCGCATTGTGCAGCCTTGCCCGTTTTCGCAGCGCAAGGGCCAGCGGGGGGCTGACCATCGGTAAGCGCAGCGCCGACCGGGAAGCCGATCCGGCGATCTGATGCTGCGCAGCAAAGGCTGCGAAAGAAATTGCCGATCGGCGGATTGCGTATGGCTTCCAGGCCGATATGAATGGCGTCATGAGCGCCACCATACTCCTCTCCGTCATGGCCGCTTCGCTGGCCATTCCTCAATCGAGCAGTTCGTTCGACGGTGCTGCGCTGGCCATGCGCGACAGCGACGGAGTCGCGGTGGTCAGGCTGTTCGTCGCGCCCGACCGGACGGTCGAGGATTGCAAGATGCTGTCGCGCGAGGTGTCCCAGGCGGATTCCGAGCGGGTCTGCGGCAAGCTGGTCGGCCGCCGCGCTGCCGCCCCGGCCTTCGGCCCCGACGGGCAGGCGGCCTATGGCACGCTGACCTATGTCGTCGCCGAGGTCGGCAATCTCCGCAAGACCGGGATCGAAGGCAATCTGCCTGCCGACATGGTGCTCGACGTGAAATCGCTTCCCGGCGGCCTCAAGAGCAAGGCGATCGGCCTCAATTTGCTGCTCGATCCGGAGGGGAAGGTGAGCCATTGCGAAGCCTCCGATGGCGCCGGCGAGGGTTTTTCCCATGCGGCCTGCGCCGCGCTTGCGAACGAGGTGCTGGAAGTCCGCAAGGACCCTGCCGGCAACCCGGTTGCCTATGTCGACCGGATGACGGTGGCTTTCGTCAGCAAGTCCTAGCGCACCCAGTCGAGCCCGATCTCTTCGTAGATCTCGCGGCTTTCGGCCCAGTTCTCCTCCACTTTTACGTGGAGGAACAGGTGGACCTTGACCCCGAGCAGCTCCGCGAGCTCCGCCCGCGCGGCTTCGCCGATCGCCTTGATCCGCGCGCCGCGCTTGCCGAGTACGATAGGCTTCTGGCTGTCGCGCCCGATCACGATCTGCTGGTGGATCTCGAGGCTGCCGTCGGGCCGGGTCTGGTAGCTTTCGGGCCGCACGGCGGAATCATAGGGCAATTCGTCGTGCAACTGGCGATAGAGCTGCTCGCGGGTGATCTCGCAGGCCAGCAGACGCTCGGAGGCGTCGGACACCTGGTCCTCGGGATAATGCCACGGGCCTTCGGGCATCAGCCCGGCAAGGCTGGTCTTGAGTTCGGGAACCCCGTCGCCGGTCAGCGCCGAAACGAAGAACACCTCGTCGAAATTCGCCTTGCCGGTCAGATCCTGCGCCAGCGCCAGCAGCGGCTCCTTGGCGCTGGCATCGACCTTGTTGAGCACGAGCAGCTTGCGCTCGGGCCGGTCCCTAAGTCCCTCGATCAACGGCTCCAGCTCGTGGCGGCGCTGCTTCACCGGATCGACCACCAGCACCACCGCATCGGCCGCGGTCGTGCCTTCCCAAGCGGCGCTGACCATCGCGCGGTCGAGCCGGCGCCTGGGTTCGAAGATTCCCGGCGTGTCGGCGAGGATGATCTGTGTTTCATTCTCCAGCGCGATGCCCAGCAGCCGCGCGCGGGTGGTCTGCGCCTTGGCACTGGTGATCGCGACCTTCTGGCCGACGAGTGCGTTGACCAGTGTCGATTTGCCCGCGTTGGGGGCGCCGATCACGGCGACTACGCCACAATGCTGGGTCATCCGAAACGCTCCATGAATGCTTGTGCCGCCTGTTTTTCCGCCTCGCCCTTGCTCGAGGCGGTGGCTTCGGCCTCGCCGACGCCCTTGACCGAAACCGCGACCGTGAACCGCGCCGCGTGGTCGGGCCCGCTGCGATCGACCAGCCGGTACTCGGGCATCTTGCGCCCGCTGCCCGCGGCCCATTCCTGCAGCGCGCTCTTGGGATGCTTGGCTTCGCCGACCGAGCCGCCGACGGTCTCGGCCCAGAAGCTGCGGACCAGATCGCGGGTCGCGTCGAACCCGCGCTCGACGAAATTCGCGCCGAGCACGGCTTCCATCACGTCGCCGAGGATGTTGTCGCTGTCCCCGCCGCCGTCCGCCCGGGCCTGCGAACCCAGCCGGATATGCGCCGACAGGCCGATCGCGCGCGCGACCCCGGCGCAGGTGGCCCCGCTCACCAGCGCGTTCAGGCGCTGCGACAGCCGGCCTTCGGCATCGCCTGCGCGTTCGTAGAGCCATTCGGCGATCGACAGGCCCAACACCCGGTCGCCGAGGAACTCGAGCCGTTCGTAATCGCGCTTCTCGCCCATGCTGCCGTGGGTCAGCGCCTCGCGCCACAGCGTCTCGTCGCGCAGCGGGCCGAAGCCGAGCGCTTCCAGGAAGGCGCGTGTATCCGGCTCCAGCACCCGGCTCACAGGCGGCCCCCGATGCGGCTCCAGCGGGTCGCGGTGAACCAGGTCCACGGCTCGTACCAGCGGACCGATCCGTCGGTCGACCACACCATGATCGCCGCCTTACCCTCGAGATTGTCCTGCGGGACCAGGCCGACGCCCTGGCCTTCGGCTGCGGGGTAGCGGCTGTCCATCGAATTGTCGCGATTGTCGCCCATCACGAACAGCATCCCGTCGGGCACCACCCGCGGCGGGGTGTCGTCTGCCCAACTCGTCCCGAAATCGAGCACGCGATAGCTCACGCCGTTGGGCAGGGTCTCGGTGAACTGGGGATAGCGGCAGGCACGTCCATCGGGCGTCTTGACCTCGAACTTCAGCGCGAAGCACGGTGTCACCCGTTCGCGGGCTTGCGCATCGCTGAGCATGGCATCGTCGATCGGCTGGACGAAGTCCTCGATCCGCTGCTTCTTCACTTCGATGCCGTTGATGAACAGCGTTCCGCCGACCATCTGGATCTGGTCGCCCGGCAGGCCGATCACCCGCTTGATATAGTCTTCCTTCTGGGTCGGCGGCGCCTTGAAGATCACGATGTCGCCGCGTTCGGGCTGACCGGCGAACAGGCGCCCCTTGGGAAACAGATGCAGACCGAACGGCAGCGAATAGTTCGAGAACCCGTAATTCCACTTCGAGGCGAGCAGATAATCGCCGATCTGCAGCCGCGGCAGCATGCTCTCGCTCGGGATGCTGAACGGGGCGAAGGCGAAGCTGCGGAAGGCAAGCACCACCAGCGCCAGCTTGAGCACGAACAGCAGGAAGCCGACGATGCCGTCATCCTTCTTCTCTTCCTCGCGGACGAGCTTTGCGCGCGAATGTTCGGGCGGCGGCGGCGGGGCTTCGATCTGCGCGTCGAGCGTCGTTTCGGTCATCGCGCGATCCCCTGTGATGCGAGTCGTTCCGCGTCAAGCGCGCAGCCTGTCGGCACCGTCGGTCCGGGGGGGTGTGACACATGTGACAGGGTTATAGAGGGAAAAACCTCTTCCCCTCCGATCGGCACGAATTGCGGCGGTTTTTGCGAGGTTCGGGCCTTTCCAATCATCGCCGCAGGCCTTACCCCTCAGGCCCAAAGTAGGAAAGAGGCACAATGAACGCGATCGCATCGGCTTGGCAGAACCTCGCGCAAATCAAGGGCCGCACCCTTGCCGACCTGTTCGAGGACCAGGGCCGGGTGGCTGCCTATTCGACGCGGTTCGAACTGCCCGAGGGAGCGATCCAGTTCGACTGGTCGAAGACCCATCTCGATGCCGAACTCGTCGCCGGGTTCGAGGCGCTGGCCGCGGCGGCGGATTTTGATGCGATGCGCGCTAAGCTGTTCGCGGGCGAAGTGGTCAATCCCAGCGAAGGCCGCGCGGCGGTGCATCCGGCGATGCGCGGCGCGGGCAACCTGGCGGTCGCGGAAGAGGCCGAGGCGCTGCTTGCGCGCATGGGCATGCTGGTCGAGGCGATCCACCAGGGCGCACTGGGCGAGGTGAAGCATTTGATCCACGTCGGGATCGGCGGGTCGGCGCTCGGGCCCGCGCTGGCGATCGACGCGCTGGCGCGCGACGAGGCGCTGGTCGACGTCCATGTCGTCTCCAATATCGACGGCTGCGCGCTGGAAGCGGCGTTCAAGGCCTGCGACCCGGCGACCACGCTGCTGGCGGTCGCCTCCAAGACCTTCACCACGATCGAGACCATGACCAATGCCGCGAGCGTGCTCGCATGGTTCGAGCGCAACGGGGTCGACGATCCCTCGGGCCGGGTGGTCGCACTGACGGCCGCGCCCGACAAGGCGGTCGAATGGGGGGTGGACGAGACCCGCGTGCTGCCGTTCCCCGAAAGCGTGGGCGGGCGCTATTCGCTGTGGTCGTCGATCGGCTTCCCGGTCGCGCTGGCGGTGGGGATGGACGAGTTCGAGCAAATGCTCGCGGGCGCGCTGGCGATGGACCGGCACTTCGAGAGCGCCGAGGGCTTCGCCAATCTGCCGTTGCGCGCGGCCTTTGCCGATCTCTACTACACCCACATCCGCGGCTGCCAGACCCGCGCCTGCTTCGCCTATGACGAGCGGCTGCGGCTGCTTCCGTCCTATCTCCAGCAACTCGAGATGGAGAGCAACGGCAAGAGCGTGACCGCCGAGGGCAAGCCGGTCACCGGCCCGACCGCGCCGATCACCTGGGGCGGGGTGGGCACGGATGCCCAGCACGCGGTGTTCCAGCTGCTCCACCAGGGGACCAATCTGGTGCCGGTCGATTTCATCGCCAGCATCGCGCCGGGCGACACGCTCGAACCCGCCCACCACCGCATCCTGCTGATGAACTGCTTCGCGCAAGGCGCGGCGCTGATGGCCGGCCGCGCGAGCGAGGACGGCGCGCGCACCTATCCGGGCGACCGCCCGAGCGCGACGATGCTGTGCGAGGATTTCGACCCGGCCACGCTGGGCGCGCTGATCGCGTTCCATGAGCACCGCACCTTCGCCAATGCGGTGCTGATGGAGATCAACCCGTTCGACCAGTTCGGGGTCGAGCTGGGCAAGGAAATCGCGAAGCAGATCGAGGCGGGCGGGGCGCGCTTCGATGCGAGCACCGAGGCGCTGCTGGAGGCGGCGGGGCTGGGGTGATGTTGGCGCTGGACGATCCTCATTGGTCCGATCTCAATCATGCTTATGGCGAGGCGTCCGATATACCGGACCTGATCAATGCTCTGGCGCGGAACCTAAGCGAAGGCAGTGAGGAACGCTGGTTCGGCCTTTGGTCGGCACTTTGCCACCAAGGAGACGCCTATGTCGCATCGTACGCAGCGGTGCCTCATCTGGTCGCGATTGCCCGAAATTTGATTGGCCCTATCGATTTCAATTTTTTTCAGTTTTCGGCGCAGATCGAGATTGCTCGGCTAACCGGGCGCGCTCCCGAAATTCCGCCCGGGCTCGCCGAATCCTACCATTCCTCTCTAAAGGCTCTTGCCGAGCTTGCGTTCGAGCGACGGCATGAAGAGTGGGATGATGCCGCTCTGATCTCGATCCTTTCGGTGCTGGCTCTTGCTAAAGGCAATCACAAATTGGCCGAGGCGATCTCGAATTTGGATGATCGTCTCATTCAGAAATTGATCGATCTTGATTTCGACTGATCGAGGATGTCCAAATCCACCCCTGCCACTAAGGCCCTCGAAGCCTCCGGGGCCGCCTTCACCGTCCACACTTACGACTACGACCCTGCCGCAGAGCGGATCGGCCTGCACGCCGCCGAAGCGCTCGGCGAAGACCCTGCGCGGATGCTCAAGACGCTGATGGTGCTGCTCGACGGCAAGCCCGCCTGCGCGGTGATCCCTGCGGACAAGGAAGTTGCGATGAAGAAGCTCGCCGCGGCGCTCGGCGGCAAGCATGCCGAGATGATGAAGCCTGCCGAGGCGGAGCGGGTGACCGGCTATAAGGTCGGCGGGATCAGCGCCTTCGGCCAGCGCCGCAAGGTTCCGATCGCAATCGAGGCAGCGGCGCTAGATCAGCCGTATGTCTATATCAACGGCGGGCAGCGCGGGCTGCAGGTGCGGCTCGATCCGCAAGAGGCGCGGCGGGCGCTGGGAGCGGTTGTTGCTGCGATCGTTGGATAAGATTGCCTTCTGATAAGGTCTGTCTTATTTAAGGCAGGATGCAGGTATTCGACATCCTCGGCGATCCCGTTCGCCGCCGGATCCTCGAGCTGCTCGCTACGGGCGAGAAGAGCGCGGGCGAGCTGGTCGCGGCGATGCGTGGCGAGTTCGGGATCAGCCAGCCGGCGGTGTCGCAGCACTTGCGGGTGCTGCGCGAAGGCGGGCTGGCACTGGTGCGGGCCGATGCGCAGCGGCGGCTCTACTCGCTCCGGCCCGAACCGCTGGCGGCGGTCGAGCGCTGGCTGGCGGCGCTGCATCCTGCGGCGGGCAAGAAGAAAAAGCCCCGCCACGAGAAGAAGCGCAAGAAGGACAAGGCTGTCCTGGCGAAGCTGCCCAAGGTGCCGAAACGGCGGAAAGGCAAGGGCTAGGCCGCGCCCGCTAAGCCCCTGCTATCGCATCGATAAGCAAAACGTGCTGGCGCCGATGCGCCCCGGCTCCCATATGCGCCGCAAACGGAGTCCCCCAATGTCCACTTACGACTACGACCTTTTCGTCATCGGCGCCGGCTCGGGTGGTGTGCGCGCGAGCCGCATCGCCGCTTCGCACGGGGCGAAGGTGGCGGTGGCCGAGGAATACCGCGTCGGCGGCACCTGCGTGATCCGCGGCTGCGTGCCGAAGAAGATGCTGGTTTACGGGTCGATGTTCGCCGAGGAGCTCGAGCACGCGGCCAATTACGGCTGGACCATCGGCGAGGCCTCGTTCGACTGGGGCAAGCTGCGCGATTTCGTGAATGCCGACGTCGACCGGATCGAGGCGCTCTACGGCAAGACGCTCGACAGCCACAAGGTCGAGACTTTCCACGAACGCGCGACGGTGACCGGGTCGCATTCGGTGAAGCTTGCGAGCGGCAAGGAAGTAACCGCCAAATACATCCTCGTCGCCACCGGGGGCTGGCCGATCATGCCCGATTTCCCTGGCTGCGAGCATTGCATCACCTCGAACGAGATTTTCCATCTGCCCGAACAGCCCAAGCGGCTGGTGATCCAGGGCGCGGGCTATATCGCGATGGAGTTTGCCGGCGTGTTCAACGCGCTCGGCAGCCATGTCACCGTGGTCAACCGCAGCGAGACGATCCTGCGCCACTATGACGAAGGGATCGTGGAGCGGCTGCTGCACATTGCGATGATGCGCGGGATCGATTTCCACATGCACTGCACGATCAAGTCGGTCGAGAAGCAGGCCGACGGCTCGCTGCTGGTCGATACCGGCAAGGGCGACCCGGTCCATGCCGACCAGGTGCTGTTCGCGACCGGGCGCAAGCCGAACACCGCGGGACTCGGGCTCGAGAACGCGGGGATCGAACTGGGCGAAAACGGCGAGATCCCGGTCGACGACTACAACCAGACCGCGTGCGACAGCATCTATGCGGTCGGCGACGTGACCGACCGGATCCAGCTCACCCCGGTGGCGATCCGCGAAGGCCACGCCTTTGCCGACAGCGTGTTCGGCGGCAACAAGCGCAAGGTGAGCTACGACAACGTGCCGAGCGCGGTGTTCTCGCAGCCGCCGCTCGCGGGTGTCGGGCTCACCGAAGCCAAGGCGCGCGCGATCTACGGCAATGTGAAGGTCTACACCTCGGAATTCCGGCCGATGAAGAACATCTTCTCGGACGCGCCCGAGCGCGGGCTCTACAAGATGATCGTGGATGAGGCGTCGGACAAGATCCTCGGCATCCATCTGATCGGACCGGAAGCGCCGGAAATCCTGCAGGTCGCCGCGATCGCGCTGACCGCCGGGCTGACCAAGCAGGCGTTCGACGACACGGTGGCGCTGCACCCGTCGATGGCGGAAGAGCTGGTGCTGCTGCGCTGATCCTTCGGCCCTTGCGCCCACGGCTAGGGGGCGTAAAGGCGGGGCATGCCTTGCAAACGCTGGATTTGGGCGCTCCTCACGCTGCTCGCCACCACGCCCGCCTTCGCCCATGGCGACCATGAGGCGATCGGCACCGACCCGCTCACCATGTGGGAACTGTCGCCGGAGATCATCCTTGCGCTGGTCGTCGCCGGTCTGATCTACTGGCGCGGCAGCCGGCACGGCTTCGAAAACGATCGCTGGCGCGTCGCCGCGTTCTTCGGCGGGCTGTTCGCGCTGTTCCTCGCGCTGATCTCGCCGATCGAGCCGCTCGCGGATCACATCTTCGCCGTCCACCAAGTGGAGCACATGCTGCTGCGCACGATCGCGCCGATGCTGATCTTCCTTTCGCGGCCGCAGGCTGCCTTCGTTCGCGGCCTGCCGGCGGGAGTTTCACCGTTCTTCGCCGGGCGTGGGTGGCTGCGGAGCGTGCTCCACGGCCTGCGCAATCCGGTGGTGGCGACGATCCTGTTCCTGTTCGCCAGCTATTTCTGGATGATCCCGAAATACCACGACCTCGCGATCCTGAACGAGCCGATCCACTATCTGTGGCACATCAGCCTGCTGGCGACGGGGCTGGTGTTCTTCTCGGTGATCTTCGACCGGCGCCCGCCGCCGCATGGCCCGGGGCTCGCGCCGCGCCTGGCGATGTTCGCCTGCGCCGCGCTCGGCAACATCGTGCTCGGCGCGTTCCTCGCGCTGAAGGACGTCCAGCTCTACCACGCCTATGAAATCCTCGGCCACCTGTGGCAGGTACCGCCGCTGACCGACGAGGAGACCGGCGGGATCATCATGTGGATCCCCGGCACGATGATGTTCGCGGTCTCCGCGATGATCATCCTCTACGGCTGGGGCAGCGAGGAAGACCGCGTGGCCGATCGGCGGGCGCGCACCGGGCGCTCGGCCGTCGCGGCGAGCAAGCCGGCAAATCGCGCGCTTGCCCTCGGTCTGCTTGCTTTCGCCCTGCTGATGCTGGTCATCGCCACCTCGGTCGTCGCGCTGATCGACCATGGAACGCATGCCCATGGGCTTGCGGCACACGTTCCCGGGTAGGCCTTGCCCGGCCTTCGCCGTCCGGTTACGCTTGAAACACAGTAAGAACGGTCCGCAGAACGGGGGGAATATTGTCCGCCAACATCGCCGAACTCGAACGCCGCCGTGCCGCCGCGATGCTCGGGGGCGGGCAGGAACGGATCGATGCTCAGCATGCCAAGGGAAAGCTGACCGCGCGCGAGCGGATCGCCGTGCTGCTCGACGAAGGCTCGTTCGAGGAACTCGACATGTATGTCGAGCACAATTGCGACGATTTCGGGATGGAGCACCAGAAGGTGCCCGGCGACGGGGTGGTGACCGGCAGCGGCACGATCAACGGCCGGCTGGCCTTCGTCTATGCGCAGGATTTCACTGTCTTCGGCGGATCGCTGTCCGAGCGTCACGCGCAGAAGATCTGCAAGATCATGGACATGGCGCTGAAGGTCGGCGCTCCGGTGATCGGCCTGTCGGACTCGGGCGGCGCGCGCATCCAGGAAGGCGTCGCGAGCCTCGGCGGCTATGCCGAGGTGTTCCAGCGCAATGTGCTCGCCAGCGGCGTGGTGCCGCAGCTCAGCCTGATCATGGGACCCTGCGCGGGCGGCGCGGTCTATTCGCCGGCGATGACCGACTTCATCTTCATGGTGAAGGGCACGAGCTACATGTTCGTCACCGGGCCCGACGTGGTGAAGACCGTCACCAACGAGGTCGTCAGCCAGGAAGAGCTGGGTGGGGCGACCACCCACACCACCCGCACCGGGGTGGCCGACCTCGCGCTCGAGAACGATCTCGAAGCCCTGCTCGCTGCGCGGCGCTTTTTCGATTTCCTGCCGCTTTCGAACCGCGACGAACTGCCCGAACGGCCGACCACGGACCCGTGGGACCGGATCGAGAACAGCCTCGACACGCTGGTGCCCGACAACCCCAACCACCCCTACGACATGCACGAGCTGGTGCGGAAGGTGCTCGACGAGGGCGACTTCTTCGAACTCCAGCCCGATCATGCGGGCAATATCCTGATCGGCTTCGGCCGGGTCGAGGGGCGCACCGTGGGTGTGGTCGCGAACCAGCCGATGGTGCTCGCCGGCTGCCTCGACATCAACAGCTCGAAGAAGGCCGCGCGATTCGTGCGCTTCTGCGATTGCTTCGATATCCCGATCCTGACCTTCGTCGACGTCCCCGGCTTCCTGCCTGGCACCGCCCAGGAACTCGGCGGGATCATCAAGCACGGCGCGAAGCTGCTCTATGCCTTTGCCGAGGCGACCGTGCCCAAGATCACCGTGATTACCCGCAAGGCCTATGGCGGCGCGTATGACGTGATGGCTTCGAAGCATTTGCGCGGCGATCTCAACTACGCCTGGCCCACCGCGGAGATCGCGGTGATGGGCGCGAAGGGCGCGGTGGAGATCATCTTCCGCAAGGAGGCCGCCCACCCGGAACGGATCGCCGAACGCACCAAGGAATACGAAGACGCCTTCGCCAACCCCTTCGTCGCCGCGAGCAAGGGCTTCATCGACGAGGTGATCTATCCGCATTCGACCCGGCGAAGGGTTGCGCTGGGGTTAAGGAAGCTTCGGAACAAACAACTCGACAATCCGTGGAAGAAGCACGGGAACATGCCGCTGTAGGCCAATTCAGCGCGGCGAAAGGGGAGAGGCGATTAAGGCGCAGTAATGGAATACCGCTCGATCAAATTCGAAATCGCCCGCGAGGTCGCCACCGTCACGCTCGCGCGGCCGAACAAGCTCAATGCCCTGACGCCGCAGATGGCCGACGAAATGCGCCATGCGCTCGCGCATACCGACGATGCACGCAGCGTCCTGATCCGGGGCGAGGGGCGGGCCTTCTGTTCGGGCGCCGATCTTTCCGCGGTGATGGCGGGCGGTGACCCGTCCGGGGGCGCCTATACCTCGCTCACCGATCACTACCATCCGCTGCTGCTCGACATCGCCGAGCACCGCCTACCGGTGGTCGCCGAGGTCAACGGTGCGGCGGCCGGCATCGGCTGCAGCCTGGCGCTCGCCTGCGACTTCGCGATTGCGGGGGAGGGCGCCTATTTCCTTCAGGCCTTCGTCAACATCGGGCTGGTGCCCGATGGCGGCGCAAGCTGGCTGCTGCCCCGCCTGATCGGCCGGGCACGCGCCGCCGAAATGCTGATGCTGGGCGAGAAGGTCCACGGGCCCCAGGCCCAGCAATGGGGCTTGATCCACCGCTGCGTGCCCGAGACAATGCTGGAGCACAGCGCCCATGCACTTGCCCGCAAGCTGGCGAAGGGCCCGACGCAGGCCTTCGGCCTGCTGAAGCGCAGCCTGCTCGATGCCGAGACCCATTCCTACGCCGCGACGATGACACAGGAGGCCGAGGCCCAGCGCGCCGCCGCCGCGACCGCGGACGCCGAGGAGGGCATCGCGGCCTTCCTGACCAGGCGAGAGGCGAAGTTCAAAGGAAAATGATGCGCGCTCTGCTGTTCGCCGCCGCCTTGCTGGCCCCGGGTGTTCCGGCCGTCGCCGGTCCGCCCGCCGCCATGTCGGCGCCGATCGTCGTCGGCGAGCAACTGACGCTCCATTCCGCCGTGCTGGGAGAGGACCGCCACCTGGCGATCTACCTTCCGCCGTCCTATGCCGAGGGGAACAAGTCCTATCCGGTGCTCTATCTGATCGACGGCGGGGTCGATCAGGATTTCCTGCATGTTTCGGGCACCACCTCGCTCAATTCGATCTGGGGCCGGTCGCAGGAAGCGATCGTGGTCGGAATCGAGACGGGCGACCGGCGCAAGGAGCTGGTCGGGCCGACCCGGAGCGCCGAGCTGCTGAAGCAGTATCCGACCGCTGGCCATTCGGCGGACTTCCGCCGCTATATCGCGAGCGAGGTGATCCCGCTGGTCGAGGCGCGCTATCGCACCGACGGGAACCGGGGAGTGATCGGGGAATCGCTGGCGGGCCTGTTCATCGTCGAGACCGCGCTCGAGCAACCGGACCTGTTCGAGCACTACGCGGCGATCAGCCCGAGCCTGTGGTGGGACGAAGGGCGGCTTGCGGCGCGGGCGCACGAACTGCTCGCCGGCCGCCGCGCCCCGCATCTGTTCATGGCGGTCGGCAGCGAAGGGCCCGAGATGCAGGGCGGCTTCGACAAGGTGGTGTCCGCGCTGACCGCGCTTGAGCCGCCGTCGGACGCCGGCTGGTGCGCGGTGGTGAGGCCCGACCTGCGCCATTCGACCACCTATCACGCGCTCAGCCCCACGGCGCTGCAGTTCCTGTTCCCGGTCCCGAGCGACCAGCCGCCCTACGAAGGGTTCGAACCGGCCTGCTCCGCGGCGGAAAAGCACGCGCGCACGCTCGACGGGAAGTGATTTCGCTTGGCGCCGGAAGGCGCTAGGAAGCCGCATGACCATTCGTACCGACTGGACTCGCGAAGAGATCGCCACGCTGTTCGATCTCCCTTTCACCGAACTCGTGTTCCGCGCCGCCGAAGTGCACCGCGCGCACCATCCCGCGGACGAGGTCCAGCTCTGCACGCTGCTGTCGATCAAGACCGGCGGCTGCCCCGAGGATTGCGGCTATTGCTCGCAGTCGGTGAAGGCCGACAGCGGGGTCGAGGCGAGCAAGCTGATGGATGTCCGCTCGGTGCTGCAGATGGCGGCGCAGGCGAAGGACAACGGCAGTCAGCGCTTCTGCATGGGTGCCGCCTGGCGCAACCCGAAGGATCGCGACATGCCCGCGATCGTCCAGATCGTCGCGGGCGTGCGCGCGATGGGGCTCGAAACCTGCATGACGCTGGGGATGCTCACCCCGAAGCAGGCCGAGATGCTCGCCGATGCCGGGCTCGACTATTACAACCACAACATCGACAGCAGCCCGGAATATTACGAGCGGGTGATTTCCACCCGGACCTTCGAAGACCGGCTGGAGACGCTCGACAACGTCCGGACCGCCGGGATCAACGTCTGCTCGGGCGGGATCGTCGGCATGGGCGAGACACGCAGTGATCGGGTTGGCTTCATCCACACGCTCAGCACCCTGCCGCAGCATCCCGAAAGCGTGCCGGTCAACGCGCTGGTGCCGGTCAGGGGCACGGTGCTGGGCGACATGCTGGCCGATACGCCGCTGGCCAAGATCGACGACATCGAATTCGTCCGCACCGTCGCGGTGGCGCGGATCACCATGCCGCTCTCGATGGTCCGCCTGTCGGCCGGACGCGAGAGCATGAGCGAGGCGACCCAGGCGCTGTGCTTCATGGCGGGGGCGAACTCGATCTTCACCGGCGACAAGCTGCTCACCGCCCCCAACGCGGGCGACGATAGCGACAAGGCGCTGTTCGCCCGGCTCGGGCTCAAGCCCCTCTCAGGCGAAGAGCCGCTGCGGGCCCAGAGGGCTACCGAGCGCGAACTGGCGGAATAGTCCGATCGGTCGATCGCGCGGCCGTCACGCCAGTGCCAGGTCCTCGGCCTTACTGTCGCCCATCAGCGGCTTGGCCAGGAACAGCTTGAACAGCACCAGCACCCCGCCGCAGACCGCCGAGAAGCCCATGTGGATCGCCCAGAAGGTGGTGGTCGGAATACTGCCGAACCAGGTCCCGACATAGCCGGTCATGGCCCCATCGACGAAGAAGCCGATGAAGTAGAACGCGATCACGGTGGAGTTGAGCTGCTTGGGGGCGAGCCGTGCGTAGAGCGCCAGGCCGACTGGCAGGATGTGCGCGAAGGCGATCGAGTTCACCACATGGAACATCACAGGCCAGAACAGGCCGATCTTGCCGCCTTCGGGTTGAGTCAATGCGGCGATGTAGAGGCAGCCGACCCCTAGCACCGAGATTGCGGAGCCGATGATGATCTTGGTCAGCTCGTCGGGCTCCTTCCAGTGCTTGCCGTACCAGCGGTAGAACAGCGCGACGATTGCGAGGAAGGCGACGCTGACGGTCGCGTCGAGCGTCACCAGCCACGTGGTCGGCAGGCGGATGCCGAAGAACACCAGGTTGAACTGCTGGTCGGCCCAGACGATGTAGGCGCCGAAGATCTGGTCGTTGGGCACCTGGCCCAGCGCGAGCACCGGGATCAGGAGCAACGCCGCAAGAACGGAGAGCCAGTCTTTCCGGGTCATCGGTTCCTGCGCCGGCTTGTCCTTCGCACGGCTGCTGCCGGGAACGTCGAAATGCTCCCTGGGCAGGTACTTCTGGCCGGCGATGTAGATCGTGAGGCCGAGTAGCATGCCGATCCCCGCGGCGCCGAAGCCCCAGTGCCAGCCGACCTTCTCGCCCAGCGTGCCGATCACCAGCGGCGATGCGATCACCCCGGCGTTGATCCCGAGATAGAAGATCTGGAACGCGTCCGCCCGGCGCAGGTCGCCCGGCTTGTAGAGCGAGCCGACCTGGCTCGAGATATTGCCCTTGAACATGCCCGAACCGACGACGAGGCACAGCAGCGCGAGCACGAAGGTCAGGTTGAAGGCCATCAGGAAGTGGCCGACCGCCATGGTGATCGCGCCGAGCAGCACCGTGCGGCGCTTGCCGAGCACCTGGTCTGCAAGCAGCCCGCCGAAGATCGGAGTCAGGTAAACGCCCGCGGCATAGGCCCCGGCGATCGCGATCGCGAAAGGTTCGCCCTGCAGCCCGCCGAACAGTTTGCGCAAGGTTTCGATCCCGCCGACCTTGGCGACTTCTTCGGGCCGGAACAGGAAGTGGATCATGTAGAGCGGCAGCAATCCCCGCATGCCGTAGAACGAGAAGCGCTCCCATGCCTCGGTGAAGGCAAGGTAGCCGAGCCCCTTGGGGTGGCCGAGAAAGGCGCGGTCGTTCTTGTTGACGATATCGAGTTCGGGGGTCACTTCGGTGGCGGTCATGCAGGCTCCGCAAGTTGCGTTTGCAACGGGTTAGCGCCGCGAGAGGCCTCGCGAAACCCCCGGCAGCACCTATATTGCCGTGATGCCCACGATCTTCACCATCGGTTACGAGCAGGCGACCCAGGCCGCGCTGGTCGATACGTTGCGCGATGCCGGGGCCAAGCTGCTGGCGGACATCCGCTACCTGCCCTTGTCGCGCCGTCCGGGTTTCTCGAAGAGCTCGCTCAAAGCTGCTGTCGAGGAAGCCGGGATCGCCTATCGGCACTTGCGCGATCTCGGCACTCCCGCCGAAGGCCGCGCGGCGGCGCGACGTGGCGATCATGCGGAGCTGGCCCGGATCTATTCCGGGCAGCTGGAGCTCCCCCAGGCATTGGCACAGATGGCCGAATTGCGCGCGCTGGCGCTGGAAATCCCGACCTGCCTGCTGTGCTACGAACGCCGCGCGAAGGAGTGCCATCGCAGCCTGCTGATCGGGGCGCTGCTGAGCGATTTCGAAGTGGTGGATTTGGAACCGGACGTGTTGGTCTAACCCTGCAATTCCTCGTCGAGGAACTGTGCTACCTCGCCCAGCGCCACGCTGTCGTCGAGGAAGGCCTCGCCGATCGCGTTGAGCAGCACGAAGGGCAGTGTGCCTGCGTCCATCTTCTTGTCGTGCAGCATGTGCGCGGCAAGCATCTGGCCGTTGCCGTTGAGGCCGAGCGAGGACAGTTCTGACGGCAATCCGACTGCGGCGATTGCGATGGCGATGCGTGCAGCATCCTCGGCGGAGATCAGGTCGCGGCGGGCCGAGAAGCGGGCGGCCAGGACCATGCCCAGCGCCACCGCCTCGCCGTGCAGCAACCGGTCGGAAAAGCCGGTCTCCGCCTCGAGCGCATGGCCGAAGGTATGGCCGAGGTTGAGCAATGCGCGCGCGCCGGTTGTCTCGCGCTCGTCCTCGGCGACGATCCGCGCTTTCGCGCGCACGCTCTGGGTTACCGCGATTTCCTGGGCGTCCTTGTCACCGGCGAGCACTTTCGCGCCGTGCGCTTCGCACCATTCGAAGAACGGATAGTCGCCGAGGATTCCGTACTTGATCACTTCCGCATAGCCGGCGCCGATCTCACGGCGGGGAAGGGTTTCCAGCGTGGCGAGATCGGCGAGCACCAGGCTCGGCTGGTGGAACGCGCCGACCAGGTTCTTGCCGGCGGGCGTATTGATCGCGGTCTTGCCGCCGACCGAGCTATCGACCTGCGCCAGCAGCGAGGTGGGCAGCTGGATGAAGCCGCAGCCGCGCTTGAGCATCGAGGACGCGAAGCCGACCAGGTCGCCGATCACCCCGCCGCCGAGCGCGATCACGTGATCCTTGCGCTCGACCTCCTGTTCCAGCAGCCATTCGACCGTGCGGGCGAGCCCGTCCCAGCTCTTGGTCGCCTCGCCCGGCGGCAGCACCAGCCATTGCGGCTCCTTGCCGGCGGAAAGCAGCGCGGCATCCACCGCCGCGCGCCAGTGCTGCGCGACATTCTCGTCGGTCACGATCGGCACGCGCCGCTTGCGCAACAGCGGCCCGCATTCGTCGGCGAGATTGGCGAGCAGGCTCTGGCCCACCCGGACTTCGTAGGAACGGCCGGCGAGGTCGACCGGAATTACAGCCATCTATCGATTCCCTGCAGGATGCGCTGCACAGTCTGGCTGTGCGGCCCGGCCTCGCTCATCACATGGATGGGGGCCTGTGAGTAGAACGGTTCGCGCTCGGCCTTCAGGCGGGTGAGGATCTCCGCCGGGTCGCCGTTGCGCAAAAGCGGGCGGGTGTCCTTGCGTCCGACCCGCTCGACCAGCGTCGCCGTATCGCAATCGAGCCACACCGCGATCCCTTCGGCCAGCACCAGCGCGCGGGTCTCGGCGTTGCAGAAGGCGCCGCCGCCGGTCGCGATCACGGCCGGGCCCCGGTTGACCAGGCGGCCGATCACGCGGCGTTCGCCGTCGCGGAACTCGGCCTCGCCATGTTTCTCGAAAATCTCGCTCACGGACATATGCGCGGCTTTCTCGATTTCCTCGTCCGCATCGACGAACGGCAAGTGCAGCAGACCGGCGAGCTTGCGTCCCACGGTCGACTTGCCGACACCCATCATCCCGACAAGCACCACCGGCCGCGCGATGCGCTTCGCCAGCGCCTCGATCGCGCTTTCGGATAGCCAGGTGCCCGTGTTGGTCATTGCCGCCTTGCCTATAGTTGGGCTAACCCGCAGCGCAACCGTAACGGACGAGGCGCGACCCTTGGCCAAGAGTTTGAGGCGTTCTGTGATTGGGCTTGCTGTGCTCGTAGTCCTGGTACTGGCGATTGCGTGGATCGACGGCGGAGAAGAACCGCTCCGCGAGATCAGTTCGAAAGTGCCCGTTCCGGCGGGTTTTTCGGGAGCTACCCGATGAAGCGCGCGCTGCTGATCTGCGGCGCCGTACTCGCGGTGTCCTCGGCCACGCTGGCACTGGCCGCACCGGAATCGCTGCTTCCGCCGGGCTTCGACAAGCCGCGTCCGACGCCGCAGCCGGCTCCCCGGGCGAGTGCGCCGGCGCCGCGCGTCGTGCCCGCCCCGGCCCCGCGTCCGGGTGCCGCGCCGGCGGCCGTGCCGGTGATCCAGCCGCTGCCCGGGACCGCGGACGAGAGCGCGGGCTCGGTCGCGCTGCCGGCGAATTTCCCTTCGATCGCCCAGATCGAGAAGATGACCCCCGACCAGGTCGACGAATTGCTGGGTCTCAAGCCGAAGTTCGACATTCCGGCCGGCGCCCGCCGCGCGCTGTCGCGAGTCGGCGTGTTGTCCAAGGACGAAGGCGGCTTCCCGGGCCGGGCGGTGGCCGGGCAGCCCGCCGCGCTGGTCCGCGCCGCTCTCGCGGGGACGAAGCATGGGCTGGTTTCGCGCTGGGGCCATATCCTGCTGCGGCGGACGCTCGTCAGTCGGCTGGACGCGCCGCGCGGCATGGATCCGGTGGAGTTCGCAGCCCTGCGCGCTGCGGCGCTCAACACCATCGGCGAGGCCTATCCCGCGCGGGCGCTGGTGCAGGACGTCGATTCCTCCAACTACAACCTGGCGCTGACCAACGCTGCTTACGACGCCTACGTCGGCACCGCCGATTTCACCGGCATGTGCCCGGTGGCGACGCTAAAGGGGGACCTGCGCAGCGACGGCGAATGGCAACTCCTGCGGTCGATCTGCCGCTCCTTCTCGGGCGACGCCAACGAGGCCGACCGCGACCTCGACCGCGCGCTGTGGCGCGGGACCGCGCCGCGGATCGACGTGCTGCTGGCCAAGCGGTATGCCGGCGCGGCAGCGCAGGGGCACCAATCAGTCAATATCGAGTGGAACGGGGTCTCGCAGCTTAATCACTGGCGCTACGCGCTCAGCGTCGCGCTCGGCGTCGACGTCCCCAAGTCGCTGCGCTCCAATGCCGGGGCCTGGTACGACCGGGTCGGCGCGGTCGCGCCCGCGCTGCCGTTGGCCGACCGCGCGCTGGCCGCCGATCGCGCGGCCGGCGACGGCATCCTGTCGAGCGCCGCAATGGTCGATCTTTATTCGCAGATCTACGCCGACAGCGAAGTGGAAGGCGAGGCTGCAACGCGCGCCGACCGCCTGCGCGAAGCCTATGTCGCGCGTACGCCGTCGGAGCAGGTCCAGGCGATCAAGGACGTCTGGGGCAGCGCCACGCCGGACTACGGGCGGATGGTGCTGACCGCCTATGCCGCCGCGCGGATCAGCCCGAGCGAGGACCTCGCGAGCGACGCGCCGATGCTGATCGCATCGATGCTGTCGGCGGGCCTCGACCGCAATGCGATGGGCTGGGCGGGGGTAGTGCCCGAAGGCAGCGCGGCCTGGGGCCTGCTGGCGCTCGCCCAGCCGGTGCGCAACGGGACGATCGATGGCAGCGCGGTCGGCAACTATGTCGATCAGGATTCGAGCAGCGGCCAGCGCAAGTCGCAATTCCTCGTCGCCGGTCTGGCCGGGCTGGGGCGTCTCGAGCTGTCTACCGCAAATTCGATCGAGAAGTCGCTCGGCACCGGGCTCGGGCGCGAGAGCCCCTGGAGCCGGATGATCGACCAGGCTGCGGCCGCCAACAATCCGGCGCTGGTGGCGATGCTGGTGGGGCTGGGCATGCAGGGCGACAGCTGGAGCATGATGACCCCGCGCCAGCTTTATCTGATCGTGCGCTCGCTCAACCGGGTCGGGCTATCGGCCGAAGCCCGGATGATCGCGGCCGAGGCCGTGGCGCGCGGCTAGCGCCGGGGAACAGCGCGATTTCGGCGGCGATCGAATCGTTCCTCGCAATGCTCGCCGCGGAGCGGGGAGCGGCCGCCAATACGCTGGCGGCCTACCGCCGCGACCTTGAAGGCGCAGAGGAACTGATCGGCGCGCCAGAAGCAGCAGGGAAGGAAGCGCTCGCCACGCTCGGCAATCGCTGGTCCTCGCTTGCTCCGGCTACGGTTGCGCGGAAAAGCTCTGCCTTGCGTCAGTTCTACGGCTTCCTGGTCGATGAAGGGCTGCGCCAGGACGATCCCTCGCCGGCGCTGCCGCGCCCGCCGGCCCGCCGCCCTCTGCCGAAGATTCTCTCGCATGCCGAGGTCGAGCGCCTGTTCTTGCGGGCGGAGCAGGAGGCCGAGGGCGGGCGGATGGAAGCGGTGCGGCTGCTCACGCTGCTCGAACTGCTCTACGGTTCGGGTCTGCGCGCGACCGAGCTGGTTTCGCTTCCGCTGGCGGCCGTTCCCCGCGACGCACCGTTCCTGACGGTTACCGGCAAGGGCGGGGTGGCCCGCATGGTGCCGGTTTCGGGACGTGCCAGGCAGGCGCTCGGGCGCTGGCTCGAGCTGCGCAGCGGGGAGGGGAGGTTCCTGTTTCCGTCGGGCGGCAAGCACCTGACCCGCATAAGGCTGTTCCAACTGCTCAAGGAGCTGGCACTGCGCGCCGGCCTGCCGCCGGAAAAGCTCTCGCCGCACGTGCTGCGTCATGCCTTCGCGACGCACCTGCTCGAAGGCGGCGCAGACCTGCGCGTGCTCCAGACCCTGCTCGGCCATGCCGACATCGCGACCACCCAGATCTACACTCACGTGGACGCCGCCCGGCTGGTCGCATTGGTCAACCAGCGCCATCCCCTTGCCCGCAGGGGCTGACCCGGCTAGCGAAACGCGATGATTTCCTATCTCGAATTCGAAAAGCCGGTCGCCCAGCTCGAAGCACGTATCGCCGAACTCAAGGCGGCGTCGGACAGCGACGAAGTCGATATCTCGGCCGAGCTCAAGCGGCTGGAGGCGAAGAGCGCCGAACTGCTCGCCAGCACCTATTCCGCGCTCACCCCGTGGCAGAAGACGCAGGTCGCCCGCCATCCCGCGCGGCCGCACTTTCGCGATTATCTCGAAACCATCTTCGACGATTTCATGCCGCTCGGCGGCGATCGCCATTACGGCGAGGACGAAGCGATCGTGGGCGGTCTTGCGAAGCTAGACGGGCGCAAGGTGGTGCTGATCGGGCACGAGAAGGGCCACGACACCGAAAGCCGCATCCGGCACAATTTCGGCATGGGCAAGCCCGAAGGCTATCGCAAGGCGATCCGGCTGATGGAGCTTGCCGGGCGTTTCGGCCTGCCGGTGGTCACGCTGGTCGACACGTCGGGCGCGTTTCCCGGGATCGAGGCCGAGGAGCGCGGCCAGGCCGAGGCCATCGCGCGCTCGACCGAGGCCTGCCTTGCATTGCCGACCCCGATGGTCGCGGCGATCGTGGGCGAGGGCGGTTCGGGCGGCGCGGTCGCGCTGGCGAGTGGGGAGCGCGTGCTGATGCTCGAACATTCGGTCTATTCGGTGATCTCACCCGAAGGCTGCGCCTCGATCCTGTGGCGGACCGCGGAGAAAGCACCGCTCGCGGCCGAGGCGATGAAGATGACCGCGCAGGACCTGCTGGCGCTGGGCGTGATCGACCGGATCGTCGCCGAGCCGGTCGGCGGCGCGCATCGCGACCCCAAGAATGCCGCACTCGATCTCGGGGCGGCGATCGCGCAGGAACTCGACAGCCTCGCGAAAAAGAGCCCGGCCGCGATCCGCAAGTTGCGCGAAGACCGGTTCCTGAAGATCGGCAGCCGCTGAGCGCAAGCCTCAAGCGGGCTTCATTTCCGGCTTCACGCGATCTGCGGCGGGCAAAAAGAAAGGGCGACGGGTTTCCCCGCCGCCCTTCTTTTTCTTCGGCTTCGGCAGCTTAGGTGTTGCTGCTCGAGAGCTGCGTGCTGACCTTGTTGAAGGTGCCCGACAGGTTGTTGCCGAGGCTCTGCATCGCGGTGATCGCAGCAACGGCGATCAGGGCGGCGATCAGGCCGTATTCGATGGCGGTGGCGCCAGCTTCGTCACGAAGCAGCTTGTTGATGAACTTCATCGCTAGTCTCCTGGTTCAGTCTTCATCCAAATCAGCCCCACGTTGAACTGTTCTGGACACTCGGTGGTTACGCAGCAAAGGTTGATAAAGGCCTAAAGATTGTCAGGGATTGACAACCTGATCGACACTCGTCCGGACCTTGGCCCAGAGGCCGCTGTTCTCGTTTGCTACGCCTTTCAGTGATGCGACGATCGCGATCACGACCAGCGCAACAATCAGCCCGTATTCGATGGCAGTCGCACCCTTGGTGTCACCAAGGATTGCTTTGACCAGTGCCCTCGTATTCATGGGTACTTTCCCCCCGTCCAATGCGGTCTGATGACGGCGGTTTCGCAAAATACTCCTAATGAAAGGTTTCCGGTGGACACCGACTTGGAAAAAAACCCGACATGGATACCGGTGGTCGCGGTGGCGCTCCGCGGGGATGACGGGCGCTTGCTGATGCAGCGGCGGCCGTTCGGCAAGCATCACGGCGGCCTGTGGGAGTTCCCCGGCGGCAAGGTCGAGCCGCACGAAACCCCAGTATTTGCGCTGGTTCGCGAGGTTGAGGAGGAGCTTGGGATCGCGCTCGATCCGGCCCTGCTCGAGCCGGCCTGCTTCGCGCAAGGGGAGGGCGATCATGGCCATGCCGCGATTGTAATTTTGCTTTACACCACCGCCGTCTGGCACGGCTCCCCCGAAGCCCTCGAAGGCGGGGAGTGGGGGTGGTTCACCCAGGAAGAAGCGGCCAGACTGGAAAAGCCGCCGCTCGATGTGGCGCTGCTCGCGGGGTTGGCGCGCGGTGAAAAAGGTGCCGCTTAAGGGATTGCCAAGCCGGAAACCTGCCCCTATGTGCCCCTCCACCGCGCACCCGTAGCTCAGCTGGATAGAGCATCAGACTACGAATCTGAGGGTCGGACGTTCGAATCGTTCCGGGTGCGCCAATTACAAAAGGCCTCTCCGCAAGGAGGGGCCTTTTGTAATTGCGCGCTGCCTTAGCGGTTCCGCCGCCAGTGCGGAACCGCGTCCGGCCAATGCCGTTTCCTCCCCGAAGGAGACCCCATGGCCCAAACCATAGACATTTTCGAACGCCTGCGGATGGACCACGACCGCCACCGCTACCTGATCGATTTGATCGAAGGCACTCATGGCGAGAGCGACCAGCGAATCGAGCTGTTCACGCGCTTCACCCGCGAGGTGAAGGCGCACGCCGCTGCCGAGGAGCAGGCGCTCTATTCGACCATGATGCGCAAGCCCGAGACGACCGACGAGACGCGCCATTCGGTCTCTGAGCACCACGAGATCGAGGAAGCGCTGAACGATCTGGCTGCGACCGATATGGCGACCGGCGCCTGGCTGACCAAGTTCCGGCAGCTGCGCCACCATTATCTGCATCACATCGACGAGGAAGAGCAGGAGCATTTCCCCGATTTCGCCGAGCACCTTACCCGCGACGACCGGGAGTTCATGGAATTGGTCTTCGAGCGGCGCAAAGCAGTCGAGAAGGAGACCGCCGAAGTCACGCCCGAGGCCAAGGAAGATGCCAAGGAATAGGCCGCTCAAGAATAGCTACCTTGGTTTTGCGCACCGCAGCCCCTAACTGTGCCGCGAAATCGCAGGAAGTTTTTCGATGAGTGACAAGATCGAAGTGCCCGACCATGTGCAGGAGGCTATCCGCACCTTGATCCGCTGGGCGGGCGACGATCCGGATCGCGAGGGCCTGCTCGATACGCCCAAGCGCGTCGGCCGGGCGTGGAAGGAATATTGCCAGGGCTACGAAGGCGATCCGGGCGAGCACCTCAGCCGGGTGTTCGAGGAGGTCGGCGGGTACGACGAGATCGTGCTGCTCAAGGACATCCCGTTCCAGTCGCATTGCGAGCACCACATGGCTCCGATCATCGGCAAGGCTGCGATCGCCTATCTCCCCACCGACAAGGTGGTCGGCATCTCCAAGCTCGCGCGCGTGCTGCGCGGCTTCGCGCGCCGGCTGCAGGTGCAGGAACGGCTCACCGCGCAGGTGGCCGAATGCATCGCCAAGAACCTCCAGCCGCGCGGCGTCGCGGTGGTGATCGAGGCAAACCACGCCTGCATGACCGCGCGCGGAGTGATGACTCCGGGCGTCAGCATGGTGACCAGCCACGTCACCGGCATCTTCCGCAGCGACCACCGCAGCCGCGAGGAAGTGCTCAAGCTGATGGGGTATTAAAAAAGCCCGCCGGTGAGGGCGGGCTTTTATCGTGTCCATTCCGGCGAAGCTCACAGCTGGCCGAGCATGTGCTCCGCGCTCGAAACCTTGAAATCGCCCGGCGCCTCGACGTTGAGCGCTTCGACCACGCCGTCGTTCACGATCATCGAATAACGCTGGCCGCGTGTGCCCATGCCGAAGCCCGAGCCGTCCATGGTCAGGCCCACGGCCTTGGCGAAATCGGCGTTGCCGTCGGCCAGCATGGTGATGTCGTCCGATCCCGCGGCCTTGTTCCACGCGCCCAGCACGAAGGCGTCGTTCACCGCGGTGGCGACGATCTCGTCGACTCCCTTGGCCTTGAGCTCGGCCGCTTTCTCCACGAAGCCCGGAAGGTGCTTGGCCGAGCAGGTCGGGGTGAAAGCGCCCGGCACCGAGAACAGGGCCACTTTCTTGCCCGCGAAATATTCGCCCGACTGGACCGCTTCGGGCCCGTTCGCGGTCACCTTGACCAGCTTCACGTCAGGCACTTTGTCGCCCACTGCAATCGTCATCTCGGAATACCTTTCTCAGCTCTCCGTCCGCACAGCGAGATAGGATGCGTGGAGCAGGCGGGCAACCGTCGATTGAGCAACCCCGGATGGTTAATTCCATGTGCTCGAAGCGTGGTAAAAAACGCTTTACTTTCAATGTTGAAGAACGGGTAAACGGCATGCGCCAGTTTGGCATCGGCGGGATGATCCCGCGGTGGAGACAGGCACATGAGGTTTTCAACAGGGGTTGCGGCGGGACTCGCCGCATTATCGCTACTGGCATCGGTTCCGGCTCAGGCGAGCGTCGGCAGCGATGCCGAAAAGGTCCGGCGGCTCGACATCATGCTGATGGTCAGCGCCTTGCGCTGCCGCACCACGGCGGACGGCTTCCAGCAGGACTACGACAATTTCTCGACGGCGCATCTGAAGGAGCTGAACGATGCGGCGGCGACGCTCAAGCAGTCGCTCAACGCGCGCTACGGTAACAGCGGTGCCAACCGCGCGCTCGACAAGATCAGCACCAGCATGGCGAATACCTACGGGCAGGGACACCCGTGGCTGAACTGTGCCGAGCTCAAACAGGCCACGCAAAGCCTGGCGCAGAATCGTGCGCCCGGCGCCCTCCTCGCCGCTGCCGATACGCTCCTGGGCGACAGCGCGCGGGTGTCGCTCACGGCGGCTTACTGATCCGAATTCCGTAATCCCCGAGGCCGGACTTTACCTCCGGTCCCTGCAGCGTCTAAGGGCGGTGTCCGAAAGGATGCCGCCCTCTTTTTGGGCGGTGTCTATCCGATTCATGGAGGACCGCCCGTGGCGACCAAGGCGCAAGACTACATCGTAAAGGACATTTCGCAGGCCGATTACGGCCGGATGGAGATCGAGATCGCCGAGACGGAGATGCCGGGTCTGATGGCGCTGCGTGCGGAGTACGGCGCGTCGCAGCCGCTGAAGGGGGCGCGGATCACGGGTTCGCTGCACAT